>NC_015726.1:2400000-3872936 GCF_000219215.1 Cupriavidus necator N-1 | reverse complement strand
TTAGGAATCAATTCCGTTCGGTGAGGCCTCCGCGGCATGCCAATGCAGCAGCCAGCGAGCCTTCAGGCTCGCCGCACTGGCGTGCGTTCAGTCATGCGTTGCCGCGGTGGGGGCCCGGGTTGCGCCTGCGCCACGCAGCCCGTGTTGTGTTTGGACCCGGATTGTACCCCCGCCCCTGAGTTATCCACAAAGGATAAGTCTGTGGACAACTTGTGCAAATGCAGTGGATTTGTGTGCACAACCCTTGCTGTGGTGCGGCTTTCCGGGGTGCGGAAACGGGCAAAATCCCAGGCAAAACAGGGACTTCGCCTGTGGATGACTGCGGTAGAGGTGGCACTCGGGGCACATGCAGTTACCCACCGACCATTGTGGACAATGGGCCACCACGGGCCATTGGGCGCTGTGGCAATTGTGCCCTTGCACACAGACTTGTGCCTTGACAGCGCCGGAGAAAATCGTTTAAATGGCGGGTTCTGCGATGCGGCAGGGGATCACGTATGCGCATCGCCGGGTCTGGCCTGTTCGTGCCGTCCGCGCCCACAGGCCACCCCGCCTGCAGCGCGCGCCATTCGGCCGGCAGCAAAGACAGAACCAGAATCGTCGGATACGCCGCGGCAGTTTCTTGCTTGCGGCAGCCCCATGCGAACCATACGCGGCGGCCACGGCACCCCGGCACCGGCCGGAGTCGGGCGAGCCAAGATCAACCAGAGAGTGCAACATGAAACGTACCTACCAACCTTCCGTTACCCGCCGCAAGCGTACCCACGGTTTCCGCGTGCGCATGAAGACCCGCGGCGGCCGTGCCGTCATCAACGCACGCCGCGCCAAGGGCCGCAAGCGCCTGGCCATCTGAGGCCCGGGCGACCGGCCTGACGGCGCGCCCGGCGCCGGCTGCAGCGTACCGCAGCCGTGCCGCGCAGCCGTCAATGCCCACCGCCTCGGCTTCAGGTCGGCCGGCCGCTTGCCGCAGGGCGCCGCTTTTGCGCCAGCAGTAGTATTCGCCAGCGCTCACCAGTGTCACCCAGCGTGTCAGCCCATGCCTTCCCCAAAGCCGCGAGGCTAACAAAGACGGATGAGTTTTCATCCGTTTTTGCTTTGCGGCCCCGGCGGCGCAGCCCGCATTTCGTGCTCTACGTGCGCGCCAATGACCGTCCGGAAGGCCGGCTTGGCGTGGTGGTCGGCAAGAAGTTCGCGCCGCGCGCGGCTGAGCGCAACCTGGTGAAGCGCATGGCGCGCGAACTGTTCCGCCAGCGCCGTGAGCACCTGGCGGGGCGCGACGTGCTGCTGCGCCTGCAAGCCAAGTTTCCGCGCGCGGAATTTGCGACGCGCGCGGCGGTCCGAAGGGCATGCGCGGCGGAAATCGCCAGCCTGCTCGACGTAGCGGCCAAGCCGCTGCCGCCACCCGCACCGCCTGCCTCGCCTTCGGCACCGCCACCCGCGGCGCCACCGGCGAGCCCCTCGCAAAGCCAGCCACCAGGCCTTCCGGCCTGAACCGCCTGCCATGAAGCGAATCCTGCTAGCCCTGCTGCGTATCTACAAGATCGCCCTGAGTCCTTACCTGGGCTCGCAGTGCCGCTTCCTGCCGACCTGTTCCGACTACGCCCGCGACGCCGTCATCCATTACGGCGCCGCGCGCGGCAGCTGGATGGCCGCCTGCCGGCTGTGCCGCTGCCATCCTTTCGCCCAAGGCGGGTATGATCCCGTGCCGGGCACGCAAGCTGACGACACTGCCAGGCCGGACACCCACGCGGGCCGTTCCGTCCATGCCGCCGCAGGCCATGCGCCTGTTGCGATCCGTCTGCCCAGACCCTGATTTCTCCGACCACAGCCAGACATGGATATCAAACGCACCATCCTCTGGGTCATCTTCTCGATGGCCCTCGTGCTGCTCTACGACAACTGGCAGCGCTCCCAAGGCCATGCGTCGATGTTCTTCCCGAGCACGACGCAACAGGCCGCTTCGGCGCCCGCCGCCAGCGGCGCTGTCGCCCAGGGCGACGTGCCCAAGGCCAACGTGGCGCCAGGCGCAGCGGGTACCGCTGCCCCGGCCGCGCCGCAGGCCGCGGCCCAGCCCGCCGGCGAGAAGATCGTGGTGACCACCGACACGGTGCGCGCCGAGATCGACACCGCCGGCGGCATCGTGTCGCGCCTGGAGCTGCTCAAGGAGCATGAGAAGGACGGCAAGCCGGTGGTGCTGTTCGAGCGCGACAACGTGCGTACCTACATGGCACGCTCGGGCCTGATCGGCGGCGACCTGCCCAACCACACCACGGTGTTCACCGCCGCCCCGGGCCCGCGCTCGCTGGACGGCGCCGAGCAGCTGGAAGTGGCGCTGACCGCTGAGAAGAACGGCGTGAAGCTGGTCAAGACCTATGTGTTCCACAAGGGCACCTATGTGGTCGACACCAAGTTCGCGGTGACCAACGCGGGTGCCGCGCCGGTCTCGCCGACGCTGTACCTGGAACTGGCGCGCGACGGCAGCAAGGTCGAGCAGTCGCAGTTCTACAGCACCTTCACCGGCCCGGCCATCTACACCGACGCCGACAAGTACCACAAGATCAGCTTTGAAGATGTGGCCAAGGGCAAGGCCAGCGTGCCGGCCGCCGCCAACAATGGCTGGGTGGCGATGGTGCAGCACTACTTTGCCTCGGCCTGGATCCCGCAGACCAGCAAGGAGCACAGCTTCTACGTCCAGCAGATCGACCCGAACCTGTACCGCGTGGGCGTCCAGCAGCCGCTGGGTGAACTGGCCCCGGGCGCCACGGTGACCACCGATGCACGCCTGTTCGCCGGCCCGCAGGAAGAGCACATGCTCGAGAAGATCGCCCCGGGCCTGGAGCTGGTGAAGGACTATGGCTGGCTGACCATCCTGGCCAAGCCGCTGTTCTGGCTGCTGGAGAAGCTGCATGGCTTCCTGGGCAACTGGGGCTGGTCGATCATCGCGCTGACGGTGCTGATCAAGCTGGTGTTCTTCCCGCTGTCGGCGGCAAGCTACAAGTCCATGGGCAAGATGAAGGACCTGCAGCCGCGCATGACGTCGATCCGCGAGCGTTACAAGAACGACCCGCAGAAGATGAACCAGGAGATGATGGGGCTGTACAAGACCGAGAAGGTCAACCCGCTCGGCGGCTGCCTGCCCATCGTGATCCAGATCCCGGTGTTCATTGCGCTGTACTGGGTGCTGCTGTCGTCGGTGGAAATGCGCGGCGCGCCGTGGCTGGGCTGGATCCATGACCTGTCGGTGCCGGATCCGTTCTACATCCTGCCGATCGTGATGGCCGTGTCGATGTTCGTGCAGACCAAGCTGAACCCGACCCCGCCGGACCCCGTGCAGGCCAAGGTCATGATGATCATGCCGCTGGTGTTCTCGGTGATGTTCTTCTTCTTCCCGGCCGGCCTGGTGCTGTACTGGGTGGTGAACAACATCCTGTCGATCGCCCAGCAGTGGCAGATCAACCGCATGCTCGGCAAGGGCAAGGCGGCAGTGGTGGCCAAGAGCTGAAGCTGTTGCAAGTTGCGGTAAGCGAAAAGCCCGGCAGTGATGCCGGGCTTTTTGTTTGATGGATCGGGGCGCTGACAGCCATCACCCCGCATTGATCACCGCCCGCCTATAGCGCAACCATGTCGAAATCCGCTTTCGCCATGCCGCAGTCCGGGCAGCTCCACTCCAGCGGGACCGCGCCCCACGGTGTGCCGGGCGCGATCCCGTGCTCGGGCATGCCGAGCGCTTCTTGATAAACGAATCCACCGATACGGCACTGCCAGATGGTCATGCGGCCCCCCGCAGCGAGGGCGCACGGGTAGAGACGCCGGCGGCGCGCGCGGTGTCTTCGATCTCTTCGACCAGCGGGGCGATGCGTGCCAGCTCGGCGCGGTTGTCGTCGTCCCACGGATGGAAGCCCGGGCGGAAGTAGCTGAGCCATTCCGGGATCATCTTGGGCAGCACGGCGGGCGAGGCCCACAGGAAGCGCAGCACGCCGCCAAACCCGGTCAGCTTGTTGCGGCAGCCCTTGTCGCCCATCACCAGCGCGATGTGGAACACGAACACCATGGCCCAGAACGTCACGGTGGTGGTCAGCATGGTGAAGGTGCGCAGGAAGTAGCGGTAGGGGCCGGGCTTCATCACCGTGTTCCAGACATCGTAGGCCACGGCCTTGTGCTCGGTTTCTTCCAGCGCGTGCCAGGTCCACACCTGCCGGTAGCCGGTCTCAGAGGCCGCGCCCATGTGGCGCGGATCCTGCAGCAGGCCACCGGCCAGCATCGCGGTGTAGTGCTCCAGCGCGATGGTGTGGGCCAGCTGCCAGGACTTGGGCAGGATCTTGCGCAGCAGGTCCAGCAGTTTCCACACCGTGCGATCCAGCGCCGCGGCGGGCAGGCCGGCGTCTTCCATCAATCGGTTGTAAAGGATGTGCTCGCGCGTGTGCATCGCTTCCTGGCCGATAAAGCCGGCGATGGCGCGGCTCAGTTCGGGGTCTTTCACCTGGTCGCGGTAGTTGCGCACGCTGTCCATGAAGAAGCGCTCCCCGGCGGGGAAGAAGATCGACAGCGCGTTGATGAAATGGGTGATGTGACGGCCCCGTTCGTGCCAGTCGCTGATGCGTTCTGGCGTTAGGTGGGGATGCACGTCGCGGCGGACTGGCATCATGGCGGTCTCCTTGGGTGAAGGCCGGCGCGTGTTGCGCCGGTGGGAATTCATTGGGCTGCCAGGAACGGCAGCAGGTCTGCGGCCACGCGTTGCGGGTCTTCTTCCATCGGCACGTGGCCAAGCCCCGCGTAGCGGCGCAGCTGCGCACCGGGGATGCGCTCGGCAAAGGCCTGCGCGTGAGCGGGCGGGATCCAGCGGTCGCGCTCGCCCCACAGCACCAGCGTGGGCGCGCGCACGCTGCCGAGCAGGTGGGTGTCAAGCTGGGCAAAGTCGAGCTTGGGCACCATCTTGCCGACGGCCTCGCGGCTGCCTTCGGCGTAGAAGAAGTCGACGTAGCGGCGGAAGGTGGACTCCGGCACGCGCGAGGCATCGCCATAGACATCGCGCGTGGCGGCGCGGATGATGAACTCGGGCAGCATCCACGGTGCCGACCAGCGCACCGGCGCATGGCGGAACAGGTCGATATAGATCGGCAGCCGCATCGGGAAGCCGGCGGCGTCGATCAGCACCAGCTTGTCGACCGCATCGGGCCGGCGCACCGCCAGGTCCCACGCGATCAGCCCGCCCAGCGAGTTGCCGATGATGCTGGCGCGGCGCACGTTCACCGCAGCCAGGAAGGCATCGATGAAATCGCGGTAGCGGTGCACGTCCATGGTTTCGATGCGGCCGCGCGCATCGCGCAGCGGCCCGGTCAGCCCGAACGGGGCGAGGTCCAGCCGCAGCACGCGATAGCGCTGCGCCAGCGCCGGCACAATCCCTTGCCATGTATGCAGCGAAGCGCCGAAGCCGTGGATCAGCACCAGGGTCTCGCCGTCGGCGGGGCCTTCGTCGGTGTAGTGCACCATCGCATCCAGCACGCGCACCCAGCGCGAGGCCGGCAGCGCATGGCGCTGCGCCAGCGTGGCGCGCGACAGGCTGAACAGCCCTACGCGGCCTTGCCCGAACCAGCGCGTCAGTGCCCCCGGTGGCGCCAGCAGCGCAGCATCCTGTTCTATCGCGAGCCGGTTCACGGGCGCTCTCCCTGGCCAACCGAGGCCGGTGCCGCAGCGGGGCCCAGATCGCGCTTGCGGCGCGTCTCGCGCACCACCAGTGACTGGTAGGCCGCCGGCAGCAGGCGCGCCATGGCATCGGCGGCGTAGGCGTCGGGTCCGATCAGCACGCGCCGGCGATCGCGGCGCACGCCTTCCAGGATCACGCGCGCGGCCTTGTCGGGCGGGGTGATGAAGAACTTCTCGAACTCATCCTTGCCGTGCTGCGCGTCGCGCACCAGGAAGCCGTTGACGCTCGATGACACGCGGCTGGCCTGGGCGATATTGGTCTTGATGCCGCCCGGGTGCACGGTGGTGGCCGACACGCCGCAGTCCATCAGGTCCAGCTCCTGCCGCAGCGATTCGGTGAAGCCGCGCACCGCGTACTTGCTGGCGTTGTAGGCGCCCATGCCGGGCTGGGCGAAGATGCCGAAGATGCTCGACGTATTGACCACGTGGCCGTCGCCGCTGGCCTTCAGGTACGGCAGGAAGGCCTTGGTGCCGTACACCACGCCCCAGAAGTTGATGCCCATGATCCATTCCAGGTCGTCGTAGCTCATGCCCTCGACGGTGCTGGACAGCGCCACGCCGGCGTTGTTGAAGATCAGGTTGACGCGGCCATGCGCCTCGGCGGCCGCGGCGGCCCACGCGTAGACCGCGGCGCGGTCGGCCACATCCACGGTGTGCTGCGTGATGCGGGCCTGCGGTGCGGCGGCCATGGCCTGGGCCACGGTCTGCGCCAGCCCGGCCTCGTTACGGTCTGACAGCGCCAGGTGGCAGCCCTGCCGTGCCAGCGCCACCGCCAGCGCGCGGCCGATGCCCGAGCCGGCGCCGGTGACGGCGGCAACCTTGTTGCGGAAGTCCTTCATGTCCGGTCTCCTTCCGGTGATGTCGTTCTTTTGGGTGTGAGTCAGGGGGAATGCGTGTACGTCAGGCACCGGCGACCGTGGCGATATCGGCCGACCCGGGCTGCATTGCGGTCTCGTCCGGCAATGCGCGCCGCACCGGGTACAGGTCGTAGTCGGTCATGCGAAAGCTGGCCGTGGCGCGGCGGAACTGCCAGGTGAAGCCCGGCCACAGCGTGGTGTTGCGGCCGCTGCGCGGGTCGATGTACCAGCTGGCGCAGCCGCCGGCGGACCAGATCGCATGGCCCAGCCGCGTCTGCAGCCGTTCGTTGAAGCGGCGCTGCACCGGCTCGCGCACGTCCACCGCCTGCACGCCTTCGCGGCGCATCTGCTGCAGGGCGTCCGCGATGTAGGCCACCTGCGACTCGATCATGAACACCATCGAGCTGTGGCCCAGGCCGGTATTGGGGCCGACCACGAAGAACAGGTTGGGGAAGCCCGCCACGGTGGTGCCCAGGTAGGCCTGCGCGCCGTCGCGCCAGGCATCGACCAGGTCCACGCCGTCAAGGCCGGAGATCACGCCGCGCGGCATCGGGTCGGTGGCATGGAAGCCGGTGCCCAGGATGATGCAGTCCGCGGGCCGGCGCGTGCCGTCGCGCAGCACCACCGCGTCGCGCTCCACACGGGCGATGCCGGTGGTGACAACGTCCACGTTGTCGCGCGTCAGTGCCGGGTAGTAATCGTTGGAGATCAGCACGCGCTTGCAGCCGATGGTGTAGTCCGGCGTCAGCGTTGCGCGCAAGGCGGGGTCGCGCACCTGCCTGGCCAGATGGCCGCGTGCGACGCGCTCCACCACCTTCATGATCTTCGGATGCAGCACAAAGCCCAGCACGCGCGATTCCAGCATCCAGTAGATGCCGGTGCGCACCAGCGTCTGCGTGAACGGCAAGCGGCGGAACAGCCAGCGCTCGGTCGCGCTGACCTCGCGGTCCGGCTTGGGCATGATCCACGGCGGGGTGCGCTGGTACAGGTCCAGTTGCGCCACCTGCGGCGCGATCTGCGGCACGAACTGGATCGCGCTGGCGCCGGTGCCGATTACGGCCACGCGCTTGCCGGCGAGCGCATAGGCGTGGTTCCAGTGCTGCGAGTGGAAGCACTCGCCCTCGAACGAGTCCAGACCGGGGATATTGGGGTAGGAAGGCCGGCTCAGCCCGCCCATGCCGGAGACCAGCACGCGCGCCCGGACCACCTTGCCGTCGGCCATCTCCAGGCGCCACACCTGCGCGGCCTCGTCCCAGGCGGCGTGGCACAGTTCATGGTGCAGCCGCAGGTGCGGGCGCAGGCCGAAGCGGTCGGTGCAGCCTTCCAGGTAGGCGCGGATCTCCGGCTGGGTCGAAAACATGCGCGACCAGTCCGGGTTCGGCGCGAAGGAAAAGGAATACAGGTGCGACTGCACATCGCAGGCGCAGCCCGGGTAATGGTTGTCGCGCCAGGTGCCGCCGACGGAGCCGGCTTTCTCGAAGATCAGGAAGTTGCGCTCGCCGCGCTCGCGCAGCCGTATCGCCATGCCGAGGCCGGCAAAGCCACTGCCGATGATGGCAATGTCTGTGTGCTCGAGAGCAGGGGATGCCTGCTGCGGCAGCTCCGCGGGTGCATTCATGGGCGCTCCTCACCGTTATTACAGTGTTTATTGTGACATTGATGGATGTCATCGTAGGAAGCGCCGGGCAGGTGGTCAATGCCGTGAGTTGAAGGATGGTTCTAATTTTTGGGGATTTCCAGCGGCGTTTGGCGCACATGAAACAAGGCGATGCCACCCCGCAGGCGCTTGCGCCGTGGGATTCGGTCGTGCGTTTGAAACCGGGAGATTTTTTTCAGGCTTCGCGGATCACGAAGGCGTGGCCGCAACATTCAGGCACTAGGCGGCCTGTCCCTTGCGCCGCCAGCCGTGCGGCGTTTCACCGGTCCAGCGCTTGAAGGCGTGGGTGAAGGCACTCTGCTCGGAATAGCCGAGCCGCATCGCGCACTGCGCCAGGCTGATGCCGGGATCGGCAAGATACTGTTCCGCCAGCGCGCGCCGCACGTTATCCACAAGCTGTGAATAACTGATGCCCTGCGCCTGCAGCCGCCGCTGCAGGGTGCGCACGGGCATACCCAGGTGCGCGGCCACGTCGGCAATCGGCAGTTCGCCCTGCGGCAGCCGCCCGCTGATATAGGCACGCGCCTGCGCCAATGCGTCGGCCCCGGCCGGCACGATCTGCTGCAGCTGGGTATCGGCGATGCGCGTCATCTGCACCTGCATGCCCGCGTCGGCCTGCAGCGACGGCAGGTCCAGCAAGGCCCGTTCGATATGCATGGCATGGCGCGCGGCGTTGAAGACCACGGGGCAGCCGAACACCTCGGCATGCAGCCGGGTATCGGCGGGCGCGGGATGCGGGAATTCCACCTGCGTGGCCACGTGCTGCTCACCGATCAGCCAGCGCGCGAACACCACCCAGGTTGCCATGTGCAGCTCATGCGCATGGCGCGACAGCGGGCCATGCCGGGCTTCCCAGGTCATGCAGGCGGCATGCGGCGTTTCAATCAGGCGGGTGCCGCCGATATCGTTGGCCAGCACCTCATAGCGGATGCCTTGCAGGATGGCGTCGCGCACGGTGGGCGTGGTCAGCACCACGTAGCCCATCTCGGCATAGTGGCGCGGCGCGAAGGCGGCGCCGGCGCGCAGGCCGACATCGGGATCGCCGGTGACCTGCTCCAGCCAGTCGAGCAGCGCCAGGTAGGCCGCGCCGGGAATGCGCGTGGCGGTCTGCGCACCGGTGGCGTGCAGCAGCTCGGGCGGCACGCCGACGGCGCGCAGCTGTTCGGCCGGGGCAATGCCCTGGCGCGCGCCGTGATCGAGCACGGCGCGGAGGTAGGCGAGCGAGACGGTGCCCGATGCGGTGCCCGCTGGCGCACCACTGGCACCGCCGTCGGGCTGGTTGGCGCGTGGCATCAAATCACCTGTCGTGCGGGATCAAGACCGGGCACCGATCTTTATCCAAACTCCGGGTAGCGTCAATGCGGGCCTGCCCCGCCGGAATACAAGAGACCGACGCAAGGAGACAATATGCCCCCCAATCATCCACACCGCGGTGCGGATGCCGATGCCGAGGCGCTGCACGCGCTGACGCGGCGCGGCTTCCTGAAAGTCGGCCTCGGCTTCTCGGCCGCGCTGGCCTGTACCGCGCTGGTGCCGTCGCTGGCCGGCTGCTCGTCGGCCCATCCCGCGCCGCAGGCCGGCATGACCTGGCTGCGCCCGGAAGACGTGGCGATGCTCCGCGCGCTGCTGCCGGCCATCGTCACCGAACTGGCCGAATCCCCGCCGCAGCGGCGCGCGACCCTTGAGCAGGACGCGCTGCGCAATATCGACGCAACCTGCGCCGCGATGGGCGCGGGCGCGCAAGCCGAGTTGCGCAAGCTGTTCGGCCTGCTTGCCAGCATGCCGCTGCGCTGGGCGCTGACCGGCATCCGCCAGGACTGGAGCGCGGCCACGCCCACGCAGGTGCAGGCCTTCCTGGCGCGCTGGCGCGCCAGCCGCCTGGCCACGCTCAATGCCGGCGCGGTGGTGCTGGTCAAGCTCACCAGCGTGAGCTACTACGTGTTGCCGGCCGCGTGGGCTGGCAGCGGCTATCCCGGCCCCAACGCGGCCGTCTACAAGGCGCTGCACGCCTGATCCCCGACATGGCCATCGACAATCTCTACGATGCCGGCATCGCCGCCGGCTGGAAGGTACTGGACGCTGCAACCTTAACCACCACGCGCACGCTGGATGCCGACGTCGTCATCGTCGGCAGCGGCGCGGGCGGCGGCATCAGCGCCGAGGCGCTCAGCCGCGCGGGCCTGCGCGTGGTGCTGCTGGAAGAGGGGGCGCTGCGCACCTCGGACAGCTTCCGCGACATGGACGAAAATCGCGCCTATCGCGAGCTGTACCAGGAGGCCGCGGCCCGCACCACTGCCGACGGCGCCATCGCCATCCTGCAGGGCCGCTCCGTCGGCGGCAGCACCACGGTCAACTGGTCATCGAGCTTCCGCACGCCGCCGCAGACGCTGGCGCACTGGGCCACGCATCATGCCGTCACCGGCCACAGCGAGGCCGACATGGCGCCGTGGTTCAGGAAAGTGGAAGAGCGCCTGGGCATCGCGCCCTGGGCGATGGCGCCCAATCCCAACAACGATGTGCTCAAGCGCGGCTGCGAGACGCTGGGCTGGGAATGGCATGTGATCCCGCGCAATGTGAAGGGCTGCTGGAACTCGGGCTATTGCGGGCTGGGCTGCCCGGTCAATGCCAAGCAGTCGATGCTGGTATCGACCATCCCCGCGGCACTGGCCAGCGGTGCGACGCTGGTGCACCGCGTGCGCGTGCGCACGCTGGACCACGACGGCAAGCGCGTGCAGTCGGTCACCGGCGAGGCGCTGGGCGCGGACGGCTATACGCCCACCGGCGTCGGCGTGGTCGTACGCGCCAGGCACTTCATCGCAGCCGGCGGCGCCATCAACACGCCGGCGCTGCTGCTGCGCTCGCGCGTGCCGGACCCGCATGAGCGGCTGGGATTGCGCACGTTTATCCATCCAGTGAATATCAGCATAGCCAAAATGCCGGAGCGCATTGATCCCTATTATGGCGCACCGCAGTCGATCGCTTCCGACCACTTCCAGTGGAGGGACGGCGCGACCGGGCCGATGGGCTACAAGCTGGAGGTGCCGCCGCTGTTCCCCGGCATCAGCGCGGGCGTGGTCAACGGCGTGGGCGAGGCGCTGCGCCGCGACATGGCGCAACTGCCCCATACCAACGCCATGCTGGCACTGCTGCGCGACGGCTTTGTGCCAGAGAGCACGGGCGGGCGCGTGCGGCTGGCGCCCGACGGCAGCCCGCTGCTGGACTATGAGATGAGCGACTACGCCTGGGACGGCGTGCGGCGCGCATGGCTGAGCATGGCACAGGCGCAGTTCGCTGCCGGTGCGGCGCGCGTGCGGCCCGCTCACCTGGACGCCGCCGAGTACCGCAGCTGGCCGGAGGCGCGCGACGCCATCGCGCAGCTGCCGCTCAAGCCGTTCCGCACCGCGCTGTTCACCGCGCACCTGATGGGCGGCTGCGGCATGAGCGACGATGCGCGCGGCGGCGTGGTGGACAGCCATGGCAACCACCACCAGCTGGCCAACCTGTCGGTGTTCGACGGTTCGGTGTTTCCGACCAGCGTGGGGGCCAACCCCCAATTGTCAGTGTTCGCGCTGACGGCGCAGAATGCGGACGCGCTGGCACGGAGCCTCACGCCATGAGGTATTGGCCACGCAAGCCTGCAATGTCCGGCATTGCAGGCATCCGGCATGCCTGCTCCATGCAGGCGGCGGGCGACATTGTTGTGCGATTCCCCACACCAGTGGCGCAATTAGAATGCCCACTCCAATTCAGGTCTTGTGAAACGCTCGAAGCGGTGGATAGGCTTCGTACAGCTGTTTCAAGCATCCGTATGCCGTCAGAGCAGGGAGCGGAACAGCGTAGCAAATTGCTAAGGGGTTTACGGCAGCAACGAAGAGAGACGCCCCCATGAAGACCGGCAAAAGCTCGGCTGGAGACACCAAGGCCCGGATTCTCGACGCCACGGAAAAGTTGTTTACCGAGGTCGGCTATGAAGCCACCTCGCTCAGGCAGGTCACGTCGCGCGCCATCGTCAACCTGGCCGCCGTGAACTACCACTTCCGCAGCAAAGACATCATGATGCACGCCGTGCTGAGCCGGCGGCTGGATCCGCTCAACGCGCGGCGCCTGGCGCTGCTCGATGCGTGCGAAGCGCGCTGGCCCGGCAACAGCATCCGCTGCGAGCACGTGATGGGTGCGCTGTTCGTGCCCGCGCTGCAGATGGCACGCGACCCGTCGGTGGGCGGGCCATCGTTCCTGCGGCTGCTCGGGCGCGTGTATTCGGACACCTCGCCCTTTATCCAGCAATACCTGCTGGAGCACTACGCCCCGGTGTACGGGCGCTTCTTCGACGCCTTCTCGCGCGCCATTCCGGGGCTGCCGCGGCATGAGCTTGGCTGGCGCCTGCAGTTTGCGCTCAAGGCGCTGGCCGGCGTGCTGGCCGGCGAAGAGCTCACCAGCCTGCTGCCGGTGTTCACGCAGGGCCGGCAGATGAGCGATGCGCACGTGCTGGCGCAGCTCACTGCCATGGTGGAAGCGGTGCTGAACGTGGCGCAACCCAGTGCGGACGACTTCTCGGCCCTGCAGTCGGTATTCGAGCTCGGCGAGCAGCAGCAGGCCGAGCAGCGCGCCAGCAGGCTGGCCGCGGCGCAGTCTGCCGATGAACTGAGTGCCAGTTGCGCCGCGATGGCGGCAACCATGGACGATGCAGCCAGCCAAACCGCCGCCGCCCTCGGCAAGGCCCGCATCAGCGCACGCACCGTGCGCAATGAGGGCACCAAACGCTCAGCCGTGACCAGCATGCCGGTCCGCGCGCGCGAGCAAACCGTGAGCTTCCCCAGCAACCCGCTGGATGACTGGATGCGAATGCGCACCAGGACATAGCGGCGCGCGCCGCGCCCGGTTACCGCCGGGCCGGCGCCACCGCCCTCACGCAAAACTGAACCGTCGATCCATCCAGCGAGGCCACGCACAGGCCCCGCGGACCCCGTGCGCCTTATCGGATTTTCCAAGAGCGCGGCGGTGGTCCCGTTCGCCCTGCGCTGCCCGCGCTCCGCCTCCTGGCGGACATCTTGAGGAGGAAGCTGCCATGTCGATCCAACCGCTTTACCTTGCCGCCGTCGCCGGTGCCGTTATCGGACTGCTGGCTGCGCCACTGGCCATACCCCCCGTGGCCATGGCCCAGACGGCCACAACCACCGCCGCCGCGGGCACGGGCTATGACGGCCAGACATCCGCAAAGCAAGCCGCACTGTTCTCGCGCCAGGTCGCCAGCGGCGAACTCGCGCGGCTGTCCGATGAGCAGGTGCTGGCCGTGTTCCAGGCGCTGCAGCCGGATGCACTGCTGAAATGGGCCCGCGCCGAGATGAACCGCTATCCCGAGTACGAGTACTGGATGTCGCGCCAGGAACGGCTCAACAACCAGTGGCAGGACCAGCCCGCGAAGATGCAGATCCGCTACCGCCATCAGCCGCGCCAGCTCTATGCGAAGTGGTTGCCCGGCGGCGCGCAGTCGGGCCAGGAAATCATCTACGACGAAACCCGCCGCAAGGACGAGATGTACGGCCACCTGGGCGGCGTGCTGGGCTTCACCTCGATGTGGATCGGACTGGACGGCACGCTGGCGCGCTCGCAGTCCAACCACACTGTGCGCGACCTGGGCTTCCAGTTCGTGCTGTCGATGCTGGAGCGCGATGCAAAGTCGCTGCGTGCCGCCGGCCTGCCCGAGAAATACAGCAAGGCCGAGATCGTGCAGGAGCAGGGCGTGCGCATGGTGGCGCTGACCTGGGACCTGCCGGCCGGCGCGCCGCAGTACTACGCCAAGAAGGTGCAGCTGATGCTGGACCTGAAGCATCCGTATATCCGTGTGGAAACCGCCTGGGATGCCGACGGCAACATGGTCGAGAAGATCGTGTTCGACAAGCTGGTGCGCAAGACCTTCGAGGCCTCGGCATTCGATCCCGCCAATCCTGACTATCGCTTCTGAATTGTGGCAAAACGGCGCGCACCGTGCGTTTGAATCGGTGGCCGCGCCGCTTTGCCGCGCAGTCCGTGCAACACCCGCAATCCACCGCCACATGCGGCATGCACGCCAGGCGCGTCTGTTTGGAACGGCCGCTCTATTGACGCAAAAACACGCGAGCGGCGAGAGTCGCCGCACCCGGGAGGGATCCGGCCGCAGAGCCGGACACCAGATCCAGAACCAGGGGTCGCCAAAAAAATCAGGAGACAGGCAATGACCATGTCGATGCTTCGACGCAGCACTTTGGTTTTGACAGGGGTGAGCCTTGCCGCGGCACTGGCCGGCTGCGGTGGCGGCGGCGATGAAGAGGCGCCGCGCGCCAGCACGCAGGCACCGCCGCAATGCGCGAACACGGGCACATGCCCCACGCAGGGGCCGGTCACCATCGGCGGCCCGCCGGGGTCTTTGTGCCCGGCGGCACTGGACTACAGCACCACCTTCACCGGCGGCTCCGGCGCGGGTGAACTGGTCAAGCTGCGCTTCGACACCGCGGCGCGCACCTACCAGCTGGAGATCATCGAGTCGCCGGTGCCCAAGCAACCCGGCAGCGTGAGCCCGACGCGCGCGGGCGTGACCTTTACTGGCACCTTTGCCAACATGACCTCGCTGCCGACCGCCGAGCAGAACCGCTGCGCGGTTGCGCTGCAGACAGCCACGGCGTCCGACGGCACCTCGCAGGCCAATATCGACAGTGCCAGGCCGCCGGTGATCTTCCTGGGCAATGGCGTTGCCGGCGGCGGCATCCCAGGTGCCACCATCTCCTATCCAGGCGTGCTTGGGCTGGGCGCGATCCCCGCCACCACGTTCCCGTTCTACCCGGTACTGGCATTCGCACAGACCGAGACCGATTTCACCAGCGTGGCCGGCAGCTACAACCTGCTGGGCTACCACCAGGTGCCGTCCGGCGGCTCGCTGACTTCGTCGAGCCACTTCACGCCTGCGACCGCGCAGACCACTGAGACGCTCAACGCCGACGGCAGCTGCACCGTCGCGGCCGGCAGCTGCCTCAGCACCGGCAACAGCTGGAAGCTTCGCAGCGCCGACGGTGCCTTTGAAAGCAGCAATGCTGATGGCAGCCGCCGTTACCCCTCGTTCCAGAGTGCGGCCATCACCAACAACAACGCCAGCCGCGCCAAGGGCCTGATGGTGGTGGGCAAGCTCAACGGCGCGCTGGTGCCACTGCTGGTGCGCACCGGCTACGCGCAGATCTCGCTGCTGCCGCTGACGGTCAATGTCGACGACGAGTCGGGGCTCGCACTGATGGCGCCGGCGAAGTCGCTGGCCAGCGGCCAGCTCGACGGCGGCTATATCGGCTCGGGCAGCGATTTTGTCTACACCGCCTCGCTGGTCAAGGGCGCGCGCGTGGAGCTGCTGGACCCGATGACGATGAACCAGACCGGCGCCTTCCAGCTCGATTTCACGCAGAACGCGCCGGGCATGATCGCCACCACCGACAACAGCGGCACCAGCGGTGCGCTGATCGCCAGCGGGCGCGTGTTCAGCCACCTGTCCGGCACCGGCAGCGCCAGCCCGACCTTCCGCGTCGGCGTGCTGGCAGCACCCTGAGTCCACCAAGAAGACACAAGACCGAGGAGACCACACCATGCAACCCCATCGAATGATCCTGCCGCGGGCCTCGCGCCCATCCACGGTGCCGGCGCGTGCGCTGGCCGTGGCCGCCACCGCCATGCTCGCCGCTTGCGGCGGCGGCGGCGGCGATGACGCGCCGTCCACGCCGGCCGCGGTGCAAACGCGACTGTGCCCGGCATCGCTCGACTACTCCACGACCTTCACCGGCGGCACCGGCTCCGGCGAGTTGGTGAAGGTGCAGATCGACACCACCAGGAAGACCTGGCAGGTGACCTTCCTCGATTCTTCCGTGCCGCGCCAGACCGGCACCGTGCAGCCCACGCGCAGCGACCCCACCAACGGCCAGAACGTGATGCGCGGCACGCTGAAGGCAGAGACGGGGTTGCCGACCGAGAAGCTGAACCAGTGCGCGTTCGAGCTGAGCGGGGCCAGCCTCGATCCGAACCGTCCCGCCAAGCTCTTCGTCGGCGAGGGCGTGATGGGCGGCACCATCCCCGGCGCGCGCATCCAGTTCAACGGCGTGCTGGGCGCCGGCGCGGTGCCGGATACCACCTTCCCGTATTTCCAGTTCATCGGCTTCGCGCAGACCGAGACCGACCTGTCGAAGATCGCCGGGCAATACAACGGCACGGGCTTCCACGAGGTGCCGTCCAAGCAGTTCAAGACAGTGGCGCAGGACTACCGCATGGCGCTGGCCGCGGATGGTTCATTCACCGTCTGCGACAACGCCACCAACACGTGCGAGCGCAAGGGCAACAACTTCGTGCCGCAGGCCAACGGCGCGCTGCTGTCGACCAACTACAAGGCCGAGAGCCAGCCGCCCACGCTGGGCAACACGCTGGGCAAGGCCTACCTGATCGTGGGCAAGCTGCGCGGCCAGCTGGTGCCGGTCATGATCCGCGTGGGCTATGCCAATGACTCGCTCGCCAACGGCCCGCTTGGTGCCGATGACGAGATCGGCATCGGCATGATGGCGCCGGCGGTGGCGGTCACCGAAGGCGCGGTCAACGGCGAATACGTCGGCGTCGACAGCAACTTCAACTACCGCGTGACCGCGCTGGTCGGCGCCGCCGCCACCATGATGGATCCGTTCCGGCCATCCGATGCGTCGCTGGCGATTCCCTACCGGCTGGACTACTCGCAGCAAGTGCCGGGCGTGGTCCGTACGTCGCGGCGCGAGGCGCCCGCGGGTTCGGCGCCGACCGGCAAGCTGATGTTCACCGGCGGCGTGTTCGGCTTCCTGGAACAGCGCGACAGCGGCCCGTACTTCACCGTCGGCGCATTCGTGCAGTAAGCACGCTACCAGGCCCGGGCCATCGCAGCCCGGGCCACTGCACCACGACTCGACCAAACAAAGACATCCACTGCCGGGGGACACAAGATGAAAACCATACGCCTCACGCTCACGCTGATGCTGGCCGCGCTGGCCAGCTTCGCCCTGCCTGCCCATGCCCAGAAGAAGGGCGACAACGTGGTATCCGCCGGCTGGTTCTATATCCAGACCCATGGCCAGAGCGGCCCGCTGACCACCACCTTGCTCGACGTGCCGATCAACTACCCGCTGGGACTGCCGTCCAGCTTCACCGCGCCGGGCAGCAGCCTGTCGTCGTCCAATGCCAACACGCTGGGGCTGACCTTCAGCCACTTCGTCACCGACCATATCGCGGTCACCGCGGTGGGCGGCATCCCGCCGGAGTTCAAGCTCTATGGCCACGGCGAACTGATTCCGCCGGGCCCGGCCGGCGCGCTCGGCCGCCAGAGCCTGGGCGACCCCGCGCTGAACCCCATCATCACCAAGGCGCGGCAGTGGAGCCCGGCGGCGATGGTGCAGTACCACTTCCTGGATCCGGGCACGCGTTTCCGCCCGTTCCTGGGGCTGGGGGTGTCGTACAACTTCTTTACCAACATCGAGGTCAATCCGGCGTTTGCGAGTTCGGTCAACAACAACCTCGGCGCGATCCTGGCGGCGGGGGCGGGCATCCCGGGGCCGACGTCGGTGAGTGCGGATGCGTCGTCGTCATGGGCCCCGGTGTTCAATATCGGTGGCACTTATAACTTTGACGAGCATTGGGGCGTGACGGCCGCGGTGACTTATATCCCGCTGAAGTCGACGTCGTCGATGACGATCAAGGCGTCCGACGGGACGGTGTTGTCGACGTCGAAGACCAAGCTGGAGCCGAATCCGCTGGTGTTCTTTTTGGCGGCTTCGTACAAGTTCTGAGGCTGAAAAAAAAACGACGCGCCTGAGCGCGTCGTTTTCTATTGCTGCAACGGCAAGCGGCAACCCTTACTGCGTCACCGTCCCCTGTTGCGCAGGCGTCCCCTGCTGCGCCACCGCACCGCTCTCCTGCAAGCCACCACCCAGCGACCGGTACAAATCGATCGCGTTGTTCAGCCGCAGCTGCCGCGCCTGGATCAGTGCCTGCTCGGCGGTGAACAGCTGGCGCTGCGCATCGAGCTCGTCCAGGTAGCTGGCAATCCCGCTGCGAAAGCGCACGCGCGCCAGTTCGTAGCGCGCGGCTTCGGCATTGCGCACTTCTTCCTGGCCGGCCACCTGGTCTTCCAGCGTGCCGCGCGCCACCAGCGCATCCGCCACTTCCGCGAAGGCCGTCTGGATGGTCTTCTCGTAGTTGGCCACCTGGATGTTCTTGCGCACATTGGCCAGGTCCAGGTTGGACTTGTTGCGGCCATAGTCGAAGATCGGCAGCGTCAGTTGCGGTGCGAACGACCACGCCTTAGTGCCGGCATCGAACAGGTTCGAGAACGTCGGGCTGATTGTGCCAATGCTGGTGGTCAGCGTGATGCGCGGGAAGAACGCCGCGCGTGCCGCGCCGATATTCGCGTTGGCCGACAGCAACTGCTGTTCAGCCTGGCGGATGTCCGGGCGTTGCTCCAGCAGGTCCGAAGGCAGGCCCGCGGGAATATCGCTGATGATGCGTTCGTCGGACAGGCGCATCGGCTCGGGCAGGTTCTCGATGCTGCCGATGGGCTTGCCCACCAGCACTTCGAGCGCGTTCTGCGCCTGCGCGCGCTGGCGTGCGAGCTGCGCGGCGGCGACACGCGCCTGGGCCACCAGCGACTCGTTGTCGCGCAGGTCCAGGGCGGATGTGGCGCCGACGTCGAAGCGCTGCTTGGCGAGCCCATAGGTGCTCTCGCGCGCCTTGAGTGTGTCCCGTGCAATCTCGTATTGCTCGGCGAAGGAACGCTCGGACAGGTAGGCCTTGGCCACTTCCGACACCAGCGAGATATACGCTGAACGATGCGCCTCTTCCGTGGAGAAGTACTGCGCCAGCGCCGCGTTCGACAGGCTGCGCACGCGGCCGAAGAAGTCCAGCTCGTAGGACGAGATGCCGAGGCTGGCCGAGTAGACTTGCGATACCGCAGGCTGGCCCAGAACCGATACCCCCGTGGCAGCGTTGGTGCTGGCACGAGTATAGCCAGCATTCGCGTTCACCGTCGGCAGCAGGTCGGCGCGCTGCACCTGGTACTGCGCGCGCGCTTCCTCGATGCGCAGCGCGGCGGTGCGCAGGTCGCGGTTGTTTTCCAGCGAGGTCGCGATCAGCGACTGCAGGCGCGGGTCGCGGAAGAACTCGCGCCAGCCGATGTCGACAGCGCGGCGGGTCTCGCCGCTCTTGGCCTCGGCGGTGGCGTAGCCCTCGGGCGCCACCGGGAAGCTGTCTGCCACCGGCGGGGCAGGGCGATCATAGTGGGGGGCCAGCGTGCACCCCGTCAGAACGCCGGCCACCAGCAGCAGTGTGGTCAGAGTCTTGGTCATATTCAGATTTCCTCTTTCGGCTCGTGCCACTTCTGGTCCAGCATGCGCTGGCGTGCACTGCCCTTGAAGCGCTTGCGCACCACGACGAAGAAGACCGGCACCAGGAAGATCGCCAGCACCGTGGCCGTGATCATCCCGCCCATCACGCCGGTACCGATGGCGCGCTGGCTGCCCGAGCCCGCGCCGGTGGCGATCGCCAGCGGCAGCACGCCCAGGATGAACGCCATCGACGTCATCAGGATCGGTCGGAAACGCAGGTGCACCGCTTCCAGCGTGGCTTCGATCAGGCCCTTGCCCTGCGCCTGCAGGTCCTTGGCGAATTCCACGATCAGGATGGCGTTCTTCGCCGACAGGCCGATCGTCGCGATCAGGCCCACCTTGAAGTACACGTCGTTGGGCATGCCGCGCAGCGTCACGCCGAGCAGCGCACCCAGCACGCCCAGCGGCACCACCAGCAGCACCGAGAACGGGATCGACCAGCTTTCATACAGCGCGGCCAGGCACAGGAACACGATGATCAGCGACAGCGTGTACAGGATCGGTTCCTGCGAGCCGGCCAGGCGTTCTTCATAAGACTGGCCGGACCACTCGAAGCCGAAGCCCGGCGGCAGCTTGGCGAAGTTCTCTTCCATCACGCGCATGGCTTCACCGGTACTGCGGCCCGGCGCGGCCTGGCCCGCCAGCTTCACCGCCGGCATGCCGTTGTAGCGCTCCAGGCGCGGCGAGCCCATCACCCACTTGGAGGTCGCGAACGCGGCAAACGCCACCATGTCGCCGTTGCTGTTGCGCACGCGCAGCTTGGTCAGGTCGTCCGGCAGGCGGCGGTCTGAGCCTTCTGCCTGCACGATCACCTTGCGCACCCGGCCTTCATAGATGAAGTCGTTGACGTAGTTGGAGCCGAACGCAATCGACAGCGTCGAGTTGATGCTGGCCACCGTGACGCCGAGCGCCTTGGCCTTCTCGCGGTCGATGTCGATCTGCAGCTGCGGCGCGTCTTCCTGGCCTTCCGGGCGCACGCCCATCAGCACCGGGCTCTTGGCCGCCATGCCGAGCATCATGTTGCGCGCTTCCATCAGCTTGGCGTGGCCCTGGCCGGTGCGGTCCTGCAGGCGGAAGTCAAAGCCCGAGGAGTTGCCCAGCTCGGAAATCGCCGGCGGGTTGAGCGGGAAGATGATCGCGTCCTTGATGAACGAGAGCGCGCCGAAGGCACGGCCGACCAGCGCCTGCGCGGTCTCGCCGGCGCCGGTGCGTTCCTTCCAGTCCTTCAGGCGTACGAACGCGATACCGCCGTTCTGGCCGCGCCCGAAGAAGGAGAAGCCCGCCACCGTGATCATCTGGTCCACCACCTTGCTTTCCTTCTGCAGGTAGTAGTCCTCGATCTGCTTGAGCACGCCGATGGTACGGTCCTGGGTCGCGCCGTTGGGCAGCTGCACCACGGTGATCATGTAGCCCTGGTCTTCGTCGGGCAGGAACGACGACGGCAGGCGCTTGAACAGCACCACCACGCCGACGATGATGACCGCGTAGATGATCAGGTAGCGGCCGGTGCGCTTGAGGATGCGCGCCACCACGCCCTGGTAGCTGGTCGACGCGCGCGCGAAGGTGCGGTTGAACCAGCCGAAGAAGCCCGTCTTCTCATGATGATGGCCGGCTTCGACGGGCTTGAGCAGCGTCGCGCACAGTGCCGGGGTCAGCGTCAGCGCCAGCAGCGCCGAGAACGCCATCGACGAGATCAGCGACAGCGAGAACTGGCGATAGATGTTGCCCACCGAGCCCGAGAAGAACGCCATCGGGATGAACACCGCGGTCAGCACCAGCGTGATGCCAATGATGGCGCCGGTGATCTGGCCCATGGCCTTGCGCGTGGCTTCACGTGGCGAGAGTCCTTCCTCGCTCATGATCCGCTCGACGTTCTCGACCACCACGATGGCATCGTCCACCAGGATACCGATGGCCAGCACCATGCCGAACATGGTCAGCACGTTGATCGAGAAGCCGAACGCCAGCAGCGCGCCGAACGTGCCCAGCAGCGCGATCGGCACCACCAGGGTCGGGATCAGCGTGGCGCGGAAGTTCTGCAGGAACAGGTACATCACCAGGAACACCAGCACCACGGCTTCCAGCAGCGTCTTGATCACTTCCTCGATGGAGATCTTGACGAAGGCCGAGGTGTCGTAAGGCACCGAGTACTGGTAGTCCGCCGGGAAGGTCTTGGACAGCTCTTCCATCTTGGCGCGCACCGCGGTGGCCGTGGCCAGCGCGTTGCCGGTCGGGGCCAGCTTGATGGCGATGGCCGCCGACGGCTTGCCGTTGGTGCGGGCCAGCGTCGAGTAGTCGGCGCCGCCCAGCTCCACGCGGCCCACGTCCTTGATACGCACCGACGACCCATCCGGGTTGGTGCGCAGCAGGATGTTGCCGAACTGCTCCGGCGTGGTCAGGCGGCTTTCGGTGGTGACGGTGGCGTTGAGCTCGGTGCCCTTGGGCGAGGGCGTGCCGCCCAGCTCGCCCACGGCGACCTGGATGTTCTGCTCGCCCACCGCGGCGGTGACGTCGGTCGGGGTCAGGTTGTAGCCGGTCAGCTTGGCCGGGTCCAGCCAGATCCGCATGGCGTACTCGGTGCCGAACAGGTCGGCCTGGCCCACGCCCGGCACGCGGCGGATCGAGTCGATCACCTGCGCCGAGACATAGTTGCCGAGCTGGATCGCATCAGCCGTGCCGGACTTGGACGACACGGTCAGGAACATCATGTAGTTGTTCCCGGCCTTGTCCACGCGCACGCCCTGCTGGCGCACTTCAGCCGGCAGGCGCGCTTCCACGCGCTTGAGGCGGTTCTGCACTTCGACCGAGTTCAGGTCGACGTTCGACCCCGGCGCGAAGGCGATGGTGATGCTCGCCAGGCCGGACGACTCGCTGGTGGAGTTGTAGTAGAGCAGGTTAGGGGCGCCGTTAAGCTCCTGCTCGATCACCGAGGTGACGGAATCCTCCAGCGTCTTGGCCGACGCACCCGGGTAGGTGGCGGTGACCGAGATCGTCGGCGGGGCGATGTTCGGATATTGCGCGATCGGCAACTGCAGGATCGCCAATATGCCGCCCAGCACGATGATCAGCGCGAGCACCCACGCGAACACCGGCCGGTCGATAAAAAACTTGGCCATAAAACTGGCTCCCTCTTGGTCTAGCGGTCTAGCCGTTATTTGCCGTATTGGTGGTACGGCAGGGTTCAGCCTTGCTTGGCGTCAGACTTGGCTTGCTGCTGGCTCTCGGCCTTGGGGGCCGAGGCCGGCGTCGCCGGGGCGGAGGCCGTCGCCGCGGCCGGTGCCGAGGCCCCGGCCGGCTTGAACGGCACGGCCCTGGCCGGCGCACCGACCTTGATCTTCTGCAGGCCCTCGACGATCACCTTCTCGCCGCCCTTCAGGCCTTCGGTCACCACCCAGCTGTCGCCAATGGCCTGCGGCGCCTTGACCGGCACCGCCGCGACATTCCCGTCCGTACCCACCACCATCACGCTGGCACCCTGCGCGCCACGGATCAGCGCCCGCTGCGGCACGGTCAGTGCGTTCTCATCCACGCCCTGCTCGATCTTCACGCGCACGAAGGTGCCCGAGAGCAGCTCGCGCTTCGGGTTGGGGAACTGCGCGCGCAGCGTGATCGCGCCGGTGGTCGGGTCTACGGTCATGTCAGAGAACAGCAGCTTGCCGGTCTGTTCGTACTCGCGGCCGTCTTCGACGTACAGGTGCACTTTGGCGCCGCCGTTCATGCCCTTGACCATGCCGGACTCGATGGCGCGGCGCAGGCGCGTGACTTCCGAAGCCGGCTGGGTGAAGGTGACCCACATCGGGTCGACCTGCTCCACCAGCGCCAGCTTGGTCGCCTCGCCCTTGCCCACCAGCGCGCCCTCGGTCACCAGCGCGCGGCCGGCACGGCCGCTGATCGGTGCGGTCACGGTGGTGTAGCCCAGGTTGATCTGGGCGGTGCGCACCGCCGCCTTGGCCGAGGCCACGTCGGCATTGGCCTGGCCGGCGGAGGCCACGGCGTCGTCGTACTCCTGCTTGCTGACCGCGTTGACGGCCACCAGGGGCTTGTAGCGCTCGGCCTTCAGGCGCGCCGACACGGCGTTGGCCTCGGCGCGCTGCAGCGCGGCCTGGGCCGAAGCCAGCGTGGCCTGGTAGGGCGCCGGGTCGATGCGGAACATCACCTGGCCGGCCTTCACTTCGCCGCCTTCGGTGTAGTTGCGCGACAGCACGATGCCTTCGACGCGAGCACGCACTTCGGCCGTGCGGATGCCTTCCAGGCGGCCCGGCAGTTCATTGACGACGGCGACCGGCGACGGCGTCACGGTCACCACACCCACTTCCGGCGGGGGCGGGGGGCCGCCTTCGGCCTTCTTGTCGCCACAGGCAACAAGCGCCACGGCAGACAGCGCCGCTAGTGCATAGGCTGCAACGCAACGGATACGTTGGGACTTCCTCATCGATAACCCCATGATGGCAATTTGAGATCTGCCGCATCGTCCCGACCTGTCATCCGACAAACGGAAACGACACAGCACGCCGCACGGTTTGCGGCGGACAAAAGCGTGATGCTAGCCACAAATCGCGGCGTCGCAATGTCAAATGCGACGAACGGTGACTTTTATGTAACGACTGGATTCATGACCGGCTGGCCTGCGGCAGGGATTGCCAGCTGTGCTGGGTATGTCACAGAAGGCGGCTGGCCGAACGCCGGGCAAGCGCGTATTATATATACATTCAAGCATGTATGTTAAGTTGATGTTGCAGAAGGGCCTTTCGGCGCACAACCGGCGCCGCGGGGCCGCGGCAATACGGGTCCCGAGCCCGGTCAAACCCAACCGATCGGTCCGAATTGCGTCCTACCCGTTCGGAATCACGGCGCAAACCGCCGGCTCAGGTTAGGATGCGCGCCGTCGTGTCGGCTCGCAGGCTGCAAGCACTTTGGCATGTGACGACAACGACCCGCCGGCGCATGCGCCGGCCCGTGCGGCTGCCTCAGCGGCCGCACCAGGGAGAACCAACAAGGCTGGCCATGACGGCTCCATCGCGTCATGCCGCCGGCACCAGAGACAAAAATGGTCAGACGTACCAAGGAAGAGGCGCTTGAAACGCGCCACCGGATTCTCGACGCGGCCGAAGCCGTGTTCCACGCCCGCGGCGTGGCACGCCCGTCGCTGGCCGACATCGCCGAGGCGGCGGGTGTCACGCGCGGCGCGATCTACTGGCACTTCAAGAACAAGAGCGATGTGTTCGCCGCCATGTGCGACCGCGTCAACCTGCCCGTGGAAGCGCTGTGCGACCCCGAGCGGCTCGCGCGCCAGGAAGACCCGCTGGGCGGCATCCGCGACATCTGCGCCTATGTGATGCGCCAGACCGTGATCAACCCGCGCTGGCGCCGGGTGTTCGAGATCATCTTCCACAAGTGTGAAATGGTGCAGGACAACGGCGCCATCTTCGAGCGCCAGCGCCAGTCGCACCAGGACGGCCTGATCAAGATGCGCGAACACCTGCGCTTGGCCCTGGAGCGCGGCCAGCTGCCCGCCGACCTGGACCTGGACCTGGCCGTCAACGCCTTCCATGCCGCCATCGGCGGGGTGCTGGCGCACTGGCTGTTCTCGCCCCAGGACTTCGACCTCGACGCCAACGCCGAGCGCATGTCCGACGCCTTTATCGATACCCTGAAGTTCTCACCGGCGCTGCGCCACGGCTACGTGCCGCGCCCGATGGCGGCGCTGGACCGGGAACTGTCCACGCTGTGCCAGCAGGCCTGCCCGAACGCCCAACCCGGCGGGCTCGAAACCGGCGACCTGGTGCCCTGAGCGCCGCGCTTAGCCGCGCATGGCCTCGCGCCAGCGCGCCAGGAAGGCGCGCTTGCGCATCGCGTCCTGCGCGGCCAGCAGGCCCGGGCCGACGCTGATCGGCTTGAGCGCGTAGCCCAGCCGCTCCGACAATGCCGCCGCGGTGTGTACGCTGTCGGTATCGGTGCGGATGGTATAGAGCTGCGAGGTGGACTTGGCCAGCAGCGCCTGGCCCTCGCGCGAGAGCAGGTAGTCCAGCCACAGCCGCGCCGCATTGGGCCGAGGCGCGCGCCGGGCAATAAAGGCCACCCGCGACATCACCAGCGTGTAGTCGCGCGGGGCGATCACGTCGATGGCCGCGCCGCGCTCCATCAGCGACAGCGCGTACGAACCCAGCAGGTTGTAGCCCATCACCAGCTCGCCGCTGGCGATGCGCTCGATCATCTCGGCCGTGGACGCCGACAGTTGCACCCCGGCGCGCCCCAGCGCCTGCGCCAGGTACCAGAACTCACTGCCCATGCGCGCGTCCTGCTGCGCCAGCAGGTAGCCCACGCCCGAGCGCTCCACGTCATAGGTCACCACCTTGCCATGCCAGCGCGGCGCGTGTTCCTGCAGCAGCCGCGCCAGCCCGCTGCGGCTGCGCGGCGGGCGCATGCCGGCCAGGTGGTAGCGGTTGTAGACAATCACCGCGGGCTCGAAAGTGGTGCCCC
This sequence comes from Cupriavidus necator N-1, assembly GCF_000219215.1. NCBI lineage: Bacteria > Pseudomonadati > Pseudomonadota > Betaproteobacteria > Burkholderiales > Burkholderiaceae > Cupriavidus > Cupriavidus necator. The sequence continues at coordinate 3,846,837 of NC_015726.1, read as the reverse complement.
AGGCCTCGTCGCGCCATACCGCCCAGCCGGGCAGGCCGGCGCGCTCGGGCGAGGCGTAGCGCTGCGCATGGCCGTCGTTGACCAGCTTGATCTGCAGGTCCATCGCCGTGCTCCACAGCACGTCGGCAAAGGCCGCATCGGGCGCGGGCCGCTTGCCGCCCAGCGCCGCGGTCTCGGCCAGGAAGCGCTGGTTCAGATCGATCGTGTTGAGATCCTGGTAGTGCACGCGGATGCCCGGGTAGCGCGCCTCGAACGCGGCGATCAGCGGCTGCGCCACTTTCAGGTCGGTCGATGCATAGACCGTGACCATGCCTTCGCGCATGGCGCCGGCGATGGTGGCGTCATACCCGGACGGATACCCCGGCGGCGGCGCCGGCGGCCTAGACTGGGCATGAAGGGGCCATGCGGCCGGCAAAGTGGCGCCGGCCAGCAGCGACGCGCCCAGCAGGCGGCGGCGCTGCGCCGAGGCAGGCGGCTCACAAGCGCATAGCAGGGACGGCGGGGGTGGACGCGTGGGCACGGTGGTCGCAAACGGAAGAACTGCCTGTGGAAGGGAGCGGGCGCGCGGACAACCCGCGCCGGGACCAGCGGGGCGGGGGTATTATAGGCGCCCGCGGCGGGCGCGCTCCATCGGTGCAGCCCCCTGTTATCCGGACGTTTTCCGCCGCCGCAACCGAAATATGGACCAAACCGGCAGAGGAGGAGACCGGCATGCGCATCCTGCTGGTGGAGGATGAAATCGAACTGGCACGCTGGGTCGCCCGCGCGCTGGAGCAGGGCGGCTTTGTGATCGAGCACGTCGCCGACGGGCTGCAGGCCGAGGCCCGCCTGCAGGCGGAGGAATACGACGCGGTGCTGCTCGACCTGCGCCTGCCCGGCAAGGACGGGCTGGCCGTGCTCAAGTCCATGCGCGGGCGCGACGACCGCACCCCCGTGCTGATCCTGACTGCGCAGGACACGCTGGACGAACGCGTGCGCGGCCTGAACCTGGGCGCCGACGACTACCTGCCCAAGCCTTTTGCCATTGCCGAGCTGGAAGCGCGGCTGCTGGCGCTGATCCGGCGCAGCCGCGGGCGCGCGCATCCGCGCCTGCAGTGCGGCACGCTGGTGTTTGACGGCGAGACCCGCAGCTTCACGCTGGACGGCGCTCCGCTGGCGCTGACCCCGCGCGAATCGACCCTGCTGGGCGCGCTGCTGGCACGCAGCGGCCAGCCGCTGACCAAGGCGCAGCTGCTCGACAAGGTGTTCTCGCTCGACGCCGATGTCTCTCCCGACGCGATCGAGGTGCTGGTCTACCGGCTGCGCAAGAAGCTGGCCGGGCACGGCGTCACCATCGTCACGCTGCGCGGCTTCGGCTACTTGCTGGAGCCTGAGGCCGGGCGCTAATCATGCACTTGCGGATGTGGCCGCGCCATCCGGTGCTGCTGTGGCGCCGCGGCAGCCTGCGCCGGCAACTGCTGTTGCTGCTGGTGCCGGCGCTGGCGGCGATGATGGCGATCGACACCTGGCTGACCTACGGCACCCTGCGCGACGCCGCCAACACGGCTTATGACCGCTCGCTCTATGGCTCGATCCGCGCCATCGACAATGCCATCGGCATGGCCGGCGACAGCGTCCAGCTCACCCTGCCCGACGCCGCCATGGAGATGTTCGAGACCGCGGCGCAGACCCATGTTTTCTATCGCGTGTCGACCGAGCGCGCCGGCCAGGTCGAGACCGTCACCGGCTACGACGACCTGCCGCTGCCGGCCGGCAACCTCGTCAACAACCAGCCGCGCTTCTACGACGCCGAATACCGGGGCGAGGCCGTGCGCATCGCCGCCATGGCGCGGCCGGTGTACCGGCCGGATGCGCGCATGCGCGTGATCATCCAGGTGGCCGAGACCGCCGAGCCGCGCACCACGCTGATCGGTACGGTCTGGCGCAGCGCGCTGGCGCGCGACCTGCTGCTGATCCTGCTGAGCGCCGGCATCCTGGTGGGCGGCGTCACCTACGTGCTGCGCCCGCTGGCGCGCGTGCGCGACGATGTGGAAGCGCGTTCGCCGGACGACCTGACACCGCTTACGTTCGAGCGCGTGCCCGCCGAGGTGCGCCCGCTGGTCGACGCGGTCAACCTGCATGTGTCGCGCTCGGCGGCAATGGCGCAGTCGCAGGCCCAGTTCATCGCCGATGCCGCGCACCAGCTGCGCACGCCGCTGGCCATCCTGAAGACCCAGGCCGAATACGCCCAGCGCCAGCTGCGCGCGCCCGACCCCGAGGCCGCGCGCCAGGCCGCCGGCGAAGCCGTGGGCGGCATCGTCACCCAGCTGGAGCAGGCCGCGCGCCTGACCAACCAGCTGCTGGCGCTGGCGCGGGTACGCCAGCACCACGGCGAAGCCGCCCAGGAAGCCGATGGCATCGACATCATCGACGCTGTCACCGTGGCCGAACAGGTGGCGCTGGACTACCTGCCGCTGGCGCGCGGCAAGCAGCAGGACTTCGGCTGGGAGCCGGTGGCAGGGCTGAAGCTGCCGGTGCGCGCCGACCCCGCGCTGCTGCGCGAGGCGCTGGCCAACCTGGTCCACAACGCGATCCAGTACTCGCCGCGCGGCAGCCGCATCACGCTGTCGGCCACGCGCGCCGACCAGACCGCCTGCCTGGTGGTGGAAGACGATGGCCCGGGCATTCCGGCCGAAGAGCGCGAAAAAGTCTTCGCGCGCTTCTACCGGCGCGTGGGCAATGCGGAGCCGGGCTCCGGGCTGGGGCTGGCCATCTCGCGCGAGATGGCGGCGCGGTTTGGCGGCACGGTGGAGCTTGGCGATGGGCTGCAGGGCACCGGCGTGCGCGCGGTGCTGAAGCTGCCCATCGGTGAATAACGCCTAACCAAACAACTCTTCTGCCACCGTCGGATGCAGCTGCACCGTGGTCTCCAGGTGCGATTCGCGCACGCCCAGCCGCAACGCCACGGCCAGCGTCTGCACGATCTCGGGCGCGGCGTCGTCCATCAGGTGCGCACCCAGCACGCGCCCGCTGCGCGCATTCAGCACCAGCTTGAACATCGACTGGTGGGCCGTGCCGCCAAAGCGGTTTTCCAGCGAGACAAAGCGCTTGACCACGGTGCGGATGCGTTCGGGCTTGCCGGCGGCTGCGATCGCCTGGGCCTCGGTCAGGCCCACGGCGCCGATGGCGGGCTCGCAGAACACCGCGGTGGGCACGAAGTCGAAATCGGCGCGTTCGCCGCGCCGGCCGTACAGGCGGTCGGCCAGCCAGCGGCCCTGCGCGGTGGCCACCGGTGTCAGGTGCAGGCCGTCGATGGCGTCGCCGAGCGCGTAGATGCCGCGCACGTTGCTGCGGAACTGGCGGTCCACGCGGATGCCGCCCTTGTCGCCAAAGTCCACGCCAACCGCCTCCAGCCCGAAGCCCTGCACGTTGGAAATGCGCCCGATCGCCGCCAGCGCGGCCTGCGCGCGCACGGCCTCGGTCTGGCCGGGGCGGTCGGTGGGGCGGTAGCAGACTTCCACCGCGCCGTTGGCCTGGCTCAGCAGGTGCACCCTGGCGTTCAGGTGCAGGCGCACGCCGCGCGCGGTCAGTGCATCGGCCAGCGACCGGGAGATGTCGTGGTCGAAGTGGGGCAGCAGCCGGTCGCCGGCAACGATCAGGTCTACCTTGACGCCGTAGCGCGACAGGATCGAGGCCTGCTCCACGCCGATGTAGCCGCCGCCGATGACCGCGATCGAACCCGGCACGGTCTGCCAGGTGAAGACGTCGTCGGAACTGGCGGCCAGTTCGCCGCCGGGGACTTCGAGCGCGCGCGGGCGCGCGCCGGTGGCAATCAGGATGCGGCGCGCGTGGATGGTCTCGTCGCCGACGCGCACTTCGCCCTTGCCGGTGACCAGCGCATCGCCGCGCAGGATTTCCACGCCGGATTCGTGCAGGCGCTGGGTGTAGCCCGCGTTCAGCCGCGCGACTTCGGCGTTGACGCGGACGATGGCGTCGCGCCAGTCCTCATGCCCGCCCGTGTGCGACAGGCAGCCCGACAGGATCGCCGACCAGCCGGCGCCGTAGGACAGCATCTTCTTGGGCACGCAGCCGCGGTTGACGCAGGTGCCGCCGATGGCATCGCGCTCGACCAGGATCACGCGTGCGCCGTGCGCGGCGGCGCGCCGCGCGCAGGCCACGCCGCCCGAGCCGCCGCCGATCACCACCAGGTCTGCCTTGCGCACCTTGTCGTTGCGCCGCGTGCGGCCGTTGCGCACGCGCGGCACCTGCTCCACCGGCGGCGCCGCGCTGACCTCGCGGGCGCGCCGCGGTTCCTTGGCCCCGGCGGGGGTTGTCTGGCGCTTAGTCATCCATGCCTCCTGTTGCGGCACACGGGCCGCATCGACAACAATCAGGCCAGCGCCAGCAAACGAAACACTAGGCAGCGGGCCGCAGTTCGGTATTCAGGATCGACGGCCACTCGCGCAGGAAAGTTTCCCCGTCGCGGCGGCCCAGCTCATAGGCGTGCGTCATGGCATCGGGCCGGGTGTAGTCCCAGCTCGAGATCGGCACGCGCTGCGAGGGCTGCAGGTACAGGCGGCGCTGGCCGCCTTGCTCAAGCACGAAACGGCGCGGGCGCGGATACAGCCGTGTCACCAGCACCAGCACATTGCCCGGGGTGGCATCGAGCGCGTCCACGGGCACATTGTCGACCAGCCCGCCGTCCAGCACCGGGCGGCCGCCGCGGCGCAGCACCGGCGTGAACGGTGGCGTGGAGGCCGACTGCAGCAGCAGGTCGGCCAGCTGCTCGGGCGAGGCGCAGTCCTGCGCGCGCACGAACTCCGGGCGGAAGCCCAGCTTGCGCCCCAGCCGCGGGTGCAGCGTCTTGAGCACATGCTTGTCGATGTTGTACGCCAGCAGCCCCGCTGCCACCGCCAGGCGCGGGCCGCTCCAGCGCGGGATATGGGCCACGCCGATGCGGATTTCCGGCGCCTGCTGCAGGTGCGAGAGGCGCCCGTCGGCGAAGATCGTCAGCAGCGCGGTGCGGTAGATGCCGTAATGTGGGAACACGCGCTCATTGCGCAGCAGGTTGCCCCAGTAGGCATTGCGGCGGTTGTTGGACAGCACCTCGCGGTAGTAGTCCATGGTCTGGTGCGAATCGTGCGCATAGACCATGCACGCCGTCGCCGCGCCGGCCGAGATCGCGGCGATCACGCGCGGGCGCAGCTGCAGTTCCGGCGCGACCGTGTCCCACCAGCCCGCCTGCCACCAGCAGCGGTTGCCGCCGCCGGCAAAGACGATCTGGTCGAAGGGATTGGCGTGGCCGGAGGTCATGGACGCTGACGTTGCGAGGGGATCAGAGCAGGGCGTAGGTGGTGGTGGCCTGCACCGCCAGCTTGCCGTCGGTGCCGGTCAGCTCGATCTCGCCGAACACCACGGTCTTGCCCAGGCGCAGCACGTTGGCGCGCACCAGCACGTCGCCGTCGATCACCGGGCGCATGAAGTTGGTGGTGAGCGTGACCGTGGTCATCGGGCGGAAGGCGCCCAGCGCGCTGGCCACGGCGACGATCATGGCGGTATCGGCGGCGGACATCAGCACCTGGCCGCAGACCACGCCGCCCGCATGGCGGAACGACTCGCTGAACGGCAGGCGCAACGTGACGCCCCGGGCATCGACGGCTTCGGCGCGCAGGCCGAGCTGGCGCACCCATGGCGCCAGCACGCACTCCAGCGTGGCTTCGATCTCGGTGAGGCTGAATTGCGGTGCGGCTTCGGACATGGCGCTCCTGGTTCTGGCTGGCCGCACCGTAGCCGTCCTGTGGCGGACCGCTACTCTGTCTCCTCCGGCGCGACGCGATGTTTGAGGCAATGATACAGGGGGCCGGTGGCCAGCACCACGAAGGCCATCCGGATCACGTGGAACGCCGTCACCAGCGGCACCCCCACCTCCAGCACCTTGGCGGTGATGCACATCTCGGCAATGCCGCCCGGCGTGGTGCCCAGGATCACCGTGGCCGGGTGCGCGCCCGACAGCGCCGACAGCCCCCAGCCCACCAGCGCCGATACCACCAGCGCCAGCACCGTGTAGAGCGCCACGCCCGACAGGAAGCGCGGCGCGGTATGCAGGAACTCGCGCGAGAAGCGCACCCCCAGCGAGACCCCGATCAGCAACTGGCCGGCACGGCTCATCCAGGTGGGGATGGCCGACAGTTCGATCCCGGATGCAGTCAACACCGCCGCGGCCAGCAGCGTGCCGATCACGAACGGGTTGGGCATGTTCAGCCGCTTCACCAGCAGCGCCACGCCCAGCGTGATGGCGATCAGCGCCAGCAGCCCCGGCGCGCTGACCACGCGCGGGCCGGGGATATAGGGGTCGAGCCCGTGGATGCCGCCGTACTGGAAGATCGCCGGCACGGTCACCACCACCATCAGCACCCGCAGCGAATGCGCGGCCGCCACCTGGTCGATGCGCGCGCCGTTGCGCTCGGCCAGGTTGGCCATCTCCGAGGCGCCGCCGATGGCGGTGGAGAAGAACGCGGTCTTGAAGGCCACGCCGGTGGTCCGCCGCAGCAGGATGGCGCCGCCCGCGCCCAGCACCAGCGCGAACAGCGAGCCGGCAATGATGTAGGGCAGGTACTCCACCAGCCGCGCCACCACGTCCGGCGTGAAGTAGAGCCCGAGCGACGCGCCGATCACCCACTGGCCCGCATTGCGGGCCTGCGACGGCGCCCGCAGGTCGGCCCCGGCCATGCGCGCGGCGGCCACGGACAGCAACGGGCCGATCATCCACGGCAGCGGGGTATGCAGCGCGGTGCAGAGCAGGGCGGCGGCCAGCCCGAGTGCCAGCGTGGGCAGCGCGGATAGCCAAGGGTTGGAGAAGAGACGCATGTGACAGCGGCCTGGCGCGGGAGCGCCGGCGGCTTGTTGTTCTGGAAGACGGACGACGAAAGACAAGAGGCCCGCACACCATTGGCGTGCGGGCCTCGCAAAGCTTACCGCAAGATCGCGCGCATCATGCCGCGTTGTCGGCCTGCGCGTGCGCCGAGGTGCGGGTCGCGTGCCAGCGCAACAGGCGCGGGATCACCACCACCGCCACGGTCAGCGCCAGGATGGTGGCCGAGATCGGCTGGCGCAGGAACAGGGTCCAGTCGCCCTGGCCGATCGACAGCGCATTGCGCAGCTGCTTCTCGGCCATCGGCCCCAGGATCATGCCCACGATCACCGGCGCGGTGGGGAAGTCGAAGCGGCGCATCACCATGCCCAGCAGGCCGACCACGAACAGCAGCAGCAGGTCGAACCACGACTGGCGGATGCCATAGGCGCCCAGCCCCGCGAAGATCAGGATGCCGCCGTACAGCAGCGGCGTGGGCACGCGCAGCATGCGCACCCACAGCCCGATCGCCGGCAGGTTCAGCACCAGCAGCATGACGTTGCCGATATACAGCGACGCCAGCAGGCCCCACACCAGGTCGCCCGAGGTCTGGAACAGCATCGGGCCCGGCTGCAGGTTGTAGTTCTGGAACGCGGCCAGCAGGATCGCGGTGGTGTTCGAGGTCGGGATGCCCAGCGTCAGCAGCGGCGCCAGCGTCGCGGTCACCGCGGCGTTGTTGGCGGCTTCGGGGCCGGCCACGCCTTCGATCGCGCCGACCTTGCCGAACTCTTCCTTGTGGTCCGACAGCTTTTTCTCGGTGGCATACGACAGGAAGGTCGGGATCTCGGCGCCGCCGGCGGGGATCAGACCGAACGGGAAGCCGATGAGGGTGCCGCGGATCCACGCCGGGACCGAGCGCTTCCAGTCCGACTTGTTCATGTGGACCGAGCTGAGCTTGTTGAACGTGCCCGCCGGCTGCGGGAAGAACGCGTTGAACAGCGCCTCGCCCACGGCGAACAGGCCCACCGCCACCACCACGATGTCGATGCCGTCGTACAGCTCCTGCACGTTCATCGAATAGCGGGTCTGGCCCGACAGCGAATCCATGCCGATCAGGCCGATGCCCAGGCCCAGGAACAATGCGGTCATGCCGCGCAGTAGCGACGAGCCCAGCACGGCCGAGACCGTGGTGAAGGCCAGCAGCATGATCATGAAATACTCGCCCGGGCCGAATTGCAGCGCCACGTCCGCCGCCACCGGCGCGAACATCGACAGCAGCACGGTGGCGATGGTGCCGGCCACGAACGAGCCGATCGCCGCGGTGGCCAGCGCCGGGCCGGCGCGCCCGTTCTTGGCCATCAGGTTGCCTTCCATGGCTGTCACCATGGTGGAAGACTCGCCCGGGGTGTTCATCAGGATCGAGGTGGTCGAGCCCCCGTACATCGCGCCGTAGTAGATGCCGGCAAACATGATCAGCGCCGCGGTCGGCTCCACCTTGGCGGTCAGCGGCAGCAGCATCGCCACCGTCAGCGCGGGGCCGATGCCGGGCAGTACGCCGATGGCGGTGCCGAGGAAGCAGCCCACCAGGGCCCACATCAGGTTGATTGGCGTGATCGCGACGGCAAAGCCGTGCATCAGCAGGTTCAGGGTATCCATTCGATGACTCCTTGCTGGTCGGGCGGGCGGGCTCAGAAGCCAGCGATGGGCAGCAGCGGCAGGTTGATGCCGAGCAGGAATTCAAACAGCGCCCACATCGGCACCGTGATGCACAGGCCGATCAGCGCATCGCGCACGATGCGGCGGCTGCCGTAGCCGCGCGCCACGCACACCATCAGGAGCGTGGAAGCGAACACGAAGCCAAGCGTGCCGATCAGCGCCATGTTCAGCACCAGGCCCGTGGCCACCCACAGGAAGCCGCCGAAGTTGTGCGGCGCGTCCGGCAACTCGGCATCTTCTTCCGGCATGTTGCGGAAACCGCCGCGCACGCCCTGCCACGTCAGCAGCGCGCCGCACACCGCCAGGCCGACGGCCACCAGCGTGGGCATGAAGCGCGGCGACAGGCCGGCATAACCCTCTTCGCCGGAAATGCCGGACAGCCCGAGGAAGAAGAACAGCGAGAGCGCCAGCACGGCAATGCCGATGGTGAGGTGCGAGGGTTTCATGGAGACTCCTTGGCCTTTGTCGCCAGCAGGGGCGCTGGCGTCCGCGACGCTGTCAGGTGCTGCCCGCGCGGCGGCAGGGCCCGGCGACGTATGGTTATTTGTCTGGTATCGCAGGTGGACACCGGGCCCTGCGCCGTTTTCCTGCCGCCGGGTTCACCGGCGGGGTTGGCAGGCACGACAGGTAAAGCGGGTTGAAGCAGTGCTGCGGGCGGTTCTTACTTGGCCACGCCCAGTTCACGCAGCGAGCCGCCCAGGCGGGCCGATTCGCTGTCGACGAACTTGCCGAACTCGTCGCCGGTCAGCAGGAACGGGGTCCAGTCGTTCTTCTGCAGCGTGTCCTTCCAGGACTTGCTCTCGGTGGCCTTGACCACGGCGTCGATCATGGCCTTGCGCTGCTCGGCGCTGATGCCGGGCGCGCCGTACACGCCGCGCCAGTTGTAGATCTCGACGTTCACGCCTTGCTCCTTGAGCGTCGGGATATCGGCGGTGCGGTCCTTGGAGGTCACCGCCAGCGCGCGCATCTTGCCGCTCTTGATGAAGGGCAGGAATTCCGACACGCCGGCAATGCCCACCGTCACGTGGCCGCCCATGATCGAGGCCGAGGCTTCGCCGCCGCCCTGGAAGGGTACGTAGTTGATCTTCTTCGGGTCGACGCCGCTTTCCTTGGCGATCAGGCCGGCCAGGATGTGGTCGATCGAACCCTTGGAGCCGCCGCCCCAGCTGACGCTGCCCGGGTTGGCCTTGAGCTGCGTGGTCAGGTCCTTGACCGACTTGATCGGCGAGCTGGCCGGCACGGTGATGACCATGGTGTCGGCGAACAGGCGCGCGATCGGGGTGGCGTTCTTCAGCGTGACCGGCGGCTTGTTGGTCTCGATCGCGCCCACCATCACCGCGCCCACCACCATCAGCGCATTGGGATTGCCCTTGTCGGTATTGACGAACTGGGTCAGCGCGATGGTGCCACCGGCGCCGCCCTTGTTGTCGTACGAGGCGGTCTTGGCCGTGCCCGCGGCAATCATCGCGGCGCCCAGCGAGCGGCCGGTCTGGTCAAAGCCGCCGCCCGGGTTGGCGCCGATCATGACCTTGACGCTGTCCAACGCAAAGGCCGGCGCGGCGGCGAAGGTGGCGGCAACGGCGGCCGATGCCATCACGGCATGGGCCAGGCGGGAATAGGTACGGCGCATAGCGGTCTCCTGGTTGTACCGGGGATGCGCCGTGCCAGCCTGCTGGCAGCCGCGATCCGACCCGGGCGTTCCGGCTGCCACTGCGTTGCGAGGACGGGAAGGTAGCCCGGGGGGACTGTGCGAAAGGCGCAGTGCCGGTGCTTGTCTCCTGTCCGGCGCGGCGGGGCGTGGCCGGGACTGTTCTTGGATTTTTGGTGAACGTCAGACCGGAATTACCGGTCATGGGGCGGATTCTAGGCGGCGGAAACTGTCAAAAGGCTGTCAATTGGGGGGAGAATGGGTCGGGGTTTACGTGGATGGCGCATTGCAGCGCGGGCGCAGGCCCGTCAACCCGCCGGCTTCGCCTGCAGGCATGGGTCCTTGCGCGCCACCGCCGGCACCACCACGGCCATGTCGAACTCGCCGTCGGCCGGCGGGTTTTCCACATACCCCACGCTGACCACCTGCGCCACGCCCACCCCCAGCCAGCGCGGCACGCCGATGTCGCGCCGCACGTGGCCGTTGCCGGCGATCAGCACCGCGCCGCGCAGCGCGTAGGGGCGCAGCGTCTGCGCCATCACCGCATCGCGCGCGGCCTGCGCCGCCAGCATCCCGGGCAGCATGGCCTTTGGGAAATTGCCGCAGTGGCCCAGGTCGAGCACCGCCGTCTGCGCCGCCACGAGGTCGTCGGGCAGCGCACCGGACAGGCCCAGTTGCTGGCGCTCGCCGGCCGGGAACAGGCTGTCCAGTCCGCCGCGCACGATCTTGCCGGCGTCGGCGCGCGACAGGTTGGCCGCCACCAGCGGCAGGTCGTACTGCAACGCCAGCGCCACCACCGGCCGGTACAGCGGCCATTGCCAGGCATCGCCGCCGGCCTGGGCGATCAGGTAGTCGGCATCGCGCGGGCGCTCGCGGCGGGCGCGCTCGATATCCGCCTGGCGCTCGCGGTCAAACTGCTCCATGGCGATGGCCGGGCGCCAGCCATGCTCGACGGCACGCGTCAGCGCGGCCAGGCGTTGCTGCTGCGCGGCGGCGTTATCGTGGACCTCGCCCAACAGCACGTAAGATTTGCCGGCAAAGGCGGCGCTGACCGCCTCGGGCGCGGGGCGGGTGGCCGCGCAGCCGGTGGCGAGCACAGCGACAGCGGCGGCCAGCATGCCGGCACGCATGTTTGCGACAGGAAAACGGAGTGACATCACGCGGTTCCTTTCCTTACCTCGTTGTCGTGGCGGGGTTGGCGGCCTGCGCTCCCGCTTGTTGCCCGGGTTGGTGATGATGGTCACGTCGTCGACCCTGGCCGGCGCCTCGAAAGCAAAGAGGCCGCAGCAAAGCTGCGGCCACCTCTTGCCTGCCGGTGCCTCAGTGCTGGTGCACCGTCTCGCCCGGCGCCTTCTCCGGCAGCTTGTTCCCCTCCGAATCGATCTGCAGCGGCCCCGTCCCGGAGAACCGGTCCAGCGCGAGGTAGATCACCGGCGTGATGAACAGCGTAATCACCTGCGAGAACAGCAGGCCGCCAACCACGGCCAGGCCCAGCGGCTGGCGCAGCTCGGCACCGGCGCCTAAGCCGAGCGCCAGCGGCAACGCGCCCATCACCGCGGCAAAGGTCGTCATCATGATCGGCCGGAAGCGCAGCAGGCACGCCTGCCGGATCGCCTTGGCCGGCGGCATGCCCTGTTCACGCTGCGCGGCCAGCGCGAAGTCGATCATCATGATGGCGTTCTTCTTGACGATGCCGATCAGCATCAGCACGCCGATCACCGCGATCAGCGACAGCTCCACGTTGAAGATAAACAAGGTCAGCAACGCGCCCACCGCCGCCGAGGGCAAACCCGCCAGGATGGTCAGCGGGTGGATATAGCTTTCATACAGCACGCCCAGCAGCGTGTAGATCACCGCGATGGCCGCAACCAGCAGCACGATCTGCGTGGTCTGCGACGACTGGAACACTGCCGCGTCGCCGCCCCAGCTGGTGAAGATCGAGCTGGGCATGGCGATCTCCTGCCGGTAGCGGTCGATGCGCGCCGAAGCATCGCCCAGCGCCGCGCCCGGTGCCAGGTTGAACGACACCGTCACCGAAGGCAGCTGTCCCTGGTGGTTGACGGCAATCGGCCCGACCCGGCGCTCGGTGGTGGCGAAGGCGGAGATCGGCACCATCTGGCCGGTCTTGCTGCGCACATAGAGCTTGGAGAACGCGCTCTCGTCGGTGCGGTCGACATCGGCCGCCTGCAGGATCACGTAGTAGTTGTCGATCGGCGTGTAGATGGTCGACACCTGCCGCTCGCCGAAAGCGGAATAAAGCGCGGTGCGCACGTCCTGCATCTGCACGCCGAGCGCATTGGCCTTGTCGCGGTCGATCGACAGGTGCGCCTCCAGGCCGGACTGCTGCGAATCGCTGGTGACGTCGCGGAAGATCGGATCGGCGCGCATCTTCGCCATCAGCTTGTCGGAGGAGTCCTGCAGCTGGCCGGCCTTCACACTCTGCAATGTGTACTGGTAGCGGCTCTTGCTCTGGCGCCCGCCCAGTTGCAGGTTCTGCACCGGCGCAAAGTACACCGCCAGCCCCGGCACCCCGGCAACATCGCGCCGCAGCGACTCGATCACCCTGGGCATGACCTCACGTTCGCCACGCGGCTTCAGTTCGACAAACATGCGCCCGGTGTTGATGGCCGGCGACGGGCCGCCGCCGATGGCGACCACGATGCTCTTGACCGCGGGGTTGGCGCGCATGCGCTCGGCGGCGTCGCGCAGGCGCTCGGCCATGGCGTCGAAGGAGATGTCCTGCGGGCCTTCGGCGTTGACGCGGATCTGGCCGATGTCTTCCTCGGGGAAGAAGCCCTTGGGAATGGTGACGAACAGCACCGCGGTCAGCACGAACGTCAGCCCTGCGACCGCCAGCACGGTGCGGCGATGTGTCAGGCACCAGTCCAGCCCGCGCGCATAGCGGTGCAGCGTGAACTCGAACAGGTTCTCGAACCACTGCGTGGAGCGCATGCCGAAGGTCTGCTTCTGCGCGATGGCGGGCTGCGCTGGCACGTGGTCGCCGTAGGCATGGTGCGATTCATCCACCGGCACGTTCTCGGCCGACAGGAAACGTGCGCACAGCATCGGGATCAGCGTCAGCGACACCAGCGCCGACACCAGGATCGCCAGCGACACCACCGCCGCGAACTCATGGAACAACAGCCCGATCACGCCCGGCATGAAGAAGATCGGGATAAACACCGCCACCAGCGAGATCGAGATCGACAGGATGGTGAAGCCCATCTCGCGCGAACCCACCAGCGCGGCCTTGAGCGGCGCCACGCCGTCCTCGATATGGCGCACGATGTTCTCGAGCATGACGATGGCGTCGTCCACCACCAGGCCCACCGCCAGCGTGATGGCCAGCAGCGAGACGTTGTCCAGGCTGTAGCCAAACGCCTTCATCAGCGCCACCGTGCCGATCAGCGAGATCGGCAGTGACACCGTGGGGATCAGCGTGGCGGCGGCGCGGCGCAGGAACAGGAAGATCACCATCACCACCAGCGCCACCGTCAGCGCCAGCGTGAACTGCACGTCGTGGATCGATTCGCGGATCGAGTTCGAGCGGTCGTTGACCACCGCGACATTGACCGAGCCCGGCATCTGCGCGATCAGGCGGGGCAGGGCGGCCTTGATGGCATCGACCACCGCCACGGTGTTGGCGTCGGGCTGGCGCAGCACCGCCAGCACGATCGAGCGCTCGTTGTTGAGCCAGCTGCCAGTCTTGATGGTCTCGACGCTGTCCTCGATCTCGGCCACGTCGGACAGCCGCACCAGCGCGCCGTTGGGCTGGCTGGCGACGATGATGTTGCGGAAGGCGTCGGCGCTGGTCAGCTGCCGGTTGGCCTGGATGGTCAGGGTCTGGCGCGCGCTGTCGAGCGTGCCCACCGGCGTGTTGGCGTTGGCGCGGTTCAGCGCCGTGGCCAGCTCGTCCAGCGTCAGCCCGCGCGCGGCGAGCGCATCCGGGTGCGCGCGCACGCGCACCGCAAAGCGCTTCTGCCCGAAGATCTGCACCTGCGCCACCCCCGGCAGCGTGGCCAGCGTGGGCGAGATCAGGTTGTCGCCGAAGGCGTTCAGGTCCGCCAGGCTCATCGCCGGCGAGTTGATCGCCAGCAGCAGCACCGGCGCATCGGCCGGGTTGACCTTGCGGTACGACGGCGGCACCGTCATCTCGATCGGCAGCGAGCGCTGGGCGCGGAACAGCGCCGCCTGCACGTCGACGGCCGCGTCGTCGATATCGCGGTCGTTGTTGAATTCAATGGTGATGCTGGAGTTGCCGAGCGTGTTCGACGAGCTGATCACCGACACGCCCGGGATCGTCGCAAACTGCTTTTCCAGCTGCGTGGCGACCGATGCCGCCATGGTCTCGGGGCTGGCCCCGGGCAGGGTCGCGGTGACCTGGATCACCGGCGAATTGAAGCTGGGCAGCGCGGCGATGGGGATGGTCGGGTACAGCACGATGCCGGTGACCACCACGGCCAGGCACAGCAGCACCGTCATCACCGGACGGCGGATGCAGAGTTCAGACAGCGTCATGGCTCAGTGCCCCGCGGTGGCGCTGGCCGGGCGGGCGGCGGCGGCCGAGGCACCGGCGGCCGGGGCTTCGCGCACCAGCGCGCCGGGGCGCAGGTTCTGCGTGCCCTCCACCACCACGCGGGCGCCGGGCTGCACGCCCTCGACCACAGCGGCGGCGGCCGTGGTGGTCACCACCTGCACCGACACGCGCGCGACCTTGCTGTCGGGCTGGACCACATAGACAAAGCGGCCTTCCGGGCCGGTCACCACCGCCTGCGGCGGCACCGACAGCGCGCCCTTGAGGGTCTGCACCACGGCGTTGACGTTGGCATAGGTGCCCGGCCACAGCCGCTGCTCTTCATTGTCGAACTGCGCCTTGACGCGGATGGTGCCGTACTGCGGATCGACGGTGTTATCCACAAAGGTGATCCTGCCGGTCACCGGCGTCTTGCTGCCGTCGTTGGGCAGCGCGGTGACCTGCACCGGGCCCGCGTGCAGCGCCTCGCGCAGCGCGCCCAGTTGCCGCTCGGGCAGGCTGAAAGTGACGGCGATAGGCTGCACCTGGGCAATGATGACCATCGGCTGGGTGCTGTTGGGCAGCACCAGCGAACCCGGGAAGGCGTTGATCACGCCGGTGCGGCCGCTGATGGTGGCGCGGATGGCGCCGTAGCTGACCGCCACGCGGCTGGCGTCGATGGCGGCCTGGTCGGCGCGCACGGTGGCGGCAAAGCCATCCACCTTGGCCTGGGCCGTGTCGACCGCGCTCTTGGAGATGAAGTTGCGCTGCAGCAGCTCCTGGCTGCGCGCGAGCGTGCGGCGGGCATCGGCCAGGTCAGCCTGGTCGCGCAGCAACTGGGCCTGCGCCTTGGCCAGGTTGGCCTCGTCCATGCGGGTATCGAGCGAGAACAGCAGGTCGCCCGGCTTGACCGTCTGGCCTTCCTTGATATGGACGGTGCGCACGGTGCTGGACACCTGCGGGCGCACCTCGACGGTGGACAGCGCGGTGACATTGCCGTTGGCCGTGACCTGCAGCGGCACGTCGCCCTGCTGCACGCGCGCGGTGGACACCACCACGGCTGCCGGCGCCTTGGGCGCCGGCTTGGGCGCGAACCAGGTACGCCACGCAAACCAGCCCAGCCCGGCAATGACCAGCAGCACGGCCACCACCGCCCACGGCGACACGCGGCCGCGCCCGGTTCCGGTGGCCGCCCTCCAGTTGCTGTCGACGAAGCCCTTGGGCTGGTCGATCCTGTCAGATTTCATATTGTGTGGACCCTCTGCACCGCGTCTTCGCGCCACTCCCCGTGATCGCCCGGCTGGTTGTGTCCAGATGTTGCCGGTGCGTGTCGCGCAAAGACTCTACTGATACCGCGCTTCGCCCGCCGGAGCCAGCGCCGCGTATTACAGTCCGTTACAGGGTTGCAAGGGTCTGGTAATGCCCGGCGCCGGCAAACGCCGTCCGGGCCACAGGGGAAGCCGGAGATGTGTGTAGCGGGGCGCTTGTATGGTTAGACAAACATTATCAGAAAAGCTGCCGCCGGCCATCGCGGCGCCACTGATTAACGCTGTCCACCGACAGTTCGCGTGGCCCGGCCTGCACAACCACAACATCGCCGGCGCGCACTTCTCCCTTCAGCACCACGCTCAGGTAGACCCCGGAGTAGCCGCTCTGGATCATGTCGCGCACCGCGTGGCGGTAGCCCAGCGCGGCGTTGAACTTGTAGCAGGGCTTGCGCGGCGACTCCACCCGCAGCAGGGCCGTGCCCACGCGCACCAGGTCGCCGATCCAGAGTTGGGATTCAAGCAGCCCCTCCAGGGTCAGGTTCTCGCCCATGGCGCCAAACGGCAACGGTGGGCCTGACTCGGGCTGCCCGCAGGCGCGGCGGCGCGCATTCCACCACGGGTAGTGCTCGAAAGGATAGGCGTAGACCGCCTTGTCCAGGCCGCCGTGCACGGTCAGGTCGCCCTGTTCGTCGCCGGCCAGGCCCAGCGGCAGCACCTGTACCCGCAACGGGTGCAGCAGGGTGCTGACAGGGTGCTTGCGAATGCCCGACAGCACCACCGCCTCGGTGCCCGCCCCGGCCACCACCAGCGGGATGGCCTTGGCCATGCTGACCGCCAGCACACGCGCAAGGCCCGGCCGAGGTCTGGATTCGCTCACGTGCGCCCCCGCTTCGTGGTTGTTCATCCGGTTGTGGAAAGGGCTGTGGATAAGCTGCGGATATGCCTGAGGATAACGGGGCGGATAACACTGTGGACAAGTGCTTGGTGCGGTCCCTCACAAGGAACCCGGCGGCGGGGAGCCGCCTCGGGGTTCAGCCGGGCATCACGCCTGCTGCGCCGCCTGCGGCCGCTGCCACTGGCAGCCCAGCGCCCGGGCGCGCTGCGATACCGCCAGCGCCACCAGCATCAGCGCCGCCGCACCCCAGTGCAGCGTATCGGCGCCGGCCAGCGTATAGATGGCAGCCCCGGCCATGGCGCCGGCCGCCTGGCCCAGGTAGATCGACGAAGAATTCAGCGAGATCGACACCGATGCCCGCTCAGGCGCCAGCAGCACCAGCCGCGCCTGCTGCGCGCTGTTGGTGGCAAACCCGCCCACGCCCCACAGCATGAACAGCAGCACCAGCGCCACGCTGCCCAGCCCGGCCAGCGGCCACAGCACCATGGCCGTGATCGAGGTCAGCAGCGTGACCTGCACGATCCGGCTGGGCGTGACCCGGTCCATGCGCGACGCCGCCATGGCATTGCCGAACACGCCGCAGGCGCCGTAGGCCAGGAACATCAGGCTAAGCGCGCCGCCGCTGATGCCGTACACATCGCGCATCAGCGGGGCGATATAGGTAAACACGGTGAACATGCCCGCCGACGAGATCATGGTGGTCAGCACCACCAGCATGATCGGCTTGTGGCGCAGCACCGCGCCCCAGGCCTCGCGCCCGGCCGGCGGCACGATCAGCCCGCGCGGCAGCGCGCGCCAGACCGCCGCCGACACCAGCAGCGCCAGGGCACCGACCAGCGCCATGCTGACGCGCCAGCCCAGCGTGCTGGAAATCCACGTGCCCAGCGGTACGCCCACCACGCTGGCGATGCTCCAGCCAAGAAACACGAAGCTGATGGCGCGCCCGCGCGTCTGCGCGTTGACCAGCAGCGGCAGCGTGGCGGCGGTCTGGGGCGTATAGATGGCCGCGCCGATCGCGGTCAGGAAGCGGATCGCCATCAGCGCCGCAAAGCTGGGCGCGAACGCGGCGGCCAGGTGCATCACCCCATAGACCAGCAGCGACCCGGCCAGCAGCAGCCGTCGGTCGATGCGCGAGCCCAGCGTGGCGAACAGCGGTGCGCCAATGCAGGTGGCCAGCGCAAACACCGAGATCAGCTGCCCGGCGCTGGCCGCGCCCAGCCCGAAATCGGCGGCAATGTCGTTCAACATGCCGGTAACGATCATCGCACCGGTGCCAATGACGAAATTGCCGACGCAGAGCGTCACTAGCCTGGGGTCCATGCCGGCCTTGGGAATAGGGGGTGGCGCAGGAGGGCGCCTTGTTGTTGTCTGGGCTGCCGCGGGCTGACTGACCGGGCGGTAAGGGAAGTCCGGAGTGTAGCGGTTTCGTGGAAATCGCGTTTCCCGGAGGAAATGCCCGGCCAGATGTGAAACACCCCTGTCCCGCATGGCGGAACAGGGGTGATATCGGGGCGGGCTGTCCGGAGGGAATCCGGCCGCTGGTGACTCAGCGCGTCAGCACCGGCGCCAGCGCCTTCGGGTTGACGATGCAGTCATGGTTGCCGGCCAGCACGTCCAGGATGTTCTGGAACGCGGTGCGGAAGTACAGCTCGTAGCTGTCGCGCTCCACATAGCCCAGGTGCGGCGTGCAGATGCAGTTTTCCATGCGCAGCAGCGCGTGGCCCTGCAGGATCGGCTCGGACTCGAACACGTCGATCGCCGCCATGCCCGGGCGGCCGCGGTTCAGCGCGGTGACCAGCGCGTTCTCTTCCAGCAGTTCGGCACGGCTGGTGTTGACGAACAGTGCCGTGGGCTTCATCCGCGTCAGGTCAGTCTGCTTGACGATGCCGCGGGTGTCGTCGTTCAGGCGCAGCTGCAGCGACAGCACATCGCTGTCGGCAAACAACTGCTCCTTGGACTCGGCCACGCCCAGCCCGTCGGCACGGGCGCCTTCCAGCGACGCCTCGCGGCCCCAGACCAGCACCTTCATGCCAAAGGCGCGGCCGTAGCCAGCCAGCAGCCGGCCGATCTTGCCATAGCCCCAGATCCCCAGGGTCTGGCCGCGCAGCACCTGGCCCAGGCCGAAATTGGGCGGCATCGTCGTCGATTTCAGCCCCGACTGCTGCCAGGCGCCGTGCTTCAGGCTGGCGACATACTGGGGGATGCGGCGCTGGGCGGCCATGATCAGCGCCCAGGTCAGCTCGGCCGGCGCCACCGGTGAACCCACGCCTTCGAGCACGGCCACGCCGCGGTCGGTGCAGGCGTCCAGGTCGATATGGCTGCCGGGGCCGGCGCCGACCCGGCCG
Organism: Cupriavidus necator N-1; assembly: GCF_000219215.1. Lineage (NCBI taxonomy): Bacteria > Pseudomonadati > Pseudomonadota > Betaproteobacteria > Burkholderiales > Burkholderiaceae > Cupriavidus > Cupriavidus necator. The sequence continues at coordinate 3,827,623 of NC_015726.1, read as the reverse complement.
GTCTGGCTGATGATCTTGAGTTTGGGCAGTTTTTCCAGCAGTTGCCGGGTGATGCGAGTGCGTTCGCGGATCAGCACCACGGCTTCGACGTCTGACAGGCGTGCGGCCAGCTGGCCCACGCCCTTGACGGTGTTGTTGAACACCTTCACGTCGTGCCCCTCCAGCAAGCTGAAGCAAGGCAGCTTGCGCACGGCATCCTGGTAATCGTCGAGTACGGCAATCTTCATCGGCAACTCTGGTTGTCTAACGGTCTTGTGCCGGTTGGTGCGCGCGGCCACCAAGCTGCGCGCCGGCCAACAGTATTGTTGAGAAATATCGAAAAACCCCACGCCGGCCGGTGGCAGCGATTGTTGCACAGCAAAAAACAGGGGGGTGCGCCAGTGGTATCCTTGCCCGTTCCGGTGCCGCCGCGGATTGTCGGTCGAGCCTTGCTCCCGTCACGCGATCGCACCCGGACAAAGTCCGGCCAGCCCGCGCAGCCACCCCTGCGCGCGCGAAGCGCAACTGTAGCGCAGCCGCAGGGACCGCCGCGACCTTTTGCATAAACGGGGCCGCCGCGGAGTTGTAACGGGATGTGTCGATCCGAGTGTGACATCACTCCGGGGGTGTGACGGCCCCATCTGCCCGCTGGCCAGGCTTTGCAAGGATTCCTTCCCTTCCTTCCCTTTACGAATCTGGAGTCTGCAGTATGAACCACCCCACAATGCAAGGTACGGCGCCTGTCAATGCGCCGGCCTGGGTCAAGCACCCCAAGCTGGTGGCCTGGGTCGCTGAAATCGCCGCCCTGACCAAGCCCGACCATATCTATTGGTGCGACGGCTCGCAGGAAGAATATGACCGCCTGTGCGAGCAGATGGTCGCCGCTGGCACCATGAAGCGGCTGAACCCGGCCAAGCGCAAGAATTCCTTCCTGGCACTGTCGGACCCCTCGGACGTGGCGCGGGTGGAAGATCGCACCTTTATCTGCTCCGAAAAGCAGGAAGACGCCGGCCCCACCAACAACTGGACCGAACCCGCCGAGATGCGCCAGACGCTGAACGGCCTGTTCGAGGGCTGCATGCGCGGCCGCACGCTGTACGTGGTGCCGTTCTCGATGGGCCCGCTGGGCTCGCCGATCGCCCATATTGGCGTGGAACTGTCCGATTCGCCGTACGTGGCGGTCAATATGCGCATCATGACGCGCATGGGCCGCGCGGTGTACGACGTCCTGGGCACCAACGGCGAGTTCGTGCCGTGCGTGCACACCGTCGGCAAGCCGCTGGCCGCCGGCGAGCAGGACGTGGCCTGGCCGTGCAACCCGACCAAGTACATCGTCCATTTCCCGGAAACGCGCGAGATCTGGTCGTTCGGCTCGGGCTACGGCGGCAACGCGCTGCTGGGCAAGAAGTGCTTCGCGCTGCGCATTGCATCGACCATGGGCCGCGATGAAGGCTGGCTTGCCGAGCACATGCTGATCCTGGGCGTGACCTCGCCCGAGGGCAAGAAGTACCACGTGGCAGCGGCCTTCCCGTCGGCCTGCGGCAAGACCAACTTCGCCATGCTGATCCCGCCCAAGGGCTTCGAGGGCTGGAAGGTCACCACCATCGGCGACGACATCGCCTGGATCAAGCCGGGCCAGGACGGCCGCCTGTACGCCATCAACCCGGAAGCCGGCTACTTCGGCGTGGCCCCGGGCACCAGCGAGAAGACCAACTTCAACGCGATGGCGACGCTCAAGGAAAACGTCATCTTCACCAACGTGGCACTGACCGACGACGGCGACGTATGGTGGGAAGGCATGACCAAGGAAGCGCCCGCGCACCTGGTCGACTGGCAGGGCAAAGACTGGACCCCGGAAATCGCCAAGGCCACCGGCGCCAAGGCAGCGCACCCGAACGCCCGCTTCACCGCGCCGGCGTCGCAGTGCCCGTCGATCGACGAGAACTGGGACAACCCGGCCGGCGTACCCATTGATGCGTTCATCTTCGGCGGCCGCCGCTCGACGACCGTGCCGCTGGTGACCGAGGCCCGCAACTGGACCGAAGGCGTCTACATGGCCGCCACCATGGGTTCGGAAACCACCGCCGCAGCCGCCGGCCAGCAAGGCGTGGTGCGCCGCGACCCGTTCGCCATGCTGCCGTTCTGCGGCTACAACATGAGCGATTACTTCGGCCACTGGCTCCAACTCGGCCAGAAGCTGGAAGCCGCGGGCGCGAAGCTGCCGAAGATCTACTGCGTCAACTGGTTCCGCAAGGACGCCGACGGCAACTTCGTGTGGCCGGGCTTTGGCGAGAACATGCGCGTACTGTCGTGGATGATCGACCGCGTCGAAGGCAAGGGGCAGGGCGCCGAGCACATGTTCGGCACCACCCCGCGCTACGACGACCTGAACTGGAATGGCGTGGACTTCACGCCGGCGCAGTTCACGCAGGTGACCTCGATCGATCGCGATGCGTGGCAGCAGGAGCTGGCGCTGCATGACGAGCTGTTCACCAAGCTGCGGCATCGGCTGCCGCAGGCGCTGGCCGAAGTGCGCGCGGCGCTGGGCAAGCGGCTGGACGGCTGATCGCCACAGTTCGCGCAGCTTGCGATAAAGACGCCCGTCTCCGCAGAGACGGGCGTTTTTTTATTCCCTCTCGCTGTCCCCCAACGTCTCCACCGCATACTTCACCAGGCCCGCCCGACCCTCGATCCCAAGCTTGCGCTTCAGGTTCAGCCGGTGCGTCTCCACCGTGCGTACCGACACCCCCAGCTGCGCCGCGATCTCCTTGTTGGCCAGGCCCCGCCCGATACCGCGCAGGATGTCGCGCTCGCGCGGCGTCAGCGCATCCAGCGGCCCTGCGGCGGGGCTCTGCTCGGCCATGCCGCGTGCAATGCGGGCGCTGTAGAAGACCCGTCCGGCCAGCACGGACTGGATCGCCGCCATCAACTCGTCGGCGGGCGCGTCCTTGAGCACATAGCCGCGCGCACCGGCGCGCACCGCCTGGCGCACATACTCCAGGTTGTCGTGCATCGACACGATCAGCACCGCCAGTTCCGGATAGCGGTCATGCAGCGCCGCGGCCAGGGCGATGCCGCCCATGCCGCGCATGCCGATATCGGTGATGACCAGGTCGGGCAGCTCGGCGGCGCCGGCGCGGTCCAGCCACGCCAGCGCGGCTTCGCCGTCGTCGGCTTCGCCCACCACGCGCAGGCCGGGCTGCAGCGCCAGGTGCATGCGCATGCCGTCGCGCACCAGCGCATGGTCGTCGATTAGCAATACGCGGGCGGGCACTTCGGCGGAGTCGGCTAGCTGGGTCATGACGGCGAGGGTCCTGCTGAAACGGGATCGTGCACAATGGCCGCGGGCCTGGCCAGCGGCAGTGAAGCGACTAGCTGGGTGCCGCCCATGCCCGAAACGATGTCGAACTGCCCGCACAGCGCGGCGATGCGCTCGCGCAAGTTGCGCAGGCCGATGCCGCGCTGCGGGTCCTCCTGCATGCGCGCCACGTCGAAGCCATGCCCGTCGTCGCGCACGGTGAGGCGCGTGGCATCGGCATCAAAGGCCAGCGCCACCGCGACCCGGCGAGCGCCGGCATGGCGCTCGACGTTGGTCAAGGCTTCCTGCGCGATGCGGAACAGCGCCGTGGCCTGCTCGTCGGGGAGTTCGCGCGGGGTGCCGCTCTGGGTCACTGCAATCTCTAGCCCGCTGCCGCCCTGCATCTCGCGCGCCAGGTGCTGCAGTGCGGCGTACAGACCCAGGTCGTCGAGCAGGGCGGGGCGCAGGTTGCGCGCCACGCGGCGCACTTCATTGAAGACGGTATCGAGCCGGTTCAGCGCCATGCCCAGCACCGGCGCCACCGCGGCGCCTTCGGCCGGGGCCAGGCGCAGGCGGTTGGTGGCGGTTTCCAGCACCAGCTTGACCGACACCAGCAGCTGGCTGATGCCGTCGTGCAGCTCGCGCGAGAGCCGGGCGCGCTCTTCTTCCTGCGACTGCACCACGCGCTGCGCCAGCTGGCGCAGCTTGGCGTCGGCCTCGCGGTGCTCGCTGACGTTCAGCGCCAGGCCGCTGGCGGCGACCAGCAGGATGCTGATGCCGGCGATCACGCCGATCCAGGCCATGGTCGCGCGGATATCGGTCTCGGCGCGCGCATCCAGCTGGCGCAGCGTGCTTTCCACGTCATCCAGGTAGATGCCGGTGCCGAGCATCCAGCCCCATTCGGGCACCGCCACCACATACCCAAGCTTGGGCGCCAGCTGCTGCGACGAGGGCTTTCTCCACAGGTAGCGCACCGCGCCGCCACCGCCCTTGGCCGCGGCGATCAGCTGCTGGATGGTCAGCGCACCCTGCGGGTCGCGCAGCGTCCACAGGTCCTGGCCGACCAGTTCGGGCTGGCGCGGGTGCATCAGGTTGCGGCCCTGCAGGTCGTACAGGAAGAAGTAGCCGTCGGGGCCGTAGTCCAGGCGCGCAAGTGCTTCCATCGCAGCCTGCCGGGTGGCGGCGTCGCTGCGCCCGGAACGCACCAGCGGCGCGATCGCGCTCTGCGCCAGTTCTACATAGTGGCGCAGCTCGGTTTCCTTGCTCTGCAGGTAGGCGGCCTCGACCAGCGCGCGTTCATGCTGCGCCAGCTGCGTGGCCTGGAAGCGCACGGCAAGCGCGATGCCCAGCATGGCCACCGCAAGTGGCGCCACGGCTAGCAACAGGATCTTCTGGCGGAGTTTCATACAGGAGCGGGAGGACCCGGGGGTAAACACCGATGCCGCGCAGGCGGCATGCCACCGTCGATTTGCGTAGTACTACGCAGAAGTGCTGCGTAGTTACACGCTTGTGCGGGGTTTGGCGGGTGTCAATACTACACGCCGGACGCGCCGCCGCCCCAGCAGGGCGCATGCGCGGACGCAGCTGGTGCACTGTCCACACCCGGACGGTGCACCGCCTGCCTGCAAGACGAGATCCGGAAACGACGACACAACCGGGCGCGCAGCAGCTATCCCAGGAGACACCCTCACCGCCGGATTGCCCCCCGCTGCCCGCCCTCGGCGCAACCTCGCTGCCGATCCTGCCAGTTGCCTGTTACCAGTCCTTCGCCGCCGCAGGCTATCCAAGAAATCCGGTCTGAGGAGACCTTCACTATGAATCGCATCGGAGAACACCTGGTGTGGCTGGCTGTCGCCGCGCTCGGCGCGTTTGCCTTCGGCACCGTCGCGCTGGCGCGCGGCGAGGCCGTCAGCGCGCTGTGGATCGTGGTTGCCGCGCTCTGCATCTACCTGATCGCCTACCGTTACTACAGCCGCTTTATCGCCGACAAGGTGATGCAGCTCGATCCCAAACGCATGACGCCGGCCTGGCGCCACAACGACGGCCTGGACTACGTGCCGACCAACAAGGCGGTGCTGTTCGGCCACCACTTCGCCGCCATCGCCGGCGCCGGCCCGCTGGTCGGCCCAGTGCTGGCCGCGCAGATGGGCTATATGCCGGGCATGCTGTGGATCCTGGCCGGCGTGGTGTTTGCCGGCGCGGTGCAGGACTTCATGGTGCTGTTCATTTCCACGCGCCGCGACGGCCGCTCGCTGGGCGACCTGGTCAAGTCCGAGATGGGCACGGTGCCGGGCATGATCGCGCTGTTCGGCTGCTTCATGATCATGATCATCATCCTGGCGGTGCTGGCGCTGATCGTGGTGAAGGCGCTGGCCGATTCGCCGTGGGGCACCTTCACGGTGGCGGTGACGATTCCGATCGCGCTGTTCATGGGCATCTACACGCGCTACATCCGTCCGGGCCGCATCGGCGAGGTATCGGTGATCGGCTTCGTGCTGCTGATGCTGGCCATCATCGGCGGCCAGTACGTGCACGAGAGCGCCACGCTGGCGCCGCTGTTCACCTACGACGGCAAGGCGCTGACCTGGATGCTGATCATCTACGGCTTTATCGCCGCCGTGCTGCCGGTGTGGCTGCTGCTGGCGCCGCGCGACTACCTGTCGACCTTCCTGAAGATCGGCACCATCATCGCGCTGGCCATCGGCATCCTGATCGTCGCGCCGGAGCTGAAGATGCCTGCCTTCACGCAGTTCGCCAAGGGCGGCGGGCCGGTGTGGTCGGGCAACCTGTTCCCGTTCCTGTTCATCACCATCGCCTGCGGCGCGGTGTCGGGCTTCCACGCGCTGATCTCGTCGGGCACCACGCCCAAGCTGCTGGAGAATGAATCGCACGCGCGCTTTATCGGCTACGGCGCGATGCTGGCCGAGTCCTTCGTCGCCATCATGGCGCTGGTGGCCGCCTCGGTGATCGAGCCGGGCGTGTACTTCGCCATGAACAGCCCGGCCGCCGTGATCGGCACCACGCCGGAAGCGGTGGCGCAGGCGGTCTCGACCTGGGGCTTCGTGGTCACACCGGACGTGCTGGTGCAGACCGCCAAGGATGTCGGCGAGAACACCATCATCTCGCGCGCCGGCGGCGCGCCCACGCTGGCGGTGGGCATCGCCCACATCCTGCACCAGGTGGTGGGCGGCCAGGCCATGATGGCGTTCTGGTATCACTTCGCCATCCTGTTCGAGGCGCTGTTCATCCTGACCGCCGTCGACGCGGGCACCCGCGCCGGCCGCTTCATGCTGCAGGACCTGCTGGGCAGCTTTATCCCGTCCATGCGCAAGACCGACTCGCTGGTTGCCAACCTGACCGCCACCGCGCTGTGCGTGGCGGCCTGGGGCTACTTCCTGTACCAGGGCGTGGTCGATCCGCTGGGCGGCATCAACACGCTGTGGCCGCTGTTCGGCATCTCCAACCAGATGCTGGCCGCGGTGGCGCTGGTGCTGGGCACCTGCGTGCTGGTCAAGATGAAGCGCGGCCAGTACGCCTGGGTCACGCTGGTCCCGACCATCTGGCTGCTGATCTGCACGCTGACCGCTGGCTGGCAGAAGCTGTTCCACGCCGACCCCAAGGTCAGCTTCCTGACCCACGCCGCCAAGTTCAGCGCCGCCATTGCCGAAGGCAAGGTGCTGGCCCCGGCCAAGTCGATGGAGCAGATGCACCGCGTCGTCTTCAACGACTACCTGGACGCCGGCCTGTGCGCGCTGTTCATGCTGGTGGTGCTGTCGATCGTGTTCTACGGTTTCAAGACCGCGATGCAGGCACGCGCCGCCGCCCGCCCGACGGCCAAGGAAACGCCGTTCGAGCCGCTGCCTTCGGGCGCCTCGGCCCAGTAACCCAGGGATCACAGGAGCCCGCCATGCTGGAACAACTCGGAACCATGGGACGCTACCTTGGGCAGTCGCTGCGGCTGATGGTCGGGCTGCCCGACTACCAGACCTATGTCGCGCACATGGAAAGCACCCACCCGGACCGCGAGCCGATGAGCTACGAGGCATTCTTCCGCGAGCGCCAGGAGGCACGCTACGGCGGCGGGCAGGGCAAGTGCTGCTGAGCGCACGCTGAACGCCGCCGTCCTGCGGGCCGGCGGCATAGCAAGCAGACAGGCGATCACATGATCGCCTTTCTTTTTTGAAGTGTTGCGTGTTTACCGCGCTTTTGTCATGCACGGATACCGTTTCTGTAGTGGGTTACAGGGCTTTACAGGTGGTTACAGCAAGGGTGCGGCTCCTTCTCTACACTTGCGACACATCATGGCAATTCGAGGAAAAAAGATATGACTCGCCATCCCGTTCGCAACCTGACCATTGCCCTCGCCCTGGCGGCCTGCGCGCTGCCGGCCGTCGCGAGCGACATGAACAACGCCCTGGGCGGCGCACTCGGCGGCGTCGCCGGTGCCGCGGTGGGCGGCGCGCTGGGCGGCAGCACCGGCGCAGTGATCGGTGGTGCAGTGGGCGGCGGCGCCGGTGGCGCAGTGACCTCCAACCGCCGCGAGCGCACCGGTGCCATCATCGGCGGCGCGCTGGGCGGCGGTGCCGGCACCGCGGCTGGCAACGCCATGGGCGGCCGCACCGGTGGCCTGATCGGCGCCGGCCTGGGCGGCGGCGCGGGTGCGGCGCTGGGCGGCAACGTCTCGCGCAGCAACTCGTACGACAATGATCGCCGCTATTACAACAGCAACTACAAGCGCAAGAAGCACAAGCATCACCACCACTACGACGACTAACTAGTCGTAGGTGGGTCAGCAAAACGGGCCGTCATGGCCCGTTTTTCATTTGCGGCGTCTGGCATAATCGTTCGCCAGTGGTTGCAAACCCGCCGGATGCAGAAACAAAGAAGCCCGCAACCGGAACCGGTGCGGGCTTCTTCTCCAATAAAGGCGGAGAGGCTGCGAGGCGCTCCCCCAAGGACCTGTGGAGACCAGGTTTGAAGCAGGCGGGGCCGCACAAGGGGAGGAAGCGGCCCTGGGATCGCGCTGCCAGGCCGCCCGGGGAGGCGAGCCTGAGGCAGCCAGGCGGCCTTACAGCGGCGCGCGATCGGTAGTGATGTCGTACTTGGCGCCTTCGGCGTAGGGATCGAACTTGCCGGCGCGGGCGCCTTCGGCGTAGGTGTCGAACTTGCCGGCGCGGGCGCCTTCGGAGAACGTGTCGAACTTGCCGGCGCGGGCACTGTCGGTGTACGGATCGAACTTGGCTACCTTGGCGCCGTCGGTGAACACATCGAACTTGCCGTTCTTGGCAAAGGCCGGTGCGGCCGACAGGGCGGCGGCGAGGGTGGCGACAGCGATCAGGGCGTAGCGGTTGGTTTTCATGATTCAGGCTTTCTCTATTGCGTGGATGCCTGAGTCGTCACTTAGACGAAAGACTATGTTGCGTTGCGGCATCCGATGGCTAGATATTAGGCATTTCCCTCATATCAATAAATATCAGGATCCACAATGATTAGTTTTGATTTGAACAATAAAATAGGCTGATTACGTAAGAATTCAGCGCAGAACCGGGAGACTGTGTCATGGATCGCCTGCAATCGATGCGTGTGTTTTCCAAGGTGGTGGAACTGGGAAGCTTCGCGCGTGCAGCGCAGCAGCTGGAAATGTCCAACGCAGTGGTGACGCGCTACGTGGCCGACCTGGAGAGTCATCTGGGCACGCGCCTGCTCAACCGCACCACCCGCAGCCTGTCGCTGACCGACGCAGGCGAAACCTACCTGCAGCGCTGCCAGCAGATCCTGGAAGACGTGGAAGAAGCCGAAAGCGTAGTCACGGCGCGCAGCCAGTCGCTGTCCGGCACGCTGCGGCTGGTCACCCCGGTGATGTTCGGCCTGCACCTGTTGCCGGAATTGCTGGCGCGCTTCCAGCGGCTGTACCCGGACGTGGTGTTCGACGTGATCCTGTCGGACCGCAACGTCGATATCGTCGAAGAAGGCCGCGACGTCGCCGTGATGCTGTCCGACCTGGGCCTGGGCTCGCACCTGGTGGCGCGCCCGCTGCTGTCGGCCGAGGTGATCCTGTGCGCGTCGCCGGGCTACGTGGCGGCGCATGCGCCGATCCGCCATGCCCATGAACTCAGCCACCACCGCTGCATTGCCATGCGCCTGCCCAGCGCCGAGCACGAATGGACGCTGCTGGGCCCGGAAGGCGAGGTGACCGTGCCGATCCGCCCCGGGCTGATGTGCAGCAATGCCGAGCTGGCCCACCAGGCGGCGCTGGCCGACATGGGCGTGGCCATGCTGTCGTCCTACCTGGCGCGCCCCAATATCGAATCCGGCAAGCTGGTGCACGTGCTGCCGCAATACCAGCTGCCGCGGCGCGATGTCAGCGTGGTCTATCCGAGCCGCAAGTTCTTGCCGACCAAGGTGCGCGCCTTTATCGACTTCCTGCTCGAAGAAGGGCAGGTACGGGGCAAGGAAGCGCAGCCGGCGCCATCCGCCAGCCACGGCGCGCAAGCCGTGCGCACCTGAGCGCCTGCCTGGCCGAGCCACCCAAAGCAAAACGCCCGGCGATGCCGGGCGTTTTGCCGTGACGCGCTGACGCTTACTCGCCGGCGGCTGCCGCGCGCGACTTCTTTGCCGCGGCGGTCTTGGCCGGAGCCTTCTTGGCCGCCGGCTTCTTGGCCGGTGCCTTGGTGGCTGGCGTCTTGGCCGCGGTCTTCGCTGCCGTCTTGGTTGCCGGCGCCGCCTCGGCCGTGCCATTCGATGCCGCCTTGGCCGTGGTCTTCGCCGCCGTCTTGGCGCCCGCCTTGGGCTCGCGCGCCTCGAACTCGAAGCCGATCTTGCCGTCCGGCTGCTTGACCAGGAAGGCCTTGAAGTTGCGGCCGGTGCGCGACGACTTGAACCCCGTCAGCAGGTCGGTCTTGCCGTCGGTGAGCAGCTTGCCGATCTGCTCACGGCTGATTTCCTGCTGCAGGATGATCTTGCCGGTGGTGAAGTCGCAGCTCTTGGGGCTGGTCGTGCTGTTCTCGCAGACATACTTCATGCCGTGCTCGAACACCGAGCCGCCGCACTTCGGACAGGTGCCCACCGGCTCCTGGCCGCTGAAGTCGACCGGCTCGCCGTCGTTGTCGTCGTCGTTCTGGCCGAAGTCGAATTCCATCTTGTAATGGCCTTCGTCGTCCTTGCCCAGCTTGAGGATGGCGGCGAACGGACGGCCCATCTTGCTGCGGAAGCCCTGCAGCGGACCGATTTCCTTCTTCAGCAGCAGCTCCTCGACCTCTTCGATCTCGAACTGGCGCCCGCCCGGGATCTTGCTGATCGAGAACTCGCACGCGGTGCAGGCAAAGCGGCGGTAGTTCTCCTTGACCTGCCCGCCGCATTGCGGGCACGGCGTGTCCAGCGTGGCGTAGTCGCCCGGGATGGTGTCGCTGTCGTATTCCTTGGCGCGCTTGACGATCTGCTGCGTCATCTGCGCGATCTCAAGCATGAACTCGTCGCGCTTCATGCGCCCGCGCTCGATCTGCGAGAGCTTGTGCTCCCATTCGCCGGTCAGCTCGGCCTGCGTCAGTTCCAGCACGCCCAGGCCGCGCAACAGCGTCATAAGCTGGAATGCCTTGGCGGTCGGGATCAGCTCGCGGCCTTCGCGCACGAGGTATTTTTCCGTCAGCAGGCCTTCGATGATGGCCGCGCGCGTCGCCGGCGTGCCCAGGCCCTTGCCGGCCATAGCTTCGCGCAGCGCGTCGTCGTCCACCAGCTTGCCGGCGCCTTCCATTGCCGACAGCAGCGTGGCTTCGTTGTAGCGCGCGGGCGGCTTGGTGGTCAGGCCGACGCTCTCGACCTTGTCGGTCTTGACCTTCTCGTCCTTGGCCACCGGCACCAGGTTGGCGGCGTCCTTGTCGCCCTGCGCCTCGCGGCCGTAGATCACCAGCCAGCCCGGGTTGACCAGCACCTTGCCTTCGGTCTTGAAGTGGTGGCCGGCGACTTCGGTGATGCGGGTGGTGACCTGGAACTCGGCCGCCGGGAAGAACACCGCCAGGAAGCGGCGCACCACCAGGTCGTACAGCTTCTGCTCGGGCTCGGACAGGTTCTTGGGCGCCTGCAGCGTCGGGATGATGGCGAAGTGGTCGCTGATCTTGCTGTTGTCGAAGATCTTCTTGTTCGGCTTGACCCAGCCCTGCGCCAGGATCTTCTTGGCGTGCGGCAGGTAGTTGGGCGAGCTGTCGGCCAGCATGTCCATGGTCTGCTTGACCGTGTCCAGGTAGTCCTCGGGCAGCGCGCGCGCATCGGTACGCGGGTAGGTCAGGACCTTGTGCTTCTCATACAGGGCCTGCGCCAGGCCCAGCGTGTTCTTGGCCGAGAAGCCGAAGCGCGAGTTGGCCTCGCGCTGCAGCGTGGTCAGGTCAAAGAGCGCCGGCGACTGCTGCGTCGACGGCTTGGATTCCTCGGTGACCGTGCCGGTCTTGTCGCGGCAGGCGGCGACGATGCTCTTGGCCTCGGCCTCGCTCCACAGGCGCGATTCGCGCGCCTCGGGATCGAACTCGCTCTTCTTGAACTTGGGGTCGAACCAGCGGCCTTCATACAAGCCGGCGGCGGCGATGAACTCGGCCCGCACTTCCCAGTAGTCGCGCGGCACGAAGTGCTTGATCTTCTCTTCACGCTCTACCACGATCGACAGCGTCGGCGTCTGCACGCGGCCCACGGTGGTCAGGAAGAAGCCGCCGCCCTTGCTGTTGAAGGCAGTCATGGCGCGGGTGCCGTTGATGCCGACCAGCCAGTCGGCCTCGGAGCGGCAGCGCGCGGCGTCGGCCAGCGGCAGCATGTCTTCGTCTTCGCGCAGGCTGGCGAAACCATCGCGGATCGCCTGCTGCGTCATCGACTGCAGCCACAGCCGGCGCACCGGCTGCTTGGCCTTGGCCTGTTGCGCGATCAGCCGGAAGATCAGTTCGCCTTCGCGCCCCGCGTCACAGGCGTTGATCAGGGCGGTGACGTCCTTGCGCTTGATCAGCCGGTTCAGCACCTTCAGGCGCGACTCGGTCTTGGCGATCGGGCGCAGGTCGAAATGCGGCGGGATCACCGGCAGGTTGGCGAAGCTCCACTTGCCGCGCTTGACCTCGTATTCGTCCGGCGCGGCGATCTCGACCAGGTGGCCGACGGCAGAGGACAGCACGTAGTCGTCGCTCTCGAAATACTCGTCGTGCTTGGTAAACCCCCCGAGGGCACGGGCGATATCCGCCGCGACCGACGGTTTTTCCGCGATGATGAGGGCTTTTGACATGGGAAGGGTCCTTGCGAGCTGCATCCGGCAACCCGCGAATTGCACTACAAACGAAGTAATCAGAACGCCGGGGGGCTATGAGGCGCCAATAATAAGCGCGGTTTCAACGGCGGTGCAAGCAAGCTCCGCCGCCGCCCTTGGCGCCGCCTAGGCGGCGCTGCTCCCCCCGGCAAGCAACCAGTCCAGCACCTGCGGCACGTCTTCGGCACTCGCCGGCATCGCCGCACTGCGGCTCAGCATGCGTTCCAGCACCTCGATGTGCGGCAGCAGGGTGCCATAGAACTGGGGCGTGCCACCCGACGCAGGCTGCACCAGCAGCGTCGGGAAATTCTCAATATCGATATCGCCAAGCGCATCCGCATGCGTCTCGATGTCGATCCAGACGAAGCAATCCTCCGGATGGCGCGCGGCCAGCGCCGTCAGCGCCGCCAGGTAGTCCCGGCACGTGCCGCACCACTGCGCGCACAGGCAGGCCACCAGACGGCCCTGCGGCCGCTCCGCCAGGCACCCGGCAATGGCGCCGGCGTCACGTTCTGGAAAGTAAACGGTCATGGCATCGGAAACATGAGGCGCCCGCGATACGCGGGCTGCCGGCGATTGTATCGGTATTGCGCTGCGGCTCACCCAAGCCGCCGGAACAGGTTTCCCGGTAGACGCTCGGCGTGCCCGGCCAGTTCCAGTTCCAGCAGGCGCGCCGCGGCGGCTTCCGGCGGCTGGCCGCTGCGCTCGCACAGCGCATCCAGCGTAACCGGATCGTAGCCGAGAGCGGCCAGCAGGGGGTCGGCGTAGCCAGCAAAGTCAGAAAGATCTGGTTGCTCCGGTACGGACGCGGAAACGCGCCTGGCAGCCGGGCAGGCAGGTGCCGGCAGCAGGTTGATCTCTTTCAGCACGTCCTCCACGCGCTCCACAAGCTTGGCGCCCTGGCGGATCAGCAGGTGGCAGCCTGCTGACAGCGGCGCGTGGATCGAGCCCGGGACCGCAAATACCTCGCGCGCCAGCTCGCCGCAAGCCGTGCGGTGATCAGCGAGCCCGAGCGCGCCGCGCGGGGCCACTTGGTACGCCAGCGCCAGGTTCTCGGCCGGATAGACCCGGCCGGCCCCCGTACCCGTAACAGCGACGGTACCGCCGCAGCCCTGCAGTCCGCCGGCATGGGCGGCGGCATCGACGCGCCCAGCGCCAGCCCCGAAACCACCGCCAGCCTCGACTCGGACAGCGCCCGCCCGAAGGCCTGCGCATCGCGCCTGCCCTGCTCGGTGGCGCCGCGCGCGCCGACGATGGCCACCGAAGGACGCGCCAGCAGCGCGGGATCGCCTTTGATATATAGCAGCGGCGGCGGGTCGGGCAGGTCGAACAGGCGGGCAGGGTAGGTGTCGTCGCCGATCGTGACCACATGGTTGCCGGGCGTGCCGAGCCAGGCGAGGGTGCGTTCGACCAGTGCCGGCAGCGCCGGCATGGCAAAGGGAAGCGGCGGCCGCCGGGGCCGCCTGCGATGTCGCCAAGACCGGCTCAGCGCGGCGAGGTCGCCCGGTCGCCGACCGCGATCACGTTGGAGGCGTCGGTGACCAGCGCATACGACACCCCCGGGAACACGCGGAAGACAAAGGCCAGGCCGTAGCGTTCGTCGGGCAGGCGGATGGCGCGGTTGCTGTCGGTCTTGTCGGCCACGGTCTCGCCGGCGCGCGACAGCGCCAGCACATGCCCGGGCTCCACCCCGGCCTGGCTGCCGAGGTTGAGCACCACCACCTGCCTGGCGCCGCCGAACTCGACCCCGCCATAGACCTTGGCCACGCGGCCGTCGAACTGCGTATCGGGCGCGTGCGGCACGTAGCGCAGCGCTTCGCGCGCGGGCTGCGGCATCAGCAGCGTGCCCACGCCCATCTCTTGCCTGGCCTGCGTGACCTGCATAGTCGAGACCGCGTCCGGGCCCTGCGCGCCGCGCGCCAGGCGCACGTTGCCTTCGTATTCGGCCTCGTAGCCGAGCACGGCATTGGTGACGGGGTCGCGCACCGGGGTGACCGGGCGGTAGGCCTGCCAGTCGCTGCCTTGCGGCGCGTCGGCGGGGATGCCGCGCGCGTAGCCGGTGTCGTCGCGGCCAAGGATGACGCGCGACTCGGACACGGCGACGATGCGCGCTGAGGTGGCCAGCGTGTCCTGGTCGACCACCAGCGGCCGGATCAGGAAGGGCTCGATATCGGCGGCCGCGATGCTCTGGATGGCGGCGCCATCGGCGGCGCCGCCGCGCATCTGCGGCGACAGGCGCACCGTGCCGCTGCCGCCCGGCGTGGTCGACAGCCAGGCACGGCCGTCGCGCTGGATCAGGTACAGGATCTGTCCCGGATAGATCAGGTGCGGGTTGCGGATCTGTTGCCGGTTCATGCCCCATAGCTCAGGCCAGCGCCATGGCTGGCGCAGGAAGCGGCCCGAGATCCCCCACAGCGTGTCACCCATGCGCACGGTGTACTGCGACGGCGCATTGGGAGACAGTTCTGAAACGGGAATGCCCTGTTGGGCCGTGCGCTGGGCTTCGGCCTGCTGTGCCGGCGTGACCGTCAGGTCCGCGGCCAGGGCCGGAAGCGTGGCCGCGGCAGTGAAGCCAGCGGCACTCAACAGCGCACAAGCAAACTTAGGGATGAACGCGTGCAGCCTGCGGCCCGACGCCGCCTGGTGTTCTTTGGTAAGATCGCGCATTTTCCTGACCGGCCGGTGGTTCGGCCGGATTGACCCGGGAGAGCGCGCCTGTTGCGGCGCGCCTTGAATTTTTGTACTTGCGCCCCGATTCTGCATGTAAACACCGGCCGCCGCAACGCGGTCCGGTTGCCGGCAGCAGCCGGCGTTGCGCCTGAGCATCATGGCAAAACTCGATATCCTGACCTACCCTGATCCCCGCCTGCACACCGTTGCCAAACCCGTTGCGGCGGTGGACGACCGTATCCGCCAGCTGGTGAAGGACATGGCTGAAACCATGTACGAAGCGCCCGGCATCGGGCTGGCCGCCACGCAGGTCAACGTGCACGAGCAGGTGGTGGTGATCGACGTCTCGGAAACGCGCGACCAGCTCCAGGTCTTTATCAACCCGGAGATCATCTGGGCCAGCGACAACCGCAAGGTGTGGGAAGAGGGCTGCCTGTCGGTGCCCGAGGTCTATGACCGCGTCGAGCGCCCCGACCGGGTGCGCGTGCGCGCGCTCAACGAGAAGGGCGAAAGCTTCGAGCTCGAAGCCGACGACCTGCTGGCGGTCTGCATCCAGCACGAGATCGATCACCTGCGCGGCAAGGTCTTTGTCGAGTACCTGTCGCCGCTCAAGCTCAACCGCATCAAGAGCAGGCTGCAGAAGCGCGAGCGCACCCGCATGTAAGCGGCGTCCTGCCACAAAGATGTAACAGCCTGCCCGGAATCCCGGCGCCAACGCGCGGCACCCGCGCGGGGTCTGTTATCTTTATGACTTCCGAAGAACAAAAGCACCGGCCGCGATAGCGGCCGGTTCTGCTTCAGGCCACGGAACCTGCCATGTCCCAAGCCAGACCCCTGCGTGTCGCCTTTGCCGGCACGCCCGAGTTCGCGCGCGTCGCGCTGGAAGCCATCCACGCCGCCGGTTTTCCCGTCGTGGCGGTGCTGACGCAGCCTGACCGCCCCGCCGGCCGCGGCCTGCAGCTGCAGGCCAGCCCGGTGAAGCAGTTCGCCGCCGCCAGCGGCCTTGGGCCAGTGCTGCAGCCGCGCTCGCTGCGCCGCCAGGGCAAGTACCCGGAAGACGCCGCCGCGGCCATCGACGCGCTCGCCGGCACCGCCCCCGACGTGATGGTGGTGGCCGCCTACGGCCTGATCCTGCCGGCCGAGGTGCTGACCCTGCCGCGCCTGGGCTGCCTGAATATCCACGGCTCGCTGCTGCCGCGCTGGCGCGGCGCAGCGCCGATCCACCGCGCCATCGAAGCGGGCGATGCCGAGACCGGCATCACGCTGATGCAGATGGACGAAGGCCTGGACACCGGCGACATGCTCACGCGCGAGGCCGTGCCGATCGGCCCGGACGACACCACCGGCAAGCTGCACGACACCCTGGCCGCGCTGGGCGCGCGCTTGACCGTGGCAGCGCTGCAGGAACTGGCCGCCGGCCGCGCGCTGGCCGCCACGCCGCAGCCGGCCGAAGGCGTCACCTACGCCGAGAAGATCGCCAAGGACGAGGCGCCGCTGGACCTGCGCCGCCCGGCCGCGGCGCTGGCCAACCAGGTGCGCGCGTTCAACCCCTTTCCGGGCGCGACGGTGCAGGTCGGCGATACCGTGATCAAGTGCTGGCAGGCCGTGCCGCTGGCCGCCGCCAGCAGCCTGCCGCATCCGCCCGGCACGGTGCTGGCGGCCGACGCCGCCGGCGTCATCATCGCCTGCGGCGAGGGCAGCGCACTGCAGGTCACCGAGCTGCAGAAGCCGGGCGGGCGCCGCCAGCCGGCGCAGCAGTTCCTGCAAGGGCTGCCGCTGCCGCCGGGCACGCGCTGCGCGGTACCCGGCAACGGCGCCGCACAGGCATGATCGGGCAGGCCTTTGCCGCACATGGCAACATAAGTGCCGGTGGAACCGCCCGGCGGGCGCGACCGGCCACGGCTCCCCCTGAAACCGTTGAACAGCCGTTGAATTTTCGGGTATCACCCCCTATCTAACGGTCATCGCGTCCGCTTTTCCCCCGGGACGCGGCTCACGATTACACGGAGATCACCGCAATGTTCAACTGGGTCAAGACCTTCATGCTGATGGCGGCCATCACGGCGCTGTTCATCGTCATCGGCGGCATGATCGGCGGGCGCAGCGGCATGATGATGGCGCTGCTACTTGCGCTGGGCATGAACTTCTTCTCCTACTGGTTCTCGGACAAGATGGTCCTGCGCATGTACAACGCGCAGGAAGTCGACGCCGGCAGCGCGCCGCAGTTCTACGGCATGGTGCAGGAACTGGCGCAGCGCGCCGGCCTGCCGATGCCGCGCGTGTACCTGATCAACGAAGACGCGCCCAACGCCTTTGCCACCGGCCGCAACCCGGAGCACGCCGCGGTGGCGGCCACCACCGGCATCCTGCGGGTGCTGTCCGAGCGAGAACTGCGCGGCGTGATGGCGCATGAGCTGGCGCACGTGCGCCACCGCGACATCCTGACCTCGACCATCGCCGCCACCATGGCCGGTGCGATCTCGGCGCTGGCGAATATGGCAATGTTCTTCGGCGGGCGCGACGAGAACGGCAACCGCAGCAACCCGATCGCCAGCATTGCCGTGGCAATCCTGGCCCCGCTGGCGGCATCGCTGATCCAGATGGCGATCTCACGCGCACGTGAGTTCGAGGCCGACCGCGGCGGCGCCGAGATCAGCGGCGACCCGCAGGCGCTGGCCAGCGCACTGGACAAGATCCACCGCTACGCCCAGGGCATCCCGTTCCAGGCGGCAGAAGAACACCCGGCCACGGCGCAGATGATGATCATGAACCCGCTCTCGGGCGGCGCCATCGCCAATCTGTTCTCGACCCACCCGGCCACCGAGGAGCGCATCGCGCGCCTGATGCAGATGGCCCAGACCGGCACCTATCCCGCCTGAGCGGCCGGAAATCCGGGGCAGGGCCCCCGCACAGGGTAAACTGCCCGCTGTTCCGCATGGACCGGCGGGCTTTTTTTTGTGCCCGTGCCGGCCTGCTTCCCGATTCCAACACCTGACCCGCTGCCTGACCGATATGCGCCTGCCTCCCGATTCGCTTGCCTTCCAGATGCTTGGCGCCGCCACCGCGGTGCGCGCCGTCAGCGAAGGCACAGCCTTGCCCCAGGCGATCGAGGACGCCGCCGCACAGCTGCGCCTGGACCGCGTGCGCGATGCCGCCACGCGCGGCGCGCTGCAGGACATCGCCTATCGCACCATGCGCCAGTTCGGCACGGCACGCGCACTGGTGACGAAGCTGGTCACGCGCCCGCCGGGCGCGCAGGTCGATTCGCTGCTGGCCGTGGCACTGGCGCTACTGCTGGAGCACGCGCCGGGCCCGCGCGACAAGCACGACAGCGCGGACAAGACGCGCCAGGACGCGGACGCCGGCCGCCCGGGCTACAGCACCTTCACTGTGGTCGACCAGGCGGTCAGCGCCGCCGCCTCCGAACCCAAGACTGCGCATGCGCGCGGCCTGGTCAACGCGGTGCTGCGCCGTTTCCTGCGCGAACGCAAGGCGCTGCTGGCCGACGTCAACCGCGACGAGCAGGCGCGCTGGAACCTGCCGCCGTGGTGGCTGCGCATGCTGCGCGAGGCCTACCCGGACCAGTGGATGGCCCTGGCCGCCAGCGCCAACGTGCGCCCGCCGATGACGGTGCGCGTCAACACCGCGCGCGTGTCCGTGCAGCAGTACCAGACCGATCTTGCCAACGCCGGCCTGGCTGGCCATGTGGTCGGCCCGCAGGCCGTGCGCCTGGTGCGCGCGGTGCCGGTGACGCAGTTGCCGGGCTTTACCGAAGGCGTGGTCTCGGTGCAGGATGCCGGCGCGCAGCTGGCCGCGCCGCTGCTCGAGGTGGCCGACGGCATGCGCGTGCTGGATGCCTGCGCGGCGCCCGGCGGCAAGACCGGGCACCTGCTGGAACTGGCCGATATCGACGTCACCGCGGTGGAAAGCGACCCGCAGCGCACCACCCGCATCGGCGAGAACCTGGCGCGCCTGGGCAAGCAGGCCAGGATCGTGGTCGGCGATGCCAGCCGGCCCGCCGACTGGTGGGACGGCCAGCTCTTTGACCGCATCCTGGCCGACGTGCCGTGCTCCGCTTCGGGCATTGTGCGGCGCCATCCCGATATCCGCTGGCTGCGCCGCGAGACCGATATTGCCAAGCTCATCACCGAGCAGCGCCGCATCGTCTCGCAACTGTGGCCGCTGCTCAAACCGGGCGGCATCCTGGTCTATGTCACCTGTTCTATTTTCCCAACGGAAGGCGAGGAGCAGGCGCGCTGGTTTGGTGCCCAGCTGGCAGATGCGATACGATTGCAGGCGCCGGGGCAGCTGCTGCCCGGCACTCATACCACGCAAGCAGCCGGCGCCAATGGCGAAAAGGACGCCACGGCCGGCACCAGCCTGCCGTCGGATCACGATGGCTTCTTCTACGCCCGCTTCCAGAAACGCGCCTGATCTGATCCGATGCTGAGCACGCCGCGCCTGTCAGACTTCCGCGTCATGTTGAACACGAACGTGGACACTGCCGCGGACCAGGCGTGCCCGCGTCTGCGCCCCGGCGGCGCGGGCAGGCGTGGCCTGCTGGCGCGGTGGTGGCTTGCACTGGTGCTGGCGCTCGCCTCGCTACTGTGGTTGCCGCCCGCTGCGCGCGCACAGGTCATCGAGGCCACCGACGCGCGCATCGAATTCCAGGATGGCGGCTTCGAGCTTGCCGCCAGCTTCGACTTCGACCTGCCACCCGTGCTGGAAGACGCATTGCACAAGGGCATCTCCCTCTATTTCGCGGTCGACTTCCAGCTCTCGCGTTCGCGCTGGTACTGGTTCGACGACAAGCCGGTCAACACCACCCGCAGCGTGCGCCTGTCGTACCAGCCGCTGACGCGCCAGTACCGTGTCTCCACCGGCGGCCTGCAGCTGCCATTCACGCGCTTGAAGAGCGCGCTGCAGTTCATCCAGCGCGTGCGCGGCTGGCGCGTGTTCGAGCGCAATGCGGTCAAGCCGGGCGAGACCTACCACGCCGAAGTGCGCATGCGGCTGGACCTGTCGCAACTGCCCAAGCCGTTCCAGATCAACGCCGTCAACACGCGTGAATGGAACCTGGCCTCCGACTGGCGGCGCTTTGTCTATACGGTGCCGACGGACCTGAACCCACCGCCGCCACCGCCGCCACCGCCGCCGCCCGCAGCACCGCCGCCGCCCGCGCCGGCCCCAGGCCCCGCATCGCCGGCGCTGCCGGCATCGCCCGCCGTACCCGCGCCTGCGTCGGCGCCGGCCGCTGCCATTGACTCGCGCGGCCTGACCATGCAGACGGTGTCGTATGGACTGTCGCCCGCACTGCTGGTGCAGCCCGCATCGAGCCAGCCATGAACAACTCGCTGTGGGACAGCCGGTTCCGGCGCGTGCTGTACCGCGTCGTGGCCGGGATCATCGTCTTCCTGGCGCTGGTGCTGGTGGGCCTGCTGGCCGGGGCATCGGCCAACACCGAATTCTTCGATCGCTATTTCACGCTGCTGTTCAAGGTGAACCTGGTGATCGGCGCCCTGCTGGTGCTGATCGTGGGTGCGCTGGCGCTGACGCTGTGGCTGCGCTATCGCCGCGGCAAGTTCGGCACGCGGCTGATGACCAAGCTCGCCGTGTTCTTCGGCGTGGTGGGCGTGCTGCCCGGCGTGCTGATCTACCTGGTCTCGCTGCAGTTCGTCTCGCGCAGCATCGAGTCCTGGTTCGACGTGCGCGTGGAAACTGCGCTCGAGGCCGGCCTGAACCTGGGCCGCGCCACCATCGACAGCTCGCTCGCCGACCTGCAGGTCAAGGCACGCCTGATGGCCGAGCAGCTCGCCGGCGCCTCCGGCGTGGCCACCTCGCTGCAGCTGAACCGCCTGCGCGAGCAGTATGGGGTCCAGGAAGCCGCCATCTTCACCGGCAGCGGCCGCGTGCTGGCCACGGCGTCCAGCAACTATGCGTCGCTGGTGCCGGACCTGCCTTCCGGCGTGCTGGCCGAACAGGCACGGCTGGCCGGTGGCTACGCGGCGGTGGAGGGCGGCACCGACCCGTCAGGTGACGGCAGCCCGAGCACCGAGCGCGCCGACAGCAGCCACCTGTACCGGCTGCGCGTGATCATTCCACTGGGCACAAGCCCTACCACCGCACAGACTGACGCGGCAGGCGGCAGCGCCCCGCGCGCGCTGGCCAAGTCGCCGCGCTGGGCCGGCTCCGGCCTGTCCGTGGAGCGCCGCCCGGAGGAATCGCCGTCGAGCGGCTTCGGGCTGGTCGGCGAGACCGTGCGCGAAGAGCGTTACCTGCAGGTGCTGCACCCGGTGCCGGCGGTGCTCGCGCGCAATGCCGACGAGGTCCAGCGCGCGTACCAGGAATACCAGGAGAAGGCACTGGGCCGCACCGGCCTGCGCAAGATGTATATCGGCACGCTGACGCTGACGCTGTTCCTGGCCGTCTTCATCGCGGTGATGCTGGCGCTGCTGCTGGGCGGGCAACTGGCGCGGCCGCTGCTGATGCTGCTGCAGGGGACCAAGGAAGTGGCCGAAGGCGACCTCTCGCCCAAGCGCGAACTGAAGAGCCGCGACGAGCTCGGCATGCTCACGCAGCAGTTCAACCAGATGACGCGCCAGCTGGCCGAGGCGCGGCTGGCGGTGGAAGAGAACCGCACCGCGCTGGAGCAATCGAAGGCCTACCTGGAAAGCGTGCTGCAGAACCTGACCGCAGGCGTGCTGGTGTTCGACCGCCGTTTTGTGCTGATTACCGCCAATCCCGGCGCGGAGCGCATCTTCCGCCAGCCGCTCGGCGCGGTGCTGGGCCTGCCGGTGGAGCAGATCCCTGGCATGGGGCCGTTCGGCGAGATCGTGCGCCAGGCCTTCTCGGACCAGAACACCAGCGAGGTGCTGGGCGGCGCCGAGCACTGGCAGAAGCAGATCGAGCTGCCGCAGGGCGAAGAACAGCCGCTTACGCTGCTGGTGCGCGGCGCACGCCTGCCCGGCGGCGAGCGCGATGAGCCCGGCTACGTGATCGTGTTCGACGATATCTCCGATGTGATTTCCGCTCAACGCTCGGTGGCCTGGGGCGAGGTGGCACGGCGCCTTGCGCACGAGATCAAGAACCCGCTGACGCCGATCCAGCTCTCGGCCGAGCGCCTGCAGATGAAGCTCTCGCCCAAGCTCGAGGGCACCGACGCCGATGTGCTCAAGCGTGGCGCCGCCACCATCGTCAACCAGGTGTCCGCGATGAAGCGCATGGTCGATGATTTCCGCGACTACGCGCGCACGCCGCCCGCGGTGCTGCAGTCGCTGCAGCTCAACAGCCTGGTGGCGGAGGTGCTGCACCTGTACGGCATCGATGATCCCGCGGTGCACGAGCATCCGGTGATCCATCCGACGCTGGGCACCGCGCTGCCCGAGATCAAGGGCGATCCGACGCAGTTGCGCCAGGTCATCCACAACCTGCTGCAGAACGCACAGGATGCCGCCACCGAGAACGTCGCGGCCGGTAGGGCGGCGCCCCATATCACTCTGCACACCGAGACTGTAGAATACAAAGATTCTGCCGGCGAAAACCGCCAGGCCGTCAAGCTCACCATTGCGGACAATGGTCCCGGTTTTGCACCACGAATCCTGAGCCGTGCGTTCGAGCCCTATGTGACCACGAAAGCCAAGGGCACGGGCTTGGGGCTCGCGATGGTAAAGAAGATCATTGACGAACACGGTGCGCGAATCGAGTTGCGCAATCGCATGGAAGGTGCGGAGATCGTCGGTGCACAGATCTCGATCCTGTTCGTTAAACTGACATAGTCAACAATGGCGTCCGGTCCCGGAACGCTGCGGTGGGGTTAAGAGGGGAAGTATGGCAACGATCCTCGTAGTCGATGACGAAATGGGAATCCGGGAGCTGCTCTCGGAGATCCTCAGCGACGAAGGCCACGTGGTTGAACTCGCGGAGAACGCGCTGCAAGCGCGCGAATACCGCGCGGCGGGTACGCCCGACCTCGTGCTGCTCGATATCTGGATGCCCGATACCGATGGCGTGACCCTGCTCAAGGAATGGTCCGCGCAGGGACAGCTGACGATGCCCGTCATCATGATGTCGGGCCACGCCACCATCGACACGGCGGTCGAGGCGACCAAGATCGGCGCGCTCAATTTCCTTGAGAAGCCGATCGCACTGCAGAAGCTGCTGTCCGCGGTCGAGCAGGGCCTGGCCCGCGGCATCGAACGCCCGCGCAGCAGCACGGCCGCCACCGCCGCGCCCGCCGCGGCGCCGTCGGCCGAGCCCGGTTTGGCCGACGCCGTGCCCGAGGCCACCGCCGAGGCCGCCCCCAACGGCAACCCCGCGCGCGTGCCCGAGGCCGAGATGCAGTTCTCCTTCGACATGCCGCTGCGCGAAGCGCGCGACCTGTTCGAGCGCGCCTACTTCGAATACCATCTGCTGCGCGAACACGGCAGCATGACCCGCGTGGCCGAGAAGACCGGGCTGGAGCGTACCCACCTGTACCGCAAGCTCAAGCAGCTCGGCGTCGAACTGGGCCGCAACAAGCCCGAGCCGGCCGAGCAATGAGGCAGTGACGCACATGACGCTTGACTGGCCAAAAAAGTCCAGTTATAGTTTCGCTTCTTTGGCCCGGTAGCTCAGTCGGTAGAGCAGAGGATTGAAAATCCTTGTGTCGGCGGTTCGATTCCGTCCCAGGCCACCAGAACAAGAAAAGCCCGGCTCCCGCAGCCGGGCTTTTTGCATTGGGGTGCAGTGTCATAAACGCGCCCGGATTCCCGTCCCCGTGCTGTCGCCGCAACGGCGAAACACTTCCCGACTCAACGCCAGCAACGCGCAACAGCCAACCCAGAAGTAAATATCTTCTACTTGGCAGCCGATATATGTATCTCTACGATGCCCTGATGCGCTGCCGCCCGGCGGCGTGGACCGAGCCGGCCAAGCCGCACCCATAACGCGGACATCCGGCCCAGGGCTATCACTTTCTTACTGGGGGGTCTGATGGATACGTTGATCGGAACGGACAACCGCTGGCCGCCGCAGACTGCGGGCGACGAGCGCGGCTTGTGGAAGAGCACCATGGCCGCGGCCAGCCACGCGCTGGGGGCGGCGGGGCGGGTGCAGCAGGCGGTCTCGCAGACGCTGAAGCTGCAGCACAAGATCCGCGCGCTGCGCGACGAGCTGCACCAGATGGAGGCCGAGCGCGACGTCTACCGCGAGCTGCATGCGCGCACGGTCGAGGAGCTGCACCAGGCGATTGACCGCAGCCCGGCAGAGATCCGGCGGCTGCGTGCAGAGACCGAGGCCATGCAGGTGCGCCACCGCGCCTACAAGCTGCTGGCGCAGCACTACATGCGCCTGGGCACGCCGATCGATCCCACAGCATTTGCCGAGCAGCGCAGCCGCGTGCAGCAGCACATCCTGTTCCAGCGCCGCAAGGGCATTCCGGTGGCACAGATCCGCGTCGAGGACATCGCGTTCCTGCTGCGCTGAGGCGCGCTGCGCCCGTGAAGCCATTCGCTTTGCCGCGATGGGCCAGGCTGCACTAACATGGCGGCAGCGAAGCATCCCGCGCTCGCATCCGACACTGCCAGGCCACCATGCTCGACATCCAGAACTACACCAGCTTCGTGCTCGCCATTCTGGTGTTCCAGCTGATCCCCGGCCCGGGCACGATCGCCATTCTCAACGCCACCGCGCGCAATGGCGTGGCGGCCGGCATGGGCGCGGTCTGCGGCACGCTGCTGGGCGACCTCGGGTACATGCTCGCCGCGGTGGCGGGACTGGCGGCGGTGATGCGGGCCAATCCGCTGCTTTTCCACAGCTTGCAATGGTTCGGTGCCGCGTACCTGTGCTGGATGGGCGTGCAGCTGCTGCGTACACGCTTTGCCGCGGACGCCGGCGTGCCCGAGCCGCGCAAGTCAGCGCGCGTATACCTGCGCCAGGGCTTCACGGTGAGCCTGACCAACCCCAAGGTGGTGCTGTTCTTTGTCGCGTTCTTCCCGCTGTTCCTGCGCCCGGATGCGTCGCCGGCCACGCTGGCGGCGATGATGGCACACGTCACGGTGCTCAGCCTCGCCTACCAGGCGGCGCTGGTGCTGGCGGGCAACGCAGTGGCCAGCCGGCTGCGGGCGCTGCCGTTCGCGCGCACGCTGGCAACGCGACTGGCCGGGATCGCGCTGGTCGGCTTCGGCCTGCGGCTGGCGGCCAGCAACCGGTAACGGCCCGCGGCCCGCGCGGCGATTCGATACCGCGCGTCTGCACACAACAAAGCGGCCACGCATTGACGCGCTCCGTGCGCGAGCGGAACACTGTCGCGTCCGCGCTCACCGCGTGTGCGCGGGCTTGCTACTGAACCGCCACCGTTCGAGGCGTCGTCTCAGGCGACGTTGTCCATCTTGCCGCTGCACGTTTTCCTTACTGCCTTTGCCGCGATCTCGCGGTCGCTCTCGTATCCCGTTCGTTGCTCCGCTTTATCGCTGCTGCGCGCCGTCAACGGAGCGCAGCGATGAGTACGCTCGCACGCCGCCTGGTGGCCGAAGGCCTGGGCACGGCGCTGCTGGTGGCGATTGTGGTGGGCTCCGGCATCCGTGCCGAGCGCCTCGCCGCCGGCGATACCGCGCTGGCGCTGCTGGCCAATTCGCTGGCGACCGGTGCCGGGCTGGTGGCCTTGCTGGTGTCGCTTGGCCCGGTCTCGGGCGGGCATTTCAATCCGGTGGTCAGCCTGTCGGCGCTGCTGCAGGGCGCGCTGCCGCCGCGCGATGCGCTGCGCTATGTGCTGGTGCAGGTGACGGGCGGAATCTGCGGCGTGCTGGCCGCCCATGCGATGTTCGGCGAGCCGGCGCTGGCCTGGTCGGCGCAGAGCCGCACCGGCGCGGCAATGTGGTGGAGCGAGTGCGTGGCCACCTTCGGCCTGGTCGGCGTGGGCATCGGAACGCTGCGCAGCCGGCCGCAGCTGGTGCCGTTCGTGGTGGCAGGCTATATCACCGCGGGCTACTGGTTCACGTCGTCGACCTCGTTTGCTAACCCGGCGCTGACCATCGCCTGCGCGCTGACCGATACCTTTACCGGGATCCGGCCGCAGGACGTGCCGGGCTTCGTGCTGGCCCAGATCGGCGGCGGGCTGACTGCCACGCTGCTGTTCCACTGGCTGTGCCGCAAACCCGGTGCGGCCGCCACTGCTGCCACGGCACAGGCCGACTGGCGCGCTGCGCCCGCCAGCGCCCCTACCAGCGCCGATTGAGCTGCACGCCGAAGATCGAGCCGCTCGGCTGCGAGGCCCACGCGTCGGCCGGCGCGGTGTAGCCGATGCCGTCGACGTCGCTGGCACGGCTATAGGTGTAGAAGGCGCGCAGGTTGGCATTGCCCGCCGACTTGCCCAGTGTCAGCGTGGGCGCCACGGTCAGCGCGGTGCGCTGGCCGCCGACGCCGAAGCCGGACGAGATCTGGTCGTGCGAGACCTCGAAATTCAGGCGGAACTGGTTGCTCGCTACGTAAGCAGGACGCAAGCGCGTGGTGGTCCACTGCAGCGTGCCGACCGGCGACCGGTCAAACTGCAGACTTTGCTCCACCGCGCCGCTCAGCCCTGAGCGACCCTTCCATTCCATCGATTCGGCCACGCGCGTGCGCGACAGCGCCGGTCCCATGCCGGTGTAGCCGGTCATGGCGTTGCGCGCTCCCGATCCGAACTGCACCCCGAGCCGGTTGGTGCCGAACAGCACGCCTTTCTGCTCGTGCAACGCAGACGCCCACCATGCGCCGCCGGGATCTTGCACCAGCGGCTGCGCCTCCACCCGCGTGAAGCCGAGCTGGATCGAACCCTGTTCGTTGGTGTTGATGGGCGCGGTGCGCAGTGAGTGGTAGCTGGGCAGGTTCTGGCCGTTCTGGTCCGCGCGCGCGGTGTACTGGTAGCTCAGGCCGATATCGCCGATCACCTTGGCGTTGTCCACGCCGAAGCGCATCGCCGTGGAATTGGGCGGCAGCAGGCCGGACGACAGCAGGAACGGCGCATTGTCGCGCCGGCCGGCCCACATGGTGGCGCCGTCCAGCACCGCCAGGCCGCTGACGGCGGTATAGAACTGCGGCACCAGGGCATACGGATCGATCGCCTGGGGGCGGCCATTGACCGTGGTGGCGTCGGTGCCGCGCGCCTGCGCGATCAGCATCACCTGCGCGCCGCCGTCCAGGTCCAGCACCGATTCGCGGATCTTGACCTCGCCGGCGCTGCGGCAGGCCAGGCCGTTGCCGATGCCGGTGGAGAGCGCGCCGCCGGGGCAGGCGCGCATGGTGGCCGGGCGTTCCTCGGCCGCGGCGCGGCCGCTGTAACCGAGGCGCCACACGGAATCCCCGGCGGGGTCCTCGGCGGGCAGCTGCGAGTGCAGTACCGGCGGGGCATCCGGCGGTGTGTCACCGGTGGCGCTGTCCGCCGGCTGGGCGGGCGCTTCGGCCTGGAACTGGCCGAGCCGGGGCGGGAACAGCACCAGTGGTGGCGGCGGCTGGGGTGGCGGTTCGGGCGGGCCGACGAAGTCGGGGTCGGCAGCCGGGCTGGTACGGGCCAGGGTTGCCGGCGCGCTGCCGTCAGGCTGCACGGCAGGCTGGGCCGCCGGCTCGCCCGTGATGCCTGGTGCCGGTGCCGCTGGCACGGTCACGCTGGCCGTGGGTGCCGCGTCGCCGGCGATCAGCGCCGCCAGCGGGTCCTCCGCGCCTGCCGTGGCCGGCGCGGCAGGCCGGGCGGTTTGCGCCGGACCCGCGGTCACCGCCGGGTGCGGTTCGATGCGGGGTGGCGGCGTGGTGGCACTGGTGGTCGCATCCCCGGTCTGCGCGCACGCGACCAGGCCCCACGCGGCCAGCACGGCAAAACCGAGGCGGCGCAGGGGCAGGCCACCGCGCCCGGAAGGGCCGGGACAAGGCGGTGTGGCGGGAATTAGACGGGAGACCGGCGGCAATTCGGACAGCAATTCAGCAAGCAACAACAATGGCCGGAGCGGGCAAGGGCTCCGGAGGCGGGACTGTTTTTTATCAGCCGACCCATTTGACCGCAAGCCGGGTTACAAAATCCATCACACCGTGCGCTGTCTCACAATGCGAAAAACCCCCGGATATGGCGCGATTGACTAGCGAAAACCCGCACTTGCACGGTACCCCGTGGCGAAAGAGCCACCGCTATAATCGGCTGGCTTGTCTTTCGGGTAAGACAGCCCTTTACCGTGGCCCGCGTCCGGCGCCCGGCATGCGGGGCACGCCGCCGTGCCCGTTCGCAACAGGCACAGCGTTGCGCAGGCCGCCGTACCCCGGCGGCTGGTGCGTCACGGTCCGGCGCGCGGCATCATGCAAGCCGCGAGCCTGCATCCGAATCAATATCTATAAGAGGAGAAGTGGAGATGGAACGTCGTTCCTTTCTGTTGAAAGCGTCGGCCGTGGCCGCCACCGGGGCACTGGCCGCGTGCGGCAAGGGTGAAGAGAAGGCAGCGCCCGCCGCCGCCAGCGGCCCGGCAGCGCCGGCCGTGGTCGGCAGCAACCCGGCCGTGGAATGGCGCCTGGCCTCGAGCTTCCCCAAGTCGCTCGACACCATCTTCGGCGGTGCCGAACTGCTGTCGACCCGCGTCAAGGAACTGACCGAAGGCAAGTTCAACATCAAGGTCTTTGCCGCCGGTGAAGTCGTGCCGGGCCTGCAGGTGCTGGACGCGGTGCAGAACAACACCGTGCAGATCGGCCACACCGCCGGCTACTACTACTTCGGCAAGAACCCGACGCTGTGCTTTGACACCACCGTCCCGTTCGGCCTGACCGCACGCCAGCAGAACGCCTGGATGCTGCAGGGCAACGGCATGAAGCTGATGCGCGAGTTCTTCAAGGAATACAACGTCGTCAACTTCCTGGGCGGCAACACCAATGCGCAGATGGGCGGCTGGTTCCGCAAGGAAATCAAGACCGTGGCCGACCTGCAGGGCCTGAAATACCGCATCGCCGGCTTTGCCGGCGTGGTGCTGTCGCGCCTGGGCGTGGTGCCGCAGCAGATCGCCGGCGGCGACATCTACCCCGCGCTGGAAAAAGGCACCATCGACGCGGCCGAGTGGGTGGGCCCGTACGATGACGAGAAGCTGGGCTTCTACAAGGTGGCGCCGTACTACTACTACCCGGGCTGGTGGGAAGGCAGCGCGCAGCTGTCGTTCTACGCCTCGGCCACCGAGTACGCAAAGCTGCCGGCACTGTACAAGCGCGCGCTGGAAACCGCCACCATCGAGGCGCACACCAACATGATGGCCAAGTACGACACGGTCAACCCGCAGGCACTGGCCCGCCTGCTGGAAAACGGCGTCAAGCTGCGCCCGTTCTCCAAAGAGATCATGGAAGCGTGCTTCAAGGCGACCCAGGAAGCCTACGCCGACGAAACCGCCAAGAACCCGTCGTTCAAGAAGATCTACGACGACTGGCGCGTGTTCCGCAACAACCAGGCCGCCTGGTTCAACGTGGCCGAGCAGGGCTTCGCCCAGTTCAGCTTCGCGCGCAAGCTGTAAGCGGCACACGGCCCCGGGCCGTCCGCGGCCTGCCGCAAACCCCATGCTCCCTCGGGAGCATGGGGTTTTTTGTTAGCCACGGCACGCGGGCGCCCGCCGGGCGGGGATCGCGCGGCGCCGGTAGAATCGCCGGCATCTACCGGAAATCCCTATGCAACTCGGCATTCTCTACGCCCTCCTGGCCTACGTCATCTGGGGGCTGCTCCCGCTCTATATCAAATCGCTGCCCGGTATTGCGCCGCTGGAGATCCTGCTGCACCGGATGGTGTGGTCGCTGGTATTCCTGGGCCTGATCCTGACGTGGCGGCACCAGTGGGCGTGGCTCGGCCGGGTGCTCAAGGACCGGCGCCTGCTGCTCTCGTTCACCGCCAGCGCGGCGCTGCTGTGCGCCAACTGGTTCCTCTATATCTGGGCGGTGTCGGCTAACCGCGTGGTCGATGCCAGCCTGGGTTACTTCATCAACCCGCTGTTCAGCGTGCTGCTGGGCGTGGTGTTCCTGCACGAGCGGCTGCGCCTGGTGCAATGGCTGGCGATCGCGGTCGCCGCGGCCGGGGTGGCCTGGCTGACGGTGGCGGCAGGCCAGTTGCCGTGGATCGCCCTGGGGCTGGCGGCCAGCTTCGGCGGCTATGGCCTGCTGCGCAAGACCGGTGCGCTGGGTGCGCTGGAAGGGCTGTCGCTGGAGACGCTTTTGCTGTTCCCGCTGGCCGCGGCGGCGCTGGCCTGGCTGTTCGCCACCGGCCAGGACAGCTTCACCCACGCAGCGCCGGGTACGCAGTGGCTGCTGCTGCTGGCCGGGCCGGTGACGGCGGTGCCGCTGCTGTTCTTTGCCGCCGGCGCGCGGCGCATTCCGCTGTCACTGCTGGGCCTGCTGCAGTACACCGGGCCGACGCTGCAGCTGCTGCTGGGCGTATGGCTGTGGAACGAACCGTTCCCGGTGCAGAAGCAGGTCGGCTACGCACTGATCTGGCTGTCGCTGGCCTTGTATGCGGCCGAGGGGCTATGGATGAATACGCGGCAGAAGCCCGCAGCCATCCAATCCATCAATGAAGCCAACTGAAAATCAAACGATTTCATTCATCGCACGGATAACCGATACGGTGCCTGGCCACCATGTCTGCCCCGCCTGATGCCACGCCCGCGGTCCAGCGCAAGATCATTCATTGCGACTGCGACTGTTTCTATGCCTCGGTCGAGATGCGCGACGAGCCGTCGCTGCGCGGCCGCCCGATGGCCGTGGGCGGCTCGCCCGACCGGCGCGGGGTGATTGCCACCTGCAACTATGAAGCGCGCGCCTTTGGCGTGCGTTCGGCGATGCCATCGGCACAGGCGCTCAAGCGTTGCCCGGACCTGCTGATCGTGCGCCCGGCAATGGACAAGTACCGCGAGGTCTCGCGCCAGATCTTCGCGATCTATCGCGAATACACCGCGCTGGTCGAACCGCTGTCGCTGGACGAGGCCTACCTGGACGTGAGCCTGTGCACCCGCCACGCCGGCAGCGCCACCCGCATCGCCGAGGAAATCCGCCAGCGTGTGCGCGATGAAGTGGGCGTGACGGTATCGGCCGGGGTGGGGCCGAGCAAGTTCGTGGCCAAGATCGCCAGCGACTGGAACAAGCCCGACGGGTTGTTCGTGGTCAAGCCGGCGGCGGTCGATGGCTTTGTCGCCGCGCTGCCGGTGGAGCGCATCCACGGCGTGGGCAAGGTCACCGCGGCCAAGCTGCGGCGCCTGGGTGCCGAGACCTGCGGCGACCTGCGGCCGTGGTCGCCGGACCGGCTGCACCGCGAGTTCGGTGTCTTCGGGGCGCGGCTCTACAAGCTGTGCCGCGGCGTCGACGAGCGCGAGGTCACGCCCGAGCGCGAGCGCAAGTCGATCAGCGTGGAAGAGACCTATGCCGACGACCTGCCCGACCTGCAGGCCTGCATGGCCGAGCTGGAACCGCTCGTCGCCATGCTCGAAGCCCGCATTGACCGGGCTCAGGCACATGACACCATCGACAAGCTGACCGTGAAGCTGCGCTTCTCTGACTTCCGCCAGACCACGGTGGAATGCCGCGGCCACGCGCCGGACCGCGCCGTCTACGCGCGCCTGCTGGCCGAGGGCCATGCGCGCCGGGGCTTGCCGGTGCGGCTGCTGGGGGTGGGGGTAGGGACCAGCGACCGGGATACGTCGCAGTTGGAACTGTTCGACTGAGCGCAGGATTATTCCGGCGAATAATCAGACCACATGAAATCGTGATGCCTTAATAAATGGCATCAATAAACCAGCTATTGCAGGTCGTTGCGCATCACCAGCAGCCACGGCATATGCGAATTGGTGACGCCGTCGAGCCGGCCCGAATCGCCCAGCTCGATCTCCTCCATCGACACCGACTGCTGGACATTGCCGCCGATGGCACGCACCACGCGCGTGGCCGGATCCACGCCGACCACGATGTCGCAGTGCATGGGCGTGGTGCCGAAGCCTATTTCGGCGATGTCCTCGAGATAGCGGTCACGCCCGCGCCCGGCGCAGATGATGTCGCCGGGCCGGGGCATGGCGGGGACGGGCTCGATATGGAAGGCCGGCCTGGGCAGGATGCCGTCGCGGGCATCGACCACGTACATCGAGTGCGACTGCCCGGTCAGGAACTGGCGCTCGTCCAGCCCCGCCTTGCGCAGCACCCATGAGATAAACACCGCCGACCAGGCCCAGGACCCCCGCGTCACCTGCCGGCAACTGGGCGCTTCACCGACGATGCCCCAGTAGCGGCGCGCCAGCGAGCAGCCCAGGGGCGTGGCTTCCATGCCGGTGCCGTCCGGAAAGGACAGGCAGCTGGCGGCGGGTGGCGGATTGCCGTTGGTTTTGGATTCGGTGTCGGTGGTGGCGGCAGCGGGTGCCCCGGCTGCCTCTGCGGGGGACGCTGGCTGGGCCTCCAGGATCCCTGGCAGTGGCGCAGGCAGCTCCGGTGCGGGCACCGGGCTGTAGGTGACGCAGGACGTGTCGTCCCGGCCCAGCCGCACCACCTGCCCGCCCCAGCGGGCCCATTCCTGCGTGGCGATTTCGACGATGCGTTCACGCGGCGTGGCGCCCGGGCGCGTCTCCGGCCTTTCGGTGTCGGGCAGGGCGCGCGCCTGCGGCCGCACCGGCTCGCTGACGGTGGTGCAGGCAGTCAGCAATGCCAGCGCCACGGCAACGCAAGCCGCGCGCATGGTGCCCGCAGCCTGTGGAGAAAGCTGTGGAACCGGCTGTGGAAAGCGCTGTGCATAACGCTGTGGAGATCTGCGGCGCGGCGGACGGGCGAGCATGGAGGCCCCATGTGGCACGGCACCCGGTCCGGCCTGTCAAGGCCACGGCTGGGCGCCTGTTGGAAGACTTCGCGCGCGATCGCCCCGAAGGCGGATTCAGCGATGCGGCGGATACTGCAGAAGATCAGCTTACCGCTGTGGATAACGTCCCCCGCCTGGCGCTCGCCTGCGCCCTCGGGCACCGGGCGGCGGCATGGCGGGGTCTGACAATTCGGGCCCTGCAGTGCAGCCCGTCAGGCTCACTGGTTGACAGCGTCCTTGAACTTCTGGCCAGCCTTGAACTTCACGGTCTTGGCTGCTTCGACCTTGATTTCTTCGCCGGTACGCGGGTTGCGCGCCATGCGCTCGCCACGCTCGCCCTTGCTGAACGTGCCAAAGCCGATGAGGCTCAGCGTGTCGCCCTTGGCCACTGCGTCCATGATGGCCGACAGGGTCACGTTCAGTGCCTGTTCTGCCTTGGCCTTGGTCAGACCGTCCACCCCGGCTGCGATAGCGTCGATCAGTTCGGTTTTCGTCATGCTTCACTCCGTATCGAGTTGATAAAACACAGGCGTCCGCATGCCGGGCGGCCTGGCTGGCACCGCTTCGGCAAAGACGCCGCGGGCCACATGATACCGTGTCGGGCAAGGCGCACCGGGAACAGATTGTTACCTGGCAGTTTCCGCGAGGCCGCGCCAGGCTGGGCTTCGCGGCAAATCGACGCAGCCGGGTGCAGCCATGGCAAGTGGCGGAAGGTGACGAAAGCGCCCTAAGGTGACAGCGCAGGGCACCGGGGTTCGTGCAACGCGATTGAGGGCATGTGCCCTTGCCCATCCGTCGCCAGAGGGCCTCAGAAGCCCTCTGCGCACGCTCAGGCGTATTGGACAGGGCTGGAGAGCCAGCGTCGGCCAGAAGCGCTTGCAGGCGCTCTGGGAGCCTCGGATGCACGAACTGCACTATGTTGCATGTTTTCGGATCATGGGCCTGGCGGCGAACGGCGCGGCTATTCGGCGCATGCATGGCGCCTTGGGGATCGTTTACGGCCCGGCCCCAGATCCTGTCGCCAGCGTATACGCGCAAGCTGGTGTGATTGGGCGTATACGCCCGAGGTATACGCCCCCGATCAAACCCAAAACCACCAAGTCTCTCGCTATCGCGACGTTTACGGCCCCGGCCATTCGGATGAAACCTTTCGGGGCCTTCCTTCTTTCGCTGACGTGCCTGGCTCGTTCTTTCGGTTTACCTTTTTCTTTCATGTATACAAATAGTAGTAGTAGGTAAACACCCGCCCCCGCTGTGGAAAACCGTGTAAACGTCTTTCGCTTCAAAGGTTTACGTAAACGAGAAGTGGTCGTATCCAATGTTGGCCGAGGTGGATGACTCAGCCCGATGGGCGAGGCCGGTGCCGAACCCCCTCCGACTTATGCCTGAGGCATCCCCATGCCAGCCCCAGGCAGCCCACATCCAATCCGCGTGCTTGTCCACAGTTCCGGGCGGGGTTATCCACATACGCGCAGGTAAACGCGCGTCGCGGCTGGGGTGTAAACGGGGTGCCGTATACCTGTCGGCTGCACCCAAAGGCGTATACGGTGAGGGCGCCGGAAAAAGGACGTTACGTATACGTGTCACGGTTGCACCGGTATCATCCCCGATCGCGCCGGAACGGCCGGCACAGCGGGCCACTCAGGCACAACAGGCGACGAGCACGGAAAGGCAAATGGCGGACAAGGCAAAGCGCAAGGCAGCAGGCGAGGGCAGGAAGAAGACGGCGAGCGACCGGATCGAGGTGCGCCAGTCAGGCGTGCACGGCAAGGGCGTCTATGCGATCGGCCCGATTGCCGAAGGCGAACGCGTGATCGAGTACAAGGGCGAGCACATTTCGTGGAAGACGGCGCTGGAGCGTCATCCGCACGATCCCAGCGATCCCAACCACACTTTCTACTTCAGCCTGGACGACGGCAGCGTGATCGACGCCAAGTACGGCGGCAACCGCGCGCGCTGGATCAACCATGCCTGCGAACCCAACTGCGAGGCGCGCGAGAAG
The DNA here is from genome assembly GCF_000219215.1 of Cupriavidus necator N-1. Classification (NCBI taxonomy): domain Bacteria; kingdom Pseudomonadati; phylum Pseudomonadota; class Betaproteobacteria; order Burkholderiales; family Burkholderiaceae; genus Cupriavidus; species Cupriavidus necator. The sequence goes on along the minus strand of NC_015726.1, from coordinate 3,792,609 downwards.
AAGGGCCGCGTGTTTATCCACGCGCTGCGCGATATCGCCCAGGGCGAGGAACTGTTCTATGACTACGGCCTGGTCATTGACGCGCGCTATACGGCCAAGCTGAAGAAAGAGTTCGAGTGCCGCTGCGGCAGCCCGCAATGCCGCGGCACCATGCTGGCGCCGAAGGAAAAGAAGAAGAAGGACAAGTAAAGCGCGCGTCTCGACCCGCGCCGCCGCCAGCGCAGCAGCGGGTTCAGGCCACCGATCCTGGCGGTTCGCAGGGGATCCGGATCACGAAGCGCATGGTCGGCCGCCGTTCCGGCGCGCCGACCGCCGCCGGTGCATCGCCAGCCGCACCCTGCACCGGCGGCACGTCCTCGATGCGGATGGTGCCCTGGTGCAGCGTCACGATCTCATGGACGATGGCCAGCCCCAGCCCGGCGCCGCCGCTGTGGGCCGCCCGCCCGCCGCCCGGCTCGGGGGCGCGGTCGCCGCGGAAGAAGCGCTTGAAGACTTCCTCGCGCCGCTGCGGCGGGATGCCGGGGCCATTGTCTTCCACCATCACCACCGCCATGCCGCGGTGACCCATGGCCTCGCCGCCGGCGCGCACCGTGATGCGCCCGCCCGCGGGCACGTACTTCACCGCGTTGTCGATCAGGTTGGACAGGGCCTCGCGCATCAGCAGCCGGTTGCCGCGCACCACCGCGGGCGCGCTGCCGGTGAAGGTGGGGCCGGGCAAGATCTCGAAGCCCAGGTCGATGCGTTGCGCCAGCGCCTGCGGCACCCATTCGGCGCCGATCTCGAAGGCCAGCTCGGCCAGGTCGAAGTGTTCCACCGGACCGAGACGCTCCAGCGACAGCCCGGGCTCGGCGCGCGCCAGCGACAGCAGCTGGTTGGACAGCCGCACCGCGCGGTCGGCGGCGGTCTGCACCTCGCGCAGCGCATGCCGGGCGACTTCCAGCGAATCGGCTTCCTGGGCCCGGTCGGCATGCAGCTTGACCGCGGTCAGCGGCGTGCGCAGCTGGTGCGCCGCATCGGCAATGAACTTGCGCTGCGCGTCGAGCGCGTCGCGCAGCCGCGCCAGCAGCGCATTGAGGCCGCGGATCAGCGGCGCCACCTCGGCCGGCACCTGGGTCTCGTCCAGCGCGGCGAGCGAGCGGGCAGTCTGCCGGTTGAGCTTGTCGGCCAGGATCTGCAGCGGCACCAGCTCTTCCTTGAGCACGTGCGACAGGATCAGGCTGCCGACCAGCAGCAGCAGGATCAGCGGCACCGACACCGACAGCAGGATCTCGTTGGCGGCGGTCTCGCGCCGGTCCAGCAGCTCCGCCACCTCCACCACGATGGGCCCGCGCGCGGCTTTGCCGGCCTCGCTGGTGCCAAGTTCGTCCACCGCGGCGCTGGGCAGCATCACCGGCAGCCGCACCGCGCGCACCTGGCGGCCGCTGAACCAGGCATAGAACAGGCGCGCGTCGTGCAGCGTGGTCTGGCCGGTGCCGTAGCCCAGCCAGGTGTCCATGCCGCCGATCAGCCCGTCGGGGCCGTGGATGCGCCAGTAGATGCGGTCGGTGCCCTCGGCCTCGACCAGCGTCTGCGCGATCATCGGGATGTCCTGCTCCAGGCGCGGGCCGGCAATGCGGATCTGCTGGGCGATGTTGTTGGCCACGCCATACAGCGCGCGGTCGAATACCTGCGTGGTGTAGTGCGCCGCCAGCCAGTACGACAGCGAGCCGCTGGTCAGCACCAGCGCAAACAGCGGCGTGGCCAGTGCGCGCAGCAGGTGCGCGCGCAGGCTGATGTTGGAGCCGGGGCGGGAGGCCTGGCGCGTCGCCGCGGGCGCAGGGGTGGCGCCCGCGGCGTCAGCCGTGGCGGAAGATGGGGGCACGTTCCGCGTTGCGATGCGGGAGGCCGTGCGCCAGGAAATCCGGGAGGAGGTGCGGGAGCGAGGCCACATTGCCGGCTAGGCCGAAGGACAGGGCCGCGTGTCGGATAACCGCGGCGGCCGGAGCGGTTTCATTGTCCGGCGCGGATCTGCAGCAGGTAGCCGAAGCCGCGCACGGTGACGATCTCGACATCGCTGTCCTCGAGCTTCTTGCGCACGCGGTGCACATAGACCTCGATCGCGGTGTCGCCCACAGTATCGCCGCCTTCGCCGGCGGGGTGGGCAAAGGTGGCCAGGTGGTCCTGCAGCTGCGCCTTGCTGACCACGCGGCCCTGGCGCTGCAGCAGCAGTTCCAGCACCGCGAACTCGCGCGGCGACAGCTCCAGCGGGCGGGCGTCGATAAACATGCGGCGGTCGTTGCCCGACAGCCGCAGGCGCCCCAGGCGCACGTCGCGCTCGGGTGCGGCCTCGCCCTGCTGGCTGCGGCGCAGCAGCACGCGCACGCGGGCTTCCAGCTCGGGCAGGGCGAAGGGTTTGATCAGGTAGTCGTCGGCGCCGGCGTTCAGCCCCGAGAGCTTGTCTTCCAGCTCGTCGCGCGCAGTCAGGATGATGACCGGGGTGGTGCGGTTGCGGGCGCGGTAGCGCGCCAGCAGGGTCATGCCGTCGATGCCGGGCAGGCCCAGGTCCAGGATGACCAGGTCGTGCTGCTCGCGCAGCAGATGTTCGGTGGCATAGACGCCGTCGTGGACGACGCGCACCTGGTGGCCGGCACGGGACAGGCCGGCTTCGACGCCGCTGGCAATCTGGCGGTCGTCCTCGATCAGCAGAATACGCATGGCGGCAGCTCGGGCAGGAAGTTGGGCATGGCTGGAGGGAAGGCCTCTTGGCGCACACGGAAGGTGCGGGCCTGCCGCAGATTGTACTAGGCGCAGGCGCCCGGTTCCTTACGGATTGCCTACAGCTGCCCGATCCGGCTGCCGCCGCGCCCGCGCTTAGTCGGTCACCGCGTCGGCGGCGCGCTCGATGAAGTGGGCCAGGTCGATGTCGCGCTGGGTCAGGCCGTTGGCATCGTGCGTGGACAGCGTGATGTCGACCCGGTTGTAGACGTTGAACCATTCCGGGTGGTGGTCGGCCTTCTCGGCCTGGATCGCCACGCGGGTCATGAAGCCGAAGGCGGCATTGAAGTCATGGAAGGTGAAGCGCTTGAAGATCGCGTCGCGGTCCTGGACGGTGGTCCAGCCGGGCAGGTCTGCCAGCAGCGTGGCACGGGCTTGCGGGGAAAGCGGAGTCATAGGGGGCTCGATCTGGTCGTAACGAAAACGAAGGCCGCAAATCAATGCGGAAAGCCGGCCCGCCCGCGCCGTGGCGGCGGGCATGCCGGCATTGTTTCACAAAGCGGGAAGCGGGGCAGGGCGCGCCGGGTTTGCCGGCGAGGGCCGGATCAGATGTCTTCGGTATCGGCCCAGCCTTCGCGGGTGCCGACATTGAGCACCTGGTCGCCCGGGGCTACGTCGCCCGCGCCAAGCGTCGGCTGCGCGCGCAGTTCTTCGTACAGCGGCGCAAAGTCCGGGCGGGTGGCGTCGAACAGCTGTTCGAAACTGTCGATCACGAAGTAGGTCTTCTGGAAGGTGTCGATGCGGTAGCGCGTGCGCATGATGCGGCGCACATCGAAGCCGATCCGGTTGGGGCTGGCCGAATCCAGGCTGTAGATCGACTCGCCCTGGCTCGACAGGATGCCCGCGCCGTAGATGCGCAGGCCCTGCGGGGTGCGGATCAGGCCGAATTCCACCGTGTACCAGTACAGCCGCGACAGCATGTCCAGCGCGCCCAGCCCGGCCGCCTTCAGGCCACCCTTGCCGTAGGCCTCCATATAGTCGGCAAAGACCGGGTTGATCAAGAGCGGCACATGGCCGAACACGTCGTGGAAGCAGTCCGGCTCCTGCAGGTAGTCCAGCTGCTCGGGCTTGCGCATCCACCAGCTGGCCGGGAAGCGGCGGTTGGCCAGGTGCTCGAAGAACACCTGGTCCGGCACCAGGCCGGGCACGGCCACGACTTGCCAGCCGGTGGCGCGCATCAGCGTTTCGTTGAGCTGGTCGAAATCGGGGACGCGGTCCTTGTCCATGCCCAGCGTGGCCAGGCCCTGCAGGAATTCATCGCTGACACGGCCCTGCAGCATCGCGGCCTGGCGCTCGTATAGCTTGCGCCAGATGGCGTGGTCGGTGCTGGTGTAGCGGTGCACCGGCTGGGCGATGGTGAAGTCCGGGCGCAGTTCCTGGCCGGACAGCAGGCCGGCGTCGAACTGTTCCTTGAGCTTGTCGGTCAGGGTGCCCTGGAAGGCGCCGGGGGCTTCGGTGGCCGTGGCGATGGACATGGTGCGCGTCTCCTTGTAATGCGTGCTTGCTGCATCGGCGGCAGCATGAATGCGGATTTACTGCGTAGTTTAGACAGCCGAGCGCGCAGAAAGGCCGCAAAATCCGCTTGTTTTGGTGTGGTGGCGCATATAATGTGCATCGTTCAAATAAAGAGTGCGGGATTTGTGTATGGCTGCCTCCGGCGTCTCCCTGGACCCCTTCGACCTCGCGCTGCTGGCCGTCCTGCAGGCCGACGGCCGCACCACTCACCAGCAACTGGCCGAACGCGTGCACCTGTCGCCCAGCCAGGTCGGGCGCCGGCTGGCGCGGCTGGAAGCCGACGGCGTCATCACCGGCTACCGCGTCAACCTGTCCTCGCAGGCGCTGGGCCTGGGGGTGATGGTCTTTATCAGTGTCAAGCTGGCCCACCATGCCGACACCATCATCGAACGCTTCCGCGAAGAGATCCTGTTGCTGGAAGAGGTGCAGGAGTGCTATTCGGTGGCCGGCGAGGCTGACTACCTGATCCGCGTGGTCGTGCCAGACCTGCCCACGCTGGCCGAATTCACCATGAAGCGGCTGATGCGCGTGCCGGGCGTGGAAAGCGTGCGTTCGAATATCGTGCTGACCGCCATCAAATGCGACGGGCCCTTGCCGCTGTCGCACCTGCGCTAAAACTTTTCCTGCGGCGCGTTGCAGGTTTGCGTGCCGGTCTTGCGCTCCTGTGGCGTGCGTGTCACCCTCGCCGGGTGCCGCAAACGTGGCGGGAACGGAGGATGGCAGGATGAAGGGAATCGTCGCCCGAGCCGATCGGGGTCTTGGCAGGTTGCCAATGCAATCGCATGAGTGGCGCGCAGTCCTGGCCCTGGTGGCCACGCTTGGAATCCTGGCAGCCGGCGGCGCGCAGGCCGCGCAGGTGACCCGCTTCTCCCCCGAAGGCACGGTCGGGCAGGTCAGGCAGGTGGCGATCCGCTTCGACGAGGCCATGGTGCCGATGGGCGACGTCCAGGCCACCGCGCCCGCGGCGGTTTCCTGCACTGGTGCCGGCACCGGCGGGCAGGCCCGCTGGATCGATGCGAAGAACTGGGTCTACGACTTTGCCAGCGACCTGCCGCCGGGCGTGCGCTGCACCGTGCGCATGCGTACCGGCCTGCGCAGCGTGGCCGGCACCGCCTATGCCGGCCGCCCGGAGTACAGGTTCGAGACCGGCGGCCCGACGGTCGTGTCCAGCCGGCCTGCGGGCGGCGAGATCGAGGAAGACCAGGTCTTTGCGCTGCGCTTCAACGGCGCCGCCACCGCGGCCTCGGTGCGCGAACACGCCTGGTGCCAGGCGCAGGGGCTGGGCGAGCGCATCCCGGTGCGCCTGCTCGCTGGCAAGGAGCGCGATGCCGTGCTCGACGCCATCCACTGGGAACGCATCGCCAAGCAGGCGCCAGATGCCGTGCACCTGCTTGCCTGCCAGCAGCGGCTGCCGGCCGCGGCGCGGATGCAGCTGGTGCTGGGAGCGGGCATTGCCACCCCCTCCGGCGTGGCCACGCGCGATGAGCGCCGCTTTGACTACACCGTGCGCGACCCCTTCACCGCCAGCTTCAGCTGCGAGCGTGAACACGCGCAGTCGCCGTGCACGCCGCTGCGGCCGATGTCGGTCACCTTCTCCTCGCCGGTGCCGCGCAAGCTGGCCGAGAGCGTGGTGCTGAAGACGCCGTCCGGCCCGCGCGCGCCGCAGTTCGACCCCAACCTGGCGCCGGACGCCAGCGTCAGCGCCCTGACTTTTGCCGCGCCGTTCGCGGAGAAGGCCCAGTTCACCATCGAAGTGCCGCGCAACCTGAAGGACGACAGCGGCCGCGCGCTGGCCAATGCTGACCTGTTCCCGCTCAAGGTGGCCACCGCATCGATGCCGCCGCTGGCCAAGTTTGCCGCGGCGCCGTTTGGCGTGGTGGAACGCTTCGGCGAGCTGCCGCGCGGCAAGGCGCCGGCCGACTACCCGCCGCTGCTGCCGGTGACGCTGCGCAATGTCGAGGCTGACCTCGCCGTGCGTGGCGTGCAGGCCGGGGCCGGCACCGTGATGAAGCTGCGCGTGGACGACGACACGGCCGTGATGCAATGGTTTGGCCTAGTGCGCCGCATGCATGAGGCCAGCTATACCCGGGCCGAGCTCGACGCCGTGCTGGCGGGCCGCTCGCCGTATCGCGTCAACAACCCGCGCAATGCCGTGTCGATCGAGACGCGCTCGGTGTCTTTGCTCGAGCGCGCCCCCGGCGTGCAGAAGCTGGCCGTGCCCAAGCCTTCGGGCGATGCGCCGCGGCCGTTCGAGGTGGTGGGCATCCCGCTGCCGGAACCGGGCTTCCATGTGGTGGAGATCGCCTCGCCGATGCTGGGCGAGTCGCTGCTGGGCAAGCGCGCGCCGATGTACGTGCGCACCGCGGCGCTGGTCACCAACCTGGGCGTGCATTTCAAGCTGGGCCGCAGCGCCGGCAATGAAGACGATGGCAGCCGCAGCGGGCTGGCCTGGGTCACCGCGCTGGACGACGGCAAGCCGGTTGCCGATGCCGCCGTGGCGGTGCGCGATTGCAGCGGCCGCCTGCTGGGCGAAGGCCGTACCGATGCCAGCGGCGTGGTGCGCTTCGCCAGGCTGGCGGCCGCGCCCGAAGGCGCCTGCGACCAGAACGGGTTGTCGGGCTATTTCGTCTCGGCCCGCATCGGCGTCGGCCACCCGCAGGCGCGCGGCAAGGCCGACATGGCCTTCGTGATGTCGGACTGGAACCGCGGCATTGAGACCTGGCGCTTCAATGTGCCGACCGACACCAGCACCGCACCCACGGTGCGCGCGCACACCATCTTCGACCGCACGCTGCTGCGCGCCGGCGAGACCGTGTCGATGAAGCACCTGATCCGTGCCGAGACCGCGCAGGGCTTTGCCCTGCCGCCGGCGAGCCGCCCGCTGCCCACGCGCGTGGTGATCCGCCATGAAGGCAGTGGCCAGACCTACGAGCTGCCGCTGCAATGGCGCCAGACCGCGACCGGCGGGCGCAGCGCGGAGAGCACCTTCCAGGTGCCGCCGGCGGCCAAGCTCGGGGTCTACAGCGTGGAGCTGCAAACGCAGAAGGGCGAAGGCGCGCAGGACAATGACGGCGCGCGCAGCTACACCAGCGGCAGTTTCCGGGTCGAGGCATTCCGCTTGCCGGTGCTGGCCGGCACGCTACAGGTGGCAGGCAAGGCGGGGCCCGTGGTCGCGCCCGCCGAACTGCCGGTCGGCGTGGAGATCCACTACCTCTCCGGCGGCGGCGCGGCCGGGCTGCCCGTGCGCGTGTCCGCGCTGCTGCGCGACAAATACGTCAGCTTCCCCGGCTATGACGAGTTCTCGTTCAACCCGCCGCGCGCCCAGCGCGAAAGCGCCAGCGGCGACGAGGAGATGGATGAGGGCGAGCAGAGCGATGCCAGTGCCGACGGCCAGAAGCTGGTCGCCGACAAGCTGCCGGTGACGCTCGACAAGAACGGCAACGGCACCGTCACGCTGCGCAAGCTGCCCAAGACCGAAGCCCCGCGCGACTTGCTGCTCGAAGCCGGCTTTGCCGACCCCAACGGCGAGATCCAGACCCTGCGCCAGACCGTGCCGGTGTGGCCGGCGGCGGTGGTGGCCGGCATCCGCACCGATGGCTGGGTCTCGGTCAAGCAGAAGCTGGCCGTGCACGGCGTGGTGCTGGACGTCAACGGCAAGCCGGTGGCGGATGCGCCGGTCAAGATCAACGCGCGGGCACGCATCACCACCTCGGCGCGCAAGCGCGTGGTGGGCGGCTTCTACCGCTATGACAACCGCTCCGAGACGCGCGACCTCGGCACCGTGTGCGAGACCCGTACCGATGCGCAGGGCCGTGCGCGCTGCGACGTGGCGCTGGAGCAGGCCGGCCAGATCGAACTGGTGGCGAGCGCGCGCGACAAGGACGGGCGCACCGCGCAAGCGGCCTCGACGGTCTGGGTCACGCGCCAGGGCGAGCTCTGGTTCGGCGGCGAGAACCATGACCGCATCGACCTGCTGCCGGAGAAGAAGTCCTACGCGCCGGGCGAGACCGCGGTGTTCCAGGTGCGCATGCCGTTCCGCCACGCCACCGCGCTGGTGGCGGTGGAGCGCGAGGGCATCTACCAGACGCAGGTGGTCGAGTTGCACGGCAGCGATCCCACCGTGCGCGTGCAGGTGAAGCCGGAGTGGGGGCCCAACGTCTACGTGTCGGTGCTGGCCTTGCGTGGGCGCCTGCATGAGGTGCCCTGGTATTCGTTCTTCACCTGGGGCTGGCGCCAGCCGGGCGAGTGGTGGCGCGCGTTCCGCAGCGAGGGCCGCGAATACGCCGCGCCGACCGCGCTGGTAGACCTGTCCAAGCCGGCCTTCCGGCTGGGGCTGGCGGAGATCCGCGTCGGCAATGCGGGCCACCGGCTCGACGTTACCGTGACGCCGGACAAGGCCAGCTATCCGGTGCGCGGCAAGGCGCGCGTGGCGATCCAGGTGAAGCTGCCAGACGGCAAGCCTGCCGCCAACGGCGAAGTGGCGCTGGCCGCGGTGGACCAGGCGCTGCTGGAACTGATGCCCAACACCAGCTGGGACCTGCTCGATGCGATGCTGCAGCGGCGCGGCTACGGCGTGGAGACGTCGACCGCGCAGATGGAAATCATCGGGCGCCGCCACTACGGGCGCAAGGCGGTGCCGGCGGGCGGCGGCGGCGGTAAGAGCCCCACGCGCGAGCTGTTCGACACGCTGCTGGTATGGAACCCGCGCGTGCAGCTCGACGCGGAGGGCCGCGCCAGCATCGAGGTGCCGCTCAACGATTCGCTGACCAGCTTCCGCATCGTCGCGGTGGCGGACCTCGGCCTCGGCCGCTTCGGCACGGGCAGCGCCACCATCGCCGCCACGCAGGACCTGCAGGTGATTTCCGGCCTGCCGCTGCTGGTGCGCGAGGACGACCGCTACCGCGCCATGTTCACGCTGCGCAATACCACCAGGCGCGCGATGACGGTGCAGGCCAGCGCGCGCGGCGCGCTGCTCGGCAACGAGACCAGCCTGCCGGTGCAGACCGTGCAGATCCCTGCCGGCGAAGCGCGCGAGATCGGCTGGGACGTGACCGCGCCCGCGCTGCTGGCGTACTCGCGCAGCGGCACGGTGACGTGGGAAGTGCAGGCGAGCGAGCAGGGCACGGGTGGCGCGGCCGACCGCATCAAGGTGTCGCAGCAGATCGTGCCGGCCGTGCCGATGACGGTGCAGCAGGCCACGCTGGCGCAGGTGTCGCCGTCGCTGTCGGTGCCAATTAAGGCGCCGCCGGGTGCCCTGGCGGATCCGGCGGGCAAGGTGCGCGGCGGGCTGCAGGTCAACTTCCAGTCGTCGCTGGCGGGCGGCATGCCGGGCGTGCGCGAGTGGTTCCGCAACTACCCGTTCACCTGCCTGGAGCAGCGCGCATCGAAAGCGATCGGCCTGAACGACACCGCCGCGTGGGACGCGCTGATGACGCAGCTGCCGTCCTATCTCGATGCCAACGGGCTGGCCTCGTACTTCCCGCTGAACGCCGACGGCGACTTCGGCAGCGAAGTGCTGACCGCCTACCTGCTGGCGGTCACCGACGAGGCCGCGCGCGCCGGGCTGGCGCTGCGCATCCCCGACGCGCAGCGCACGCAGATGGAGCGCGGGCTGACTGACTTCGTCGAAGGCCGCATCCGCCGCGACAGCTGGGCGCCGGTGGCCGGCACGCAGTACCTGGAAGCGCGCAAGCTGGCCGCGCTCGAGGCGCTGTCGCGCACCGGCCATGCGCAGGCGCGCATGCTGGGCTCGATCCAGATCCTGCCGGCGCAGTGGCCGACCTCTGCGCTGCTGGACTGGACCTTGCTGCTCACGCGCATGCAGGACATCCCGCAGCGCGAGCAACGCCTGGCCGAGGCGCAGCAGCTGCTGCGCTCGCGCCTGACGGTGCAGGGCACGCGCCTGGCGTTCTCCACCGAGCGCAACGACAACTGGTGGTGGATGATGGCCGGCGGCGACACCAATGCCGCGCGCCTGCTGGCGCTGGCGTCGGAACTGCCGGGCTGGAAGGAGGATGCGCCGCAACTGGCCACCGGGCTGCTGGGCCGGCAGGTGCATGGTGCCTGGGGCACCACCACTGCCAATGCCTGGGGCATGCTGGCGGTGACGCGCTTCTCGCAGGCGTTCGAGAAGACGCCGGTGGCGGGCACCACGCGAGCGAGCCTGAGCAATGCGGCCGACGCCTCGCGCAGTTTCGACTGGGCACGCGCGCAGCGCACCGACGGCGTGGCCCAGGGCAGTGTCGACCTGCCGTGGCCTACCGGCGCCGACGGCGGCACGCTGCAGGTGGAGCACGCCGGCGCCGGCCATCCGTGGGCCACGGTGCGGGCGCTGGCGGCGGTGCCGGTGACCGCGCCGCTGGCCGCGGGCTACCGCATCAAGCGCACCGTGACGCCGCAGGAGCAGGCGGTGAAGGGCAAGTGGTCGCGCGGCGATGTCTACCGAGTCAAGCTGGAGATCGATGCGCAGGCCGACATGACCTGGGTGGTGGTCAGCGATCCGGTGCCTGCCGGCGCCACCATCCTCGGCAGCGGCCTGGGCCGTGACTCCCAGATCGCCACGCGCGGCGAGCAGCGCAAGGGCGCGGCCTGGCCGGCCTACACCGAGCGCACGCCGCAAGCCTACCGCGAGTACTTCGGCTACCTGCCCAAAGGCACGGTATCGGTCGAATACACGGTGCGGCTGAACAACGCCGGCGACTTCGCGCTGCCGCCCACGCGCGTGGAAGCGATGTACGCGCCCGACGTGTTCGGCGTGGCGCCCAATGCGCGGCTGGCAGTGGGGGCGCGCCCATGAGCTGGCTGTCGATGATGATGCCGGCACGCGTGCGCGAGTGGTGGATCGCGGGCACGCTGGCCGGCATCATCTACGGCGCGCTGCTGGTGCAGGTGGCGATCGAGCTGCCTGACGGCGCGCCGCTGACCGGGCATATCGCCATGCAGCCCGCATGGAAGACCGCGATGGCGGTGCTGCTGGCACGCGCCGCGTGGTTCCACCGGCCGCTTGTGGAGCGCCGCTGGCTGGTCACGGCGCTGCTGTTCTCAGCCCTGGGCGACCTCCTGCTGGCGCTGCCGACGCTGACGTTTTCGTTCATGGGCGGGCTTGGCGCCTTCCTGCTGGCGCACCTGGCCTACCTGCGCGTGCTGGTGCCGCTGGCGGGCGACACGCGCCCGCACCGGCTGATTGCGTGCGGCGCCATGCTGGGCGTGGCGGGCACCATGCTGGGCCGCTTCTGGCCCAATATGGGCCCGCTGACGGTGCCGGTGGCGATTTACGTGGGCGTGCTTGCGGCGATGGCCTGCAGCGCGCTGGTGGCGCGCCTGCCCACGCCGCTGGCGGCGCTGGGGGCGCTGTGCTTTGCCGCCTCGGACATGATGATCGGCATCGCGCGCTTCCTGGTGCCGTTCGAATCCTTCCAGCTTGGCATCTGGTGGACCTACGCCGCGGCCCAGGTGCTGCTGGTGGCGGGCATCGTGGCGGGACGCAGGCAGGCATGAAGCAGCGCTGTATTCGCATGGTGCTGGTGACGGCGCTGGCCTGGTCCGCACCGGCCATAGCCCTGCAGTCCTTCGAGCAGGTCCGTGCCGACTGGCGCAGTGCCGACGTGCTGGTGCTGGACCGCCACGGCGACACCGTAGGCCGCGTGCGCGACGACTTCCGCGCGCGCCGCGGCGACTGGGTCGCGCTGGCCGATACCTCGCCCGCGTTGCGCACTGCCATCGTGCTGTCGGAGGACCGGCGCTTCTATGCCCACAGCGGGGTCGACTGGCAGGGCGTGGCGGCCGCGGCCTGGGCCAACCTGTGGAACACGCGCACGCGCGGCGCCTCGACGCTGACCATGCAGCTGGCGGGCCTGCTCGATCAGGACCTGCGCCGGCCGGGCGTGCCGGGGCAGGGCCGCAGCTTCACGCAGAAGCTGGGGCAGGCCGCGGGCGCGGCGGCGCTCGAGCGCAGCTGGAGCAAGGACCAGATCCTGGAGGCCTACCTGAACCTGGTGCCGTTCCGCGGCGAGCTGGTGGGCCTGTCGGCGATGTCGCAGGTGCTGTTCGGCAAGTACCCGGAAGGGCTCAACGCGCGCGAATCGGCACTGGCGGTGGCGCTGGTGCGTGCGCCCAATGCCAAGGCCGCTCAGGTGGCAAGCCGCGCCTGCGGCATCCTGCGCGAGATGCGCATGCCGCGCGAGTGCGATGGCCTGGAAGGCTTTGCGCAACTGGCGCTGCTGCGTACCGGGCCGGTGGCGCAGCGCGCCGCGGCGGCCGCGCCGTCGGCGGCGTCGCCGCAGCTGGCACCGCACCTGGCACGGCGCCTGGTCAGCGAGGCGCGCTCGCAGCTGGCTGCGGGCGTACCCATGCCTGCGCGTATTACGTCCACGCTCGATGCCCGCCTGCAGCGCGCGGCTGCCACCAGCCTGGACCGGCACCTGCGCGAACTGGCCGGGCGCAATGTCGAGGACGGCGCGGTGGTGGTGATCGACAATGCCAGCGGCGACGTGCTGGCCTATGTGGGCTCGTCGGGCACGCTGTCAGGCGCCGCGCAGGTGGACCACGCGGCGGCGCTGCGGCAGGCGGGCTCGACGCTCAAGCCCTTGCTGTATGAGCAGGCGCTGGAAGAGAAGCGGCTGACGGCGGCCTCGCTGCTGGACGACCGGCCGGTGAACCTGCCGGTCGGCGGCGGGCTCTACGTGCCGCAGAACTACGATCACCGCTATGCCGGCTGGGTCAGCCTGCGCGCGGCGCTGGCCGCGTCGCTAAACGTGCCTGCGGTGCGCACGCTGGTGATGGTGACCCCGCACCGCTTCCACAAGCGGCTGGTGGCGCTGGGGCTGCCGCTGACCGAGGCCGGCGACTACTACGGGTTCAGCCTGGCGCTGGGCAGCGCCGACGTGTCGCTGCTGGCGCTGACCAATGCGTACCGGGCACTGGCCAATGGCGGGCGCTACGCGCCGCCACGGCTGCGGGAAGGGGCAGCGGCCGCAGTGCTGACGCCGGTGATGCAACCTGGCGCGAGCTACGTGATCGCCGACATCCTGTCGGACCGCCATGCGCGAGCGCGCACCTTCGGCCTGGACAGCCCGCTCACCACACGCTTCTGGACCGCGGTGAAGACCGGCACCAGCAAGGACATGCGCGACAACTGGTGCATCGGCTGGTCGCAGCATTACACCGTGGGCGTGTGGGTCGGCAATGCCAGCGGCGCCAGCATGCACGAGGTCTCGGGCGTATCGGGCGCAGCGCCGGTCTGGCACGACGTCATGGAAGCGCTGCACCGCGCGCGCGCCAGCCAGGCGCCCGCTATGCCCGCCGGCGTGCAGCGCGTAGCGCTGAGCTTCGACGACGGGCTGGAGCCAGCGCGCGATGAAGTCTTTCTGGCCGGCACCGCGATCCGGCGCGTCAGCGTGAGCGCACCCGCCGCGCGCCCGACCGCACCCGTGATCGCCAATCCTGCCGACGGCACCGTGTTTGCGCTGGACCCCGACATGCCGCCCGCGGCGCAGCGTGTCTGGTTCCATGCCGAGGGCGTGGCCGGCCAGACCGCGCGCACGGTCAGCTGGCGCATGGACGGCAAGCCGCTGGGGCGCGGCGGCGAGGTGGCATGGCTGCCGTGGCCGGGGCGGCACCAGGTGGAGCTGCTCGATGCGTCAGGCAAGGTGGTGGACCGCATCGGCATCGAAGTGCGCGGCGCATCAGTGCGCGCGCCTGTGCCTGCGGCTAGGCGCTGAGGCCGGCGCGCGCTTTCAGGAAATCGACGAATATGCGCAGCTTGGGCGGCATCAACACGCGGCCCGGGTAGTACAGGTAGAAGCCGTCGAACGGCGGCAGCCAGGCGTCGAGCACAGTGACCAGCCGGCCGCTGTCCAGCGCCGGCTGGATATGGACCGGGAATTCGTAGATCAGCCCCATGCCGTCGAGCGCCGCCTGATGCAGCAGGGTCTTGTCGTTGGCGATTAGCGCGGGGCGCGTGGCCACGGTAACGGTGCGGCCGTCCTCGACGAACTCCCAGCGATAGACGCTGCCGTGCGGGCCAAAGCGGTACTGCAGGCCGGCATGCGCGTGCAGGTCGCGCGGATGGCGCGGCGTGCCATGGCGGGCAAAGTAATCGGGCGAGGCGGCCACCACCATGCGCAGCGGGCCGGTGACGGGGATCGCGACCATGTCACGCTGCAAGGCTTCGCCCAGGCGCAGCCCCGCGTCAAAGCCTTCGGCCACCAGGTCGGCGAAACGGTCGTCGGTGATCACGTCGACGGTGATGGCGGGGCAGGCGCGCATGAAGTCGGCCAGCAGCGGCCGCAGCACCAGCGCGCCGGCGGTGGTCGGGGTGGTCAGCCGCAGCGTGCCGGCTGGCATGTCGCGCTGCTGGCGGATATCGTCGGTGGCGGCGCCGATTTCTGCCAGCGCCGGCTCCACGCGCGCCAGCAACGCGGCCCCGGCTTCGGTCAGGCCGACGCTGCGGGTGGTCCGCTGCAGCAGCCGCACGCCCACGCGCGCTTCCAGCTGGCGAATGGTCTGCGAGACCGCCGAGGGGCTGACCGCCAGCGCAGCAGCGGCGGCGGTAAAGCTGCCGAGCCGCGCCACGCGCGTGAACGCGGCCAGCGCGGGCAGGGAATCGATATCGATTGTGAAGTCTGGCTTCATGATACATGCAGCGTAGCACGCTGTTTCCGCGCGGGTCGAGTGCCCATACTTGCCCCATCCGATGCACCGCCGGTGCCCGACCGGCCAACAGGAGCCCTCGATGACCGCGAACGCCATTTCCACTCCATTCCGCCAGCTGGGCAAGACCGGTCCCAGCGTCTATCCGCTCGGCCTCGGCTGCATGGGCATGAGCGACTTCTATGGCGCGCATGACGACGCCGAGTCGATCCGCACCATCCATCACGCGCTGGAACGCGGCATCAACCTGCTCGACACCGCCGATATCTACGGCCCGCACACCAACGAGGCACTGGTGGGCCGCGCCATCGCCGGGCGGCGTGGCCAGGTCGTGCTGGCGACCAAGTTCGGCCTGGTGCGCGACCCGGCCAACCCGGCCACGCGCGGTGTCAATGGCCGCCCCGACTATGTGCGTGCCAGCTGCGAGGCTAGCCTGAAGCGGCTGGGCACGGACCATATCGACCTGTACTACCAGCATCGCGTGGATCCGGCGGTGCCGGTCGAAGAGACCGTGGGGGCCATGGCGGACCTGGTGAAGGCCGGCAAGGTACGCTGGCTGGGATTGTCCGAAGCCAGTGCCGCCACGCTTGAACGCGCCCACCAGGTGCACCCGATTACGGCGCTGCAGAGCGAGTATTCGCTGTGGACCCGCGACGCGGACGAGGACGGCATCCTTGCGGCCTGCGAGCGCCTGGGCATCGGCTTCGTGCCATACAGCCCGCTGGGCCGCGGCTTCCTGACCGGTGCGATCCGCAGCCCGGAGGATTTCGACGAGGACGACTTCCGCCGTACCAACCCGCGCTTCATGGGCGAGAATTTCGCGCGCAACCTGACGCTGGTCGACAAAGTGCGCGCGCTGGCCGCGGACAAGGGCTGCACGCCGGCGCAGCTGGCGCTGGCCTGGGTGCTGGCGCGCGGGCCGCAGGTGGTGCCGATTCCCGGCACGCGCCGCATCGCCAACCTGGACGACAACCTCGGTGCGCTGGCAGTGCGGCTGGATGCGCAGGACCTGGCCGGCATCGACGCCGTATTCCCGGCCGGCGCAGCGGCGGGTACGCGCTATGCCGCACAGGTGATGGCGTTGCTGGCGCGCTGAAGCGCATGGCCGGGCATGCGCAATAATGGCGCTTCGCAACATCTTGCCGGAGCCAGAGCATGTCCCTCGTCCCCCTCGATGCCGCCAGCACGGCGGCGCGCCTGCCGTATCCCGAACTGGCGCAGGCCATCGCCGACATGCTGGCCGAGCTGCGCGACGGCACCGCCATGGCGCCGCCGCGCATTGCGCTGCCGGTGGGCGATGCGCAAGGTGGCGAAGGCACGCTGCTGGTGATGCCCGCGCGCAACCGCAGCCTGGTGATGACCAAGAACATCACCGTCCATCCCGGCAACCCGCAGCGCGGGCTGCCCAATATCCTCGGCGAGGTGGTGGTGGCCGACGCGCACACCGGCCAGCGCATCGCCATGCTCGACGGCCCCACGGTGACGGGACGGCGCACCGCGGCCGTGTCGCTGCTGGCGGCGCAGTGTTTTGCCGCGCGCACGGACGGCGAGCTGCTGGTCGTCGGTGCCGGGGTGCAGGCATTGACGCACCTGGAGGCCTTCGTGGCCGGGCTGGGCGTGCGCAAGGTGTGGCTGCATTCGCGCACGCGCGACAAGGCCGAGGCGCTGGCTGCGCACGCGCGCACGCTGGGCGTGGAAGCACAGGTGGCCGAGTCGGCCGCGGCGGTATTGCCGCGTGTATCGATGGTGGTCACGGTCACGTCCAGCCGCAGCCCGGTGGTGCCGGACCTGGACAGCGGCCTCTGGCGCGACGATCACTTCATTGCCGCAGTCGGTGCGTTCCGGCCGGACATGTGCGAACTGCCGCCGGCGCTATGCCACGTGGCCGCGGATAGCGGCCGGCTGCTGGCCGATACCCTGTTCGGTATCGAGGACGAGGCCGGCGACCTGCTGCAGGCCGGCATCGACTGGGCCGACGTGCAGCCTTTCGAGACCGCGATCCTGCGGGCCGATGCCATCCGTGCGCGGGCTGGCAGCCCGCTGGTGTTCAAGAGCGTGGGCTACGCGCTGTGGGACCTGGCCGCTTGCGTGCTGGCCAGCCGCGGATGATTACTCGCCGCCGTCCCTGGCGCGCAGCCAGGCGCTGAACAGCTCGCGCGCCGGTGCCAGGAAGCCGGCGATCGGTTCGCTGCGGTCGCTGGCATACCAGTGGCAGTAGCAGCCGTGGATGGTCGCCACCATCAGGCGCGCCATCGGCGCGGGCAGCGGGCGCCCGGGTGAGGACAGCGCATCGACCAGGTCCTGCATATGCGCGTCCCAGCTGCGGCGGATCTCCTCGCGCACGCTGGGCGGTACGCTGCCTGAGAACAGCAGGGCCAGCACGACACCCTTGGCTTCCGGATTGGCCGTGAAATAGTCGGCCACCCGGTCGAAGGCGTTTTCCAGCCGCCGCGCCGCGGTCTTGCCCCGGTGCGGCTCTGCGCCCAGCCCCTCGCCGATATCCCGGAACAAGCTGGTTGCGGCTTCCGCCAGCAGCATTTCCTTGCTGCCGAAATGCCACAGCAGGCTGCTCTTGGCCACGCCGGCCTCGGCGGAGATCTGGTCGAGGGTCACCTCGGCGTAGCCGTGCGCGCTGATCAGCCCGCGCGTCACAGCAATGACGCGTTCGCGGGTTTCCAGACCGCGGCGGTTCTTGGTGACGGAGGCTGGAGGCTTTTGTGCGGCCGGGCGGGTCGGTGGCATGGGCGGGGGCGAAAGACAGGTGGTGCCGGCGGCAAATCAGGAATATTCGGGCCGGATGCCTATTTGACAGCGGCCGGGGTCTGCCAGCAAACTCCAGTATTGTACTGAACGTTCAGCACAATTACAGAAGCATTGCAGGCCGGATACGGACATCCGGCCCAGGATTTCCAGGAGACCAGGATGTCGTACCCGACTGCCATTGCCGCAGCCGCCGCCGCCGCGCTGGCTGCAGCCGCCATGAGCTTTGCCGGCACCGCCGGCGCCGCACCTGCCCCGGCCACCGCGGGCAATCCCGCCACCGATGCTACCGCGCATGCCAATGCGGCCGTGCTGCAGCAACTGCCGTTCCAGGACCGGCGTGACTTCGAGGCCGCGCGCCGTGGTTTTATCGGCACGCTGGACAACACCGAGATCCGCGACGCCAAGGGCAATGTGGTGTGGGCGCTGGATCCCTACGGCTTCCTCAAGCAAGACCGGGCGCCGGCCACCGTGAACCCCAGCCTGTGGCGCCAGGCGCAGCTGAACATGCACAACGGGCTGTTCCAGGTGACGGATCGGATCTACCAGATCCGTGGCTTCGATATTGCCAACATGACGATCATCGAGGGCGATACCGGCCTGATCGTGATCGATCCGCTGACCGCGATGGAGACCTCTCGCGCCGGGCTCGACCTGTACTTCAAGCACCGGCCCAGGAAGCCCGTGGTCGCGGTGATCTATACGCACAGCCACGGCGACCACTTCGGCGGGGTCAAGGGTGTCGTCAGCGAAGACGACGTCAAGGCCGGGCGGGTCAAGGTGGTGGCCCCGGAAGGCTTCATGGAAGAGGCTGTCAGCGAGAACGTCTTCGCCGGCAACGCCATGAGCCGCCGCGCGCAGTACATGTATGGCTTCAACCTGCCGCGCTCGGCCACCGGGCAGGTGGATGCGGGGCTGGGCAAGGGGGTGGCGCACGGCACGGTGACGCTGATCCCGCCGACGGACCTGATCCACAAGACCGGTGACACGCGCACCATCGACGGCGTGCAGATCGAATTCCTGATGGCGCCGGGCACCGAGGCCCCGGCCGAGATGCTGATGTACTTCCCGCAGTGGAGGGCACTATGTGCCGCCGAGGACGCCACCCACAACCTGCACAACCTGTACACCATCCGCGGCGCCCAGGTGCGCGACGCCAACCAGTGGTGGCGCGCGCTGGACGAGACCATCGACCGCTTCGGCGGCCGCGCCGAGGTCCTGTTCGCCCAGCACCACTGGCCTACCTGGGGCCGCCAGGACATCGTCACCTACCTGGGCAAGCAGCGCGACGGCTACAAGTACATCCACGACCAGTCGCTGCGGCTGGCCAACATGGGCTACGTGCCGGCCGAGATCGCCGAGCGCGTGAAGCTGCCACCGTCGCTGGCGGCCGAATGGCATCTGCGCGATTACTACGGCACCGTCAGCCACAACGCCAAGGCGGTGTACCAGCGCTACCTCGGCTGGTATGACGCCAACCCTGCCAACCTGAACCCGCTGCCGCCGGAAGAGGCTGGCAAGCGCTACGTCGAATTCATGGGCGGCGCGGCGCGCGTGCTGGAGCAGGCGCGCGCGGCGTACGCGCGTGGCGAATACCGCTGGGTGGCCGAGGTGGTCAAGCACGTGGTCTTTGCCGATCCGTCCAACCAGGCTGCCCGCCAGCTGGAAGCCGACGCGCTGGAGCAACTCGGCTACCAGGCCGAATCCTCGACCTGGCGCAATGCCTACCTGACCGGTGCCGCCGAACTGCGCAGTGGCCCGCCCCCGGCCGGCCGCCGCGCCGGCAGCCCGGACGTGCTGCGCGCCATGACCGACACCATGTTCCTGGATTTCCTGGCGATCAGCCTGAACGGCGACCGCGCTGCGGGCAAGACGCTGGCGCTGAACTGGGTACAGCCGGACACCGGCAAGCGCTTTGCGCTGACGGTGGAGAACGGCGTGTTCCGCTACAAGCCCGACGCGCAGCACGCGTCCCCGCAGGCCACGCTGACCATGCCGCGCGCCGTGCTGATGGGGGTGCTGGCCGGCCAGACCACGCTGCAGACCGAGACTCAGGCGGGCCGCGCCCGCGTGGACGGCGACCCGCAGGCGCTGGCGGCGTGGACGGTGCTGATGGACAAGTCCGAGCCGAACTTCAGCATCGTGACGCCCTGACGGCATCGGGGTGGGGCTGGCAGGCAGCTTCTGTTGCGCGCCAGCCCCATAAAACCTCGCTTATTCGAGGGTTTCTTCCGGCGCGTGAACATAAACCGTTGCGCCGATGCTGCGGCAAAGAGTCTTGTGAGCCATTTCCGTCCGGATTTTTTAGTGGTTAACCCTCCCTTTAGGGGGCGTCCTCTACGAATCAGTGTCATCGGTGAAACAGTCGTGCGCCGGCTGGCCGGATAATGCACACGGCAGTAACCGAATGAGGAGTAAGAGGACTATGAAATTCACCTATAAGAAGATGCTGGCGGCAGGCGCTGTCATGGCGCTGGCCGGAGCCGCACACGCGCAATCGGCCGGCAGCAATATCGTCAGCCTGGGCTGGTTCCGCGTGATGCCGAACAGCTCCGCCGACCCGCTGACCGTCGACAGCATCAACGGCCGCCCGGTCGGCATGACCCGGCCGAACACCGGCGCGGAGATCGAGTCCGCCGACACGCTGGGACTGGCCTTCTCGCACTACTTCACCGACAACATCTCCGGCGAAATCATCGCGGGCATTCCGCCCAAGCACGACGTCAAGGGCACCGGCAACTATGCGCAGTATGGCAAGCTCGGTTCGGTCAAGCAGTGGAGCCCGGCGGTGCTGGTCAAGTACCACTTCTTCGATGCCAAGACCAAGTTCCGTCCCTATGTCGGCATCGGCGTGAACTACACGTGGTTCACCGACGAGACCATCAGCAACCAGAACTTCGTGAACCGCGAGTTCGCGCCGGGTGCGCGCATGACCGCCAGCGCCAAGGCGTCGTGGAACCCGGTGTTCAACATTGGCGCCAACTACGCCATCAACGACAACTGGTTTGTCGGCCTGTCGGTATCGTACGTGCCGCTGTCGACCCGCGCGTCCTTCACCACCCAGGCGGGCCCGGTGACGATCCAGTCGCACACCAAGATCAAGATCGATCCGGTGGTGACGTTCCTGAACGTGGGCTACCGCTTCTGAGCGCGGCACACTGACAGCAGAAAGGGCACCCGGGGGTGCCCTTTCTTATTGGCGCGGCTGCGGTGGCCAGCTTATGCCACCGACTTGACCGGATAGCCAGCCTCTTCGATGGCATCGCGCAGGGCCTCGGCGTCGGCACCGCTCTCGACGCGCACGGCTTGGGCGGGCACATCCGCGCTGACACGCGCGGCCGGGTCGACCGCCTGCACGGCACGCGTGATGGCGCCGACGCAGTGGTTGCATGACATGCCTTCGACCTGGAACTGGATCATGATGGGACTCTCCTGGACAGGATGGAAAAGGCGGCAGGGTGCCGCGACAGACATAGTTTGAACCTTCCCATGGTGGGAAGCGCAAGAGGAATTTGTTGGCGCCAATGTGACGGTAACACCCTGCGCATTCGGCCTTGACCTTCCAATGATGGTAAGGTCCATGATGCTGACATCGACACTGTGGATGACTCAGAACCATGCCAAATTCCAGCGCTGTGCTCGCGTCACAACCTGTCCGGCCGGCCGACGAAATGCCCGAATGGCGGCTGCCGGTCGACGGCATGACCTGCGCCTCGTGCGTGCGCCGCGTGGAGAACGCATTGGCGCGTGTGCCGGGCGTGCGCGACGTGGCCGTCAACCTGGCCACGGAAGCCGCGACGCTGCGCGCCGACTCGGGCGCGGTGCTGCCGGCCGCCGCCCGTGCCGTGGCCGATGCCGGCTACACGGTGCCGCAGGACACCATCGAACTGAATATTGCCGACATGACCTGCGCCTCGTGCGTGACCCGGGTCGAAAAGGCGCTGCGCGCCGTGCCGGGCGTGATGGACGCACAAGTCAACCTGGCAACCGAGCGCGCCAGCGTCACCCTGCTGCGCGGCGCGGTGGATGCCGCGGCGCTGGTGGCCGCGGTAGCGCGCGCCGGCTATGGCGCGACGCCGGTGGCCGATGCCGCATCGCAGGCGCCGCAGGCCGGGCAGGGCACTGCCTTCTGGGACGGCCCCTGGCCGGTGGCGTTCTCGGCGGCGCTGTCGCTGCCGCTGGTGGCGCCCATGGTGCTGGAATGGTTTGGCGTGCACTGGATGCTGCCGGCATGGGTGCAGTGGCTGCTGGCCACCCCGGTGCAGTTCGTGTTCGGCTGGCGCTTTTACAAGGCTGGCTGGAAGGCGGTGCGCGCCGGCGCCGGCAATATGGACCTGCTGGTGGCGCTGGGCACGACGGCGGCCTATGGGCTGTCGCTATGGCTGATGTGGCGCACGCCGGCCGACGCCATGCCGCACCTGTACTTCGAAAGCGCGGCAGTGGTGATCACCCTGGTGCGCCTGGGCAAGTGGCTGGAGACCCGCGCCAAGCGCCAGACTGCCGATGCCATCCGCGCGCTCGCGGCGCTGCGTCCCGATACCGCCCGCGTGCGCCGCGGCGGCGTGGAGCAGAGCGTGCCGCTGGCGGCAGTGCGCGTGGGCGATGAGGTGGTAGTGCGCCCCGGCGAGCGCATCCCGGTGGACGCCGAGGTGATCGAAGGCAGCAGCCACGCGGACGAATCGATGCTGACCGGTGAAAGCGTGCCGGTGCCGAAGAAGCCCGGCGACCGCATCACCGGCGGTGCCATCAATTTCGAAGGGCTGCTGGTTGCGCGCACCGAGGCGGTAGGCGCCGAGACCGTGCTGGCACGCATCATCCGCATGGTCGAGCACGCACAGGCGGCCAAGGCGCCGATCCAGCGCATGGTCGACCAGGTCAGCGCGGTGTTCGTGCCGGTGGTGCTGGGCATTGCACTGGTGACGGTGCTGGGCTGGGGCCTCTTTGCCGGCGACTGGGAAACCGCATTGCTCAACGCCGTGGCGGTGCTGGTGATCGCCTGCCCGTGCGCGCTGGGCCTGGCCACGCCCACGGCGATCATGGCCGGTACCGGCGCCGGCGCACGCGCCGGCATCTTGATCAAGGACGCCGAGGCGCTGGAGGTGGCGCACCGCGTCAGCGTGGTGGCATTCGACAAGACCGGCACGCTCACGGTCGGCAAGCCGGAAGTGGTGGCGCTGCATGCGGCCGATCCCACCGATGCCGATGCTAGCGCGCTGCTGGCGCGGCTGGCCGCGCTGCAGGCCGGCAGCGAGCATCCGCTGGCTCGCGCCGTGCTGGCCGCCGCGCAGGCGCGCGGCATTGCCGTGCCGCAGGCCACCGAGGTGCAGGCCCTGCCGGGCCGCGGCATTGCCGGCGTGGTGGACGGCCATGCGCTGCAGCTGGGCAGCGAGCGCCTGCGTGAAATGCTGGGCGCAGCGGCAGGCACGCTGGCAACGCTGGCGGACCAGTTGCGCGCGGACGGCCGCACCGTGTCGTGGCTGGTCGAGACCACGCCGCCGCGCGTGGCCGGGCTGGTCGCGTTCGGCGATGCCATCAAGCCGGGCGCGCCGGCGGCGATCGCACGGCTGCGCGCGGCCGGCGTGCGCACCGTGATGCTGACCGGCGACAACGCCGGCGCGGCGGCGCGCGTGGCGCAGGCGCTGGGGCTGGACGATGTGCAGGCTGAGGTGCTGCCCGAAGACAAGGCTGCCCGCGTGCAGGCCCTGGGGCGCGATGGCGCGGTGGTGGCGATGGTGGGCGACGGCATCAACGATGCGCCGGCGCTGGCGGCGGCGGACGTGGGCATTGCCATGTCGACCGGCACCGACGTGGCCATGCACGCCGCCGGCATCACGCTGATGCGCGGCGACCCGGCGCTGGTGGCCGATGCGCTGGCGGTCTCGCACCGCACCGTGCGCAAGATCCGGCAGAACCTGTTCTGGGCTTTTTTCTACAACGTGGTGGGCATTCCGCTGGCCGCGGCCGGGTTGCTGAACCCGGTGGTGGCGGGTGCGGCGATGGCGTTCTCCAGTGTCAGCGTGGTCAGCAATGCGCTGCTGCTGCGCCGCTGGCGTCCGCAGGCCGGGGCCGCCACGGCACAGGGAGGCGAGTGATGAATATCGGCGAAGCGGCGCAGGCGTCGGGCGTGTCGGCCAAGATGATCCGGCACTATGAATCGATCGGGCTGGTGGCGGCACCGCCGCGCACCGAGGGCGGCTACCGCCGCTATGACGAACGCGCGGTGCATACCTTGCGCTTCGTGCGGCGCGCCCGTAATCTGGGATTCTCGCTCGACGAGATCCGCAACCTGCTGTCGCTATGGCATGACCGCGGCCGCGCCAGCGCCGACGTCAAGGCACTGACGCTGCGGCATGTGGCCGACCTGGAGCTGCGCATCGCCGAACTGGCCGCCATGCGCGACACGCTGCGCGAGCTGGCGCAGCACTGCAGCGGCGATGACCGGCCGGATTGCCCGATCCTGGCCGATATGGCGCAGCCGGAAGCGCAGGGCAGGCTTGCCTGCCACAGTTGAGCGGGACAGACAGTGCAAGGCAAAGCAGGCAGCAGGCAGCAATACAAAGAATAATGACAGCCGGCGCAAGCGCTTTGCTGGCGCTCCGTGCCGGGAGGAGACTTGCGCGAATGGAACAACCGATGACGGACGATCCTGCTATTGCCGGTGTTGCCGGCATGCCTGCCGATACCCCCGCCGGCACGCATGCGCCGGTGCAGAGCCGCCAGCGCATGCGCGACGGCACCGAGCTGCTGCTGCGCACCTGGCAGCCCGATCCGGCGCGCTTTGCCGAGCCGCTCGGCTCGGTGCTGCTGGTGCATGGGCTTGCCGAGCATGCCGGACGCTACCAGCATGTGGCCGATGTGCTGTGCGGGCTGGGCCTGCGCGTGCGTGCGCACGACCTGCGCGGCCATGGTGCCAGCGGCGGCGCGCGCATGGTGGCGGACCATCAGGATGCCTACCTGGACGACCTCGCCGAGATCTACGATGCCGCGGTGCCTGGCTGGCACGAGTTGCCGATCCTGCTTGGCCACAGCATGGGCGGGCTGATTGCGGCACGCTTTGCCACCGCGCGCGTGCGCCCGGTACGCGCGCTGGTGCTGTCCTCGCCCGCGCTGGCGCTGCGGCTGTCGGGACCGATGCTGGCGCTGCACCGCGTGCTGCTGGCGCTGGCACCGCGGCTGCGCGTGCCCAATCCGATCGATGCGCGGCTCTTGTCGCACGACCCCGCCGTGGTGGCCGCCTACCGCTCGGATCCGCTGGTGCAGACGACCATCACCGCCAGCGTACTGGAGAGCTTTATCGGCGGCATGGCGCAGGCCCAGGCCGATGCCGCGCTGCTGGAGGCCCCCACGCTGATGCTGGTCGGCGGCGCCGACCGCGTGGTGGACCCGGCCGGCAGCCGCCGCTTCTTCGACAACGCGCCGCCGGCGTTGCGCGAACAGGTCTGGTTCGAGCATGGCTACCACGAGATCTTCAATGAAGCGCAGCCGCTGCGCGGCGAAGTGTTCGCGGCGCTGACCGGCTGGCTGCAGCGCCACCTGCAGCAGCACGGAAGCTAGGTCCGGAACACCGACTCGGCCACGCCGAACACTGCCGCGACCACCGGGTCGTCGCGGCGCGTGGCCAGGCATACCAGCGTCAGCTCGGTCTGCACCGAGACCCCTTCCACGATCACCAGCCCGTGCGCATGCGATTCGCGCAGCGCGATCGCGTCGCGCACCAGTGACAGCCCCACGCCGGAGCGCACCAGGTCCAGCATCGACGCCTCCTGGTCGACATGCGCCACCTTGGGCACGCCGGCCGGATCGACGCCGGCCTGCGCAAAGCGCGCCGACAAGAGCCGGTTGTGCGCCGATTCCGGTGGCGTCCAGATCCATGGCAGTGTTGCCAGCTGCGCCCATGAGCGCAGCGCGGTGCGCTCTTTCCAGCCCTTGGGCGCCACCACATAGTAAGAGAAGGGCGTCAGCGTCAGCGCATGGAAGCCGGCGTCGGGCGGCTGGCCCAGGTAGAAGCCCACGTCGAGCGCGCCGCTGCGTACCTGTTGCAGCACCCAGCCCGACATGCCGTGGCGCAGTTCGGTGCCGATCTGCGGATGGCGTTCCACCAGCGTGCGCAGCATCGGGCCAAGCCGCGTGAATTCCGGGTCGAGGATGGTGCCGATCGCCAGCCGGCCGCGCACGGTGTGATGCATCGCGCTGACGGTGTGCTGCAGGTCGCCCACGCCATCGAGGATGCGCTCAGCCAGCGGCAGCAATGCGGCGCCGTCGGCGGTCAGCGTCAGGCCCGCGGCAGTGCGCTCGAACAGCCGGATGCGCCACGCCGATTGCAGCGCCTTCAACTGCAGGCTCACTGCGGGCTGCGTCAGGTGCAGCCGCTGCGCGGCGCGGGTCAGGTTGCCCTCGCGCGCGACGGCAACGAAGGCGCGCAGGTGGTGGAGGTCCAAGGCGGTGTCGGGGCGAAAGGTGGCGCCGGAGCGTGGCGTGGTGCGGCGCAATATTTTGCGGAGCTTATATTGCGATTGACGATAAATCATTGGACGGGGCCGCGCAACTGCACCAAGCTTGCGCTCAATACGGCCCGGCACGCCTTGTGCCGCGCGGCAGCGATGCCAGTGCGATGCTGGCGGATGTTTGCGCCAGTGTCTTCACCAGACGCAAAGATCGGGCAAGCCGCATGCCGTCAGCGACCCAGCATTCAGGAGCGGAAGTGGAAGACATCCTTGCAGAAGCCAGCGCAGTGCAGACCATCATCGGCCATAGCATCGCAGGCCGGCAGACACGCGGCGCATCGCAGCGTCTGGCCGATATCTATAACCCCGCCACCGGCGAAGTCGCAGCACGCGTGGCGCTTGGCACCACGCAGGACGTGGCCGATGCCGTCGCCGCCGCCCAGGCCGCGTTCCCCGCCTGGGCCGACACGCCGCCGCTGCGCCGCGCGCGCATCCTGTTCAAGTTCAAGGAACTGCTCGACCAGCACCACGATGACCTGGCCGCGCTGATCACGCGCGAGCATGGCAAGGTGTTCTCGGATGCGAAGGGCGAAGTCACGCGCGGCATCGAGGTGGTGGAATTCGCCTGCGGCATCCCCAACCTGCTCAAGACCGATTTCACCGACAACATCGGCGGCGGCATCGACAACTGGAACCTGCGCCAGCCGCTGGGCGTGGTGGCCGGCATCACGCCGTTCAACTTCCCGGTGATGGTGCCGATGTGGATGTTCCCGGTGGCAATCGCCTGCGGCAATACCTTCGTGCTGAAGCCGTCGGAGCGCGATCCGTCGCCGAGCCTGCTGATTGCCGATCTGCTGCGCCAGGCGGGATTGCCCGATGGCGTGTTCAATGTCGTGCAGGGCGACAAGGAAGCCGTGGACGCGCTGCTCGCGCATCCGGACGTCCAGGCGCTGTCGTTCGTCGGCTCGACGCCGATCGCCGAGTACATCTATACGGAAGGGACCAAGCACGGCAAGCGCGTGCAGGCCTTGGGCGGCGCCAAGAACCACCTGGTGGTGATGCCGGATGCCGATCTCGACCAGGCGGTCGATGCGCTGATCGGTGCCGCGTATGGTTCTGCCGGCGAGCGCTGCATGGCGATCTCGGTCGCTGTAGCGGTGGGCGACGTCGCCGACAAGCTGGTGCCGCGTCTCGCCGAACGCGCCAGCTCGCTGAAGATCCGCAACGGCATGGAGTCCGACGCCGAAATGGGTCCGCTGGTAACCGCTGCGCACAAGGCCAAGGTGGAGGGCTATATCGCCAAGGGCGTGGAAGAAGGCGCGACGCTGGTGACCGATGGCCGCGGTCACACCGTACCCGGCCATGAGAACGGCTTCTATGTCGGCGGCACGCTGTTCGACAACGTCAAGCCGGATATGACGATCTACAAGGAAGAGATCTTCGGTCCGGTGTTGTCGGTGGTGCGCGTGCATGACTTTGCCGAAGCCGTGGCGCTGATCAATGCGCATGAATTCGGCAACGGCGTATCGTGCTACACCAGCGACGGCGGCATCGCGCGCGCGTTCGCGCGGCAGATCCAGATCGGCATGGTCGGCATCAACGTGCCGATTCCGGTGCCGATGGCATGGCATTCATTCGGTGGCTGGAAGCGATCGCTGTTTGGCGACCATCACGCCTATGGCGAAGAGGGCGTGCGTTTCTACACGCGCTACAAGAGCGTGATGCAGCGCTGGCCGGATTCGATTGCCAAGGGCGCTGAGTTCACCATGCCGGTGGCGAAATAGGCCGCGACGATGATGACAAGAACAGCGATGGAGACATTCGACTACATCATCGTGGGGGCCGGTTCAGCCGGCTGTGTCCTGGCGAACCGCCTGACGCAGGATGCGGACGTCAACGTGTTGCTGCTGGAGGCCGGCGGCAAGGACGACTACCACTGGATCCATATCCCGGTGGGCTACCTGTACTGCATCGGCAACCCGCGCACCGACTGGCTCTATCGCACCGAGGCCGAGGCCGGGCTGAACGGCCGCTCGCTGGGCTATCCGCGCGGGCGCGTGCTGGGCGGTTGCTCGTCGATCAACGGCATGATCTATATGCGCGGCCAGCGCGAGGATTATGACGCGTGGGCGCGGCTGACCGGCGACGATGGCTGGCGCTGGGACAATGTGCTGCCGCTGTTCAAGCGCAGCGAGGACCACCACCGCGGCCCGAGCGAATTCCATGGCGCCGGCGGCGAATGGCGCGTGGAAGGCCAGCGCCTGCGCTGGGACATCCTGGAGCGCTTTGCTGATGCCGCCGAAGAGGCGGGGATTCCGCGCACAGAGGATTTCAACCGCGGCGACAACTTCGGCGTCGGCTATTTCGAAGTGAACCAGCGCCGCGGCATCCGCTGGAACACGGCCAAGGCCTTCCTGCGGCGTGCGTCTGAGCGTCCCAACCTGACCATCGTCACCGGGGCGCAGGTGAGCGGGCTGACCTTCGACGGGCGCCGCTGCACTGGCGTGAACTATATCGGCGGCGGCCGGGCGCAGACTGCGGTGGCCAGGCAGGAAGTGATCCTGGCCGCGGGCGCGGTCAATACGCCGCAGCTGCTGGAACTGTCGGGCATCGGCCAGGCCGAGCGCCTGCAGGCGCTCGGTATCCCGGTGCGCCATGCGCTGCCCGGCGTGGGCGAGAACCTGCAGGACCACCTGCAGCTGCGCTCCGTGGTGAAGGTCAGCGGCGTGCGCACGCTCAACACGCGCGCCGCGAGCCTGTGGGGCAAGTTCTGCATCGGCGTGCAGTACGCCTTCAACCAGAGCGGTCCGATGAGCATGGCGCCGTCGCAGCTGGGCGCCTTTGCGCGCTCTGACCTGGCTCAGGCGCGGCCGAACGTGGAGTACCACGTGCAGCCCTTGTCGCTGGACAAGTTCGGCGACCCGCTGCATGCGTTCAATGCCTTTACCGCGAGTGCCTGCAACCTGCGGCCGACCTCGCGCGGCAGCGTGCATATCGGCAGCGCGGATTTCCGCCAGGCGCCGGTGATCGCGCCCAATTACCTGGCGACCGACGAGGATCGGAAAGTCGCGGCCGACTCCATCCGGCTCACGCGCCGTATCGTGGCGTCGCCGGCGCTGGCGCCGTACCAGCCCGAGGAATGGCTGCCGGGTCCGGCATTCCAGACCGACGAACAGCTGGCCGAAGCGGCCGGCAATATCGGCACCACCATCTTCCATCCGGTGGGCACCTGCAAGATGGGCCGCGCCGACGACCCGATGGCCGTGGTCGACCATCGCCTGCGCGTGCTGGGCATCGACGGCCTGCGCGTGGTCGATGCCTCGGTGATGCCGCTGATCACGTCGGGCAACACCAATTCGCCGACCATCATGATCGCCGAGCGCGCCAGCGACCTGATCCGCGAAGACCGCCGGCAGGGCCTGGCCGCGGCAGAAGTATTGGTGCAATCAGCGCCGGCGGCAGCCGCTGCAGGCGCCTGACATGAGCGCGCCACTTGGTCGCGGGCGGGGTCGTGATCAAGTGGCGCATCCTGCTCATGTGCGATCGCAAAAAAACTGACACTTGGTTCATGTTTCATAGTGCAAACCCCGATGTTTTGCGATGCAACAGGCGCACACAATAGACGCCTCACAGGGTGCGTCGGCAGCACATCGAAGCCATCGCCGCAACCTGCGCGGGAGCCGCCCCGCACCAAAACAGAAAGCCGCAGGCCGGGCCGCAACCATGGCCAGCCTGACGGAACAAGCGGCAGCAAGGGCCTACAAGGCCGGTTCGGACCATTGTCAGTGCCGGGCATCACCCCGGCAGTTCAGCAAGAGGGCGGGCAGGAGACATGAACCAGCAGGAAACCATCCTGGAAACGCGGAACCTCACCAAGGAGTTCAAGGGGTTCACGGCGGTGAGCGACGTCAACCTGCGGGTACGCCGCGGGTCGATCCATGCCTTGATCGGCCCCAACGGCGCCGGCAAGACGACTTGCTTCAACCTGCTCACCAAGTTCCTGGAGCCGACCACCGGCACCATCCTTTTCAACGGCATCGACATCACCCGTGAAAAGCCCGCGCAGATCGCGCGGCGCGGCGTGATCCGTTCGTTCCAGATCTCGGCGGTATTTCCGCACCTGACGGTGATGGAGAACGTGCGCATCGGGCTGCAGCGGCAGCTCGGCACGGCGTACCAGTTCTGGCGCAGCGAGCGCTCGCTGGACGTGCTCAATGACCGCGCCATGGAGCTGCTCGAACAGGTCGGCCTGACCGAGTTCGCGCAGACGCTGACGGTGAACCTTCCATACGGCCGCAAGCGCGCGCTGGAGATTGCCACCACGCTGGCAATGGAGCCCGAGCTGATGCTGCTCGACGAACCCACGCAGGGCATGGGCCACGAAGACGTGGACCGCGTCACGCAGCTGATCAAGAAGGTTTCGGCGGGCCGCACCATCCTGATGGTGGAGCACAACATGAGCGTGGTCTCGTCGATCGCCGACAAGATCACCGTGCTGCAGCGTGGCGCGATCCTGGCCGAAGGGCCGTATGCGGAAGTCTCGAAGGATCCGCGCGTGATGGAGGCCTACATGGGCACCGTCGACGCGGAACTGCAGGGCGCGCACTGAGCCGGGAGACCAATGAGATGACGACATCCAACACACCCGCGCTCGAGATCAGGGACCTGCACGCCTGGTACGGCGAATCGCACATCCTGCACGGCGTGGACCTGACCGTGAACCGCGGCGAAGTGGTCACGCTGCTGGGCCGCAACGGCGCTGGCCGCACCACCACGCTGCGCGCGATCATGGGACTGACCGGCACGCGCAAGGGCTCGATCAAGGTCAATGGCCACGAGACCATCAGCCTGCCCACGCACAAGATCGCGCACTACGGCATTGGCTATTGCCCCGAAGAACGGGCGATCTTCTCCAGCCTCTCATGCGAAGAGAACCTGATGCTGCCGCCGGTGCTGAAGGGCGCCGACACCAGCAAGGGCATGAGCGAGACCGATATCTACGAGATGTTCCCGAACCTGAAGGAGCGCCGCCAGAGCCAGGGCACGCGTCTTTCCGGCGGTGAGCAGCAGATGCTGGCGGTCGGGCGCATCCTGCGCACCGGCGCCAACCTGCTGCTGCTCGATGAAATCTCGGAAGGATTGGCACCGGTGATCGTGCAGGCGCTTGCGCGCATGATCCTGATGCTCAAGCAGAAGGGGTACACGGTGGTGATGGTGGAGCAGAACTTCCGCTTCGCCGCGCCGTTGGCGGACCGCTTCTACGTGATGGAGCACGGCAGCATCGTCGAGCGCTTCGCGGCCAATGAGCTGCAGGCCAAGATGCCGGTGCTGCACGAACTGCTCGGGGTCTGATCCGCACGGATCATGGGTTGATGTTTGGCAGGAACGGGTGGCGCGCACGCCGCCGCAAATCAGGAGACATAGAGATGAAAAAGACTCGGCTCGCGGCCGCGATGGCTGCCATTGCCATGGGTGCGGTTTCCTTCAGCGCCGTTGCCCAGGTGTCCGGCGACACCGTGAAGATCGGCTATATCACCGACATGTCGGGCCTGTACGCCGACATCGACGGCCCCGGCGGCCTGGAAGCCATCAAGATGGCGGTCGAGGACCGCGGCGGCAAGGTGCTGGGCAAGCCCATCGAAATCGTCTCGGCCGACCACCAGAACAAGGCCGACATCGCCGCCTCGAAGGCGCGCGAATGGATGGACCAGCAGGGCCTGGACATGCTGCTGGGCGGCACCAACTCCGGCACCGCGCTGGCCATGAACAAGGTGGCCTCAGAGAAGAAGCGCGTCTACATCAACATCGGCGCCGGCACGGCGCGCCTGACCAACGAAGAGTGCTCGCCGTACACGGTGCACTACGCCTATGACACCGTGGCGCTGGCCAAGGGCACCGGCAGCGCGGTGGTCAAGCAAGGCGGCAAGTCGTGGTTCTTCCTGACCGCCGACTACGCCTTCGGCCATTCGCTGGAAAGCGACACCGCGGCCGTGGTCAAGGCCAACGGCGGCTCGGTGGCGGGCCAGGTGCGCCATCCGCTGTCGGCATCGGACTTCTCGTCGTTCCTGCTGCAGGCGCAGTCGTCCAAGGCGCAGATCCTGGGCCTGGCCAACGCCGGCGGCGACACCATCAACGCGATCAAGGCGGCCAAGGAATTCGGCATTACCAAGTCGATGAAGATCGCTGGCCTGCTGATGTTCATCAACGATGTGCACAGCCTCGGGCTGAAGAACACCGAAGGCCTGCTGATGACAGACAGCTGGTACTGGGACATGAACGACGACACCCGCAAGTTCGCCAACCGCTTCTTCGGCAAGATGAAGAAGATGCCGAGCAGCCTGCAGGCGGCGGACTACTCGGCGGCCAGCACCTACCTGAAGGCGGTGGAAGCAGCCAAGACCGACGATCCGGACAAGGTCATGGCTGAACTCAAGAAGATGAAGATCAACGACTTCTACACCAAGGGTTATATCCGCCAGGACGGCCGGGGCATCCACGACATGTACCTGATGCAGGTGAAGTCCGCGGCAGAGTCGAAGAAGCCGTGGGACTACCTGAAGGTGGTCGCGACCATCCCGGGCGACCAGGCCTTTACCACGGTGGCCGAGTCGAAGTGCGCAATGCTGAAGAAATAAGCTGATGTGAGATCCGCCGGCGGCGCGCCACCTGCGTGCCACCGGCATCGGACGCGGTTCCTTGCTGCGGTGTTCGCCAACGGTGTTCGCCGCAGCGTTCGCATTACCTGGCACCAACCGCAGCAATCCCCGCCATACAACGGCGGTATCAACGGCACTCCGCGATGGACATCTTCGGAATCCCCTTGCCGGCCATGCTTTCCCAGCTCTTGCTGGGGCTGGTCAACGGCGCCTTCTATGCGATGCTGAGCCTGGGCCTGGCGGTTATCTTCGGCCTGCTCAACGTCATCAATTTCGCGCACGGCGCGCTCTTCATGCTGGGCGCGGTGCTGGCCTGGATGGGCATGGAGTACGCCGGGCTGAACTACTGGATCATGCTGCTGCTGTCGCCGCTGGTCGTCGCCGCGCTGGGCGTGGTGATCGAGAAGACCATGCTGCGCTGGATCTACAAGCTCGACCATATCTACGGCCTGCTGCTGACGCTGGGCATCACGCTGGTGGTCGAGGGCATCTTCCGCTCGATCTACGGCGTCTCCGGGCTGCCGTACTCGACGCCGGACGCGCTGCAGGGCGCGACCGACCTGGGCTTCATGATTCTGCCCAACTACCGCGCGTGGGTCGTGGTGGCGTCGCTGGTGGTGTGCTTCGCCACCTGGTACGTGATCGAGAAGACCAAGCTGGGCGCCTACCTGCGCGCCGGCACCGAGAACCCCAAGATGGTCGAGGCCTTCGGCGTCAACGTGCCGCTGATGGTGACGCTGACCTACGGCTTCGGCGTCGCGCTGGCCGCGTTCGCGGGCGTGCTGGCGGCGCCGGTGATCCAGATCTCGCCGCTGATGGGGCAGAACCTGATCATTATTGTGTTCGCGGTGGTGGTGATCGGCGGCATGGGTTCGATCATGGGTTCGATCCTGACCGGCCTGGGGCTGGGCGTGGTCGAGGGGCTGACCAAGGTGTTCTATCCGGAAGCGTCGTCGACCGTGGTGTTCTTCATCATGGTGATCGTGCTGCTGCTGCGCCCGGCCGGGCTGTTCGGGAAGGAGAAGTGATGAGCACACCCTCCACATCATCGACGCCATCCACGGTGGCGGCCAACGCGGGCAACGCAGGAAAGGGACAAGGCGTGCAGAAGAAACTGTTGTACGGATTGCTGCTGCTGGCACTGGTGGCCGCGCCGCTGGCCGGTGCGTATCCGGTGTTCGTGCTCAAGGTGCTGTGCTTTGCGCTGTTTGCGTGCGCCTTCAACCTGCTGATCGGCTATACCGGACTACTGTCGTTCGGCCATGCGGCCTTTTTCGGCGGCGCTGGCTATGCCGCCGGCCATGCCATGAAGGTCTGGGGCGTGACCCCGGAAATCGGCCTGATCCTGGGCACCGGTGCGGGCGCGCTGATCGGCTACGTGGTGGGCTCGCTGGCCATCCGCCGGCAGGGCATCTACTTCTCGATGATCACGCTGGCGCTGGCGCAGATGCTGTTCTTTATCTGCCTGCAGGCGCCGTTCACCGGCGGCGAGGACGGCCTGCAGGGCATCCCGCGCGGCAAGCTGTTCGGGCTGCTGCCGCTGTCGGACGACCTGACGCTGTACTACGTCGCGCTGGCGATCATTGTGGCCGCCTTTGCGCTGATCGTGCGCACGGTGCATTCGCCGTTCGGGCAGATCCTGAAGGCGATCAAGGAGAACGAGCCGCGCGCGATCTCGCTGGGCTATGACGTCGACCGCTTCAAGCTGACCGCCTTCGTGCTGTCGGCGGCGCTGTCGGGGCTGGCCGGCTCGATCAAGGCGCTGGTGCTGGGCTTCGAGACGCTGACCGACGTGCACTGGTCGATGTCGGGCTCGGTCATCCTGATGACGCTGGTCGGCGGCCTGGGCACATTGTCGGGCCCGATTGTCGGTGCCTTCGTGGTGGTCGCGCTGGAGAACAAGCTGGGCGATATCGGCAACTTCCTGGCGTCGGTCACCGGCATCTCCTGGTTCGGCACGCTGGGCGAGTCGGTGACAATGGTGACCGGTGTGATCTTCGTGATCTGCGTGCTGACTTTCCGCCGTGGCATCATGGGCGAACTGCTGGCGCGCTTCGGGGGCCACTCGGGCAAGCGGGAGTAAATGCAGGAGTGACTGCGGGTCGACATGCCCGATTCTGGGGCTAGGGTTTTTTCTAGCTTGTCCTCGATGCACCGCTTCGTTACATTCCATATACGGTTTTCGCAGGTTAAATGGAGGCGGAAGCGAGGAGACGACAGGCGCGCACCCGGTGTCGGGTAGCAGCGTTATAAATAAAGGGCGTTGCCGGGTGATCCTCGGCAACGCTTTTTTCATTTGCGCTTCCCAACGCCTCCTGTGGCGCTTTCGCCCCATCATGGGGCATCCAGGCCGCATCGGCGTCACCTGGCTATCCTCCACATGCGACAATGCGGGCGCTCTCGCTGCCCGCCATGCCTGCCATCCCTGATTCCCCTGACTCCCCAGCCGTTCCGGATCGTCCTCACGCACCCGCGCCGCAGGGCTTGGTACGCCTCGGGCTGGGTGCCGACGCAGCCATGCTGGAGGCCTGGCTGGATACGGTGCAGCCACTGCCGGTGCCCGCCGCCCGCGCGCGCCGGCTGATGCTGGACGACCTGCTGGCCCAGTCCGGTCGCGGCATCTGCCTGCTGGTGGGCGAGGCGCAGGCTCCACATAATCTGCTGGCGTGCCTGCCGGTGGCGCTGCTCCCGAGCCTGGAGCTTGCCGGGCTGGCCGCCTGCGGCATCGAATGGTGGGTACGGCCCGGGCTGGACGGCGGGTCCCGCCGTGCCTGCCTTGAGGCCTGCTGCGCCACGCTGGCCGACTGGGGCCGCGCCCACGGTATCCGCCACGCGCTGCTGGCGCCGGGGCTGGTGGCAGGGCATGGCGGCGCGCCGCCGGGCTTCAGCCCGCATGGCAACGGCATGTGGCACCGCAGTTTGGTGCCGGCGGCCAAGGTGCTGGGCTGAACCGGCGCCGCCCGGCTGCCCGCACCGATCTCCTCCGATCTTTCCCTTTTCGCTTCCCTGCTTCCTGCAATGACGGAATTCGCATTCCTGGCGGTTGCCGCCTTTCTCGCCGGCCTGATCGACGCGGTCGCCGGCGGCGGCGGCCTGGTACAGATCCCGGCAATGTTCTCGGCCTATCCCAATATCGCGCCGGCCACGCTGCTGGGCACCAACAAGATGGGCTCGATCGCGGGCACCGCCAACGCGGCGCTGCGCTACGGCCGCAGCGTGCGCATCTACTGGGGCGCGACCGCGCCCGCGGTGGTGGCGGCCCTTATCTTCTCGATGGCCGGTGCCTGGGCGCTGACCAGGATCCCGGCGGAGCCGCTGCGCAAGGCGCTGCCGTTCGTGCTGGTGGTGTTGCTGGTCTACACCGTGGCCAAGAGGGACCTGGGCACGGAACATGCGCCGACGTTGTCGGGGTCGCGCGAGCGCGTCGCGGCGCTGCTGGCTGGGGCTGCCATCGGCTTCTATGACGGCGTGTTTGGCCCGGGCACCGGCAGCTTCCTGATGATCGCGTTCGTGCGGGTGTTCGGCTATGACTTCCTGCACGCGGCGGCCTCGACCAAGGTGGTCAACCTTGCCACCAACCTGGCGGCGCTGCTGTTGCTGGCCAGCAAGGGCCATGTCTGGTGGCAACTGGGCCTGGTGATGGCAGTGGCCAACATCGCCGGCAGCCAGGTGGGCAGCAAGCTGGCCCTGCGCCACGGCAGCGCCTTCGTGCGCAAGGTGTTTATCGTGGTGGTGAGCGCGCTGATCCTGAAGACCGCCTGGGACGCGTTCCTGCGCTGACGGCAGGCGGCGCGCGCGATGCGGGTTAATCCTCCCTTTTCGCACTAGGTCGCTGTGCTAGACTCGATCCGCATTCCCGACCGATCGGTCGGTGAATAGCCGGAGCGCGCCTATCCGGGGGAGTGGTGCGGACGGGGAAATTGGGGAGCGGCCTCGCGTCGTTCCTGGTTGTAGCGCAGGTGCCGGCGATGTGCCTGCGTTGACCCGAGGGGTCGATCCAAGAACGGGCATCCGCCGGTGGACGCCGGACGGATGCCTTTCCGTTTCAGGAACCGAAGGAGACAAGATGGATTTCAAGCGCGCCAGCCTGCTGGCAATCGCTGCGGCGAGCCTGGTTGCCGGTGCAGCCCAGGCACAGGTCAAGGTCGGGGTGACGGTGTCGGCGACGGGTCCGGCGGCATCGCTGGGTATTCCGGAGAAGAACACCTTCACGCTGATGCCCAAGGAAATCGCGGGCAAGAAGATCGAGTACATCGTGCTGGACGATGCCTCCGACACCACCACCGCGGTCAAGAACACCCGCAAGCTGATCAGCGAAGACAAGGTCGACGTGGTGGTGGGTTCCACCGTGACGCCAAACTCGCTGGCGATGGTTGACGTGGTGGCCGAGAACGAGACGCCGATGATCACCATGGCCGCCTCGGCCCGCATCATCGAGCCGATGGACGCCAAGCGCGCCTGGGTTTTCAAGACGCCGCAGAATGACTCGCACATGGCGACCGCCATTGCCGAGCACATGACCAACAACAACGTGAAGACGGTGGCCTTCATCGGCTTCGCGGACGCCTATGGCGACAGCTGGGCGCAGGAATTTGCCAAGGTGGCGGAGCTGCGCAAGATCAAGGTGGTCGCCAACGAGCGCTTTGCCCGTACCGATACCTCGGTCACCGGCCAGGTGCTGAAGATGATGAGCGCCAACGCCGACGCCGTGCTGATCGCAGGCTCGGGTACGCCCGCGGCGCTGCCGGCCAAGACGCTCAAGGAGCGTGGCTACAAGGGCAAGATCTACCAGACCCATGGCGTGGCCAATGCCGACTTCCTGCGTGTGTGCGGCAAGGATTGCGAAGGCACCTTCCTGCCGGCTGGACCGCTGCTGGTGGCTGAGCAATTGCCGGACAGCAATCCGGTGAAGAAACCGGCCATGTCCTACAAGACTGCTTATGAGAAGGCCTTCGGCGGCCAGGTCTCGACCTTCGGCGGTCATGCCTGGGATGCGGGGCTGATCTTGCAGCATGCCATTCCCGAGGCGCTGAAGAAGGGTCAGCCGGGTAGCAAGGAATTCCGTAAGGCGTTGCGGGAGGCGATGGAGCAGACCAAGAATCTGCCGGTGTCGCATGGGATCATGAACATGAGTGCTACCGACCACCTTGGCTTCGATCAGCGGGCGCGGGTGATGGTGCAGATTGTTGATGGGAAGTGGAAGTTGCTGACTAAGTGACGGTTGGGGGGGCGGCGTGGTGCTATGCGGTTGGGTGTCGCTCGTGGCAAGCGCTGCTGTTTCGCCGGCGTAGCCGGCGAGTCACTTTTTGTCCGAGCGACAAAAAGTGACCAAAAAACGCGTCGCCTATGCGGCTGGCAATCAATTCCAGGGCGTTGGTCGTTCGCACGGTGGTGCTTGCCGTTGGGGCGTGGTTGCCCGTTCGACCCTGCTGCGCCATGTGAGTGTGGCGCAGTGCCTGCGTTAACCCACTATTGAACGATCCCCATGCAGGGTGTAGGCCGCCTGCTGCTAACGGCATCGCGGGAGGCCTACGGCTGCTACGCAGACCCAAAATGCGCTGACGGCATTGGGCGCTTGCGCGGAGCGCAGCCGAAGGCGTTGATGCGATATCGCTGGACAGCCCACGCCCGCCACACGCCTCTCGTTAGGGCTTGTCCTGTACTTCCACAATGGACAATCCGTTTACTATTGCGTAAATCCCAAAGCGCATAGCACCCTGTCGGCCCCCATATGATGCAGGCAGGTATTTCCAAAAGACGGGGAGACAATGGACTTATCAATCGCTGCCATCCTGGCCCAGGACGGCATCACCTCGGGCGCGATCTACGCGCTGCTGGCGCTGGCCCTGGTGCTGGTGTTCTCGGTGACCCGGGTCATCTTCATCCCGCAAGGGGAGTTTGTTGCCTACGGTGCGCTGACGCTGGCGGCGATGCAGGCCGGGCACGCGCCGCAGACCAGCTGGCTGCTGTTGGCGATGGGGGCGCTGACCTTCGTCTATGAAACCGTCGCGGTGCTGCGCAGCGCTGAGTTGCGCCGCACGCTGGGCCAGCGGCTGGCGGTGCTGGCCGGCAAGTACCTGGTATTCCCGCTCGCGGTGCACTGGCTGGCGCAGCAGTATGGCGCGCAGCCGCTGCCGATGCTGGCGCAGATCGCGCTGACGCTGCTGATCATCATCCCGCTGGGGCCGATGTTGTACCGGCTCGCCTACCAGCCGCTGGCCGAAGCCAGCACGCTGGTGCTGCTGATCGTCTCGGTCGGCGTGCACTTTGCGCTGGTGGGGCTGGGCCTGGTGATGTTCGGCGCGGAGGGCTCGCGCACCAATGCGTTCTCGGACGCGCGCTTCGACGTGGGGGCGCTCAGCATCTCGGGCCAGAGCCTGTGGATCGTGGGCGTGTCGGCGCTGCTGATCGGCGCGCTGTACTTCTATTTCGAGCGCACGCTGCAGGGCAAGGCGCTGCGCGCGACCGCGGTGAACCGGCTGGGTGCGCGCCTGGTCGGCATCGGCACCACGCAGGCGGGGCGGCTGTCGTTCACGCTGGCCGCGGCGATGGGTGCGCTGTGCGGCATCCTGATCGCGCCGCTGACCACCGTGTACTACGAGTCGGGCTTCCTGGTGGGCCTGAAGGGCTTTGTCGGCGCCATCGTCGGCGGGCTGGTGAGCTACCCCGTGGCGGCGCTGGGTGCGCTGCTGGTGGGGCTGCTCGAATCCTATTCGTCCTTCTGGGCCAGCGCGTTCAAGGAGGTCATCGTCTTCACACTGATCATTCCGGTGCTGCTGTGGCGCTCGCTGACGAGCAAGCATGTCGAGGAGGAGGAATAAGCCATGACCATGCTGACCGACAAGCAGGCGGCGGTGACCAGTGCCGAGGCAGGCAGCCGTGCGCGGCTGAACCGCAACCGGGTCCTGGTGCTGGCTTTCATTGTGGTGCTGGTGTTGCTGCCGGCGCTGCCGACGCCGGAGTTCTGGATCACGCTGGGCAATTACATCGGCCTGTACAGCATCGTCGCGATCGGGCTGGTGCTGCTGACCGGGGTGGGCGGCATGACCTCGTTCGGGCAGGCGGCGTTCGTGGGGCTGGGCGCATACAGCACTGCGTACCTGACCACGCAGTTCGGGCTGTCGCCGTGGTTCGGGCTGCTGGTGGGGCTGGTGATCACGATGGCATCGGCCTATGTGATCGGGCTGATCACGATGCGCATGTCTGGCCACTACCTGCCGCTGGCGACCATTGCCTGGGGCCTGTCGCTGTTCTTCCTGTTCGGCAACCTGGAGTTCCTGGGCAAGTATGACGGCCTGAACGGGATCCCGGTGCTGTCGTTCTTCGGCATCGAACTGCAGTCGGGCCGCTCGATGTTCTACCTGATCTGGGCGGTAGTGCTGCTGGCCGTGCTGGCGATGCAGAACCTACTGAACTCGCGCCCGGGCCGCGCCATCCGCGCGCTCAAGGGCGGCGGCGTGATGGCCGAGGCCATGGGTGTGAACACCGCGTGGATGAAGGTGGTGATCTTCGTAGTGGCGGCAGTGCTGGCGTGCGTGTCGGGCTTCCTGTACGCGCACCTGCAGCGCGCGGTGAACCCGACGCCGTTTGGCCTGAACTACGGCATCGAGTACCTGTTCATGGCCGTGGTCGGCGGCGTGGGCCATGTGTGGGGCGCGGTGCTGGGCGCGGGCATCCTGACCATCCTGAAGGATGTGCTGCAGGGCGTGCTGCCCAAGTTGCTCGGTGCCAATGGCAACTTCGAGATCATCGTCTTCGGCGTGCTGCTGGTATTGCTGCTGCAATACGCGCGCGATGGCATCTGGCCGTTCCTGCGGCATCTGGTTCCTTCGGGTCCGCCGGTACTGGCGCCGGCGCAGGCCGAGGCCCTGGCCGTGCGCCAGAAGCCCGACGCCGGCGAACTGATCCTGGATGTTCGCGCTGCGCGCAAGGAGTTCGGCGGGCTGGTAGCGGTGAACGATGTCAGCTTCCAGGTGCGCGCGGGCGAGATCATCGGGCTGATCGGTCCCAATGGTGCCGGCAAG
The DNA here is from genome assembly GCF_000219215.1 of Cupriavidus necator N-1. NCBI lineage: Bacteria > Pseudomonadati > Pseudomonadota > Betaproteobacteria > Burkholderiales > Burkholderiaceae > Cupriavidus > Cupriavidus necator. Next base: position 3,751,806 of record NC_015726.1, on the reverse strand, counting down.
TCCACCACCTTCAACCTGGTGACGGGCGTGCTGCCGGTCACGCGCGGGGAGGTGCGTTACCGTGGTGAAGTGATATCGGGCCTGCCGTCGCGCGAGATCGTCAAGCGCGGCATCGGCCGCACCTTCCAGCACGTGCACCTGCTGCCGACCATGACGGTGCTGGAGAACGTGGCCATCGGCGCGCACCTGCGCGGCGATTTCCGCGCACAGGGCGGCGTCTCGGCCGCGATCCTGCGCATGAACAAGGCCGAGGAAGAGAAGCTGCTGTTCGAAGCGAAGCGCCAGCTTGAGCGCGTGGGCCTGGCCGATTGCATGTATATGGAAGCAGGCAGCCTCGCGCTGGGCCAGCAGCGGATTCTTGAAATCGCGCGTGCACTGTGCTGCGACCCGGCGCTGCTGTTGCTGGACGAGCCGGCAGCGGGTCTGCGCTACAAGGAGAAGCAGGCGCTGGCCGAGCTGCTGCGCAAGCTCAAGGGCGAGGGCATGAGCGTGCTGCTGGTCGAGCACGACATGGACTTCGTGATGAACCTGACCGACCGGCTGGTGGTGATGGAATTCGGCACGCGCATTGCCGAGGGCGTGCCTGAGGAAGTGCAGAAGAACCCCGCGGTGCTGGAAGCCTATCTGGGTGGCGTGGAGTAAGGACCGGACATGAGCCTGATTCTCGAAGTGAAGGACCTCCACGTCCGCTACGGCAAGGTGGAAGCGGTGCACGGCGCCAACCTGAAGGTGGAGGCCGGCAAGATCGTCACGGTGATCGGCCCCAATGGCGCCGGCAAGTCGACCATGCTCAATGCGATCATGGGTGCGCTGCCGGTGACGGGGTCGTCGAACGGTTCGGTGAGCTACCTCGGCCACGACATGGCCGGCATTCCGGTGGAGGGGCGCGTTGCGCGCGGCATGTGCCTGGTCCCGGAGAAGCGCGAGCTGTTCGCGTCGATGACGGTGGAGGACAACCTGCAGCTGGGGGCCTTCCGCCGCAAGCGCGCCGGCGAGAAGAACTACCTGGACCAGATGGACGTGGTCTACGACCTGTTCCCGCGCCTGCGCGAGCGCGCCCGCCAGGACGCCGGCACGCTCTCCGGCGGCGAGCGCCAGATGCTTGCGGTGGGCCGCGCGCTGATGGCCAAGCCGCAGTTGCTGATGCTGGACGAGCCCAGCCTTGGCCTGGCACCGCTGATCGTGAAGGAGATCTTCCACATCATCAGCAACCTGCGCCAGACCGGCGTGGCCACGCTGCTGATCGAGCAGAACGCACGCGCCGCGCTGCAGGTGGCGGACTACGGCTATGTGATCGAGACCGGCGATATGGCGATGGAAGGGCCGGCCGACGAGTTGGCGGCGAATCCGAAGGTGATCGAAACATATCTTGGATTGGCAAAAAAGGCGGCTTGATCCGCTCGGTTTTCGCCAGAGGAATGAGGGCCTGCGGATGCAGGCCCTTTTCTATTGGTGGTGTGAATAACTTTGGGGATAACCCAATTCCGAGGCGCTTCGGACGGGTGTCGGCACCGGTGCGCTGATGTAGGTACGCCAGTATCTATTGGAATGATTTTTGCCAATCCAATTTACGGAATAACATCCATGCAGATAATAATTTGCGGAATTTTATCTGTAGGATGAATGCACTTTTGCAGAATTTTTGTTCTACAAGTCATCTGGTGAATAAAGTATTGGCGCCGCTGCCTGTATCTTTCGCTGCGGTCTCCAGCAGCCAATCCCGGAAGCAGGTCAGCGCCGGATGATCGCGCCGTTCCTTCGGCGCACACAGGAAATAGCCCCGTTGCAGCGAAATTGGCAGGTCAAACGGCGCCGTTACGCGTCCGGCGGCAATTTCGTCGCGTACCAGGCACCGCTGCAGCACGGCGACGCCCATGTCGGCGCGCACCGCCTGGATCAGGATCGAGACCTGGTCGAACGCTGTGGATAACCTTGGCGCAGCGTTGGGTACGCCGGCGGCCTGCAGCCAGTTTTGCCAGTTCGCCGGCGCGGTGGTGTGGTAGAGCAGGGGCTCGTCCAGCAACTCCGCGGGAGACTGCCAGCGGCCGGCCTCGCGCCGTGCCCGCGCGCGGTCCGGATGGCAGACCGGCACCATTTCACGTCCCACCACGTAGTCGACCTGCAGGCTCGGCCACTTGCTGGCTTCACCGGCCAGGATGGCGGCGTCCGGTGACGGGCCGGAGAGGTCCTCGTCGCGCTGGTACGGGACGAAGTCCAGCCGGATTTCCGGATGGCGGCGGTGGAAGTCCGGCAGGCGCGGCACCAGCCAGACGCTGGCCAGCGTGGGCACGATCGATAGTGTCAGGTGGTGCCGGCGGTCGCCGGCGCGCAAGGCGGCGCTGGCGTGCTCGATCGCGGCCAACGGCTCGGCCACGGCATCGAGCAATTGCTGGCCGGCATCGGTCAGCATCAGGCGGTGCGCATTGCGTTGCAGCAGCGGCTGGGCGAAGTGCGCTTCCAGCCGTGCAATGGCGCGGCTGACAGCACCTTGCGTCACGCACAGCTCGTCGGCTGCGCGCGTGAAGCTGCCCAGCCGTGCCGCGGCGGCAAAGGCGTGCAGTTCGGACATCGATGGGGAATGCAGCCGCATGGCGGGGAGGGCGGGGCCGGGGGGAAGTTAACTTCCGGAGCGGACGCCGCAAGAATGATCTTTGGTAATGCAAACGTGCAATATAGTCGTTTGTGCACAGCCGGTAAACGGCTGACACTCGCCCGGTTCATGCACATAACCAACAGGAGAAACCCCATGATCCGAGCCCGGATATCCCGCCGCCAGCTGCTGCTGTCCGGCACCGCTGCCGCGGCCACGCTGGCCTTTGCCGGTAGCGCCTTCGCGCAAGGCAACTACCCGACGCGCCCGATCCGCCTGATCGTGCCGTTTGCGGCAGGCGGCTCCACTGACCTGTCGGCGCGCCTGGTGGCCGAGTTTGCCGGCCGCGAGCTGGGCCAGACGATCGTGGTCGAGAACAAGGGTGGCGCCGGCGGCTCGGTGGGCATGGAGCAGGTGGCCAACGCCGCGCCGGATGGCTACACCATCGGCATGGCCACGGTCAGCACGCACGGCTCTAACCCCGCTGTATACCCGAAGCTCAAGTACGACCCGATCAAGGACTTTGCCCCGGTCACCAACGTGGTGTCGATGCCAAGCGTATTCACGGTGCACCCGAGCGTGCCGGCGAAAACCATGCAGGAGTTCATCGCACTGGCCAAGGCCAATCCGGGCAAGTATTCGGTTGCCTCGCCGGGCACAGGGACCCTCGGCCACGTAAACCTTGAGAACTTCCAGATGCTGGCGAAGATCGAGCTGCTGCATGTGCCGTACAAGGGCGCCGGCCTTGGGCTCAATGATGCGGTGGCGGGGCAGGTCAATGCCATCTCGGACAACCTGGCTTCCGCGCTGCCTCACGTGAAGTCGGGCCGTCTGCGCGCGCTGGCGGTGCTTGGCGCCACGCGCTCGCCGCAGTTGCCAAACGTGCCCACCTATGCGGAACTGGGCTACAAGGAGATGGGCGACGGCGGTTGGTTCGGCATCGTCGCGCCCGCGGGCACGCCGCCCGTCATCGTGGCAAGGCTGAACCAGGCCATCCACAAGGCCATGCAGAACCCTGAATTCAAGCGCAAGGTGGAAGAGTCCGGCGGCACATTGGTGCCGACCACGCCGGAGCAGTTCAAGGCCCAGATCCAGCAGGCCATGGCGCGCTATGCCCGCGTTGCCAAGGCCGCCAACATCCAACTGGACTGACACATGGCTGAAGCGAATCACCTGGCCGCCGCGCTGCCGCCGGTCATTGTGCGCCTGCCGGAAGGGGAGGTGCTACCGCTGGTGTGCGACTCGCCGCACAGCGGCACCGCCTACCCGGCCGACTTCGGCGCTGCGATCCCTGCCGCGCGCCTGCGCGGGGGCGAGGACACACACGTCGACGCTCTGTGGGAGGCCGTGCCCGCAGCAGGCGGTACGCTGCTGGCGGCGACTTTCCCGCGCGTCTATATCGACCCGAACCGGATGGCCGACGATATCGATCCGGCCCAGCTCGACGGCGCCTGGTCGACAGCGCTGGCCCCAGGGCCGAAGACGCAACTGGGCTACGGCCTGATCTGGAGCCGGATCGATGCCAGCACGCCGATCTATGACCGGCGCCTGTCCGTAGCGGAAGTGCAGGGCCGTATCGACGGCTACTACCGGCCGTACCATGCGGCGCTGGCCGAGGCCGTGGAGAGCGCCTACCAGCGCTTTGGCGTGCTCTGGCACCTGAACCTGCACTCCATGCCCAATAACGCCTACGAGCGGCTCAAGATCGACAGCCCACACCCGCTGGCGGACTTTGTGCTGGGCGACCGGGACGGCACCACCTGCGAGCCGGGGCTGGTCGACCTGGTCGAACGGGAACTGCGCGGCATGGGCTACACGGTGGCGCGCAACGACCCATACAAGGGCGTGCAGCTGATCGCACAGATCGGCCGGCCGGCCGAGCGGCGCAATAGCCTGCAGATTGAGATTCGGCGGCCGCTGTATATGGACGAGGTGACACGCGAGCGCAATGCCGGGTTCACCACCTTGCAGCGCGATCTTGGCAAGCTGACCGAGCAGGTTGCGGGCTACATCCGCGCGCAACTCTGAGGCGCTTGTTCCACGTGAAACATCCGGCCGGGCCATGTGCCCGGCCTTTTTGTTTCACGTGGAACAAAACGTCGCTTTCAAGCGACTCGCCGGGTATCGCCAACGCCATGTTTCACGTGAAACATGGTTACCGTCGGAAAGCGGCTTGTCGATTGCCGCTATAATTTCGCATTCCCGTATTTTCCCGCCAGCCTCCCGGAGGAGGTGTCCCATGCTTTACCCAAAAGAATTCGATGTCATCGTCGTCGGCGGTGGCCATGCCGGCACTGAAGCTGCACTCGCCGCGGCCCGTATGGGCTGCCAGACGCTGCTGCTGACTCACAACATCGAGACGCTGGGCCAGATGAGCTGCAACCCGTCCATCGGGGGCATCGGCAAGGGGCACCTGGTCAAGGAAGTGGACGCCATGGGCGGTGCCATGGCCGCAGCCACGGACGAGTCCGGCATCCAGTTCCGCATCCTCAACTCCAGCAAGGGCCCGGCGGTACGTGCCACGCGCGCCCAGGCGGACCGCGTGCTATACCGCAAGGCGATCCGTACGAGGCTGGAGAACCAGCCGAACCTGATGCTGTTCCAGCAGGCCGTGGACGACCTGATGGTGGAGGGCGACCGCGTAGTCGGCGCTATGACGCAGGTCGGCATCGCCTTCCGCGCCCGCGCGGTGGTGCTGACCGCCGGCACCTTCCTGGACGGCAAGATCCACGTCGGGCTGGACAACTACACCGGCGGCCGCGCCGGCGACCCGGCAGCGGTGTCGCTGTCGGCGCGCCTGAAGGACCTGAAGCTGCCGCAAGGCCGCCTGAAGACCGGCACGCCGCCGCGTATTGACGGCCGCACCATCGATTTCTCGGTGATGGAAGAGCAGCCTGGCGACCTGGATCCGGTACCGGTGTTCTCCTTCCTGGGCCGTCCGGAGCAGCACCCGCAACAGCTGCCATGCTGGATCACCCATACCAACAGCCGTACCCACGACATCATCCGTGGCGGGCTGGACCGCTCGCCGATGTACACCGGCGTGATCGAAGGGGTAGGGCCGCGCTACTGCCCGAGCATCGAGGACAAGATCCATCGCTTTGCCAGCAAGGAAAGCCACCAGATCTTCCTGGAACCCGAAGGCCTGACCACCAACGAGTTCTACCCCAACGGGATCTCGACCAGCCTGCCGTTCGACGTGCAGCTGGAACTGGTGCACTCGATCCGCGGGATGGAGAACGCGCATATCCTGCGTCCCGGCTATGCGATCGAGTATGACTACTTCGATCCGCGCGGGCTGAAGGCATCGCTGGAGAGCAAGTCGATCCGCGGCCTGTTCTTTGCGGGGCAGATCAATGGCACCACCGGCTATGAAGAAGCCGCCGCGCAGGGCCTGCTGGCCGGCATCAACGCTGGCTGCTATGTGCGCGAACGCGATGCGTGGACGCCGCGCCGTGACCAGGCCTACCTGGGCGTGCTGGTCGACGACCTGATTACCCGCGGTGTGACCGAGCCGTATCGCATGTTCACCAGCCGCGCGGAATTCCGCCTGAGCCTGCGGGAAGACAATGCCGATATGCGCCTGACTGAGGTCGGCCGTGAACTGGGCGTGGTCGACGATGCGCGCTGGGATGCCTTCAACCGCAAGCGCGACGCTGTTTCACGTGAAACAGAGCGCCTGAAGAGCACATGGGTCAACCCGGCCATGCTGCCGGCCGAAGATGCCATGCCGCTGCTGGGCAAGCCGATCGAGCGCGAGTACAGCCTGGCCGACCTGCTGCGCCGGCCCGAAGTCCGCTATGAAGCACTGATGGCGCTGCAGGGCGGCCGCCATGCCCCGGAAACGCCGCTGGACGCCGAGCCGATGCTGGCGGAGCAGATCCGCGAGCAGATCGAGATCGGCATCAAGTACCACGGCTATATCGCCCGCCAGGCGGCCGAGGTCGACAAGCTGGAAGCCAATGAGTCGACCCGCCTGCCGGAAGGGCTGGACTACACCGAAGTGCGTGGCCTGGGCTTCGAGGTCAGTCAGAAGCTGAACCAGCATCGTCCGGAAACGCTGGGCCAGGCCTCGCGCATTTCCGGCGTGACGCCGGCCGCGATCTCGCTGCTGCTGGTGCACCTGAAGAAGAAGGGGCTGGGGCGCATGCGCGCTGAGTCGGGCGCACCTTCCGGCAACTCCGAAGAGGCCGCCTGAGTGCCCGGTCCGCGACACACCATGACCGACGACGCCGCGCAGCGTCGTCGCCTTGAAGCCGGTCTGGCCGAGATCGGGCTGGCGCTGGCGCCGGCCCAGATCGACACCTTGTTTGCCTACCTGGCGCTGCTGCGCAAGTGGAACGGCGTCTACAACCTGACCGCAATCCGCCACCCCGATGAGATGCTTACGCATCACATGCTGGACTCGCTTGCCGCCGTGCCGGCACTGGCCGAAGCCGCGCGCGCCGCAGAGGTAGGCACGCCGGCGCGGGGCAGGGTATTGGACGTGGGCTCGGGCGGCGGCATGCCCGGCCTGCCGCTGGCCATCGCCTGTCCCGACGTGTCGGTGCTGATGGTGGACATCGTGCAGAAGAAGACCGCCTTCCTGACCCAGTGCCGTGCGCAACTCGGGCTTTCCAATGCCGCGGCGCATTGGGGGCCGGTAGAGAAGCTGGACGATGACGATGGCTTTGCCGTGATCACCTCGCGCGCGTTTGCCGAGCTGACTGACTTCGTGAACCTGTCGGGCCAGCTCCTCGCACCGCACGGCAAGCTGATCGCCATGAAGGGTGTTTATCCACAGGCCGAGCTGGACCGCATGGAAGCTGCCGGGCTGATGGCGCAATGGCAGGTCGATGCGGTGCCCCACATCACTGTGCCCGGGCTGGATGCCGAGCGCCACCTGGTGGTGCTGTCGCGGCGCGCAAGCGCCAACGCATGATGTACGCCGTGGCGCTGCGTGCAGCGCCACGAACTGCCAGCCCCGCGCTGGCCGGATGAATTGAAGCAGGAGCCTCAGTAGCTTATGGCCAAGGTATTCGTGATCGCAAACCAGAAGGGCGGGGTAGGCAAGACCACCACCACGGTGAACCTCGCCGCCGGCCTGGCCGCGCAGGACCAGCGCGTGCTGCTGGTCGACCTGGACCCGCAGGGCAATGCCTCGATGGGTTCGGGCATCGACAAACAGGCGCTGGAGCACAGCGTGTACCAGGTGCTGGTGGGCCTGGCCAGCATCAAGCAGGCGCGCCAGCGTTCCGAGACCGGCAGGTACGACGTGCTGCCCGCCAACCGCGAACTGGCCGGCGCGGAAGTGGAGTTGGTCGAGCTGGACCAGCGCGAGCGCCGCCTCAGGCAGGCCATCGAAGAGGTCAATGACGAATATGACTTCGTGCTGATCGACTGCCCGCCGTCGCTGTCGCTGCTGACGCTGAACGGCCTGTGCGCCGCGCACGGCGTGATCGTGCCGATGCAGTGCGAGTACTTCGCGCTGGAAGGGCTGTCGGACCTGGTCAACACCATCAAGCAGGTGCACGCCAACCTGAACCGCGACCTGCAGGTGATTGGCCTGCTGCGCGTCATGTTCGATCCGCGCGTCACGCTGCAGCAGCAGGTGTCGGCGCAGCTGGAATCGCACTTCGGTGAAAAGGTCTTCAAGACCCTGATTCCGCGCAATGTGCGCCTGGCCGAGGCGCCGTCCTATGGCATGCCGGGCGTGGCGTTCGATCCGTCATCGAAGGGCGCAAAAGCGTACCTGGATTTCGGCGCCGAGATGATCGCGCGCGTCAGGCAGCTGGGCTGAAGGAGAGGGCAAGCATGAGCACTGCAAAGAAAAAGGGCCTGGGCCGCGGCCTCGAAGCGTTGCTGGGCGGGCCGGCCGAAATCGTTGAATCGGTGAAGCAGGAGGGTGCACCCACGGTGCTGCGCCTGAGCCAGCTGCAGCCGGGCAAGTACCAGCCGCGCACGCGCATGGATGAAGGCGCGCTGCAGGAGCTGGCCGCCAGCATCCGCGCGCAGGGCCTGATGCAGCCGATCCTGGTGCGCCGCGTGGCCGAGCCGGACCGCTATGAAATCATCGCGGGCGAGCGGCGCTTCCGCGCGTCCAAGCTCGCCGGCCTGGACAAGGTGCCGGTGCTGGTGAAGGACGTCGCCGATGAAGCCGCGGCCGCGATGGCGCTGATCGAGAACATCCAGCGCGAAGACCTGAACCCGCTGGAAGAAGCGCAGGGCATCATGCGCCTGATCCGCGAATTCAGTTTCACGCATGAGCAGGCGGCCGAGTCGGTCGGCCGTTCGCGCAGCGCGGTGTCGAACCTGCTGCGCCTGCTGAACCTGGCCGCGCCGGTGCAGACCATGCTGATGGCGGGCGACCTCGACATGGGCCACGCGCGCGCGCTGCTGGCGGTGGACGGCGCCAACCAGATCACGCTGGCCAACCAGATCGTGAACAAGCGGCTGTCGGTGCGCGAGACCGAGAAGCTGGTGGCCTCCACGCTCAAGCCGTTTGACCTGAAGTCGCTCAAGCAGAAGGGCGCCAACAACGTGCGCGACGTGGCACGGCTGGAAGAAGAATTGTCCGATGCGCTGGGCCTGGCGGTACAGATCAAGCTGGGCACGCGCGGCAAGGGCCAGCTCACCATCCACTTCAGCGACAACGACGCGTTGGAAGGTGTGCTCGTGCGCCTGCGCGAATCCACTGAAAAGCAGAAGGTCGCCTGAGGCAAGATGCGAAGGCGCACGTAACTTCGCGTGCGCAATTCGGTGCGATTAACGGACATTGCGGCGATGACTGTTGCGTGTACGCTGCAGTGGTCGTTCCAAGGGCAGGTATACGTACGGCGTGCCCGGTAATCCCTCATCATGCGCAGGGTTCGCTGCGCAATCCAATTACGTCAAACATCATTGCTGCGCAATTTTTGCGCGGCCATCATGCCATCGTGATGGCAACCGTTGTGCACAACGCACTGCAAGGTAAATGTAAGCGGATTGACGCCAATCAGTAGTTCCCCTTAAAATCGTGCGGTTTGAATTCTGGTCGGGCCGAAAAGTTCCGGCCTGGAATGAGGCAGGCAGGTAGTGGTTCAAGACCGTCAGCAGCGAGGCGCCGGGTCCCGTCAGGAAGATGACTGGGATGACTGGAAAGAAGGCGCAGAACGTGAGGAAGAGGCTGTCGATCCGCTGTCGCACGCCGAGGCGGTGACGCTGTTTGGCGAGCGTGCGTTGCGCCCTTCGCGCATGACCCCGGGCAAGGTTGTCCTGGCGCAGGTGGTGGTTTCCCTGCTGTCGGCACTGTGCTGGGCGCTGTTCGCGAAAGAGGCGGGGCCGTATGGGTGGTCGGCGCTGTTCGGCGGCATGGTGTGCTTCGTGCCGAGCGGATTCTTCGCCTTGCGCCTGTGGCTGGCGCGCGACCGGGCGTCGGTCGGCGGGCTGGTGCTGGGTGAGGCGATCAAGGTCTTCGGCACCGTGGCACTGCTGGTGCTGGTCGTGGTGCTGTACCGGGATCTGCGCTGGGTGCCGATGCTGGTCACGTTCCTGCTGGCGCTAAAGACATATTGGGTGGTGGCCCTGGCGATGCGCTAGGCCAGCCGCTCGAAAACGGTGCTTCACCCGGAGGTGGGGCACCGAAACGGAATATCAAGAGTTTTCCGTGACGGTTTCACCGCGGGTTTCATCGCAGTGACACCGGACACGGCCAAGGTTGGACCCCGCTTGCATCGCGGTGACCGGCGAATCCGCCGAAGGCAATGCAAGACGCGTACCGGGCGTTTGCCAGACAGTGGCGGCGCGCGGCCTGAAGATTTCGCAATATACCGTTCGTATCGACATGTCTGATGCTACCCAAGGCGCCGAACACGCGCTGACACCCTCCGGCTATATCGCCGAACACTTGCAGAACTTGAACTCGGTCGGCGGCAAGCAAGCGTCGGTGGTCGATTTCTCCGTGCTCAACTACGACACGGTGTTCTGGTCCGTGCTGTGCGGCGCCATCGCCGTGCTGTTCCTGTACGTCGCCGCGCGCCGCGTCACCGCCGGCGTGCCGGGCCGCTTCCAAGCCTTCGTCGAGATGATCGTCGAGATGGTCGACGACCAGGCCAAGGGCATCATCCACGGCGACCGTTCGTGGATTGCGCCGCTGGCGCTGATGGTGTTCTGCTGGATCACCATGATGAACGCGATCGACCTGATTCCGGTCGACTGGGTCACCGGCCTGAACAGCCTGCTCGGCGTCTTCCACATTCACCTTCCCCACCACCGCGCAGTGGCCACGGCCGACCTGAACGGCACGCTGGGCATGTCGTGCTCGGTGCTGGTCCTGATGATCTACTACAGCTTCAAGATCAAGGGCACGGGCGGCTTCATGCACGAACTGTTCTCGGCCCCGTTCGGCGCCAAGTGGTACCTGGCCCCGTTCAACCTGGTCCTGAACCTGATTGAATTCCTGGCCAAGGCCGTTTCGCTCGGCATGCGGTTGTTCGGCAACATGTACGCCGGCGAACTCGTGTTCCTGCTGATCGCGCTGCTGGGTTCCATCTGGACGTTCAGCGCCGACCTGTCCGCGCTGGGCTTTGTCGGCCACGTGGTGGCCGGCACGGTATGGGCGATCTTCCACATCCTGATCGTCCTGCTCCAGGCCTTCATTTTCATGATGCTGACGCTGGTGTATATCGGCCAGGCTCACGATCACCACTGATTTCCGGTTTTTGGTTTTTTGGTTTTTTGGTTCTAAGTCTCTCTAAATTAAAGGAGTCATCATGCAAGCATTTCTCGCCAACATCCAGGGTCTGACCGCCATCGGTATCGGCATCATCATCGGCCTGGGCGCTATCGGCGCCTGCCTGGGTATCGCCCTGATGGGTGGCAAGTACATCGAAGCCTGCGCACGTCAGCCTGAGCTGATGAACCCGCTGCAAACCAAGATGTTCCTGCTGGCTGGCCTGATCGACGCTGCATTCCTGATCGGCGTGGGTGTTGCAATGCTGTTCGCCTTCGCCAACCCGCTGCTGGCTGTCATCAAGTAATTCTTTTCGGTCTGCATGATGCTGACGGGCGGCGCGGGCCACTAGCCTGGCCGCCCTTGCGCATTTATCTGTAGTTTGATTACCGAAAGGAACACACCATGAATCTGAACGCAACGTTTTTTGCGCAGATGGTCGTGTTCTTCATCCTGTGGTGGGTTGTTGCCAAATTCATTTGGCCGCCGCTGGTGAAGGCGCTCGACGAACGCGCAAAGAAGATCGCCGATGGCCTCGCCGCTGCCGAGAAGGGCAAGGCCGAGCTCGAACTCGCCAACAAGCGTGTGGACCAGGCTATGGCCGAAGCCCGCACCGAGGGTGCACAACGCGTCGCTGACGCCGAGAAGCGCGCCCAGCTGACGGCGGACGAGATCAAGCAAAACGCCCAGGCAGAAGCCGCACGCATCATTGCCCAGGCCAAGGCCGAAGCAGACCAGCAGGTTACCCGTGCACGCGAAGAACTGCGTGACCAGGTTGCCGTGCTGGCCGTCAAGGGTGCCGAGCAGATCCTCAAGCGTGAAGTGAACGCGCAGGTCCACACCGACCTGCTCAATCAACTCAAGGCTGAGCTCTAATCATGGCTGAAACCGCAACCATTGCCCGTCCCTACGCTGAGGCGCTGTTCCGCGTCGCCAGCGAATCGAGCGCAGGCAATCTGGGTGCATGGTCCGAGCTGGTGTCGGAGATGGGGCAGGTTGCTGCCAATCCCGACATGAAGGCGGTAGCCGGCGATCCGAACGTTCCCGGCAAGAAGCTGGCCGAACTGTTCCTGTCGGTGCTGAAGTCCCCGCTGAATGACGAGGCTCGCCGCTTCGTCAAGCTGCTGGTGGATAACGGCCGCCTGACGGTGATGCCGGAAATCGCCGAGCAGTTCCATGTGCTCAAGAACGCCCGCGAAGGGTCGTCGGATGTCGAGATCACCAGCGCATTCCCGCTGGAAGGTTCGCAGTTGAACGACCTGGTCGCTGCACTCGAACGCAAGTTCGGCCGCAAGCTGTACGCGAAGGTGGCGGTGGACCCGTCCCTGATCGGCGGCGTGAGCGTCAAGGTCGGCGACGAAGTGCTCGACACCTCCGTGCGTACGCGCCTGGCTGCCATGCAAGCCACGCTGACCGCCTGACCGCACCGGCCGACGGATTGAAGAATTAGGAGCATTGTGATGCAACTGAACCCCTCAGAAATCAGCGAGCTGATCAAGACCCGCATCTCGGGCCTTGGCGCTGAAGCTGAAGTGCGCAACACCGGCACGGTGATTTCCGTGACCGATGGCATCTGCCGCGTGCACGGCCTGTCCGGCGTGATGCAGGGCGAGATGCTGGAATTCCCCGGCAACACCTTCGGCCTCGCGCTGAACCTCGAGCGCGACTCGGTCGGCGCCGTGGTGCTGGGTGACTACGAACACATTTCCGAAGGCGACACGGTCAAGTGCACCGGCCGCATTCTGGAAGTGCCGGTGGGCAAGGAACTGCTGGGCCGCGTGGTCAACACGCTGGGCCAGCCGATCGACGGCAAGGGCCCGATCAACGCCAAGGAAACGGACGTGATCGAGAAGGTCGCCCCGGGCGTGATCGCGCGTCAGTCGGTGAGCCAGCCGGTGCAGACCGGCCTGAAGTCGATCGACTCGATGGTGCCGATCGGCCGTGGCCAGCGTGAGCTGATCATTGGCGACCGCCAGACCGGCAAGACCGCCGTGGCTGTCGACGCGATCATCAACCAGAAGGGCAAGGGCATGTACTGCGTGTACGTCGCCATTGGCCAGAAGGCTTCGACGATCGCCAACGTGGTGCGCAAGCTGGAAGAGCACGGCGCGATGGAATACACCGTCGTCGTGGCCGCCGCCGCTTCGGACTCGGCCGCCATGCAGTACCTGGCTGCCTACGCCGGCTGCACCATGGGCGAGTACTTCCGCGACCGCGGCGAAGACGCGCTGATCGTCTATGATGACCTGACCAAGCAAGCCTGGGCCTACCGCCAGGTGTCGCTGCTGCTGCGCCGCCCGCCGGGCCGTGAAGCGTACCCGGGCGACGTGTTCTACCTGCACTCGCGCCTGCTGGAGCGTGCCGCGCGCGTGAACGCCGAGTACGTCGAGAAGTTCACCAACGGCGCCGTCAAGGGCAAGACCGGTTCGCTGACCGCGCTGCCGGTGATCGAAACGCAGGCCGGCGACGTGTCCGCGTTCGTGCCGACCAACGTGATTTCGATTACCGACGGCCAGATCTTCCTGGAAACCGACCTGTTCAACGCCGGTGTCCGTCCCGCCATCAATGCCGGTATTTCGGTGTCGCGCGTCGGTGGTGCTGCCCAGACCAAGGTGGTGAAGAACCTGGCCGGTGGTATCCGTACCGACCTCGCCCAGTACCGTGAACTGGCTGCTTTCGCGCAGTTCGCTTCGGACCTGGACGATGCCACCCGCAAGCAGCTGGAGCGCGGCCGCCGCGTGACCGAGCTGCTGAAGCAGCCGCAATACCAGCCGCAGCAGGTGTGGCAGCTGGCCGCGTCGCTGTTCGCCGCCAACAACGGCTTCCTCGACAACGTGGAAGTGAAGGACATTCTGCCGTTCGAGAAGGGCCTGCACGACCATCTGAAGACCAAGTACGCCGACCTCATCAACCGTATCGAAGAGACCAAGCAGCTCTCGAAGGAAGATGAACCCGCCCTGCGTGCCGCGATCGAGGATTTCAAGAAGTCCGCCGCGTTCTAACCGCGCAATTCTCCGATACCGCCGCCGCGCCTGGCTAACGCCGGCGCGGCGCTGGTTCGGACGGAGAGGAAAGTATGGCCGGAACGAAAGAGATTCGAACCAAGATTAAGAGCGTGCAGAACACGCGCAAGATCACCAAGGCGATGGAGATGGTCGCCGCATCCAAGATGCGCAAGGCGCAGGAACGGATGCGCAATGCCCGTCCCTATGCCGAGAAAGTGCGTAACATCGCGGCGCACCTGGCTTCGGCCAACCCCGAGTTCAAGCACCCGTTCATGCAGGAGCGCGAAGTCAAGCGCGTCGGCATGATCGTGGTCACGACCGACAAGGGGCTGTGCGGCGGTCTGAACACGAACGTGCTGCGTGCGGTGACCAACGAGCTGAAGAGCCTGCAGGGTCGCGGCGTGGCTGTGCAAGCCACTGCCATCGGCAGCAAGGGCATGCAGTTCCTGAGCCGCATCGGCGCCAAGGTGGCCTCGAATGTGGTGCAGCTCGGCGACACCCCGCACCTGGAAAAGCTGATCGGCGCGATCAAGGTCCAGCTCGACGCATTCACCAATGGTGAAGTCGATGCGGTGTACATCGCGTACACCAAGTTCATCAACACGATGAAGCAGGAACCGATGGTTGAGCAACTGCTGCCGCTCGCCGCCGACAAGCTGTCGCAGACGGCGGAAGAGAAGCGCGCCTACTCGTGGGACTACATCTACGAGCCTGACGCGCAGACCGTGGTGGAAGAGCTGCTGGTTCGCTACGTCGAGGCGCTCGTGTACCAGGCCGTGGCCGAGAACATGGCGTCCGAACAGTCGGCGCGCATGGTGGCTATGAAGGCGGCATCCGACAATGCCAAGAACGTGATCGGCGAACTGCAGCTGGACTACAACAAGACCCGGCAGGCAGCGATCACCAAGGAATTGTCAGAGATCGTCAGCGGTGCGGCAGCGGTCTGAGGCGTTAAGAATTCAAGCTATCGGAGATACGAAATGAGTATCGGAAATATTGTGCAGTGCATCGGCGCCGTGGTGGACATCGAGTTCCCGCGCGACGCGATGCCGAAGGTGTACGACGCGCTGGTGCTGGAAGACAGCGGCGAAACGTCGTTCGCCGAAAAGGGCCTGACGTTCGAAGTCCAGCAGCAGCTGGGTGACGGCGTGGTCCGTACCATTGCCCTCGGTTCGTCGGACGGCCTGCGCCGCGGCATGCCGGTGAAGAGCACCGGCGCGCCGATCTCGGTGCCGGTGGGTCAAGGCACGCTGGGCCGCATTATGGATGTCCTGGGTCGCCCCATCGACGAAGCTGGCCCGATCGCTTCCGACGAGCGGCGCGCGATTCACCAGAAGGCGCCGAAGTTCGACGAACTGTCGCCTTCCACCGACCTGCTCGAAACCGGCATCAAGGTGATCGACCTGATTTGCCCGTTCGCCAAGGGCGGCAAGGTGGGTCTGTTTGGTGGCGCAGGCGTGGGCAAGACCGTCAACATGATGGAGCTCATCAACAACATCGCCAAGCAGCACAGCGGTCTGTCGGTGTTCGCCGGCGTGGGCGAGCGTACCCGTGAAGGGAACGACTTCTACCACGAAATGAAGGACTCGAACGTGCTCGACAAGGTGGCCATGGTGTTCGGCCAGATGAACGAGCCGCCGGGCAACCGTCTGCGCGTGGCACTTTCCGGCCTGACCATGGCCGAGAAGTTCCGCGACGAGGGCCGTGACATCCTGTTCTTCGTCGACAACATCTACCGCTACACGCTGGCTGGTACCGAAGTGTCGGCACTGCTGGGCCGTATGCCTTCCGCCGTGGGCTACCAGCCGACGCTGGCTGAAGAAATGGGCAAGCTGCAGGAGCGTATTACGTCGACCAAGACTGGCTCGATTACGTCGATCCAGGCCGTCTACGTGCCTGCGGATGACTTGACCGACCCGTCGCCGGCTACCACCTTCCTGCACCTGGACTCGACCCTGGTGCTGTCGCGTGACATTGCCGCTCTCGGTATCTACCCCGCAGTGGACCCGCTCGACTCGACCTCGCGTCAGATGGACCCGCAAGTGGTTGGCCAGGAGCACTACAACGTTGCGCGCGCCGTACAGCAGACCCTGCAGCGCTACAAGGAACTGCGCGACATCATCGCGATTCTGGGCATGGACGAACTGTCGCCGGAAGACAAGATGGCCGTGAACCGCGCTCGTAAGATCCAGCGTTTCCTGTCGCAGCCGTTCCACGTGGCCGAAGTGTTCACGGGTTCGCCGGGCAAGTACGTGCCGCTGAAGGAAACCATCCGTGGTTTCAAGATGCTGGTGGATGGCGAGTGCGATCACCTGCCCGAGCAGGCGTTCTACATGGTCGGCTCGATCGACGAAGCCTTCGAAAAGGCCAAGAAGCTCCAGTAAGCGGCGTCTTTCGCCTTCATGCGTCGTTGCGGCTGCCTTGCCGTAGTTAATCTACTGTCTGCGGCGGCCGCGCCTGGCACGAAGGCGAAATACTTGCTTCCCGGAAACGGGAAGCCAAAGCTTTCAGGAGAAAGGATCTGATATGGCAACCATTCTTGTAGACGTCGTCAGCGCGGAAACGTCGATCTTCTCCGGCCAGGCGAAGTTCGTGGCGCTGCCGGGCGAGTCGGGTGAACTGGGCATTCTGCCGGGTCACACGCCGCTGATCACGCGCATCCAGCCGGGTGCGGTGCGGATCGAGAAGGAAGACGGCAGCGAAGAGTTCGTGTTCGTTGCCGGCGGCATTCTCGAAGTCCAGCCCAAGCACGTCACCGTGCTGGCCGACACCGCTATCCGCGGTGGCGACCTGGACGAAGCCAAGGCGCGGGAAGCCAAGCGTGCTGCCGAAGAGCTGATGCAGAACCAGAGCAGCGATCTGGATCTGGCGCGCGCTCAGAGCGAGCTCGCCGTGGCGGCTGCCCAACTGGCTGCCATCGCCCGCCTGCGTCGTAAGAAGTAAGCAATTAGTCGGTTGTCGCGCTGTTGTTTTTCTGGCGCGACAATGAAAAAAGGCAGCCCATGGCTGCCTTTTTTTTGGGCGTGGCGATATGCTTTTGTCCTGCCTGGACAAAAAAAAGCGCGCGGGCCGGGGAGGCTCCGCGCGGACGGGAAAATCCCTTCGAGGGGTCAATTCGAAGGAACGGGTTCGGTCCAGGCCGACAATCAAGGCGCAACGGATATCCAATATCCGACCAGAGGCCGCAAAGGCCACGCGCTGCAACGGTCTACCTGGTGCTCCGGTCCAGCGGCGATCTGCTGGATCGGAAAATCGGTTACTGCTTCAAAAAGGCTTTCTTCACCACGCCCCTTTAAGTCTGAACAGCCTTATTCACTGGGGCGCCACACGCCGCGGACAGCGGGTGTGTCAATGCATTGTGGGGGAAACTCCCCGGCATGGCAGTAACAAAATGTATCGTTTTGCAAGAAGTTGAAAGCCAGAGGTGCCGGGATCTGGCGTGTTCGGCATATTTTCACGCGTTCACGTCACGTTAACCGCAGAAAGGTGCCGTTGCATTATCTTTAATGACGCGATTTACGTGTTCGCTCCCCCACCAATCTCTGCGTGACAATTCCGGTTACGATTCAGGACGCCTGAGGCCTTCGCGTTGCGTTTTTGCATGTCCGCGGGCCCGCCCTTGTCCACCCGGAGACGCGATGCGCCCTGAGATGCAGCAAGCCATACAAGCCATGCTGGCGATGAAGACCGTGGCCGTGGTCGGCCTGTCCGACCGCCCGGAGCGTCCCAGCCATGAGGTTGCGGAATTCCTGCAGGACCACGGCTTCCGGATCGTGCCGGTCAATCCGCGTCATGCCGGCGAACGCATTCTGGGCGAGACCTGCCACGCCACGCTGCGCGAAGCCGCCGACGCTGCCGCGGCAGCAGGCAGCCCCATCGCGTGGGTGGACATCTTCCGCCGTGCCGAGGAAACGCCCGGCGTGGTCGATGAGGCCATCGCCGTTGGCGCACAGGGTGTCTGGCTGCAGTTGGGCATCGTCAACGACCAGGCAGTGCGCCGCGCTTCCGATGCCGGCCTGCTGGCGGTGCAGGATTGCTGCAGCAAGGTCGAGCTGACGCACCAGCTCGGGCTGGACTGATTCCCGTCAGGCACCGCTTCTACGTTCCGCTTTCCCTTCAGCCGCCAACCATGGCCATCGATCCGCAACTGCTTGCCTATTACCGCCGCCTGGCGGAGCGTTACGCCAATGCGCCCGCGCCGGCCGACATTCCCGCGCAGCGGGCCCGTTTCGCCGAGATTGCGGCGGCGTCGCTGTTGCCGGATCCGCCAGGCATCACGGTGCAGGACCTGGAGCTTGCGCTCGCTGGCCGCACGCTGGGCGCCAGGCTGTTCCGCCCGGCCGGCAAGACCGCGCCGCGGCTGGTGGTCTACTTCCACGGTGGCGGCTGGGTGATCGGCTCGGCGCAGACGCACCATACGGTTGCCGCCTTGCTGGCGGCCGACACGGGCTGCGCGGTGGCCAGCGTCGACTACCGCCTCGCCCCCGAGCACGCGTTCCCTGCTCCCTGCGACGATGCTGTCGAGGCCGTGCAGTGGTTCACCGGTCAACGCCAGGCACTCGGGCTGGCGACCGACTTCGTGGCCGTGGCGGGTGACAGCGCCGGCGGCCACCTGGCGGCGCAGGCAGCGCAGCAACTCAACAGCGGCGGCGCGGCGCGGGTCGATGCGCAGCTGCTGATCTATCCCGTGACGGCGCCGGTGCTCAGCACCGAAAGCTACCGCGCTTTTGCCGACGGTCCTGGCCTGACGCGTGACGAGATGGCCTGGTTCTGGGCCCATTTCATCGGCGGCAAGGCCCTGGCGCAGGGCGCCGCCCATCCCGACCCCCGTGTGTACCTGATGGCCGCGCCGCCGGTGCGCCCGCCTGCCACCGTGCTGATGGTGGCCGCGCATGATGTGCTGCGCGACGACGGCCTGGCCTATGCCGACTTCCTGGTGCGCCACGACGCCCCGGTGATTACCATCGAGGCCGGCGGCATGACCCACGGCTTCGCGCGGCTGCAGCCCGATGCCGAACGCGCGCGCGAATGGATGCGGCGTGCCGCAGCGGCCTTCGCCGGGATGATCGACGACGTCTGAGCGGCATCCGCCCGCAGCCATCCCTTAGAATGGCGGTCTTACGAGGATGACCATGACCGCACTGCAGAACGATACCTTCCTGCGCGCGCTGCGCCGCCAGCCGACCGAATACACGCCGCTATGGCTGATGCGCCAGGCGGGCCGCTACCTGCCCGAGTACAACGCCACGCGGGCCCGCGCCGGCAGCTTTCTCGGGCTGGCCAAGAACCCGGCCTACGCCACGGAAGTGACACTGCAGCCGCTGGACCGCTATCCGCTGGACGCGGCGATTCTCTTTTCCGACATCCTGACCGTGCCCGACGCGATGGGCCTGGGCCTGTCGTTCGCGCAGGGCGAGGGCCCGCGCTTTGCGCATCCGCTGCGCACCGAAGCCGACGTGCAGAAACTGGCGGTGCCGGACATGGCGTCGCTGCAGTACGTCTTTGACGCGGTGAGCGAGATCCGCCGCGCACTGGTCCAGGACGGCCGCCAGCGCGTGCCGCTGATCGGCTTTTCCGGCAGCCCCTGGACGCTGGCGTGCTACATGGTTGAAGGTGGCGGCTCGGACGACTTCCGCACGGTCAAGGCGATGATGTACGGCCGCCCGGACCTGATGCACCGCATTCTCGAGATCAACGCTCAGGCGGTGACGGCATACCTGAATGCCCAGATCGAAGCCGGCGCACAGGCCGTGATGATTTTCGACACCTGGGGCGGGGCGCTCGCCGATGGCATGTACCAGACGTTTTCGCTGGCCTATATGCGCCGGGTGCTGGCCGGCCTGAAGCGCGAACACGATGGGCAGCAGGTGCCCGCGATCGTCTTTACCAAGGGCGGCGGCCTGTGGCTCGAGGCGCTGGCTGACACCGGCGCCGACGCGATCGGGCTGGACTGGACCGTCAACCTGGCCGAAGCGCGCCGGCGCACCGGGGGGCGCGTGGCGCTGCAGGGCAATATCGACCCGACCGTGCTGTTCGCCCCCGAGGCCGCGATCCGCGAGCAGGTGCGCGGCGTGCTGGACAGCTATGCTGCCGCCGGGGGCAGTGATGGTCACGTATTCAACCTGGGCCACGGCATTTCGCAGTTCACGCCGCCGGAGAACGTCTCGGTGCTGGTGGATGAAGTGCATCGCCACAGCCGCAAGCTGCGCGCTGAGCAGAAGTGACGGTGACAGGATGCGGTAGGCCTGGCTGCTGCTGCGGCGCCCCGCGCTGCAGCGCGCCGGCGCGCCAGCGTACCCAGTGCTGCGGGAGCCGCGCCGCCAGACCCTGTCAAGTTAACTTTTTCGCCAGCATTCGCCAAAAAGGTGCTCGGACTTGACTGGCGGCACTTGACTTATGCACACCGATAGGTTTGCCGCAGTGCGGAACAGGGTTATTCCCTAACCTATCCGGGGGATGTTTGCAAGCCTTTGATTTTTAAGGCTTTGGAAGAATTGCAAAGGAAGGTCCGATGCCGGTGGATCCCTTGTTTCTCGGGGCTTTCCGGTCAGCCAGTGCGACTTTTCAACAAAGTTATCCACAGGGGCGGTGGAATAAGTGGAAAACCAGTCATCTATCATCGACTTAGGGCCACATTTGAAGTTTTACTTTAAGTTGATGTTGCGCCGCACACTAGATTTACACCCTCATTACGCCTGCCGCCCGTTGCACAAAGGTTGCGCAAAGGCGGTGCACCAGGAAGGGCCCCATGGCGCCAATTAGCGGCGCGCTCCCACTGGTCGAGGGCAGCACGGCGGAGGGCGCCGTGATGCCGTCCGCCGCCGCCCAGCCGGTCATCCGGGTCGCGCTGGACACCCCCGCCGACGACTGCTTCGACTATCTCGCCACGCCCGAGGTCGCCCCGGGTGACCTGGTGGTGGTGCCGTTCGGCCGCCGCAGCATGGTCGGCGTGGCGGTGGCGTACGCCAACCACTCCGATGTGCCCGCCGACCGGCTGCGCCCGGTGGCGCAGCGCCTGGACTGGATGGCGCCGCTGCAGCCCGACTGGATCGAGCTGGCCGCCTTTGCCGCGCGCTACTACCAGCGCCGCCTGGGCGAAGTGATGCTGCCGGCCTTGCCGCCGGCCTTGCGTGAGGCCGAGAGCTGGTCAGGCCTGGCCCAGCGTGCCCGCACCGACGAATACCGCCTGTTGCCTGGGCATGCAGAGGCCTTGCTGGCTGCCGTGCCGCCACGCGCACGCAGCGTGCGCGCCCTGGCGCAGGCGCTGGCCGAGCGCGCCGCCGCGGCCGAGCCGCTGACGCTGGCCGACGCCCGCGTGCTGTGCGCAGCGGCACCGGCGCGGCTGGCCGAATGGCAGGCCGCCGGCTGGGTCGACGCCAGCCGCACCGCGCGCACCCTGCTGCCGGCCGGCCCCGCCCAGCCGCCATCGGCCGCGCCGCCGCTGCATGACGAGCAGCGCGCCGCGGTGCAGGCCATTGCCGAGGCCGAAGGCTTTGCGCCGTTCCTGCTGCACGGGGTGACCGGCAGCGGCAAGACCGAGGTCTACCTGCATGCGATGCAGGCGGTGCTCGAACGCGACACCCAGGCCCAGGTGCTGATGCTGGTGCCCGAAATCAACCTGACCCCGCAGTTGCAGGCTCGCATCGCGGCGCGCTTCCCGCACCTGCCGCTGGCGGTGCTGCACAGCGGCCTGGCCGACCAGGAGCGCAGCCTGCAGTGGCTGGCCGCCCACCGCGGCGAGGCCCGCATCGTGCTGGGCACGCGCATGGCGGTGATGGCGTCGCTGCCGGCGCTGGCGCTGATCGTGGTCGACGAGGAACACGACACCTCCTACAAGCAGCAGGAAGGGCTGCGCTACTCCGCGCGCGACCTGGCGGTGTGGCGCGCCAAGCAGCGCGGCATTGCCGTGGTGCTGGGTTCGGCCACGCCGTCGATGGAGACCTGGTGGCGGGCCGGGCAGGGCACTTACCGCAAGCTGGTGCTGCGCGAGCGCGCCCAGGCCGAAGCGACCCTGCCGACGGTGCGCCTGGTCGACCTGAACCACGAGCGCCAGCGCCAGCGCACGCTGTTCGAAGGCTTGTCGGTGCCGCTGCTGGAAGCCATCGACGCGCGCCTGGCGCGCGGCGAGCAGAGCCTGCTGTTCCTGAACCGCCGCGGCTACGCGCCGGTGATTGCCTGCGACAGCTGCGGCTGGCTGTCGGGCTGCCCGCGCTGCTCGGCGTACCTGGTGCTGCACCGCCCAGAGCGGCGCCTGCGCTGCCACCACTGTGGCCTGGAGGCGCCGGTGCCGCATCACTGCCCGGACTGCGGCAATGTCGACATCGCGCCGCTGGGGCGCGGTACGCAGCGTATCGAAGAGGCATTGGCGGCGCGCTTCCCGCAGGCCCGCATCGCCCGCATCGACGCAGATTCCACGCGCCGCAAGGGCAGCGCGCAGGCCATGTTCGACGAAGTCCATGCCGGCGAAGTCGACATCCTGGTGGGCACGCAGATGGTGGCCAAGGGGCACGACTTCCAGCGCGTGACCCTGGTCGGCATCGTCCATCCGGACGCGGCCATGTTCAGCCACGACTTCCGCGCCGCCGAGCACCTGTTCGCCTCGCTGATGCAGGTGGCCGGGCGGGCAGGGCGGGCCGGCCTGCCGGGCGAGGTGCTGATCCAGACGCGCTACCCGGACACCCCGGCATTGCAGGCGCTGACGCGCCACGACTAT
Source organism: Cupriavidus necator N-1 (assembly GCF_000219215.1). Lineage (NCBI taxonomy): Bacteria > Pseudomonadati > Pseudomonadota > Betaproteobacteria > Burkholderiales > Burkholderiaceae > Cupriavidus > Cupriavidus necator. The sequence goes on along the minus strand of NC_015726.1, from coordinate 3,728,809 downwards.
GATGGATTCGCGGCCAGCCAGTTGCGCGAGCGGCGCCAGGCCGGGTTGCCCCCGTTCTGCTACCAGGTGTTGGTGACCGCCGAGCACGGCCAGCTGGAACGGGCGCTGCAGTTCCTGGAAGTGGCGCGCCGGCATGCCGAAACCTGCGCGCTGGCAGCCGAGGTGCAACTGCACGACCCAGTGCCGATGTCGATGGTGCGCATCTTCAACCGGGAACGTGCGCAGATGCTGGTGGAGGCCACCTCGCGGCCTGTGCTGCAACGCTTTGTGGCTGAGTGGGTACAGACTTTCGCAGATGTAGGGACGGAGGCAAAAGGGGTGCGCTGGCAGCTTGAGATCGATCCGTTGCGGATCTGAGTCGGCCAGCGTGGCAAAGAAAAGGTGCAACCCTGGCATTAGGGTTTTCGATAGGGTTGCACTAGGTTGCACCTTGATGATTTTCGGGAGTAAGATCGCGCCAGCTCACAGGCTGCGGCCGGTCGCGCGCCCGTGCCTGCCGGCATGGACGAGGTAGCACCGGCGGCGGCTCCAGTCTTTCGGAGAATTGCCCGCATGGCCACCACCACTCTCGGCGTCAAGCTCGACGACGCCTCGCGCGACCGCCTCAAGCGCGTTGCCCAATCCATCGACCGCACGCCGCACTGGCTGATCAAGCAGGCCATCTTCACCTACCTCGAGCAGATCGAGCGCGGCCACCTGCCGCACGAGACCGGCGCCGCCGGTAGCGCCGACGCGGATGGCGCCGACGGAGCCGAGCTGGTCCATGGCGATGCGCCGCAGCCGTTCCTGGAGTTCGCCCAAAGCATCCAGCCGCAATCGGTGCTGCGTGCCGCCATTACCTCTGCCTATCGTCGTCCGGAAACTGATTGCGTGCCGGTGCTGCTGGAGCAGGCCCGCCTGCCGCTGCAGCAAGCCGAGGCCGCCATCAAGATGGCCAAGACCCTGGCCACGCGGCTGCGCGAGCAGAAGGTCGGCACCGGTCGCGAGGGCCTGGTGCAGGGCCTGATCCAGGAATTCTCGCTGTCGTCGCAGGAAGGCGTGGCGCTGATGTGCCTGGCCGAGGCCCTGCTGCGCATTCCCGACAAGGCCACCCGCGACGCGCTGATCCGCGACAAGATCAGCGGCGCCAACTGGCAGTCGCACCTGGGCCAGAGCCCGTCGCTGTTCGTCAACGCCGCCACCTGGGGCCTGCTGCTGACCGGCAAGCTGGTCGCCACCCATACCGAATCGGGCCTGACCAAGGCGCTCACGCGCATCATCGGCAAGGGCGGCGAGCCGCTGATCCGTAAGGGCGTGGACATGGCCATGCGCCTGATGGGCGAGCAGTTCGTCACCGGCGAGACCATCTCCGAGGCGCTGGCCAACGCGCGCAAGTACGAGGCCGAAGGCTTCCGCTACTCCTACGACATGCTGGGCGAGGCCGCCATGACCGAGGCCGACGCGCAGCGCTACCTGGCCTCTTACGAGCAGGCCATCCACGCCATCGGCCAGGCCTCGCGCGGGCGCGGCATCTATGAAGGCCCGGGCATCTCGATCAAGCTGTCGGCGCTGCACCCGCGCTACAGCCGCGCGCAGCATGAGCGCGTGGTGGGCGAGCTGTACGAGCGCCTGAAGTCGCTGACGCTGCTGGCGCGCCAGTACGACATCGGCATCAATATCGACGCCGAGGAAGCAGACCGCCTCGAGATCTCGCTGGACCTGCTGGAACGCCTGTGCTTCGAGCCCGAGCTGGCCGGCTGGAACGGCATCGGCTTCGTGGTGCAGGGCTACCAGAAGCGCTGCCCGTTCGTGATCGACTACCTGATCGACCTGGCCCGCCGCAGCCGCCACCGCCTGATGATCCGCCTGGTTAAGGGCGCGTACTGGGACAGCGAGATCAAGCGCGGCCAGGTCGACGGCCTGGAGGGATACCCGGTCTACACGCGCAAGGTCTACACCGACGTGTCGTACATCGCCTGCGCGCGCAAGCTGCTGTCGGTGCCGGACGCGATCTACCCGCAGTTCGCCACGCACAATGCGCATACGCTGTCGGCCATCTACCAGATCGCCGGCCATAGCTACTACCCCGGCCAGTATGAGTTCCAGTGCCTGCACGGCATGGGCGAGCCGCTGTACGACCAGGTGGTTGGCGCCACCGCGGACGGCAAGTTCAACCGCCCGTGCCGCATCTACGCGCCGGTCGGCACGCATGAGACGCTGCTGGCGTACCTGGTGCGCCGCCTGCTGGAAAACGGCGCCAATACCTCGTTCGTGAACCGCATCGCCGACGACACCATCTCGCTGGACGAGCTGGTGGCCGACCCGGTCGCCGTGGTCGAGGCGATGCACCGCGACGAAGGCGTGCTGGGCCTGCCGCACCCGCGCATCCCGTCGCCGCGCACGCTGTACGGCAAGAGCCGTCCCAACTCGGCCGGCATCGATCTCGCGAATGAGCACCGGCTGGCCTCGCTGTCGTCGGCGCTGCTCGCCGGCACCAGCGAACGCGCCGTGGCCGAGCCGCTGCTGGGCGCCGAGGTGCCGCGCGCTGCCGACGCCATCACCGCGCCGGTGCTGAACCCGGCGGACCACCGCGACGTGGTCGGCCATGTCACCGAGGCCAGCCAGGCCGACGTCGACGCCGCGCTGCAGGCCGCCGTCAATGCCGCGCCGATCTGGCAGGCGACGCCGCCGGACGTGCGCGCGGCCGCGCTGGAACGCGCCGCCGATCTGATGGAAGCCCAGATGCAGTCGCTGATGGGCATCATCATGCGTGAGGCCGGCAAGACCTTCTCCAATGCCATCGCCGAAGTGCGCGAAGCCGTGGACTTCCTGCGCTACTACGCTGCCGAGGTGCGCCGCAGCTTCGACAATGAGACCCACCGCCCGTTGGGCCCGGTGGTCTGCATCAGCCCGTGGAATTTCCCGCTGGCGATCTTTACCGGCCAGGTGGCCGCGGCGCTGGCCGCCGGCAACCCGGTGCTGGCCAAGCCCGCTGAGCAGACCCCGCTGATCGCCGCCGCCGCGGTGCGCCTGCTGCGCGAAGCCGGCGTGCCGGCCGGCGCGGTGCAGCTGCTGCCGGGCCGCGGCGAGACCGTGGGCGCCGCGCTGGTGGGCGATGCCCGCGTCAAGGGTGTGATGTTCACCGGCTCGACCGAAGTCGCGCGCATCCTGCAACGCAACGTCGCCGGCCGCCTGGACGCCGCCGGCCGCCCGATCCCGCTGATCGCGGAGACCGGCGGGCAGAACGCGATGATCGTCGACTCGTCGGCGCTGGCTGAACAGGTGGTGGGCGATGTCCTCAGCTCCGCTTTCGATTCGGCCGGCCAGCGCTGCTCGGCACTGCGCGTGCTGTGCCTGCAGGAAGACGTGGCCGACCGCGTGCTGGAAATGCTCAAGGGCGCCATGCAGGAACTGAACATGGCCAACCCGGACCGGCTGTCGACCGACGTCGGCCCGGTGATCGACGAAGAAGCGCGCGGCAATATCGTGCGCCATGTCGACGCCATGCGCGCCAAGGGCCGCCGTGTCCACCAGGCCGACCCCAACGCCGCGCAGGGCGCCAGCTGCCGCAACGGCACCTTCGTGCCGCCGACGCTGATTGAACTGGACAGCATCGAGGAACTCAAGCGCGAGGTGTTCGGCCCGGTGCTGCACGTGGTGCGCTTCCCGCGCGCGGCGCTGGACACCATGGTCAGCCAGATCAATGCCACCGGCTACGGCCTGACGCTGGGCATCCATACCCGCATCGACGAGACCATCTCGCACATCGTCAGCCGTGCCCATGTGGGCAACCTGTATGTCAACCGCAATATCGTCGGTGCCGTGGTGGGCGTGCAGCCCTTTGGCGGCGAAGGCCTGTCGGGCACCGGCCCCAAGGCGGGCGGCCCGCTGTACCTGCACCGCCTGCTGTCGGTCTGCCCGCAGGATGCGGTGGTACGCAGCGTGCGCGCGTCGGAAGCAGGCGGCGGCGAGGCGGCCACGCTGCGCGACGAGGCCGCAGCGGCCTTCCAGGCCTGGGCCGCGGCCGAGCTGCCGGTGGTAGCCGCCGCCTGCGAGCGCCTGGCCGCGGCATCGCCCTCGGGCCTGACCGTGACGCTGCCCGGCCCCACCGGCGAGCGCAACACCTACACCCTGCTGCCGCGCGAGCGCGTGCTGTGCCTGGCCACGCAAGAGGCCGACCTGGCCCTGCAGCTGGGCGCCGTGCTGACCGTCGGCGCCGACGTCGTATGGCCGGAAAACCCTGTCAGCCGGGGGCTGTTTGCGCGCCTGCCTAAGGGCGTACAATCGCGCGTCCGCATGGTGGCCGACTGGACCGCGGCGGACATCGCTATCGATGCGGTGCTGCACCACGGCGACTCCGACCAGCTGCGCACGGTGTGCGAACAGGTGGCAGTGCGCCCCGGTCCGATCATCGGCGTGCAGGGCCTGGCGCAAGGTGAACCGAATATCGCGCTCGACCGTTTGCTGATCGAGCGCTCGCTCTCGGTCAACACCGCGGCCGCGGGCGGCAATGCCAGTTTGATGACGATCGGCTGAGGCAACCCTCGGACGTCGTCATGTCGAAGCGCGCAGCGGTGGCGGCGATCCCGCCCCGTTGCGCACAGGAAGCAAGGCGCGGCACTGCCAGGCCGCGCCAATATAACTGCCGGCAACGGCACCACATCGGCACCATTTGGGACCCAAGGAGATCTGATGAACTCGACATTCCACAAGACGGCAATGACCGTTGCCCTGACCCTGGCTGGCCTGACCGCCGCCTCGGCCGCGTTCGCGCAGGCCCAGGAAATCAAGCTGGGCTTTGCCGGCCCGATGACTGGCGGCCAGGCGCAGTACGGCAAGGACATGCAGAACGGCATCGTCCTCGCGATCGAGGACATGAACGCCACCAAGCCCAAGATCGGCGGCAAGGAAGTCAAGTTCGTGCTGGTCTCCGAAGACGACCAGGCCGACCCGAAGACCGGTTCGGTGGTGGCGCAGAAGCTGGTGGATAACGGCATCCAGGGCATGCTCGGCCACTTCAACTCGGGCACCACCATCCCGGCGTCGATGGTCTATAACCGCGCCGGCATCCCGCAGATCGCCATGGCGACCGCGCCGGAATACACCAAGCAGGGCTTCAAGACCACCTTCCGCATGATGACCTCCGACACCCAGCAGGGTTCGGTGATCGGCGCCTTCGTGGTGAAGAAGCTGGGCGCGAAGAACATCGCTATCGTCGATGACCGCACCGCCTACGGCCAGGGCTTGGCCGACGAGTTCGAGAAGGCCGCCAAGGCCGCCGGCGGCAAGATCGTGCGCCGCGAGTTCACCAACGACAAGGCGGTGGACTTCAAGGCCGTGCTGACCAACATCAAGCGCAGCAACCCGGACATCATCTTCTACGGTGGCGCCGAGACCCAGTCCGCGCCGATGGCCAAGCAGGTCAAGGAACTGGGCATGAAGGCCCCGCTGGTGTCGGGCGAAATGTCCAAGACCGACAACTTCCTGAAGCTCGCCGGCCCGGCTGCAGAAGGCACCGTGGTGTCGCTGGCCGGCCTGCCGCTGGACCAGATGCCTGGCGGCTCCACGTATGAGAAGAAGTACGAGAAGCGCTTCGGCTCGAAGGTGCAGACCTACTCGCCGTACGCCTATGACGGCGCCACCGCGATGATGTCCGCCATGGTCAAGGCCGGGTCGACCGATCCGGTGCGTTACCTGCCGGTGCTGGCCGCTACCAATATGCAGGGCGTGACCACCAAGATGCTGGCGTATGACGCGCGTGGCGACCTGAAGGATGGTGGTATCACTGTCTATAAGGTGGTGGGTGGCAAGTGGACGGTGCTGGAGACGGTTGGCGGGAAGTAAGCTGCTGGCTGTTGTTGCTGGTTATGGGGGACGCCGCCTTTTGGGTGGCGTTTTTCCTTTTGGGGGGGATGGCGCCACGGCGCCAAGCCCCCAAACAATTCCGTATCTCCCCCGTTGGCGCATAATCCCGCACTCGCACATTTTTTCAATCCATAGGAGCAGTACGTGTCCGAGCAGGAAGCCAGCTACGACCACGCCATCGGGCTAGCCAACCAGGGGCGCTTCACCGAAGCCCTGCAGATTGCCGACCAGCTGTCGCAGGCCCGCCCCGAGGTGGTTGATTTCGTCACGCTGCGGGCGCGGCTGCACTTTGACAACGGTGACGCCAACGCCGCGCTGGCGGTGCTGGACGAGGCGCTGGCGCGGCTGGACACGCAGCCGCTGCAGCCGCCGCACCGCTGGGCCTCGCGCGGGGTGATCGCGCACCGCTACGGCGCCATGCTGATGAGCCTGGGCCGCGATGCCGAGGCGCTCCCGTGGCTGCATGAGGCCGCGCAACGCAGCGGCCTGCTGACGGGCGAATGGGCCGCGCATTTCCACGCCGGCCTGGCTGCCCTGCGCATGGGCGACATGGCCGCCGCGGCGCGTTACTGGCATGACCTGATGGTCCGCAATCCCGACCTGGGCGCCGACGACATCGCACCGCTGGTGACGGACTACATCGCCCGGGCCGAGGCCGCCGGCGTGCCGGTGGAGCCGCTGATGCGCGTCTGCCTGGGCCGCGTGGCGCTGGACAACCCGCATCTGCTGGAGCTCGATCCCGCCGCCGGTGACACCGTGGCCGCCGACCAGGCCGCCCGTGTGCTGGCCGAGCACCCTGACCACCCCGAGGCGCGCCGCCTGCGTGCACCGCTGCGCCACGGCGTGGGCGACGTCCAGGGGGCACTGGACGACCTGGCGGTCTACCTGCGCCAGGTACCCGACCCGCAGAGCCAGGTACGCGAACTGGCCTGGCGCCACCAACTGGCGCAGCGCGCCGACAGCACCCAGCCGGCCGATCGCGAGCCGTGGCTGCGCTTCACGCTGACTGACCAGTCCGACGACGGTGCTGGCTACTACCGCGCCGCCATGGCGCTGGGCGAGTTCATCGACGAGGTGCCGGCCGCCGAGGCCGCGCTGCGGCCGGTGCTGGTGCAGGCCGGCCGTGCCGGCGTGGCGCGCTTCGACCAGTACTTCGCCACCGGCCAGGGCGATGCCGCGGGGCACGGCGGCAATGCCGACCCGCATGTCTATTCGCTGCTGTGCCGGCTGTTGTCGCGCAGCCTGCCGGCCGACGCCGCGCACGTGGACGAGCGCATCGCGCTGCACCAGCAGGGCATGGCCGCCAGCGAGTTCATCGACCACTGGATCGACCTGCTCGACTGCCACGCCGACGCGGGCCAGCACCAGAAGGTGGCCGAGCTGGCCGGCGAGGTGCTCAACCGCTACCCGCTGGAGCGCAATCCGGCCGACGTGACCTGGGCCTTCAGCCGCATGATCGCGGCCTGGAAAGCCATGGGCGGCGCCGAGCCGACCGAGGCCGCGCGCGCCGCGATGATGCATATGGATGCCCGACTGGATGCGCTGCCGGTGGAAGCCCGCAGCGAGGCCGCGCACCCGATGGCGCATGCGCGCGCGCACTTTGCCGCGCTGCTGCAGGCGCAGGTGGCCGGCATGGACGAGCACGACCGCACCGATGCCCTGGCCGAGATCGAGGCCCAGCAGCGCCGCGCGCTGCTGGTGGAGGACGCCTGGCTGTACAACCGCTTCGGCCAGGTCTGGCGCGACGTGGGCGAGCCCGAGCGCGCGCTGCCGCTGTTCGAGCAGGCCGTGGCGCTGACCGAGGGCGATCCGCTGGACCAGGCCGGCCCGCGCGTGCAGCGCGGACTGGTCCACAACGCAGCGCGGCGCCACGATGCCGCGCTGGCCGACTTTGTCGCCGCCTTCGCCGTGCGTGACGACTGGGATGCCGAGGTGTACCTGCGTGCCGTGCAGTCGGCGCTTGGCCTGGACCAGCGTGAAACCGCGCTGGGGTATTTCGAGAAGGCCCGTGCCCGCAGTGCCGCGCAGGGCTCGACGCGCACTTTATACGCACAGGTGGAAGCCGCGCTGAAGGCAACCCGGCCGATGTGGAAAGTCTGGGGCGTCTGAAACGACGCTCCGGACCCGCGAACGGTCTGACTATGTAAGGGATGTAAAAAACGCCATCTGTAGATGGCGTTTTTTACATGCAGATGACAGAAGTTGTGCGCGTGTTTTGTGCGGTGTCGGACAATCACTGACATGGATTGTGAAGTGCTTACATTACCATGTCGCCATGAATGGACTGAGCCAACTTTTTCCAAGCCTCCCGCTCGCGCCCGGCGGCCTGTTCTGGGTCGGGCTGGCGCTGGTCGGCGCCGGCCTGGCCGGTGAGCTGAGCCGGCGCTGGCTGCGCTGCCCGCGCATCGTCGGGTATGCCGCGGCGGGGCTTTGCGCCGGCATGCTGGGGCGCAGCATCGTCGACGAGAACATGATCAACCAGACCCGTATCCTGATCGATATGGCGCTGGCGCTGGCCTTGTTCGAACTCGGGCATCGCCTCTCGCTGACCTGGCTGCGCGCCAACCGCTGGCTGCTGCTGACCAGTGCCTTTGAAAGCCTGCTGACCTGGGGCCTGGTGGCGGCGGTGCTGCAATGGATTGGCGCCTCGCCCGGTGTGGCGATCCTGGCCGGCGGCATCGCGGTCAGCACCTCGCCCACCATCGTGCTGCAGCTCAAGAATGAGTTGCGCGCCGACGGCCAGGTCACTGAGCGCCTGATGGCGATGGCTGCGCTCAACAGCATCTACGCCGCCGCCATCGTGCAGGTCGCCACCGGCTGGCTGCATTCGGAATACGGCAACCTGGGCGCGGCGCTGCTGCATCCGCTGTACCTGCTGGTGGGCTCGTGCCTGCTGGCATGGGTGGTGGGCAAGCTGGGCCATGCCATCTATGACCGCATGTCGGCCGACGATCACTACAGCTTCCTGGTGCTGGTGGGCCTGGTTCTGTTCACGCTGGCGCTGACCCGGGTACTAAAATTGTCGATGCCGCTGACGCTGATGCTGGCCGGTGTCGTGTTCAAGCACCAGGACAACCAGCCGCATGTATGGCCGCCGCATTTCGGCAGCGCGGGCAGCCTGCTGATCATCGTCATGGTGGTGTCGCTGGGCTTGCCGCTGACGGCACAGGACTGGGCCGTGGGCGGCGTCTACGCTATCGCGCTGGTGGTGCTGCGCCATGTGGCCAAGCTGGCGGGAGTGGTGTCGCTGGGCTCGTTCTCGGGCCTGAGCCTGCGCCAGTGCATGGCCCTGGGGCTGGCGCTGGCGCCGATGTCGGGCCTGGCATTCCTGCTGATGCATGACGTGGCGCGCCTCTACCCCGGTACCGGCCAGCCACTGGCGGCCATCATCCTGTGCGCGCTGGCCATCGAACAACTTTTCGGTCCGGTGATCGCGGCCTGGGCGCTGCGCTACGCAGGCGAAGTCCGCGTCGACATCCGGGCCAATGGAGGAGGGCGCTGATGTCGCTCGAACCGTTCAAGCACTCAGAAGCGCTGACTTTCGGCGTGGAGCTGGAACTGCAGCTCGTCAACCGGCATGACTATGACCTGGCGCCATTCGCGCCCGACCTGCTGCGCGCGCTCAAGGGCGCCGAGCATGCCGGCGACATCAAGCCGGAGATCAGCCCGTCCATGATCGAGATCAGCACGGGGATCTGCCACAGCTACCAGCAGGCGCTGGAAGAACTGACCGTGATGCGCGACCTGATGGTGGCGGCCTCGCGCTCGCTGAACCTGGGCATTGCCGGCGGCGGCACCCACCCGTTCCAGCAGTGGGCCGACCGTACCATCTCGGATTCGCCGCGCTACCAGTACATCTCCGAGCTGTACGGCTACCTGGCCAAGCAGTTCACCGTGTTCGGCCAGCATGTGCATATCGGCTGCCCCAGCGCCGACGAATCGCTGTTCCTGCTGCACGCCATCGGCCGCTATGTGCCGCACTTTGTGGCGCTGGCGGCATCCTCGCCCTATGTGCAGGGCGTGGATACCGGCTTTGCCTCGGCGCGGCTGAATTCAGTCGCGGCCTTCCCGATGAGCGGGCGTGCGCCGTTCCTGCTGACATGGGACGCCTTCACCGCGTATTTCGAGAAGATGCGCAATACCGGCGTGATCGAGAGCATGAAGGACTTCTACTGGGATATCCGGCCCAAGCCGGAGTTCGGCACCATCGAGGTCCGCGTGATGGACACGCCGCTGACGGTGCAGCGCGCCTGCGATATCGCCGCCTATATCCAGATGCTGGCGCGCTACCTGCTGCTGTCGCGTCCCTTCATGCCGCAGGAAGACGATTACCTGGTGTACACCTTCAACCGCTTCCAGGCCTGCCGTTTCGGGCTGGAGGGGGAGTACGTGCATCCCAACGAACTGACGCGCATGCCGATCGCCGACCATATCCTGTCGATCTGCGACGCGCTGGTGCCGCACGCCGAGGCACTCGGCTCGCTGGAGGCGCTCGCCAATATCCGCGCGCTGGCCGAGCGCCGCGACGGCGATGCCGAGTGGCTGCGCCAGGTCGATGCCGATGCGCGCAGCCAGCGTGAAACGGTGCGCAAGGCGTGTGACCGGTGGGCTGCCTGAGCCTGCGCCGGGCTGCCCCTGTCTTATTTGACGCTGTAGCCGCGCCCCTGCATGCAGGCGCCCCAAGCCTGGTAGTACGAGCCCATCGCCTGGCTGGTATTGGCCGCCGCCTGCTGGTTGGCCGCGTTCGCCTGGCGGCGCGACTGCCGGTGCGCCACGCCGCCCCCCACCGTACCCGCTGCAGCGCCGACCGCCGCACCCTTGCCGGCATCGCCTGCCATCGCGCCCACCACAGCACCCGCCGCGGCGCCGCCCGCGGCACCCCGTACCCGCTGGCCGCTCTGTGCCTGGGCCGGCGGTGGGGCGTTGGCGGCCTGTGCCGGATCCACGCCGGTCTGCTGCTTGGCCCAGCTGTAGCAGGCGCCGTCGTCGCTGGCCTGCTGTTGCTGGCTCTGGCCCTTGGCCGGATAGGCCATAGGCTTGTTCTGCGCCATGGCCTGGGCCGGGATCAGCGTCGGGGTCAGCGCGATGGCCGCCGCCAGTACGCCGAGGCCACGGTACAGCTTGCGATGCGGGCATTGCTTCATGATGATCTTCCCCCACGGGTGTCGGCTACGCGGCGCTGGATGCACCGACCGGTGCGCAAGTGGCGAGCCGTTCTGTGAAGGCCAGTATTTGCGGCCCGCAGGGGTATGTCAAATCAGCGTTTTGACGGCCTGATGTTATTTGTTTGTGGTGGGTGGCGGGGACAGCAGGAATGCGACCGCTTCCTGCCACCAGGCCGTGTCGACATGCCCGGTCCAGTCGTTATGCCCGGCGCCGCCGATCACCGCCAGCCGCCGGGGTTCGCCCAGCGACGCATAGAGCGCCTGGCCGAAGCGTGCCGGTACGATGGTGTCGCGTTCCGCGACCGCGACCATCACCGGGCGGCCGAAGCCTTCCAGGCTGGCCGCGCTGTCATAGCGGTCGCGCAGCACCCAGCCGGCCGGTAGCCAGGGATAGTGATGCGAGGCTATATGCGCAAGCTTGTCCCACGGCGTGATCAGCAGCACGCCGGCGACGCTCTCGCGCTGGCGCGCCGCGGCCGCTGCGGCCACGCCCGCGCCCAGCGACTCGCCGATCAGCAGCAGCGGGCCGCCGAACTGGCGCCGGGCCAGCGCGATGGATTGTTCCGCGTCTGCCACGAAGCTGCGCTCACCCAGCGTGCCGGTGCGAGGGCCGTAGGCCGGGTACTCGGCCAGGATCACGCGAAGGCCCAGCTTCGTCAGCGCGCTGGCGTAGTAGTCGCGATGCCCGGCGTGCCCGGCATTGCCATGAAAGACCATGGCGGTGGCGCGCGCCGGGCCGGCCGGCTCCGCGACCAGTCCGCGAAAGTCCTGCGGCCCCGGCCAGGCGCGCAGCCCGGGCGAGACCATGTCATCGACCGACGCCTTGTCCGGGAAGTAGAGGAAGTGATCCTGCAGCATGCTGATTCCGGCAAGCAGGACTAGCCCCGCGCCGAGCCAGCGCAGCACCCCGCGGCGGACCGATCCAGTCCGCGGCGACACCAGCCGCGCTGGCGCCGGTGCCGGGACGATGGCAGGCATGGCAACGCGCTCAGGCGCCGGCGAACACCGGTTCGCAGCGCACCTCGGTCCTGACCGAGTTGGCGATAAAGCAGGCGTCATGCGCGGCGTGGTGCAGGGCATCGAGCTCTTCACGCGTGGGCTCGCGCTCGCCGCCAAACGTCACCTGCGGGCGCAGCGTTACCACGGTCATCGCCATCTGCCCGTCGGCGTTCCTTGCCATCACACCAGTGGCCGCATCGAGGTAGCGGTCGACGACGAAGCGCTGCTTCGCCGCCAGCGACAGGAACCACAGCATGTGGCAGCTGGACAGCGAGGCGATCAACATCTCCTCGGGATCGACCGCGCTCGCATCCGACATCGGCAATGGCACCACATGGGGCGACGACGATCCCGGGACTTCCGCGCCGCCGTCAAAGCGCAGCACATGCCTGCGGCTGTAGCGGTTGCCGGCGAAATCCTGCCCGTCGCGTTGCCACAGGACCTCTGCGGTGTATGTGGACATGCAAAGACTCCTAGCGTTAGGAAAACCTCAGGCGCCGTGCGGTACGCTTTCGCCGTCGCGCAGGCCCAGGCGCTGGTTGGCCGGCACGGCGACATCGATCAGTTTCGGGCGCGGCAGGTTCAGGTTGCGCATCATCTCGATGAACTCTTCGCGCGTGCGGCCGGCGACGCGGCTGTTGTGGGCGCGCTCCTGGCCGATGGTGGACGAGGTGCGGCCCTTGTAGTCGTGGGCCGGGTAGACCTGCGTGTCGTCGGGCAGCGCAAACAGCTTTCTGGTCAGGCTGTCGTAGAGCGTGCCGGCGTCGCCCGACTGGAAGTCGGTGCGGCCGCAGCCGTCGATCAGCAGGGCATCACCGGTGAAGACGCGGCGTACGATGCCGTCGGGCGTAGGCTCTTCCCACAGGTAGCTCATGCTGCCGGCGGTATGCCCCGGCGTATGGATGGCGCGCAGCACCTGCTTGCCGAAGGCGACAGTGTCGCCGTCGATCAGCTGCTTCTGGGCGGGCTTGATATCGCAGCCGGACGGCGCCGCCGTGTGCGCGCCGGTCTGCAGCGCAAGGTGGCCTGCCGAGGTGATGTGGTCGGCATGGGCGTGGGTCTCGACGACCCACGCGAGGTGCGCGCCGGTGTCTTGCAGCAGCGCCATGTCGCGTTCGAGCTGGTGGTCGACCGGGTCGATCAGCAGCGCGTCCCCCGTGGCGGCATCGATCAGCAGGTAGGTGAAGGTGGACGAGGTTTCGTCGAACAACTGGTGGAAGGTCTGCATGGCGGTCCTCTTCTTTTGCCATCGGGGAACGCCGCCATGATACGCCGCGCCATGCCGTTGGGCACTAGCAGCAGGGGTTGTCAGCACTCCACGATATTCACCGCCAACCCACCCCGCGCCGTCTCCTTGTACTTCGTCTTCATGTCGGCCCCGGTCTCGCGCATGGTCTTGATGACCGAATCGAGCGAGACATAGTGGGTGCCGTCGCCGCGCAGCGCCATGCGTGCCGCATTGACCGCCTTGACCGAGGCCATCGCGTTGCGCTCGATGCATGGGATCTGCACCAGTCCGCCAACGGGGTCGCAGGTAAGGCCGAGATTGTGCTCCATGCCGATCTCGGCAGCGTTCTCGACCTGCGCCGGGCTGCCGCCCTGTACCGCCGCCAGCGCGCCGGCGGCCATCGAGCAGGCCACGCCGACTTCGCCCTGGCAGCCGACCTCGGCGCCGGAGATCGACGCATTGAGCTTGTACAGCAGCCCGATCGCACCCGCGGTCAGCAGGAAGTCGACCACGCCTTGCTTGTTGGCGCCCGGCACGAAGCGGTCGTAGTAGTGCAGCACCGCGGGGATGATGCCGGCCGCGCCGTTGGTAGGTGCCGTGACCACGCGCCCGCCGGCGGCGTTCTCTTCATTGACGGCAATGGCGTACAGGTTGACCCAGTCCATCACCGAGAGCGGGTCCGACAGCGTGCGCTCGGCGCGCTCGGTCAGGCTGCGGAACAGCTCGGGCGCACGGCGCTTGACCCTGAACGGCCCCGGCAGCTCGCCGTCGGTGCGGCAGCCGCGCGCGACGCACGCCTGCATCACGTCCCAGATATGCAGCAGGCCGCTGGTGACTTCCGCCTCGCTGCGCCAGGTCAGCTCGTTCTCCATCATCAGCCGCGCGATGCTCTTGCCGCTGGCGCTGGCCATCTCGAGCATGTCCTTGCCGCTGCGGAACGGGTGCGGCAGCTGCTGCGCGGCATTGAGCACCTGTGTATTGGGTGCGCCCGCGGTCACGACGAAGCCGCCGCCGACCGACAGGTAGCGCGCCTCGCGCAGCGATGCACCGCTGGCGTCGAAGGCATGGAACTTCATGCCGTTGGGATGCTCGGCCATGGCCTCGCGCCGGTAGAAGGCGATGTGCTCCTTCTCGACGAAGGGCACGATATGCTTGCCCAGCAAGGACAGCTCGCGGCTCGCGCGCAGCGCGGCCAGGCGCGTGTCGATCGTATCGGGGTCGATGGTGTCGGGCGCCTCGCCCATCAGGCCGAGGATCACGCCCTTGTCGGTGCCGTGGCCCTTGCCGGTGGCGCCAAGCGAACCGTACAACTCCACGCGCACGCTGGCCACCTGCGGCAGCAGGCCATCGCGCTCAAGCCCCTGCGCAAACATCAGGGCCGCGCGCATCGGGCCCACGGTATGCGAGCTCGACGGGCCGATACCCACCTTGAACAGATCGAAAACGCTGACTGCCACGGGAAGTCTCCAGAATGTCGATGGCCCGCGCAGGGCTCTTGTCGTTTTGCAGCCTTCGCTCAGAACGGGCGCCGCACGGCGCGGCGCCCTTCATATCGAGCATAGCGCTTTGGCGGGCGCCCAGTGCCGCGGGCGGCCCGTCCGAAGCTCAGTCGACCACGTAGTCGCTGACCGGCACGCAGGCGCAGAACAGGTTGCGGTCGCCGTACACGTTGTCGGCACGGCCGACCGGGGGCCAGTACTTCTGCGTGCGCAGCGATGCCACCGGGTACGCGGCTTCCTCGCGCGTGTACTTGTGGGTCCACTCGTCGGCGGTCACGACCGCGGCGGTGTGCGGCGCGTGCTTGAGCGGGTTGTCGTCGCGGTCGAAGGTGCCGTCGGCAACGCGGCCGATTTCCTGGCGGATCGCGATCATCGCGTCGATAAAGCGGTCCAGCTCGTGCAGTGCCTCGCTCTCGGTCGGCTCGATCATCAGCGTGCCCGGCACCGGGAAGCTCATGGTCGGGGCGTGGAAGCCGTAGTCCATAAGGCGCTTGGCCACGTCTTCATTGCTGATGCCGGTGTCCTTCTGCAGCGGGCGCAGGTCCAGGATGCACTCGTGCGCGACCAGGTCGTGCTGGCCGGTGTACAGCACCGGGTAGTACGGCGCCAGGCGCTTGGCCACGTAGTTGGCCGCCAGGATTGCGTTCTCGGTGGCGGCGGTGAGGCCGGCCGAACCCATCATTGCGATATACATCCACGAGATCGGCAGGATGCTGGCCGAGCCGAACGGCGCCGCCGACACGCCGCCGATGCCGCGGTCGTCACGGCGGTAGCCGACGCTGTCCTGGTTGGGCAGGAAGTCCGCCAGGTGCGCACCGACCGCGACCGGGCCCACGCCCGGGCCGCCGCCGCCGTGCGGGATGCAAAAAGTCTTGTGCAGGTTCAGGTGGGAGACGTCGCCGCCGAACTGGCCCGGCGCGGCGGTGCCGACCATCGCGTTCATGTTGGCGCCGTCGACATAAACCTGGCCGCCGTGCTGGTGCACGATCTCGCAGATCTGCTGCACGCCCTGCTCGAACACGCCGTGCGTCGACGGGTAGGTGATCATGATAGCCGCCAGGTTCTTGCTGTGCTGCTCGGCCTTCTTCGCCAGGTCCTGCAGGTCGACGTTGCCGTCCTCATCGCAGGCCACCACCACCACCTTCATGCCGGCCATCTGCGCCGACGCCGGGTTGGTGCCGTGCGCCGACGACGGGATCAGGCAGATGTCGCGATGGCTCTCGCCGCGGCTGGCGTGGTAGGCGTGGATGATCAGCAGGCCCGCGTACTCGCCCTGCGAGCCGGCGTTGGGCTGCAGGCTGACCGCGGCGTAGCCGGTGGCGGCACACAGCATGGCCTCGAGCTGGTCGATCATCTCGCGGTAGCCCACGGTCTGGTCCAGAGGCGCGAACGGGTGGATCTGGCTGAACTCGGGCCACGTCACCGGGATCATCTCGCTGGTGGCGTTCAGCTTCATCGTGCACGAGCCCAGCGGGATCATGGTGCGGTCCAGCGCCAGGTCCTTGTCGGCCAGCATGCGCAGGTAGCGCAGCATCTCGTGCTCGGCGTGGTGCGTGTTGAAGACCGGGTGGGTCAGGTATTCGCTGGCGCGTGCCAGTGCCGCCGGGAAGGCGTCCTGCGCGACGGCCTCGAGCTTGTCGAAGTCCAGTTCGGCGGGCAGCGGCTTGCCTTGCGTGAACACTTCCCACAGCGCGACCACGTCGGCGCGGCTGGCGGTCTCGTCCAGCGAGATGCCGACGCGCGTGGCGCTGATATGGCGCAGGTTGATGCCGCGCGCGGTGGCCGCGGCATGGATCGCATCGGTGTTGAAGCCGGTTTCCAGCGTCAGCGTGTCAAAGAAGCTGGCGTTGGTGCGCGCGAAGCCCAGCGCCTGCAGGCCGGCGGCCAGCGTCGCGGTCAGGCGGTGCACGCGCTGCGCGATGCGCTTCAGGCCCTGCGGGCCGTGGTAGACGGCATACATCGAGGCCATCACGGCCAGCAGCACCTGCGCGGTACAGATGTTCGAGGTGGCCTTCTCGCGGCGGATATGCTGCTCGCGCGTCTGCAGGGCCAGGCGATAGGCCTTGTTGCCCTGCGCATCGATGGTCACGCCCACCAGGCGGCCCGGCATCGAGCGCTTGAAGGCGTCCTTCACCGCCATATAGCCGGCGTGCGGGCCGCCGAAGCCCAGCGGCACGCCGAAGCGCTGCGAGTTGCCCACGGCCACGTCGGCACCCCATTCGCCGGGTGCGGCGATCAGCGTCAGCGCCAGCAGGTCGGCGGCAGCCACCACCAGGCCGCCGGCGGCGTGCACGGCATCGGCGATGGCGCCGTAGTCGTTGACGTCGCCGTTCACGCCCGGGTACTGCAGCAGCACGCCGAAGGCGTTGGCCGCGGCGGCCTCGGCGGCGGGGCCGACCTTGACCTCGATGCCCATCGGCAGCGCGCGCGTGCGTACCACTTCCAGCGTCTGCGGCAGCACGTCGTCGGCCACGTAGAAGGTGTTCGAGTCGTGCTTGTTCACGCGCTGCAGCAGCGTCATGGCTTCGGCCGCGGCAGTGCCTTCATCCAGCATCGACGCATTGGCGATGTCCAGGCCGGTCAGGTCGGTGACCATCTGCTGGAAGTTCAGCATCGCTTCCAGGCGGCCCTGCGAGATTTCCGGCTGGTAAGGCGTGTAGGCGGTGTACCAGGCCGGGTTCTCGAAGATATTGCGCAGGATGACGCCGGGCGTGACGGTGTTGTAGTAGCCCTGGCCGATAAAGCTCTTCAGCACCTTGTTCCTGCCTGCCAGGCCGCGCAGCTTTGCCAGCGCGGCTTCCTCGCTCAGCGGCTCGGTGAACTCGCCCATCGGCATGCCGTCGCGGCGGCGGATGGCGGCGGGGATGACGGCGTCGATCAGCGCGGCGCGGCTGTCATAGCCGAGCACCTTCAGCATGTGCTGCTGTTCGGGAGTATCGGGGCCGATATGGCGGGCGGCGAAGGCGTCGCGCGCCTCCAGTTCGGCCAGCGTGGGCCGGGTTACTTGGGCGGCGTTCATGGGAAGCGGGGCGTTCATTGGCAAGAACCTCGTGGGGTGCGCGCCGGCCGGTGGTCAGCCGGGATGGCGCGCGTCAGTCTGCAGTGGCCGGTCCATCGTTGGACCGGCGCCGCCGGCGTCAGGCGCCGACGCTGGCCTTGTAGGCGTCGGCCGACATCAGGCCGTTGACGTCGTCGCCGTTGGCCGGCTTGAGCTTGAACAGCCACGCGTCGAAGGCGTCGGCATTGACGCTTTCCGGCGCGGCCGTGGCGGCCTCGTTGACGGCGATCACTTCGCCGGCCACTGGGGCGTAGATGTCAGAAGCGGCCTTTACCGATTCGACCACTGCCAGCGCGTCGCCGGCACCGACCGACTTGCCCACTTCGGGCAGTTCCAGGAAGACGATGTCGCCCAGCGCGTCCTGCGCGTGGTCGGTGATGCCGATGGTGAGCGTGCCGTCGGCTTCGACGCGTACCCACTCATGCGACTCGGTGTACTTGAGGTCAGCGGGGAAATTCATGGAGGTTCTCCGGATACAGATCTGTTTCTTGTTGGGTGATGCCTGCCCGGCAAGCGCCGGCAGGCGAGGGCGACCGTTGGTATGAGCCTCAGCTCACGAGTGCCTTGCCATTACGCACAAACGGCAGTTTAACCACAGTCGCGTTGAGTTTGCGGTCGCGGATCTCCACCTGCACGGTATCGCCCACGGCGACATCCTTCGGCAGGCGGGCAAAGGCGATGGACTGCGACAGCGACGGGCTGAAGGTGCCGCTGGTGATTTCACCGTCACCGGCCGGGGTGATCACTTTCTGGTGGGCGCGCAGGACGCCGCCTTTGTCACGCAGGATCAGCCCGAGGAATTGCTGGCGCGAACCGGCCGCGCCCAGTGCTGCCTTGCCGGTGAAATCGCGCTCGCTCTGCAGGTCCACCGTCCAGGCCAGGCCCGCATCCAGCGGCGAGGTGTTGATATCCATGTCCTGGCCGTACAGGTTCATGCCGGCTTCCAGGCGCAGGGTGTCGCGCGCGCCCAGGCCCGCCGGACGCACGCCGGCGGCGTTCAGCTTTTCCCAGACGGCGGCAACGTTTTCGGCCGGCACCACCAGCTCGAAGCCGTCTTCGCCGGTGTAGCCGGTGCGGGCCACCATGATCTCGCCGATGGCCGGGTCCTGGACCACGGCGGCGTTGAAGGGCTTGAGCGTGTCCGACGGCTGGGTCGAGGGGAAGGTGCTCCACACCGTGGTGCGGGCGTTGGGCCCCTGCACGGCGACGATGGCCAGAGGCTGCACGCCTGCAGGCGCAACATCTTCACGGCGCGGCGTGATGGTCACATCGCTGCCGGTGGCGGCATTGCGCGCGCGGATCCATTCGATGTCGCCCAGCGCGGTGCTGGCGTTGACGACCAGGCGGAAGCGGTCCTCGGCAAAGAAGTAGACGATCAGGTCGTCGATCACGCCGCCTTTCTCATCCAGCATGCAGGAGTAGAGCGCCTTGCCCGGGGTCTGCAGCTTGTCGACATTGTTGGCCAGCAGGCCGCGCAGGAAGCTGCGGGTATTGGCGCCGGTGAGGTCGACCACGCACATGTGCGACACGTCGAACATGCCGGCGTCGGTGCGCACGGCATTGTGTTCTTCGATCTGGGAGCCGTAGTTGACCGGCATGTCCCAGCCGCCGAAATCAACCATGCGGGCGCCGAGGGCGCGGTGGATGGCGTTGAGGGGCGTGGCCTGGAGCGTCATGGAATCCTCGGGGGCAATCTCGGTTGGCGAAAACAAAAAAGGGCCATCCGCCGCAACGCT
The DNA here is from genome assembly GCF_000219215.1 of Cupriavidus necator N-1. Classification (NCBI taxonomy): domain Bacteria; kingdom Pseudomonadati; phylum Pseudomonadota; class Betaproteobacteria; order Burkholderiales; family Burkholderiaceae; genus Cupriavidus; species Cupriavidus necator. The sequence continues at coordinate 3,709,280 of NC_015726.1, read as the reverse complement.
CGCCGCGCCTGAATGTGGCGTAGCAATCCGCTGCGGCGGATGACCCCTCTGTCCTCGATACCTGAGAGATTACAAGGCGGATCCTGCCGGACCCCATCCTCGTGCGCCCCTTCGGTGGGCACGCTCGCCACGAATGGCGGGTGCCGCTCTCCAGAGTGCGGCATGCATCGTGTGCATATTGCATGCCGATCCGATCGGTCCGTGGTGCCTGAGAGTTTTCGGGTGATACCCCTTCGGCGGCGCAGGCGATGCGCGCTCTCCCGGTCGGATGCGCGCAATGTACGGGAGGCCCCGGCCTTTGTCAAACCGGCCAGGGAGCCTGCCGTACCTGTCGCTGCGGGTCTGGCTTACTTCTTCTTGTCGTCGGTGACAACGTTACCGATCACGCCGCCCACGGCCGCGCCACCCAGCGTACCCAGCGCACTGCCTTCGGTGAGGATGGCGCCGCCCACGGCACCCGCGCCCGCGCCAATGGCGGTATTACGCTGCTTCGGGGTCATGTCCGCGCAACCGGCAAAGGCCGCGACGGTCGCGCCGATCAGGGTCACCTTGGTCAAAGTCTGCAGGGTTTTCATTATTGGCTCCGGTGTGATGATTCAAGCATGTCACCCCCGCCGCGCAGGCCGGGGGACATATCAGTTAGAGCGTTGCGTTGCGCGATTGGCTCCGGCCTTTACGAAGTGTTACGCCAGTGACACAACCGGCCCTGTCAACGCGGTTTGCGCTGACTGACCTGCCGCGGCCAGCGTGTTAACATCGTCAGCTTTGCCGCCGAGCCCGTTTTTGGGGTGCCGGCGTGTCCCGCCTGGCCTTCCGCTGTTCCTGCTGATTTCCCCGCCTCCAACCGCATCCCTCGCATGACCCATGGCCTGAACCCCGCCCAATCTGAAGCCGTCCGCTACCTGGACGGCCCTTGCCTGGTGCTGGCCGGGGCGGGCTCCGGCAAGACCCGGGTGATCACGCAGAAGATCGCGCATCTGATCGAGGACAAGGGTTTCGAGCCGCGCCATATCGCCGCCGTCACCTTTACCAACAAGGCCGCCAAGGAGATGCAGGAGCGTATCGGCAAGCTGATGGAGGGCAAGACCACGCGCGAGGGCAAGCGCATCCCGCTCAAGCAGCTGACGGTCTGTACCTTCCACTCGCTCGGGGTGCAAATCCTGCGCATGGAGGCCGAGCACGTGGGCCTGAAGCCGCAGTTTTCGATTATGGATTCGGATGATTGCTTCGGCCTGATCCAGGAGCAGCTGGGCACCACCGACAAGAAGCTGATCCGCGGCGTGCAGGGCACGATCTCGCTGTGGAAGAACGGCATGGTCGATCCGGAGGCAGCGATCGCGCAGGCCGCCAATGCCGACGAGCACCAGGCCGCGCTGGTCTACCGCAACTACGTGGCCACGCTGCACGCCTACCAGGCGGTGGATTTCGACGACCTGATCCGCCTGCCTGCCGAGCTGTTCGCGCGCAATGAAGCCGTGCAACTCAAGTGGCAGAACCGCCTGCGCTACTTCCTGGTCGACGAATACCAGGACACCAACGCCTGCCAGTACCAGTTGCTGAAACTGCTGGCGGGCGGCTCGCACCTGCGCGCGCCGGCCTTTACCGCGGTGGGCGACGACGACCAGGCCATCTATGGCTGGCGCGGCGCCACGCTGGACAACCTGCGCGGGCTGCAGACCGATTTCCCGGACCTGAAGGTGATCAAGCTGGAGCAGAACTACCGCTCCACCGTGCGCATCCTGGAAGCGGCCAACGCGGTCATCGCCAACAACCCCAAGCTGTTCGACAAGAAGCTGTGGAGCGAGCACGGCATGGGCGACCCCATCGCCATCCACCCGATGAACGACGAGGAGCACGAGGCCGAGTCGGTGGTGTTCCGCCTGTCCGCGCACAAGTTCGAGCGCCGCGCGCAGTTCCGCGACTACGCCATCCTCTATCGCGGCAACCACCAGGCGCGGCTGTTCGAGCAGATCCTGCGGCGCGAGCGCATTCCCTATGTACTGTCGGGCGGCCAGAGCTTCTTCGACAAGGCCGAGATCAAGGACATCTGCGCCTACCTGCGCCTGATTGCCAACCCCGACGACGATCCCGCCTTTATCCGCGCCATTACCACGCCGCGCCGCGGCGTGGGCAACACCACGCTGGAAGCGCTGGGCACCTTTGCTGGCCAGGCCAAGGTGTCGCTGTTCGAGGCCGCGATGATGGGCGGCATCGAAGGCAAGCTGCAGCCGCGCCAGCTAGAGCCGTTGCGCATATTCTGCGAATCGATGGTGCGGCTGGCCGACCGCGCGGCCAAGGATCCGGCCACCGTGGTGCTGGACGACCTGATGGAAGGCATCCACTACGAGGCCTACCTGTACGACAGCTTCGACGAACGGCAGGCGCAGTCGCGCTGGACTAACACGCTGGAATTCCTGGACTGGCTCAAGCGCAAGGGCACCAAGCCAGAAGGCGCCGAGGGCGAGGAAGCCACCGGCTTCGACAATGCCGACGGCTTCGGCAGCGAAGGCAAGAACCTGCTCGAACTGACCCAGACCGTGGCGCTGATGAGCATGCTGGAAGGCCGCGAGGAAGACCCCGACGCGGTGCGGCTGTCCACGCTGCATGCGTCCAAAGGGCTGGAATATCCGCACGTGTTCCTGGTCGGCGTGGAAGAGGGCATCCTGCCGCACTGCCGCGAAGACGAGGACATGAGCGACGAAAAGATCGAGGAAGAGCGGCGGCTGATGTATGTCGGCATCACCCGCGCGCAGCGCAGCCTACATGTCAGCTGGTGCAAGAAGCGCAAGCGCGCGCGCGAGACCTACTCGTGCCAGCCTTCGCGCTTTATCGGCGAGATGAAGCTGGAGGAAGCGCCTGCGCCGGTCGATGAAACCCCGGCGATGAGCCCCAAGGACCGGCTCGGCGCGCTCAAGGCACTGCTGGGAACCGGCGGCAAGACGGCCCCGGGCTGAACGGGCGCTACAGTCCCGATACAAAGGCCTACCAGGCTGACAAGACGCCGGGCGCAGGCGTCCCTAGTATGGCGGCTGTGCTGCTCGCGCCGTGTGCGCGGGTGGCGCCGCGGCAGGCCCGCCCGGTCTGCCTGCTGCGCCGGACGTCTCGTTCGGAACTTCCCTGTTATTCGCCCCCGGCGCGCGAGCGTGCGGGGGCGTTTTTTTGCGGCGGCCGCGAACCTACCGCTGCGGTCCGCCCGGCGGCGGCATCATCATCGCGCCCGCGGGCGGCAGGCCCATCCAGCGCGCGGCTTCGGGCGCGGCGCGCAGGCGCCGGCGCTGGGCCGGGTCGAGGCTGTCGTCCAGCGCCAGCCAGCGTTCGCGCACCGCGCGGCGGTCCTGCTCCAGCGCATCGTGCAGTCGGTCCATGGCCTGCGCGCGCGGCCGCAGCGGTGCGTCGGGGGTTTCGTCGGCAGTCTCGCGCAGCAGGCGCGCGTGCAGTTCCAGTGCATGGGCCTCGGCTTCGCGCGTGTCGCTGCGTGCGGCCTGCCAGAGCCTGGCCTGCGCGGCACTGAGTCCCAGCGACTCGGCGGATGCCGGCGCGGAGGGCGGTGGCGGCATCGCCCCTGTCGGCGGCGGGCCGGATTGCAGCGCGCTGGCCGGCGTGGCCAGCAGGCACGCGGTGCACAGCGCCAGCAGGGAAGCGGCGGTGCGCAGGCGGGTCGGCGGAAATGGCATGGCGTTCTCCTGTGATGGCAGACACCGTCGTGGCAACGTGCCGCGCGATGCCCGCGGTTGGCTCGGGTCAATGCCGGTCCATGCTAGGGAAGGCCGCATGCCAATGCTTGAGCAGTTGGTCAGGCCCGTACTGCAATCCCGTACAAAGCATGGCTGGCCGGCAAGACTGCGTATCAGGGCTGATACAAAGCCGGCATAGTGGGGGCATCGCGGGCTGGTAAAGTTGGGCACCGCATGCCCCCGGCACCGGCCCTTGCTGCCGGTATATGCCGATCCCTTCGCTTATGGAATTCACCCCCACGCTTCCCATCCGCCTGCTGATCGTCGACGACGATCCCCAGATCCGCGCCATGCTGGCCGACTACCTGTCCACCTTCGGCATGCAGGCCGATGGCGTCGAGGGCGGTGCCGAGATGCGGCAGGCGATGGCCGCCACGCGCTACCACCTGGTGATCCTTGACCTGTCGCTGCCCGGCGAAAACGGCCTGGCGCTGTGTCGCGAACTGCGCGCGCGCACCGAAGTCGCGGTCATCATGCTGACCGCGCGCGCTGAGTTGGCCGACCGCGTGGTCGGGCTGGAAGTTGGCGCAGACGACTACGTGACCAAGCCCTTCGAGATGCGCGAACTGGTGGCGCGCATCCACACCGTGCTGCGCCGTATCCGTGGCCACGGCGCCGACGCGCGCCAGGGCGCGGCGCCCTCCGGGCATGAGGTGCGCTTCGGCGACTGGCGCCTGAACACCACGCTGCGCCAGCTGGTCGACCGCGACGAGGTGGTGGTGCCGCTGTCCAATGCCGAATTCCGCCTGCTGCTGGCCTTTGTCGAACAGCCCAACCGCGTGCTCGACCGCGAACTGCTGATCAACCAGGCGCGCGGCCGCGGCCTCGATGTGTTCGACCGCAGCATCGACCTGCTGGTGTCACGGCTGCGCCAGAAGCTGCGCGACGATCCGCGCGACCCCACGCTGATCCGCAGCGTGCGCGGCGTGGGCTATGTCTTTACCGCCACGCAGGAAGGATGAACGCGATGGGCCGGCTGGCGCGCCATGATTCGATGTTCGTGCGGCTGTTCGTGGTGATGGCTGCCATCATGCTGGCCATGCACCTGCTCGGCATGACCGTGATCGAAAGCCTGTTCCCGCGGCCGGGCAGCGAGCGCGTGCTGCGTGACCGCCCCGGCGGGCCGCGGCCGGAAGGCGCGCCCGCCGGGGTGTCCGGCGAACGCATGCCGCCCCGGCCGCCGCCGCCGCGCTGGCCCTGGCCGCCGCACCTGGGCCTGCTGTTCCAGGTGGCGGCGATTGTGGCCGCTTCGTGGGCCGGCGCGCGCCTGCTGGCGCGCCCGGTGCAGGAGTTGGCCAGCGGTGCCGGCCGGCTGGCGCAGGACGTGCACGCCGCGCCGCTGGACGAGCGCGCCGGCCCGGCCGAAGCGCGTGCCGCGGCGCAGGCGCTGAACCATATGCAGCAGCGCATCCGCACGCAGCTGGCACAGCAATCGCGTTTCCTGGCGGCGGTGTCGCACGACCTGCGCACGCCGCTTACGCGCATGAGCCTGCGCATCGAGCGCATGGACAGCGCGGATGTCCGTGACGTGCGCTACCGGCTGCGCCAGGACCTGGCCGAGATGAACGGCCTGATCGATGCCACGCTGTACTACCTGCGCGACCGCGACGAAGCCGGCGGCCCGCGCCAGCGCGTGGATGTGCTGGCGCTGCTGCAGGCGGTGGTCGACGATGCCGCCGAGACCGGCCACAAGGTCGGGCTCGGCGGCCAGGCGCAGCCGCTGCTGGCGTGCCCGTCCGAGCTGCGGCGCGCGGTGGTGAACCTGGTGGAAAATGCGCGGCGCTACGCCGGCGCGGCCAGCATCGTGCTGACCGACAGCCCGCAGCGGGTGCTGATCGACATCTGCGACAACGGCCCCGGCATCCCGCCCGACGAGCTGCCGCGCGTGCTCGAGCCGTTCTACCGCGTCGAATCCTCGCGCAGCCGCGCCACCGGCGGGGTCGGCATGGGGTTGTCGATCGCGGCCGACATTGCCGCGCGCCATGGCGGCGAGCTGACCCTGAGCAACCGCCCTGAAGGCGGCCTGCGCGCGCGCCTGTCCTTACCGCGCGGCTGACGCCGCCAGCGTGACGTACTGCGAGCCGCGCTGCCCGTGCGTGAAGTCGAGCGAAAAATCGCCCACGTCCACGCGCCCCTGCAGCGCCCGCCGCATCTCGGCCGCGCCGCTGCCGCGCAGGCCAGCCAGCGCGCGCGCCAGCCACGCCGCGCCGATATAGCCGGCCAGCGTGGCCGGCGACGGCGGCTCATCCAGGTATTGCTTCATGCGCGCCACGTGTTCCTTCACCACCCGCAGCGTGGCCTGTTGCGGCCCGGGCGCGACCTGGGTCAGCACCATGCCCCCGCTGTAGCCAGCGCCCAGGATCTCGCGCGCGGCGGTGGCGCTGACCGACGACAGCCCGACCAGGAAACCGTACCAGCCCTGCACCGCCAGCGCGCGGCCGAGCCCCGCGTAGGCAAGGGTATCGCCCGCCACGATCACCGCGCCCGGGCGGGTGGCGGCGATGCGCCGGGCGGCGGCATCGGGATTGGCGTCGAGCGGCACCGCGCGCGCGCCGGTCTGCGCCTCAAGCCGGGCCAGCGAGGGGGCAGCGAAGTCCGGCGCCAGGGCCAGCGCGATGCTGGTCAGGCCATAGCTGCGCAGCTGACGTACCGCCGCGTCCAGTTCGGCCTGGTAGTCGGCGCGGGTGAACCAGACGTTGTCGGCCGTCAGCCCAAGGCCCGATAGCGGCGCCACGATCTGGACGCCGCGCCGGCCCAGCTCGGCCGATGCGGCCAGCGCCGGCAACAGCCGGTCGCCGGGGCCGAACAGCAGCTCGGCGCGGTCGGTATCGGCCAGCGACACCGCCTGCGCCAGCGCGCGGTGCGGGTCGGGATCGGCATCGCGGACGACGTGCGCGATGCGCACCGGGCCGTTGCTGGCGTTGACGGCGTCAAACATGACCTTGGCCCCGGCCAGGTAGTCGCGCGCAAGGTCGGCTTGTGCGCCGCCGCGGTCGAGCAGGTGGCCGACCACGACCGTGCGGCGCGCCTGCGCCTGCGTCTGCGACAGCGCTGGCCAGGCGGGCAGGGCCAGTGCCGCGCCGGCGGCGGCAAGCAGGCGGCGCCGTTGCCGGGCCGGTGCTGCCAGGTGGCTGCGCAGCGGTGGGTACGGCGGAAACATCGGAGTCTGGTCGGGAGTTGGCATTGCAGGGGCAGGTGACGCGCAGGCCGGCGGTGGCGCGCAGCGTATCCGCCACACATGACACCAATGTGACGCCCGCCGCCCGCAGGTCCAAGGCCCGCGCTTGACGGCGGTCAACGCGCCAGCGGCGGTGCGGCCCTACGATGGGCCGTCACACACCCATACCCCCGCGCCCCCATGACCCCGTCTGCCATGACCTCCCCTGCGCCCGACCGCCGCGCGCTATCCGACTTCCGCGCGCTGGCCGGCCGCATCGACGGCAACGGCCCGCGCTATACCTCGTACCCGACGGCCGACCGCTTCCGCAGCGGCCCCGACCTGTCGCTGTACCACGACGCACTGGCCGCCTGCCGGGCCGATGCGCCGGCGCCGCTGTCGCTGTACCTGCATATCCCGTTCTGCGAGAACATCTGCTACTACTGCGGCTGCAACAAGATCATCACGCGCGACCATGGCCGCAGCGCCCGCTACGTCAACTACCTGGGCCGCGAGATGGCGCTGGTGGCAGGCCGGCTCGGGCCGCGCCGCCAGGTGCTGCAGTCGCACTGGGGCGGGGGCACGCCGACCTTCCTCGACCCTGACGAGATGCGCCGCGTGATGGCGCTGCTGCATGAGCATTTCGAGCTGGCGGCCGAGGGCGAGCATTCGATCGAGATCGATCCGCGCCGCGTCGACCACGCCCGCATGGCGCTGCTGGCCGAACTGGGCTTCAACCGCGTCAGCCTGGGCGTGCAGGATTTCGATCCCGAGGTCCAGCAGGCCATCCATCGCATCCAGCCCTTCGAAGAGACCCGCGCCGTGGTGGATGCCGCGCGCACGCTGGGTTTCCGCTCGGTCAGCCTGGACCTGATCTACGGCCTGCCGCACCAGACCGCGGCGCGCTTTGGCCGCACCATCGAGCAGGTGCTGGCGCTGCGCCCCGACCGGCTCTCAGTCTATAGCTACGCGCACCTGCCGCATGTGTTCAAGCCGCAACGCCGCATCGACGAAAATGCCTTGCCGCCCGCCGGCGAGAAGCTCGACATCCTGGTCTCCACCATCGAGCGGCTGACCGCCGAGGGCTACGTCTATATTGGCATGGACCATTTCGCGCTGCCCGACGACGACCTCGCCGTGGCCCAGCGCGAAGGGCGGCTGCAGCGCAACTTCCAGGGCTACTCCACGCACGCCGGCTACGACCAGGTCGGGCTCGGCATTTCCGCGATCGGCGCGATCGCGGGGCGCTACGTGCAGAATGCGCGCACGCTGGACGAGTACTACGGCGCGCTCGACCACGGCCGCCTGCCGCTGGCGCGCGGCGTGGCGATGAACGCCGACGACCACCTGCGGCGCGAGATCATCGGCGACCTGATGTGCAACGGGGTACTTGATATCCCGGCGCTGGAAGCGCGCCACGGCATCCGCTTCAGCACGGCCTTTGCGCCTGAGCTGGCCGACCTCGCCGCACTGGGCGCGGACGGGCTGGTGCAATGCGCGCCGGAACGCATCACCGTGACGCCGCTGGGCCGGCTGCTGGTGCGGCGCGTGGCGATGGTGTTCGACCGTTACCTGCGCGAGGATGCCGCGCGGCCCGCGGACGCTGGTGCCCGGGCCGCTGCCGCCAACGATGGCGCGCAGCCGGTGCGCTTCGTGCCGCGGTACTCGCGCGTGGTGTAGCGGCCGCGCAGGCGGTACGGACAAAAAAAGCCCGCGCACATTGCGCGGGCTTTTCGTTTGCAGCGGAAGGACTTACTTGGCGGCGCTGGCCATATAGTCCGAGGCGGCGATCACGTCCGCGTCCGGGCCAGCGTAGCCACCCTTGGGCGGCATCACGCCCTTGCCCTTGAGCGCAAAGTTGTGGACCGCGTCCATGCCTTCCTTCAGGCGCGGCGCCCAGGCGGCCTTGTCGCCGAACTTGGGCGCACCGGCTACGCCGGCGGCGTGGCAGGCGGCGCAGACCTGCTCGTAGACCTTCTTGCCCACGTCGGCCGAAGCGGCCGGCGCAGCAGCGGGTGCGGCGGCAGCAGCTGCCGGGGCCGCAGCAGCGGGCGCTGCCGGTGCAGGCGCGGCAGCGGCGGCCGGAGCGGCGGCTGCTTCAGGGGCTGCGGCGGTCGCCGGCGCGGCGGCAGCCGGGGCAGCCGGCTCCGGGAACTTGGCGCCGCCGGCATCGGCCATGTAAACCACGGCACGGGCCAGTTCGTAGTCGGCGTAGTCGTCCGGCGTGGTGCCGGCGCGCGCGGCCATCGCGCCCTTGCCGTTCATCACCGACTTCATCAGGCCGTCAAAGCCCTGGCCGATGCGCGCGGCCCAGTCGCCGGCGTTGGCGTACTTGGGTGCACCCGCGGCGCCGGTAGCGTGGCACGCGGCGCAGATTTCCTTGTAGACCTGCTCGCCCGTCTTGAAGACGCGCGGCGCGTTGGGATCCTTGATTTCGAGCGAGGCAACCGGCTTGATGCGGTCGTTGACGGCTTCCGCCGTGGTGGCAGCTCCGGCGCTTTCCGTCGAGCCGTGTCCGACAAAGTTGACCAGCAGAATGATCACGATGATCGGCACCAGGAAAGCCGCGATCACGACTGCGATCAGCTGCTTCGGGGTTTTGATGGGAGACTCGTGTTCGTCGTGTTCGTTGTGGACGTCGCTCATACAGAACTCTCAGTTTTGCAGGAAACCTTCTGGCCGCTTACGCTCGGCTTGCTTATTCTGGCCCGGTCTGGTCATTTGCTGACCGCTGTCCGGCCCCATCCGGACCGCCCGTGCTGGCTGCGGCCCTTGCCTGACTTGGGTCTGTCGTTATTTGCGCGCTGCGGACTGTCTCCCGGACCGGGCCTGATTGTCGCCGACAACAAGCCGCGCGGCCTTGACCCCGGTCGACTCATTGCATCGGCGGTGTGGCGGGCACGATTTGACGCAAATAGCTGGCGATTATAGCGCCAAAGGCCCCCCGCCAGTGCCAAAAAGCGGCGGTTGCGAGACGTTCCCTGAAGCCCATGGCGGGCCCGCATGGACGGCACGGGGCAAAAGCGGTATCCTATGCGACTTTCCTGCGGCGGCACTCGCCCGCCGCAACCGCTGTACCCACAAACCGGTTGCAAAACCGTCCTGTGCGCCCGTAGCTCAATGGATAGAGTACTGCCCTCCGAAGGCAGGGGTTGCTGGTTCGATCCCAGCCGGGCGCGCCAAATTTCTTCCCGATGTGTAGTGCGGTGACGCCGGTCGTGCGGACACGCGTGCCGGGCCGAAGCCCGATACCGTCATGCAGCCAGGGCGGTCTTCCATAGCACCATCGCGCCGATGTTCAGCCCGACGGTTCCCCAGAAAATTGCCTGGAACGCCGCCTTGCGGTTCTTGTGCCGAAGCAGATGTTGGGCGGCCAGCGCGCCTGGCCAGCCGCCGCAGAGTGCGAGCAGGTGCAGATGGGCTTCAGGGATGCGCCATGCGTCGCGGCGGGCGCGCGCCTTGTCCTCCGCGTAGGCAAGGAACGCGATGATGCTGGCGAGGAGGCTGGCGATGCCGACCTGCCGGGGCAGGTAGCCACCGAGGGCGCAGGCGGTGATGACCACCACGGCCGCGAGGCCGGCCAGCGCTGGCAGCCAGCTTGCCTCTTCGGCCTGCCTGGGCGCGCCGGCGATGGCGACGTCAAGCGCCTGTATCCGGCCATCCTTCCCCCTGGAGAGTACGAAGCTGACTCGGTCGCCGGGCTTGGGCGTCACGGCGCGCGTTTGCAATGCCGTGATGTGGAAGAAGACATCTTTCGTGTCCGCATGGACGTTGATGAAGCCGAAACCCTTCTCGGCATGCCACGATTTGATGCGACCCGCTTTTCGCATATCTTTGCCGAGTGTTGGTATGAGGCAGCAAGTGTAGGCGAAGACCTGCGGCCGGCCACCGTCAGTTCGTTCCGGCGGGAGCCGGGGGGCGCTTCCCGGCGCGGGCTCCGGCATGCGATCGTCGCCGCGCAGCGGGCGCAGAGGCGCTTGCTATGATACGGCCATGACCGACGACCTAGTCATCCCCCATCACGAATACCTGATCACGGCGATTCGGGCGCAGGGTGCGGGAGGCCAGAACATCAACAAGGTGTCCAATGCCGTGCACCTGCGCTACGACGTGCATGCCTCCTCGCTCGCGCCCGACCACAAGGAGCGCCTGCTGGCGCTGCATGACCACCGCATCACGCGCGACGGCGTGGTGGTGATCAAGGCGCAGCAGTTCCGCAGCCTCGACCAGAACCGCGACGAAGCGGTGCGGCGGCTGCACGAACTGGTGCGCAGCGTGGCCACGCCGCCGCGCGTGCGCCGGCCCACGCGGCCGACGCTGGCCTCGCGCCGGCGCCGGCTGGACAGCAAGAGCCAGCGCGGCCAGGTCAAGTCGCTGCGCGGCCGGGTGTTCGAATAGCGTCTGGTATCAGCGCGCCGATTGCAGCGCGGCAATGCGCTGCTCGATCGGCGGGTGGCTGGAGAACAGCGCCATCCACGACTTGCCGCCGGCAATGCCCATCGCCTGCATGTTCTGCGGCAGGCCATCCGGCTCCAGGCCGCCCAGGCGGCGCAACGCCGCCACCATCGGCGTGGGCGTGCCCATCATGCCGGCCGCGCCCGCATCGGCACGGAATTCGCGGCGGCGCGAGAACCAGGCCACGATGATGCTGGCCAGGATGCCGAACACGATTTCGCAGATGACCACCGTGACCATGTAGCCGATGCCCGGGCCGCTCGATTCCTCATCGTTCTTGCGCAGCATCGAATCGACGAAGTAGCCGACCACGCGCGCCAGGAAGATCACAAACGTGTTGACCACGCCCTGGATCAGCGTCAGCGTGACCATGTCGCCGTTGGCCACGTGTGCGACCTCGTGCGCCAGCACCGCTTCCACTTCTTCATGGGACATCGATTGCAGCAGGCCGGTGGACACCGCTACCAGCGAACTGTTCCTGGTCGCGCCGGTGGCGAAGGCATTGGGTTCGCCATCGTAGATGGCGACTTCCGGCATCGGCAGGCCGGCGCGCTGCGCCAGTTTTTCGACGGTCTGCACCAGCCACAACTCGGTGCTGGTGCTGGGATGGGTGATGACCTGCGCGCCGGTCGACCACTTGGCGATGGTCTTGGACATCAGCAGCGAGATAAAGGCGCCACCGAAGCCCATCAGGGCGGCGAACGCCAGCAGCGTGCCCAGGTTCAGGCCGTTGGCGGTCAGGAAGCGGTTCACCCCCAGCACGCTGGCGGTGATGCTGAGGACAAGCATGACGGCGAGGTTGGTCGCCAGGAAAAGCAATACGCGTTTCATGTGTGTGTGGAGCAGTGGTGTGTAGGGCGGTACAGCGAGGATGCGGACGGGCCGCAGACGCGCGCCGCACGCTCAGGCGCGGCACGCAGGAACAGGCGGGCACGGCCAGGCCGCGCCGGTGGGACTCAGGCGCTCGGCGGACGCGGCAGCCGCGGCAGATCGGGGTCGGGCAGCGGGGCGCCGGCATAGCGCGGCGGTCCGGCGCGGCCGCCCCAGGCGGCCAGGCGCAAGGGAGATGCCGGCAGCAGTTGCTCGGCAAGGTCGGCGCCGGGCTGCCACTGCGGCTCGGCGGCTTCGGAAGCGGGTGACGGCTCGCCCGTTGCGGCGGTTCCGGCAGCGTCGTCGTTGCCGATGCCGGCCGCTGGCGCGGCCGACATGTCGCCGGTGGCCACCACGGCGTGCGCGAACGCTGCCGCCCAGCCCGGCAGGGGCAGGAAGGCCAGCATCATGACCAGCAGGAGTAGCCGGAGGGAGCGCACGAAGGGGGGACGGTTTATCGGTAGATGTGGAAGGAATTCTACAGGATGCGGCATGGCGCAGGCGCCGCCCGCAGGGCCCGTCGCACGCCGGCGTCACCCGTTCAGTAAGTGCTGCATCTGGCACCCTGGCAAGACCTGCCGGACTGGCCTACACTATCACTAACCCTGTAGTAGTTACAGGGTACAAAGCGAGGACCATGGATCATGCGCATCGGCGAACTCTCCCGTACCAGCGGCTGCGATGTTGAGACCATCCGCTATTACGAACGCGAAGGCCTGCTCGACGCGCCGCGGCGCGAGGCCAACGGCTATCGCCGCTATGACGACGGCCACCTGGTCCAGCTGAATTTCGTGCGCCACTGCCGCTCGCTCGGCATGGGCCTGTCGGATGTACGGCGGCTGCGTGAGTTCGAGCGCAATCCGTCGCAGGACTGCGACGACATCAATACGCTGCTGGACCGCCAGATCGCGCAGATCCATGCGCAGCGGGTGGCGCTGGAGGCGCTTGAGGGGCAGTTGCGCGCGCTGCGCGAGACCTGCCACCACCACCAGCCCGCCAGTGAGTGCGGCATCCTGCAGAACCTGCAGCAGGCCGCGGCCGGCGCGGCCTGTGAATGCCATGCGGGCGCGCACGAGGCTGGGCATGCTGCCAACGGGTGAGGCGCGCAGGCGCGTCGCTGTGCTACGATGGCTGTTCCCGTGATCGCACCACTGCGGTGCACGGGCCCCGGCGGCAGCGCAGCCAGTGAGCGATGTAGTGAGCAACGACTTACGCGGCTCGCCTGTTCAGAGAACCATCCGCTGCCCCTTATCAAACATTCTGCATGACCATGACTGATCGCCTGACGCCGATGCCCGATGCGCCTGTCCGCCTGATGCGGACCGGCCGCGCGCACGCGTGCGCGATCGCCACGGCCAACATCCTGCCCCAGCGCGCCACGCGCGCAGTCTCTCCCCGCCGGATCAGCGCACCGCCTGATTCCGCCCGGTTCCCAGCCTGATTCGTCTCCATAGCGGGGCCCGGGCCGAACCGGGCCCGAGCCAGCGTTTTCAGTTTTTCCGGCCACTGCCGCAAGGCCCGCGCCGGATTCGTTGATGTCCGCGCTGCCGCGCAAACGCCATACCTGCCAGACCTGACCGCCGCCGCCTGCCATGCTGGCCGGGCCGCGCCAACCACCTGACTGCCGGAGGACCCGCCATGACGGCCACCAAAACGAATACCGCCACCCTGTACCTGACCGAACTCGACGTGACCCGCCTGGAGCGCATCGCCAGCCGCGCCGCCTCGGCGCAACTTGAGGACATGCTCGACAGCTTGCTGGCGCGCGCCACCATCGTCGCGCCCGAAGAGATCCCGACCGACGTGGTCACCATGAACACGCGCCTGGTCTGCAACCTGCCGGGCGAGCAGGCCCCGCGCAACTGGACGCTGGTGTACCCCGACGCGGCCGACTTTGATGCCGGCCGCCTGTCGGTGCTGTCGCCAGTGGGCCAGGCGCTGCTGGGCGCGCGCGCCGGCCAGACCGTCAGCTACCGGCTGCCCGACGGCCGCGAGCAGCAGGTGAGTGTCGCCGGGATCGCGTTCCAGCCGGAAGCCAGCGGCCAGTACACGCTTTGAGCCGCATCCCGAGCCGCATCCCGGCCGCCTGAGGCGTGCTGCCGGGGCCACGCCGGCGCGTCCTGCGCCGCGTGTGCCTGGCGATCCATCGACACCATTCATCGGCAAGCCAGTCGTTTCACGACTCGCAACGCACCATTCGTCGCAGCGGTATTTCTGCTTGCGTGGACTGTGACTAATCTTCAGTCCGTGCTCGCATCGCAACATAGATTGCAGAGCGGCCGGAGTCTCATCCCGGTCCATACAAGAAAGAACGACGAAATCAGTTGAAGGAGTCCCAAATGATCGCCAGACGTATCCTTGGCGGCGCGCTCGTGTTCGCGGCTGTCGCCGCGTCCGCTGTGGCGTTGGCTGCCCCCGCTGCCAGCAAGGTTGGCAAATTTGATGTGTATGCCGATGCGCTGAAGGCCGGCAAGTACGATGTATATACGGACGGCGCCAAGCAAGGCAAGTTCGATACGTACACGGACGGAGCCCGCACCGGCCGCTTCGACCCGTACTCGGAAGGTTCGCGCCGCGACGGCAAGTTCGACAGCTTCACCGAAGGCTCGCATAGCTTCAGTGGCGAGATCTCCAAGCAAGGCAAGTTCGATACCTTCAGCGAAGGTACGCACACCTTCACCGGTGATATTGCCGATCGTGCGCTCGACAATTCCCGCTCGGGTGACGGTTCCCTGTACGGCTATCGCGTCTGATCCTCGTAGGTCTTCCCAAAGACCTCGTGCGGCCACTGCGGTGGCCGCAAGTTTTCTCTCCCGCCTGCCCGGCTGACCTCCTCCTCCTTCTCTCTTCGCCAGGCAGGCGCTTTTCTCTTCCGTCGGCTCGTGACCGCGTCAGCGCGCAGGCATGCCCCTCATGCCGAAGGCGGCTGCGTGGCGGTCGCGTCGTGTCCGGGTTCCGGCTGCGCGCGCGGCAACCTGCGCGCGATCGCTGCATAGAGCAGCGGCACTGCCAGCGTACCCAGCACCGTCGCACCTAGCATGCCGCCCAGCACGCCGGTGCCGACCGCCTGCTGCGCACCCGCGCCCGGGCCGGTGCTGATCGCCAGCGGCACCACGCCCAGCACAAAGGCCAGCGAGGTCATCACCACCGGCCGCAGCCGCTGGCGCGCCGCGCGCGTGGCGGCCTCCACCGCGCCCATGGTGCCCGCACCGCTGCGCCGCAACTGCTCGGCATATTCGACGATCAGGATCGCGTTCTTGGCCGCCAGCCCCATGATCACCACCACGCCCACCTTGAAGTAGACGTCGTTGGGCATGCCGCGTAGCCAGATCGCCGCGGCCGCGCCCATCAGGCCGGTCGGCACGATCGCGATCACCGCCAGCGGCAGGGTCCAGCTTTCATACAGCGCCACCAGGCATAGGAAGATAAACAGCAGCGACAGCGCGAACAGCCACGGCGCCTGCGTGCCGGTCTGCTCCTGTTCGAAGGCGCGCCCGGTCCAGCGCACGTCGTATTCCGGCCCGAGCTCGCGCACCAGTTCGGCCAGCCGCGTCATGGCCGCGCCGGTGGTGTAGCCCGGCGCCACCTCGGCATTGATGCGCACCGAGCTGAAGCCGTCGAAGCGCTCGAGCGTGACCTCGCCGCGTCCCCATTCCAGCGAGGCGAACGCGGCCAGCGACACCATCGCGCCCTGTGCGTTGCGCACGTGCACGCGCGCGAGCTGATCCGGCCGCATGCGGAAGGGCGCGTCGGCCTGCAGGATCACGCGCCGCACGCGGCCCTCGCGCGCGACTTCGTCGATATAGCGCGAGCCCAGCGTGGCCGACAGCGTGTGGTGCACGGTATCGGCATCGACGCCGAAGGCCTCGGCCTTGCGGTAGTCGATCTTCAGGTCCAGCGCGGGCACCGGCTGGCCGGTGGTGGCGCGTACCTCGCCCAGCACCGGGTCTTGTCTGGCGCGCTCAAGCAGCTTGTCGCGCGCGGCGAAGAGCGCCTCGCGCCCCACCGGCTGGCGCGCCACCAGGCGCATGTCGAGGCCACCGATGCTGCCCAGTTCGGGCAGCGCCGAGCTGTTGTACGCAAACAGCTGCGCCGCGCCGCGTCCCGGCCAGGTTTCCAGCCCGGCCGACAGCCGCTCCAGCACGGCCTGGGCCGTGTGCTTGCGCCCGCGCGCCTTCCAGTCGGTCAGGCCGATAAACAGGCTGGCGCGCTGCTCGCCGCTGCCGCCGCTGGACCAGCCCAGCACGGCAAAGCTCGAATGCACCGGGTAGTGCTGGTCGCGCATCCACTGTTCCAGCCCGGCAACCAGCCGGCGCGTGTCGGCCTGCGTGCTGCCGGCGGGCAGCTCGACATCGACCACGATCTCGCCGGTATCCTCTTCCGGCAGGAAGCCGCTGGGCATCTTCCACAAGGCGTAGCCGCATGCCAGCGTCAACGCCAGGTAGACCGCCAGCCAGCGCAGCCGCCTGCGCTGCAGCGCCTGCACCCAGCCGGCATAGCGCCCGGTGAAGGCGGCAAAGCGCGCATCGAACCAGGCCAGCGGCCCGCGCGCCGGCGCCGCGCTGTGGCGCAGCAGGCTGGCGCACATGGCCGGCGCCAGCGTCAGCGCAAAGAACAGCGAGAACGCGATCGACACCGCCAGCGTCACCGCAAAGTGCCGGTAGATCACGCCCACCGCGCTGCCGAAGAACGCCATCGGCACGAACACCGCGCACAGCACCAGCGTCACCGCCACCAGCGCGCCCGAGACCTCGCGCATCGAGCGCGCCGCGGCCTCCATCGCGCCCACGCCGTCGGTGCGCATGATGCGCTCGACGTTCTCGACCACCACGATGGCGTCGTCCACCAGGATGCCGATCGCCAGCACCACGCCAAACAGCGTGATCACGTTCAGCGACAGCCCCAGCGCGTACAGGCAGGCGACCGTGCCCAGCAGCGATACCGGCACCACGATGCATGGGATCAGCGTCGCGCGCAGGTTGCCCAGGAACAGGTACAGGATCAGGAACACCAGCACCGTGGCTTCGACCAGCGTCAGCACCACACGCGAGATCGACGCCTGCACGAAGGTGGCGCCGTCGTAAGAGATCTCATAGCGCACGTCGCCCGGAAAGCCCTTGCTGGCGGCATCGAGCGCCGCGCGCACGGTGCGCGAGGTCTGCAGCACGTTGGCACCGTCGGCCAGCTTCAGCCCGATCGACGCGGCATTGCGCGTGTTGAGCGTGGAGCCGTAGCGATAGTCGCTGGCGGCCAGCTCCACCCGCGCCACGTCGCGCAGCAGCACGGCGGAGCCGTCGGTGGCCGCGCGCACCACGATGCGCCCGAACGCCTGTGCATCGCTCAGCGGCGCGGGCGGGCGCACGATCGCCTGGAACGGCTGTCCCGGCACCGCAGGCGCGGCGCCCAGCTGGCCCGGCGTCACGTTGCCGTTGCGCGCGCGGATGGCGGCCTCGACCTCGGCCGTGGTCAGGTTGAAGGCATGCAGCTTGTCGGGATCGAACCAGATCCGCAGCGCGTATTCGGCGCCATACGGTTCGGCCTTGCCGATGCCGGGCAGGCGGCGCAGGAGCGGCAGCACCGAGCCGGCGGCAAAGTCGCCCAGCGCGGTCTCGTCCAGCTGCCCCCTGCCGGACACCAGCGACACGTACATGAAGGCGCTGCTGCTGGCCTGGTCGACATAGACGCCGCCGCGGCGCACCGCCTCGGGCAGCAAGGGCTCGGCCTGCGCCACGCGGTTGCGCACGTTGACCTGCGCCAGCTGCGGGTCGGTGCCCTGGCGGAAGCCCAGCGTCACCGTGGCGGTGCCGCCCTCGCTGCTGGAATCCAGGTAAAGCAGGCCGGGGATGCCATGCATCTGCTGCTCCAGCACCGCGGTGACGCGGTCCTCCACCGTGCGCGCGGACGCACCCGGGTAATCGGCATAGATGATCACCGTGGGCGGCGCCACCGCCGGGTACTGGGCGATGGGGATGCGGTTCAGGGCCACCAGGCCCGCTACCACGGTCAGGATGGCCAGCACCCAGGCAAACGCCGGGCGCTTCAGAAAAAACGACGCCATGTCAGGTCAGGGCTGGCACGGGCGCACGGCAAGTGAAGATCGGCCGTGGCTCCGGTGCGGTTGGAACGGAACGGCTTGGGTGTGGAGACGCCGCAAGGCTCAGCGGCAAGAGGCGGCAAGTCGCGGCAAAGCTGGGCCGATGTTGCTGATGGTGCCGATCTGGCCGCGGAGTCGCCTGTCGGTCAGGGGGCGCGTGGCCCGTCGACCGGGGCCGGCGTGCACCGCGGCGCTTGCAGGGGTCCTGTGGGGAGAACCCGGCGCTGCGGCAGGAAGGATCGGTGAGGATCGACGCCGGCGACTGGCCGTCGTCATGCGGCCTTGCCGGCGATTATAGACAGGGAACAGGGTCCGGACAACGCAAACGTCACATTGCCGGCACCCCTCAGACGTCGGGGGTGGAGTTCGCGCTTACAGGTCGCGCGAGGCGAAGGTATCGCACTTGCGGATATCGCCGGACTCAATGCCGCGCCGCAGCCAGCGCACGCGCTGCTCGCTGGAGCCGTGGGTAAAGGCCTCCGGCACGACATAGCCCTGCGACTGGCGCTGCAGACGGTCGTCACCGATCGCGGCGGCGGCCTTCAGGCCTTCTTCGACATCGCCAGGCTCCAGCAGCTGCTGGTTGGCGCGCTGCGCGGTGGCGGCCCAGACACCCGCCAGGCAGTCGGCCTGCAGTTCCATGCGCACCGACAGCTGGTTGGCCTGCGCCTCGCCCATGCGGCGGCGCGCGCTGTCGACCTTGTCCGATACGCCCAGCAGGTTCTGCACATGATGGCCGATCTCGTGCGCGATCACATAGGCCTGGGCAAAGTCGCCGCTGGCGCCGAAGCGCTGGCGCAGCTCGTCATAGAAAGCCAGGTCGATATAGACCTTCTGGTCGCCGGGGCAGTAGAACGGGCCCATCGCCGACTGGCCGGTGCCGCAGGCCGTGGGCGTGGCGCCGGAGAACAGCACCAGCGTGGGGGGTGCATAGCGGCGGTTCAGCTGGGTTTCAAAGATGTGTTGCCAGGTGCGCTCGGTATTGCCCAGCACCTTGCGCGTGAACACCGTCATCTGATCCGTCGCCGGCGGGCGGTTCACCTGATGCTGTTGCTGCTGCTGCGGGCCGGAGCCTTGCAGCACCGAGGCGCCCTGCATGATCAGCATCGGGTCGATGCCGAAGAAATAGGACGCTGCCAGTGCGATGACGATCGTGCCGATGCCAATGGTCTTTGGCCCGGCGCCGAACCCGCCGCCGAATCCGCCGCGGCGGTCTTCAACGTTCTGGCTTTCGGCTTCGTCATCTAGGCGCATGGGGGCTCCGCGATTGGGGGGGGTGAGTTGGAGGGGGTGGCAATCAGTATAGCAATCCGGGGGTTGGTGCTGCTTCCGCCATCAGCCAGCCGCATCCAGGCGCACAACAAAAAAACACCACCCACTCACCCTGGAGACGGGCAACGCAGGCGGTGTGCGGCAAAACAAAGAAACCGGGTTTGCACCCGGTTTCGTCATGACCTGAACGTTCCGGGACGGGAACGCAACAGCGCAATTACGCCAAAGCAGCCTCACGCGCAGCCGGTGCGGTTGCCACCGCGCTGGCGCCAACTTCAGCCACGCGCAGCAGGTTGGTAGTCCCGCCTTGCCCGAACGGCATCCCCGCGGCGATGGTGATCTGGTCACCCGGCACGGCATAGCCTTCGGCCACCGCCGCGCGCGTGGCGGCTTCGACCATTTCATCCACGCTCTGCACATCCGGGCTCACGGTGGAGTGGACGCCCCAGGCAATGGCCAGGCGGCGAGCGATTTCCAGGTTCGGCGTGATGCTGACGATCGGCGCGCACGGCCGCTCGCGTGCGGCGCGCAGCGCGGTGGCACCCGAGGACGTGTAGGTCACGGTCGCGGCGGCGCCGATGATCTGCGTGACTTCGCGCAGCGCCGCGCAGATGGCATCCTGGCGCGTGTTCAGCGGGGTCTCATGCTGGGCATCAAGCAGATTGCGGTACAGCGGGTCGCGTTCCACCTCGGTGACGATGCGGTTCATCATCGACACCGCCGGCACCGGGTAGCGGCCGTTGGCCGACTCGGCCGACAGCATTACCGCGTCGGCGCCTTCATAGATGGCGCTGGCCACGTCCGATGCTTCGGCGCGGGTCGGGACCGGCGAGTCGATCATCGATTCCAGCATCTGCGTGGCGATCACCACCGGCTTGCCCAGCTGGCGGCACACGCGCAGGATGCGCTTCTGCACGCCGGGGACGCGCTCGGGCGGCAACTCCACGCCGAGGTCGCCGCGCGCCACCATCACGGAATCGGACACGCGCACGATCTCTTCGAGTTGCTGCAGCGCGGCCGGCTTCTCGATCTTGGACAGGATGCCGGCACGGGTGCCGACGATCTCGCGCGCTTCGACGATGTCGGACGGGCGCTGCACGAACGACAGGCCGATCCAGTCAGCGCCCAGCGCCAGCGCGAAGTCCAGGTCCTTGCGGTCCTTCTCGGTCAACGCGGGGATGGGGATCACGGCGTCGGGCACGTTCACGCCCTTGCGGTCGGACAGCGTGCCGTTGTTGACCACGCGCGTGGTGATGGTGCCGGTGGTCACCGCTTCGATCGACAGGCGTACCTTGCCGTCATCGATCAGCAGCGACTGGCCCGGCTGCGCAGCGGCGAACAGTTCGGGGTGCGGCAGGTAGACGCGGGTGCCGTCGCCCGGGGTGGGATCGCTGTCGAGCACGAACACATCGCCCGCGCGCACCGCGACCTTGCCGGCGGCGAAGGTGCCGATGCGCAGCTTGGGGCCCTGCAGGTCGGCCAGGATCGCGATCGGGCGGCCGGTCTCGGCCTCGATCTTGCGCACGGCGTCGTAGCGCGCGCGGTGGTCTTCGTGCGTGCCGTGGCTGAAGTTCAGCCGGAACACGTCGGCGCCCGCCTCGAACAGTTCGCGGATCACCGCGATGTCGGTGCTTGCGGGTCCAAGCGTGGCAACGATCTTCGCTTTGCGCTGGCGTCTCATGATGTCTCCTCTTCCATTCTCGGACGGCGCGCCACGTGGCGCGCCGGGTAATGCTGTTCAGGTGAACGACTGCTTCGGTACGGCGGTACTGCGCTGGCGACTGCAGGCCTACACGATCAGGATGGCGCGGAAGTCATTCACGTTGGTGCGGGTCGGGCCGGTGACGATCAGGTCGTCCACGCCGGCAAAGAAGCCGTAGCCGTCGTTGTTGTCCAGGTGCGCGCGCGCCGACAGCCCGCGCGCGGCGCCGCGGGTCAGGGTGTCGGGCGACAGCAGCGCGCCGGCATTGTCCTCGGAGCCGTCGATGCCGTCGGTGTCGCCGGCGATCGCGTGCACGCCGGCCAGGCCGTCCAGCGCCACCGCCAGCGCCAGCAGGAACTCGGCATTGCGCCCGCCGCGGCCCTTGCCGCGCACGGTCACGGTGGTCTCGCCGCCGGAAAGGATCACGCAGGGCTTGCTGAAGGGCTGGCCGCGCTGTGCGACCTGGCGCGCGATGGCGGCGTGCACTTCGGCCACTTCGCGGGCTTCGCCTTCGATGCAGTCGGACAGGATATGGGCCTCGTAGCCCAGTGCACGCGCGCGCGCGGCCGCGGCTTCCAGCGATTGCTGCGCGGTAGCCAGCGTCACGTTGCGGTGGCCCTCGAAGCGGGCATCGCCGGGCTTGGGCGTTTCGCCGGCGCCGCTTTCCAGGTGGGCGCGCACGTTGGCGGGGACTTCAATGCCGTACTTGGCGATGACGGCCAGCGCGTCGGCGCAGGTGGTCGCGTCGGGCAGCGTCGGGCCGCTGGCGATCAGGGTCGGGTCATCGCCGGGGATATCGGAAATCAGCAGCGTCTCGACGCGTGCCGGTGCGCAGTGCAGCGCGAGCCGGCCTCCCTTGAGCGCCGACAGGTGCTTGCGCACGCAGTTCATCTCGCCGATGCTGGCGCCGCTGCGCAGCAGCGCCTTGTTGACGGCCTGCTTGTCGGCCAGCGTCAGGCCGGGTGCTGGCGCGGCAAGCAGGGCCGAGCCGCCGCCGGAGATCAGGCACAGCACCAGGTCGTCGGCGGTCAGGCCCTGCACCAGTTCCACCATGCGTTGCGCGGCGCGCGCACCGGCTTCATCGGGAACGGGGTGCGCGGCTTCCACCACTTCAATGCGCTGGCACTCGGCGCCATGGCCATAGCGCGTCACCACCAGGCCCGACAGCTCGCCTTGCCAGTTCGCCTCGACCGCCTGCGCCATCGCGGCAGCGGCCTTGCCGGCGCCGATCACTACCGTGCGGCCCTTGGGCGGCGTGGGCAGGTGCGGCGGCAGGCAGTGGCTGGCGCTGACGGAAGCGACCGCGGTATCGAACAGGTCGCGCAGCAACGCGCGCGCTTCGGACTGTCCGGGATGCGCTGCGGCGCGCTGGGGCGAGAGCAGGGCGGCTTGAGGTTCGGTGGCGAGCATGAAAAGTCCTGGTGCTGACGGGGAAAGCTAGTCGTCCCCGCAGGGCGGGGACGACTTGGTTGCTGCTTACTTGGCGATCTGGTGGTTAGACATGATCTCGATCGCGCGGCACAGGGCCGAATGGTCCTGCTTGCCCAGGCCGTTGGCGGCGCAGGTATTGAACAGCTCCTGCGCGGTGGCGGTGTTGGGCAGTGCCACGCCCAGGGCCTTGGCACCCTGCAGCGCCAGGTTCAGGTCCTTCTGGTGCAGCTCGATGCGGAAGCCCGGGTCGAAGGTGCGCTTGACCATGCGCTCGCCGTGCACTTCCAGGATGCGCGAGGCCGCAAAGCCGCCCATCAGCGCCTGGCGCACCTTGGCCGGATCGGCGCCCGCCTTGGAGGCGAACAGCAGGGCTTCGGACACGGCCTGGATGTTCAGCGCGACGATGATCTGGTTGGCCACCTTGGTGGTCTGGCCGTCACCGTTGCCACCGACCAGCGTGACGTTCTTGCCCATCAGGTCGAACAGCGGCTTGACCTGGTCATAGGCTTCCTGCGGGCCACCGACCATGATCGTCAGCGAAGCGGCCTTGGCGCCCACTTCACCGCCCGACACCGGCGCGTCCAGGTACGAGGCGCCCAGCTTGTTGATGCGCGCGGCGAAGTCCTTGGTGGCGATCGGCGAGATCGAGCTCATGTCGACCACGATCTTGCTGTGGCTGGCTTCCTTGCCGGCGGCCTTGAACGCGGCGGCCACGCCCTTTTCGCTGAACAGCACGGCTTCCACGTGCGGGGTGTCCGGTACCATGATGACGATGATGTCGGCACGCTTGGCGACTTCCTCGGCGCTGGTGCAGACGGTCACGCCTGCATCGACCAGCGCTTGCGGGGCCGGGTTGACGTCATGCACGAACAGCGTGTGGCCGGCGGCGCGCAGGTGGCCCGCCATCGGTGCGCCCATGATGCCCAGGCCGATGAAGCCGACGTTGCGTTGGTTTGCCATGTTGATGTCTCCTTGAATGAGATTAAGTCTGTCTTGGTTGGCGTAGGTGGTAACCCGTTACTGCACGCCGTGTTCGGCGCGCCAGCCCAGGCCGGCTTCGGTGGTGGTCTTCGGCTTGTACTCGCAGCCGATCCAGCCCTTGTAGCCGATCTCGTCCAGGAACTTGAACAGGAAGTGGTAGTTCAGCTCGCCGGTCCCCGGTTCATTGCGGCCCGGGTTGTCGGCCAGCTGCACGTGCTTGATCTTCGGCAGGTTGGCCTTGATGGTGTTGGCGATCTCGCCCTCCATCCGCTGCATGTGGTAGATGTCATACTGCACGTACAGGTTGGGCGCATTGACCTGGTTGATCAGGTCCACTGCCTGCTGCGTGCGCGACAGGAAGAAGCCGGGGATGTCGAAGGTGTTAATCGGCTCGACCAGCAGGTCGATATGCTCGGCGGCGAGCGCGCTGGCGGCGAAGCGCAGGTTTTCCACCAGCGTTTCCTGGGCCTGCTCGCGCTTGACGTTCTGCGGCTGGATGCCGACCAGGCAGTTCAGCTGGCGCACGCCCAGCACCTTGGCGTACTTGATGGCCTCGCCCACGCCGTCCTGGAACTCGCCGACGCGGTCCGGGTGGCAGGCAATGCCGCGCTCGCCCGCTTCCCACTTGCCGGCGGGCAGGTTGTGCAGCACCAGGTCCAGCTGGAAGCGGTTCAGGCGGTCAGCGATCTGGTCCGCGTGGAAGGCATAGGGGAAGAGGAATTCCACGCCGCGGAAGCCCGCGCGCGCGGCGGCTTCGAAGCGGTCGAGAAACCCCACTTCGTTGAACAGCATGGTGAGGTTGGCCGCAAGTTTAGTCATGAGTCTCTCCGGTTTAGTTGTGTTGTCGTTCTGCCGGTGCAGAACCGGTGATGCAGGGGCGCTGGATTTGCGCGGGCCGTAGCCCGCGCTTCCATGTTGGAATGGTGCTGCTTACGCCGTTTCCACTTCTTCCTTCAGGATCGCTTCCTCGATGTCCTCGAGGTCTTCGATCGGCTCGAACTCGTTGACGTTGTCGATCTCGGTGCCCATCGCGATATTGGTCACGCGCTCCAGGATCACCTCGACCACCACCGGCACCGAGAATTCGGCCATCAGGTCGCGCGCTTCGGCGAAGGCCGGGGCGATGTCTTCCGGCTTGAACACGCGGATCGCCTTGCAGCCCAGGCCTTCGACCACCTTGACGTGGTCCACGCCATAGCCGTTCAGTTCGGGCGAGTTGACGTTGTCGAAGGCCAGCTGCACGCAGTAGTCCATCTCGAAGTTGCGCTGCGCCTGGCGGATCAGGCCGAGGTAGGAGTTGTTCACCACCACGTGGATGTACGGCACCTTGAACTGCGCGGCCACGGCCAGCTCTTCGATCATGAACTGGAAGTCGTAGTCGCCCGAGATCGCCACCACATCCGAATCCGGCGAGGCGGTCTTCACGCCGATCGCGGCCGGGATAGTCCAGCCCAGCGGGCCGGCCTGGCCGCAGTTGATCCAGTGGCGCGGCTCATTGACCGACAGGAACTGCGCCGCGGCGATCTGCGACAGGCCGATGGTGCTGACGTAGCGCACGTCGCGCGGGAAGTACTGGTTCATCTCGCGGTACACGCGCTGCGGCTTGACCGGCACGTTGTCGAAGTCGCTCTTGCGCTGCATGGTGCGGCGGCGCTTCTGCACGTCGGCCACCCACGACTTGCGGCACGGCAGGCGGCCGGCCATCTTCATTTCGCGGGCAACTTCGACGAACAGTTCCAGCGCGGCCTTGGCGTCCGACACGATGCCCAGGTCCGGGCCGAACACGCGGCCGATCTGGGTGGGCTCGATATCGACGTGCACGAACTTGCGGCCCTTGGTGTAGACATCGACGCTACCGGTGTGGCGGTTGGCCCAGCGGTTGCCGATGCCCATCACGAAGTCCGAAGCCAGCAGCGTGGCGTTGCCATAGCGGTGCGAGGTCTGCAGGCCGACCATGCCGGCTTGCAGCGGGTGGTCGTCGGCCAGCACGCCCCAGCCCATCAGGGTCGGCACCACCGGCACGTTGACCAGTTCGGCGAACTCGACCAGCAGTTCCGCCGCGTCGGCGTTGATCACGCCGCCGCCGCACACGATCAGCGGGCGCTCGGCCGCGTTCAGCATCGAGATGGCCTTCTCGATCTGGGCGCGCGAGGCAGCCGGCTTGTACGGCTGCAGCGACTGGTAGGTGTCGACATCGAATTCGATCTCGGCCACCTGCACGTCGAACGGCAGGTCGATCAGCACCGGACCCGGGCGGCCCGAACGCATGATGTGGAAGGCTTGCTGGAACACTTGCGGCACCAGTGCCGGCTCGCGCACGGTCACGGCCCACTTGGTCACGGGCTTGGCGATCGATTCGATATCGACGGCCTGGAAGTCTTCCTTGTACAGGCGGGCGCGCGGGGCCTGGCCGGTAATGCAGAGGATGGGGATCGAATCGGCCCAGGCCGAGTACAGGCCGGTGATCATGTCGGTGCCGGCGGGGCCCGAGGTGCCGACGCAGACGCCGATGTTGCCCGGCTCGGCACGGGTGTAGCCTTCGGCCATGTGCGAGGCGCCCTCGACGTGGCGGGCCAGCACGTGGTTGATGTTGCCCGACTTGCGCATTGCCGAGTAGAACGGGTTGATTGCCGCGCCCGGCACGCCGAATGCCGTGGTCACGCCTTCCTTCTCCAGCACGGCGATTGCCGCGTCGATTGCTCTCATCTTTGCCATGATCTTGTCTCCAGTGATGGTGTGAATTCCGTTGGAGTCGATCCTATTCCCGCAGGCGGGGTGGGATAAACAGAAGGGAGATCAGTTGATTCGATACCTGGGGTACGCAATATCGCCTTGGAAGCCCGATCGGACGGTCGGCGGGGGTACGCCGGGGTACGCAATTGGATATGTGGTGTGACGGTGCGGGCACGCAGCGCAGCGGTGGGTACGGGCCGGCGCCGGCCGGCCGCCGCAGCGCAGTGCGGCAAAATGGCGGGATTCATCGCCATCCGGGCCGACCATGTATTCCAGGCTGCCGTCTACCTACGAACTGCTTGAAGCGCTTGCCGCCGCCCCGCCCGGGCCGGCCGCCGACCGTGCGGCGCAGGGCGGCCGCCTCGGGCGCGCGCTGTGGGTGGGCTTTATCGCGGCGCTGGTCGCGACCATCCTGAGCGGCGCGGCCCTGGCCGTCTGGCGGCTGTGGCTGAAGCACCCGGTGCCGCCGTGGTCGCTGCGGACCTTCGAGGCGCTGCTGGCCCTGTCCGCCGCCTGCTATGTCGGCGCCGGACTCACGCGCGCCGGCACCGTGCTGGCCAGGCTGCGCCATCCGCTGCGTTGGCAGGCCGCCGAGATGGACCGCCACAGCGTGGCCGAGGATGCGCTGCTGCGCCGGCTGGCGCGCATCCCGCCGCCGCAGCTGCAGGCGCGCCAGCGGCGCGTGGTGTTGCAACTGCGGTTGTGGGAAGGTGCTGCGCGCACCCTGGCAATGCTGCTGGCACTGGCGCCGGCCGCGGCCGTGGTGGCCGCGCTGCCGCGTCAGCAGGCCATGGCCGGGGCGCTGCTGTGGATCTACGGCGTGATGGTGGTGACCGGCGCGGCCTGCTACCTGTACCTGCATGTGCAATGCAGCCGCCCGCTGCGGCGGCTGGCCCATGTGCTGGGCGAAGCGGCCGAGATGAACGCGCAGGTCAGGGCGCGGGCGGCTCCGGGCGGCTGATTCCGCACCGGCGCCGGGTGACGCGGCGTGCCCCTGGCAGCGGCGCTGACGCGGCCGTATGCGGATGCCGCGATCCTGCCCATCAGCCGCGCAGGGATGTCACATCCCCGGGGATGCCGCACAATGGCGCCCGGGAGACGAATATCCGATGGACAAACTAAAGCAAATCGAAGCCTTTATCGCCGTGGTGGAGCACGGCAGCATGGCGGCCGCGGCGCTCACGCAGAACGTGACGCCGGTGATGATCGGCCGCCGCATCAACGCGCTGGAAGCCCGCATCGGCGTCAAGCTGCTGCACCGGTCCACGCGCCGCATTGCCGTGACCGAGCAGGGCGCGGTGTTCATGGAGCAGTGCAAGAAGGCGCTGGCCGACCTGGACCGCGCCGAGATGCTGATTGCCGAAGGCAAGCACAAGGCCACCGGCCACCTGATCGTTTCGGCACCGGCGGCGTTCGGGCGCAAGCACGTGGCACCGCACGCGCCGGCGTTCCTCTCGGCCAACCCGGAAGTGCAGATCTCATTCAACCTGACCGACCGCGTGGTCGACCTGGTGCGCGAAGGCTATGACGTCGGCATCCGCATCGGCGGCGCCATCGACCCGAACTTTGTCGCGATCAAGCTGGCGTCGAACAAGCGCGTGGTGTGCGGCACGCCGGCGTACTTTGCCAGGTACGGCGTGCCGCAGACGCTGGACGACCTGGCCCAGCACAACTGCCTGGCGTTCAACCTGCAGGGCGGCCAGCAGCGCGGCTGGTACTTCAGCCAGAACGGCAAGACCGTGACCGTGCGCGTCAACGGCAACCTGGACTGCAACGACGGCGAGCTGCTGCACCGCTGGACCGGCGAGGGCCTGGGCCTGGGCTGGCGCTCGACCTGGGAGATCCTGCCGCAGCTGGAGAGCGGCGAGCTGATCACGGTGCTGGACGAATACGCGCTGCCGGCCTACGACATCCTTGCCGTGTACCCGCAGCAGCGCCCGGTGCCGGCCAAGATTCGTTTCTTCATCGAGCACCTGAAGGCGCAGTTCGCGCGCCCGGGCTACTGGATGGACACGGCGGGCGGCAACTGAGGCCGCCGCCGAGCGCGATGCCGATCACAGCCTGGCTGGCCGACCTGGTGGTCATCGTGCACGGGCTGTTTATCCTGTTCGTGGTGGCGGGCGGACTGCTGGTATTGCGATGGCCGCGTGTTGCATGGCTGCACCTGCCCGCGGCGGCATGGGGCGTGCTGATCGAATGGTCCGGCTGGATCTGCCCGCTGACGCCGCTGGAAAACACGCTGCGCCAGGCTGCCGGGCAGGCGGGCTACAGCGGCGGTTTTGTCGAGCGCTACCTGTTGCCGCTGATCTATCCGGCCGGGCTTACGCCGGCGGTGCAACTGTGGCTCGGCGCGGTGGTGCTGGCGGTCAACGTGGCGGTCTATGTGCTGTGGTGGCGCCGACGGCGCCACCACTGAGCGCGTTGCTTCAGCCCGCCGGCTCGAAGCGCGGCGCGCGCTTCTGCATATTGGCCAGCACTGCCTCGCGCTGGTTGGGCGAGCCGACCAGCCGGTCCTGCTCATCGGACTCGGCCTGCAGGATGGCGGCATTGTCGCCGCGCTCCACCACCGCCATCAGGCGCTTGGCCGCACGGATCGCATCCGGGTTCTTCTGTGCCACCTGGCGCGCGGCTTCCAGCGCCGCGGCGCGCGGGTCGTCGGCCAGGTAGGTGCCAAGGCCCAGTTCGCAGGCTTCGGTGCCGCTCAGCACGCGCGCGCTGTAGATCAGCTCGCGCAGCACGTCGGGGCGCACCAGGCCGCGCGTGAGCACCATGCCGGCCATGTCGGGCACCAGCCCCCACTTCATTTCCATGACCGACAGCCTGGTATCGGGCGCGACGTAGCGTACGTCCGCCCCCAGCGCCACCTGCAGCCCGCCGCCGAAAGCCACGCCGTGCACCGCCGCGAAGACCGGCACCGGCAGCTCGCGCCAGACCATGCACGCGTACTGCGGGCGATTGGACATGCCGTGGGTACGCTTGCCGAGGCGGCCCGCGCCGATGCTGTCGTTGTGGGATTCGCCGCCACCGTCCGACAACATGCCCGCCATGCTGCCCATGTCCAGCCCCGCGCAGAAGGCGCGGCCTTCGCCTGACAGGACCACGGCGCGCAGGTCGGGCATGCGCGCCAGTTGCTCGCCGGTCTCGATCAGTGCGTCGAACATGGCCTGGTCGAGCGCGTTCATCTTGTCGGGGCGGTTCAGGCGGACGTCGGCGACGCCGTCTTCGATGGTGACGAGGATACGTTCGTTGCTGCTGGCGCTCATGCGCTGGCTCCTTGTGATGTGGGTGCTCAACGGCCCTTGAACTGCGGCTTGCGCTTCTCCATGAAGGCGGCCACGCCTTCCTTGCAGTCATCGCTGCGGCTGGCACGCGACTGCAGCGTGGCTTCCACTTCGAGCTGCGCGGCCAGGTCGTTGTCGAAGCTCTGGTTGAGGGCTTCCTTGATCATGCCGTAGGCCATGGTCGGCATGGTGGCCAGGTGGCGGGCTAGCTTGCCGGCCTCGTCCTGCAGCGCGTCGTCGGCGTGGACCTTCCACACCAGGCCGATGCGCTGGGCCTCCTCGGCATCGATCTTTTCGGCCAGGATGGCCAGCGCGCGGGCGCGCATCTCGCCGGCATAGCGCGGCACGAAGTAGGTGCTGCCGGCGTCCGGGACCAGGCCGATCTTGGAGAAGGCCTGCAGGAAGCTGGCCGAGCGAGCCGCCAGCACCACGTCGCCCGCCAGCGCCAGGCTCATGCCGGCACCGGCGGCCACGCCGTTGACCGCGGTGACGACCGGCTTGGGCATCTGGCGCAGCGCCATGATGATCGGGTGGTAGCGCTCGCGTAGCAGCGTGCCGGAATCGGTGATGCCATCCTTGCCGCGCGCGGCCAGGTCGGCGCCGGCGCAGAAGCCGCGGCCCGCGCCGGTGATCAGCACGGCGCGCACGTCAGCGTCGCCGGCGGCGCGCTCAACGCCCTCGCGCAGCTCGCGCATCAGGTCGCCGTTCATTGCGTTGAGCACGTCCGGGCGGTTCAGGGTCAGCGTGGCCACGCCTTCGCTGGTTTGATAGAGGACGGATGCCGTCATGGGGGGTCTCCTGGTCTCGTGGTCGGTATTCGGTACGGTGATTTACTGCGGCTTCTTCAGCGCATCGGCCGAGGCGTCGCCCAGCTTGCTGCCGCCGTCGCAGTCGAGGATGGTGCCGGTGACGTAGTGCGCGTTGTCGCTGCTCAGGTACATCGCGGCATCGGCGATATCGTCCTTGGTGCCGTAGTCGCGCAGCGCCAGGCGGGCCTTGTAGCGCGCCTCCATCTCGGGCGTGGGCGCCAGCCGCGCCATGCCTTCGGTGTCGGCGATCGGCCCGGGCGAGATGCCGTTCACGCGCACGCCGGCCGGGCCCCATTCCATCGCCAGGCACTTGATCAGCATGTTGATGCCGGCCTTGGCGGCGCAGGCATGGGCCTGGAACATCATGGCGTTGACCGCCTGCGGCGCGGTGATGGCGATCAGCGATGCACCCGGCTTGGCCAGGTGGTCGAAGCTGGCGCGGAACACGTTGAAGGTGCCGAGCAGGTCGATATCGACCACGGTCTTGAAGGCATTGGCCGACATGCCGACCACGGGCGCGAGGAAGTTGCCCGCGGCGCCGGAGATCACCACGTCGATCGGCCCCAGTTCGTCCTGGGCGCGCGCGAAGGCCGCTTCCACGGCGGGATAGTCGCGCACGTCGGCGGCCATGCCGATGGCGGTGCCGCCGGCCGCGGTGATGGTGTCGGCGGCGGCCTGGATGCGCTCGGCGGTGCGGCTGATCAGCGCCAGCTTCGCCCCGGCGCGCGCGAAGCCGTGCGCGATGCCGAGGTTGATGCCGGAGGAGGCGCCGGCGACGAATACGGTCTTGCCGGCAAAGGCGTCGGGGCGGAAGGCACTGGGCATTGGAAGTCCTCTCGATCGATGGTCAGGCGATGCGGGCCGCGATCCGGCGTCAGGCAGAACCGTGGCGGGGCGAAATGCAGGGGAGGGCTAGCGCCGGCGGCGTCGCTGCACGGCAGGTATCGCGCGATGGCGCATGACGGTCTCCATGTTTCTGTTCTGGTGTGCGTCCGCTCCCGATGCTGCGGGGGCGGCGCCGGCCTCTGGCCTCCGGCATCCTAACCCGAAGCCGGGATTCGATTTCGCGTATTGCCGGCAATGCCGGCCGCCACGGACGCAACAATGGCGGCGCCGGGAATGCCGTCCGGGGGCTGCAACTAGCTGGCGGGAAAGGGAAAAACGGGTGCGGCAGCGTGGCGGCGAAGGGGCGGGACAGGGCGCCATTCCGCAGCGCAAAACCCAGTCCTCAGAAAAAAGAAAGCCCGCACACCGTTGCAGCGTGCGGGCAGCCTTCCGACGATGAGGTGCCGGAAGGCGGAGTGCTCATGAAGTGCGCCCCCGCGTCTTCATGGCGGGGTCAAGTGTGCGCGTGGGCGGCTGGGGCCGCTTTGACTCACATCAAGCGGACGCCTACGCGAGCAGCGCGGTCACCAGGTCCTTGCCGCGCGACACCGGCGCGGTTTCCTCGAAATGCAGCGCACCTTCCACGTGGCCCAGGTGGTCCACCATCAGCGCGACGGCCCGCTCGACATCGCCGGCGCGGGCGGCCTCGATGAATTCGCGGTGCTCGTCGGAGGAGCAGGCCGCGTCGCGGCGCGACTGGTACAGCATGGTGATGACCGCGCTGCGCGTCGACAGCTCGCGCATCATCTCGGTCAGCACGCCGTTGCCGACCACCTCGGCCAGCACGATATGGAAGTCGCCCAGCAGCCGGGTGCGCACCTGCGCATCGTTGCCCGTCAGCGCCTTGCGCTCGGCCGCCAGGTGCTTGTCAATCCGCTTGTAGTCGGCGGGCGTCGCCTTGGCGACGAACTCGCGCGCCAGCGCCGCTTCCAGGATGCGGCGCACCGCGAAGACCTCGCGCGCCTCTTCGGCGCTGGGCTTGGCCACGAAGGCGCCCTTGTCCGGCACGATCTGGATGACCTTGTCCTTGGACAGCATCAGCAGCGCCGCGCGCACCTTGGTGCGGCTGACGCGGTAGACACTGGCCAGGGCCTCCTCGCGCAGCTTGGTGCCGGGTGGCAGGCGGTGCGAAACGATGGCCGCGACTATGTCTTCGGCGATCGCCTCGGCGGTCATGTCAGGATCGATATGCTCGGGCATGGCAGCGCACTTGCGCAGAGGCTGCGCGGTTGGGGAGATGCGTGATTCTATCGCCCTGGCACGGCGACCGGAGATCCGGCGTCCACGCCGTCCTCCGCCATCGCGGCCAGACCCGCATCCAGGTCGGTCGCTTCAATGGTGCCGTTGAGCACGCCATGGGCCCGTTCGCGGTCGATATCCTTCTCCCAGGCGGCCACCACCACGGTGGCCACGCAGTTGCCGATCAGGTTGCCGAGCGCGCGGGCGATGCCGATGAACCAGTCCACCGACAACACCAGCACCAGCCCGATCGCCGGAATCGCCGGGTGCGCCGACAGCGTTGCCGCCAGGATCACGATGGCCGAGCCGGGGATGCCGTGCGCGCCCTTGGAGGTGACCAGCGCCACCGCCAGGATGCCAAGCAGGTCGCCCAGCGCCAGCGGCGTGTTGGTCGCCTGCGCGATAAACACCGCGGCCAGCGTCAGGTAGATCGAGAACGCATCCAGGTTGAACGAGTAGCCGGTCGGGATCACCAGGCCCACCACCGACTTCTTGATGCCCATGAACTCCAGCTTCTTCATCACCTGCGGCAGCACGCTGTCGGACGAGGCCGTGCCCAGCACCACCAGCAGCTCGGCGCGCAGGTAGCGGATCAGCTTGATCACCGAGAAACCGCACACGCGCATGATCGTGCCCAGCACCACCAGCACGAAGATGGCCACCGCGCCGTAGAACAGGAACACCAGGAAGCCCAGCTGCTTGAGCGAGCCGATGCCGTACTTGCCCACGGTAAAGGCCACCGCGCCCAGCACGCCCAGCGGCGCCAGCTTGATGATGAAGCCCATCATCTTGAACAGCGTGTGCGAGAAGGTATCGATCAGCCTGACCAGCGGCCGGCCCGGCTCACCCACCAGCGACAGCGCGCAGCCGAACAGGATCGATACCACCAGTACCTGCAGCACGTCGCCATTGGCAAAGGCACCGAACACGGTATTGGGGATCAGCTTGAGCAGGAAATCGACGGTGCCCTGGTCCTTCACCTTGGTGGCATTGTCGATATAGCCGGCGATGGCCGACGCATCGAGCGAACGCGGGTCGACATTCATGCCGACGCCGGGCTGGAACACATAGGCCAGCAGGATGCCAAGCGCCAGCGCGATGGTGGTGACGATCTCGAAGTACACCACCGCCTTGATGCCGACGCGGCCGACCTTCTTCAGCTCGCCCGCACCGCAGATGCCGGCCACCACCACGCAGAATACGATCGGGCCGATCAGCATCTTGATCAGCTTGATAAAGGCATCGCCAAGCGGCTTGAGCTTGGCGGCGAACTCGGGGAATGCCAGGCCGAGTGCCGTGCCAATCACCAGGGCAATCAGCACCTGGCCAAACAGCGAACGGGTGAAGCGGGTATGCAAACGGGGCTGGGGGGTGCCGGGGCGGGGCTGCGAGGGAACTGCATGCTGCATGGTTGTCTCCGTACCGGGCCGGTCCGGCGCCTGTGCATTGGCTGGTGCTGGCTGGCCCATCTGATCCAGGAATCACCGGCGGCCCCGTACTGCTCTACTGGCGGGTGGCTGCCGGCCTTACGTTCCGTGCGGGGCTTCCGGGTCGGGAGCGCGCCACCTCGCGGATAGCCCCCCTGTTGAGGCGGAATCCACGCAATCGCCTGTGCGGACCGGATTGTCCGCGGCAAATTGTCTGAACGTGGAAGCGAATATAGTGCATATCATTTTTGTATGCAATTTTTGAATTCACTGTGCTAACATGAATCGCACAGAATAGAGCTTCGGCCCGGGCGCCCCGCCCGCGCCGGCAGGCCTTGCGGCAGACACCGGCGGGCCTTGCCGGACCACCCGCCGCGGCGTTCACGCACTTCCAGCAGGAGACAACGCATGGCAGCAAATCCGTCGCCGTCCGCCGCAGAGACTGGCACGCGCATCATGGCCTGGGCCGACGCCCTGGCCGTCCACACCGAGCAGCCCGGCATGCTCACCCGTACCTACCTGACCGAGGCCCACCACGGCGCCGCCGCGCAGCTGACCGAATGGATGCAGCAGGCCGGCATGACGGTGCGGCGCGACGCCGCCGGCAACGTGATCGGCCGCTATGAGGGCACCACGCCCGACGCGCCAGCGCTGCTGACCGGTTCGCACTTCGACACCGTGCGCGACGGCGGCCGCTATGACGGCAACCTCGGCGTGATCCTGCCGACCGCGTGCGTGGCCGAATGGAACCGCCAGGGCAAGCGCTTCCCGTTTGCGATCGAGGTGGTCGGCTTTGCCGAGGAAGAGGGCGTGCGCTTCAAGGCCACGCTGCTGGGCAGCCGCGCCATCGCCGGCACCTTCGACAACAACGTGCTGGACAACGTCGACGACAGCGGCAAGACCATGCGCCAGGTGATGCGCGAGGCCGGTTTCGACCCCGCTGCCTTGCCCGCCGCCAGGCATGACCGCAGCCAGGTCGCGGCCTTCATCGAAGTCCATATCGAACAAGGTCCGGTGCTGCTCAATGAAAACCTGCCGGTGGGCGTGGTGACCGCCATCTCCGGCGCCACCCGCTTTATCGTCGAGCTCGAAGGCCTGGCTGGCCACGCCGGCACGGTGCCGATGGACATGCGCCGCGACGCCGCCATGGCCGGGGCCGAGATCGGCCTGTATATCGAGAAGCGCTGCGGCGGCAAGCCGGGCCTGGTCGGCACGGTCGGCCAGTTCAACGTGCCCAACGGCGCCACCAACGTGGTGCCCGGCCATGCGGTGTTCTCCATCGACATCCGCTCGGGCATTGATGCCGAGCGCGAGGCCGCCGCCAACGACGTGCTGGCCGAGATCGAGCGTGTGTGCGCGCGCCGCAACGTGCGCGCGCAAGTGCGCAAGACCCACGAGGCGAAGAGTGTGCCGTGTGCCCCGTGGCTGCAAGAGCAATGGGCCGCCGCGATTGCCCGCCAGGGCGTGCCGGTGCGCCACCTGCCGTCGGGCGCCGGCCACGACGCCATGGCCATTGCCGCCATCGCCGACGTCGCCATGCTGTTTGTGCGCTGCGGCAACGGCGGCATCAGCCACCATCCCACCGAAACCATGACCGCCGAGGACGCAGCCCTGTCCGCGCGCGTGTTCAGCGATTTCGTCGAGCACTTCCGCCTGCCGCAGTAAGCCAGCGCAGACTCCCCGGAACCCACCCGAACCCTCCTCCGTAGTTAAGAGAACAAGTCATGACCGCACGAGACAATATGAACCCGACTGAAACCACGCTGACGCAATTCATCGACCAGCACCGTCCGGAACAGGAAGCCTTCCTGGCCGAACTGGTCAAGGTTCCCTCGGACAACCCCGCAGGCGACTGCGACGCCCATGGCAAGCGCGCCAAGGAACTGCTGGAGGGGCTGGGCTTCACGGTGGAGGCGCACAAGGTGCCGGACGAGCTGGTGAAGGCAGCCGGCATGATCAGCGCCACCAACCTGGTCGTGCGCAAGCAGTTCGGCACGGGCGGCCCGACCATCGCCATGAACGCCCACGGCGACGTGGTGCCCCCGGGCTTGGGCTGGACCAAGGACCCGTACGGCGGCGAAGTGGCAGACAGCGAGCACGGCCCGGTCATGTACGGCCGCGGCGTGGCGGTGTCCAAGTCGGATTTCGCCACCTACACCTACGCCGTGCTGGCACTGATGGAGGCCGAGAAGCAGGGCGCAACGATCAACGGCGCGGTCGAGCTGCAGTTCACCTATGACGAGGAAACCGGCGGCGACATCGGTCCCAAGTTCCTGCTCGACAACAACCTGAGCAAGGCCGACTACGCCATCTCGGCCGGCTTCTCGTATGGCATCACCTCGTCGCACAACGGCTGCCTGCACGTCGAAGTGACGGTCAAGGGCAAGCAGGGCCACGCCGCCATGCCGCACACCGGCGTGGACGCGATCGAAGCCGCCACCCACATCCTGCAAGCCATCTACGGCCTGCGTGCCGAGCTGGCCACGCGCAAGTCCAAGGTGCCGGGCATCGACACCGCCACGCTGAACGTGGGCCTGATCAAGGGCGGCATCAACACCAACGTAGTGCCTGACCTGGTGACCTTCCGCGTCGACCGCCGCATGATCCCTGAGGAAATCGGCTTCGACGCCGAAGGCGAGATCCGCGCCGTGGTGGAAAAGGCCGCCAAGGACCGTCCGGGCATCGAAGTGAAGGTCGAGCGCATCATCCTGGCCGAGCCGCTGTCGGAACTGCCGGGCGTGGAAAAGCTGATCGGCGCCCTGAAGAGCCGTGCCGAGTCCGTGTTCGGCGTGGAGATCCCGGTGCAAGGCGTGCCGCTCTACACCGACGCCCGTCACTACACCAAGCGCGGCATCCCGACCGTGCTGTACGGCGCCGGCCCGCGCACGCTGATGGAAGCCCGCGGCCATAACTCGGACGAGAACCTGCGCCTGAACGACCTGAACCGCGCTACCAAGGTGGTGGCGCTGGCGCTGTCGGACCTAATGAAGTAAGGCTTGGGCGCCGGAAGGCGCCGGGCTTTGCTGCGCAAGACGCCATGGAGGAATCCGTGGCGTTTTTGTTTGATGCGGGCGGGATGGGATTGATCCCGCCGCTCACTTCGAGTCTGACATTCCGGGACTCTGCAGTATTTCCGCCCGCCAGGCCGCGAACTCGGCTTCGACTCGCTCGTGAGGTATTCCTTCCCCAGCTCGGATGCTCGCTCTGCCTGCTTCAACCTTGGCGCGCAGGTAGTCGTCGTCATCGTAGACATGCTCGCAAAACTCCAGTACACGAGCATCAGGTCAGCGATTACATCCGAAGCGGGACGCTGTTCAACCTCGATCGCCTGCAGGAATGCGAATTTGAGCTTTGCATCCAGCGTAATGGTGAAGTCAGTTTTCTTGGGCATGGGCAGGTTCCGATGAGGTGCTCTGACCATAGCCATTCTTCAGACTGCCATCCCATCGCTCAAGCAGACTCGTCTGCCGCAACAACGGAAAAGTCTCTTATCCCGGCAGCGTCATCGCCCCCGCCCCCAGCACCCGTTGCATCAGCACCGTGTCGATCCACTGCCCATGCTTGAACCCCACCGCCTCCAGCCGGCCGACAGTGCGAAAGCCCAGCCGCTCATGCACGGCCAGCGAACCGGCACCTTCGCCGCCGGCGGTGCAGGCGATCACGGCGACCATCTGGCGCCAGGGACCGGTCTCGCAGCGGGCGACCAGTTCGGCCAGCAGGGCCTGGCCCAGGCCCTCGCCGACGCGGCGGTGGTCGATATAGATCGAGTCCTCGATGGCAAAGCGGTAGGCGCTGCGCGCGCGGTAGGACGAGGCATAGGCATAGCCCAGCACCTCGCCGTCGCGCACGGCGACCAGGTAGGGCAGGCCCTTGCGCTGCACTTCGGCAAAACGCTGCTGCATCTCGTCCAGGCCCGGCGGCGCTTCCTCGAACGAGGCGCGGCCGTGCAGCACATGGTGCGCGTAGATGGCGTGGATGGCGGGGACGTCGGCGGGCGTGGCGTCGCGCAGGGTAAAGGGTTTGCGCGTGCCGGCGGACGGCGTCGTGGCGGAAAGGGTAGTGGAAGTCATCGGGAATGGCGCCCTATGCAAGGACTTGGGGCAACGCAGGATGCGTGCCGGGCACATGCACCAGCGTGATGCTGCGCGAGGGCCGGTGTCTTGTATATAGTGCGGATTGATTTGCACCGCATTAGTGCCAACGCCCCGGGGCGAGGCACGGCAACGACAAGAAAGGACCCTGCCATGATCACCATCTACCACAACCCCCGCTGCTCCAAGTCGCGCGAAACGCTCGCCCTGGTCCAGGCCGCCAGCGAGCGGCTGGGCGAACCGGTGGAAATCGTGGAATACCTGAAAGAGCCGCCGTCGCTGGCCACGCTGCGCCAGTTGCACACCATGCTGGGCGTGCCGGTGCGGGAGATGCTGCGCGACAACGAAGCGCCGTATGCCGAGCTGGGCCTGGCCGATCCCGGCCTGACCGAGGCCGAGCTGCTGGCGGCCGTGGCTGACAACCCGATCCTGCTGCAGCGTCCGGTGGTGGTGCGCAACCGCCGCGCCGCGATCGGCCGGCCGCCCGAGAACGTGGCACCGCTGCTGGGCCTGAGCTAGCCAATGCACGGCCCCAAATAAAACCGGCCCCCACGTTGTGGGGGCCGGCCGGTGCTTGAGGCAAACAGCTTCAGGCGGGTCGTCTAATGAACACCCAGCCAGTGCATGGCCTCCTGACCGAAAGCGATGGCCGCAAGCACGACCAGCAGCACCACCAGCGTCACCGTGCTGACGTATAGCGTGGCCTTGGCGACTTCGGCGTCCTCATCCGAGGTGTGGCGATGGGTAATGGGTGTGGCGCCCCGCGTGGCATGCGGCCAATGAATCCGGCCGGCCAGGTCTCTCAAGTGCAGGTCGGTATGAAAACGCATGATCGACACCTCCTCGGCAGGCGCCGCGCGATCCGGGCAACATGGCTCAAATGGCATATGGCGTGGCTGCGCAAGTGCGCCGGATAGTCTGTGGCTCGTTTCGCCCGGTACGCCATATCCGCTTCTACTATAGGCGCGCTGGCGTCAGATGCTAACGCAAGCCTGCAAGGGGCGTGCCGCCGGGGCTGCCGCGGCGCAGCAACCGATTCAGGGTTGCCCGGGCGAAGGTGAGGGCTCGCTACCGTCCGTTTCCTCGTCGGGCACCAGGCTGGCCAGTGCGGCCTCGCGCTCACGTAGCGTAGCCAGCATGTTGCAGAACAGCGCACCCTGTTCGAGCGCATCGTCCAGCGCCACATGGGTGTGCGGCAGCGGATCCATCCACGCGGCCGGGAAGGCCGCCTTGACGGTCTTGCGATAGGGGCGCCCGGTCAGCGCAAAGCCCAGCGTCTTGATGTCGAGGGCGGCCCAGCCAAAGGGCGAGCGCCCGGCGAACCGCATCATGTACCAGAACATCCAGGTGAAATCGAAGCCGGCCGGGAAGGCCACGAAGACCGGCTTGCCGGGCAGGCTCTCGACCCATTCGACATAGCGGACCATGGCGTCCTCGGGCCGCTGCAGGTCGCGCCGGCAGGCGCTCCAGGCCTCGGGCTGGGTCTGCCACCACTGCATCTGCACCGGGTGGCCGGCGGCGCCGGGCAGGGTCTCAAGGTTGGCGGAAAACGTGCCCACCACGGTCTTGTCCGCCAGCATCGCCGCGGACGCGAACGACAGCATCGAATGCGGGCCCGGGATCGGGCCGTCGGCCTCCACGTCGGTACTGACGTAGATCTCCGGGCGGGTGTCGGGCGCCTGTCGCTTGGCCATGGCGTCAGCCCACGTCGATCAGATGGTCAGCCACGTAGGGGTTGTTGCGACGCTCTTCGCCGAAGGTCGAGACCGGGCCGTGGCCGGGGATGAAGGTTACGTCCTCGCCCAGCGGCCACAGCCGCGTGCGGATCGAGCGGATCAGGTCGGCGTGGTTGCCGCGCGGGAAGTCGGTGCGGCCGATCGAGCCGGCGAACAGCACGTCGCCCACCACCGCCAGCCGGTTTGCGCGCGAGAAGAACACCACGTGGCCGGGCGTGTGGCCGGGGCAGTGGTAGACCTCCAGCGTCTCGTTGCCGAACTGCACGGTGTCGCCGTTCTCCAGCCAGCGGTCTGGCTCGAAGCTCTCGGCCTGGCCGAAGCCGAAGCGGCGCGTCTGTTCGGGCAGCTGCTCGATCCAGAAGCGCTCGTCCTGCTGCGGGCCTTCGATCGGGATGCCCAGCTCGCGCGCGAGCGCCGCGGCGCCGGCGCAGTGATCGACATGGCCATGTGTCAGGAAGATCTTTTCCAGCGTGACGCCTTGCTCCTTGACCGCCGCGCGGATGCGATCCAGGTCGCCGCCGGGATCGCAGACCGCGGCGCGGCCGGTGCTTTCATCGATCAGCAGCGAACAGTTTTGCTGGAAGGGCGTGACGGGAATGAGCAGGGCTTTCATGGACGATTTCTTGTGCGCCGGGCGCCTTCTGGTCGGGCGCCACGGACTGGCCCGCACGAACGGCGGGCGGTGCCCAGCATTGTAGCGCCGGGCGGCGATTCACCGCCCGCAAGGCAAGCCCCGTGCTTTATGCGTTACCCGTGCGAAAGCCCCGTCTCAGGCGGAAATCCCTTGCCACAAGCGGGATTCCGGGCAGATAGGCCACGATGGTGCGAAATCGCACAGACTTCGTAACAAATTGAAAGAGATAGTCGTAAAGAGTCAATGTTAGACTGCCGCCCATGTTACGGATCTCCGCTCTCGCCAAGTGCTGGCAACGGCTTGCCAAGCTCGGCGCATGCACCGCATGCGCCGTGGTGCTGGCCGCCTGTGCCACGCCCCCTGAAGGCGACCACGCAAGCAACGACAACGCAGGCGCCGTGCCCACGCGCGCGACGAAGAGCGGCAAGGCCGGCAGGACCGATCGCACCGACGCCGACAAGTCCGCGCGTGCCTCGGACAGCGGCAGCTGGAACCTGTTCGGCTATGACGCGGACGAAGGCCGCAGCGGCAGCTCGCTGGAAGGCCTGCGCGCCGACATCGGCACGTACGAGCAGCGCGGCGTCGCGTCCTGGTACGGCAAGGGCTTCCACGGCCGCAAGACCGCCAACGGCGAACGCTTCGACATGCGCGCCATGACCGCCGCCCATCCTTCGCTGCCGCTCGACAGCTGGGTGCTGGTGCGCAACCTGCGCAATAACAAGGTAGCAGTGCTGCGCATCAATGACCGCGGGCCGTACCACGGCAACCGCGTACTGGACGTGTCCTTCGGCGCTGCACGCCGCCTCGGCTTCGTCGACCGCGGCGCCACCAACGTTGAAATCCGCCGCCTGACGCGCACCGAAGTGGCCGCGCTGGGTCCGCAGGTCGAGGCCGGCGGCACCGAGGCCGGCGACGGCACCGGCGACGACGACGTATCCGTGCCGGAACTGGCCAATTCGCTGGCGCCCGCCAAGGCGCGCAAGTGGACCAGGGCCAGCGGCAAGACCGTCAAGCGCACACGGCGCTGACCAGCGCAGCGCCGCCGCATGCCGCCGCGCGCTGACACCTCCGCTTTACCTTCCTCCTCCCCATCCCG
Organism: Cupriavidus necator N-1; assembly: GCF_000219215.1. NCBI lineage: Bacteria > Pseudomonadati > Pseudomonadota > Betaproteobacteria > Burkholderiales > Burkholderiaceae > Cupriavidus > Cupriavidus necator. The sequence goes on along the minus strand of NC_015726.1, from coordinate 3,667,653 downwards.
GGACCACGCGCGGGCCGCGTCAGTCCTCTGCCTGCCCCGCGCGCTGCGCCAGCGCCAGCTGGTAGAGCGCATCGGTGCCGGCGCCGGTGATGGCGGCCGCGAGCTTGGCGGCGCGCTTGGCCGGCAGCTCCGCCAGCAGCAGCGCCAGCACGCGCTGGGCTTCGGCATCCGGCAAGCCGTCCGCGGCCGTTGCGACGCCAGCGCCTTCCACCACCAGCACGAATTCCCCCTTGGCCCGGTTCGGGTCGGCGGCCAGCCAGGCCGGCGCCTGCGCCACTGGCAGCACCGCGATGTCCTCGAACAGCTTGGTCAGTTCACGCCCGACCAGCAGCCGGCGCTCGCCTGGCAGGCCCGCGGCCAGCGCGGCCAGCGTGTCGGCAATGCGGTGCGGCGCCTCGTAGCAGACCCAGGCGTGGTCCAGCGCCGCCAGCCGGGCGATGGCCTCGGTGCGCGCCTTGGGCTTGTTGGGCAGGAAGCCGACAAAGGTGAAGCGGCCCTCGCCGGCATCGAGCATGTCGCCCGCCACCGACAGCGCGGCCACCGCGGCACTGGGCCCGGGCAGCGGCACCACCGGATGGCCGGCGGCGCGCACCGCCTCGACCAGGCGCGCACCCGGGTCGGAGATGCCCGGCGTACCGGCATCCGAGACGTAGGCGATGCGCTCGCCGACCGCCAGGCGCGCCGCGATGCGGACCGCGGCCTCGCGCTCGTTGTGCTCGTGCACGGCCACCAGCGGCCGCTGCAGGCCCACGCGCGACAGCAGCTGGCCGGTATTGCGGGTGTCTTCGCAGGCCACGGCGTCGGCCAGGCCGAGCACATGCAGCGCGCGCAGCGACAGGTCGGCGACGTTGCCGATGGGCGTGGCCACGACATAAAGGGTGCCGGCCGGGTAGGACTGGCTGGCCGCCAGGGAGATCCAGTCACTCATGCTTGAGAACTTCCGTTGATGCGATCATTCAAATCCACCACGCAGTTGCAAACCACACAGCTACGCGGTGCGCAGGCGGAGGACCGGGCCCTGGCACACCTGCGGCGCCAGGGCCTGGAGCCCGTGGTTCGCAATTATCGCTGCAAAGGCGGCGAGATCGACCTGGTCATGCGGGCGCCGGACGGCACGCTGGCGTTCGTGGAGGTGCGCCAGCGCAGCGGCCGGGGCTTCGGCGGCGCCGCCGCCAGCGTCACGCCGGCCAAGCAGCGCCGCGTGCTGCTGGCGGCCGCGCATTACCTGGCCACGCTGGCGCAGGTGCCGCCGTGCCGCTTCGACGTGGTGGCCCTGGAACCCGGCCGGCTGGACTGGCTGCAGCATGCCTTTGACCAGAATGCCGCCGGGGCTGTTTCATATCCGCGGCAGACCCTGAGGTACGATCCGCGGATCGCAATGGCAACAACAAGGCCCCCAGAGCCATGAGTATCGACAGTATCCAGCAACAGTTTCTAGACAGCGCCGAGACCAAGCGACAGGCTGCGGCGGTGATGGCCCCTTATATCGACGCCGCCGTGGAACGCATGGTCGGCGCGCTGACCAGCGGCAACAAGATCCTGGCCTGCGGCAACGGCGGCTCCGCAGCCGATGCGCAGCACTTTGCCGCCGAACTGGTCGGGCGCTTCGAGCGCGAGCGCCCGGGCCTGGCCGCGATCGCACTGACCACCGACAGCTCGATCCTGACCGCGATCGGCAACGACTATGACTTCAGCAAGGTGTTTTCCAAGCAGGTCGAGGCGTTGGGCCAGCCCGGCGACATCCTGCTGGCGCTTTCCACCTCGGGCAATTCGGCCAACGTGATCGCCGCCATCGAAGCCGCGCGGCAGCGCGAGATGGCCGTGATTGCGCTGACCGGCAGGGGCGGCGGCACCATTGCCGGCCTGCTCGATGAATTCGATATCCACCTGTGCGTGCCGAGCGAGCGCACCGCGCGCATCCAGGAAGTGCACCTGCTGACCCTGCATTGCCTGTGCGACGGCATCGACGAGGCACTGCTCGGGGAAGCCTGATCCTGCCTTCCTCCCATTCCCAACATCCAGCCACAGCAAGGACCGCATGACGAACCTGCCCACTACGCAAGCCCCCCGGAACGGCGCCGGCGCGCGCCATCCTTCCCGCACCGCCGGCCTGGGCCGCGCCAGCCTGGCCGCGGCGGCCGTGCTGGTCTGCGCCACCCAGCTCGCCGGCTGCTTCCCCGTGATCGCCGGCGCCATGGGGACCGGCGTGGCCATGGCCACCGACCGCCGCCCGGCCGCCACCCAGACCGTGGACCGCGGCCTGCAGCTCGAGGCCGAGAGCACCATCAACTCGCGCTACAGCGGCCAGGCACGCGTCAACGTGACCGTGTTCAACCGCAAGGTGCTGCTGACCGGCGAAGCCAGCAACGACAACGTCAAGCAGCAGATCGAACAGTACGTGCGCGGCCTGCCCAATGCGCGCGTGGTGATCAACGAGCTTGAGATCGTCAACTCGCCCGGCTTCATGACCCAGAGCCAGGACGCCTACCTGACCAGCAAGGTCAAGACGCTGATGATGACCGCCGAGGGCGTGCCGTCCAACTCGATCAAGATCACCACCGAGAAGAGCGTGGTCTACCTGCTGGGCGTGGTGACCGCGGCCGAGGGCGACCGCGCCACCGACGTGGCGCGCAATGCCTCGGGCGTGACCAAGGTGGTCAAGGCCTTCGACTACGTCAACGACACCGAGCGCGCGCGCCTGGACGCGGCTTCCACCTCGCAGAACCCGTCGTTCGACGGCAATGTCGGCACGCCGGCGCCGGTGCAGTCGGTGCCGGGCGTGGGCGGTCCGGTCGATGCGCCGGCCGGTGCCGCCGCTGGCACGGCGGCGACCACCAGCCCGGTCGCCGCACCGGTGACTTCGCCGGTGACACTGCCGCCGGGCCGCAACCTGCCCTGAGCGCCCCCGGTCCAGCTGCCGGGGCCGATCTCGACGGCGTCCGCTCATGCGGACGCCGTTTGTCCTTCTGCGGTTTTCACCGCACACCGCCCCGCCCGATGTGCTACGGTTGCCACGCCGGCCGCCCCCAGCGGAGTCCAGCGCCGGCCCCCACACGGAGCGAGACCATGACAATCTTCCCCCGGCCCGCTGTGTTGCTGCGGCTGGCGCTGCTGGCCGCGGCGCTGTGCGGCGCCCGGCCGGCGCTGCCGGCAGACAGCGCCGCCCCTGCCACCGATGCCGCGCTGCGTGCGCGCAGCCAGGCCGCTGCCTGCACCAGTTGCCACGGCCCCGCCGGGCGGGCGCCAGCGGGCAGCACGATCCCGCCGCTGGCCGGCCGCCCGCAGGCGGAACTGGCCGCGCAGATGCAGGCCTTCAAAGCCGGCACGCGGCCGGCCACGGTGATGCACCAGATTGCCAAGGGCTACAGCGACGACCAGATCGCGGCCATCACGGCGTGGTTCGCCGCGGTGCGCTGACAGCGGGGGACTACCATGCAAAGACGAAGCTTCCTGGGCGCCGCGGGCGCCGCAGTACTGGGTTCGGTCGGGGTCGGGGCGGCACGCGCCGCGTCGCCGGCCAAGGTGGTGGTGGTGGGTGGCGGCTACGGCGGCGCCACCGCCGCCCGCTACCTGCGCGAGTGGAGCGGACAGGCGATCGAGGTCACGCTGGTCGAACCCAATCCGGCCTTTGTCTCCTGCCCCCTGTCGAACCTGGTGCTCGGCGGCAGCCGGCAGTTGGCGGACCTGACCTTGCCGTACGACGCGCTGGTGCGCCGCCACGGCGTGCGGCTGGTGCGCGATACCGCCGTGGCCATCGACCCGGCCAAGCGGACCGTGCGCCTAGCGGGCGGCTCCACGCTGCCGTACGACCGCCTGCTGCTGTCGCCGGGCGTCGAGATGATGAGCGATGCGCTGCCCGGGCTGAAGCAGCCCGGCGGCGACCAGGTCCTGCACGCCTGGAAGGCCGGCCCACAGACCGTGGCGCTGCGCCGCCAGCTGGAGGCCATGCCGGACGGCGGCACCTATGTCATCAGCATCCCGCTGGCGCCGTACCGCTGCCCGCCGGGACCGTACGAGCGCGCCTGCCAGGTGGCGTACTACTTCAGGCAGCACAAGCCGCGCAGCAAGGTGCTGATCCTCGATGCCAACCCCGACATCACCTCCAAGGCCGGGCTGTTCCGCAAGGTGTGGGCGTCGCAGTACCCCGGCCTGGTGGAATACCGGCCGCAGTTCAACGCGGTGGATGTGGACCCCGCCACGCGCACGCTCAAGTTCGACGTGCAGGACGACGAGCGCGCCGATGTGCTCAACGTGCTGCCGCCCCAGCGCGCCGGCGCGATCGCGGTGTCGGCGGGGCTGGCCACGGCCAATGGCAAGTGGTGCGAGGTGGACTTCGTCACCTTCGAGTCGCGCGCCGCGGCCAATATCCACGTGATCGGCGATGCCATCCAGATCGCGCCGCTGATGCCCAAGTCGGGCCATATGGCCAACCAGCACGGCAAGGTCGCGGCCGCGGCCATGGTCGCGCTGCTGTCGGGCCGGGCACCTGACCCGCAGCCGCTCTACAACAACACCTGCTACAGCTTCACCTCCGACCGCGAGGCGGTGCATGTGGCCAGCGTGCACCGCTATGACGCGGCGCAGAAGACCATGGTCACGGTGCCGGGATCGGGCGGGTTGTCGGAGGCGCCGAACCAGCTCGAAGGCGACTACGCGCTGGCGTGGGCAAAGGGCATCTGGGCGGAGATGCTGGGGTAGGGGCAGGACGGCTCGCCCTGCCGCGCGGCAGGCGCGAGCCATGCCCCGAAGGCCGCGGGCTGCTACCCTATGGGTTTTGTCCGGCACTGCGCCGGGCCGCACCCCCAGCCCCCTCATGCAAGCCAGAGACCGTCTCCTCGCCCTCGCCATTGTCTGCGTCTGGGGCGTCAACTTCGTCGTGATCAAGGTTGGCCTAGCGGGCATGCCGCCGATGCTGCTGGGTGCGCTGCGCTTTCTGCTGGTGGCGTTCCCGGCGATCTTCTTCGTGCCGCGCCCGCGCGTGCCGTGGCGGCTGCTGCTGGCCTACGGCGTCACCATCAGCCTGGGCCAGTTCGCCTTCCTGTTCTACGCCATGGCGGTCGGCATGCCGGCCGGACTGGCCTCGCTGGTGCTGCAGTCGCAGGCCTTCTTCACGCTGGCCATTGCGGCGCTGTGGCTGGGCGAGCCGGTGCGCTGGCACAACATTGCGGGCATGGCAGTGGCGGCGGGCGGGCTGGCCCTGATCGGAGCCGGTGCCGGCAGCGCCGGCGGCATGAGCGTGGCGGGCTTCGTGCTGACGCTGTGCGCGGCGTTCTGCTGGGCCAGCGGCAATATCGTCAGCAAGAAGATCGGCCCGGTCGACCTGCTGGGGCTGGTGATCTGGGGCGCGCTGATCCCGATCGTGCCGTTCGCGCTGCTGTCGCTGTGGGTCGAGGGCCCGGCGCGCATCATGCAGAGCGTCACCCATGTGTCGGGCATGGCCGTGTTCGCCGTAGCTTACCTGGCCTTTGCTGCGACGGTGTTCGGCTACACCATGTGGGGCCGCCTGCTGACGCGCTACCCGGCCAGCCAGGTGGCGCCGCTGACGCTGCTGGTGCCGGTGGTGGGGCTGGTGTCGGCGCATGTGCTGCTGGGCGAGGGCCTCTCCGGCGCGCAGTGGGCGGGCGCGGCAGTGGTGATGACCGGGCTGCTGCTCAACGTGTTCGGCCAGCGCCTGTGGGCGGGCAGGGCGCTGGCGCGCCGCTGATCCTCGCCGCCGCGCTTATGCTGTGCTGCATCAGTGGGTAAACACTATATGCGCATTCACGCATATACGAATATATTGGATGCCATGGAAGAGCTGGATCGCGTATTCGAAAAGGTATCGGGCTACTTCAGCCTGTTGGCGGAGCCGACGCGGCTGAAGATCCTGCACGCCTTGTGCGATGGCGAGAAGCCGGTCAGCACGGTGGTCGAGACGGTGGGTTCGTCGCAGACCAATGTGTCGCGGCATCTCAACGCGATGTACCGCTCGGGCGTGCTGTCGCGCCGCAAGGAGGCGAACCTGGTGTTCTATGCCATTGCGGACGAAAGCGTGATCGAGCTGTGCCGCACGGTCTGCGTGCAGGTGGCGAGCCGGCTGGAGGACAGCGCCTTGTCCTCCGGCGTGGTCGACCGCTTCATGGCACAGCCGGCACCCGAAGCCCCGGCGCGCAGGCGGCGCACCGCTGGCTAGCTCAGCTCTTCCGGCAAACGGATCGCTGCCGCACCCGTTGCAGCGGCCCGATAACAGGCACGCCGACCGGTCCATAGGACCGTGGCGAGCGCGCCGGAGGAGACTGATTTGCAGGAACGGAACCGGCCCGGGCGCATCGTGCCCGCGCCCGAGCACTTCGTCAGCGCATCGCTGCAGCAGGACATCGGCCGGCACGGCCTGGACGCGCCGCGGCGCGACTTCCTGCGCAAGAGCTTCCTGGGCGCGGCCGCGGGGATCGCCGTCGGCCGCCAGGCGCTGGCGGCCGACGGCGATCCCGCCATCCTGCAGCCGCAGCCCTGGGCCACCTCGCTCGGCCAGCCGGTGGCGGCACGCCCGTACGGGCAACCCTCCGTGCATGAGAAAAACCTGGTCCGGCGCGAGTCGCCGGGCCTGACGCGCGTCTCTGCCGCTTCGGTGGCCTTCGCGCCGCTGCAGGGCTTCTTCGGCATCATCACGCCCAACGGCCTGCATTTCGAGCGCCACCACCAGGGCTGGCACGATATCGACCCGGCCCGTCACCGCCTGATGCTCAACGGCCTGGTGCGCACGCCGCGCGTCTACACCATGGACGACCTGATGCGCCTGCCGGCGGTGTCGCGCATGCACTTCATCGAATGCGGCGCCAATACCGGCATGGAATGGGGCAATGTGGCCGTGCCCACGGTCCAGTACACCCACGGCATGCTGTCGTGCTGCGAGTTCACCGGCGTGCCGCTGCGGGTGCTGCTGGACGATGCCGGCGCCGACCTGCGCCGCGGCCGCTACCTGCTGGCCGAAGGTGGCGATGGCTCGTCGATGACGCGCACCATCCCGATGGAGCTGGCCGACGAGATCATCGTCGCCTGGGGCATGAACGGCGAAATGCTGCGCCCCGAGAACGGCTATCCGCTGCGCCTGGTGGTGCCGGGCGTGCAGGGAGTGTCGTGGGTCAAGTGGCTGCGCCGGCTGGAGCTGGGCGACCAGCCCTGGAACGCCAAGGACGAGACCATCCACTACGTGGACATGATGCCGGACGGCAAGCTGCGCCAGTACACCTCGATCCAGGAGTGCAAGTCGGTCATCACCACGCCTTCGGGCGGGCAGCAGCTGGTGGGCAAGGGCTTCTACAACATCAGCGGGCTGGCGTGGTCGGGGCGCGGGCGCATCAGGCGTGTCGATGTCTCGACCGACGGCGGGCGCAACTGGCGCACCGCGCGGCTGGAGGCGCCGGTGCTGTCCAAGTGCCTGACGCGCTTCAACCTGGACTGGGTCTGGGACGGCGGCCCCGCCATCCTGCAAAGCCGCGCCATCGACGACACCGGCTACGTGCAGCCGAAGCTGGGGCAGCTGCGCGCGGTGCGCGGCACGCGCTCGATCTACCATAACAACGCGATCCAGAGCTGGCAGGTGGCGGCAGGCGGCGAGGTGTCCAATGTCCATGTGGGCTGAGTTCAGGACCGCCGCTGCCCTGGTGCTGGCAGCCGTCAGCGCCGCCCCGGCCTGGGCAGGCACGGCCGACGCGCGCGCGGCGCTTGGCCGCACCGCTTCGCCCGCCGAAGTCGCCGCGTGGGACATCGACGTGCGCCCGGACTTCCAGGGCCTGCCCAGGGGCAGCGGCACGGTGGCGCAGGGGCAGAAGGTCTGGGACGGCAAGTGCGCGTCTTGCCACGGCGACTTCGGTGAATCCAACGAGGTGTTCTCGCCGCTGGTTGGCGGCACCACGGCCGAAGACATCAGGCGCGGCCGCGTGGCCGGCATGACCGGCAACCAGCCGTACCGCACCACGCTGATGAAGGTCAGCACCGTCAGCACGCTGTGGGACTACATCCACCGTGCCATGCCGTGGAATGCGCCCAAGAGCCTGAGCGTGAGCGACGTCTACGCCGTCACCGCCTATATGCTGCACCTGGGCGAGATCGTCCCGGCCGACTTCACGCTGTCTGACGCCAATATCGCCGAGGTCCAGCGGCGCATGCCCAACCGCGACGGCATGACCACCGGTCACGGCCTGTGGCCGGGGCGCGGCCGGCCGGACACGCGCAATACGGCCTGCATGCAGGACTGCGCCGGCAAGGTGGTGATTGCCTCGTCGATACCGGACTATGCTCGCGATGCCCATGGCGAGCTGGCGCAGCAGCAGCGGGCCTTCGGCCCGGTGCGCGGCGTGGCCGCGGGCAATGCCGCATCGAAAAGTGCTGCATCAGCGTCTTCGGAACCGGGCGCGCCGGGCGCGCGCCTCACCGGCCAGTACCAGTGCATGGCCTGCCACGCGATGGACCGCAAGCTGGTGGGGCCGTCGTTTGCCGACATCGCCGGCAAGTACAAGGGCCAGGACGCGCATGCCGCGCTGGCGCGCAAGGTCAAGGCGGGCGGGCAGGGCGCATGGGGCAGCGTGCCGATGCCGCCGCAGCCGCAGATCCCGGATTCGGACGTGCAGGCCATGGTGGGCTGGATTCTTGAGGCAAAATAGCGGACTGGCCACCGCAGTGCCCCCGGGCGGCGGCCAGTGTGTGCCGCGAAGCCATTGCAGTACGACCCAGCGGCCTTTGCCGTCCCCACGGCTTTACAGAGTTTGGAGAGCTTAACAATGAAGCAGTTTGTCATCGCAGCGCTGATGCTCGGCGCCGCCGCATCGGCCCACGCGGTCGATGCCGCCAAGGCACAGGAGATCGCCAACAAGAACGCCTGCATGGGTTGCCACCAGGTCGACAAGAAGCTGGTCGGTCCTTCCTACAAGGACGTGGCCGCCAAGTACAAGGGCGACAAGAACGCCCTCGCGACCCTGACCAAGAAGGTCAAGAGCGGTGGCTCGGGCGTCTGGGGCCCGGTGCCGATGCCCGCCAATGCGGCGGTCAGCGACGCCGACCTGAAGACCGTGGTCGAGTGGGTGCTGGCTGGCGCCCCGGCCAAGTAAGCCTGACCGACCAGGCGGGCAGTCCGCCGATGCACCAGGCCGGGCGGTGAATGCCGCGCGGCCAGGACAGACCAGCGGCCGGCCATGTACCGGCCGCATGAAGATCCCCGAAGCGGTCATCGACCGACTGGAACGGAGTAGCCGGAGAGCAAAGAATGAATTCCAAACGACGAGAAGTGCTGCGGGTCACCGCTGTCCTGTCGCTGATGGCCGCCACCGGCCTGATCAGCGAAGCGCAGGCGGCGGAGTGGAACAAGAACGCCTTTGACGGCAAGAGCGTTGCCGACGTGATCAAGGCGCTGGGCGGCAGCGGCACCGAGAAAAGCACCGCCATCACCTTCACCGCCCCCGATATCGCCGAGAACGGCGCCGTGGTGCCGGTGGCCGTGACCAGCACCATCCCGGATACCGAGCAGATCGCGATCCTGGTGGAAAAGAACCCCAACACGCTGGCCGCCGACTTCGTCATCCCGGCCGGCACGGAGCCGTTCGTCTCCACGCGCGTGAAGATGGGCCAGACCTCGGTCGTGCATGCCGCGGTCAAGGCCGGCGGCAAGTGGTACGTGGCATCGAAGGAAATCAAGGTCACGCTGGGCGGCTGCGGCGGCTGACGCCGCGCCCCGGATCGAGATTCCCAAACTGCAACAGGAGAAACACATGGCAGACCCGATGCGCGTACGCGCCACCGAAAACGGCGGCGTGGTTGACGTCAAGATTCTGATGAAGCACGACATGGAAACCGGCCAGCGCAAGGACGCGTCCGGCAAGGTCGTGCCGGCCTGGCATATCCAGTCCGTGACCGCCCAGTGCAAGGGCAAGGAAGTGTTCCGCGCCCAGTTCGGACCGGCGGTGTCGAAGGACCCGTTCCTGAACTTCAAGTTCAAGGGCGGCGCCAAGGGCGACAAGGTCGCCGTGACCTGGATCGACAACAAGGGCGACAAGCGCACCGACGAAGCGACCATCGCCTGACAGCCGTTCCGCGGCCGGCAGGCCATGCCGTCCTCTGCTAAGGTTCGGGACGGATGCCGGGACTGGCCCGGCGGGAAGGAACAACATGCGGCGAGCATTTATTCGAGCATCGGCGGCACTGGCCGCCATCGGCCTGAGCGCCAGGGCGGCGGCGCAGGCTGCCCCGTCCGCCGGCAAGGGCGGGCGCGTGAAGGTGGTGTACCAGCTGTCCGAAGGCATCGACCAGGCGGTGCGCGCGATGGGCAACCTGCGCAACCACCTGAACGGCGCGCCGGGAACGAAGATCGTGGTGGTCGCGTTCGGCTACGGCATCGATTTCCTGGTCGAAGGCGCCAAGGATGCGCGCGGCAACACCTTTGACGGCCCGGTGGGCGCGCTGGCCTCGGCCGGGGTGGAGTTCCGCGTGTGCCGCAATACGCTGACGGCGCGCAAGATCCCGGAATCGAGCCTGTTGATGGAAGCCAAGGTGGTACCGGCCGGCGTGGTCGAGATTGCGCGCCTGCAGGCCGAAGAAGGCTACGCCTATATCAAGCCATGAGCCGGGCGGCGTAGCTTCCGGCAACAAGAGAGAGAACGGCCCGCCACGGTGCGAGGCCGCGAGGAGAAGCCCCATGAACACCATCCGAAGCCTGGCCCGGCGCGCCGCGCTGGCCGCGGCGGCCACCGCTGCGGTGGCCTCTGCCGCCGCCGTGCATGCGCAGGGCAGCACCGCCGAAGAAATCGCCAAGTACCGCCAGATGCTGGCCGAAGGCAATCCCGCCGAGTTGTGGGAAGCCGCCGGCGAAGAGCTGTGGAAGAAGCCGGCCGGCCCGAAGAACGCCTCGCTGGAACAGTGTGACCTGGGCAAGGGCCCGGGCGTGACGAAGGGCGCCTACGCCGAGCTGCCGCGCTACTTCAAGGACGCCAGCAAGGTGATGGACCTGGAGCAGCGGCTGGCTTACTGCCGCATGACGCTGCAGGGGCTGACCAAGGAAGAGGCAACGAAGAACCCGTTCTCGTCGTCGGGCAAGCCGTCCGAGATCGAGCGCCTGGTGGCCTACCTGACCGGCGAGTCGCGCGGCGTGAAGATGAACGTGCAGCTCAGCCATCCCGAAGAAAAGCGCACCTATGCGCTGGGCGAGAAGATGTTCTTCTACCGCGGCGGCGCCTATGACTTTGCCTGCGCCACCTGCCATGCAGTGGACGGCCAGCGCATCCGCCTGCAGGACCTGCCCAACCTGCTGACCGACAAGGGCGCGCAGGCGGCCTACACCACCTGGCCCGCCTACCGCGTCTCGCAGGGCGAGGTCCGCACCATGCAGCACCGCCTGTACGACTGCCTGCGCCAGCAGCGCTTTCCCGAACCCGCCTATGGCTCGGACGTGATCACCGCGCTGACCATGTTCCTGGCGAAGAACGCCAACGGCGGGACCTACGACGGCCCGGCGATGAAGCGCTGACCAGTACGGGAGAGACAACATGCAACGACAACACCAGGCACTGGCCATCGCGGCCCTGGCCACCCTGCTGGCAACCGGCGCCAACGCGCAGGACAGCACCAAGGCCCGCACGCCCAAGGGCAAGCCCGCCGCCGTCAGCGGCGCCGACATGAAGCACCTGATCGAGGACTCGTTCTCGTCGCGCGGCCCCGTCACGGTCGAGGGCGTGCTCAACCAGGACGGCATGCAGCAGGCCTGCAGCCAGTACCCGGACCGCACCAAGGTGCCGGCAAAGCTTGCCAGGAAGATCGAAGCCGCCGAGCTCAAGCAGGTGAAATACCCCGCCGAAGACAAATGGCTGGGCGACTGGAAGGAAGGCGAAAAGGTCGCCCAGAACGGCCGCGGCATGCAGTTCACCGACCAGGTCGGCGGCACCAACGGCGGCAATTGCTACGCCTGCCACCAGATGACCAAGGCCGAGATCTCGTTCGGCAATATCGGTCCGTCGCTGTACCAGTACGGCAAGCTGCGCGGCAACTCGCAGGAGGTCATCAAGTACACCTGGGGCAAGATCTGGGACTCCAGCGCCTACGCCGCCTGCTCCAACATGCCGCGCTTCGGCCACAAGGGCATCCTGACCGAAGCCCAGATCCGCGACGTGATGGCGCTGCTGCTCGACCCGGCCTCGCCGGTCAACCAGTAAGGCCGATGCGCGCGCCTGCCGTGTTGCTGCGCTGGCTGCTGGCTTTCAGCCTGGCCGGCGCTGCAGCAGGCGCGGCAGCGCTGGAGGTGGGCGACACCGTGCGCCTGCCCGACGTGCGCACGCTCGACGGCCGCACCCTCAGCGCCGCCGCGCTGGCCGGCAAGCCGCTGGTGGTCGAGTACTGGGCCTCGTGGTGCCCTTTCTGCGCGATGCAGAACCCGCGCCTGCAGAAGCTCCATGAACGTACGCGCGGCACGCCGCTGCAGGTGCTGACCATCAGCATCGACAAGGATCCACGCGAGGCCGCCGACTACATGAAGAAGCGCGGCTACACCTTCCCGGCGACGATGGATTCGCCCGCGCTGCAGGCCGTGTTCGGCAAGCGCAAGGGGCTGCCGGAGTTGTACGTGATCGACGCGCGTGGCCGCGTGGTGCAGAAGGAAGTGGGCGAAATGCTTGAAGACGACGTGGCGGCGCTGGAGCGGTACGCGCGGCCATAGCCAGGCGATGGCGGACGCTCGCGCCACGGGCCGACCGCCACCGCCAATTCCAGGAAGAGACATGAACCGACGCGAGTTCCTGCAGGTGCTGGCCATTGCCGGCGCCGGCGGCATGACGTTCCCCCATCAAGACGCGCACGCCGCGCAGGCCGCCGAGGCCATGTACGACCTGCCGCGCTTTGGCAACGTCCACCTGCTGCATTTCACCGACTGCCATGCGCAACTGCGGCCGGTGTACTTCCGCGAACCCAATGTCAACCTCGGCATCGGCGACTATGCTGGCAAGCCGCCGCACCTGGTCGGCGACGCGCTGCTGCGCCAGTACGGCATCCGCCCCGGCACGCCGCAGGCGCATGCGTTCACATACCTGGATTTCAACGAGGCCGCGCGCCGCTTTGGCAAGGTCGGCGGGTTTGCGCACCTGGCCACGCTGGTGAAACGGCTGAAGGCGGGCCGGCCGGGCGCCTTGCTGCTGGACGGCGGCGATACCTGGCAGGGCTCGGCCACCGCGCTGTGGACCAAAGGCCAGGACATGGTCGATGCCGCACTGGCGCTGGGCGTGGACGTGATGACCCCGCACTGGGAAATGACCCTCGGCGCGGACCGCGTCAAGGAGATCGTCGACAAGGACTTCAAGGGCAAGGTCGCCTTCCTGGCGCAGAACATCAAGACCAACGATTTCGGCGATCCGGTGTTCGATCCGTATGTGATCCGCGAGATCAACGGCGTGCCGGTGGCCATCATCGGCCAGGCCTTCCCGTACACGCCCATTGCCAATCCGCGCTACTTCGTGCCGGACTGGACCTTCGGCATCCAGGAAGAGAACCTGCAGCAGGTCATCGACGCAGCGCGCGGCAAGGGCGCGCAGGCGGTGGTGCTGCTGTCCCACAACGGCATGGATGTGGACCTCAAGCTGGCCTCGCGCGTGCGCGGGCTCGACGCCATCCTGGGCGGCCACACCCATGACGGCATGCCGGCGCCGGTGCCAGTGAAGAATGCCGGCGGCACCACGCTGGTGACCAATGCCGGCTCCAACGGCAAGTTCCTCGGCGTGCTGGACTTTGACGTGAAGGGCGGCAAGGTCGCGGACTTCCGCTACCGGCTGCTGCCGGTGTTCGCCAACTACCTGCCGGCCGACCCTGCCATGGACGCGCTGATCAAGAAGGTTCGCGCGCCCTATGAGCAAAAACTGGGCGAAGTGCTGGCCGTCAACCGCGGCCTGCTGTACCGCCGCGGCAACTTCAACGGCACCTTCGACCAGCTGATCCTGGACGGCCTGATGCAGGCCCAGGGCGCGCAGATCGCGTTCTCGCCGGGCTTCCGCTGGGGCACCACGCTGCTGCCGGGCGAGGCCATCACCATGGAACACCTGATGGACCAGACCGCCATCACCTACCCGTACACCACGGTGACGCAAATGAGCGGCGAGACCATCAAGACCATCCTGGAAGATGTGGCCGACAACCTGTTCAACCCCGACCCGTACTACCAGCAGGGCGGCGACATGGTTCGCGTGGGTGGGCTGCAGTACACCATCGATCCGACCGCCGGCATGGGCAAGCGCATCAGCGACATGCGCCTGGGCGGCAAGCCGCTGGAAGCCGGCAAGACCTACAAGGTGGCGGGCTGGGCCCCGGTGGCCGAAGAGGCGCGCCAGGCCGGCGGCGCCCCGATCTGGGACGTGATGGCGCAGTGGCTGCGCAGCACGAAGGAAGTCAGCGCCCGCCCGCTGAACCTGCCGCGCGTGCGCGGCATGGACGGCAATCCGGGCATGGCAGCCTGATGTTGCACAGCACCCTCATGCGCCGCCGCGAGGATTGAAGGGCGCCGCCGTATTACGCTACAATCAACCGCCACGGGCCGATAGCTCAGCTGGGAGAGCGCTGCGTTCGCAATGCAGAGGTCGGGAGTTCGATCCTCCTTCGGTCCACCAGATATCCCGCGCAAAAGCCCCGGAAAGCCAACGCTTTCCGGGGCTTTTGTGTTTCTGCCGCCTGCGCTGTCCGCCATCTCGCGCTGGCAGCCGCCATACGCTATCGTTGACCCCTCGGCACAGGCGTACGCGCCTTGTGCCGCCGTCAATCCACACCCGCCGGGGCCTTGTTCGATCCCATGCAAGCCAACAGGAAATCGGGCCACCCGCTGGCGATGTACCTGCGCTGGCAATCCTGAATCTCAAGAGACATCCATGAGCCACATCCTGCTGATCAACCCGAATACGTCGAGCGCCACCACGCAGATGATGGTTGAGATCGCGCGCGCCTGGTTCGCGCAGGCCATGGCCGCGCCGCCGGCCGTGGTCGGCGCGACGGTCACGCGCGGGGCGCCGATGATCATCGACGAAGACGATCTTGCCGTGGCCGCTGAGGCGATCTGCGATGCAGACATGCTGCGACTGGCCGGCGGTGCCGACGGCGTGATCGTCGGCGCCTTCGGCGACCCCGGCATCGAGGCCCTGCGCGCGCACCTGTCGGTGCCGGTGGTGGGCATCGGCGAAGCCTCGATGCATGCGGCCGCGGCCGGGCGGCGGCGCTTCGGCATTGCCACCACCACGCCGCGGCTGGCGGCGTCGATCAGCGCCAGCGTGCGCCGGCAGGGGTTGGACGAACTCTTCACCGGCGCGCGCTTCACCGAGGGGGATCCGCGCGCGCTGGGCGGCACGCCGCAGCAGCAGGAAGACCTGCTGGCGGGCGCGGTCGATACCTGCATCCGCGCCGATGGCGCGCAAGCCGTGATCATCGGCGGCGGCCCGCTGGGCGAGGCCGCCCGGGCGCTGGGCCAGCGCTTTCCGATTCCGGTCATCGGCCCGGTGCCGGCCGCGTGCGAAGCCATGTCGCAGGCGCTGCGCTATTGTCCGGCGGCGTGAGCCGGCCCGTGGGGACAACTAGGAGCGCGAGTGATCTGCCCGGCCGTGTGGATCGCGCCAGCGTGCAGGCGCGGGTAGGCTAGGCCACCCGGGTCGGCCGGCGGGCCTTCATCGCCGACGGCCGTACCTGTTGCAGCGCGCGCAGCGACTGCAGCGCGTCCTCGACCGCCTCGATGCCGTCGCGCAGGCGGCCGATGGCATAGCCAAGGCGGCTTTGCGCGTCGGCGTCAGGGGTGGAAAGGTTCTCTAATGCATCGACTTCCGCCTGCATCTGTCCGACCAGGCGGCGCAGCTGGGATGTGCTGTGCGAGGCAAGTGACCGAATCGCCATCGTTGGGTCCTCCTTGCAGTGTCCGGGTATGGCCCGTCCTGTGTAACGGTAAAGGCGACACCAAAACTTCGCCAGCGCTGTTACGAAATCGGCACGGCAGCGCCGCCATGGCCCACTCCGCCCATCGCGGATGTTGGGCTATAGTCACCCGATGGAATCGGAACACAACCCTCTGCGGCCCGCCTCGGCCGGCCTGCCGGACGACGCCACCGCCGCCAGCCCGGCCGAGGCCGACGCGCGCCACCGGGCCGGCCGGCGCAGCACGATGGTCAGCGTGGCCGTCAATATCGGCCTCACCGCCGCGCAGGCGGTGGCCGGCGTCATCTCTGGCTCGCAGGCGCTGATCGCCGACGCCGCGCATTCCCTCTCAGACCTGCTGTCCGATTTCGTGGTGCTGCTGGCCGGCTGGCAGAGCCGCAAGGACCCGGACGCCGACCACCAGTACGGCCACCTGCGCTTCGAGACCGCGGCGTCGCTGGCGCTCGGCGCGCTGCTGCTGGCGGTGGGCGCGGGCATGCTGTGGGCGGCAGTGGACAAATTGCAGCATCCGGCCAGCCTGCAGCCGGTGCAGC
Source organism: Cupriavidus necator N-1 (assembly GCF_000219215.1). Lineage (NCBI taxonomy): Bacteria > Pseudomonadati > Pseudomonadota > Betaproteobacteria > Burkholderiales > Burkholderiaceae > Cupriavidus > Cupriavidus necator. The sequence goes on along the minus strand of NC_015726.1, from coordinate 3,651,208 downwards.
CGGTGGCCTTGTGGGTGGCGCTGGCCGCGCTGGTGTCCAAGGAGCTGCTGTTCCGCTACATGCTGGCGGTGGCGCGGCGCGTGCGCTCGGGCATGCTGGTGGCCAATGCGTGGCATGCGCGCTCGGATGCGGCCTCGTCGCTGGTGGTGGCACTGGGCATTGGCGGCAACCTGCTGGGTTACCACATGCTCGATCCGGTGGCGGCCATCGTGGTGGGGCTGATGGTGGCGCGCATGGGCCTGCGTTTCGGCTGGGATGCGCTCGACGACCTGATGGACCGCGCGGCCGACGAGGAGACCGTCGCGGAGATCCGCGCGACCATGCTGGGCACGCCCGGCGTGCTGGGCCTGCACGACCTGCGCACCCGCAAGATGGGCGACCAGGTGCTGGTGGACGTGCACCTGGAGATCGATGCCACGCTGACGGTGGCGCAGGGCCATGCCATCGCGGTCGAAGCTCGGCGCCGCGCCCTGGAACATCATCACGTGCTCAACGTGATGACCCACGTCGACCCCGTATACATGACCAGCCAGGCCAGCGCTGCCTGAGCCCGGCCTGTGGATATCTTCGCAGCTTGCTGGGGATAACCGCCCGGACAAGCTGTGCCCCGCCTGGGGGCGCCTTGTGGGACGTATACGGATAACTCCGGCACCCACGCCGCCGACGTATACGCGGCTGCCGGGCTATCCCGGCGAATCAGGGTTATCCCGGAGTGGTTATCTTTGCTGCAAGTCCCTGAGCCGAAAGGGAAAAGGTGACTTATCCACGGCCTGAAGCCTGGTTTACCTACTACTACTATGTTTACATATGTAAACAATATTAAAGACATAGGTAGGACCGTTGCGCTGTTCGCGGTGGCCTGACGTTTATGCGGGCATGGCTATGCGCCGGCGTATACCGGCGCCGCCAGCCAGCGCACGCGGACGTATAGCTGGCGCGCACCGGGTATACGTCCGCGCAACGCTAGCGCGGCACCTTGAAGGCCTTGCGCGCAGCCAGTACCTCGGCACGGGTCGTGCAGCCTTCCTGGTGGTCATTGACCAGGCCCATCGCCTGCATCAGCGCGTACATGGTGGTGGGACCGACAAAGCGCCAGCCGCGCTTCTTCAGGTCCTTTGACAGCGCGGTGGATTCCGGCGAGGTCGCCATGGTGCGCAGCACCTCGGGTGTCAGCACCCTGGGCCGGCTGGCCGGATCGGGTTCGAAGCGCCAGAAGTAGGCGGCCAGCGACGATTCCGTCTCCAGCAGTTCGCGGGCCCGCTGCGCATTGTTGATGGCCGCCTCGATCTTGCCGCGGTGGCGCACGATGCCGGCGTCGCCCAGCAGGCGAGCGATATCGCGCTCGCTGAAGCGCGCCACCTTCTCGATGTCGAAATTGGCAAACGCCTTGCGGAAGGCCTCGCGCTTGCGCAGGATGGTCAGCCAGCTCAGCCCGGACTGGAAGCCTTCCAGGCACAGTTTCTCGAACAGCCGGCGGTCATCGGCGACCGGGAATCCCCACTCGGTGTCGTGGTAGTGGCAATAGTCCTCCAGCGTGCCGCACCAGCCGCAGCGCACCGATGCTTCCTTCTTGCTTGTCATGGGTACCTGTTCCCTGTTGAAAGTCCCGGACGCCGGCCAGGCTCTCGCCGACCGGCGCATTTGCTGCGATCATGCCCGCACCTGAGAGATTGCGGAAGGCTGAAAATGGACATGCGATTGACAACCCTGGACGAAGACGGATGGGAGCTCGACGACGCCGAGCCCATCGCCGCCGCCCATCCCGATACCTTCTGGATGCCGCCGCGCGAGGAACGTGATGCACTCGCACCCGGCCAGCTGGTCAAGCTGATCTTCCGCATCCTGGTCGCCGACGAGGCGGGCAGCGAAGAGGTCCACGTCGAACGGATGTGGGTGATCGTCACCGGGCGCGAGGGTAGCCTTTACACCGGCGAGCTCGACAACCAGCCGTATTGCACCGAGGAGATGAACCCGGGCATGCCGCTGTGCTTCGAGGCGCGGCATGTGATCAATATCCACCGGGACGAGGACGAAGCCGGCTAGGGAGCCTGTCAGCGGAATCGGCATAGGGGGCAGCCATCGTGGCTGCGCCCCTGCCACACCACCCGGCATGCGGGTCCGCACCGGGCGGTTCGAGAGGTTGAGGTTAGGCGAGGCGGGGGAGGCCCAGCCGGTCGAAGTAGTCGATGTCCAGCACCCGATTCAGCGCGCCGTCACTGTTGCGCCACCAGCGACGGCTGTTCGCCGCCACCCGATGGGCAATCGCGGGCGCCGCGCCTAGGGCCCGCAGCTCCCGGTAGATAGTCGCGCCACGTTTCCAGTGCTTGAGCTGAATGGCCCGCATCCGGTGACGGATCCATTGGTCTAGCTCACGCCAGACCTTGGGCGTTTGGGCCAACCGGAAGTAGGCCTTCCAACCTAGAACGTAGGGCCGCAGCCGATCCACCACTACCTGTAGACTTCGCCCGCCGGAGCGGCGGGTCAGTTCGCGGATGCGTTGTTTGAACGTCAGCAGCGGCTTAATTGCCACTTTGCGCTTGACCACACGCCCTGCAGCCACCCAGAAGCTGTAGCCGAGGAATTTGCGGCCGAACGCGCTTGCCACCGCGCTCTTTGCCTCGTTGACCTTCAGACGCAGGTTGCCGTACAACCGCCGCAACAGCGCCATCACCCGCTCGCCCGCCCGCTGACTGCGCACGTACACGTTCGCATCGTCGGCGTAGCGCACGAAGCAATGGCCTCGGCGCTCCAACTCCTTGTCCACCTCATCGAGCAGCACATTGGCCAGCAACGGCGACAGGGGACCGCCCTGCGGCGTGCCCTCGTTCCGTTGCAGCACCACCCCGCCATCCATCAGCCCGCTGTTCAGATACGCCCGGATCAGACGGATGACTCCGGGATCCTCGATGCGCTTCTGTAGACGGTCAATCAGGATGTCGTGGTTGACCCGGTCAAAGAACTTTTCCAAGTCCACGTCCACCACGACTCGCCGACCCGATTGCACGTACGACTGGGCGGCTAGCACCGCGTCATGCGCACGCCTGCCGGGCCGGAAGCCGTAGCTATGCTCGCTAAAGGTAGGGTCCAGAATCGGCTGCAGCACCTGCAGCAGCGCCTGCTGGATCAATCGATCCGTCACCGTCGGGATACCAAGCTCGCGCTCGCCTCCGTCCGGCTTCGGAATCGTTACCCGCCGTACCGGACTGGGCCGGTACGTCCCCTTGAGCAGTTGCTGGCGAATCTCCGGCCACGCCGACACCAGATAGCGAGCGGTCTGATCAATATCCAGACCATCCACGCCAGCGGCGCCTTTGTTGCGTCGGACCCGCCTGAACGCCTGCTTCAGGTTCTCTCGCGTCAGCGCCGCTGTCAGCAGCGCCGACCCTGTGCTCTCCGGTTCGCGTCGCGGGCCGCAGGCTTCGTCGCAGGCGCGTTCCCGGCCGGCTTCACCGTCCGTTCCCCTCGCTCGCCCCGCTCGCGCGGGCTTCTGACGCAATGCCTGTTGCATCGACACGGCTTCAAACACTCCCTCTCGTTCGGTCCTTCGTCGGCGGACTCGAGCCTTCCCGGCGCTACCTCCGACTACTATGACCTCTGCTGAGACCCCGCTCCGGCTCGACGCCGTCGCCCTTTCAGGCGCAAGGCGGGGCGTCCCCAGGTAAGACCGCACTCCTTCACTGCACAACCGCCGGATTTACGTCGCCGCCCCTTGATCACGAGAACTTCGCGGTTATTGGCCCGCTCGTCCTGGTCGGCACCGCCTTCTATCCGGTTCGTGTCCCTCGGCTCGCAGCTTCGCTCCACGCTTCCTCCCCACGCTCGGTTACCCTCACGCAGTTGCGCTTCACTTCGTTCGCTGTGATCAACTTACGGTGGGACTTGCACCCACGGGAGTGCGCCCATGCTGGGCGCACCAACAAAAAAAAAGCCAGCTCGCGGCTGGCTTTCTTGCTGGGAACTGGCGCAGACGGCTCAGGCCAGCTTCTTGCCCGTACGGTCGTGCATGAACACCAGCGCGATAAAACTCACCACGGCAGCAGCGATCACGTAGTAAGCCGGCGCCAGCTTGTTCTGCGTCGACTCGATCAGCCACGTCACGATCAGCGGCGCAAAGCCGCCGAAGATGGTCACGGCGAAGTTGTAGGCCAGCGACAGCCCGGTGGAGCGCACCTCGGTCGGGAACTGCTCGGCCAGCACCGCCGGGGCCGGGCCGGTGAAGGCCGCCAGCAGGATGCCCAGCACGATCTGCACCTGCAGCAGCGTCTGCGTGCTCGGCGACACATTGAGCCAGTGGAACAGCGGATAGGCCAGCACGCCGATCAGCAGCGCCACGATGCCCAGCATGCGCTTGCGGCCCATGCGGTCCGACAGCATGCCCATCAGCGGGCACAGCACCAGGATGATGGCGCCGCACAGCGCGGTCGACTTGAAGGTCGCGCCCAGCGGCAGGCCCAACTGCTGCTTGGCGTACGACGGCATGTAGAACACCAGCACGTAGGTGCACACCGTCCACAGGATGGTCACGCCCAGGCCGGCCAGCACTTCGCGCGGGTGGTCGCGCAGCACCTGCGTGAGCGGCGAGAACTTGACCTTGGCAGCCTTGCGGGCGGCCTGGCGCGCCTCGAACTCGGGTGGCTCGTCCAGGTGCGAGCGGATATACATGCCGACCGGGCCGATCAGCAGGCCGAACAGGAACGGGATGCGCCAGCCCCAGGCATCGATCTGCTCGGGCGACAGGCCGTTGGTGACCAGCGCGCCCATGGCCGCGCCCAGCATGAAGGAGATGCCCTGGCTGGCCTGCTGCCAGCTGGCGTAGGCGCCGCGCTCCGCGTCGGGCGCGTGCTCGATCAGGAAGGCGGTGGCGCCGCCCACCTCGCCGCCGGCGGAGAAGCCCTGGATCAGGCGCGCCAGCACGATCAGCGCCGGTGCCCACAGACCGATCTGGTCGTAGGTCGGGGCCAGGCCGATGATGGCCGTACCCAGCGCCATCAGCAGGATGGTCAGCGTCAGTGCCGCCTTGCGGCCCACGCGGTCGGCGTAGACGCCGAGCACGATGGCGCCGACCGGGCGCATGAAAAAGCCCACGCCGAAGGTGGCGACGGTCAGCAGGAACGAGGTCAGGTCATCGCCGGTCGGGAAGAACAGCTTGGCGATGATGACGGCAAAGAAGCTGTAGACGGTGAAGTCGAACCATTCCAGGCCGTTGCCGATAGTGGCGGCGATGATCGCCTTTCGTCGGGTGGCGGCGGAAATGTCGGGGATGGGGGCGGTAGTCGCGGTCATGAAGCGTCGGAAATGCAGGGAAACCGCAATGTTAAGCGATTCCTTAATTTTCGATCCGCCCCTGATCCGCTGTGAACGCGCTCAGAAGCTGGCCGCCAGCCCCAGCGAGACGCCCGACACGTTGTTGCCGAACACATAGCGCACCACCGCCCGGATCCGCGTGACAAAGACCTCGTGTGCGCTGGTGCCCAGTTCCAGCCCGGTGCCGAGCGTGGTCAGGTAGTTGAAGCCGAGGATGCCGGCCTGGCTGCCGAGGTAGTGTGAATGGGATAGTTCAAGCACGTACCGCACCGGCCGGTCGAACGCGTGCATCCCGGTCGGCGCCCGCCAGCGCGCCCACAGGTTGGCGGTCTGCGCCGTGGCCGTGCCCGTCACCGAGCTGGTCGTGCCGCCGAAGCTCTGCAGGTGGATATTGGTGTAGCGCAGTTCCACGTCGATCTCATAGTTCTCGCGGTAGTGCTCCCAGTCCAGCATCACCGAGCCGCCCAGCCCGTAGGCGTTCAGGCTGCCGCCGTCGAGGAAGTTGATCTGGCGGTCGGTGACCTGCTCGACCGCGAACTTGCCGATTGACAGGTCGCTGGAGACATTGCCCAGCGAGGCGTTGAAGATGGGCCGGAACACCAGTTCCTTGTTGGCCGTCAGCGGAAAGTCCCAGCCCAAGCCGATGGTGCCGGAAAAGGTGTTCCAGCGGGTCGGGATGGCGCGGGACTCGGCGCCATTGGTGGCAACGAAGGTGGGATCGTAGCGGCTGTAGGCGATGGCGCCTTCCAGGTAGAGCGGGAACGACTTGCTGATGGTGAAGCCGCCGCCCAGCTGCGACATGACGATGCCGGGATCGTTGGTGCTGGTGTTGTTGATCGACAGCGAGCTGGAGGTAAGGTCCGGCACCACCGAGTACGCCATCAGCGACAGCACCGCGTTGGCGTGCCGCTGCACATTGGCCCCGGCCAGGCGCAGTCCGGGCGTGCCCTGGGCATGTGCCGCGCCGGCGGCCAGCAGCGCCGCCGCGCCCGTGGCGGCCAGGGCCGCCCGCCAAAGAGGCCGCGAGCGGCGGCTTGGCGCGGGGTGGAACCGGCGGTGTCGCTGGCGTGCGGACATGGACAATCTCTGTGCAGTCGGTGCCGGTGCGCGCTGCAGTGCGGCATGCGGCGGTCTCCCGCGCATTCTAGCGACGCAGGATAGGGTGGGAGCGTCGCGCGAAATCTTTCAGATCGGACTGTTGCCGCCTTACATCGGCGCGGCGGCGCCGGTCAGCCGGCAGGATGGCGCCGGGTTGACGGCCTGGAGGGTGAGGCAGGCGGGGAGGGCGGCGTAGCCGGCATGGCCGGACAGGCGGGCGCCGGCCGGCGGCGCGTGAGCCACAGCAGCAGGGCACTGGCGGCCCAGCCGGTCACGAACACGGTGTCGCCGGCATGGTTCAGCCAGGCTGCCGCCGAGGGCGTGCCGGCCAGGGATGCCAGCAAGCCGGCCGGCAGGCGCGCCAGGATCCACAGGGCGACGGCGGGCACGCTGCCGTAGACGCCCGGTTGCCACCAGTGGGCCAGGAAGGGAGGGTGCCGCCCGGGGCGGCGCGGGATGCGCGGTACCACCGAAGTCTCCGGCCACACATGGCGCGCGGGGCGTGCCGGTGGCATCAAGGCGTTGCAGGACCCCGCCGGATGACACCGCCGGCGGACTCACGGTTGCATCATAGGCTGATCGCCCCTGGCTGCGCTGCCAGTGCCCCAGGCGCTGTGTGCGCCACGCCACGCTGAGTCCGGCCGTTCAACTTTTTTGCACGATGTGTCCGCAAATGGCGCCCGTGCCGAGCTCGGATATTTGCCAAACTGGATGCAGGTACACAAACAGTTTGAAGGTGGTCCCGCCATGCTTCCCTCGCTTTATATTTCCCACGGTTCCCCGATGCTCGCCATCGACCCCGGCCCCACCGGCGCCGCCTTCGATGCGCTGGGCGGGCAGTTGCGCGCCCGGCGCCCGCGCGCGGTGCTGGTGATCTCGGCGCACTGGATCTACAGCACGCTGGCTGTCACCAGCCGCGAGCGCCAGGAAGCCTGGCACGACTTTGGCGGCTTCCCGCGCGAGCTGTATGCACTGCGCTACGACGCCCCGGGCTCGCCGGCGCTGGCCGAGCGGGTCAAGGCCCTGGTCGAGGCGGCGGCCGTCCCCGGCGCCGGGTTTGTCGGCCAGGACGACGAGCGCCCGCTGGACCATGGCGCCTGGATGCCGATGCGCCACTTCTTCCCGGATGCCGACGTGCCGGTGGTGCAGCTGGCGCTGAACCCCTACCTGTCGCCCGCCACGCAGATCGAGATCGGCCGCGCGCTGGCCCCGCTGCGCGACGAGGGCGTGCTGGTGCTGGCGTCCGGCAGCTTCACGCACAACCTGCAGGAAGTGTTTGGCGGCGGCCGGCGCGACCAGCATGGGCCGCAGGCCGAGCCGTATGTGGAAGCCTTCCGCGGCTGGATGACGGATGCCCTGGACGAGGCCCTGGCCACCGGCGATACCGGCCGTATTGCCGACTACCGCGCCCAGGCGCCATATGCGCGCCGCGCGCACCCGACCGACGAGCACCTGCTGCCGCTCTTCGTGGCGCTGGGCGCGGCGTTGGGGCCGCAGGCTGCCAGGGGCGCAGGAGCGGCGCCGGCCAGCGTGTCGCGGGTTGCCGATGAAGTGACCTATGGCGTGCTCGCCATGGACAGCTTCGTGTTCGAGGGCCTGGGCGCCGGCGCGCCGCTGCGCGCGGCCGCCTGATGCCTTACCGCTCGGCCGCGGCCTGCGCCGCCGGCGTGCCGGCGCGCGCCGGCAGGTAGCGCCGTGCCGAGCGCGCGCCCGCCAGCGCAATCCAGCCCATGGTCAGCGCCACCAGCGCCAGCCCGATGCGCAGGTTGGCCAGGTGCGCCACCCCACCGATCAGCACCGGCCCCAGCAGCAGCCCCAGGTAGGCAAAGCGCGCCACGCGCGAAATTGCTTCGGCCGGCGCCACGCCCGGCAGCCGCGACGCGGCAACGAAGAAGATCGGCACCATATTGGCCGCGCCCAGCCCCATCAGCGTAAAGCCCGCCAGCGCAGCCAGCGGAAGCGGCACCAGCAGCGCCAGCGCGATGCCGCCAAAGCCCAGCCAGGCACTGCCAGTCAGCGTGGCGCCGTCGCCCAAGCGCGCGCGCAGGCGGTCGCCGCCGAAGCGCCCGCACGCCATCCCGCCCGAGAACGCGGCGTAGCCCAGGCTGATCCAGCCATCGGGCGCCTGCGCCACGTCGCGCATATAGACGCTGGTCCAGTCGTACATCGCGCCCTCGCCGATCAGCCCGAGGAAGGCCAGCAGCCCCAGCAGCCACAGCGCGCGCACCGCATGGTCGCGATGGTGGGCCGCCGATGGCAGCACCGGATGATCCGCCAGCAGCCCGGGCAGCGTACCGAGCGCCACCGTCGCGGTCATGCCCGCCATCATCGCCGCATGCGCCAGCGGCGCCACGCCCAGCGACAGCATCAGGCCGCCCGCGCCCGCACCCGCCATGCCGCCCAGGCTGAACATGCCGTGCAGCGCCGACATCACGGGCCGCGTGCGGCCGGCCTCGACCGTGGCGGCCTGCGCGTTCATGGCGACATCAAAGGCCGCATTGGCCATGCCGAACGCCGCCAGCGCGGGCAGCAGCAGCCAGAACGACGGCATCGCCAGGATCGCCACCGTGGCCAGCGCGAACAGCAGCCCGCCCGTCATCGACGCCCGTGCGCTGCCCGCACGTGCCACCCAGCGCCCGACGGGGCCCATCGCCAGGATGGCGCCGCCGGCCACGGCCAGCATCGCCAGCGAGAGCATGGCGTCGGACAGGCCGAAGCGTGCCTTGATGGTGGGGATATGCACGCCCCACGTGGCAAAGGTGGCGCCATTAACGAAGAATAGCGCCATGGTGCCGCGCGTGGCGCGCGACACCACGGCCGGCAAGGGCGCGGAGGCGGTCGGGGAATGCGGATCAGGCATGGGAGGGTGCGGCAGGCGGGGCAGCGGTGCCCCTGCAAAAGCCGTCATTGTCCCGCATCGGCGTGGGGCGGGCATGACAGCGCCGCACTAGCGCTACCGGCTGGCGACATCCACGCGCAGCAGCCCGCGCCGGTGCAGCGCGTAGCCAAAGGCCAGCAGCGCGCCCAGCGCCAGCGCCACCATCACCCACAGCATCAGCCAGTAGCCGCCGGCGGCACGCCACAGCAGCGCGCCCAGCCACGGCGCGGCGGCCTGCATCAGCAGCACCGGCGTCATCATCAGCCCGTTGAGCGTGGCGTAGTGATGGCGCGAGATCAGTTCCGGCATAGCCATCGCGCGCAGCATGGTGTTGACGCCATTGGCGCAGCCGTACAGCACCGCGGCCACCATCAGCCAGGCGCCGTGCCCCAGCGCAAAGCACAGCAGCCCGGCGCCCATCAGCGCATAGACCGGCAGCGACAGCCGCACCGGGTGGCGCACCCCCGCGCGCATCATCAGCATGCGGCCCGCCACCTGGGCCGGGCCGATCAGCGCGGCCACCACCAGTTGCTGCGCCACCGGCATGCCCTTTTCGGTCAGCATCGGGATCAGGTGCGCGCCCAGCAGCGAGGCCACCACGGCGGTCGCGGTAAAGGCCAGCACCACCGCCCAGAACACCGGCTGGCGCAGCGTGGCGCGTGCAATGTCGCGGCTGCCGGCCTGGCCGTCGGCGGGGGTCATGCCGGTGTAGGTGGGATGCAGCGCGTAGCGCATGCGCGCGTGCAGCGGCGCGCAGACCAGCAGGTTGAGTGCGGCAAAGCCGATCAGCGTCGGGCGCCAGCCCAGATGGATCACCAGCCATTGCGCCAGCGGCACGAAGATCGTGCTGGCAAAGCCGGCCATCAGCGTGACCACCACGATCGGCTTCTGGTACTGGTCGCCATAGGCCTGGCGCAGCACCACGAAGGCGGGCTCGTACAGCGTGGTCGCCATGGCCAGCCCGATCGGCACCCACATCAGCAGGAACACCGGCTGCGATGGCGTCCATGCCCACAGCAGCAGGCCCAGCCCGGCCAGCACCGAGCCCGCGCCCATCACCTTGCGCGCCGGTGCGCGGTCCAGCAGCCGCCCCACCGCGAACGAGCACAGCGCCCATACCAGCAGCCCCAGCGAATAGCCGCCCGCCAGGAAGGGCTTGGACCAGCCCAGGCTGCGGATCATGGGGTCGATGAAAACAGTGAAGGCGAAGAACAGCGTGCCCCAGGAGATGGTCTCGGTCAGGCCGAGGATCCAGACCAGCCGGCGCGGCGGCGTGGCGGGGTGCGCGGGTCCGGTGCGTGCCGGGCTGGCGTCTGGGTCTGTGCTGGCGGCGTCCGCGTCGGAGCTGGCTTCCAATGTTGTCATGGCGGGCCCGGCGGGGGTGGTCGCCATGGGTGGCGGCGCGTGGGGCCAGTCGGAAATTGTAGCGATCCCGCGCGCACCCTGCGCGCGGGGTGCCGTGGGGCGCGCGCGTTACTGTGCGGTCACCGGCGCGGGCGGTCCCTTGAGCTCGACCACGTTGCCGTCCGGATCGCTCACATAGAGCGACGGTCCCTTGCCTTCGGCGCCGAAGCGCTGCGCCACCTCGCCGGCCTGCACGCCATGCCGTGCCAGTTGCGCCCGCACCGCGTCGGCATCGAACGGGTCGATGCGCAGGCAGAAATGGTCCAGGTTGCGGCCCTGCGCACCCGGTCCCGCGCCACCGGCGCGGCCGAGCGGGCCGTCGAGCGCGACCAGGTCGATCAGCCCGCTGCCCGCGCGCAGCTGCGTCAGGCCCAGTTCGGTTTGCTCGCGCTCCACGCTGCAGCCCAGCACCTCGACATAGAAGCGCCGCAGCGCGTCCACGTCGGGGCTGCGCAGTACCAGGTGGTCGATGCCCAGGATGCGGAACATGGCGGCCTCAGTGGTGCAGCCCGTCGTAGTCGATGACCTTCAGGCTGTCCAGGTCGACATTGTCCAGGCAGCGCACATTGACCGCGGCCATCGGCTTGCCGTCCTTGTCCTGCCCGTCCGCATACGGGCCGCAGCCGCACACGGGGCAGAAGCGGTGCGCGATCTTCATGGTGTTGAAGCGGTAGGTGGAGGCATTGCTCTCCGGCGTTTCCAGCTTGAACGTCGCGCGCGGCACGAACCACAGCAGGTGGCCGCGCCGGCGGCAGATCGAGCAGTTGCAGCGGATCACGCTGGGGATGCTGTCGGCCTCCACTTCGAAGGCAATGGCGCCGCAGTGGCAGCTTCCGTGGAAAGTCATGTCGTCTCCTTGTTGTCGGTCCGGCGTGCCCGCTAAATATCGGGAATCAGTCGTTTGCCCAGGCTGACCGCCTCGTCGGGCGCATAGCCCAGCTTGTCGTAGAAATCGATCACGGCGCGGTTGCCTGCGCGTACCAGCAAGTTGATCTTGGGACAGCCCCGCTCGATCAGCAGCTGTTCGGCATGCGCCATCAGCATGCGCCCGTACCCCTTGCCCTGCAGGCCGGGCTGTACCGCCAGATAGTAGACCCAGCCGCGATGCCCGTCGAACCCCACCATGGCAGTGGCGACGGGATGGCCGTCGATGTCACCGACCAGGAACAGTTCAGGTTGCTCGGTCAGCTTGCGCGCGATATCGCGCTGCGGGTCGTTCCACGGACGGGTCAGGCCGCAGGCCTGCCACAAGGCAATGACGCAGGATTGGTCTTCCGGTCGGAAAGGACGGATCAGCATGCTTGGTGGTGCGCCGCAATATGCCGGCACATTGTTGGCTTTTTGACAGTTTAGCGCCGCTGCGGGTGCCACAATGCCTGCAAAACATGACGAGACGATGCGCGGCCATCGCGCACGCTCCCACAACAGGAGACCCGCATGAGCGACATCCACGCGCCTGCACGCGCCACCTTCAGCCATATGGAACACGGCACCCGCGAAGACTGGGCCGCCATCTCCGCCGAGTTCATGCCATTCGCGCGGGCGCTGCCGGAGCGTGTGCTGGCGCACCTGCGCCTGCTGGATGGCGATTACGGCGGCTTCCCCGTGGACCGGCTCACGCATTCGCTGCAGACCGCGACGCTGGCGCACCGCGACGGCCAGGACGAGGAATACGTGGTCTGCGCGCTGCTGCACGATATCGGCGATACGCTCGGCAGCTTCAACCATCCCGATATCGCCGCCGCCATCCTCAAGCCATTCGTCAGCCCCGAGAACCTGTGGATGGTGGAAAAGCACGGCGTGTTCCAGGGCTACTACTTCTTCCATCACCTCGGCCTGGACCGCAACCTGCGCGAGCAGTACCGCAGCCAGCCCGAACTGTTCGAGCGCACCGCGGAGTTCTGCCGCAAGTACGACGGTGCCGCCTTCATGACGGACTACGACACGCTGCCGCTGTCGTTCTTCGAGCCGATGGTGCGGCGCGTGCTGGCGCAACCGCGCAACTCGATGTATGTGAAGCCGGGAGAAGCGACGCTGGCACAGCCCTGAAAGCACAACGGCCTCGCTTCATGCGAAGCGAGGCCGTTGTGTCATGCCGTGGCCAGTCAGGCCGCGCGCTGCGCCGTCTCCGGATGGCGGAACTGCTCCAGCAGCTTGGCCCAGCGTCCGCGTACCGCCTTCAGGTTGTTTTCCTTCACATGCCCGAAGCCACGAATATCGTCCGGCAGGTTGGCCAGCGTCACCGCGGTGTCGTAGTTGGCGGCATTGAGGCCCGCCACCAGTTCATCCAGCAAGGCCCGGTACTCGCCGATCAGCGCGCGCTCGGTGCGGCGCTCCTCGGTCTTGCCGAAGATGTCGAAGGCACCGCCGCGCAGGCCCTTCAGCTTGGCCAGCACGCGGAACAGCTTCATCGTCGACGGACCGAACTTGCGCTTGACCAGGTGGCCCTTGTCGTCGCGCTTTGACGTCGTCGGCGGTGCCAGCCAGAAGTTGAGCTGGTAGTCCTTGCCCGGTTCGCCTTCGAACTGCGCACGCAGCTTGTCGAGGAAGGCAGGGTCGGTGTAGAGCCGCGCCACCTCGTACTCGTCCTTGTACGCCATCAGCTTGGCCAGGTTGCGCGCCGCGGCCTCGGTCAGCGGCAGGGCCTTGCCGCTGCCAGCCAGCGTGCTCTCTGCCACGCGCACGCGGTCGATGGCTTCGCGGTAGGTGCGCGCGTAGGCGGCATCCTGGTAGGCCGTCAGGTGTTCCATGCGCCGGGCGATCAGCTTCTCCAGCATCGCGCCGCTGGAAGTCGGCATCTTGACCACTTCCGCGCCTTCCGCGGTGCTCTTCAGCTTGCCGGTCAGCGACAGCACGTGCTCGGGGTCGTGCGCCATATGGCGGCCCCAGTCGAACGCGGCCTTGTTCTTCTCGACGGCGACGCCGTTGAGTTCGATGGCGCGCTCCAGTGCCTGCAGCGTCAGCGGGATCCAGCCCTTCTGCCAGGCGTAGCCCAGCACCAGCGGGTTGGTGTAGATCGCGTCGCCCAGCAGCGCCACGGCGAGACCCGAGGCGTTGATGAACTCGCACTTCTCGCCCACGGCGGTGCGCACGTCCTGCTCGGCCGACAGACCCGGGAACTGCCACTTCGGGTTCTTGATGAAGTCGGCGGTCGGCGTCTGCGCCGTGTTGACCACGGCGCGGGTGCGGCCGGCCTGGGTCTTGGAGATGACTTCGTCGGTGGCCGACACGATCGCATCGCAGCCGATCACCAGGTCCGCCTCGCCCATGGCGATCCGGGTGGCATGCAGGTCGTCCGGGCGCGCGGCCAGCTGCACGTGCGACAGCACCGCGCCGCCTTTCTGCGCCAGGCCCGCCATATCGAGCACCGTGACGCCCTTGTTCTCCAGGTGCGCGGCCATGCCGAGCAGGCCGCCGATGGTCACCACGCCGGTACCGCCCACGCCGGTCACCAGGATGCCGTAGGCACGGCGGATCGGCGGCAGTTCCGGGTCAGGCAGCGCGGGCAGGGTGTCCATCGACACGCCGTGCTGCTCGGGCTTGCGCACCTGCGCGCCTTCGGCCGTGACAAAGCTCGGGCAGAAGCCATTCAGGCACGAGAAGTCCTTGTTGCATGACGACTGGTTGATCTGGCGCTTGGTGCCGAAATCCGTTTCCAGCGGTTCCACCGACAGGCAGTTGGACTTGACCGAGCAGTCGCCGCAGCCTTCGCACACCGCGTCGTTGATAAAGGCGCGGCGTTGCGGATCCTCCATCGTGCCGCGCTTGCGGCGGCGGCGCTTCTCGGTGGCGCAGGTCTGGTCGTAGATCAGGATGGTGCAGCCCGGCACCTCGCGCAGCTCGCGCTGCACGCTGTCGAGCTGGTCGCGGTGATAGATCGTGACGCCTTCGGGCAGCTTGATCGCGCCGTTGTACTTCTCCGGCTGGTCGCTGACGATGACGATCTTTTTCGCGCCTTCGCTGTGCACCTGCCAGGCGATGTCCCGCACCGACAGCTGGCCGTCCACCGGCTGGCCGCCGGTCATCGCCACCGCATCGTTGTACAGGATCTTGTAGGTGATGTTGACGTTGGCCGCGATCGACGCGCGGATCGCCAATAGACCGGAGTGGAAGTAGGTGCCGTCGCCCAGGTTGGCGAACACGTGCTGGTCGCCCGCGAACGGCGCCTGGCCGATCCACGCCACGCCTTCGCCGCCCATCTGGCTGAAGGTGCTGGTATTGCGGTCCATCCACACCGTCATGTAGTGGCAGCCGATGCCGGCCAGCGCGCGCGAGCCCTCGGGCACATTGGTCGAGGTGTTGTGCGGGCAGCCCGAGCAGAACCAGGGCTTGCGCTCCGCCGTCACGCGCGGCGTGGCCAGCGCCTTTTCCTTGGCCTCGATGATG
The DNA here is from genome assembly GCF_000219215.1 of Cupriavidus necator N-1. NCBI lineage: Bacteria > Pseudomonadati > Pseudomonadota > Betaproteobacteria > Burkholderiales > Burkholderiaceae > Cupriavidus > Cupriavidus necator. The sequence goes on along the minus strand of NC_015726.1, from coordinate 3,636,138 downwards.
GCCAGGCGCGCGGTGATGCGCGCGCGCACGTCCATCGGCAGCTCGAACTTGTCCAGGCGCGTGGCGATGGCCTTGGCAATGATCGCCGGCGACAGCTCATAGTGCGCCGGCAGCAGCCAGTTGCTCTGCGGGATCGACCATTCGCCGCCCGCGTTGTCCTTCTCGTCGAACTTGCCGTAGACCTTGGGGCGCACGTCATCGCGCCAGTTGTACAGCTCTTCCTTGAGCGCGTACTCCATGATCTGGCGCTTCTCTTCGACCACCAGGATTTCCTGCAGGCCTTCAGCAAATGCGCGGGCGCCGTGCGCCTCCAGCGGCCACACGCAGCCGACCTTGTACAGGCGGATGCCGATCTGCGAGCAGGTGGCATCGTCCAGGCCCAGGTCGGCCAGCGCCTGGCGCGTGTCCAGGTAGGCCTTGCCGCCGGTCATGATGCCGAAGCGCGCGTGCGGCGAATCGATCTCGATGCGGTCGATCTTGTTGGCACGCACATAGGCCAGGCTCGCGTACCACTTGTAGTCGAGCAGTCGCGCTTCCTGTTCCAGCGGCGGATCCGGCCAGCGGATATTCAGGCCGCCCGGCGGCATGATGAAGTCGTCCGGCAGCACGATCTGCACGCGGTGCGGGTCCAGTTCCACCGAGGCCGACGATTCCACCACGTCGGTCACGCACTTCATCGCCACCCATAGGCCGGAGTAACGGCTCATGGCCCAGCCGTGCAGGCCGTAGTCCAGGTACTCCTGCACGTTCGACGGATAGAGCACCGGCAGGCCGCAGGCCTTGAAGATGTGCTCGGACTGGTGCGCCAGCGTCGAGGACTTGGCCGAATGGTCGTCACCGGCCAGCACCAGCACGCCGCCATGCTTCGACGATCCCGCAGAGTTGGCATGCTTGAACACGTCACCGGTGCGGTCCACGCCCGGCCCCTTGCCGTACCACATGCCGAACACGCCATCGAACCTGGCATCCGGGTACATGTTGACCTGCTGCGACCCCCACACCGAGGTAGCGGCCAGGTCCTCGTTGAGGCCGGCCTGGAACACGATGTTGTGCGCGGCGAGGTGCTTCTTGGCCTTCCACAGCGACAGGTCCAGCGCGCCCAGCGGCGAGCCCCGGTAGCCGGAGATAAAGCCGGCGGTGTTCAGGCCGGCGGCACGGTCGCGCTCCTGCTGCAGCATTGGCAGGCGTACCAGCGCCTGCGTGCCGCTGATATAGATGCGGCCACGCTCCAGCGTGTATTTATCTTCGAGGGAAACGTTTTCGAGCGCGCGGCGGATGGCGTCGCTGACCGGAGGGGTCAGGGGGGCATTCATAGGTGCTCCTCTATGGGCGTGCTGTCGGGATCACCGACACCTACAGTTGTGGGCGACCGCCTCGTAGCCTCTTGTGAAGGTGTAGGGCGGTCGTGTCTCTGCGCGGCATGGTAGCACCGCCACATAATTGGCGGTACCTTGCAATGCAGCACAAAGCGTGCCCGTCGCGCCCGTGATTTCCCGTATGGACAGGGGTTCGCGTGTACACTGCGTTGCATCGAGACGGCCCGTGCCGCTGCCAGGCTGTCCGCGATGCGCCACACCTGCACAGCCAGCCTGGTGCAACCTGATTTCCGATTGCCCGTCCTGATGTACGCATGAGACGGGCAAACCAGTGACTACCTGAACATGACCAATTCCCCCCGCCAGGGCACCGCGACCCTGGCCGTGCTGATCGACGCCGACAACGCGGCGCCCGCCATCGTCGAAGGCCTGCTGGCCGAAGTCGCCAAGTACGGCGTGGCCGCCGTCAAGCGCATCTACGGCGACTGGACCCGGCCCAACCTGGCCGGCTGGAAGGAGCGGCTGCTGTCGCACTCGATCCAGCCGATCCAGCAGTTCCGCTACACCGTGGGCAAGAACGCCACCGACAGCGCCATGATCATCGACGCCATGGACTTGCTCTACACCGGGCGCTTCGACGGCTTCTGCATCGTCTCCAGCGACAGCGACTTCACCCGCCTGGCCTCGCGCATCCGCGAGCAGGGGCTGACCGTCTATGGCTTCGGCGAGCGCAAGACCCCCAAGCCCTTTGTCACCGCCTGCGACAAGTTCATCTACTCCGACGTGCTGCGCGCCGACGCGGATACGGAAGGGACCGAAGGCGTCGACGGGGCTGCCGCGCCCACGCGCAAGCGCAGCACCGGCGAACTGCGCCAGGACTCGCGCCTGGTGCGCCTGCTGCAGAACGCGGCGCAGGCCGTGTCGGATGAAGACGGCTGGCTGACGCTGGGCAGCATGGGCAACCATATCGCCAAGCAGGCGCCGGAATTCGACTCGCGCAACTACGGCTACGGCAAGCTTTCCGAGCTGGTGCAGGCCACCGGCCTGTTCGAGGTCGAGACCCGCAACGGCGGCAACAACAAGACCATCTGGATCCGGCTCAAGAAGCGTTCCAAGGGTGGCGGGGAGAGCGACGGGCGTGGCCAGCCGCAGCCGCAGCAATCCCAACCGCAGCAGTCGCAGCAGTCGCAGCAGTCGCAGCAGTCGCAGCAGCAGCGCCAGGCCCAGCAGGCCCAGGCACAGCCTGAAGCGCGCCGCCAGCCGGCACCGGCGCCCGTGCCCGCGGATCCGCCTGCACCCGTCGTGGCCCAGCCAGAGGCGGCGCCTGAGCCGGCGCCAGTGCGCGAACCCGCGATCGGGCAGTCTGTCATCGCCGCCGAAGGGGCCGAACCGGAGCCCGTGGCCGAGCCGGTGGCGGAGGCAGCGCCGCAGGCTGAGTCCAAGGCCCGCCCCGCACGCAAACGCGCCACGCGCCGCCCTGACGTGACGCTGAGCGAAACCCCGTGGCCGATCGACCAGTCGATCTTTGCCGCACCGGGCACGACGGTGCTGTCGGCGCAGGTTGAAGCGCAGCCAGAGGCCCAGCCCCAGCCCGAGGCAGCCGCTGCCGAGGCGGCGCCCGCCCGCTCACCGGCCAGGAAGACGCGCAAGCGCCCGGCCAAGAAAGCGGAGTAATGTGGCCGGCCGGCGTCAGGCCGGCCCCACCCGCCAAAAAGAAAACGCCGGCATCGCGCCGGCGTTTTCTTTTGCAGAGGTCCTTACCGCACCAGCTGGTTGATTTCGATGATCGGCATCAGCACCGCCAGCACGATCAGCAGCACCACCACGCCCATGGTCAGGATCAGCAGCGGTTCCAGCAGGCTGGTCAGGAACAGCGTGCGGCGTTCCAGTTCCTGCGCCTCGCCCTGGGCCGCGCGGTCCAGCATCACCGGCAGGTTGCCAGTGGCTTCGCCGGAGCGGATCAGGTGCACCAGCACCGGCGGGAACTGGTTCTGCGCCGCCAGCGCGCGCGCCAGCGAGGCGCCTTCGCGCACGCGGGTGTTGGCGTCTTCCACGTTGGCGCGCAGCGCCTCGTTGGTCAGCGTCTCGCCCGCGGCCTGCAGGCTGCGCAGGATCGGCACCCCGGCCGACACCAGGATGGCCAGCGTGCCGGCAAAGCGCGCGGTGTTGTAGCCACGGATCAGCTTGCCCAGCAGCGGCGCGGTCAGCAGCCAGCGGTGCCATTCCAGCCGCACCGCGGGCTGGCGCAGCAGGCGGCGGATGCTGAACGCCGCCACCGCGATCACCGCCAGCGCCGCCCACCACCAGTTGCGCACGAAGTCCGACAGCGCCAGCATGACGATGGTCAGCGTCGGCAGCTTCTGCTTGGTGTTGGCGAACACGCTCACCACCTGCGGCACCACGTACGACAGCAGGAAGATCACGATGGCGAACGCCACCACCGTGACGATGGCGGGGTAGGTGAAGGCCAGCCGGATCTTGGAGGTCAGGGTGTTGCGCGACTCGATATAGCCGGCCAGCCGCTCCAGCACCAGTCCCAGGTGGCCGGAGTGCTCGCCGGCCGAGACCAGCGCGCGGTAGATGTCGGGGAAGTCGCGCGGGTGCTGCGCCAGCGCCACCGACAGCGAGCTGCCGCCCATCACCTCGGCGCGGATGCCGGCCAGCAGCTCGTGCACATAGGCGCGCTCGGCCTGGTCGGCCAGTGCGCCCAGGGCCTCGTCCAGTGGCAGCCCGGCCACGATCAGGCTGGCCAGCTGGCGCGTGAACAGCGCCTGCTCCTGCGTCGACAGCCTGCGCGCAAACAGCTGGCTGCCGCTGCGCGGCGCCAGGCCGGCACCAGCCAGCGGGTCGACGGTCAGCGGTGTCAGCCCGCGCGCGCGCAGCTGCGAACGCGCCTGGCGCGGGCTGTCGGCCTCGATCACGCCGCGGTCGGTCTTGCCGGCGGCGTCGGCGGCTTCGTAGCGGAAGGCTGGCATTCGGGCGGCTCCGCTTTAGTCGCGCGTCACGCGCAGCACTTCCTCAAGCGAGGTCGCGCCGCTGTCGACCCAGCGCTGCGCGTCGCCGCGCATGGTGTGCATGCCGTGCGCCAGTGCCACCTGCTTGATCTCGGACTCCGGCGCCTGCCGGTGGATCATGGTGCGGATCTCGTCACCGACGGTCAGCAGCTCATACACGCCCATGCGCCCCTGGTACCCGGACTGGCCGCACTTGTCGCAGCCCACCGGGTGCCACACGGTCTGCAGCGGCTTGCCCTGCGCGTGCAGCACCTCGGCCTCGGCGGCAGTGACCTCGATCACTTCCTCGCTCTTGCAGTGCTGGCACAGGCGGCGTACCAGCCGCTGTGCCAGCACCCCCAGCAGCGATGACGACAGCAGGAACGGCTCGATCCCCATGTCGACCAGCCGCGTCACCGCCGAGGCCGAGTCGTTGGTGTGCAGCGTGGCCAGCACCAGGTGGCCGGTCAGCGAGGCCTGCACCGCGATCTGCGCGGTTTCCAGGTCGCGGATTTCGCCGATCATGACCACGTCCGGGTCCTGGCGCAGGATCGCGCGCAGGGCCTTGCCGAAGGTCATGTCGATGCGCGCGTTGACCTGGGTCTGGCCGATGCCGTCCAGGTCGTACTCGATCGGGTCTTCCACCGTCATGATGTTGGTGGTGCGCGCATCCAGCCGCGACAGCGCCGCATACAGCGTGGTGGTCTTGCCCGAGCCGGTCGGCCCGGTCACCAGCACGATGCCGTGCGGCTGGCGGATCAGGTGGTCGAAGCCGCGCAGCGTGCCGGGCGCCATGCCCAGCTTGGCCAGGTCGAGCCGGCCCGCTTCCTTGTCCAGCAGGCGCAGCACCGCGCGCTCGCCATGGCCGGTGGGCAGGGTCGAGACCCGCACGTCGACCGGGCGCCCGCCCACGCGCAGCGTGATGCGGCCGTCCTGCGGCAGGCGTTTCTCGGCGATGTCGAGCTGCGCCATGATCTTGATACGCGAGATCAGCGCGCCGTGCAGCGCCTTCTTGGGCCGCACCACGTCGCGCAGCGTACCGTCCACACGGAAGCGCACCACCGACGACGACTCGAACGGCTCGATATGGATATCCGAGGCGCCTTCGCGCGCGGCCTGCGTCAGCAGCGCATTGATCATGCGGATGATCGGCGCGTCGTCCTCGGATTCAAGCAGGTCCTCCACCGCCGGGATGTCCTGCATCAGGCGCGACAGGTCGACCTCGCCTTCGACCTCGCCGACCACCTGCGCGGCGCTGCCGGCGTCCTGGCGGTTGTAGGCATCGGCCATGGCGAGTTCCAGTGCCTCGGGCTCAAGCACGCGCAGGCGCAGCGCGCCGTGCACGCGCGCGACCTCGGCCAGCGCGGTCGGGGACGTGGCGCGGGTCACCCAGACTTCCAGTCCGTCAGGGCGCTGGTGCGCGACCAGCAGCGGCGCCTCGCGCGCAAAGCCGTACGAGACCAGCCGCGCGGCCATCGGCGACGGCGGCTCCAGGGTCTCGGCCGGCGCGCTGGCGCCGGCGGGCAGGGCAGTTTGGACTTCGCTAGCCATGTCGGGGCCTAGTTCTGGAACGCAGACTCGCCGCGCAGGCTCAGCGGCTGGGGTGCATTCGCCGGTGGTTGCGGCAGCTGCTGCGGTGCCGGCTGCACGGGCTGTGGCTGGCCCGGCACGCCGGGCTGCGGGGCATTCTGCGGAAGGGACTGCTGCAGGGGCAGCGGGGCGGCAAGCGGGCCGTTTGCGCGCGGATCGACGAACGGCGTGGCCGGTGCGTCGGCCGGCGGCAGCAACGGCGTGTTGGTATCACGCACCATGATGTTAGGCGAAACAAAGCCCTGCTGCTGCGCGCGCATATAGTCGTAGCGGTCCTGCGTCAGGCGGTCGGCGGCGCCGGCCGTGCGCATCACATAGGGGCGCAGGAACACCAGCAGGTTGGTCTTGGAACGGTTCTTGTTCTCGGAGCGGAACAGGCCGCCGATCCATGGGATGTCGCCCAGCAGCGGCACCTTTTGCACGCCGTCGCCGTATGAGTCCTCGATCAGGCCGCCCAGCACGATGATCTGGCCGTCGTCGACCAGCACATTGGTCTCGATCGAGCGCACGTTGGTGGTCGGGCCCTGGATCAGGTTGGCGGTGGACTGCACCACCGACGACGATTCCTGGAAGATCTGCATCTTCACCAGCCCGCCGTCGGTGATCTGCGGCTTCACGCGCAGCGTGATGCCCACGTCCTTGCGGTCGAAGGTCTGGAACGGCGTGACCGAGGCCGCGCCGCCGGTCTGGGCATAGGAGCCGGTGGTGATCGGGATGTTCTGGCCGATCAGGATCTTGGCTTCCTCGTTCTCCAGCGTGATCAGGTTCGGCGTGGACAGCAGGTTGACGCTGCCGTTGGTGCCCAGCGCGCGCAGCAGCGCGCCCAGCCCCATCGCCTTGTTGACGATGCCCAGGTTCAGGCCGCCGATGTCCTTCACGAACCCTTGCGCCACGCCGATGGCGGCGGTGCGGTTGGTGTCGGCCAGCGCCCCGGCCAGGGTCAGGTTCAGGATGTTCTGTCCGCCGGTGCCGAAGTTGGTGCCGGCAAAGACGTTGTTGTTGCCGCTCGACGAGCTGATCAGGCCCTGCCACTGGATGCCCAGCTCGCTCGCCTGGGTGGAGGTCACCTCGACGATCATCGACTCGATGTAGACCTGCGCGCGGCGCGCGTCGAGGTCGTCGATCACGCCGCGCAGGTTGCGGTAGACCGGTTCGCTGGCGGTGATGATGAGCGAGTTGGTGGACTGGTCGGCCTGGATGATGCCGCCGGTGGCCGGCTGGGTACTGGTGCCGAACGATGCGGCGAAGGCCGAGTTGCCATAGGCGCCGCCCGAGCCTCCCGCCGCGCCGGTCCGCATGCTGGCCTGGGTGCCGGTAGCGCCGCCGGTGAACTGCCCGCCGGCCGGCGTCGAGACATTGGTCATGCCCCCCGCGCCGCCGATGCCGCCGGCCTGCCCGCCGGGCTGGGTGGCGCTGGCAAAGCTGCTGTCGGCGGCGACAATGGCGCGCAGCGTGGCCGCCAGCTTGACCGCATCGGCGTTCTTCAGCGGCACCACCCAGATATTGCCGGGGCGCGCATAGGGCTGGTCGAGCTTCTCGATCAGCTGGCGCGCCTGCTGCAGCCGCGCGCGGCTGGTGGCGCGGATCATTAGCGAATTGCTGCGCGGCTCCGCCACCACCGAGGTGCGCAGGCTGGCGTCGACGCCCGGTGCGCCGCCGCCGGTGGCGCCCGCGGCGCCGGGGTCGAGCAGCTTCTGCAGCACCGCCGCGGTATCGCTGGCCAGGGCGTGCTTGAGCGGCACCAGCTCGACCTCGCCCGAGGCCGGCGCATCGACCGCGGCGATGATGCGCGCCAGCCGGCGCAGGTTGTCGGCGTAGTCGGTGATGACAAGCGTGTTGTTGGCCGGGTAGGCGGTGATGGTGTTGTTGGGCGCGATCATCGGCCGCAGCACCGGCACCAGGTTGTTGGCCGATTCATAGTTCAGCCGGAACACCTGCGTCACCACCTGGTCGCCGCGGCTGGGGCTGGCACCGATCACCGTGGGCGAGCCCTGCAGCTTGGCGTCGGCCTCGGGCACGACCTTGGTGAAGCCGTTGCTCTCGACCATGGCATAGCCCTGCATGCGCAGCACCGAGCCCAGCGTCTGCAGCGCCTGCGCGCGCGAGACCGGCTGCTCGGTGACCAGGTTGACCGTGCCTTTCACGCGCGGGTCGATCACGAAGTTCTTGCCGGTGGCCTGGCCGACCGCCTTGACCACCGAATCAAGGTCGGCGTTGACGAAGTTCAGCACCACTTGGTCGCGGTTGGACGGCGTGATGTCGGGCGGCGCGGGCGGGGTGCCGGTGCGCGCGCCGGGCTGGGCCCACAACGGCGCGGGCGCCAGCAGCGAGAGCCCGCACAGCAGGGCCACGGCGCGGGCGCAGGCGGTGTGGAAAACAGGTCGGATGGCGTGGGTTTTCATAGTCATTTCCGGGCGCTCCTGGATTGGCCAGGCATCAGAAGCGCAGCCTTGTCACATGGTTGTCTCGTCGTCCCAGCAGGCTCAGCAGGCTGGTCAGTTGCGTTGCCGCTTCGGGCTCGGCGTGCGCGGTGCCCTCGAAGCGCGCCTGCCGCCCCAGCGTGCCGCTGCCCTCCAGGTGCAGCGGCCCGGCGATGGTGCTCAGCTGCAGCTTGCCGCCACCCTCGCCGGTCCAGTCGATTTCGGCGCGGTAGCTGCCCAGCGGGCGCAGCCGGCTCACGGCCGACGACACCTGTTCGATGCGCAGCGTCATATGGCCGCGCATGCCCTGGCCCGAAAAGCGTCCCTGCAGCGTGGACCAGTCCACGCGCATCAGGCCGTCCGGGCGCAGCGTATTGAACGGCGCGCCGATGCCTTCGAGCAGCGCCGCGGGCAGCCGGATGGCGCCTGCCTGCGCACTCCAGCCGCCGGGGGTCACGGTGATGGCGACCGGTGCGGCCATGGCCTCGGAATGGCTCACCACCAGGCGCGCGCTGCCGCCCAGCAGCGGCCAGAACGCCAGCGTCCATTGCAGCCGGCCGGGCAGCACGGTCGCGGTCTGGCTGCCGGCGCCGGCCGACAGCGCCAGCGTGGCGCTGCCATGCCAGAGCGAGCCGCTGGCATCGGCCAGCAGTACCCGTCCCTGCGTCTGCGTGGCCACGCGCGCGGCGATCCATGCCGCCGGCAGCATCGCCACCACGGTCACCGCGGCGCTCGCCAGGCCAAGCCCCAGCCAGCGCAGGCGCCGCCATGCGGCCGGCTGGCGCAGCTTGTGGCGCGGCAGGCGCAGCGTTTCCAGCCGTACCATCAGCTGCGGCCGCCCGGACCCTGCAGGGTCGCGCTGACGTTCACCAGCGCCGTGGCGCCGACATAGACGATACGGGCGTCGATCACCTTCATGCGCTGCTGCTGGCGCACGTCCTGCAGCCAGCCGCTGACCGCGCCGAACGGCACCTTGTCCAGCTGCACCTGCACGCTGTTGTCGGCGCCGGCGGCCAGCCGGGTCGCCTTCAGGCCGTGCTGGCCCAGGCTGTCCTGCAGCGCCTGCGTGAGCGCGTCGCCGCGCAGCGATGGCGCCGGCGTGGCCTTCAGGCCGCGGGCTTCCTGCGCCAGGGTTTCCATTTCGGCCAGGTCGGCGCGCAGCTTGGGCAGGTTGCGCGCCAGGCGCTCGCGGCCGTCGGCGGCCGGCTCCCACAGGACCAGGTAGCCGATCACCAGCGCCAGCACGGCGCCGCCGCCGCCCAGGATGGCCTGTTCGCGCGGGTTGCGCGCCGACCAGAAGGCGTTGAAGCGCTCCTGCCACGCCTGCGGCACGGACGGGCGCAGCCGCGCCAGGCGCGTGCGCAGCGCAGAGGTCGCGCCTGGCCGGCTGGCGCGTGGCGTCTGGCTTCGGGCTGTGTCTTTCATGGGGTTCATGCTGGTGGGCCCGCTTACAGGCCGGGCCTGACGGTCCAGCGGGAGCCGGGCGTCACCGGGGTGCCTGCGCTGCTGCTGGTACTGCCAGCGGCACTTCCGGCCTTGTCTTCTTCCATCTGCAGTCCGGCCTGGCGCGCGGCGCTGCGCAGGCCAGCGGTGTCCGTGCCTGGCTTGAGCGTCACCACCAGCATGCGGCCGCGGTACTCCAGCGCCTGCAGCGCGTCGGGCGGCAGCCTGCGCGCGGCCTGGGCAAAGCGGTCGGCCAGCGGCAGGAAGTCTTCCGGCGTGCTGCGGCCGCTGGCGGTGCGCAGCTGCTCGACCTGCCGCCGCATCTGCAGCGGCGCGTCGAGCACGGTCTGGATCTGCGGGAAGGCGCCGTGAAGCGCCTGCAGCTGCGCGGCTTCCAGCCGCTGCTGCTCGCGCCGCAGCAGCAGCCAGTGCGTGTTCATGCCAATGACCTGGACCAGCACGATGCCCGCCAGCAATGCCAGCGGCACGCGCCATGCCACCAGGTTCCAGCGGTCGGCACGGCCCTGCGCGAATTCAAACTGCGCCAGGTCCAGCGCCGGCTCGCGCAGGCAGTCCTGCGCGCCTTCGATCCACAGCTGCCAGCTGGTGCGGGCGGCCTGGCGCAGGTCGGGCACCGGCGCCGCGGCGGCAGCGTCGGCATCGGCATACCAGGTGCCGGCAGGCGCAAGCGCCTGCCACGCGGCCAGGGCATCGTCGCCCAGCAGCAAGCCGTAGCCGGCGTGGGCGCCGGTGCGCACGGTCAGTTGCCACTGGCGCGCGGCGTCGGAGGCGGCGGAGGGCAGTTCGCCGCTTAACGCATCGCTCAACTCGCCGCTCCGGGCGAGGGCGCTGGCGGCGGCTTCGACCACCAGCGTGGCCGCCGGCGGCGGCGCGTCGGTGCTCGCCATTGACGGCTCGGTGCTGGCTTGCGCGGCGGCGGCCAGCGGCACGCACAGCTGCGCGGCCAGCACATGGCGGCGCCGGTGGCGGTGTTCGGCAAAGGCGTCGAGCACGGCGCGCAGCCAGGCGCGGTCGGCCACCATCAGCAGCCGCTGGCGCGATCCGCGCGCGGCGCTGCCGTCCAGGGCAGGGCCCACGCCGATATGGCACGGCTGCGCATCGGTGGCGAGCGCGTCCTCGACCAGGTTGGGCAGCGCCTGTTTCAAACGGGCGGGCGGCAGCGGCGGCACGCTGGCGGTGGTCAGCAGTACGTCGCTGGCGGCGAGGATCAGCACCAGGCGCTCGGCCGCGGGCAGGTCAGCGATGCGGGCGTGGCCTTCGCGCAACACTTCCGGTGCCGCACGGGCCTGGCCACGCCGCGCCGCGTCGGCCGTGGCCGTGCGCACCAGCGCGAACGGCAGGGTGCCGAACTGCCACGGTTGCGGCTGGTCATGCGGCCGGTGCGGCAGGCGGACGTACAGGGTGGTGCTCAAGGTTTCCTTGCTTTGGCGTCAGTGGAACGGCTCGGGCAGGCGCATGGCCGGTTGGGATGCGCCCTGGATCGCCCCGGAGTCAGAAACTTGCCGGGGCGCGGGGATGCCGGCGGGCGGCCAGGAAGGCCGGACGGCGGCGGGTGGGCTGGGGCCACGCTCGCGCCAGCGCCGCAGCATACCTTGCCTGTGTGACTAAACCGCGTCAATACCATTCTCCCCGGTTGCTTGCGCGTGCAAATTCGGCCTGTTGCCTGGTTTGGTGGGCGCCGCTCAGCGCAGGTCCGGCAGCCGGTCCGCATCCTGGATCCAGACCACGCGGGTGGTGTTGGCCGTGCCCAGCGGCTCGCCGCGGAAGATCAGCGACACCTGCAGCCGGGTGGCGCGCTCGTGCCGCACCAGTCCGTAGACCAGGAAGTAGTGCGTGCGCACGTCGAGCAGGTTGCCGAGGTTGGCGGCATCCGCCTGCGGCGCCACCGCGGCCAGCTGGGTCTGCAGGTTGCCCAGGTTGTTGAAGTAGGCGCGGTCGCGCTGGCGCACCAGTTCGCGCGCGCGCTCCAGCGGCAGCTTGTCGATGACCGCAGCCAGCACCTCGGCCTCGGCGGTGTTGGCGTTGACCAGCGTGCGCTCGGGCAGCACGGTAACAAAGGGCTCCAGCACCGCCACCATCTCCGGCGTGTAGCCGGGCAGTGCCATCAGCCCCTGCACGCTGTCCAGCGGGCGCGGCGCCGGCTGGCCGCTGGCATTGCCGCCCTGCGCGGCCTGCAGCATGTAGCGCGCCGTGGTCTCGGCCAGCGCCGGGTTCAGGCCGACCGTCTGCAGCAGGCGGCGGTATGCGGCCTGCGCCGCCGGGTCGACCGAGGCCGCGCGGCCTGCCTGGCCGCCTTCGCCGCCAGTGGCGGTCCACACCACCAGGTTGGCCAGGTTCAGGCGCGCCTGCGCATCCAGGATGCGGCCCGACAGGAACGAGGTCTCGCCCGCGACATCGGTGCGCAGTGCCGCGCCGAGGAAGTCCGACAGCCGCGTCTCGGCGATCGGCACCGCCCACGGCTCGCCCAGTTCGTCGACATTGGTGCGGCGCTGGTCGTCGCGCAGGATCAGCCGCGCCCAGTCCACGGCGGCACGCTCGATCCAGGTGGCCTGGGCCAGCAGCCGCTGGTTCTCGATGGCGCGGATCTGCACCTGCTGGCGCCACAGCATGCCGGACACCACCACCACGGCCAGCGTCACCATCAGCAGCGCGGTGACCACGGCCGCACCGCGCGGGCGGCGGCGCAACGGCACCAGGCGAGGCGGGCGGCCGGCTTGCCTCATAGCCCGGTCATGCAGATCTTCTGGAACTGCCGCGGCGCATCGCCATCGCCCATGCGGGCGAAGATGGTCAGTTCCACTGCGCGCACCGCGGTGTTGGACTGTGCCGCGCCGGGCGCGGAGGCGGCCACGGCGCTGGCGGCATTGCCCGCGAACAGCACGTTGCGGATGCGCCCGCTGTCGGCCTGCCAGCCGGCGGGCTCCACCCATGCGCGCATGCTCATGCCGTCCACGTCGGCCAGCACGCGCCGCACCTGCGCGGTGTTGCCGCCGCCCTGGCGCAGGGCCAGCAGCGCCGACTGCAGGCCGGCCCTGCTGTTCACCGGCGGTGCCGCCACGCGCACCAGGGTATTGCCGTCGAGCTGGTACGACAGCACCTGCCAGGTCGGCGGCTGGCCTTCGTCGCGCCGGTCGCGCACCAGCAGCAGCCGGTTCTGGCCGATCTCGACCGGGCTGGCCTGCAGCAGCGTGGGGTTGGCCAGGTGCTCGCAGTCGGCCTGGAGTTGGCCGTAGAGCACTTTCAGCGCGTCCAGGCGCGCGTCGTGGTCGGTGAGGCGCTCGCGGCTGCGCGTCAGGCTGTCCAGCGCGCGCCAGCCGATCACCGCCATCACCGCCAGCAGCGTGATGGCGACCAGCATCTCCAGCAGCGTGAAGCCGCCGGGCCGCCGCGGGCGGCGGCGCTCAGAGCACGTTGCGGGTTTCATTGGGGACTATGGTGACCAGCCACGCCAGGCGTACGGACTTGTCCGTGGCGGACGGGTAGACCGCGATTTCGACGCGGCGGAAAACGGGATTGGGCGTGCCCGAGACGGATTGCTCGCAATACAGCGGCGTGCCGCCCTGCGGGCAGGCATAGCCGCTGACGCCGGGCTCGGGCCAGGTCTTGGCCAGGCGCAGCGCGGCCAGGTGATTCTCGGCACTCCACTCGGCCAGCATGCGCGCCTGCAGCGACGCGCTGGCATCGACCATCGAGCCCATCGCCCGCATTGCCGCGGTCAGCGCGACCGCCAGGATGGTCAGCGCCACCAGCACTTCGATTAGCGTAAAGCCAGCGTTGCGCCCGCGCCGGGCCGGCCGCGGCAAGGAGCGGGGGCAGGGTTTCATGGCGTGCTGGCGAAATAGCGGCCGCTGCCGTCGCCGGCAACGTCCACGCGGATATCGCCGCGCACCAGGATCAGCCGCTGCGGGGCATCGATCAGCTCGCGCCCGAAGATCAGCCGGGGCGGGCTGCTGGTCCCGGTGCTGCGGCCCCCTTCGGACACGATCACCTGGTCCAGCGCCAGGCGCCAGTGGCCTGGGGCAAACACGTCGGTACGCATGGGGATCCAGCCGTTGGGGGTCAATTCCAGGAAGCGCCAGCCGCTGGCATTGCCCTCCCAGGCGAGCGGGCGGGCGCCAAGCTGTGCCTCTTCCTGCGCCAGTTCGAACAGCCGCGCGATGCGCTGGCCGTCGTCTAGCACGCGGCCCCGTTCATTGGGCGAGGCGTTGACCGCCACCAGCGAGATCACGATGCCGGCGATCACCATGACCACCAGCAGCTCTAGCAGTGTAAAGCCGCGGCGCCGGGGGCCGGTCGCGCGGCGGCGCGGCGCCGTGGTCATGGTTGCAGGGGGGGCGGCGGGGCGGTGCTTATTCCCAGTTGCCGATGTCGGCGTCGTTGCCGTTGCCGCCGGCCTGGCCGTCGGCGCCGAAGCTGAACACGTCGATCTCGCCGCGCACGCCCGGGTTCAGGTACTGGTACGGATGGCCCCAGGGATCCTTGGGCAGCTTTTCCAGGTAGCCGCCGCCCTTCCAGTTGTTGGGCACGGGCTCGGTGGTGGGCTTGGCCACCAGCGCGGGCAGGCCCTGCTCGGTGGTGGGGTAGCGGCTGTTGTCCAGGCGATACAGCTTGAGCGCCTGCATGATCGACGAGATGTCCTGGCGCGCGGCCACGATGCGGGCCTCGTCCGGACGGCTCATGATCTTGGGCACCACCAGCGCCGCCAGCACGCCAAGGATCACGATCACGACCATGATCTCGATCAGGGTGAAGCCACGCGCACGGCGGGCACGCACGGAACGGGCGGGGCTGGCAATCTGGGAAGTGAATCTGCGCATCGTCAGTGGACCTCTTGGCTGGAATGGCTGGGCCCGCACCGGTTGGGGGGCGGCGGGCCGGGTTCGCCAGTCAGTATAACCGGCGCCACATGACTGTTTTATGGGCGGCCCCTTCGGCACCTCAGCATTGTCTGATCCGGATCACAGTTACTGAGGACGGGCATCCGGCAGGGAAATAACTTGCATCCTAGATGCATCTTTTTTAAGATGGCGACACGATGCAACTGACCCGCTTTTCCGACTATGCGTTGCGCCTGCTGATGTACGTCGCCCGTGGCGATGGCAGCCGGCCGATCACCATTGCCGAGGTGGGGCAGCAGTTCGGCATCTCGCACAACCACCTCGTCAAGGTGGCGGCGCGGTTGTCGAAGCTGGGCTGGATCAGTGCCACGCGCGGCCGCCACGGCGGCCTGCAGCTGGGCCCCGGCGCCGAGCGGCTGACCATCGGCACCATCCTGCGCGAGCTGGAAGGGCACAAGGCGGTGATCGACTGCAACAACCCGCCCTGTGCGCTGAACGGCAACTGCCGACTGAAGCGCGCGCTGGACGTGGCCGAGCAGGCTTTCTACCGCGCGCTGGACGACGTCACGCTGGCCGATGTCACCGGCAGCCAGACGGCCGAGTCGATCATCCGCCTGCATCGCGATTTCCTGAACCGGCATTCGGCCTGAGCGGATCGTGTCCGCCCCGGGCCGGCGAGAGCCGGTTTTATTTTGAGCAAAAACATGCATTTTATTTGCATGATTTAAAACGGAGTGTTTCCTGATGCTGTCCGCCGCTTCCCGCCCCTATATCGATGCAAGCGTCCCCGTGCTGCGCGAGCACGGCCTGGCCATCACCACGCATTTCTACCGCGAGATGTTCGCGGACCGGCCCGAGCTGACGCAAATGTTCAACATGGGCAACCAGGCCAACGGCAGCCAGCAGCAGTCGCTGGCCTCGGCCGTGTTCGCCTATGCGGCCAATATCGATAACGCCGCGGCGCTGGGGCCGGTGCTCGAGCGCATCGTCCACAAGCATGCGGCCGTGGGCCTGACGCCCGCGCACTACCCGATCGTCGGCCGCCACCTGCTGGGCGCCATCTCCGCGGTGCTGGGCGAGGCCGCCACGCCGCCGCTGCTGGCCGCCTGGGACGAGGCCTACTGGCTGCTGGCCGGCGAGCTGATCGCCGCCGAGGCGCGCCTGTACCAGCGCACCGGCGTGGCCGCCGGCGAGCTGACGCCGGTGCGCGTGGTGCGACGCGAGGCGCAGGGCGACCAGGTGGTGGCGCTCACCCTGGCTGCCGCCGACGGCCAGCCGCTGCGTGCGTTCCGCCCGGGCCAGTACATCAGCGTCGAGGCGCGCCTCGACGATGGCCAGCGCCAGCTGCGCCAGTATTCGCTGTCGGCCGAAAGCGGGCTGCCGACCTGGCGCATCTCGGTCAAGCGCGAGGCGGGCGACCGCACCACCCCGGCCGGCGCGGTGTCCAACTGGCTGCACGCCAACGCCCAGGTGGGCACGGAACTCAAGGTGAGCGCGCCGTTCGGCGAGTTCACGCCGGCGCTCGACGGGCGCCGTCCGCTGGTGCTGCTATCGGCCGGCATCGGCATCACGCCGATGCTGTCGGTGCTGCGCACGCTGGCCGCGCAGGGATCGCAGCGCCAGGTGCTGTTTGCCCATGCCGCGCGCGATGGCCGCCACCACGCCCATCGCGCCGACCTGCAATGGGCGCGCGAACGCCTGCCGCAGCTCGCCACGCACATCAGCTATGAAACCCCGCAAGCGGGCGACGTCGCCGGCCGCGACTACGACCACGCCGGCACAATGCCGGTGGCCGAACTGCTGCGCCAGCCCGACCTGCAGCGCTTTGTTGACGGCAGCTTCTACCTGTGCGGACCGCTCGGCTTCATGCAGGAGCAGCGCCATGCGCTGGTCAGCGCGGGCGTGCCGGTGGCGCATATCGAGCGCGAGGTGTTCGGGCCGGACCTGCTGGACGACCTGCTCTAAGCGTCGGCGGGGCGGCACCGGCACGGCAGACAGTGTCATGGGGCTCTGGTACGCTTGGCGCGTCTGCGCTCACGCGCCATTGCCCGCCTTGTGGGTATCCAGGTCCCGATCCCATGCAACTGTCCCTCCGGCCTTCGCTCCGCTTCGATGCCTCCGCGCCCTGGCTGTCGCGCCTGGCCAGCCTGGTGTTGTTCATAGCGCTATGTGCGCTTGCCACCTACTGGGTGCTGACCTTCAGCGCGATGCGTACCATCCCGGTGCCGCAGAACGCGCGCGTAGCCCAGACCGAGGCGGTCGAGACCGGCGCGGTCGCGACGCTGTTTGGCGGCTCGGCGCAGGGCGGCCCGCGCGACGTGCAGCTGATCGGCGTAGTGGCCGAGGTGGATGGCGGCGCGGGCGCGGCAATCGTGTCGATCGATGGCGGCCCGCCCAAGGCGGTGCGCGCCGGCGCCGAGCTGTCGCCGCAGATCCGGCTGGCGGAGATCCGCCAGCGTGCGGTGGTGATCGAGCGCGGCGGCGTGCGCCAGGAAATCGTGCTGCCGCTGCAGGCCGGCGCCACGCGCGGCGCACCGGCAGCGGCCGGTGCCTTGCCCACGCCGCCCGCCGGCGCCGCGGCACCGATGGCAACGCCGATGCCGCCCCCGGCGCCGGTCGTGAGCCAGCAGCCGCAAGGCCAGGCGCCTGCGCAGCAGGCCCAGCCCGCGCAACCGCAGCCGCAACCGGTCGATCCGCGCCAGTACCAGCCGTTGATGGCACCGCAGGCGGCCGGCGAAGACCAGCTGGCGCCGAAGGACTGATACAGGGCACCAAATATTCGCGCTTGCTTGCGTTCCCTTACGGCGCGCGGGCCTTTCTGTGAGCCGGGTAACATCGTATTAAAAGCGCCAACTTCCCCGCATCGTCTGCGTTCTAATCCGTACATGCCAAACGTGATGAAAAGGAGCAAGACATGCAACGCAATCACAAGCCGCAGATCCTGAAGCAGTTCCTGGCCGCATCGGCCGCCCTCCTGGTCGCCGGTGGCGCATTTGCCCAGGCCAGCGCCCCTGCCGCACCCGCTGCGCCGGCCGGCAAGCCCGGCATGGGTCAGCATCACCACCACGGTGGCGGCATGTGGATGAAGTCGATCGATACCGACGGCGATGGCGCGATCTCCAAGGCGGAAGCCGACGCCTGGTTCAACAAGCTCGACACCAACCACGACGGCAAGATCGACAAGGCCGAGATGGATGCGCACCGCAAGGCCGCCATGGCCGAGCATCATGCGCGCATGCAGGCAGCCTTCGACGAGAAGTTCAAGGCGGCCGACAAGAACGGCGACGGCGCGCTGACCAAGGCTGAGGCCAATGCCGGCATGCCGCGCCTGGCCAAGCGCTTCGACCAGCTCGACGCCAACCACGACGGCAAGCTGACCCGCGACGAAATCCGCGCCGGCATGGAAAAGATGCACCGCGAGCACTCGCAGCGCGGCGACCGCGGCCCGCGTGGCCAGGGGGCTCCGGGCAGCCAGCCGGCACCCGCGGCACCGGGCTCTCCGTCTACCAGCGGCGGCTGACCGGCCCTGGCAGGGCCGCGCCAGCGGACACTGCCAGCGACGCCACCAAGCGCGCGAGCCTTAGGGTTCGCGCGCTTTTTCTTTGCCTGTCCGCCTTGTTCGTGCACCAGGAAGAATCTGACCTCGCTCGCAAACGCCCGTAGAATGCCGCTTCCCTGTTTGCCGGGCTTGGCACCATCCTTGCCTGCTTCCGGCCGGCGGGGCGCGGCCGCGATTCGCGGAGGCGCCACCGCACAGGTTTGCCCAGCCCGACCGGCTGCCGCGCGAGTGACCGATAAGGCTGTCAGCTCATCAGAAGCGGCCCTGTATCGGACGTAATTGCACAAAAAATTGCGTACTTGTGCACGGCTTGCTAAATTTGCGCAAAAAAATTGCCAATAAACATATTGCGGAGCAACAATATCGTGAGCAAGGTGGAGTTGGACAAGATCGACCGGAAGATCCTGGAAGTGCTGCAGACCAACGGCCGGTTGACCAACCTGGAAGTGGCCGAGCGCGTCAACCTGTCGCCCAGCCCCTGCCTGCGCCGCATCCGGCGGCTGGAGGAGATCGGCGTGATCCGGCAGTACGCAGCGCTGCTGGAGCCCAACAAGATCGGACTTGGCCTGCTGGCCTATATCAATGTCCGGCTGGAAAAGCATGGCGGCGCGCCCAAGGGCAAGGCACCGCTGGACCTGTTCCGCGCCTCGATCGCGGTCTGGCCGGAGGTGGCCGCGTGCCACGCCATGACCGGCGAAATGGACCTGCTGCTCAAGGTCTACGTGGAAGACATGGAGCACTTCGCGCGCTTCATGCAGGAACAGCTGCTGGCGCATCCGTCGGTGATCGACGTGCGCTCCAGCTTTGCGCTGGAAAGCATCAAGGACACCACGGCGCTGCCGGTGGGTGGCGCGGCCTGATGCGGCAAACCTGAGGCCGCAAACAAAAACGGCGCATCGATGCGATGCGCCGTTGGCGTGGAATCCGCAATAAGCGGACCTCGCGGAGCTCAGGCGGTGTGCTTCTGCGGCATCATGGTGCGCCAGAAGCGCAGCCCGAAGCGGCGTGCGTCACGCAGGTTGCGGCGCACCGCGTAGTCCAGGTCGGCGAGCTGCTCGTCCAGCGCTTCAGTCAGGCGGCTGGCGGTGTCGGCCGGCGGCAGTTCCAGGTAGGCATCGGCCTCGCCATAGGCGTACTGGACCTTCATGCCGGCCTTCTTGGCAATGTGCATCATCGCTGCGTTGCGCGACAGGCAGTGCATGTACAGCGTGCGCACATTAGTGTTGCGGCCATGGATCGCGGCACGCTCGAACAGCGCGCTGCCGATGCCGCGACCGCGGGCGCTGCCCGACACCGACACGCCGAACTCCGCCACGCGGCCCTGGGCGTTGTCGCGCAGGTTGGCGAAGTGGCCCACCCCGATCAGCTCGAGCTTGTCGTCGTACACGCCGAACACGCTGTCATGGTCGAAATCGATGCTGTCGACATAGGCTTCGATCACGTGGTCGCCCACGGACTGGCCAAAACGGAGCAGGCGATCCTCCTCGCCCAGGGCGAGGAAATGCTTCAGCAGGCGCGAGCGATGGTGGGCCGCCAGCTCGCGCACCAGTACGGTGGCGCGGTGGGTGGCCTGTGCGGCTTCGGCTGCCTTGCGCAGATCTTCGTCGGTCAGTGCGCCGACGGCCTTGCTCAGTTCGAGCGGATTCACGTTAATTCCTTCCTGGTGCGGTCACAGATAAACATAGCACTGCGTTGGTGTTTTTTCAGGCACTTTTCCCTGCATCGGTGCAGGACTCGGGGAAACACCATCTTGATGCGGCGCCAAAAGTATTGTAGTGGAATTGTCAGTTCGGCGTAAGCTTCCCGCGCCGCAGCAGGCCGTTGTCTCGCCACAGCACCATTAAAAATCGAATAAAATCAATAGCTTGAAAAAATGTGATGAATTGTTGCCGGACGCCGGATGTGGATTTGGTGCAACGCCACAATTCCGCGCTTTCCCGCAGGTTCGTCTGCTTTCCTTGCCCAGCCGATCGCCTTTGATGACCGAGCCCCCAATCGTTGTGATCTACGCGCATCCCACGCCCAGCCGTTCGCGCGTCAACCGGCCCCTGGCCGATGCGCTGGCCGCGCTGTCGCAGGTACAGGTACGCGATCTCTACCGCAGCTATGTCGACTATGACATCGACGTCGTCGCCGAGCAGCGCGTGCTGTCGGTCTCTGACACCGTCGTGCTGCAGTTCCCGGTGCGCTGGTACAGCGTGCCGGCGCTGCTCAAGCTGTGGCTCGATGAGGTGCTGGAGCCAGGCTGGGCCTATGGCCCCGGCGGCACCGCGCTGCGTGGCAAGTCCTTGCTGGCGGTGGTGAGCACCGGCGGCACAGCCGATTCCTACGGGCCGGACGGCACCCATGGCCACCCGATCGGGGACTTCCTGTTGCCGCTGGAGCAGACCGCCTTGCTGTGCGGCATGAACTGGCTGCCGCCGGTGGTGCTGCATGACGCCAACAATGCCGACGCCCAGGCGCTGGCCGAGCATATCGCCCACGTCTGCGGGCGGCTGGGCACCGGCACCGCGCCGGCGGGGAGGCAGGCATGAACCAGCACGATTTCCTGATTGCGCTGCTGGTGTTCTTGGTGGCGGCGGTGGTGGCGGTGCCGCTGGCGCGGCGCGGCGGCCTGGGCGCGGTGCTGGGCTACCTGCTGGCGGGGGCGGCGATCGGGCCGTTTGCGTTGCGCCTGGTGACCAATGTCGAATCGATCCTGCATTTCTCCGAGTTCGGCGTGGTGCTGATGATGTTCGTCATCGGCCTGGAGTTGGAGCCGCGCAAGCTGTGGGCACTGCGGCGGAGCATATTTGGCTATGGCGGCGCGCAGCTGGCCGCCTGCGCGCTGGTGATTGGCGCGGTGGCGGCGCTGGCGGGCGCGCCGTGGCAGGTGGCGCTGGTGGCGGGCCTGGGGCTGGCGTTGTCGTCCACCGCGATCGCGCTGGCGACACTGACCGAGCGCAACCTCTTCGGCACGCCGGCGGGGGCGGCGAGCTTCGGCATCCTGCTGTTCCAGGACATCGCCGCGATCCCGATGATCGCGCTGTTGCCGCTGCTGGCCACGCAGGGCGCAGAAGGCGCGGGTCCGGGCGCGGCCGGCTGGCTGGCGGCAGGCAAGGCGGTGGCGGTGATCGGTGCGGTGGTGGTCGGCGGCCGTTATCTGGTGCGCCCGGCGCTGCGCTTTATCGCCCGCACCGACATGCGCGAGATGTTCACCGCGTTTGCGCTGCTGCTGGTGGTGGGCATTGCGTTGATGATGGACGCGGTGGGCTTGTCGATGGCGCTGGGCACCTTCCTGGCCGGCGTGCTGCTGGCCGATTCGGAATACCGCCACGCGCTCGAGGCCGACCTGGAGCCGTTCAAGGGCCTGCTGCTGGGCCTGTTCTTCATGGCCGTCGGCATGTCGATCGACTTTGCCGTGCTGGCGCGCTCGCCCTGGCTGGTGCTGGGTCTGGTGGCCGCCTTCGTGGTTGCCAAGACCGCGTTGCTGGCGCTGCTGGCGCGGTATTTCGCCATCGCTCGCGGCCAGCGGCTGCTGTTTGCGCTGCTGATCTCGCAGGGCGGTGAGTTCGCCTTCGTGGTGTTCGGCGTGGCCGGCACCGCCGGCCTGCTGCCGCGCGAGACCGAGGCCCTGCTGGTGCTGGTGGTGGCGCTGTCGATGGTGTCCACGCCCTTGCTGCTGCTGGCCTATGACCGGCTGGTAGCGCCGCGCCTGGGCAGCGGCAAGGCCCGGCCGGACGAGGCCATCACGCCGCAGCACAATCCGGTGCTGATCGCCGGCTTCGGGCGCTTCGGCCAGATCGTCGGCCGCCTGCTGTACACCCAGGGCGTGGGCGTGACAGTGCTGGACCACGACCCCGACCAGATCGAGTTCCTGCGCCAGTACGGCTTCAAGGTCTTCTATGGCGACGCCACCCGGCTGGACCTGCTGGAGGCCGCGGGCATTGCCGACGCGCGCATCCTGGTGGTCGCCATCGACGGCATGGACGAGGGCCTGGAACTGATCGACCGCGTGCGCCAGCGCTTTCCGGAACTGCAGATCTACGCCCGGGCGCGCCATGTGTCGCATGTCTACCAGCTCAAGGACCGCGGCGTGCACCTGTTCGAGCGCGAGATGTTCGAGGGCTCGCTGATGCTGGGGCGCCGCGTGCTGGAGGGGCTGGGCTTCGATCCGGCCGAGGCCCGCAACGTGGCACTGCGTTTCCGGCGCCACAACATCCAGGCGATCGACCGCTTCTATCCGCACTACACCGACCAGAAGAAGCTGGTCTCGCTGGCGCGCCAGGCGCGCGACGAACTGGAAGAGATGTTCCGCCAGGACCGCGAGCAGCGGCGCCAGCGCGAAGAGGCCGAGTGGATGTGAGTGGCAGGGCGACGGGCCAGCGCCGCGTCAGCGCGCGGCCGCGGCCCGGCCGGGCAGGCCGCCTTCGAGCAGGTCGACCACCATCTCGGCAAACGCTGCATAGGACAGCCGGCCGCCCGGCTTGAGCCAGGTGAAGGTCCAGTTGATCATGCCGAAGATGGTCATGGTCAGCGCGGTCTGGTTCTCGCGCGTGACGCGCTCCGGGTAGGCCCGGCGCAGCAGGCGCGAGAAGGCCGCGACCACGTCGCGCTCGCGGCCCAGGATCAGGTCGCGCTGGGTCTCGGCCAGGAACTTGACGTCGTTGATCAGCGCGATATGGCGCGTCTGCGAGGTCTCGTACTCCGCCAGGAAGGCACGTATCAGGTTGCCGAAGGCTTCCTTGTCGGTGCGCGCGTGGCGCTCGGCGTCGGCCTCCACTTCAGTGACGAGCAGCATCAGCCGGCGCGTGTAGCGGTCCAGCAGGTCGAACAGGATCGCTTCCTTGCTCTCGTAATAGTGGTACAGCCGCGCCTTGGAGGTGCCGCAGGCGGCGGCCAGGTCGGCCATCGAGGTGCTGGGGTAGCTGCTGTTGGCAAAGGCGGCGGCGGCCAGGTCCAGGATCTGCTCGCGCTGCGCCTCGAAATCGGGTGCCTTGGTACGGGCCATATTCTCGTTTATTCGCCGCCGGTGCCACCGCTGCCGACATGGCGGCGCAGTTCGCAGGTATCGAGCGAGTCAGCATTGCCGCGCAGCACCAGCTGGCCCATGGCGATCAGCTCGCGGCAGCGCCAGAACACGAACCAGTCGCTGGCCAGCAGACCTTCGATCGCGCCCATCACGCTGCCCACCATCTGCGCCGCGGGCGTCCACTCGGACGGGGCGCGTTCCATGATGATCTCGTCGATGGTGTGATAGGCCGCCGGTACCAGCGTGTTGCCCTTCCAGAGCCGCACGTCGGCGTTTTCCTTGACGTTCTGCTGCCACTCGTAGCCGAGGCGGCCCAGGCGCAGCACCGAGACCGGGGCGATGGTGGAAAAGCGCCGCGCCAGCCGCGCGGGCGTGTACATGCCGATCGCCGCCAGGTTGCCCTGCGCGGGCATTTCCAGCTCGCGCAGGTCCATGGCGACTTCATTGATCCGCTGCGGCGCCTGGTACAGGTGGAATACCACCCGGCGCAGCATCAGCTGGTCGGCCGCGCTCTGGCCGTGCCAGATGGCCACTTCCATGTCGTCCTGGCGCAGCGCCTGGAGCTGGTCCAGCGCCTGGCGCATCTCGGCGCCGAAATCGATGTCGGTATGCGGGGCGACCCGCTGCCAGAAGCCGGAGCGGATCAGGCCGGTGCTGTCGATGTCGGCCAGCGGTCCCACCGCCAGGTCGTCGCGCAGCACCACGACAGGGTCCGGCCGCGCAGCCTGGGCCAGGGCCTGGCGCAGGGTCGTGCCTGCTACATCACCATTGACGACGTGGATATATTGCATGGCCGTGATTGTATATGGGTGGGACGGTTCGCTGGCACCGCCGCGGCGGCGATGCGACAGGCGGGGTCGCCGCCCGCCCGGTCGCTGCCCTGCAAGCATCGCGCCAGCAGGAAGCAGCCTGCCGCCATTGTAGTCACGGCCCGTGCTGGCCAATGTCGGCAATTGTCTGAATACGCACGCGCCGGCGTGCCCGGATCAGCGTTCGTCGTAGCTGACCACTACCCGCGGCGTGAGCGCCCGCGCCTGGCAGGTGAGCACGAAGCCCTTTTCTATCTCCCACGGCTCGAGCGTGTAGTTCTTTTCCATTTCCACCTGGCCTTCCAGCACCTTGGCGCGGCAGGTACAACAGACGCCGCCCTTGCAGGCGTAGGGCAGGTCCAGCCCGGCGGCCAGCGCGGTGTCGAGCACGTTGGCGTCTTCCAGCGGCAGGCGCATGCTGTGCTGCTTGCCGTCGAGCACCACCACCAGTTCGGCGGTGCCGGCATCGTCGGCGTGCGCGGGGGGCGGCTTGCGCCTGGCCTGGGCCAGCGGCACGCCGAAGCGCTCGGCGTGGATGCGGTGCGGGTCGAGGCCCGCATCGCGCAGCGCCGCCTCGGCCTCGTCGATCATCGAGGCCGGCCCGCAGACAAAGGCCGCGTCGATGTCTTCGACCGGGATCAGGGTCTGCAGGAAGGACGTCACGCGGGCATGGTCGAGCCGGCCGTGCAGCAGGTCCACCTCTTGCGGCTGGCGCGACAGCACGTGGTAGAGCGTGAAGCGCGCCAGATACTGGTTTTTCAGGTCTTCCAGCGCCTCGGAGAAGATGATGCTGTCGACGTTGCGGTTGCCATAGACCAGCGTGAAGCGGCTGTGCGGCTCGGCCAGCAGCGTGGTGCGGACGAGCGACAGCACCGGCGTGATGCCGCTGCCGGCGGCAAAGGCCACGTAGTGGTGCGCCGCGCCAGCATCGAGCGGCACGTGGAAGCGCCCGTCGGGGGTCATCACGTCGATCACCTGGCCCGGGGCGATGGAGTCATGCAGGTGCGTGGAAAAGAGTCCGTCCTCGACCAGCTTGACCGCCACGCGCAACTCGCCGTGCGCGTCGTAGTCCTGCACGGCCGAGCAGATCGAGTAGGAGCGGCGCAGGTCCTTGCCGTCGACCGGCGCCCTCAGCGTCAGGAACTGGCCCTGGGTGAAGCGGTAGGCATCGCGCAGCGTGTCCGGCACCTCGAAGGCGATCGATATGGTGTCGGCGGTCTCGGGGCGCACCTTCGCCACGCGCAGCGGATGGAACTGTGGAGTCATGGCAGCCTGGCTTCGGCCCGGCGGGGCTCAGTAGGGTTTGAAATAGTCGAACGGCTCGCGGCAGTCCAGGCACCGGTACAGCGCCTTGCAGGCGGTCGAGGCAAAGCGCGAGATTTCCTGCGTATGCACGCTGCCGCAGCGCGGGCAGGCCACGACATCCGGTGCGCCCGCGCGGGCGGCGCTAGGCACAAAGCGCAGCGGCTGCGCCTCGGCCGGCATGCCGCACTGGCCCGGCGGCGCAATGCCGAAGGCGCGCAGGCGCTCGCGCGCGGCCGGGGTGATCCAGTCGGTGGTCCAGGCCGGCGCCAGCACGGTGCGGATGCGCCACGGCGCCAGCCCGGCGCCGTCCAGCGCCCGGCCGATGTCCTCGGCGATCTGCGACATCGCCGGGCAGCCGGAGTAGGTGGGCGTGATGACGATCTCAAGCGCGCCGTCGGCGCCGGTCAGGACATCGCGCAAGATGCCCAGGTCGCGGATCGACACCACCGGGATCTCCGGGTCCGGCACCGCCTCCAGCGCCGCCCATGCACGCGCGATGCGGCCATCGATGGCGCGGTCGTTGCGTAGGGGGAGGGCGGCGATGGTCATGTTGGTCAATCCTTTGCGGCGAAGCGGGCGCTTACCATTGCGCGCCCGGATGGGCCCGCGCCAGCCCCTGCATCTCGCCCAGCAGGTAGCTCATGTGTTCGGAGTGCACGCCGTGCTTGCCGGTCGAGACAAAGCGCGTGGCCTGGGGCAGGGTTAGCGTGGCAGCCTGCAGCGTCTCGGCGACGGTGGCATCCCAGGCGGGGCGCAGCGTGGCCGTGATGACGCCGATGCCCTGCGCGGCGGCCTCGGCTTCCACCGCGTCTTCGGCAAAGCACTCGTTCATATAGGGCAGCAGGTGTTCCAGCGCGCGCTGCATGCGCGCGTGCGATGCCTCGGTGCCGTCGCCCAGGCGCACTACCCAGCCAGCCGCGTGGTGCAGGTGGTAACGCGCTTCCTTGACCGACTTGGCGGCGATCGCGGCCAGTTGGTCATCGCGGCTGGCCAGCAAGGCTTCCCAAAGCTCGACCATCAGCGCGCTGTACAGGAAGTTGCGCATGATGGTGACGGCGTAGTCGCGCTCGGCGGCGGCGTTGCCGGCCAGCGGGCCGCGGTGCGGCAACTCCAGCAGTGTCCAGTTGCGGAAGTCGCGCTCGGCGCGCCAGTAGGCGTAGTCGTCCTCATGGTGGGGCAGGCCGGTCAGCTCGCCTTCCAACTCGCCGGCGCGGCCGTACAGCAGCCGCGCCTGGCCGATCAGGTCCAGGCTGATGTTGGCCAGTGCGATGTCTTCTTCAAGCACGGGGCCGTGGCCACACCATTCGGCGTTGCGCTGGCCCAGGACCAGGGCGTTGTCGGCCAGGCGCAGCACGTAGCGCAAGGCCGCGGTGCGCGCCGGCGGCAGGTGATCGAGCGAGGCGGGCACAGTCGGCTGTGGGGACGCGGTCATGGTGCGGGCCTTACATGTGGTTGACTTCGTCGGGCAGCTGGTAGAACGTCGGGTGCCGGTAGATCTTGTCGGCCATCGGGTCGAACAGCTCCGGTTTTTCCTCGGGCACGCTCGCGGTGATGGCCGCGGACGGCACCACCCAGATCGACACGCCTTCCTGGCGCCGCGTATAGACGTCGCGCGCCATGTGCAGCGCCTGCTGCGCATCGGCGGCGTGCAGGCTGCCGCAATGCTTGTGTTCCAGGCCTTGCTTGCTGCGTACGAACACTTCCCACAGCGGCCATTCCTTGCGTTGCATCGATTGTCTCCTCCGCCCTCGGGCGCGGGGTTCAGGCCGCGGCGCGGCTTGCGCGGGCTTCGCGTTCGGCCACCTTGGCGGCGTGCGCCAGCGCGGCCTCGCGCACCCAGGCGCCGTCCTCATGCGCTTTCACGCGGGTGGCCAGGCGCTCGCGGTTGCAGGGTCCGTCGCCGTTGATCACGCGCCAGAACTCATCCCAGTCCAGCGGGCTGTAGTCATAGTGGCCGCGCTCGGCATTCCATTGCAGGCCGGGGTCGGGCAGGGTCACGCCCAGCACGCGGGCCTGCTCGACCGTGGCATCGACAAACTTCTGGCGCAGGTCGTCGTTGGAGATGCGCTTGATGCCCCAGGCCATGGTCTGCGCGCTGTTGGTCGAGGCAGCGTCGGGCGGGCCGAACATCATCAGCACCGGGAACCACCAGCGGTTGACCGCATCCTGCACCATCTCGCGCTGGGCCTCGGTGCCGCGCATCATCGCCAGCAGCGCGTCGAAGCCCTGGCGCTGGTGGAACGACTCTTCCTTGCAGATGCGGATCATGGCGCGTGCATACGGGCCGTACGAGCAGCGGCACAGCGGGATCTGGTTCATGATCGCCGCGCCGTCGACCAGCCAGCCGATCACGCCCACGTCGGCCCAGGTCAGCGTCGGGTAGTTGAAGATCGACGAATACTTGGCCTTGCCGCTGTGCAGCGCGTCGACCAGGTCATCGCGCGAGGCGTCCAGCGTCTCGGCGGCGGAATACAGGTAGAGCCCATGGCCGCCTTCATCCTGCACCTTGGCCAACAGGATGGCCTTGCGCTTGAGCGACGGGGCCCGGCTGATCCAGTTGCCCTCCGGCAGCATGCCGACGATCTCCGAGTGCGCATGCTGCGAGATCTGGCGCACCAGGGTCTTGCGGTAGGCCTGCGGCATCCAGTCCTGCGGCTCGATCTTGCCGTCGGCGGCCATGCAGGCGTCGAACGCGGCCTGGCAGGCGGCTTCGTCCTGGGGCGCGCTGGCCTGCGCCGCATCGGCGTGCTGGCCGGGCAGGTCAAGACTCTGCGTGTACATATTGTCTCCTCTGGCGGGAATGCCGCTCGGATCGCGGACAGCGACTGGCCCTATTATATATATGCCGACCGGTCGGTCAATTTAAGGGAAAGCCCGCTACCGTGACCCGTGCTTGATCCTGCTCGCCACGTGGCGGCTGCCGCACGGGTAGGATCGAAGGCAGGCGGCGTTACCGCCGCCATCCCTTTCCCTGTCAACGGAGGCAATACCTATGACTAGCACGGCATACAGCAAGATCGTGGTGGCGGTGGACGGCAGCAGCACGTCCGACCTGGCGCTGGGCGAAGCCATCCGCGTGGCGGCTCCGGGCGGCGCCACCGTGCTGGCCCTCTATGTCGTGGACACCGGCACGCCCATGTTCGATGCCGGGTACTACGACCCGAGCCAGCTGCAGAAGGCGTTCGAGGAAAGCGGCCAGCGCGCGCTGCAGGCCGCCTCGCAGCGGCTGGCCGCGGCCGGTGTGGCGCATGAAACCCGGCTGGTGACCGAAGCGCCGGTGCCCGGCGACATGGGGGCGTCGATCAACGAGGCCGCGCGCCAGTGGGGCGCCGACCTGCTGGTGATCGGCACGCACGGACGCCGCGGCGTGCGCCGGCTGGTACTGGGCAGCGTGGCCGAGGCGGTGATACGCCAGTCCACCATGCCGGTGCTGCTGGTGCGCGGCGAGGCGAAGGCCGACTGAATGGCCGATGAAATCACGCCCCCGATCGGGGGCGTCAGGACACTGACGGGATTCAGCCGGCGAAGCGGAAATGGCCGCTGCGCAGCACGATCTCGCGCGCCTCGGTCAACTCGAACAGGCTTTCGGCCAGGCGCTCGATGCGCTGGCGGTTGCTGGTGAAGGCTGCGACCAGGTCTTCCTCGCGCGGCGAACGCGCGCCGAAATGGGCCTCGAGGGCCTCGGCGGTGACGGAATACAAGGTGGGACTGCCGTTGACCGTCGCAGGGCAGGACAGCGTGAGGCTGGCTGCGCAGTAGGTCGGGAGGCTGCGAGGGAACGTGATGTCGGACATGGCGTGCCTCGTGCTGGCGGCGGGCGTATTCAATCAATATAGGCCATCGCCGCGTTCCGTAAAGCCCGGCCAGTCCGCTGGCCGGTCCGGCAACCTTCTTTTTTGGTTCCGCTCAGCCGCTGTGCGCCCGCCGCCGCCCCGGCAGCTTGCGCGCGGCCGCGCCCAGCGTGCGCAGGTCCGCCACCGCGGCATGGGCGGCGGCGATATGCGCGGCGGCGTAGTCGGCCTGTTCCGCCAGGAAGGCGTCGAGCGCGGCAGCGGGTGGTAGCGCGGGGCGCTCGGCGCTGCCGGTAGTGTCTGCCAGGCCCGGCCGCATCGCCAGCTCGGCCAGTTGCGCTTCCAGTTGCGTCAGGAGCATGCGCACTTCAGCACCGGCGGGCAGCGTGAAAACGCCCGACTCCACCCCGGCTCGCACCACGCCGGCCAGCGCGGCCATGCGGCGCGCGCACGCATGCACGCGCTGGTAGGCCCCGGCATAGTCGGGCGCGAGCGCGCCGGCGGCCTGTGCCAGCGTGAGTTCGGCGCGGGTGGAAGCCCGGCCGGCGGCAATGCGCAAGGCTTCCAGCCGCAGCACGGCGCGCGGCGTCGCGGCCTCAGCCACGCGGCTGGCGGCGAAGGCGGCACGCAGGTAGACCGCGTTGACCGCCACCGCGTCGACGGCATGGCGGAACACGCGCGACATTTCCACGCGCGGTGCCAGCACAAAGTAAGTCGCCAGCGCGATCAGGCAGCCGAGCGCGGTGTCGATGCCGCGCAGCGCGGCAAAGTGGCTGCTGTCGACGGCCGGCGCGCCCACCCATGAGAACAGGATCACGGCCGGCGTCAGGCAGAACGCGAATGCCCCGGGCTGCCCGGCGAGGCGGCTGGCATAAGCCCCGGCCAGGAAGGCCGCGCTGATGCCCAGCGCCACCACCGGCGCCGGATGGAGCAGGCCAATCACACAGGCGCACAGGGCGCCCGCCAGCGAGCCCGCAAAGCGTTTCACGGAAACCTGCCGGGTGGTCTGCAGTTGGGGGCTGAGCACCATGATCACGGTCACCGCCACCCAGTAGCCGTGGTCCAGCCGCCACCACTGCGCCGGCACCAGGCTGAGGCTGCCGGCCAGCGCCAGCCGCAGGGCGTGGCGCGTGACCAGGGCATCGCCTGCGGCGTGGTCGGCCAGCCCGCGCAGCATCTGGGCTAGCCCGTGCCCGATGCCGCGCCGCGGCCAGCGGAAGCTTGCGCGCCATCGGTCGAAATCCGGATGGTGCGCCAGGGCGGATAGTGCCGACTGATAGGGGGGCGGTGCGCTGGCATTGGCCACGGGCGCGGTCAGTCGCCGCAGTTCGTGGCGCAGCGCCGCGCTCAACGCCGGCAGGTCGGGCGCGTGCCGCGCCAGTGCCTGGCCGACTTGCTCCCGGGCGTCGGCGACACAGCGCGCGATATGACGCAACGGCGGCTGCATCGGCAAGCCATGGGCGGCGCCGGCGCGCTCGCGCAGTTCGCCCGCGACGATCAGCAGCGCAAACAGGGCGTCGGCGACACCCACGGCATAGGCATAGTGCAGGAGACTGCTGGGGTCGTGCAGGCTGCGTCGGGCCTCGATGGCCCGGCGCGCGGCCTCGATGCGGTTGCGGATGTCCTGCTTGCAGGTGGCGAGGTCATTGCCGTGGCGGGTGTCGGCGAGTGCCGTGGCGAGCCGGACCAGCGCGTCGTAGGCGGCCACGATCTCGGTGCGCGGCCGGTCGTCGCGGGCCGAAGGGATCAGCGCCAGGCAAGCCAGGCACGCGAACACGCCGCCGCGTAGGAAGTCGAGCCCGCTCTGCAGGGCCTGCACGGCCAGGTCAGGCCCGGCCGCAGGCTGCAGGCACGCGGCCACCAGCACGACATAGAGCAGCTTGGCCGCGAGCGCACTGGCCGGGCCGCGCGTCTCTGCCAGGCCTGCGGCAAGCCCTCCCGCCATCACCACCAGCACGGCCAGCCAGGGCGTCGGCGCCACGGCCGCGCCCAGCGCGCTGGCCACCGCCCCGCCAATGCCGACCGCTCCCAGGCTGGAAAGCCGTGCCGACGCCGTGCCTTGCCGGTCCGCCAGGCAGGCCCAGATCGAGGCCGTGGCCGACCACAGGTAGCCTGCATCCCCGGTCAGCCAGCCAATACCGGCAAGGGCCAGGAACGACAGCGCATAGATGATCCCGCGCCGGAGCAGCATGGGGTCAGGCCAGTAGCGGGCAAGGAGGGCGGAGGCGAACATGCGGGGCCAGGATCCACGCGAGCCAGCCAGGTCGGGCGCCCGTCGTGAGACCACTCTACGATACCGTTTGCTGCGTTGCAACAAAGCTGGTTTGTTGCCCACAGCAGCGGCTCGCCGCACCACGTTGGGGCGAGAAAGCCGCGTGGCGAGGCCCCAAGCACGATTGCAGCGCCAGCAGGGGCAAACGTGCACAGGGGTTGTGACCGTTCCGGCGCGAAGGCGAAAAAAAACCCACGCAGGTTGTGCGTGGGTTGGAATCCACCGAGGTGGTGGAGGAGACAGACTCCACTATACCTGGTTTGTTGCGACGCACCAAGCGGTCATGTGTCAATGTCTGACAATACGCACAATGACGTTGTATCGATGCGACAAATTCCGGTTTCCAACGATCGAGCCGTGTCCTAACGGAACAGATAGGCGGCACCTACCGCACACACGATCCCGGCAGCATCGGCCACCAGCGCACAACCGAGCGCATGGCGCGTATTGCGCACATTGATGCTGCCGAAGTAGACCGCGAGCACATAGAAAGTGGTCTCGGTCGAGCCCTGGATGATCGCGGCCAGCCGTCCCTGGAACGAGTCCACCCCATAGGTCGTCATCACATCCACCATCAGCCCGCGCGCGCCGGCGCCGGACAGGATCTTCATCAGCCCGACCGGCAGCGCCGGCACGAAGTCCGTATTGACGCCCAGTTGGGCGAAGCCCAGCGTCAGCCAGCCCATTAGCACGTCCATGCAGCCGGTGGCCCGGAACAGGCCGATGGCTACGAGGATCGCCACCAGGTAGGGAATGATTTGCACGGCGACGCCAAAGCCTTCCTTGGCGCCATCGATAAAGGCTTCATAGACATTGACCCGGCGCAGCGCGCCGCAGACCAGGAACAGCGTGATCAGTGACAGGATGAAGCCGGCGCCGGCCAGTGCCGTCACGCTGCCGACCTGCTCCGGCGGCGCGTGCCGCAGCCAGGCGAACATCCCGCCCAGTAGCGCCGCGACCAGCCCGAACGCCACCAGCACGGCCGGGCGCAGCAGGTTCAGCCGCTGCACCCACGCCACTGCCAGCAGGCCGGCCAGGCATGAGCCGCCGGTGGCCAGCAGCGTCGGCAGGAAGATATCTGCCGCATTGAAACCCACCAGCCCCTGCTTGACCGCAATGGCCTGCCGGATCGCGATCACCGAGGTCGGAATCAGCGTCAGCCCGGCCGTATTCAGCACGATGAACATGATCTGCGCATCGGTGGCGACGTCCGGGCGCCGGTTCAGCGTCTGCAGCTCGCGCATGGCATTCAGGCCGAGCGGCGTCGCGGCATTGTCCAGCCCGAGCAGGTTGGCCGACACGTTCATCATCATCGCCCCCTGTGCCGGATGGCCCTGCGGCACGCCGGGGAAGAAATGGCGCAGCAGCGGGTTCACCAGCCGGGCGAAGGCATCGACCACGCCGGCGCGCTCGCCGATGCGCATGATGCCAAGCCACAGGCTCATCACCCCGGCCAGGCCGAGCGCGATCTCGAAGGCCGTGCGCGCGCTGTCGAACAGGCTCGCCAGCATGGCGGGGAACACGGTGAGATCGCCGCTGGCCAGGCGGACGCAGGCGGCGACAAAGGAAATCAGGAAGAAACCGAGCCAGACAACGTTCAGGGCCATCGGAATGCGGGAAGCGGGGGAATCAAAGCCGGGGAGATCCCCGGCACGGCGTGCAGCTCAGCCGATCACGGCCCCGCGTTCGGCCAGCAGCTTGCGCAGGACCGAGCGGTGGCAGTGCGCCTCATTCTCGCAGTAGCAGCCTACCGAGAAATTGGTCTGGTGCGACAGCGCCGCCAGCAGGTCTAGCGTGCGGCTGGGGTCCGGCGCGGCCATTTCCTTGCGGAAGTGCCGCACGAACGCCCGCCATTGCTTGTCATCGGTGGCCTGCAGCGCCTGGGCCACCAGTTCGGACGATGGCGACAGCACGGGATACCAGACATCGTAGAAATCGCGGCTGGCAAACTCGGATTTGGGCACGCCCCGCGGCGGCCGGCGCACGGTGCCGATGCGCAGGCCTTCATCGGCCGCGCGCGGCGCGCCGAGTCTTACGATTCGGATGGTCATGGAGGATCCCGCTCATGTCTGCCGACGCGAGTGCGTCCGGCTAAAGTCCCAGATCATGAATCATGGTGTCGCGCATGACAAACTTCTGCACCTTGCCCGTCACAGTCATCGGCATTTCCGAGACAAAGCGGATATAGCGCGGAATCTTGTAGTGGGCGATCTGGTCACGGCAGAACGTCCGGATCTCGTCCTCGGTGGCGGACTGGCCGGGTTTGAGCACAATCCAGGCGCAGACCTCCTCGCCGTACTTCTGGTCAGGCACGCCAAAGACCTGCACCGCCTGCACCTTGGGATGGCGGAACAGGAATTCCTCGATCTCGCGCGGGTAAATGTTCTCGCCACCGCGGATCAGCATGTCCTTGACCCGGCCGACGATGTTGCAGTAGCCCTTGTCGTCAATGGTGGCGAGGTCGCCGGTGTGCATCCAGCCGTCGCGGATGGCCTCGCGGGTGCGCTCGTCGTCTTCCCAGTAGCCTTGCATCACGGAATAGCCGCGGGTGCAAAGCTCGCCGGTGGCGCCGGTCGGCACGACCTCGCCGAGGGCGTCGACCACCTTGCATTCCAGGTGCGGTTGCACCCGCCCGACGGTGGCGACGCGCTTGTCCAGCGGATCGTCGGTGGCGCTCTGGAACGAGACCGGGCTGGTTTCGGTCATGCCATAGGCAATGGTGACC
Source organism: Cupriavidus necator N-1 (assembly GCF_000219215.1). NCBI lineage: Bacteria > Pseudomonadati > Pseudomonadota > Betaproteobacteria > Burkholderiales > Burkholderiaceae > Cupriavidus > Cupriavidus necator. The sequence continues at coordinate 3,602,045 of NC_015726.1, read as the reverse complement.
TCGGACATATGCATGTCGGCCACCACGCGCTTCATGACCTCGATCGGGCAGGGGGCGCCGGCCATGATGCCGGTGCGCAGGGTCGAGAAGTCGAAGCGGCTGAACTCCGGATGGTCCAGCTGGGCGATAAACATGGTCGGCACGCCATGCAGGGCGGTACAACGTTCCTCGCTGGCCGCCTGCATGGTCGCGAGCGGATCGAAGGCCTCGCCCGGGAACACCATGCAGGCGCCGACCGAGACGCAGGCCAGCACCGACAGCACCATGCCGAAGCAGTGATAGAGCGGTACCGGGATGCACAGTACGTCACTGTCGCCAAGGCACATCGCCATGGCGACAAAGCGGCCGTTGTTGACCACGTTGTGATGCGTCAGGGTGGCGCCCTTGGGGTTGCCGGTGGTGCCGCTGGTGAACTGGATATTGATGGCATCGTGCGCGGAGAGCGTCGCGGTCACCGCGTCCAGGCGCGCAGTATCGGGTTCGGCCAGGAGTGCATCGTAATTGAGCATGCCGGGCGTCGCCTCGGATCCCATGCGGACCACCCACTGCAGCCGAGGCAGCCGTGCGGCGCGCAGCGCACCCGGCTCGGCCTCGGCCAGTTCCGGCGCCAGCGCCTGCAGGGTGGCCAGGTAGTCGCTGCTCTTGAAACGCGCGGCCGTGATCAGCATGCGCACGCCCGCCTTGTTCAGCGCATATTCCAGCTCCGCCTGGCGGTAGGCCGGGTTGATATTGACCAGGATGGCGCCGATGCGCGCGGTGGCGAACTGAGTCACCAGCCATTCGGGCCGGTTCGGCGCCCAGATGCCGACGCGGTCGCCCGGTTGGATGCCGCGCTGGAGCAGGCCGCTGGCCAGGCGATCGACCTGGTCGCTGAACTCCGCCCAGTTCCAGCGCACGCCATGCTCGCGGAACACCACGGCCGGGCCGTCCGGGTTTGCGGCGACAGAGCGCGCCAGCAGTGCCGGAATCGTCTGATCAGACAGGGGGATGTCGGTGCTGCCGGCGACCAGGGAGAGGCCGGGCGTCACGGGTCGGGTCATCTTGTCTCCTTCAACTGCTCTGCTTGGCATTCGACGGCTATATAGAGGAAGGCGTTTCGGGTTGGGCCAACGCCCACGGCGCCAGCTTAAGCCGAGGCGTTGCTGAATGTTGTCACCAGCGCGACATTTGCGCCCCATGCGCCGCTTTTTCGAGTACTTCGAATTATTTCGCGAAATCGCTTGCCAGTCGGTCCTGCGTCCCTTAATATTCGCCCCCTCGCAACACAACGCAGCGCTGCAAAGCAGACGCAGCAAGGGTTTGCGGGGTCGACCGGGTAGGTTGGCGCAGCGAAGTTAGCGCGCCGGCCGCAGCGAAAAAAGTTGCTGAAACGGTTGACGAAACGAAGAAAGCTCTGCATAATCTCGTTTCTCTGCTGCAGACAACGCAGCAGCGCTGAACGGCAAAGCCGGCAGCGAAGTTCTTTAACAACCAAACAACCGATAAGTGTGGGCGCTGGGTAGCGGACGCCGCTGTCTTCGGACAGTGTTGCTTCACAAGTTATACAGTGCTCGCACAGCAAAACGTGACTGGGTCTTCGGATCTGGTCAGTCAGTTTTCTGAGAGTGAGCGACCGCTCGAAAGAGCGAGGGAGCCGCGAGGCTTCCACACAGAGATTGAACTGAAGAGTTTGATCCTGGCTCAGATTGAACGCTGGCGGCATGCCTTACACATGCAAGTCGAACGGCAGCACGGGCTTCGGCCTGGTGGCGAGTGGCGAACGGGTGAGTAATACATCGGAACGTGCCCTGTAGTGGGGGATAACTAGTCGAAAGATTAGCTAATACCGCATACGACCTGAGGGTGAAAGCGGGGGACCGCAAGGCCTCGCGCTACAGGAGCGGCCGATGTCTGATTAGCTAGTTGGTGGGGTAAAAGCCTACCAAGGCGACGATCAGTAGCTGGTCTGAGAGGACGATCAGCCACACTGGGACTGAGACACGGCCCAGACTCCTACGGGAGGCAGCAGTGGGGAATTTTGGACAATGGGGGCAACCCTGATCCAGCAATGCCGCGTGTGTGAAGAAGGCCTTCGGGTTGTAAAGCACTTTTGTCCGGAAAGAAATGGCTCTGGTTAATACCCGGGGTCGATGACGGTACCGGAAGAATAAGCACCGGCTAACTACGTGCCAGCAGCCGCGGTAATACGTAGGGTGCGAGCGTTAATCGGAATTACTGGGCGTAAAGCGTGCGCAGGCGGTTTTGTAAGACAGGCGTGAAATCCCCGAGCTCAACTTGGGAATGGCGCTTGTGACTGCAAGGCTAGAGTATGTCAGAGGGGGGTAGAATTCCACGTGTAGCAGTGAAATGCGTAGAGATGTGGAGGAATACCGATGGCGAAGGCAGCCCCCTGGGACGTCACTGACGCTCATGCACGAAAGCGTGGGGAGCAAACAGGATTAGATACCCTGGTAGTCCACGCCCTAAACGATGTCAACTAGTTGTTGGGGATTCATTTCTTCAGTAACGTAGCTAACGCGTGAAGTTGACCGCCTGGGGAGTACGGTCGCAAGATTAAAACTCAAAGGAATTGACGGGGACCCGCACAAGCGGTGGATGATGTGGATTAATTCGATGCAACGCGAAAAACCTTACCTACCCTTGACATGCCACTAACGAAGCAGAGATGCATTAGGTGCCCGAAAGGGAAAGTGGACACAGGTGCTGCATGGCTGTCGTCAGCTCGTGTCGTGAGATGTTGGGTTAAGTCCCGCAACGAGCGCAACCCTTGTCTCTAGTTGCTACGAAAGGGCACTCTAGAGAGACTGCCGGTGACAAACCGGAGGAAGGTGGGGATGACGTCAAGTCCTCATGGCCCTTATGGGTAGGGCTTCACACGTCATACAATGGTGCGTACAGAGGGTTGCCAACCCGCGAGGGGGAGCTAATCCCAGAAAACGCATCGTAGTCCGGATCGTAGTCTGCAACTCGACTACGTGAAGCTGGAATCGCTAGTAATCGCGGATCAGCATGCCGCGGTGAATACGTTCCCGGGTCTTGTACACACCGCCCGTCACACCATGGGAGTGGGTTTTGCCAGAAGTAGTTAGCCTAACCGCAAGGAGGGCGATTACCACGGCAGGGTTCATGACTGGGGTGAAGTCGTAACAAGGTAGCCGTATCGGAAGGTGCGGCTGGATCACCTCCTTTCTAGAGGCTTGTGTCTCAAGCCTAGCGTTCACACTTATCGGTTTGTTTGCTGTTACAGCCAAGGGTCTGTAGCTCAGGTGGTTAGAGCACCGTCTTGATAAGGCGGGGGTCGTAGGTTCAAGTCCTACCAGACCCACCAAGTTATCCGAAGGGGGATTAGCTCAGCTGGGAGAGCACCTGCTTTGCAAGCAGGGGGTCGTCGGTTCGATCCCGTCATCCTCCACCACTACCTGGTACCTTGGATTGGTTGTCAAATGCAAGCGCTTAGCATTGAGCGTTTGCATTTGGCATTGCCAAGCGATCGAATGATCGGCTGTTCTTTAAAAATATGGGATGTAGTAAAGGTGTCGCGAAGCGTTGATGAGACGCTGCAGTACAAACGCGATACCGGGTTGTGATTGTATCAACCAAAATGTATTTAAGTGATCGAAAGATGACTTGGAATACGGCACAAATGCGAGAACTCATCCTGTAGCGACTGTTTCGAGCAATCGAGACACACTCGTTATAGGGTCAAGCGAACAAGTGCATGTGGTGGATGCCTTGGCGATCACAGGCGATGAAGGACGCGGTAGCCTGCGAAAAGCTTCGGGGAGCTGGCAAACAAGCTTTGATCCGGAGATGTCCGAATGGGGAAACCCGGCCCGTATGGGTCATCCCTGACTGAATACATAGGTCAGGGAAGCGAACGCGGCGAACTGAAACATCTAAGTAGCTGCAGGAACAGAAATCAACCGAGATTCCCAAAGTAGTGGCGAACGAAATGGGAAGAGCCTTGTACTCTTTAGCAGCATTGTTAGCAGAACGGGATGGAAAGCCCGGCCATAGCAGGTGATAGCCCTGTATGCGAAAACAGCGTTGTGGAACTAGGTGTACGACAAGTAGGGCGGGACACGTGAAATCCTGTCTGAAGATGGGGGGACCATCCTCCAAGGCTAAATACTCGTGATCGACCGATAGTGAACCAGTACCGTGAGGGAAAGGCGAAAAGAACCCCGGGAGGGGAGTGAAATAGATCCTGAAACCGCATGCATACAAACAGTCGGAGCCTCGTAAGGGGTGACGGCGTACCTTTTGTATAATGGGTCAGCGACTTACATTCAGTGGCAAGCTTAACCGATTAGGGAAGGCGTAGCGAAAGCGAGTCCGAACAGGGCGTTGAGTCGCTGGGTGTAGACCCGAAACCAGATGATCTATCCATGGCCAGGTTGAAGGTGCGGTAACACGTACTGGAGGACCGAACCCACTAACGTTGAAAAGTTAGGGGATGAGCTGTGGATAGGGGTGAAAGGCTAAACAAATCTGGAAATAGCTGGTTCTCTCCGAAAACTATTTAGGTAGTGCCTCGTGTCTCACCTTCGGGGGTAGAGCACTGTCATGGTTGGGGGGTCTATTGCTGATTACCCCGCCATAGCAAACTCCGAATACCGAAGAGTGCAATCACGGGAGACAGACATCGGGTGCTAACGTCCGGTGTCAAGAGGGAAACAACCCAGACCGCCAGCTAAGGTCCCCAAATATAGCTAAGTGGGAAACGAAGTGGGAAGGCTAAAACAGTCAGGAGGTTGGCTTAGAAGCAGCCACCCTTTAAAGAAAGCGTAATAGCTCACTGATCGAGTCGTCCTGCGCGGAAGATGTAACGGGGCTAAGCTATATACCGAAGCTGCGGACGCACAGCAATGTGCGTGGTAGGAGAGCGTTCCGTAAGCCTGTGAAGGTGTCTTGTAAAGGATGCTGGAGGTATCGGAAGTGCGAATGCTGACATGAGTAGCGATAAAGGGGGTGAAAGGCCCCCTCGCCGTAAGCCCAAGGTTTCCTACGCAACGTTCATCGGCGTAGGGTGAGTCGGCCCCTAAGGCGAGGCAGAGATGCGTAGCTGATGGGAAGCAGGTTAATATTCCTGCACCGTCGTATGATGCGATGGGGGGACGGATCGCGGAAGGTTGTCCGGGTGTTGGAAGTCCCGGTCCCTGCATTGGAGAAGGCGCTCAGGCAAATCCGGGCGCGGAATTCAAGGATGTGGGGCGAGCGGCCTAGTGCTGCGAAGCAATTGGAAGTGGTTCCAAGAAAAGCCTCTAAGCTTCAGTCATACGAGACCGTACCGCAAACCGACACAGGTGGGCGAGATGAGTATTCTAAGGCGCTTGAGAGAACTCGGGAGAAGGAACTCGGCAAATTGGTACCGTAACTTCGGGATAAGGTACGCCCTGGTAGCTTGACTGGCCTGCGCCAGAAGGGTGAAGGGGTTGCAATAAAATGGTGGCTGCGACTGTTTAATAAAAACACAGCACTCTGCAAACACGAAAGTGGACGTATAGGGTGTGACGCCTGCCCGGTGCCGGAAGATTAAATGATGGGGTGCAAGCTCTTGATTGAAGTCCCGGTAAACGGCGGCCGTAACTATAACGGTCCTAAGGTAGCGAAATTCCTTGTCGGGTAAGTTCCGACCTGCACGAATGGCGTAACGATGGCCACACTGTCTCCTCCCGAGACTCAGCGAAGTTGAAGTGTTTGTGATGATGCAATCTCCCCGCGGCTAGACGGAAAGACCCCATGAACCTTTACTGTAGCTTTGCATTGGACTTTGAACCGATCTGTGTAGGATAGGTGGGAGGCTTTGAAGCGTGGACGCTAGTTCACGTGGAGCCGTCCTTGAAATACCACCCTGGTTTGTTTGAGGTTCTAACCTTGACCCGTGAATCCGGGTCGGGGACAGTGCATGGTAGGCAGTTTGACTGGGGCGGTCTCCTCCCAAAGTGTAACGGAGGAGTTCGAAGGTACGCTTGGTACGGTCGGACATCGTACCTAAAGTGCAATGGCAAAAGCGTGCTTAACTGCGAGACCGACAAGTCGAGCAGGTGCGAAAGCAGGACATAGTGATCCGGTGGTTCTGAATGGAAGGGCCATCGCTCAACGGATAAAAGGTACTCTGGGGATAACAGGCTGATACCGCCCAAGAGTTCATATCGACGGCGGTGTTTGGCACCTCGATGTCGGCTCATCTCATCCTGGGGCTGTAGCCGGTCCCAAGGGTATGGCTGTTCGCCATTTAAAGAGGTACGTGAGCTGGGTTTAAAACGTCGTGAGACAGTTTGGTCCCTATCTGCCGTGGGCGTTGGAATCTTGACGGGGGCTGCTCCTAGTACGAGAGGACCGGAGTGGACGTACCGCTGGTGTACCTGTTGTCTCGCCAGAGGCATCGCAGGGTAGCTATGTACGGAAGAGATAACCGCTGAAAGCATCTAAGCGGGAAACTCGCCTGAAGATGAGGATTCCCTGGAGGCTTGACCTCCTTGAAGGGTCGTTCGAGACCAGGACGTTGATAGGCTGGGTGTGGAAGCGCAGTAATGCGTTAAGCTAACCAGTACTAATTGCCCGTAAGGCTTGATCCTATAACCAGTGTGTTTTGCCTGGTGTGTGATCGTGACTGTGCCGAAACAGTTGACACAAGACGCACAACCCCAACTACATCCCTATTCGCAGCGTTGACCTCAACCTCAGCGCTGCAACCCCTTATGCCTGGTGACCATAGCGAGCTGGAACCACCCCTTCCCATCCCGAACAGGTCCGTGAAACAGCTCCGCGCCGATGATAGTGCGGATACCCGTGTGAAAGTAGGTCATCGCCAGGCTCTTATTCCCAAAACCCCTCGACAGCGTGTGCTGCGAGGGGTTTTGTCTTTTCCGGCCGTCGCCGCGCGTGGCCTCGCGGCCCTGCCAGGCCGCCTCAGAGCCTCCAGGAGCCGCGCTGGAAAGCCCCTATAGGGTGAGAACGCAGAAATCTAAACTGCGCTTGTGGGAGCGATCAGGCGGTTCAAGCGCCACGCTGGAACGCCTTCCCTGGTCTGCCCAAGTACAGCATCCGCAACGGAAAGTGCTTGACAGGCAAGGTGAGAAGCCCCATAATCGATAGTTCTCTGCGGAGAGGTGCCCGAGTGGCTAAAGGGGGCAGACTGTAAATCTGTTGGCTTACGCCTACGCTGGTTCGAATCCAGCCCTCTCCACCAGAATGCAAGACAGCAGCCGGCAGTGCCGGTGAAGAAGCAGGAAAGAACCGGGCGGGTGTAGCTCAATGGTAGAGCAGAAGCCTTCCAAGCTTACGACGAGGGTTCGATTCCCTTCACCCGCTCCAGTCGCGCGGTTGCTGTCAGAGTAGTACGTCAAGTTTCGCCCATGTGGCTCAGTGGTAGAGCACTCCCTTGGTAAGGGAGAGGTCGGCAGTTCGATCCTGCCCATGGGCACCAAATACCACGCACTGGCAATATCGCTACCGAGACAGGAGTCGCGAAATGGCAAAGGAAAAGTTCGAGCGGACCAAGCCGCACGTGAACGTTGGCACGATTGGTCACGTTGACCATGGCAAGACCACGTTGACGGCAGCGATCGCCACGGTGCTGGCAGCCAAGTTCGGCGGTGCCGCCAAGAAGTACGACGAAATCGACGCAGCGCCGGAAGAAAAGGCACGCGGTATTACCATCAATACCGCCCACGTCGAGTACGAAACGGCCAACCGCCACTACGCGCACGTTGACTGCCCGGGCCACGCTGACTATGTGAAGAACATGATCACGGGTGCCGCCCAGATGGACGGCGCAATCCTGGTTTGCTCGGCCGCTGACGGCCCGATGCCGCAAACGCGCGAGCACATCCTGCTGGCCCGTCAGGTTGGCGTGCCTTACATCATCGTGTTCCTGAACAAGTGCGACATGGTGGACGACGCTGAACTGCTCGAGCTGGTCGAGATGGAAGTTCGCGAGCTGCTGAGCAAGTACGAGTTCCCCGGCGACGACACCCCGATCATCAAGGGTTCGGCCAAGCTGGCGCTGGAAGGCGACAAGGGCGAGCTGGGCGAAGTGGCCATCATGAACCTGGCCGACGCACTGGACACCTACATCCCGACGCCGGAGCGTGCCGTTGACGGTACCTTCCTGATGCCGGTGGAAGACGTGTTCTCGATCTCGGGTCGCGGCACCGTGGTGACCGGCCGTATCGAGCGCGGCGTGGTGAAGGTCGGTGAGGAAATCGAAATCGTCGGTATCAAGCCGACGGTGAAGACCACCTGCACCGGCGTGGAAATGTTCCGCAAGCTGCTGGACCAGGGTCAAGCCGGCGACAACGTTGGCCTGCTGCTGCGCGGCACCAAGCGTGAAGACGTCGAGCGCGGCCAGGTGCTGTGCAAGCCGGGTTCGATCAAGCCGCACACCCACTTCACCGGCGAGGTGTACATCCTGTCGAAGGACGAAGGCGGCCGTCACACCCCGTTCTTCAACAACTACCGCCCGCAGTTCTACTTCCGTACCACCGACGTGACCGGCTCGATCGAGCTGCCGAAGGACAAGGAAATGGTCATGCCGGGTGACAACGTGTCGATCACCGTCAAGCTGATCGCCCCGATCGCCATGGAAGAAGGCCTGCGCTTCGCTATCCGTGAAGGCGGCCGTACCGTCGGCGCCGGCGTCGTGGCAAAGATCCTCGACTAAGTTGTTTGATAGCGAACGCGGCACCAACCGGCCGCGTTCGTTGCCAGAAGGGGTTGGCGCCAGCGCCGGCCCCACAGTTGTTTTAGGGGTATAGCTCAACTGGCAGAGCGTCGGTCTCCAAAACCGAAGGTTGGGGGTTCGATTCCCTCTGCCCCTGCCAAATCAATCAGCCGCGTCGCGAAGAGCAATCGTGACGCGGCTTAGTCTCGTTTGCGAAACATGGCCAATCCCAATGTTGAAACCGTGAACGCCAGCAGCGGCAAGTGGATGCTTGGCGTGGCGGTGCTGCTGGTGGTTGCGGGCGTCATCGGTTTCTATGCACTGGCACAGCAACCGTCTTATGTACGTGGCGCCGCACTGTTCGGTGGTATTGCACTGGGTATCGTGGTTGCACTGGTGTCCGTACCAGGCAAGGACTTTATCGGGTTCGCCAAGGAGTCGTATCGGGAAGTTCGCAAGGTCGTCTGGCCGACGCGCAAGGAAGCCGGGCAAATGACGGGGCTGGTCTTCGTCTTTGTCGTCGTCATGGCGCTGTTCCTGTGGTCGGCTGACAAGCTCATCGAGTGGGTCGTCTTCTCGCTCGTGCTGGGCTGGAAATAAGAGGTAGCACATGACGGATAACGCTCAGCAGGAAACCACCGCGCCGGAATCGCCTTCGTCGAAGAAGCGCTGGTATGTCGTGCATGCCTACTCCGGCATGGAGAAGAGCGTGCAGCGCGCGCTGCAGGAGCGCATCGAACGCGCCGAGATGCAGGACAAGTTTGGCCGCATCCTGGTGCCGTCCGAAGAAGTCGTGGAAATCAAGGGCGGCCACAAGTCGGTCACGGAGCGTCGTTTCTTCCCGGGCTATGTGCTGGTGGAAATGGAAATGACCGACGAGACCTGGCACCTGGTGAAGAACACCAGCAAGGTCACCGGTTTCGTGGGCGGCGCCCGCAACCGCCCGAGCCCGATTTCGCAGCGCGAAGTCGACAAGATCATGACCCAGATGCAGGAAGGGGTCGAGAAGCCGCGTCCCAAGACGCTGTTCGAAGTGGGCGAAATGGTGCGCGTCAAGGACGGCCCGTTCACCGACTTCAACGGCAACGTGGAAGAAGTGAACTACGAGAAATCGCGCCTGCGCGTCTCGGTCACGATCTTCGGGCGTGCCACGCCGGTCGAGCTCGAGTTCGGCCAGGTCGAGAAGGTTTAAGGAATTTGCCGGCTGCGGCCTGAAAGGGCGGCAACTGGCAACGGCGACGCCCCGGTGGCGGCGCCAAGAGGAGCGTGAGGCCGTGCCGAAGGTGCGGCGACAGCGCGTTACGACTCAACAGGATCGCATCCCGAAAGGGCGATCCGGATTGGAGTAGAGATGGCCAAGAAGATCATTGGCTTTATCAAGCTGCAGATTCCGGCTGGTAAGGCAAATCCCTCCCCGCCCGTTGGTCCCGCACTGGGTCAGCGTGGTCTGAATATCATGGAGTTCTGCAAGGCGTTCAACGCCCAGACCCAGGGTATGGAACCCGGTCTGCCGGTGCCGGTGGTGATTACCGCCTTCGCCGACAAGAGCTTCACCTTCGTGATGAAGTCGCCCCCGGCGACCGTGCTGATCAAGAAGGCAGCTGGCATCGCCAAGGGTTCGCCGAAGCCCCATACCGACAAGGTTGGCAAGATCACCCGCGCCCAGGCTGAAGAAATCGCCAAGGCCAAGAACGCTGACCTGACCGCCGCCGACCTGGACGCCGCCGTGCGTACCATCGCCGGTTCGGCTCGTTCGATGGGCATCACCGTGGAGGGTCTGTAAATGGCTAAGGTTTCCAAGCGCGTCGCCGCCAACAAGGCGAAGATCGAGCGTACCAAGTTCTACCCGATCGACGAGGCCCTGGGCCTGGTGAAGGGCTGCGCTTCGGCGAAGTTCGACGAGTCGATCGACGTGGCCGTGCAACTGGGCATTGACGCCAAGAAGTCGGACCAGGTGGTTCGTGGTTCGGTGGTGCTGCCCGCAGGTACCGGCAAGTCGGTTCGCGTGGCTGTGTTCGCCCAGGGCGAAAAGGCCGAAGCCGCCAAGGCCGCCGGTGCTGACATCGTCGGCATGGAAGACCTGGCTGAGCAAGTCAAGGCCGGCAACCTGAACTTCGACGTCGTGATCGCTTCGCCGGACACGATGCGTATCGTCGGTACGCTGGGCCAGATCCTGGGCCCGCGCGGCCTGATGCCGAACCCGAAGGTCGGTACCGTGACGCCCGACGTGGCCCAGGCCGTGAAGAACGCCAAGGCTGGTCAGGTGCAGTTCCGTGTCGACAAGGCCGGTATCATCCACGCCACCATCGGCCGCCGCTCGTTCGAAGACGCAGCGCTGAAGAGCAACCTGTCCGCACTGCTGGAAGCCCTGGTGAAGTCCAAGCCGGCTACGAGCAAGGGCGTGTACCTGCGCAAGATCGCCGTCTCGTCCACCATGGGCGTTGGCGTGCGCGTGGAACAAGCTTCGCTGTCGGCCTGAGCTGACGGCATGGGCTGACCGGACCCGATAACACCGGTCGGCCGCGAATTGAAGATCCTGGCGTAAGCGGGGATCGGCTCCGGACCTGGTTCTGTCAAGCGGCGGGACAAGGATAGGGAGCAAGGCTTTGGGCAGTGGCGGCAGCCGGACACATGGTGTTCAGGCAGTCGCCGCTGGTTATCAAAGACCGCTGGTGTCCACATGACCGCAGTCAGGCATGCGGGCTTAATCGGCCGGGACGTACAGGCAGGGCCAGGTGCCGTGCATGACCAACCCCGGGCAACCAGCGCAGATGGCGCACCCGAAGGGATTGATGAATCCGGGCCTGTCCCGGGTGATTCGGGCCAATCGGACGCCGTTCGTTTGTGCTGACGTGAAGACTCCGGTATTGCCGGAGGGCTAGCGTCATTTTGGAGCTTAACCGTGCCACTCAATATTGAAGATAAGAAGGCCGTCGTTGCTGAGGTTTCGGCGCAAGTCGCCAAGGCCCAGACCATCGTCGTGGCCGAATATCGCGGCATTACGGTTGGCGATCTGACCAAGCTGCGTTCCACCGCTCGGCAGCAAGGCGTGTACCTGCGTGTTCTGAAGAACACGCTGGCCCGCCGTGCCGTCGAAGGTACGCCGTTTGCAAGCCTCGCAGAGCAGATGACCGGTCCGCTGATCTACGGTATTTCCGAAGATGCAGTGTCGTCGGCCAAGGTTCTGAACGACTTTGCCAAGACCAACGACAAGCTGGTCCTGCGCGCTGGGTCGTATGACGGCAAGGTTCTCGACGCTGCCGCCGTGAAGGCGCTGGCATCGATCCCGAGCCGCGACGAACTGATTGCTCAGCTGCTGGGCGTGATGCAGGCACCGGTGTCGGGCTTCGCCCGTCTGCTGGCTGCACTGGCTGCCAAGAACGCCGAAGGCGCTCCCGCGGAAGCGGAAGCTGCTGGCGCCTAAGGCAATCCAGGCCTCGCATCGAAAGATCGCATTACCGATACCGAATCAAATCTAGTAGGAGTATTTCAAATGGCAATCACCAAAGACGACATCCTGGAAGCCGTTGGCGCGATGTCCGTGATGGAACTGAACGACCTGGTCAAGGCGTTTGAAGAGAAGTTTGGCGTGTCCGCCGCTGCCATGGCCGTGGCTGCTGCCCCGGGCGCCGGCGGTGCCGCCGCTGCTGAAGAGCAGACCGAGTTCAACGTGATCCTGGCCGAAGTCGGCGCCAACAAGGTTGGCGTGATTAAGGCTGTTCGCGAAATCACCGGCCTGGGCCTGAAGGAAGCCAAGGACCTGGTCGATGGCGCACCGAAGCCCGTCAAGGAAGGCGTGGACAAGGCTGCAGCTGCCGAAGCCAAGAAGAAGCTGGAAGACGCTGGCGCAAAGGTCGACGTCAAGTAAGGCATTGCTCGCGTGCCCTTCCGGCACGCGGATGGGGCTGGCAAAGGGAAATTCCCGGCGCCAGCCTTTTTGCGCTTGTGCGAAAGTGTTTTGAGAAGCACTCTTCGCGTGAAAAAGTGATGTTTGCGAGCCCCGGTGCCTTTGGGCATGCCGGAGTCTCAGCAGAGGCCAAACATCAGTGGCACACTAAGGGGTTGCTGCTGATGTTTGTCTTCTGAACCGACTGCAGAAGACAAGTTTGGTCGGGTGTCCCCCGGGCGAGTACAGGCGTTGCGCTTGATGCGACGACCACACCGCCCGCAGCGTGCGGACACCGTCAGCCAGAGGTTGGTAGCGGCCAACCGCCAAATCCCCTCCCAGTCGCTGAACACCTCAGGTCCGGCCAGGTCCAGCCAGCCCTGCGATGATTCGGAGATCCCATGGCGTACAGCTTCACCGAAAAGAAGCGCATTCGCAAAAGTTTTGCGAAGCGCGCGACGGTACATCAGGTTCCATTCCTGCTTGCCACCCAGATTGAATCCTACACTCAGTTCTTGCAAGCGGAAACGCCGACCGCGCGTCGCAAGACCGAAGGCCTCCAGGCCGCTTTCAACGCAATCTTCCCGATCTCCTCGCATAACGGGCTTGCCCGTATGGAGTTCGTCTCGTATCACCTGTCCAACCCGCCGTTCGACGTCAAGGAATGTCAACAGCGTGGCCTGACCTTCCACTCGGCGCTGCGCGCCAAGGTTCGCCTGATCATCAACGATCGCGAGAATCCTGGCAAGGTCAAGGAAGTGAAGGAGCAGGAAGTCTACATGGGCGAAATCCCGCTGATGACTTCCACGGGTTCGTTCGTCATCAACGGCACCGAGCGTGTCATCGTCTCGCAGCTGCACCGCTCGCCGGGCGTGTTCTTCGAGCACGACAAGGGCAAGACCCACAGCTCGGGCAAGCTGCTGTTCTCGGCACGTATCATCCCCTACCGCGGTTCGTGGCTGGACTTCGAGTTCGACCCGAAGGACATCCTGTACTTCCGCGTCGACCGCCGCCGCAAGATGCCGGTGACGATCCTGCTGAAGTCGATCGGCCTGACCCCGGAACAGATCCTCGCGCACTTCTTCGTGTTCGACAACTTCACGCTGCAGGCCGAAGGCGCGCAGCTGGAGTTCGTGCCCGAGCGCCTGCGCGGTGAAGTCGCGCGCTTCGACATCGCCGACAAGAACGGCCGCGTGGTGGTCGAGAAAGACAAGCGGATCAACGCCAAGCACATCCGCGACCTGGATTCGGCCGGCACCAAGCTGATCAGCGTGCCGGAAGACTACCTGCTGGGCCGCGTGCTGGCCAAGAACATCATCGACCCGGATACCGGCGAGGTGATTGCCAACGCCAACGACGAGCTCACCGAAACGCTGCTGGAAAACCTGCGCGAAGCCGGCGTCAAGCAGATCCAGACCCTGTACACCAACGACCTGGACCAGGGCCCGTACATGTCGCAGACCCTGCGCGTGGACGAGACCGCCGACCAGACCGCTGCGCGTATCGCGATCTACCGCATGATGCGCCCGGGCGAGCCGCCGACCGAGGAAGCCGTGGAAGCGCTGTTCCAGCGCCTGTTCTACAGCGAAGAGTCGTACGACCTGTCGCGCGTTGGCCGCATGAAGGTCAACAGCCGCCTGGGCCGCCCCACCGGCGAAGGCGCCATGGTGTTGCAGGACGAGGACATCCTCGAGACTATCAAGATCCTGGTCAACCTGCGCAACGGCAAGGGCGAGGTCGATGACATCGACCACCTGGGCAACCGTCGCGTGCGTTGCGTCGGCGAACTGGCCGAAAACCAGTTCCGCGCCGGCCTGTCGCGCGTGGAGCGTGCCGTCAAGGAACGTCTGGGCCAGGCCGAGACCGAGAACCTGATGCCGCACGACCTGATCAACTCGAAGCCGATCTCGTCGGCGATCCGCGAGTTCTTCGGTTCGTCGCAGCTGTCGCAGTTCATGGACCAGACCAACCCGCTGTCCGAGATCACGCACAAGCGCCGTGTCTCCGCACTGGGCCCGGGCGGTCTGACGCGCGAGCGCGCCGGCTTTGAAGTCCGTGACGTGCACCCGACCCACTATGGCCGCGTGTGCCCGATCGAAACGCCGGAAGGTCCGAACATTGGTCTGATCAACTCGCTGGCACTGTATGCCCGCCTGAACGAATACGGCTTCCTGGAAACGCCGTACCGCAAGGTGGTCGACAGCAAGCTGACCGACCAGGTCGACTACCTGTCCGCGATCGAGGAAGGCAAGTACGTGGTGGCGCAGGCCAACGCGACCGTTGACGCCGAGGGCAACCTGACCGACGAACTGGTGTCGGCGCGTGAAGGCTCCGAGCGTGAAACCCGCATGGTCACGCCGGACCGCGTGCAGTACATCGACGTGGCACCGTCGCAGATCGTGTCGGCCGCTGCCTCGCTGGTGCCGTTCCTGGAACACGATGACGCGAACCGTGCACTGATGGGCGCCAACATGCAGCGCCAGGCCGTGCCTTGCCTGCGTCCGGACAAGCCGCTGGTCGGCACCGGCATCGAGCGTACCGTTGCGGTCGACTCGGGTACGGCCGTGCAGGCGATGCGTGGCGGCGTGGTCGACTACGTCGACGCGATGCGTATCGTGATCCGCGTGAACGACGACGAAGCCGTTGCCGGTGAAGTCGGCGTGGACATCTACAACCTGATCAAGTACACGCGCTCGAACCAGAACACCAACATCAACCAGCGTCCGATGGTCAAGGTTGGCGATATCGTTGCCCGCAACGATGTGATCGCCGACGGCGCCTCGACCGACCTGGGTGAACTGGCCCTGGGCCAGAACATGCTGGTGGCGTTCATGCCGTGGAACGGCTACAACTTCGAGGATTCGATCCTGATCTCGGAGCGTGTGGTGGCCGAAGACCGCTATACCTCGATCCACATCGAGGAACTGTCGGTCGTTGCCCGCGACACCAAGCTGGGACCGGAAGAAATCACGCGCGATATCTCGAACCTGGCCGAGGCCCAGCTGGCTCGCCTGGACGAGTCGGGCATCACCTACATCGGCGCTGAAGTCGAAGCCGGTGACGTGCTGGTGGGCAAGGTCACGCCGAAGGGCGAGACCCAGCTGACCCCGGAAGAGAAGCTGCTGCGCGCGATCTTCGGCGAGAAGGCTTCGGACGTGAAGGACACCTCGCTGCGCGTGCCGTCGGGCATGAGCGGCATCGTGATCGACGTCCAGGTCTTCACCCGCGAAGGCGTGACGCGCGACAAGCGTGCCCAGTCGATCATCGACGACGAACTGAAGCGCTACCGCCTGGACCTGAACGACCAGCTGCGTATCGTGGAAGGCGACGCGTTCCAGCGTCTGGAGCGCCTGCTCATCGACAAGACCGTCAACGGCGGTCCGAAGAAGCTGGCCAAGGGTGCCAAGATCACCAAGGAATACCTGGCGGACATCGACAGGTACCACTGGTTCGACATCCGTCCGGCCGACGAGGAACTGGCTGCCCAGCTGGAAGCCGTCAAGGAAGCCATCGAGCAGAAGCGCCACGAGTTCGACCTGGCCTTCGAAGAGAAGCGCAAGAAGCTCACGCAGGGCGACGAACTGCCGCCGGGCGTGATCAAGATGGTCAAGGTGTACCTGGCCGTCAAGCGCCGCCTGCAGCCTGGCGACAAGATGGCAGGCCGTCACGGCAACAAGGGTGTCGTGTCCAAGATCACTCCGATCGAAGACATGCCCTACATGGCCGACGGTACGCCTGCCGACATCGTGCTGAATCCGCTGGGCGTGCCTTCGCGGATGAACGTGGGTCAGATTCTCGAGACCCACCTGGGCTGGGCCGCGCGCGGTCTGGGCGAGCGCATCGGCAACATGCTGAAGGCGCAAGCCAAGGCAGCCGAAGTGCGCAAGCTGCTCACGCAGATCTACAACGAGAGCGGCAAGGTCGAAGACCTCGACAGCCTGTCGGATTCGGAAGTCCTGGAACTGGCCGAGAACCTGAAGAAGGGCGTGCCGTTCGCGACGCCGGTGTTCGATGGTGCGCATGAGGACGAAATCCGCCGCATGCTGGACCTCGCCTATCCGGAAGAGATCGCGAAGGAGAAGGGCCTGACGGCTTCCAAGCAGCAGGTCACGCTGTTCGACGGCCGCACCGGCGAGGCGTTCGAGCGTCCGGTCACGCTGGGTGTGATGCACATGCTGAAGCTGCACCACCTGGTCGATGACAAGATGCACGCGCGTTCCACCGGCCCGTACTCGCTGGTGACGCAGCAGCCGCTGGGTGGTAAAGCCCAGTTCGGTGGCCAGCGTTTCGGTGAGATGGAAGTTTGGGCACTGGAAGCCTACGGCGCGTCGTACGTGCTGCAGGAAATGCTGACGGTCAAGTCCGATGACGTGAACGGCCGTACCAAGGTGTACGAGAACATCGTCAAGGGCGAGCACTCGATCGATGCCGGCATGCCGGAATCGTTCAACGTGCTGGTGAAGGAAATCCGCTCGCTGGGTATCGACATCGACCTCGATCGCTACTGATCGGGCAGGTGAGGGGAGCCGGTTGCGGCCGGTTCCCCGTCGACACTACAGGCGAAGGATTTCCCACAGGATGAATGCCATCGACCCGGACCAAATCCGGGGCGGTGGCGAAACAAGGAGTTGCAATGAAAGCATTGCTCGATCTCTTTAAGCAGGTACAGCAGGAAGAGCAGTTCGACGCGATCAAGATCGGCCTGGCTTCGCCCGAGAAGATCCGTTCGTGGTCGTACGGCGAAGTCAAGAAGCCGGAAACGATCAACTACCGTACCTTCAAGCCGGAACGCGACGGCCTGTTCTGCGCCAAGATCTTTGGCCCGATCAAGGACTACGAGTGCCTGTGCGGCAAGTACAAGCGCCTGAAGCACCGTGGCGTGATCTGCGAGAAGTGCGGCGTTGAAGTGACGCTGGCCAAGGTGCGCCGCGAGCGCATGGGCCACATCGAACTGGCCGCGCCGACCGCGCACATCTGGTTCCTGAAGTCGCTGCCGTCGCGCCTGGGCATGGTCCTGGACATGACGCTGCGCGACATCGAGCGCGTGCTGTACTTTGAAGCATTCGTGGTGATCGAACCCGGCATGACCCCGCTCAAGAAGAGCCAGATCATGTCCGAAGACGACTACCTGGCGAAGTGCGACGAGTACGGCGAGGGCGAGTTCGTCGCCATGATGGGTGCCGAGGGCATCCGTGAGCTGCTGCGCGGCATCGACATCGAGAAGCAGATCGAACAGATCCGCGCCGAGCTGCAGGCCACCGGCTCCGAAGCCAAGATCAAGAAGTTCGCCAAGCGCCTGAAGGTGCTCGAGGCCTTCCAGCGTTCGGGCATCAAGCCCGAGTGGATGATCCTCGAAGTGCTGCCGGTGCTGCCGCCCGAGCTGCGCCCGCTGGTGCCGCTGGACGGCGGCCGCTTCGCGACCTCGGACCTGAACGACCTGTATCGCCGCGTCATCAACCGTAACAACCGCCTCAAGCGCCTGCTGGAGCTGAAGGCGCCTGAAATCATCGTGCGCAACGAAAAGCGCATGCTGCAGGAAGCGGTTGACTCGCTGCTGGACAACGGCCGTCGCGGCAAGGCGATGACTGGCGCCAACAAGCGTCCGCTGAAGTCCCTGGCTGAAATGATCAAGGGCAAGGGCGGCCGTTTCCGTCAGAACCTGCTGGGCAAGCGCGTCGACTACTCGGGCCGTTCGGTCATCGTGGTGGGCCCGACCCTCAAGCTGCACCAGTGCGGCCTGCCCAAGCTGATGGCGCTCGAGCTGTTCAAGCCGTTCATCTTCCACAAGCTGGAAACGATGGGCATCGCCACCACCATCAAGGCGGCGAAGAAGGAAGTGGAAAGCCAGACCCCGGTGGTGTGGGACATCCTCGAAGAGGTGATCCGCGAGCACCCGGTGATGCTGAACCGTGCGCCGACGCTGCACCGCCTGGGTATCCAGGCGTTCGAGCCGGTGCTGATCGAAGGCAAGGCCATCCAGCTGCACCCGCTGGTCTGCGCGGCGTTCAACGCCGACTTCGACGGTGACCAGATGGCTGTTCACGTCCCGCTGTCGCTGGAAGCGCAGATGGAAGCTCGCACGCTGATGCTGGCTTCCAACAACGTGCTGTTCCCGGCCAACGGCGACCCGTCGATCGTGCCGTCGCAAGACGTGGTGCTGGGTCTGTACTACACGACCCGCGACAAGATCAACGGCCGCGGCGAGGGCATGACCTTTGCCGACATCAGCGAAGTGATCCGCGCCTACGAGAACAAGGAAGTCGAACTGGCTTCGCGCGTGAACGTGCGTATCACCGAGTATGAGCTGGTCGACAAGGACGCCGAGGGCGACGCCCGTTTCGCACCCAAGATCACGCTGCAGGCCACCACGGTCGGCCGCGCGATCCTGTCCGAGATCCTGCCCAAGGGGCTGCCGTTCTCGGTGCTGAACAAGCCGCTCAAGAAGAAGGAAATCTCGCGCCTGATCAACACCGCGTTCCGCAAGTGCGGTCTGCGCGAGACGGTGATCTTCGCCGACAAGCTGCTGCAGTCGGGCTTCCGCCTGGCAACCCGCGCCGGTATCTCGATCGCCATCGACGACATGCTGGTGCCGCCGCAGAAGGAAAAGATCATCGCCGAGGCCTCGGCCAAGGTGAAGGAATACGACAAGCAGTACATGTCGGGTCTGGTGACCGACCAGGAACGCTACAACAACGTCGTGGACATCTGGGGCGCCGCCGGCGACCAGGTGGGCAAGGCGATGATGGAGCAGCTCCAGCACGAAGACGTGGTCGACCGCGAAGGCAAGACCGTGAAGCAAGAGTCGTTCAACTCCATCTACATGATGGCCGACTCGGGCGCACGGGGTTCCGCCGCGCAGATCCGCCAGCTGGCCGGTATGCGTGGCCTGATGGCAAAGCCGGACGGCTCGATCATTGAAACGCCGATCACGGCGAACTTCCGTGAAGGCCTGAACGTTCTGCAGTACTTCATCTCGACCCACGGCGCACGTAAGGGCCTGGCCGATACGGCACTGAAGACCGCGAACTCGGGTTACCTGACCCGTCGTCTGGTCGACGTGACGCAGGATCTGGTTGTGGTGGAAGACGATTGCGGCACCTCCAACGGCGTGGCCATGAAGGCCCTGGTCGAAGGCGGTGAAGTGATCGAAGCCCTGCGCGACCGTATCCTCGGCCGTGTGACCGTGGCCGACGTGGTGAACCCTGAAACCCAGGAAACCGCGATCGAAGCCGGCACGCTGCTGGATGAAGACCTGGTTGAGCTGATCGACAACATCGGCGTGGACGAAGTCAAGGTCCGCACCCCGCTGTCGTGCGACACGCGCTACGGCCTGTGCGGCAAGTGCTACGGCCGCGACTTGGGCCGCGGCGTGCTGGTGAACTCCGGCGAAGCGGTTGGCGTGATTGCCGCCCAGTCGATCGGTGAGCCGGGCACGCAGCTGACCATGCGTACGTTCCACATCGGTGGTGCGGCATCGCGTGCGGCAGTGGCGTCGAGCGTGGAAGCCAAGGCAACCGGTACCGTGCGTTTCACGGCGACGATGCGTTACGTCACCAATGCGAAGGGCGAACTGATCGTCATCTCGCGTTCGGGCGAGGCGCTGATCACCGACGACCACGGCCGCGAGCGCGAACGCCACAAGATCCCGTACGGCGCCACGCTGCTGGTGCAGGACGGCCAGGCCATCAAGGCTGGCACGCAGCTGGCCACGTGGGACGCGCTGACTCGCCCGATCGTTTCGGAATACACCGGCACGACCAAGTTCGAGAACGTCGAAGAAGGCGTGACCGTCGCCAAGCAGATGGACGAAGTCACCGGCCTGTCGACCCTGGTGGTGATCGACGCCAAGCGCCGCACGGCTGCAACCAAGGGCATCCGCCCGCAGGTGAAGCTGCTCGACGCCAGCGGCCAGGAAGTGAAGATCCCGGGCACGGACCATTCCGTGACCATCGGCTTCCAGGTCGGCGCGCTGATTACCGTGAAGGATGGCCAGCAGGTGCACGTGGGTGAAGTGCTCGCGCGTATCCCGACCGAATCGCAAAAGACCCGCGACATTACCGGTGGTCTGCCGCGTGTGGCCGAGCTGTTCGAAGCGCGTTCGCCGAAGGACGCCGCCGTGCTGGCGGAAGTCACCGGCACGACCTCGTTCGGCAAGGACACCAAGGGCAAGCAGCGTCTGGTCATTACCGACCTGGACGGAAATGCCCACGAGTTCCTGATCGCGAAGGAAAAGCAGGTGCTGGTGCACGACGGCCAGGTGGTGAACAAGGGCGAAATGATCGTGGAAGGTCCGGCGGACCCGCACGACATCCTGCGCCTGAAGGGCATCGAAGAGCTGGCGCACTACATCGTGGACGAAGTCCAGGACGTGTACCGTCTGCAGGGCGTGAAGATCAACGACAAGCACATCGAAGTGATTGTTCGTCAGATGCTGCGCCGCGTGCAGATCGCCGATGTCGGCGACACCAAGTTCATCCCGGGTGAACAGGTGGAGCGTTCGGAACTGCTCGACGAGAACGACCGCGTGATCGCCGAAGGCAAGCGTCCGGCCACGTACGAGAACCTGCTGCTGGGTATTACCAAGGCGTCGCTGTCGACCGACAGCTTCATCTCGGCGGCATCGTTCCAGGAAACCACGCGCGTGCTGACCGAAGCCGCGATCATGGGCAAGACCGACGACCTGCGTGGTCTGAAGGAAAACGTGATCGTCGGCCGTCTGATCCCGGCCGGTACCGGCCTGGCCTACCACCGCGCCCGCAAGGCGCGCGAGGCCTCCGAGCGCGAACGCGCCCAGGCGATCGCCGAAGAAGAGCAGTCGCTCTTCATCGAGCCGGCGCCGGTGGTGCAGGCGACGACCGAAGGCGAAGGCGACAACGTCTGATCGCAGTAAGCTGTTTGCCGCCGCAAGGCGGCCCGAAAGCCCGGCTGATCCAGCCGGGCTTTTTTTTGGTGTGCACGCGGCGTTTGCTTTCGTGAGAAACGTCGCAGAGTTTGCCCTGCGGTCGCTGAAGCCGGGTCCCTTAGTGGTATGGTTACGGCTTTTCCGGCTTCAGCAATTCCGTTGTCTATGTCGCACGCGCTGGCGATCCTCAAAGATGTGTTCGGCTACCACGCCTTCCGTGGGCGCCAGGCCGAGATCATCGACCACGTTGCGACGGGCGGCGACTGCCTGGTGCTGATGCCAACCGGCGGCGGCAAGTCGCTGTGCTACCAGATCCCGGCGCTGCTGCGCCAGCGTGCCGGCGACGGCGTCGGCATCGTGGTGTCGCCGTTGATCGCGCTGATGCAGGACCAGGTCGCGGCACTGACCGAAGCCGGCGTGCGCGCCGCGGTGCTCAATTCGACGCTGACCGGGGCCGAGGCCTCGGCGGTCGAGCGCGACCTGCTGGCCGGGCGCATCGAGATCCTCTACGTGGCGCCGGAACGGCTGATGACGCCGCGCTTCCAGGACTTGCTCGAGCGCATTCGGGTCGGGCTCTTTGCCATCGACGAAGCGCACTGCGTGTCGCAGTGGGGCCACGACTTCCGCCCCGAGTACATCCAGTTGTCGGTGCTGCATGAGCGCTTCCCGTACGTGCCGCGCATCGCGCTGACGGCAACGGCCGACGCACTCACGCGCAATGAGATCATCGAGCGCCTGGCGCTGGACAACGCCCGCGTCTTCATCTCCAGCTTCGACCGGCCCAATATCCGCTACCGCATCGTCGAGAAGGACAATGCGCGCCAGCAGCTGCTGGCCTTCATCAAGGCCGAGCACACCGCGGCCGACGGCACCCATGACAGCGGCATCGTCTATTGCCTGTCGCGCAAGAAGGTGGAAGACACGGCACAGTGGCTGAGCGGGCAGGGCATCAATGCGCTGGGCTACCACGCCGGCATGGATGCCCAGGTGCGCCAGCACCACCAGGCGCGCTTCCGCGAGGAAGAAGGGCTGGTGATGGTGGCGACGATCGCCTTCGGCATGGGCATCGACAAGCCCGACGTGCGCTTTGTCGCCCACCTGGACCTGCCCAAGAGCATGGAAGGCTACTACCAGGAAACCGGGCGCGCCGGCCGCGACGGCCTGCCGGCCAATGCCTGGATGGCCTACGGCCTGGGCGACGTGGTGCAGCAGAAGCGCATGATCGACGAGTCCGAGGCGGACGAGGCCTTCAAGCGCGTGTCGTCGTCCAAGCTCGATGCGCTGCTGGGCCTGTGCGAGACCGCGGGCTGCCGGCGCGTGCGCATCCTGGCGTATTTCAACGAGGCCAGCGAACCCTGCGGTAACTGCGATACCTGTCTGGAGCCGCCGGCGACCTGGGACGGCACGCGTGAGGCGCAGATGGCGCTGTCGTGCGTGTACCGCACTGCGCAGGCGAGCCGGGTTCACTTCGGCGCCACCCACCTGATTGACGTGCTGCGCGGCAACAGCTCGGAGAAGATCCGCCAGTGGGGGCACGACAAGGTGTCCACCTTCGGCATCGGCAAGGACCGCTCGGTGCATGAATGGCATACGGTGTTCCGCCAGCTGATCGCCCAGGGGCTGCTGACCATCGACCATGGCGGCCATGGCGCGCTGCTGCTGGGCGAGGACGCGCGCGCGGTGCTCAAGGGCGAGCGCCAGATCATCTTGCGTCGCCAGGCCACCAAGCCGGGCAAGTCCGGCGAGCGTGCCGCACGCGGCACCCGCACCGACCACACCGCGGACATGGATGCCGACATGCTGGCCAACTGGGAGGCGCTGCGCCGCTGGCGCACCGAGGCCGCGCGTGAGCACGGGGTGCCGGCCTATGTCATCTTCCACGATGCAACGCTGGCGGAGCTGGCCCGGACCGCGCCGGGATCCCTGTCGGCGATGCAGGGCATTCCCGGGATTGGTGCCTCCAAGCTTGAGCGCTACGGGCAGTCCATCCTGGAAGCGCTCCGCGGGGTCTGAGCGGGAGGGCAGCGTCAGCGCGTCCCGGAAAGGGTATACGGCTTGACGGTATACGATTCCCCTGCTAGGATGCCAGATTCGAGTTTTTGGCTTTGGATTTCGCTCGCCCGTCGGACAAGTGGCCTTTAGGCCGCTGCCGGCAAGCCTTCCGGACTGGGTTTCCATGGACCGGTGGCGGCAGACGCGGGATCCGGGTGCCGGCTCGCGCTCTTTGGCATGCTGTTACCGCACAGTCCCGTCTCCAGAGCGCGTCCGCTCACCTCTCCCGCCCAAAACCCGTAGTTGCCTCTCCATCCTGGCGCATGCCGGTGCGAGTGGCGTTTTTCGTCAAACCAAGCTGGATTGAACAATGCCAACTATCAACCAACTGGTTCGCAAGCCGCGCGTCTCTGAAGTCGTCAAGAGCAAGAGCCCGGCGCTTGAGAACTGCCCCCAGCGCCGTGGCGTGTGCACCCGCGTGTACACCACGACGCCGAAGAAGCCGAACTCGGCACTGCGTAAGGTTGCCAAGGTGCGCCTGACCAACGGTTTCGAAGTCATTTCGTACATCGGCGGTGAAGGCCACAACCTGCAGGAACACTCGGTCGTGCTGATCCGCGGCGGCCGTGTGAAGGATTTGCCGGGTGTGCGTTACCACATCGTCCGTGGCTCGCTCGACTTGCAAGGCGTGAAGGACCGCAAGCAGGCTCGTTCGAAGTACGGCGCGAAGCGTCCGAAGGCAGCCTAAGCTTAAGCAGCCTGGGTCGGAAAGACCCGAAGCAACAAACGATAGCCTGTGGCGCGAGTCATGGTGCTGTCACCAGGCGGCGGTACAACGGAGCGCCTTTTTGGCAACCGTGCCGTCGAGTAAGTGGTCACCCGGCGAATTTGCTGTCTATCGCATGCAAGCTAGTTGGTGGCCGGAGAGCGGGAAAAACTGACCGCGCTCTCAACTGAATCTAAAGGAAAGAAGATGCCACGTCGTCGTGAAGTCCCCAAGCGGGATGTTCTGCCTGATCCGAAGTTCGGCAACGTTGAAGTTGCCAAGTTTATGAACGTGCTGATGCTGGACGGCAAGAAGTCGGTTGCCGAACGTATCGTCTATGGCGCGTTCGACCAGATCGAAAAGAAGGCAGGCAAGGCCCCCATCGAAGTGTTCTCCGTTGCCATCAACAACGTGAAGCCGGTGGTGGAAGTGAAGAGCCGTCGCGTGGGCGGCGCCAACTATCAGGTTCCGGTCGAAGTCCGTCCGTCGCGTCGTCTGGCATTGGCGATGCGTTGGCTGCGCGAGGCCGCGAAGAAACGCAGCGAGAAGTCGATGGCGCTGCGCCTGGCAGGTGAGCTGCTGGAAGCATCGGAAGGCCGTGGCGGCGCAATGAAGAAGCGCGACGAAGTGCACCGCATGGCCGAAGCCAACAAGGCGTTCTCGCATTTCCGCTTCTAAGCGCGCGATAGCGTTTGTTGGTTGCCGGGCGGGCTGTGTTTTTACACATCTCGCCCGTTTGTGTTAGGGGCGCGGGCCATGAGATGCCGGCGCCTCACGGACGAATAGAGGATTAAAGTGGCTCGTAAGACTCCTATTGAGCGCTACCGTAACATCGGTATTTCGGCTCACATTGACGCGGGTAAAACCACCACGACCGAGCGGATCCTGTTCTACACCGGTGTGAACCACAAGATCGGTGAAGTGCATGATGGCGCGGCCACCATGGACTGGATGGAGCAGGAGCAGGAGCGCGGCATCACCATCACGTCTGCTGCGACCACCGCCTTCTGGAAGGGCATGGCCGGCAACTACCCCGAGCATCGCTTCAACATCATCGACACCCCGGGCCACGTGGACTTCACCATCGAGGTGGAGCGTTCCATGCGCGTGCTGGACGGCGCGTGCATGGTGTACTGCGCAGTGGGTGGCGTGCAGCCGCAGTCGGAAACCGTCTGGCGTCAGGCCAACAAGTACCGCGTGCCGCGTCTGGCATTCGTCAACAAGATGGACCGTACCGGCGCGAACTTCTTCAAGGTCTACGACCAGCTGAAGACCCGCCTGAAGGCCAACCCGGTGCCCGTCGTGGTGCCGATCGGCGCTGAAGACGGCTTCCAGGGCGTCGTCGATCTGCTGGAAATGAAGGCGATCATTTGGGACGAAGCCAGCCAGGGCGTGAAGTTCGAATACCAGGACATCCCGGCTGAGCTGCAAGCCACCGCTGAAGAATGGCGCGAGAAGATGGTCGAGTCCGCCGCCGAAGCCAGCGAAGAGCTGATGGAAAAGTACCTGGGCGGCGAAGAGCTGACCCGCGCCGAGATCGTCAAGGCGTTGCGTGACCGTACCATCGCCTGCGAAATCCAGCCGATGCTGTGCGGCACCGCGTTCAAGAACAAGGGCGTGCAGCGTATGCTCGACGCCGTGATCGACTTCCTGCCGTCGCCGGTCGACATTCCGCCGGTTACGGGCACGGACGAGGACGACAGCGAGAAGAAGCTCGAGCGCAAGGCTGACGACAACGAAAAGTTCTCGGCACTGGCGTTCAAGATCATGACCGACCCGTTCGTTGGTCAGCTGATCTTCTTCCGCGTCTACTCGGGCAAGATCAATTCGGGCGACACCGTGTACAACCCGGTCAAGAGCAAGAAGGAACGCCTGGGCCGTATTCTGCAGATGCATGCCAACCAGCGCGAAGAAATCAAGGAAGTGCTGGCCGGCGACATCGCCGCTGCAGTGGGTCTGAAGGACGCCACCACGGGCGACACGCTGTGCGATCCGGCTGCACCGATCGTGCTCGAGCGCATGGTGTTCCCGGAGCCGGTGATCTCGCAGGCTGTCGAGCCGAAGACCAAGGCTGACCAGGAAAAGATGGGCATCGCCCTGAACCGCCTGGCCGCTGAAGATCCGTCGTTCCGCGTGCGTACCGATGAAGAATCGGGTCAGACCATCATTTCGGGCATGGGCGAGCTCCACCTCGAAATTCTGGTCGACCGCATGAAGCGCGAATTCGGCGTGGAAGCCAACATCGGCGCGCCGCAGGTGGCCTACCGCGAAACCATTCGCAAGACGGCCGAAGGCGTCGAGGGCAAGTTCGTCAAGCAGTCGGGCGGCCGCGGCCAGTACGGTCACGCTGTGATCACGCTGGAACCGCAAGAGCCGGGCAAGGGCTTCGAGTTCATCGACGCCATCAAGGGCGGTGTGATTCCTCGCGAATACATCCCGGCGGTCGAAAAGGGTATCGTCGACACGCTGCCGAACGGCATCCTGGCTGGCTTCCCGGTGGTAGACGTGAAGGTCACGCTGACGTTCGGTTCGTACCACGACGTGGACTCGAACGAAAACGCGTTCCGCATGGCCGGCTCGATGGCTTTCAAGGAAGCCATGCGCAAGGCCAGCCCGGTTCTGCTTGAGCCGATGATGGCCGTGGAAGTGGAAACGCCGGAAGACTACACGGGTACCGTGATGGGCGACCTGTCGTCCCGCCGCGGCATCGTGCAGGGCATGGACGACATGGTGGGCGGCGGCAAGATCATCAAGGCCGAAGTCCCGCTGTCGGAAATGTTCGGTTATTCCACGTCGCTGCGCTCGGCCACGCAAGGCCGCGCCACGTACACCATGGAATTCAAGCACTACGCTGAAGCACCGAAGAACATCGCCGAAGCCGTGATGACGGCCAAGGGCAAGTAATAAGCTGTTTGCCGCCGCACCCCGCGTGGGGCGCGGCGGCGTGATGAATCGACAAGACTGAATTCCATTAGGAGCTGAAAAATGGCAAAGGAAAAGTTCGAGCGGACCAAGCCGCACGTGAACGTTGGTACGATCGGTCACGTTGACCATGGCAAGACCACGCTGACCGCGGCAATCGCCACGGTGCTGGCAGCCAAGTTCGGCGGTGCCGCCAAGAAGTACGACGAAATCGACGCAGCGCCGGAAGAAAAGGCACGCGGTATTACCATCAATACCGCCCACGTCGAGTACGAAACGGCCAACCGCCACTACGCGCACGTTGACTGCCCGGGCCACGCTGACTATGTGAAGAACATGATCACGGGTGCCGCCCAGATGGACGGCGCAATCCTGGTTTGCTCGGCCGCTGACGGCCCGATGCCGCAAACGCGCGAGCACATCCTGCTGGCCCGTCAGGTTGGCGTGCCTTACATCATCGTGTTCCTGAACAAGTGCGACATGGTGGACGACGCTGAACTGCTCGAGCTGGTCGAGATGGAAGTTCGCGAGCTGCTGAGCAAGTACGAGTTCCCCGGCGACGACACCCCGATCATCAAGGGTTCGGCCAAGCTGGCGCTGGAAGGCGATAAGGGCGAGCTGGGCGAAGTGGCCATCATGAACCTGGCCGACGCACTGGACACCTACATCCCGACGCCGGAGCGTGCCGTTGACGGTACCTTCCTGATGCCGGTGGAAGACGTGTTCTCGATCTCGGGTCGCGGCACCGTGGTGACCGGCCGTATCGAGCGCGGCGTGGTGAAGGTCGGTGAGGAAATCGAAATCGTCGGTATCAAGCCGACGGTGAAGACCACCTGCACCGGCGTGGAAATGTTCCGCAAGCTGCTGGACCAGGGTCAAGCCGGCGACAACGTTGGCCTGCTGCTGCGCGGCACCAAGCGTGAAGACGTCGAGCGCGGCCAGGTGCTGTGCAAGCCGGGTTCGATCAAGCCGCACACCCACTTCACCGGCGAGGTGTACATCCTGTCGAAGGACGAAGGCGGCCGTCACACCCCGTTCTTCAACAACTACCGCCCGCAGTTCTACTTCCGTACCACCGACGTGACCGGCTCGATCGAGCTGCCGAAGGACAAGGAAATGGTCATGCCGGGTGACAACGTGTCGATCACCGTCAAGCTGATCGCCCCGATCGCCATGGAAGAAGGCCTGCGCTTCGCTATCCGTGAAGGCGGCCGTACCGTCGGCGCCGGCGTCGTGGCAAAGATCCTCGACTAAGCACTTCCTGGGACATGCCTGTCGGGCATGTCCCCATTCAACGGGCACGTTGCCCAATCGCTCTTTTAAGGAAATATCATGCAGAACCAGAAGATCCGTATCCGCCTGAAGGCTTTCGACTACCGCCTGATCGACCAGTCGGCTGCGGAAATCGTGGATACCGCCAAGCGTACCGGCGCGATCGTCAAGGGCCCGGTGCCCCTGCCGACCCGCATCCAGCGCTTCGACATCCTGCGTTCGCCGCACGTCAACAAGACCAGCCGCGATCAGTTCGAGATCCGCACGCACCAGCGCCTGATGGACATCGTCGACCCGACCGACAAGACGGTTGACGCGCTGATGAAGCTCGACCTGCCGGCAGGCGTGGACGTCGAGATCAAGGTGTAATCATGCTTCGGGCCGCGCCCGCGGCCTGCTGCAGCAAAACGGCGAACCGTATGGTTCGCCGTTTTTGTTTTCAAGGCTTGCATACAGCTGCCTTGCTCGCCCGATTGCTCCCGTACCGTGCGAGCGAGGGCGACGAATCGATCCGGTTGCTGCCGCCATCTCGCGCCGCAAAGTGATACATAAGCACTGATTGATTGAATCATGTTGTATCACTAACGTCGATTGCAACTGGCGCAAGTGATGTAAATCAAAGCCGCGACGCCAACGCTGCTACGCTGATCGGCGTGTCCGTCATGGTGCCCGGCGCCCTGCCCGAGAAGCAGCAATCCCCGCACCGCTCAACGTCCCGGTGCTGGTCCTCTTCATGCGTTCGAAATCTTGAAAAAGGGGAGCGCGAAATGGCGCTCCGGCGCGTCCCCCGCAGCGGCTTTACCTTATTTCAGTCGTGACGGCAAAGCCGCAACCCTAAGCGTGGCGCCCCCCAGAGGAGACAATCATGTTTGAAAGGACTCACCGGACCCGTGCGTCCGCGCTCGGGCAATGCCATCGGCATTGCCCTGGCGTTGGGCATCGGACTCACGCTCAGTGAGTGCGGCGGCGGCGATGGGCAGCCTGAAGCTTCAACCGTGGCCGCGGTCGACTACACGGCGGCGTGCGCTACGCTGTAAGGCAGGGCCATCGGCGGGGCCAGCATAACGGCGGTAAAGCGCATCGAGGCGGCGGGCGGGCTGCCGGGCTACTGCAAGGTTTCGGCAACCAGCGGCACGTTGCTCGACATCGAAGTGGATCTGCCGGACAACTGGACGGGCAGGCTGATGCACCAGGGTGGCGGAGGTTTCGATGGGCAGGTGAAAACCGTGGAGAGCTTCAGCGCCGGCTTCCCCCTGTACCAGCCGCTCCAGCGGGCCGTTGCGTACGCCGCGTCGAATGGCGGCAACCGTACTGGCGACCCCTCCGAATTCCTGACGAGCCAAACCGAGAAGTCCGACTATGCCTATGCCGCGGTCGGCACCACGATCGCTTTCGCCAAGGCAGCAGTCAAGGCGTTCTACGGGCGCGCACCCAGCTATACCTACTTCAACGGCGCGTCCAATGGCGGGCGCAATGCCTATATCGCGGCGCAGCGCTGGCCGGACCAGTATGACGGGATCATCGCCGGCGCGGAAACCATGAACATGGCCACGCAGACAGCAGCGTGGCTCAACCTGGCCCGGCGTGCCGGTTCCGACCGACATGCCGGCCGCGGCCCAGTGGACAGCGCTGAACGCTGCCGCGATCGCAGCATGTGACGGGCTGGATGGGATCAGGGACGGCATCATCGCCAACCCGAACGCCTGTACCTTCAGTCCGGCCGCGCTGGCGTGCGGTGCCCCCGGGGCTGATGCGGCCACCTGCCTGACCCCCGGGCAGCTGCGCACCGTTCAGGAACAGGTCGGGCCGCTGAGCGACGCGGCGGGCGCGCTGGTCTACGCGGGCTACTACTGGGCCGATTTTGGCGAATTCTTGCCATACTACGTGGGCCTCGGCGGCGGCTTCGCCGCCATCGCCACGGGCAACGCGGCGTAGACGTTGCCCGCCACGCAGCCGGGCAGCTTGCAGGCAACGTTCGACGTGACGCGGGACTTGCCGCCGATCGCCGCCGGCTTGCAGCAGGCTGGGGCGGATCACGATATGCGTGCCATCGCGCAATTCGTGTCATCGGGCAAGTAGCTGATTTCGTGGCACGGCGGCGCCGACTCGCCGCTCAGCGGCAGGGACCACGTTCGCAATTTCATGGCGATGCCCCAGCTTGCTGGCGCCGGTGCGGCCAATGCACGCTTCTACCTCGAGCCGGGTGTCGGGCATGTGCAAGGCGGTGTCGGCCCGGATCAGGTCGACTATCTCGGGGGCATGATCGACTGGGTCGAGAAATCGGTGGCCCCTGAACAGCTGCAGAGTTCGAAGATGGACGCGCGGCAGACCGTGGTGCGCACCATGCCGCTGTGCGTGTACCCGAAATTCCCGAAGTACTCGGGGTCGGGAGATGCCAGTCTTGCTGCCAGCTACAGTTGCGCGACGAACTGAGCGATCACCAGCCTAGCCCGCCCCGCGCCGCCGCAACGTCTGCGCGGGGCACTCCCCGAACGCGCGCCGGTACTCCGCGCTGAAGCGCCCCAGATGGGCAAAGCCCCAGCGCAGCGCTGCCCCGCTCACTGACGACACCGACGCGTCGTTCAGCAGGTCGTGCCGCACGCGCTCGAGGCGCACCGTGCGCAGATAGGCCATCGGCCCGGTGCCGCGATGCTCGCGGAAGCCGGCGAACAGGCTGCGTACGCTGACGCCGGCAACCTCGGCCAGCAAGGCCGGCGTCAGCTCCGCAGCGGCGTTCGCGTGAATGTACTCCTCTACCACCTTCACATGGCGTGGTGCCAGCGGTTTGCCGTGCTCGCGCAAAGCGTCCGACAGGCTGTGCGGCTGCCAGGTCAGCAGCGTGCCGATCACCAGCTGTTCCAGCTGGCAGGCGGTCAGCGGATGGCGCGCGGTCTCGGGCGCGGTCTCCAGCATCGCGGCGAGATAGCGCATCAGTTCGTACCAGGCGCCGCTGCGCCAGGCCATGCCGAGCGCGAAGCGCAGCGGCTGCTCGGGGCGCCGGCCCAGGTGGGCGGCGCAGACGCGTTCCAGCGCACTGCGTTCGATGCGCACGATCAGCTGGTCGTTGTCGGCGCTCCAGCGCATGGCCAGCGCATCGCTGGGCGTCAGCACCGAAGCGCAGTCGGGCGTGGAGACGATGTGCTGGTCGCCGCAGCGGATCTCGGCCTGTCCTTGCAGCGGCATCTGCACCAGCAGGAAGTCGCCGAGCGGGCCGGGGTCGATGGTGACGTCGGCGCCGTAGGCCAGGCGGTTGAACGAGACCGCGCCAAGCGGCGCATGGTGCATGCGTGCCTGCAACCGGGGGCCGCGTATCTCGAGCCGGTGCGGCTTGAACACGCGCCCGACCGCGGCGCGCGTCTCGGCCAGGTCGGTCGAGGCGAACACGCACCGGGCGGGATCGCCGAGCAGGGCGCTCGCCAGCGGTCCGGCGGCGGGGGGCAGCTGCATTGTCTCGCTCCTCTGGCGGGGCCGCGGCGCTGCCGGTGACCGTGCGCGCCGCTGGTTCCGGGGCCGGCCCGGCATGACGGCCGGGCACGGTTTCCCACGCGATCCACTATAGCGGATGGCCCCGCTGTCAGCGCTGCGGCGTTGACCGATTCCGAAGTTTCCTGCACTAATCGGATAGCCGCTGCGTCCAGCGGCTAGTTTGCTGCGGTGCGGAGCCACCATCATGGAAGCCAGCACGGCAGTCCCACCAGATACTGGAAAGAGAACGACAAGGAGCGCAGGCCATGGGCCAGACCATCCAGATCCAGACCCCCGAAGGCAGTTTCAGCGGTTATCTCGCCACCCCGGCGGCAGGCAAGGGCCCCGGCATCGTGCTGTGCCAGGAGATCTTCGGCGTCAACGCGACCATGCGGCAGGTGGCGGAATACTACGCCGAGGAGGGCTATACGGTGCTGGTGCCCGACCTGTTCTGGCGCATCGCGCCCGGGATCGAGCTGACCGACCGCGGCGAGGACTTCCAGCGGGCGCTGGGCCTGTACCAGCAGTTCGACGAAGCCACGGGCGTGCAGGATGTGGGCGCCGCGCTTGAGGCACTGCGGGCGCGGCCGGAATGCGTCGGCCAGACCGGCGTGCTGGGCTTCTGCCTGGGCGGCAAGCTGGCCTACCTGGCGGCCTGCCGGCTGCCCGACGTGGCCTGCGCGGTGGCGTACTACGGCGTGGGCATCGAGCACGCGCTGGGCGAGGCCGCCAACGTGCGCGGCCGCCTGGTGCTGCATATCGCCGAGAAAGACGGATTCTGCCCGCCGCAGGCCCAGGCTGCGATCTGCGAAGCCCTGGCCGGGCGCGAGAACATCGAGGTCTACGTCTACGCCGGCGTAGACCATGCCTTTGCACGCACGGGCGGCGAGCACTTCGACAAGCCCTCGGCGCTGATGGCGCACCAGCGCTCGATCGCTGCGCTGCGCGGCGAGATGGGGCCGCATTACGATTTCTCCGCGCTGTGGGACAAGCACTGCGAGTATGAATTCGCCACCCGCGATGTCGACGCCACCATGGCGACGATGGTGCCGCAGCCCTATGTGAACCATATCCCGACCATGACCGGCGGCGTCGGCTACGCGCAGCTGCGGCGGTTCTACCAGCACCATTTCGTGCACAGCAATCCGCCCGACACCACGCTGATCCCGCTGTCGCGCACGGTCGGGGCCACGCAGATCGTCGACGAGATGCTGTTCTGCTTCACGCATACCTGCGAGATCGACTGGATGCTGCCCGGCGTGCCGCCCACCGGCAAGCGCGTGGAGATCCCGCTGATCGCCATCGTCAAGTTCCGCGGTGACAAGCTGTACCACGAGCATATCTACTGGGACCAGGCCAGCGTGCTGGTGCAGATCGGCAAGCTGGACCCGGCGGGTTTGCCGGTGGCGGGCGTGGAGACCGCGCGCAAGCTGCTGGACGAGACGCTGCCGTCGAACACGCTGATGGCGCGCTGGCAGCAGAGCGATGGCAAGTAGGCAGCGCGCGGCATAGGTCCGGAACGGGCCCGCAGAGGCCCGCCCGCAACCATCGCCGGCGATTGCCGGCACAGGAGACAAGCATGAAAGGACTGCAGGGCAAGGTGGCCATTGTCACCGGCGGCGCCACGCTGATCGGGGCCGGCGTGGCGCGGGCCTTTGTCGAGGCCGGCGCGCGCGTGGCGATCTTCGATATCGATGCCGCCAACGGCGAGCGCGTGGCCGCGCAGCTCGGGCCGAACGCACTCTTCATCGCCACCGACATCACGCGTGACGAACAGGTCCGCGATGCCGTGGCGCAGGTGGTGCAGCGCTTTGGCGGCGTGGACTGCCTGGTCAACCTGGCCTGCACCTATCTCGATGACGGCTTCCGTTCGGGCCGGGCCGACTGGCTGGCGGCGCTCGACGTCAACGTGGTGTCGGGCGTGATGCTGGCGCAGGCGGTGCATCCGCACATGCGGGCGCGCGGCGGCGGCGCGATCGTCAATTTCACCAGTATCTCGGCCAACGTGGCGCAGACCGGGCGCTGGCTCTATCCGGTGTCGAAAGCCGCCATCGCGCAGCTGACGCGGAGCATGGCGATGGACCTGGCGCCGGACCGCATCCGCGTCAACGCGGTGTCGCCGGGCTGGACCTGGTGCCGGCTAATGGATGAGGTCAGCGGCGGCAACCGCGCCCGCACCGATGCGGTGGCCGCGCCGTTTCACCTGCTGGGCCGCGTCGGCGAGCCCGATGAAGTGGCACAGGTGGTGCTCTTCCTCTGTTCCGACCATGCCAGCTTCGTCACCGGTGCCGACTATGCCGTCGACGGCGGCTATTCCGCCATGGGGCCGGAGCAGAATGTGCCCGCCATCGGCAAGCTGGCCGGCTGAATGCCGCCGGACGACCTTCAGGAGAAAATCATGAGCCAACGCATCGCCATCGTCGGAGCCGGCCAGTCGGGCCTGCAAATGGCCCTCGGGCTGCAAGCCAACGGCTACCGGGTCACGCTGCTGTCCAACCGGACACCCGAGCAGATCCGCGGCGGGAAAGTCATGTCCAGCCAGTGCATGTTCGACCGCGCGCTGCAGGCCGAGCGCGAGCTCGGGCTGAACTGGTGGGACGATGCCTGCCCGCCGGTGGAGGGCATCGGCCTGGCCGTGCCGCATCCCGAGCAGGCCGGTGCCCGCGCGATCGACTGGGCCGCGCCCCTGGACCGCCCGGCGCAGGCGGTGGACCAGCGCCTGAAGATGCCGGCGTGGATGGAAACCTTCGTTGCACGCGGCGGCGACCTGCGCATCGTCGATGTCGGCCTGGACGAGCTGGAGGACCTGACCCGCGAGCATGACCTCGTGCTGCTGGCCGCCGGCAAGGGCGAGATCGTCAGCCGCTTCGAGCGCGATGCTTCCCGCAGCCCCTTCGACAAGCCGCAGCGCGCGCTGGCGCTGACCTATGTGACCGGCATGGAGCCGCGCACGCCGTTCTCGCGGGTTTGCTTCAACCTGATCCCGGGCGTGGGCGAGTACTTCGTCTTCCCCGCGCTGACGCTGTCCGGGCCGTGCGAGATCATGGTGTTCGAAGGCATCCCGGGCGGCCCGATGGACCGTTGGGCCGAGGCGCGCACCCCGGCGCAGCACCTGGCCGAAAGCCTGCGCATCCTGCAGACCTACCTGCCGTGGGAAGCCGAGCGCTGCGAGCGGGTGGCGCTGACCGACGACAACGGCATCCTTGCCGGTCGCTTCGCGCCAACGGTGCGCAAGCCGGTGCTGACGCTGCCATCCGGGCGGCTGGTGTTCGGCATGGCAGATGCCGTGGTGGTCAACGACCCGATCACGGGGCAGGGCTCGAACAACGCCGCCAAATGCTGCAAGGTCTATCTCGATGCGATCCTGGCGCGCGGCGACCAGTCCTTCGACCAGGCCTGGATGGAGCGCACCTTCGACCAGTACTGGCAGTACGCGGGCGACGTGGTAGCGTGGACCAACTCGCTGCTGACCCCGCCGCCGCCGCATATCCTGGCGCTGCTGGGCGCCGCGGGGCAGGCGCCGGCACTGGCCGCGCGCATCGCCAACGGCTTCGACAATCCGCCGGACTACTTCCCGTGGTGGCTGGATCCGCAGGCCTGCCACCAGCTGATCAACCAGTACGTCGCCGAGGCCGCCTGACATGCACGCCGCCACGCCTGCCACTTCCGTCCATGATCCCCGCGAGCTGCGCCGGGTTTGCGGCCGCTATGCCACCGGCGTGGCCGTCATCGGCGCCTGCGGGGCGCAGGGCCGGCCCGTCGGCCTGACCGTGAACTCGTTTGCCTCGTTGTCGCTGGCGCCGCCGCTGATCCTGTGGAGCCTGGCGATGCACTCGCCGAATGCGGGCCTGTTTTCACGCGGCGCGCCCTTCGGCGTCAGCATTCTGCGCGCGGGCCATGGCGAACTGGCGCGCCGCTTCGCCACCCCGTCGGCGGACAAGTTCGCGGGCGTCGCCCACCGGCGCTGCGAGCGCGGCGTGCCCTACCTGGACGAGGCGCTGGCGACGCTGGCCTGCCGCGTGGAGCGGGCCGACTTGGTGGGCGATCACCTGCTGATCGTCGGCGCCGTCGAGGCGTTCGACGCCGGGGAGGGCGAACCGCTGGTATTCTATGGCGGCGATTTCGTGCGCATCGCCGCCTGAACAAACCATCCCTGGATGCACTTTACGGCGCTTAAACTACCCGTCGTCGCCTCCACACCACAGCCCAAGCAACGCAAGCGCCACTACTGCGGCAGCCTGCCTACAACACTGCAGGCGAATCCGCAATTCATATTGCCCTTTCCAAACCGCTGCGATATAGTGTAAGGCTACCCGTTTCCTCGGGTAGTGGGCTGGCCACTTTGGCCGCGCGCAGTCTTCTTTAGCGCAAGTCCACAGCAAACACAGTTTTCGTGTATCAATCAGCCCCGGCCAATCGCAGCTGGGAATGGAGCAAACCATGAGCCTTGGCCTTGTAGGTCGCAAGGTTGGCATGACCCGTATTTTCACGGACGACGGTGATTCGATTCCCGTTACCGTGGTCGAGGTCGGCGACAACCGCGTGACGCAAATCAAGACGGACGAGACCGACGGTTATACCGCGGTTCAAGTCACCTTCGGCGCACGACGCGCAAGCCGCGTTACCAAGCCGCTGGCGGGTCATCTCGCCAAAGCCGGCGTGGAAGCCGGCGAAATCATCCGCGAATTCCGTATCGATGCAGCCAAGGCTGCCGAACTGCAAGCTGGCGGTTCGCTGTCGGTCGACCTGTTCGAAGTCGGTCAGAAGATCGACGTGCAGGGCGTGTCGATCGGTAAGGGCTACGCCGGTACCATCAAGCGTTATCACTTCGCCTCCGGCCGTGCCACCCACGGTAACTCGCGCTCGCACAACGTGCCGGGCTCGATCGGTATGGCGCAGGATCCGGGCCGCGTGTTCCCGGGCAAGCGCATGACCGGTCACCTGGGCGATGTCACCCGCACCGTGCAGAACCTGGAAATCGCCAAGATCGACGCAGAGCGCAAGCTGCTGCTGGTCAAGGGTGCCATTCCCGGCTCCAAGGGCGGCAAGGTCATCGTCACCCCGGCCGTCAAGGCCAAAGCCAAAGCTTAAGGAGCGCATGTAATGGAACTCAAGCTCCTCCAGGACAATGGCCAGATCGGTGCGGGCGTTGACGCTTCGCCCGAAGTGTTCGGCCGTGACTACAACGAAGCCCTCGTTCACCAGATCGTCGTCGCTTACCAGGCCAACGCTCGCAGCGGTAACCGTAAGCAGAAGGATCGTGAAGAGGTCAAGCACACGACCAAGAAGCCGTGGCGCCAGAAGGGTACGGGCCGTGCTCGTGCCGGTATGTCTTCCTCGCCGCTGTGGCGCGGGGGCGGCCGTATCTTCCCGAATTCGCCGGAAGAGAACTTCACCCAGAAGGTCAACAAGAAGATGTTCCGTGCCGGCATGCGCTCGATTTACTCGCAGCTCGCACGTGAAGGTCGTATCAACGTGGTGGACGGTTTCACTGTCGACGCGCCCAAGACCAAGCTCTTGGCCGACAAGTTCAAGGCCATGGGCCTGGACTCGGTGCTGATCATCACCGACAGCCTCGACGAAAACCTCTACCTGGCTTCGCGCAACCTGCCGCACGTGGCAGTTGTCGAGCCGCGCCAGGCTGATCCGCTGTCGCTCGTGCACTACAAGAAGGTGCTGGTGACCAAGGCAGCCGTCGCGCAGATCGAGGAGTTGCTGAAATGACGCAAGTAGCCAAGAACGATCATCGTTTGATGCAGGTGCTGCTCGCGCCGGTGGTTTCCGAAAAGGCAACCCTGGTCGCCGACAAGAATGAACAAGTCGTGTTCGAAGTGGCCCGCGATGCCAACAAGGCAGAAGTGAAGGCCGCAGTCGAACTGCTGTTCAAGGTCGAGGTGCAGTCCGTTCAGATCCTGAACCAGAAGGGCAAGCAGAAGCGTTTTGGCCGTTTCATGGGGCGTCGCAACCACGTGAAGAAGGCCTACGTTTCGCTGAAGCCGGGTCAGGAAATCAATTTTGAAGCGGAGGCCAAGTAATCATGGCACTCGTCAAGACCAAGCCGACTTCCCCGGGTCGTCGCTCGATGGTGAAGGTGGTCAACAAGGACCTTCACAAGGGCGCCCCGCACGCTCCGCTGCTGGAAAAGCAATTCCAGAAGTCGGGCCGTAACAACAATGGTCATATCACCACCCGCCACAAGGGCGGTGGTCATAAGCACCACTACCGCGTGGTCGACTTCAAGCGTAACGACAAGGACGGCATCCCCGCCAAGGTCGAACGCCTGGAATACGATCCGAACCGCAGCGCCAATATCGCGCTGGTGCTGTTCGCCGACGGCGAGCGCCGCTACATCATCGCCACCAAGGGCATGGTTGCCGGTCAGCAACTGCTGAACGGCTCGGAAGCGCCGATCAAGGCCGGTAACAACCTGCCGATCCGCAACATTCCGGTCGGTACCACGATCAACAACGTGGAAATGCTGCCGGGCAAGGGTTCGCAGATCGCACGTGCCGCCGGCGGTTCCGCCGTGCTGCTGGCTCGTGAAGGCCTGTACGCCCAGGTTCGCCTGCGCTCCGGTGAAGTGCGCCGCGTGCACATCGAGTGCCGCGCCACCATCGGTGAAGTGGGCAACGAAGAGCACAGCCTGCGCGTCATCGGCAAGGCCGGTGCCACCCGCTGGCGCGGTATCCGCCCGACGGTGCGTGGTGTCGTGATGAACCCGGTGGATCACCCGCACGGTGGTGGTGAAGGCAAGACCGCCGCTGGTCGCGATCCGGTTTCGCCGTGGGGTACCCCGGCCAAGGGTTACCGTACCCGCAGCAACAAGCGCACGGACAGCATGATCGTCCAGAAGCGCCACAAGCGTTAATCGGTAGGTAGGAGCTAAAGATATGACTCGTTCCGCTAAAAAGGGTCCGTTCTGCGACGCCCACCTGCTGAAGAAGGTGGAAGTCGCCTCGAGCGGCAAGGACAAGAAGCCCATCAAGACTTGGTCGCGTCGCTCGACCATTCTGCCGGAGTTCATTGGCCTGACGATCGCCGTGCACAACGGCCGTCAACACGTGCCGGTGTACGTTACGGAAAACATGGTTGGCCACAAGCTCGGTGAATTTGCGATTACCCGCACGTTCAAGGGCCACGCGGCTGACAAGAAAGCGAAGAGGTAAGGTGCCATCATGGAAGTGAAAGCGATTCATCGCGGTGCCCGCATCTCCGCCCAGAAGACGCGCCTGGTCGCTGACCAGATCCGTGGTCTGCCGATCGAGCGCGCGCTCAATGTCCTGCAGTTCAGCCCGAAAAAGGCTGCCGGGATCGTGAAGAAGGTGGTCGAATCGGCCATCGCCAACGCTGAGCACAACGAAGGCGCCGACATCGACGAACTGAAGGTCAAATCGATCTTCGTCGACAAGGCAACCTCGCTCAAGCGCTTCACCGCACGGGCGAAGGGCCGCGGCAACCGCATCGAGAAACAAACCTGTCACATCACTGTGACGCTCGGCAACTAAGGAGTCACGATGGGACAGAAGATTCATCCGACTGGCTTCCGCCTGGCTGTCAGCCGTAACTGGGCTTCGCGCTGGTACGCCAGCAACACGAAGTTCGCCGGCATGCTGAAGGAAGACATCGAAGTTCGAGACTTCCTGAAGAAGAAGCTGAAGAACGCATCGGTTGGCCGCGTCGTGATCGAGCGCCCCGCCCGCAACGCACGCATCACCATTTACAGCTCGCGTCCGGGCGTGGTGATCGGCAAGAAGGGTGAGGACATCGAACTGCTCAAGGCTGAACTGCAGCGTCGCATGGGCGTGCCCGTGCACGTGAACATCGAGGAAATCCGCAAGCCGGAAACCGATGCTCAGCTGATCGCCGACTCGATCACCCAGCAGCTCGAGCGCCGCATCATGTTCCGCCGCGCCATGAAGCGCGCGATGCAGAATGCGATGCGCCTGGGCGCCCAGGGTATCAAGATCATGAGCGCCGGCCGTCTGAACGGTATCGAAATCGCACGTACCGAGTGGTACCGCGAAGGCCGTGTGCCCCTGCACACCCTGCGCGCCGACATCGACTACGGTTTCTCCGAAGCAGAAACCACCTACGGCATCATCGGTGTCAAGGTGTGGGTCTACAAGGGTGATCACCTCGGCCGCAATGACGCGCCGGTGGTGGAAGAGCCGCAAGACGACCGTCGTCGTCGCCCGGGTCGTCCGGAAGGCCGCCGCCGTGAAGGCGAAGGCCGCCCGGGTGGCAACCGTCGCGGTGGCGCCGGTGCGGGTGCCGGTCGCCGCGGTGCGCCTGGCGATGCGAAGAGTGGAGAATAACGATGCTGCAACCTAAGCGCAGAAAATACCGCAAGGAGCAGAAGGGCCGCAACACGGGTAAGGCTACCCGTGGTAACGCCGTGTCTTTCGGCGAATTCGGCCTGAAGGCCATGGGCCGTGGCCGCCTGACGGCTCGTCAGATCGAGTCGGCACGTCGTGCGATGACCCGCCACATCAAGCGTGGCGGCCGCATCTGGATCCGGATCTTCCCGGACAAGCCGATCTCGAAGAAGCCTGCCGAAGTCCGTATGGGTAACGGTAAGGGCAATCCGGAGTACTACGTGGCTGAAATCCAGCCGGGTAAGATGCTGTACGAAATGGATGGCGTGACCGAAGACCTGGCGCGTGAGGCGTTCCGCCTCGCAGCCGCCAAGCTGCCGATCGCCACCAATTTCGTGGTGCGCCAGGTCGGGACGTAAGGAGAGCAGGGATGAAAGCATCCGAACTTCGCGGCAAGGACGCCGCCGGGCTGAACCAGGAGCTCTCCGAGCTGCTGAAGGCCCAATTTAGCCTGCGCATGCAAAAGGCGACCCAACAGCTGCAGAACACCAGCCAGCTGAAAAAGGTTCGCAAGGACATCGCGCGTGTGCAAACCGTGCTGACTCAAAAGGCAAACGCGAAATGACTGAAGCTGCACAAACGGAAAAGTCGCTTCGCCGTACCCTGGTCGGCCGTGTCGTGAGCGACAAGATGGACAAGACCGTTACGGTCTTGGTGGAAAACCGCGTCAAGCATCCTCTGTACGGCAAGTACGTGCTGCGTTCGAAGAAGTACCACGCACACGACGAAGCCAACCAGTACAAGGAAGGCGACAAGGTCGAGATCCAGGAAGGCCGTCCGCTGTCGCGGACCAAGTCCTGGGTGGTTTCCCGGCTGGTAGAGGCTGCACGCGTCATCTAAGAACAACACGTTCTTAGCTTGACTTGCAAGTCCAGGATTATGTAGCTATAATCCTGGACTTCCGCTTTGTTGCGTTCGCCTTTGTAGTACCACCCGGGCGGGCCTGTGAAGCGAGCCAGGGCCGAGCGGCCTCAGCAAGTTGTTGAGATCGCCTGGTTCCTACCGACTTCAAAGTTGATCAACCCATACGGAGCTGGCGCAATGCCGGAGCCGACGGGACCAAGACTGACCGATGGGCGCTTTTTGCACCTGACGGATTAAGTTGGGAAGACAAACACCATGATTCAGACAGAAAGCCGGCTCGAAGTAGCCGATAACACTGGTGCGCGCGAAGTGCTGTGCATCAAGGTGCTGGGTGGCTCCAAGCGCCGCTACGCAAGCGTTGGCGACATCATCAAGGTGACCGTCAAGGACGCAGCGCCGCGCGGTCGCGTGAAGAAGGGCGACATCTACAACGCCGTCGTCGTGCGTACCGCCAAGGGCGTGCGCCGCGCTGACGGTTCGCTGATCAAGTTCGACGGCAACGCCGCCGTCCTGCTGAACAACAAGCTCGAGCCGATCGGCACCCGTATCTTCGGGCCGGTGACTCGTGAACTCCGTACCGAGCGCTTCATGAAGATCGTGTCGCTCGCTCCGGAAGTGCTGTAAGGAGCCGCCATGAACAAGATTCGCAAAGGCGACGAAGTCATTGTGCTGACCGGCAAGGACAAGGGCAAGCGCGGTACCGTGCAAGCCGTCCTGGGCGACAAGGTTGCGGTGCAAGGCGTGAACATCGCCAAGAAGCATGCCCGCCCGAACCCGATGCTGGGCACTACCGGT
This sequence comes from Cupriavidus necator N-1, assembly GCF_000219215.1. Taxonomy (NCBI): domain Bacteria; kingdom Pseudomonadati; phylum Pseudomonadota; class Betaproteobacteria; order Burkholderiales; family Burkholderiaceae; genus Cupriavidus; species Cupriavidus necator. Next base: position 3,560,138 of record NC_015726.1, on the reverse strand, counting down.
GGTGTGGTCGACAAGGTCATGCCCCTGCATATTTCCAACGTTGCGCTCGTGGATGCCAATGGCAAGCCGTCGCGCGTCGGCATCAAGGTGGAAGACGGCAAGCGCGTGCGCGTGCTGAAGACCACCGGCGCCGTCGTGGCAGCTTGATTCTGGGCACGTATAGGAGTTGAGCATGGCAGCACGTCTGCAAGAGTTTTACAAAGAACAGGTTGTGCCGAAGCTGATCGAACAGTTCGGCTACAAGTCGGTCATGGAAGTGCCGCGCATCACCAAGATCACCCTGAACATGGGTCTTGGCGAAGCCATCAATGACAAGAAGATCATTGAGAATGCCGTGGGCGACCTGACCAAGATCGCCGGTCAGAAGCCGGTCGTGACGAAGGCCAAGAAGGCTATCGCCGGCTTCAAGATCCGCCAGGGCTACCCCATCGGTGCGATGGTGACCCTGCGCGGCGAGCGCATGTTCGAATTCCTCGATCGTTTCGTTACCGTGGCCCTGCCGCGCGTGCGTGACTTCCGTGGTGTGTCGGGCCGGTCGTTCGACGGTCGCGGCAACTACAACATCGGTGTGAAAGAGCAGATCATTTTCCCCGAAATCGAGTACGACAAGATCGACGCACTGCGTGGTCTGAACATCAGCATCACGACGACGGCAAAGAACGACGAGGAAGCCAAGGCACTCCTCGGTGCGTTCAAGTTCCCGTTCCGCAATTAAGGGGTAACCGTGGCTAAACTGGCTCTGATTGAACGTGAGAAGAAGCGCGCCAAGCTGGTGGCGAAGTATGCCGCCAAGCGCGCCAACCTCAAGGCCATTATCGACGACCAAGAGAAGTCGGAAGAAGAGCGTTACAGCGCGCGTCTCGAGCTGCAACAGCTCCCGCGCAACGCGAACCCGACTCGCCAGCGTAACCGCTGCGCGATCACCGGTCGTCCCCGCGGTACCTTCCGCAAGTTTGGCCTGGCGCGTAACAAGATCCGCGAAATCGCCTTCAAGGGCGAAATCCCGGGTCTGACGAAAGCCAGCTGGTAATTACGCACAGGCTACAGGAGAAACAGTATGAGCATGAGCGATCCTATCGCCGATATGCTGACGCGCATCCGCAACGCCCAGGGCGTGCAGAAAGCGTCGGTTGTCATGCCGTCGTCGAAGCTGAAAGTGGCAATCGCCAAGGTCCTGAAGGACGAAGGCTACATCGACGACTACGCCGTCCAGGAAGATGGCGGCAAGGCACAACTGAGCATCGGTCTCAAGTACTACGCCGGCCGTCCGGTCATCGAGCGCATTGAGCGCGTCTCGAAGCCCGGCCTGCGCGTGTACAAGGGCCGCAGCGACATCCCCCAAGTGATGAACGGCCTGGGTGTGGCGATCATTTCGACCCCGCAGGGTCTGATGACCGACCGCAAGGCTCGCGCCACTGGCGTGGGCGGCGAAGTTCTCTGCTACGTCGCTTAAGGAGAGAACCATGTCCCGTGTAGGTAAGGCTCCCATCGCGCTCCCCAAGGGCGCGGAAGTGAACGTGGCGGCTGGCGTGCTCTCCGTAAAGGGCCCGCTCGGCACGCTGTCGCAGCCGATTCACAGCCTGGTCAAGGTCAATGTCGAAAATGACACGCTGACCTTCAGCCCGGCTGACGAATCGCGTGAAGCAAACGCTCTGCAGGGCACCATGCGTGCTCTGGTGGCCAACATGGTCAAGGGCGTAACCACCGGTTTCGAGCGCAAGCTGAACCTCGTCGGCGTGGGCTATCGTGCCCAGCTGCAGGGCGCTGCGCTGAAGCTCCAGCTTGGTTTCTCGCACGACGTGATCCATGAGATGCCGGAAGGCGTGAAGGCGGAAACGCCGACGCAGACCGAGATCATCATCAAGGGTGCGGACAAGCAGAAAGTCGGTCAGGTTGCCGCGGAAGTCCGCGCGTACCGCCCGCCTGAGCCCTACAAGGGCAAGGGTGTGCGTTACTCGGACGAGCGCGTCATCCTGAAGGAAACCAAGAAGAAGTAAGGGGTGCAATGATGAACAAGAAAGACGCTCGTTTGCGCCGTGCACGTCAGACCCGCGCCAAGATCGCGGAGATGAAAGTCAATCGTCTGACCGTGTTCCGTACGAATTCGCATATTTACGCCCAGGTTTTCTCGGAGTGCGGCACCAAGGTGCTGGCTTCCGCGTCGACCGCCGAGGTGGAAGTGCGCAAGGAACTGGATGGCAAGGGCGCTACCGCCGCTGCCGCCACCGTGGTTGGCAAGCGTATCGCCGAAAAGGCGAAGGCTGCTGGCGTGGAAACCGTCGCGTTCGATCGCGCCGGCTTCCGTTTCCATGGCCGCGTTAAGGCCCTGGCAGACGCCGCCCGCGAAGCCGGCCTGAAGTTCTAAGCGCATAGAGAGAGATACGTCATGGCAAAGATGCAAGCAAAAGTCCAACAGGACGAACGCGACGACGGCCTCCGCGAGAAGATGATCTCGGTCAACCGCGTCACCAAGGTGGTGAAGGGTGGCCGGATTCTCGGTTTCGCTGCGCTGACCGTGGTTGGTGACGGCGATGGCCGCATCGGCATGGGCAAGGGCAAGGCTAAGGAAGTGCCGGTTGCTGTTCAGAAGGCAATGGACGAAGCCCGTCGCAAGATGGTCAAGGTCTCGCTGAAGAACGGCACGCTGCAACACGAAGTCGTTGGCAAGCACGGCGCCGCCAAGGTGCTGATGATGCCCGCCAAGGAAGGTACCGGCGTGATCGCCGGCGGCCCGATGCGCGCGATCTTCGAAGTGATGGGCGTCACCAACGTGGTGACCAAGTCGCACGGTTCCACCAACCCGTACAACATGGTTCGCGCCACGCTGGACGGCCTTCAGAAGATGAGCACGCCGGGCGAAATCGCCGCCAAGCGTGGCAAGTCGGTCGAAGACATCCTGGGTTAAGGTGAACGCAATGTCGCAGAAAACCGTAAAAGTGCAACTCGTGCGCAGCCTGATCGGCACGCGCGAGGATCATCGCGCCACTGTTCGTGGCCTGGGCCTGCGCCGCATCAACTCGGTGTCGGAGCTGCAGGACACGCCCGCTGTGCGCGGCATGATCAACAAGGTCTCGTACCTGGTCAAGGTTCTGGCCTGATACCGGGAACTCGGAGAGCAAGATGCAACTGAACAACCTGAAACCGGCCGCCGGTTCGAAGCACGCCAAGCGTCGCGTCGGCCGCGGTATCGGCTCCGGCCTGGGCAAGACTGCCGGTCGCGGCCACAAGGGTCAGAAGTCGCGTTCGGGCGGCTTCCACAAGGTGGGCTTCGAAGGCGGTCAAATGCCGCTGTATCGTCGTCTGCCCAAGCGCGGCTTCACCTCGCTGACCAAGGCGTTCAACGCCGAAGTCACGCTGCGTGACATCGAGCGCCTGGAAGCGGCCGAAGTCGATCTGCTGGTCCTGAAGCAAGCTGGCCTGGTGGGCGAGCTGGTCAAGAGCGCCAAGGTCATCAAGGCTGGCGAACTGACCCGCAAGGTGACGATCAAGGGTCTGGGCGCCACCGCTGGCGCCAAGGCCGCGATCGAAGCCGCCGGCGGCCAGATCGCAGCCTGACAGGCATTTATCGCAGCATAGGCAGTCATAGTCGGAGCATCGTTTGGCCACGGCGAAACCCAATGCAAGCGCGCAAGCCAGGAACACGGCGAAGTACGGCGACCTCAAGCGCCGGCTGATGTTCCTGGTGCTGGCCCTGATCGTGTACCGCATCGGCGCTCATATTCCGGTGCCCGGTATCGATCCGGAGCAGCTTGCGAAGCTTTTCCAGAGTCAGTCGGGTGGCATCCTCGGGATGTTCAACCTGTTCTCGGGCGGGGCGCTGTCGCGCTTTACCGTCTTCGCGCTCGGCATCATGCCGTACATCTCGGCGTCGATCATCATGCAGTTGCTGACGATCGTGCTGCCGCAGCTGGAAGCGCTGAAGAAGGAAGGGCAGGCAGGGCAACGCAAGATCACGCAGTACACGCGCTACGGCACCGTGGTCCTGGCCACGTTCCAGGCGCTGTCGATTGCGGTGGCGCTGGAATCGCAGCCTGGGCTGGTGCTGGATCCGGGCCTGATGTTCAGGGCCACGGCAGTGATCACGCTGGTGACCGGTACGATGTTCCTGATGTGGCTGGGTGAGCAGATCACCGAGCGTGGTCTGGGCAACGGCATCTCGATCATCATCTTTGGCGGTATCGCGGCGGGCCTGCCCAACGCGATCGGCGGACTGTTCGAACTGGTCCGTACGGGTTCCATGAGCATCATCGCGGCGATCTTCATCGTGGCGATCGTGATCGGTGTGACCTTCGCCGTGGTGTTTGTCGAGCGGGGCCAGCGCAAGATCCTGGTGAACTATGCCAAGCGTCAGGTCGGCAACAAGGTGTACGGCGGCCAGTCGTCGCACCTGCCGCTGAAGCTGAACATGGCAGGGGTGATTCCGCCGATCTTCGCATCGTCGATCATCCTGTTCCCGGCGACGATTGCAGGCTGGTTCACGTCCCAGTCGACGGGTGCGGTTGGCCGGTTCGTCAAGGACCTGGCTGCCACGCTGTCGCCGGGCCAGCCGGTCTACATCCTGCTGTACGCTGCTGCGATTGTATTTTTCTGCTTCTTCTATACGGCCCTGGTGTACAACAGCCGTGAAGTGGCAGACAACCTGAAGAAAAGCGGTGCCTTCATTCCGGGCATTCGTCCGGGCGAGCAGACGACGCGCTATATCGACAAGATTCTGGTGCGCCTGACGCTGGCTGGTGCGGTCTATATCACACTGGTCTGCCTGTTGCCGGAATTCCTGGTGCTGCGGTGGAACGTTCCGTTCTACTTTGGCGGAACCTCGCTGCTGATCATCGTGGTCGTCACGATGGACTTCATGGCTCAGGTTCAGTCTTACGTGATGTCGCAGCAATATGAGTCGCTGCTGAAGAAGGCGAATTTCAAGGGCAATCTGACCTTGCGCTGACTTCGGATCGGTACAGGCTAGGTATGGCAAAAGACGACGTCATCCAGATGCAGGGGGAGGTCCTGGAAAACCTGCCCAATGCGACGTTCCGGGTCAAGCTGGAGAATGGCCACGTAGTACTGGGCCATATCTCCGGCAAGATGCGAATGAACTACATCCGGATTCTTCCGGGTGACAAGGTGACGGTCGAGCTGACCCCATATGATCTGTCGCGCGCACGAATCGTCTTCCGGACGAAGTGAGCGAACAGGAATTGAAGGAAGAGGAAAATTATGAAAGTGCTGGCTTCTGTTAAGCGCATTTGCCGCAACTGCAAAATCATCAAGCGCAACGGTGTCGTGCGCGTGATCTGCTCGTCGGATCCCCGCCACAAGCAACGCCAAGGCTAATCGGAAAGAGGATTGACGAATGGCACGTATCGCAGGGGTTAACATCCCGAACCACAAGCACACCGAAATCGGCCTGACGGCCATTTATGGTGTCGGCCGCTCGCGCGCTCGCAAGATTTGCGAGGCCACCGGTGTACCGTTTGACAAGAAGGTCAAGGATCTGACCGACGCCGACCTGGAAAAGCTTCGTGACGAAGTGGGCAAGGTCACGGTCGAGGGTGACCTGCGTCGTGAAACCACGATGAACATCAAGCGTCTGATGGACCTTGGTTGCTATCGTGGCATGCGTCACCGCAAGGGCCTGCCCATGCGCGGCCAGCGTACCCGGACCAATGCCCGCACCCGCAAGGGTCCGCGCAAGGCCGGCGTGGCTCTGAAGAAGTAAAGCCGAAGGCAGAGGAAGAAACTAATGGCAAAAGGTCCGAATAACGCCGCTCGCGCGCGTAAAAAGGTCAAGAAGAACGTTGCCGACGGCATTGCGCACGTCCACGCCTCGTTCAACAACACCATCATCACGATCACCGATCGCCAGGGCAACGCCCTGTCGTGGGCGACCGCCGGTGGCCAGGGCTTCAAGGGTTCGCGCAAGTCGACCCCGTTCGCTGCCCAGGTTGCTGCCGAGAACGCCGGCCGCGTGGCGCAAGACCAGGGCATCAAGAACCTGGAAGTGCGCATCAAGGGCCCGGGCCCGGGTCGTGAATCGGCTGTCCGCGCGCTGAACGCGCTGGGCATCAAGATCGCGATCATCGAAGACGTCACGCCGATTCCGCATAACGGCTGCCGTCCGCCGAAGCGCCGCCGCATCTGAGCGTTGGTGTGTCCGGGCCCGGTGGGTTTACCTGCCGGTTCCGGATATGGTAGTATCGCTCGCTGACCTGCTGCATTTTAATGCGGCAGGTTTTCGTTTTGCGTCGAAGGAATGTCGCTTACGGCACATTCCCATGCCGGCGCACTGTACATGCTTGCAGCGTCGTTCCCGGCAACGGGGCGCGCTTAATAAGCCCACCGTCCGTCACGGTCTCCCGGGTGCAGAAATGCACTGCGGAAGCACTGCGTTGGCGGACTCGCGGCGCGTCTTGAAGGCGTCGCGATCGATCAAAGGAAGACAACGTGGCACGTTATACCGGCCCGAAGGCCAAACTTTCCCGCCGTGAAGGCACCGACCTGTTCCTGAAGAGCGCCCGCCGCTCGCTCGCCGACAAGTGCAAGCTGGACAGCAAGCCCGGCCAGCACGGCCGTACCTCGGGTGCCCGCACCTCCGACTACGGCAACCAGCTGCGTGAAAAGCAGAAGGTCAAGCGCATCTACGGTGTGCTCGAGCGCCAGTTCCGCCGCTACTTCGCCGAAGCCGACCGCCGCAAGGGCAACACCGGCGAAAACCTGCTGCAACTGCTGGAATCGCGCCTGGACAACGTCGTGTACCGCATGGGCTTCGGCTCGACCCGCGCTGAAGCGCGCCAGCTGGTGTCGCACAAGGCGATCCTGGTGAACGGTCAGACCCTGAACGTGCCGTCGGCCCAGATCAAGTCTGGCGACGTCGTCACCATCCGCGAACAGTCGAAGAAGCAAGTCCGTATCGCTGAATCGCTGTCGCTGGCCGAGCAGTCGGGCTTCCCGACCTGGGTGGCGGTGGATTCGAAGAAGTTCGAAGGCACCTTCAAGCAAGTACCGGATCGCGCCGATATCTCGGGCGACATCAACGAAAGCCTGATCGTCGAACTGTACTCGCGTTAATCACGCGAGCGGAACGGCCCAGAGCTTGCGTTCGCCGCAAAGCTTCCCTTTCAGCCCGACGCGCTGTGTGCGCGGTCGGGCTTCGCCCATCTCGCGATGGGATTTTCAGGTTCCAAACGTCAGCCTTATCGGTGTAACGAGCCGAGGGTATTGAAAAGGACAACCTAATGCAAACAGCACTCCTCAAGCCAAAAATCATCGCCGTCGAGCCTCTGGGCGACCATCACGCCAAAGTCGTGATGGAGCCGTTCGAGCGCGGCTACGGCCATACGCTCGGTAACGCCCTGCGTCGCGTGCTGCTGTCGTCGATGGTCGGCTATGCACCGACCGAAGTCACGATCGCTGGGGTGGTCCACGAGTATTCCACCATCGACGGCGTGCAGGAAGACGTCGTTAACCTGCTGCTCAACCTGAAGGGCGTGGTGTTCAAGCTGCACAACCGCGACGAAGTCACGGTGTCGCTGCGCAAGGATGGCGAAGGCGTGGTCACGGCTGCCGATATCGAGCTGCCGCACGACGTCGAGATCATCAACCCGAACCACGTGATCGCCCATCTGTCCGCCGGCGGCAAGCTGGACATGCAGATCAAGGTCGAGCAAGGCCGCGGCTATGTGCCGGGCAACGTGCGCAAGTTCGGCGACGAGTCGGGCAAGGTCATCGGCCGCATCGTGCTGGACGCTTCGTTCTCGCCGGTGCGCCGCGTGTCGTACGCCGTGGAATCCGCTCGCGTGGAACAGCGTACCGACCTGGACAAGCTGGTGATGAACATCGAAACCGACGGCGTGATCTCGCCCGAGGAAGCGATCCGCCAGTCGGCCCGCATCCTGGTCGACCAGCTGTCCGTGTTCGCCGCGCTGGAAGGCACCGAGTCGGCGGCAGAAGCCGCTTCGAGCCGCACGCCGCAGATCGATCCGATCCTGCTGCGCCCGGTCGACGACCTGGAGCTGACGGTGCGTTCGGCCAACTGCCTGAAGGCCGAAAACATCTACTACATCGGCGACCTGATCCAGCGTACCGAGAACGAACTGCTCAAGACCCCGAACCTGGGTCGCAAGTCGCTCAACGAGATCAAGGAAGTCCTCGCCTCGCGTGGCCTGACCCTCGGCATGAAGCTCGAGAACTGGCCGCCCGCAGGTCTGGAGAAGTAATTGTGGTGCGGGGCACTTGTCCCGCACCGCGGTAACCGCCCTGGCTTCGGCCGGGGCTCGTATGACTACCGGCCCGCGTCCAGCCGCATCGGACGATAGAAGAGCTGGTCAAACACTTAACTGAAAGGAATCATCATGCGTCACCGTCATGGTCTGCGGAAACTGAACCGCACCTCGTCGCACCGTCTCGCGATGCTGCGCAACATGTCCAACTCGCTGTTCCAGCACGAGCTGATCAAGACCACCGTGCCCAAGGCCAAGGAACTGCGCAAGGTTGTCGAGCCGCTGATCACGCTGGCCAAGAAGGACACCGTTGCCAACCGCCGCCTGGCTTTCGCCCGCCTGCGCGACCGCGACATGGTCACCAAGCTGTTCACCGAACTGGGCCCGCGCTACGCCACCCGTCCGGGCGGCTACACCCGCATCCTGAAGTTCGGTTTCCGTCAGGGCGACAATGCGCCGATGGCGCTGGTCGAACTGGTGGATCGTCCGGAAATCACCGAAGCCCCGGCCGAAGAAGCCGCGGAATAAGGTAGTTTCCCGCCCGCCGCTGCGGCGACGGGTCCGGGCACACCGCTTACAATCGAGCCAGGCTTCTGCCTGGCTCTTTTGTTTTTTGGGCCGCTGCCGTGCCTGCCGCAAGGAGATGTCGATGCAAAGCCATGCCAGCCAGCCGGATGCCGGCGCCCCGGGCGATCCGGCCGAGGTGATCGTCGTGATCACCAATACCCCCGATGCCGAGACCGCGGCGCACCTGTCGCAGGTAGTGCTGCAGGCGCGCGCCGCCGCCTGCGTGAACCGCCTGGCGCCGGTCGAGTCCGAGTACTGGTGGCAGGGCAAGCTGGAGCGCGCGCAGGAGTGGCCGTTGCTGATCAAGACCACGCGCGCACGCTACGCTGCGCTGGAGGCCGTGATCCGGCAACATCACCCCTACGACGTGCCGGAGCTCATTGCCTGGCCGGTGACGGCGGGTTACGCGCCGTACCTGGCCTGGGTCCGCAGCGAGACCGAGACCGCCGCAGCGCCGGCAAAGTAGGGGGCAACGGCGCCCGCAGCGCAGCAGCGGGTACGCAGGTAACCCCGGTTCAAGACAGACAGGAAACAGCGACATGAACATCGGTTTGGCACTTCCGGAGCGCGCGCGCGGGCAGGACTGGGCGCGGCATATTGCCGCAGCGCTGCTGGCGGCATTGGCCTGGGTGTGCCTGGCGGGCGGCGCGCATGCCGCCACCGAAGACGACTTCCTGCCGCCGGAGCAGGCCTTCCGCTTCGCCGCGAGCCAGCTTGACGACAAGACGGTCGAGGTGCGCTTCGAGGTTGCGCCCGGCTACTACATGTACCGCGAGCGCTTCGCCTTTGCCGCGCAGCCCGCCGACGTAAAGCTGGGAACGCCGGTGTATCCGCACGGCAAGGTCAAGTTCGACGAGACCTTCGGCAAGGAGATGGAGACCTACCGCGACAGCGTGGTCATCCGCGTGCCGGTGGACGCGGCGCCGGCGGACGGCAAGTGGTCGCTGACGGTCACTTCGCAGGGTTGCGCCGACAAGGGCCTGTGCTATCCGCCGATGGAGAGCGTGTACAAGGTCGGCAGCAGCGGGCTGGCCGACCTGTTCGGCAAGCGCGGGCGCTCGGACGCGCCCGCGGCGGCGCTGGCACCGGAGCCGGCCACGCCCGGCGCGGCGGCGGTGCTGCGTGCCGACGACAGCGACCGCATCGCCGGTGCGCTGGCGAGCCGCAACCTGGCCCTGATCGCGGCGCTGTTCTTCGGCCTGGGCCTGCTGCTGACGTTCACCCCCTGCGTGTTGCCGATGGTGCCGATCCTGTCATCCATCGTGGTGGGCGAGCACGTCACGCGCGGCCGTGCGCTGCTGGTGTCGCTGGCCTACGTGCTGGGCATGGCGGTGGTGTACACCGCGGTCGGCGTGGCTGCCGGGCTGCTGGGCGAGGGCCTGTCGGCCGCGCTGCAGACACCGTGGGTGCTGGGACTGTTCGCGGCGCTGATGGTGGCGCTGGCGCTCTCGATGTTCGGGCTGTACGAACTGCAACTGCCGCGGCGCTGGCAGACCCGCCTGACCGAATCGTCGAACCGCCGTCAGGGCGGCCAGGTGGCGGGTGCGGCGGCGATGGGCGCGATCTCGGCGCTGATCGTCGGGCCATGCGTCACCGCGCCGCTGGCCGGGGCGCTGGCCTATATCGCGCAATCCCGCGATGCCGTGATCGGCGGCGCGGCGCTGTTCGCCATGGCGCTCGGCATGGGCGTGCCGCTGGTGCTGGTGGGCGTCGGCGCGGGCAACCTACTGCCGCGGGCCGGGCGCTGGATGGAGGTCACCAAGCGCTTCTTCGGCTTCCTGCTGCTGGGCGTGGCGCTGTGGATGCTGGGGCCGGTGCTGCCGGCCTGGGCCTCGATGCTGGCGCTGGCGGTGCTGCTGCTGGTGGCGGCGGTGTTCCTGGGCGCCTTTGACGCCCTGGGCCCGGATCCGCGCAACCTGGCGCGGGTGGGCAAGGGCGTGGGCGTGCTGTTTGCGATCGCAGCGGCGATCGTGCTGATCGGCGTGGCCTCGGGCGGGCGCGATCCGCTGCAGCCGCTGTCGCACCTGAGCGTGGCACGCGGTGGCGCAGAAGCCTCTTCTGGCGCGCAGACGGTGCGCTTCGAGCGCGTGCGCAGCGTGGCCGAGCTCGATGCCCGCGTGGCGCAGGCCGCGGCCGCAGGCAAGCCGGTGCTGCTGGATTTCTACGCCGACTGGTGCGTCAGCTGCAAGGAAATGGAGCACATAACCTTCGTCGATCCGCGCGTGCGCGCGCGGCTGTCGGAGATCGTGCTGCTGCAGGCGGACGTGACCGCCAACAATGCCGACGACAAGGCGCTGCTCAAGCGCTTCGGCCTGTTCGGGCCGCCGGGCATCATCCTGTTCGGGGCCGACGGGCGCGAGCGCCCGGTGCGCGTGATCGGCTACCAGTCGGCCAACCGCTTCTTGGAAAGCCTGGAGCGGGCCTTTGGCACGCGTACCAGTACCTGAGGCGTACCTGGCGCTGCGCTGCTAGCGCTCCAGCCGCCGCCCCAGCGCCCACAGTGCGGCCAGCCCCAGCGCCACGGCGCCCATCAGGCCGATCGACCACCAGAACCCGTCCGGCTCGCGCAGCCAGGGCATGCGGTCGAAGTTCATGCCGAAGACGCCGGTGATCAGCGTCAGCGGCATGAACAGCGCCGTGATCAGCGTCAGCGTGCGCATGGTGCGGTTGGTCCGGTGCGCCACCGCCGAGAAGTGAATCTGCACCGCCGACTCGATCGAATCCTCCAGTCGCCTGGCGTGCGCCAGCACGCGCTGGATGTGCTCCATCACGTCGTTGATGCGCACCAGCAGCACCTCGTCGCGTCCCGGCGCATTGGCCGGGCCGCCGGGCTGGTCGCTGCTGTAGCGGTTATCGAGCAGGCTGTCACGGAATTCCTGCAGCGCGTCGCGTTGCTCTTCGCTCAGGTGTTCCAGCTTGCGCAGCTGGATGCGGGCATCCAGCAGTCCCTCCCAGCTTGAAAAGCTGCGGCGCGAGTTCAGCAGCGCGCGCTGCCAGCGGTCGAGCTGGCGCGTCAGCGGCGCGCGCAGTTCCAGGTAGCGGTCGACCATCGCATTGAGCAGGCGCAGCATCAGGTCCTCGGGCCGGCTGGGCGGGCGCACGCCGTGCAGCAGCGGCTGGCCGTTGCGCACGGGCGTGGCCTGCGGGCGCGGTGCCTGGCACAGCTCCAGCAGGCGCTGGCGCACCTGGTCGACCGTGCGCGACTGCCCCGAGCGCACCGTGACCAGCACCGTGTCGAACATGAAGAACGTGACCGGCTGTGTGTCGATCCTGGCCAGTGCCGGGAGGAAGCCGGGCGGATAGCGCTTCTGGCGGGCGGCGGTCTCGGCAGCAGGCGGCTTCGCCGTGCCGGTCGCGGGATCCTGCGGCTCGGCCTCGGCGATGGCGCGGCTGGTCTCGAAGGTCAGCTTGCGGAAGATCACCATGTCGTACGCATTGGTCGTATCGAAATACGACGGATGCGCGGCATTGGTGGCGTCGGTCAAGTGCAGGTCCAGGATCGGCGCGCCGGCAAGCTGGCGCACGCTCTCGCGCCAGGCATCCGGCGCGGCGGTGACTTCCTCGGTGGAAAAGTCCGCCCAGACGAAGAGCGCGGCGGCATTGCCGTTGAGGAAGTTGCCCGCCTCGGTGAGCGAGGCGAGCGGGTGTACCTGGCTGGCCGAGAAGCCTAGCAGTTCCATAGGCGCTCTGTCCGTTGGCCGCTCAGGCCGTCAGCAGCCGCGCGGCGTCGCGCGCGAAATAGGTCAGGATGCCGTCGGCGCCGGCGCGGCGGAAGGCCAGTAGCGATTCCATCATCACCTTGTCGTGGTCCAGCCAGCCGTTCTGCGCGGCGGCCTTGAGCATCGCGTATTCGCCGCTGACCTGGTAGACGTAGGTGGGGAAGCGGAACTCGTCCTTCACGCGGCGCACGATGTCCAGGTACGGCATGCCGGGCTTGACCATCACCATGTCGGCGCCTTCCAGGATGTCCTGCGCCACTTCGCGCAGGGCTTCGTCGGTATTGGCCGGATCCATCTGGTAGGTCATCTTGTTGCCCTTGCCCAGGTTGGCGGCCGAGCCCACCGCGTCGCGGAAGGGGCCGTAGAACGCCGACGCATACTTGGCCGAGTACGCCATGATGCGCGTATGGATATGGCCGTTGTCTTCCAGCGCCGTGCGCACCGCGCCGATGCGGCCATCCATCATGTCGGATGGGGCCACGATGTCGACACCGGCTTCGGCCTGTGCCAGTGCCTGGCGCACCAGGATCTCGACGGTCACATCGTTGATGACGTAGCCGTTGTCGTCCAGCACGCCGTCCTGGCCGTGGCTGGTGTACGGGTCGAGCGCCACGTCGCAGAGCACGCCGAGCTCGGGGAAGCGGTCCTTGAGCGCGCGCACGGCACGCGGCACCAGGCCCTCGGGGTTGGTGGCCTCGATGCCGTCCGGCGTCTTCAGCGACGGGTCGATCACCGGGAACAGCGCGATCACTGGGATGCCCAGCTTGACGCAGTCTTCGGCCACCGGCATCAGCAGGTCGACCGACACGCGCTCGACGCCCGGCATCGACGCCACCGCCTGGCGCTGGTTCTGGCCGTCGAGGATGAAGACGGGGTAGATCAGGTTGTCCGGGGACAGGCGATGCTCGCGCATCATGCGGCGGGAGAAATCATCGCGGCGCATGCGGCGCGGGCGGTATTCGGGGAAGGTGGACATGGCGGGCTTCTTGACTGTAGAGCTGGACAGGAAAGCGGGCCGGCAAGCACGGCGCGCGCGGCAAAGCGCGGTCCAAGGCGGCTGGCCGAAGAAAAACTAAACTTTTGAGCGTGCCCGCTATCATACTCGCGGACACTTTGCGTTGCGCCCTGCGTGGCGCGGTGTCCCCCGCTACTCCTCCCTGAGCGGGTACCCGCCCCTGCGGCGGGAAAGTTTGTCCCCGTTGCTTGCAGCGGGGCTTTTTTTTGTGTGCTGACCTGGTGATTACACCGCCGGGTCGGCCGCAGGCGGCTCGCTCGTCTCCGCTGCGGACTTGGCTTCGGCCTTCTGCGCTTCCGGCAGGTTCAGCCAGCCGGCGATCACGCCCTGCGCCTCTTCGATGCCGCGGCGCTTCAGGCTGGAGAAGAGCTGTGCCGTCATGGGCACCGGCGTTTCCATCTGCTCGGCGTAGCCCTGCAGCATCTTGCGGGTCTCGCGCAGCGCCTTGGCGTTGTCGCTGTTGGTGAGCTTGTCGGCCTTGGTCAGCAGCACGTGGATGGGGCGCCCCGTCGGCAGGAACCACTCCACCATCTGGCAATCGAGATCCGTGAACGGACGGCGCGCGTCCATCATCAGGATCAGGCCGGACAGTTGCTGGCGCGTCTGCACATAGTCGCTCAGCAGCCCCTGCCAGTGGTACTTGGCCGTGCCCGAGACCTCGGCATAGCCGTAGCCGGGCAGGTCGACCAGGAAGGCGAGCGGGTCGGGCGCCTTGACCGGCGCCACCGAGAAATAGTTGATGTGCTGCGTGCGCCCGGGCGTGCGCGACGAGAACGCCAGCCGCTTCTGGTTGCACAGGATGTTGATGGCCGTGGACTTGCCGGCGTTGGAGCGGCCGGCGAACGCCACCTCCGGCACGGCCGTGGCGGGCAGGTCGCGCAGGTGGTTCACGGTGATGAAGAAGCGGGCCTGGTGAAGAAGGGACATGCGCTAGAGCGGTGGGGCGGGCCGCGGAGGCTGTGCGCATTGCGCATGCCGGGGCCGGGGTCTCGCCAGGGTGGGATGGCTGGCGGCCCAGGCCGCCCGCCGGGGTTGATCTGGCGCAGCCCGAAAGGGGCATGACAAGGCGCAAGGCATCAATCCGGCACATAACTTATTGTACAATACGCCGGTTAACGGTCTCCTGAACGGGTGACGCGTGGCATCCATGGCCGCGTGCCTTGGCTGCCGTCGTCCGGGCGGGAAGCCTAGTGTGTCGTTCCATCGTGGGCAGGGCCCTTGCCCCGCATTGCGTGTTGCACCGGAGGGTGCGGCGGCGGCGGGAGCGGGCTGGCGGGGTCTGCCGCCACGGCCAGCGCTTTGCGGATCGGTCAGCCGCGCGCGGGTCGCCACGATACCAGCCTTTGCACCGGCGCGTCCTCACCGCCTGCAAAGCGCCGGGCCGGCACGCATCACGGTATCCAAAACAATTCAGAGAAGGTGTGCGAATGAACCGCATTGCGAAGATTCTGGGTGTCCTGGCTTTGGCCGTTCCTGCCGCCGCCCTTTCCGGAATGGCATCTGCCGCAGAGCAGGCCGCCGCAAAGGCTGACCCGGCCAAGGGTGAAACGCTGTACACGCAAGGTGCCCCCGACCGCAATGTGCCCGCCTGCCTGAGCTGCCACGGCGCCGCCGGCAATAGCGCCGCCGCCGCCAACCCGAAGCTGGCCGCCCAGCATCCCGAGTACGTCCACAAGCAGCTGGCCGACTTCAAGTCCAAGGCACGCAACAACGCGATCATGGTGCCGATGGCGTCGGTGCTGACCGACGAGGAAATGCGCAACGTCGGCGCCTACCTGGCCAAGCAGTCGCTCAAGCCGGCGACCGCCAAGAACAAGGACACCATCGAAGCCGGCCAGAAGATCTACCGCGGCGGCATCGCTGCCAAGGGCGTGCCCGCCTGCGCCGCCTGCCACGGTCCTACTGCCGCCGGCATTCCCGCCCAGTACCCGCGCATCGGCGGCCAGTGGGCGGACTATACCGAAGCACAACTGGTGGCATTCCGCCAGGGCACCCGCAAGAACAACCCGGTCATGACGACCATCGCCGCCAAGATGTCGGATGCCGAGATCAAGGCGGTGGCGGATTACGTCGCCGGCGTTCGATAACGATTCCGCGACTCCGCTGGCGCCCGCCAGGCGCCGGCGCGTTGGTCTGGCGGCCCCCGTTCCGGCGGGTGTGCCGCGGCATGCAACCGAACGCGCCTGTCACAATCGAAAAGGGTGGCCTGCTTGCCAAAGCATGTCCGCCCTTTTTTCATTTCCAAGCCGCACGTTGTTTTAGGTTTCCCTGCACATGTCGACCGCTTCCACTTCAGGGCTGCACCTGAAGACCTCTCACCGCGTGCTGCGCGACGCGGTCGAATTGTTGTCCTCGATGCGCTTCGCGATCGCGCTGCTGACGGTGATCTCCATCGCCAGCGTGATCGGCACCGTGCTCAAGCAGAACGAGCCGTATCCCAACTACGTCAACCAGTTCGGGCCGTTCTGGGCCGATGTGTTCCATACGCTGTCGCTGCAGAAGGTCTACGGGTCCTGGTGGTTCCTGCTGATCCTGGCCTTTTTGGTGGTGTCGACCAGCCTCTGCCTGATCCGCAACGCGCCCAAGATGGTGGCGGACATGCGCTCGTGGAAGGACCATGTGCGCGAGCGCAGCCTGCGCGCCTTCCATCACCGCGGTGAATTCGACGGCGCGCGCCCGCGCACCGAGGCGGTGAGCCGCCTGTCGGCGCTGCTGCGCAACCGCGGCTACCGCCTCAAGGCGGTCGAGCATGACGGCGCCACGCTGCTGGCGGCCAAGGCCGGCGCGGCCAACAAGGCCGGCTATATCCTGGCGCACACCGCTATCGTGGTGATCTGTATTGGCGGCCTGCTGGATGGCGACCTGCTGATCCGCGCGCAGATGTGGCTGGGCGGCAAGTCCCCGATCAGCGGCAACGCGGTCATCAGCGAGATCCCGCCGCAGCACCGGCTGTCGGCGAGCAACCCGGGCTTTCGCGGCAACGCTTACGTGCCCGAGGGCTCGACCGTGTCCACCGCCATCCTGAACATCGCCGACGGGGCGCTGGTGCAGGACCTGCCGTTCGCGATCACGCTGAAAAAGTTCAAAGTCGATTTCTACGAGACCGGCATGCCCAAGCTGTTTGCCTCGGATGTGGTCGTGACCGACCGCGCCACCGGCAAGCAGACCGAGGCCACCATCAAGGTGAACGAGCCGCTGATCGTCGACGGCATCGCCATCTACCAGTCCAGCTTCGAGGACGGCGGCTCGCGCCTGAAGTTCGTCGGCTACCCGATGCAGGGCAGCGGCCACGCCACCTTCACCATCGATGGCGCGGTGGGCGGCAACAAGCCGCTGGCGGGCACCGGCACCAGCGCCGACAGCGAAGGCCTGACGGTCGAGTTCAGCGACTTCCGGCTGATGAATATCGAGAACGTCACCGATGCCTCGGGCAAGCCCGACGCGCGCGGCGTGGCGCGCAAGTCCTTCAACGAGACGCTGGAGAAGCACCTGGGCGCCGCCGCCAGCACCGACCGCGCCAAGACGCTGCGTAACGTCGGCCCGTCGGTGCAGTACAAGCTGCGCGACCGCACCGGCCAGGCGCGCGAGTACAACAACTACATGGTGCCGGTGCAGATGGACGGCCAGTCGGTGTTCCTGGCCGGCATGCGCGAATCGCCCAGCGAACAATTCCGCTATCTGCGCATCCCCGCCGACGACCAGGGCAGCGTGGCCGACTGGATGCGCCTGCGCGCCGCGCTGCAGGACCGCGCGCTGCGCGGCGAGGCCGCGCGCCGCTTTGCGCTGGCGTCGATGCCAGGCGATGACAAGGCCGACCTGCGCCGCCAGCTGGCGGAAAGCTCGCTGCGTGCGCTCGACCTGTTCGCCGGCGCCACGCGGCCCTCGCCGGATTCGCCCCCGGGCGGCTTCACCGCGATCGCGGCCTTCCTGGAGAAATCCGTGCCCCCGGCCGAGCAGCAGAAGGCGGCCGACGTGCTCCTGAAGATCCTGAACGGCTCGATGTGGGAGCTGTGGCAGCTGGCGCGCGCCCAGGACAAGCTGCCGGTGGTGGCCAACAGCGCCCAGAGCGGCACCTTCCTGCAGCAGGCCATCAACGCGCTGTCGGACAGTTTCTTCTACGGCGCGCCGGTGTTCCTGCAGCTCGACGACTTCAAGGAGATCAAGGCCAGCGTGTTCCAGTTGACCCGTGCGCCGGGCAAGAACATCGTGTATCTTGGCTGTCTGCTGCTGGTGCTGGGCGTGTTCGCGATGTTCTATATCCGTGAGCGCCGGGTCTGGATCTGGGTGAAGGACAAGCCCGCCGAGGGCGACACCGAGCCTGGCAGCCATGTGCTGATGGCGATGTCGACTCAGCGCCGCACGATGGATTTCGAAAAGGAATTCACGGCGCTGCGCGACGATATCGGCCGCGCCGCAGGGGGCCGCAGCGATGCGCCCGGGCCCGCCGGCACTCCCCACTGAATTGAGCAGGTACGCTATGTCCTCAAATGTGAACCAGGCCGGTCCCGCCATGCGCGGCACCACGCGCGCCGACACCGGCGCGGCTGACGAGGCCTATCTCGAACCTTCCTTCCTGCGCCGCCTGACCTGGGTGGACTGGCTCTTTGCGCTGGCGCTGGCGGTTGGCGCCGGCGTGGCGCTGTCGCAATACGGGCAGTGGATGGACGGCTACGACAAGGCCGTGCTGATCGGCGCCGTGCCTACCTTCGCGCTGCTCGGCTGGCACTGGAAGGCGGTGCGCCCGCTGATGCTGGCGCTCACCGCGCTGTCGCTGTTCGCGATCCAGCTCTACCAGGGGCAACTGGCGCGCGCGGACCAGGCTTTCTTCCTGAAGTATTTCCTGTCGAGCCAGTCGGCCATCCTGTGGATGAGCGCACTGGTATTCCTGTCCACGCTGTTCTACTGGCTCGGGCTGGCGACGCGCTCGGACACGGGCTACAGCATCGGCAGCAAGCTGTGCTGGGGCGCGGTGGTGCTGGGCTTCACCGGCCTGCTGGTGCGCTGGTATGAGTCCTACCTGATCGGCACTGACATCGGCCATATCCCCATTTCCAACCTGTATGAAGTGTTCGTGCTGTTCACGCTGATCACTTCGCTGTTCTACCTGTACTACGAAGGCCGCTACGACACGCGCGCGCTGGGCCCGTTCGTGATGCTGGTGGTGTCGGCCGCGGTGGGCTTCCTGCTGTGGTACACGGTCAGCCGCAATGCGCAGGAGATCCAGCCGCTGGTGCCGGCGCTGCAAAGCTGGTGGATGAAGATCCACGTGCCGGCCAACTTTATCGGCTACGGCACCTTTGCGCTGGCGGCAATGGTCTCGGTAGCCTACCTGCTCAAGCAGCGTGGCATCCTGGCCGAGCGCCTGCCATCGCTGGAGCTGCTTGATGATGTGATGTACAAGGCAATCGCGGTCGGCTTTGCCTTCTTCACCATTGCCACCATCCTGGGCGCACTGTGGGCGGCCGAGGCCTGGGGCGGCTACTGGAGCTGGGACCCGAAGGAAACTTGGGCGCTGATCGTCTGGCTGAACTACGCGGCGTGGCTGCACATGCGGCTGATGAAGGGCCTGCGCGGCACGGTGGCGGCCTGGTGGGCGCTGGTCGGCCTGCTGGTGACGACCTTCGCGTTCCTGGGCGTCAACATGTTCCTGTCGGGACTGCACAGCTACGGCGAACTGTGACGCGGCCTCATGCTGCAATGCAAAAACCTGCCTCCGGGCAGGTTTTTTTTCGTCTTTTTTTAATTTTTTTGGACGCCAAAGGAATAAAGGCATCACATCCGGTGTTTACTTGAGGAGCGGTGCCGGTTGGCGGCACCGGTTTGCATGGAGAACAAGATCATGGCAAGTCCGCGTCGTAACGCTGCAGCATCCCTCGTTCGTCCCGCCGCGCTCGCGCTCGGCTGCGCGGCGGTCCTGCTCGCCGGCTGTGCCGGTATGGGCGGCACTGCCGGCAATATGCCGCCCACGGTGAAGGTGACCAGTGGCGTGCTGACCGATCCGCAGGGCCTGACGCTGTACACCTTCGACCGCGACACCGCCGGCAGCGGCAAGAGCGCCTGCAACGGCCCGTGCGCCACCAACTGGCCGCCGCTGATGGCAGCACCTGGCACCAATGCGTCAGGACAGTACACCATCATCACGCGCGAGGACGGCGGCAAGCAGTGGGCGTACCGCGGCATGCCGCTGTACCGCTTTGCCAAGGACGCCAAGCCGGGCGACCGCGCCGGCGACAACCTCAACAACGTCTGGCACGTGGCCAAGCCCTGACGCTTCAGCAGCCACCACCGCAGCCACGGCATGGAAGGGTTTGACGGCCAGCTCGTCGCGCTGGCGCCGCGGCTGCGGCGCCATGCGCGCGGCCTCACCGGCGACGCGGCGCTGGCCGACGACCTGGTGCAGGACACGCTCGAGCGCGCGCTGCGCTACCGCTGGCGCTTCCGCCTGCGCCCCGGCGCCTGGTGGGGCGACGGCGCCGATGGCCTGCTGCCGTGGCTGCTGACCCTGATGCACCGCCTGCGCCTGAATACCGTGCGCAGGAAGGAACTGGTGGTCACCACCGATACGCTGCCCGAGGTCAGCGCCCCCGCTGACGACCCCGGCCTGCGCCGCGACCTGGTGCAGGCGCTGGCGCAACTGCCGGAGGCGCAGCGCGCGGTGCTGCTGCTGGTCAGCCTGGAGCAACTGACGTATGCGGAGGCCGCGCGCGTGCTCGACGTGCCGCAGGGTACGGTCATGTCGCGCCTGGCGCGGGCGCGCGAGCAGATGCGCCGGCTGCTCGACGGCAAGGCGCCCGCTGCCGCGCCGGCGGCTTCCGGCAAGCCCCTGCAGCGGGTGAAATGATGTCCGCCATCCACGAAGCCGATCTCCACGCCTACGCCGATGGCCAGCTTTCCGGCGCGCGCCGTGCGGCCGTGGAGGCGTACCTGGCGCAGCACCCGGACGCGGCGGCGCAGGTTGCCGCCTGGCGCCGGCAGGCCGATGCCTTGCACGGGGGGCTGGATCCGATATTGAACGAACCGGTGCCGCTCGCGGCCTTGCCGCCCGGGCTGCATGGCGATGGCCGGCGCGACAACGCGCGACTACGGCGGCCGCGCTGGACCATGGCGCTGGCGGCCACCTGCGCGTCGGTGGCGCTGCTGTCTGTCGGCGGCGTTCTCGGCTGGCTGGCCCATGGCCGCCTTGGCGGCGTGTCCGTGGCGATGGCGCCCGGCGAGCGCTTTGCGCGCGAGGCGCTGGCCACGCACGCGGTCTACGCTCCGGAAATGCGCCACCCGGTGGAAGTCGCGGCGACGGAAGAGGCCCACCTGATCGCATGGCTGTCCAAGCGCCTGGGCAAGGCGCTGCAGGTGCCGGACCTGCGCGCGCAGGGCTTCCACCTGATCGGCGGCCGGCTGGGCGTGGCCGAGGGCGGCCCGTCGGCCATCCTGATGTATGAAGCGGACGACGGTACGCGCCTGTCGCTGCAGCTGCGGCGCATGGCACAGGGCACGCCCGATACGGGCTTCCGCGTCGAGCGCATGCCAGGCGCGGGCACCAGGCGGCCAGCCCCCGGCCGCGACCCAATGATGGCCTTCTACTGGATCGACCGCGACCTCGGCTTTGCGCTGGCGGGCCCGCTGGAACGGGCGCGGCTGCTGACGCTGGCGCAGGTGGTGTACCAGCAATACCAGGGCGGATAGCCGGGCGCGAGGTGCAGGCGGCACATTGCGTGCGTCTGACGCCTCATGACCCGCGGCATTCCGACGCAGGCACAAAAAACTGTCAGGACTGGCCCGCACTCTCCGACCAAGGCCAGAGTCCAATTCTGCAAGCGTGTTGGCGCAACCGGCGCCGGCACGGCCAGGCAACGAGGAAAACCATGCTGATCCCTTCCCCCAAATGGCTGCGCGGCGGCGATATCGCCGCCAGCGAGATCACGCCCCGTCACGTCTTCGAAGCGCGCCGCCGCGTGCTGGCGCTGGCCGCCGCCGGCGCCGCCAGGAGCACGCTGGCGCCGTGGTTTGCGCGCCAGGCCCTGGCGCAGGGGCAGCACGGCCACAAGCTGGCCGCCACACCCAACAACGCCTACATCATCACCGACAAGCGCACGCCCTTCGAGGATGTCACCACCTACAACAACTTCTACGAATTCGGCACCGACAAGTCCGACCCGGCGCGCAACGCCGGCACGCTGCGCCCGCGCCCGTGGCAGGTGTCGGTGGAAGGGCTGGTGAAGAAGCCCAAGGTCTATGACCTGGACGAGCTGATGAAGCTGGCGGCAATGGAAGAGCGCGTCTACCGCCTGCGCTGCGTGGAGGGCTGGTCGATGGTGATCCCGTGGGTCGGCTACCCGCTGGCCGAGCTGATCCGGCGCGTCGAGCCGCAGCCTGGTGCCAGGTACATCCAGTTCATCACGCTGGCCGACAAGAAGCAGATGCCCGGCGTCAGCAGCGGCGTGCTCGACTGGCCGTACAGCGAGGGCCTGCGCATGGACGAGGCCATGCACCCGCTGGCGCTGCTGACCTTCGGCCTGTATGGCGAGGCCCTGCCCAACCAGAATGGCGCGCCGGTGCGCATGGTGGTGCCGTGGAAGTATGGCTTCAAGAGCGCCAAGTCGATCGTGAAGATCCGCTTTGTCGACAAGCAGCCGCCCACCAGCTGGAACCTGGCCGCGCCACAGGAGTACGGCTTCTATTCGAACGTGAACCCGGACGTGGACCATCCGCGCTGGAGCCAGGCCACCGAGCGCCGCATCGGCGAGGAGCGCGGCAGCGGCTTTGGCGCGTTGTTCGCACCCAAGCGCAAGACCCTGCCGTTCAATGGCTACGGCCAGCAGGTCGCCTCGCTGTACCAGGGCATGGACCTGAAGAAGTTCTTCTGATGCAAGGCGAACACATGGCTACCTCATCCACCAGCGCCGCCGCCGTGGCGGCGCGCAAGCCGGTCGGCCTGGCCACGTTGTCGCCGCAGCGCGTGCGCGCGCTCAAGCTTGCGCTCTGGCTGCTGGCGCTGCTGCCGTTCGTACGGCTGCTGTACCTGGGTGCCACGGAACAGTTCGGCGCCAATCCGCTTGAATTCGTGACCCGCTCCACCGGCACCTGGACGCTGGTGATGTTGTGCCTGACGCTGACCATCACCCCGCTGCGCCGCCTCACTGGCTGGAACTGGCTGATCAAGCTGCGGCGCATGCTGGGCCTGTTTGCGTTCTTCTACGGCCTGCAGCACTTCCTGCTGTGGATCGGGGTGGATCGCGGTTTTGACCTCGCCTACATGATCAAGGACGTGTACAAGCGGCCCTTCATTACGGTCGGTTTCACTGCCTTCATGCTGATGATCCCGCTGGCGCTGACTTCGACTAACGGCATGGTGCGCTGGCTGGGCGGCAAGCGCTGGCAGGCGCTGCACAAGCTGGTCTATGCGATCGCCGTGCTGGCCATCCTGCACTACTGGTGGCACAAGGCGGGCAAGAACGACTTTGGCGAAGTGTCGATCTACGCCGCGGTGGTGTTCGTGCTGCTGGGGATGCGGCTGTGGTGGCGGCTGCGCAAGCCCGCGGGGGCGCGCCAGCCCGCCGCGTAGGCGGGCCGGGCGTTTTGGGATTCAGTCCTGCAGCAGGCGTTCGTCGCGGAACAGGTCCTCGACCAGTTCGCGCTCGCGCACCAGGTGCACCGTGGCGCCATCGACCATCACTTCGGCGGCACGCGGGCGGGTGTTGTAGTTGGAGCTCATGGTGAAGCCGTAGGCACCGGCCGACATCACTGCCAGCAGGTCGCCCGGCTGCACCGCCAGCGCGCGGTCGCGGCCCAGCCAGTCGCCCGATTCGCACACCGGGCCGACGATGTCGTAGGTCACCGCTTGCGCGTCGCGCCGCACCACCGGCTCGATGCGGTGGTAGGCCTCGTACATCGCCGGGCGTGCCAGGTCGTTCATGGCGGCATCGACGATGCAGAAGTTCTTGGCCGCGCCGGGCTTGAGGAACTCCACCTGCGTCAGCAGCACGCCGGCGTTGCCCACCAGCGAGCGGCCCGGCTCGAACAGCACCTCGCGGTGGCCGTGACCGCGCGCGGCCACGCGTTCCAGCAGCGTAGTGGCAAAGCCGGTGATGTCCGGCGGGGTTTCGTCGGTGTAGGTGATGCCCAGGCCGCCGCCAACGTCGATATGCTCCAGGCGGATGCCGTCGCGCTCCAGCGCCTCGACCACGTCCAGCACCTTGTCCAGCGCTTCAAGATAGGGCTCCACCTCAGTGATCTGCGAACCGATATGGCAGTCGATGCCGGTCACTTCCAGGTGCGGCAGCGCGGCCGCGGCGCGGTAGGTCGGCAGTACGTCCTCGAAGGCGATGCCGAACTTGTTGCCCTTCAGGCCGGTGGAGATATACGGGTGCGTCTTCGCATCAACGTCCGGATTGATGCGAAGCGACACGCGCGCACGCTTGCCCATGCGGCCGGCCATTTCGTTCAGGCGGTCCAGCTCGGGGATCGACTCGACATTGAAGCAGCGCACGTCGTGTGCCAGCGCCAGTTCCATTTCCGCCGCGCTCTTGCCCACGCCGGAGAACACCACCTTGCGCGGGTCGCCGCCGGCGGCCAGCACGCGCTTGAGCTCGCCGCCCGAGACGATGTCGAAGCCGGCACCGAGCTTGGCAAACACCTGCAGCACCGCCAGGTTGGAGTTTGCCTTCATGGCGTACTGGACCTGCGCCTTGCGGCCCTGGCAGGCGGCGGCGTAGGCCTGGTAGGCAGCGGTCAGCGCCGCGCGCGAGTACACATAGGTCGGCGTGCCGAATTCAGCGGCAATGCGCGCCAGCGGCACCTGCTCGACGGCAAGCGCGCCGTCCTGGCGATGGAAAAATGCGGTCATGGTTATCGGGTGGTGGGGGCGGCAGGGGGCGAGGCCGGTTGCGTGGCGGGGGCAGGGGTGGAAGGCGGGGCCGGCATGGCATCGGCGCGGCCCAGGCCCGGGTCCGTCACGGTCGGCGGGGTCGGCTCGGGTGGCACTTTGGGCATGGTCAGCGGCCCGCGGATGCCGCATCCGCCCAGTAGGGGCATCGCAAGGGCGGCGGCAAACGCCGATACAATCGCAACACGACGCAGCATCGGGTCGTCCTTTAGGCTGTTGGCAAGGCGTTGGATGGCCCGACGCGCAACGGCCGGGCATCCGAAGGATTCTTAACAAAAAAGCCGTTCGCGCCACGTACGCCCGGTCCGGGCAGCGGCGGCAACGGCGGTCTCGGAGTTTAGCATGCCCCCCTTGAGCGAAAGCGAGTTCCTGGCCCTGGCCACGCAGGAGCTGGACCGCATCGAAGCCACGGTCGAGGCGGCCGCCGACGCGGCCGACGCCGATATTGAGATCAGCCGTACCGGCAACGTGATGGAGCTGGAGTTCGAGAACGGCACCAAGATCATCATCAACAGCCAGGCGCCGATGCAGGAGCTGTGGGTGGCCGCGCGCGCCGGCGGCTTCCACTTCCGCCGCGACGGCGAGCGCTGGATCGACACCCGCAACGGCGGCGAGCTGTACGCGGCGCTGTCGGGCTACGTCAGCGAGCAGGCCGGCGCGGCCCTCACGCTGGGCTGACGCAAAGCCTGCCTCGCGGGCAAAAGAAAAGCCGGCCTCGTGGCCGGCTTTCTGCTGTCTGGCGGCCGTGATCAGGCGCCGCCGAACATCTCCAGGATCTTCTTCTTCTCGGCCTCGGTGTCGGCCGGCGCGGTGGCCGATTCCTCCTGCTTGCCCGGCCACGGATCGCCCAGGCCCACCGAAGCCACGCCGGCGCCGCCGGCGTTCTCTTCGAAGGTCCAGTCGCCGCCCACCATCAGCACGCCTTCCGGCGCAGGGCGCTCGGGCGACTCCGGCACGCCCTTGAGCGCCTTGCTCATGTAGCCCACCCAGATCGGCAGGGCCAGGCCGCCACCGGTTTCGCGCACGCCCAGGCTCTTGGGCTGGTCGTAGCCCATCCAGGCGATCGCCACCAGGTTGGGCGTGTAGCCGGCGAACCAGGCATCGACCGCGTCGTTGGTGGTGCCGGTCTTGCCCGCCAGGTCGTTGCGGCCCAGGCGCTGCTTGGCGCTGTTGGCGGTGCCCATGCGCACCACGTCGCGCAGCATGGTGTCGGCGATAAAGGCGGTGCGTGCGTCCAGCACCCGCACCGCGTCGCTGCCGGCGCGCTGCGGCTGGGTTTCGGAGATCACGTTGCCGCGCGCGTCCACCACCTTCTGGATCAGGTACGGGTTGACGCGGTAGCCGCCGTTGGCGAACACCGAGTACGCGCCCGCCATCTGCAGCGGCGTCACGGCGCCCGAACCCAGCGCCATCGGCAGGTAGGCCGGGTGCTTGTCCGCCTCGAAGCCGAAGCGCGTGATGTAGTCCTGCGCGTACTGCGTGCCGATCGCGCGCAGGATCCGCACCGAGACCAGGTTCTTGGACTTGGCCAGCGCGCGGCGCATGGTCATCGGGCCCTCGAAGCGGCCGTCATAGTTCTTCGGTTCCCACACCTGGCCGCCGGTATCGGGGCCGATCGTCAGCGGCGCGTCGTTGATCACCGTGGCCGGCGAGAAGCCCTTTTCCAGCGCGGCCGAGTAGATGAACGGCTTGAAGCTGGAACCCGGCTGGCGCCAGGCCTGGGTCACGTGATTGAACTTGTTGCGGTTGAAGTCGAAGCCGCCCACCATCGAACGGATCTCGCCGTCCTGCGGGTTGATCGACACGAACGCCGCGGCCACTTCCGGCAGCTGGGTCACCGACCAGTCGCGTTTCTCGTCCTGGGTCACGCGGATGACCGCGCCGGGGCGCATCTTCATCTTGGGTTGCGCGTTGGACGACAGCGACGGCGAGATAAAGCGCAGCGCCGGGCCTTCGATGGTTGCCACTTCGCCGGATAGCAGCGTCGCCTTCACCTGCCTGGCCGACACGCTGGTGACCACGGCCGAGCGCAGGTCGCCGCTGCCGGGGTGCTCGACCAGCGCATCGTCGATGGCCTGCTCGCGCTCGGCCGGGTCAGAGGGCAGGTCGATAAAGGCTTCGGGGCCGCGGTAGCCGTGCTTGCGCTCGTAGTTCATGATGCCGGAGCGCACGGACTCATAGGCGGCGTCCTGGTCCGGCTTGGTCAGCGTGGTGTAGACCGTCAGGCCGCGCGTGTAGGTTTCTTCGCGGTACTGCGCGTACATCAGCTGGCGCACGATCTCGGCGACGTACTCGGCGTGGGTGGAGAACTCGTTGCCCTCGGTGCGCACCTTCAGCTCGGCATGCACCGCCTGCTCGTACTGGTCGGGCGTGATATAGCCCAGGTCGCGCATGCGCTGCAGGATGTACTCCTGGCGCACCTTGGCGCGGCGCGGGTTGACCACCGGGTTGTACGCCGACGGCGCCTTGGGCAGGCCGGCCAGCATGGCGGCCTCGGCCGGCGTCACGTCGCGCACCGACTTGCCGAAATACACGCGCGCGGCGCTGTCGAAGCCATAGGCGCGCTGGCCCAGGTAGATCTGGTTCATGTACAGCTCGAGGATCTGGTCCTTGCTCAGATTGGCCTCGATCTTGTACGCCAGCAGCATCTCGTAGATCTTGCGCGTGTAGGTCTTCTCGCTGGACAGGAAGAAGTTGCGCGCCACCTGCATGGTGATGGTGGAGGCGCCCTGCGACAGCCCGCCGCGCAGGTTGGCCAGCCCGGCGCGCAGCACGCCGACGAAGTCGACGCCGCCGTGCTCGTAGAAGCGGTCGTCCTCGATCGCCAGAACCGCCTTTTTCATCACGTCCGGAATCTCGGCGATGGGCACGAAGTTGCGCCGCTCTTCGCCGAATTCGCCGATCAGCACATTGTCCGCGGTGTAGATGCGTAGCGGGATCTTGGGCCGGTAGTCGGTGATGGTGTCCAGCGATGGCAGGTTGGGCGCAGCCACCAGCAGCGCGTAGCCAAACAGCAGCGCGATCACGACGGCTCCGGCGACAACCAGTCCGACCGCCCCGAACATGAGCCGCGCCCAGATCGAGCGGCGGGCAGGGTGGGACTTGTGTTGTGCGGTGGCCATAAGGGAAATACCTAGTCAGGGGTGCCCGGGATTATATCTTCCGGCATAGGCCCGTCCGGGCGTACAGTGGTGCGGGCGCCGCTATCGCGCTGTTACAAGATGTAATGTGGCGAATGCTGGCATGCACGGCGACGTTGCATGCAGCTAAAGGCGTACGGGCGGGCGCACAAGCGCGCCCGGAAGGGAACCCGACGACCGTGGGGTTTTGGCAACGGATTGGCGAGGGGCTTCTCAAAAAGAACTCGGCGCCAGTTCGGCACATTGCCACCGATGCTGGATTTTGTGAGAATCGACCAACATAAAAGAGCAAACGTTTCATTCAAGAAACAAGGCTCGCCCGATTAGAGCGTTCAAGCCAGGGGCGAGTTCAAAAGTCAGGGGGTCACCTTGCGTCGGGGCATTTTGTCGGGGCTTCTACGCCGGACTACGGTCGGTGTGGATATCGGGTCGTCCAGTGTCAAGGTAGTCGAGCTGTCCGTAGGGGGCAGCAGGCAAGATTACCGGCTGGAAAAATGCGCCAGCGAACTGCTGGACCGCAACGCCGTTGCCGATGGCAACGTCATCAATATCGAGGCCGTCGGGATCGCGCTCAAACGCGCGCTGGGCAAGGCCGGCATCCGTTCGAAGGACGTGGTGCTGGGCGTGCCGTCCATGCTGACGGAGTCACAGACGGTCAGCCTGCCGGACAACCTGTCCGAAGACGAGCTGTATTCCCAGGTCGAATCCGAGGCGCACCGGCTTTATCCGCCGTCGCAGGCGGTCAACTTCGACTTCGCCGTGATCGGCCCCAGCGAGACCGAAGGCGGTATCGGCGTGCGCGTCACGGCGGCCAACAGCGACCGCGTGCAGGAGCGCGTGACCGCGGCCGAGATGGCCGGGCTCAAGCCCCAGGTCATGGATGTCGAGGAATACGCGGTGCAGCGCTCGATCGTACAGATGCTGGGCGTGCCGCATGAGATGCCCGAGGCCGATGCGCGCGCGCTGCCGGTGGTGGCGGTGATCCACCTGGGCGGCAGCCGTTCCAAGGCAATCTTCTACCAGGGCTGGAAAGAACTCTACGAGCAGCCGCTGAACAGCTACGGCGATCAGCTCACGCAGAGTGCGGCGCGCATGTTCACCCTCGACGCGCTCAAGGCCGAGATCAAGAAACGCAAGAACACGCTGCCTGAAGCCTGGCGCGCGCAGCTGCTCAAGCCGTCGCTGGATGCACTGGCGATGGAAGTACAGTCCGCGGTCGGCAACTTCATCGCCAGTTCCAGCCTGGGCCGGGTCGACGAGATCCTGCTCTCGGGCGGGCATGCGTCGCTGCTCGGCGTGCAATCGGCGATCCAGCACCAGACCAAGATCACCACCACGCTGGCGAACCCGTTCGCCAACATGGCGACCAACGCCAAGGTCAACGAGCGCTACCTGCAGCGCGACCTGCCGGCGTATATCGTCAGTGCCGGCCTGGCCCTGCGCGGCCTGCAATAACGCACCGGAGGCATCAGATGTCTACGAACACACTGCCTTCGGTCAACCTGCTGCCTTACCACGAAGCCCGCAAGGCAGCACGCCGCAAGAAGGTCTATACGATGCTGGCCGGCGCCGCAGTGGCTGGCGCTGCCGTGGTGCTGCTGGGTGGCTACTATATCGACGGGCGCATCGCTTCGGTGGTCGCGCTCAACCAGGTATTGAGCGCTGAGAACGCCAAGCTGGACGGGCAGATCCGCGAGGTCAACAGCCTGAAGAAGGACATCGACGCGCTGCTGCAGCGCCAGAAGGCCGTTGAAAGCCTGCAGACCGAGCGCAACCGCCCGGTGCAGCTGCTTGAGGAACTGGTGCGGCAGGTGCCAGAAGGCGTCTACCTGACCAGCCTGAAGCAGACCGGCGAGGCCTTCACCATCGCGGGCGTGGCGCAGTCCAACGAGCGCATTTCCGAGCTGCTGCGCAACCTGAGCGGGGTGGCCTGGCTGGACAAGGCCGAGCTGGTCGAATCCAAGGCCGTCACCATGACCAACAACCTGCGCGAGCAGCGCCGGTTGTTCGAGTTCTCGATGCGCTTCACGTATCGCGCGCCGGAAGCGGCGGCCGACGGCAAGAAGGCCGTGCCGGGCGCCTCCGCACCCGCAGCCGCCCCAGTTCCCGCACCCGCAGCCGGAAAGGCCTGACCATGGCGCTCAATACTGAAATCAACCTGGCCGACCTGACCGGCCAGTTCCGCGGGCTCAACCTGAGCGAACCGGAGACGTGGCCGGCCGCGCCGCGCGTGCTGTTCGCGGTGCTGGCCGCGGCCGTGGTGCTGCTGCTGGGCTGGCAGTTCTACTGGAGCGCCAGGTTCGACGAACTCGACCGCCAGCGCCAGGAGCAGGAAAGCCTGAAGCAGGCGTACCAGTCCAAGGTGGCGCAGGTGGCCAACCTGGACGCGCTGCGCGAGCAGAAGAAGCAGGTGGAGCAGCGCGTGGCGCTGCTGGAGCGGCAGCTGCCCAACAAGGCCGAAATGGATGCACTGCTGGCCGACGTCAACCACGCCGGCGTCGCACGCGGGCTGCAGTTCGAGCTGTTCAAGCCGCAGGGGGCGGTGATCAAGCCCTACTTCGCCGAGATCCCGGTGAACCTGCGCGTGACCGGGCGCTACCACGAGGTGGCGCAGTTCAATGCCGACGTGGCGGCACTGTCGCGGATCGTCTCGATGCAGAACCTGCAGCTGGCCAATACCAAGGATGGCGGGATGTCGATGGAGGCGGTGGCGATGGCCTACCGCGCGCTCGACCCGGACGAGCAGGCCGCGCAGCGCAAGGCCGCGGCAACCGCTGCGGCAGCCAAGGCAGGAGGTGCCAAATGAGCCGCACCGCGCGTACCCGCAGCCTCGCCTGGACCACGGCGCCACGCACGTTCGCGGCGGCGGCGCTGGCCGTCGGCCTGCTGGGAGCCTGCGGCGCCAGCGATGAAGACGCCTTGCGCCAGTGGATGGATGCCACCCGCAGCGCGCGCGCCAAGCCGCCCGAGCCGCTGCCCGACGCCCGGCCCTATGTGCCGCGCGAGTACGCCGCGGCCAAGGCGCCCGAGCCGTTCGCGCAGGCCAAGATCGGCGAGCTGAACAAGACGCTGGCGGATTCGCCCGAAGCCGGGCGGCGCCGCGAGCCGCTGGAGGACTACCCGCTCGAGAACTTCAAGATGCTCGGGATGATGATGAAGCACGGGGAGACCTTCGGCATCGTGCGGGTTGATAACAAGATCCACCATGTCAAGGTGGGTCAGTATCTCGGCCAGAGCTATGGCCGGGTGGTCCGCATCACCGATCAGGAGATCGTGCTGCGCGAATTGGTCCGGGAGGGGGTATCAGAGTGGAAAGAGAAAATGACCAGCCTGAAGCTGGAGGTGGCGGCATGACCCTTACGCGCTGGTACCGTGCGCTTGCGGGCGCCGCAAAGACAACGATGGCGCTGGCGCTGTTGCTGGTGATTGCCGCGCCGGCCGCGCTGGCACAGAGCAACCGGATCAAGGCGGTTGACGTCAGCATGGTCGGGGAGCAGACCGTGTTCACGATCGAGCTCGAACGGCCGCTGGCGCAGAAGCCGGCGGATTTCACCACGCAGAACCCGGCACGGCTCGCGATCGATTTCTTCGATACCGGCTTTGCCAACCGGCGCGCGCAGTACGACTACGGCGGCAAGCTGGTCAAGTCCGCCAACGTGGTGCAGATCGGCGACCGTACCCGCGTGATCCTCGACCTCACGCGCAACGCCACCTATCGCACCGACCAGCGCGGCAACTACTTCGTGGTGGCGCTGGATAACGTGGCGCCGGCGCTCAAAAACGCCGCGCCCACGTTTGCGCCGGCGGCGACGGCGACGCCTGCAGCCGCTGCGGCGCGGCCGTCGGTGCGCAATGTCGACTTCCGCCGCGGTGCCGATGGCGCCGGGCGCGTGGTGGTGGACCTGTCCTCGCGCGATTCGGGCATCAATATCGCGCAGCAGGGCAAGAACGTCGTGGTCGATTTCCTCGGCACCACGCTGCCAGACAACCTGCGGCGTCGCTTCGACGTCAGCGACTTCGGCACGCCGGTGCAGGGCATGCATGCCTCGGACGCCAACGGCAACGCGCGCCTGACGATCGAGCCGCGCGGCAACTGGGAATACAGCTCGTACCAGACCGATACCCAGTTCGTGGTAGAGGTGCGCCCGGTCAAGGAAGACCCGACCAAGCTGATCAGTGGCCCGGGCTACCGCGGCGAGCGCCTGTCGCTGAACTTCCAGAACATCGACATCCGCTCGCTGCTGCAGGTGTTCGCCGATTTCACCAACCTGAACATCATCACCAGCGAAAGCGTGCAGGGCAACATCACGTTGCGCCTGAAGGACGTGCCGTGGGACCAGGCGCTGCAGATCGTGATGGATGCCAAGGGCCTGGCCTCGCGCCGCAACGGCAATGTGCTGTGGGTAGCGCCCAAGGCGGAGCTGCAGACCAAGGAGAAGCTGGAGCTGGAGTCGCAGCAGCAGATCAGTGACCTGGAGCCGATCCGCAGCCAGGTGTTCCAGCTCAACTACCAGCGTGCCGAAGACGTGCGCAAGATGCTGCTGGGCCTGGGGGCGGGCGGCGGTGCTGCTGCGGCGGCGCCCATTGGCGTGGCAGGGGCGGCGGGCGCCAGCACGCGCATGCTGTCCAAGCGCGGTTCGCTGACGGCCGATGCGCGCACCAACCAGCTCTTCGTCTCGGATATCGCCACCAAGCTGGAGGAGGTGCAGAACTTCATCGGCAAGATCGACATCCCGGTGCGCCAGGTGATCATCGAGGCGCGTATCGTCGAGGCCACCGATACCTTCAGCCGCAACCTGGGCGTGAAGCTGGGCTTTGCCGGGCAGTACAACAACGCCAAGGTCGGCAACACCTACAACAACGTGCTGCCGGGCTCCACCTCGGACAACGGCCCGTTCCTGAGCCTGCCGGCAGGCGCCATCAACGGCACCAACCCGGCCAATATCGCGGTGAGCCTGTTCAACAGCGCCGCCACGCGTTTCCTGGCGCTGGAGCTGTCGGCACTGGAAGCGGACGGCAAGGGCAAGATCATCTCCAGCCCGCGCGTGGTCACGGCCAACAACATCAAGGCGCTGATCGAGCAGGGTACCGAGCTGCCGTACCAGGCGGCGACCTCCAGTGGCGCGACCTCGGTGCAGTTCCGCAAGGCCAACCTGAAGCTGGAAGTGACGCCGCAGATCACGCCCGAAGGCAATGTGCTGCTCGATGTGGACGTGAACAAGGACAGCGTGGGCATCCAGACCACCTCGGGCTTTGCCATCGACACCAAGCACGTGCAGACCCAGGTGCTGGTGGAGAACGGCGGCACGGTGGTGATCGGCGGCATCTACACCCAGACCGAGTCCAACGACACCGACAAGGTGCCGCTGCTGGGCGATATCCCGGTGCTGGGCAACCTGTTCAAGAGCAACGCCAAGGTGCGCAACCGCACCGAGCTGCTGGTGTTCCTGACCCCGCGCATCCTGAACGAGAGCGTGTCGCTCAGGTAGGGACATGGCGTCCGGAGGCGCCGGATACAGTAGACTGGCAGGCCGCATCGAGGGATGCGGCCTTTTTTTGCGCGTCGCGGGAGGCCCGGAGGCGGCCCTGGGACGAGCCAGCCATGTGGGCCATGCCGCATTCGCCACTTGCCGGCCGCGCCACAACATAAGAAGATGATGCAGTTCCCAACCGGGGAGGACGGCCCACATGCCACGCTCCCGAACGACAGTCCAGTGACAGCCTCAGCGACAGGCCCGGCGGCACAGCGCCAGGCCCAGGATCGGCGCGACGCCGATCGATCCGACTCCGAGCGACCGGAATCCGATCGACCCAACCTCTTTTTCGTCGGCCTGATGGGCGCCGGCAAGACCACCGTTGGCCGCACGGTGGCGCGGCGCCTGCACTATCCGTTTTTCGATTCCGACCATGAACTGGAAGCGCACTGCGGTGTGCGCATCCCGGTGATCTTCGAAGTCGAGGGCGAAGCCGGCTTCCGCGACCGCGAGGCC
The DNA here is from genome assembly GCF_000219215.1 of Cupriavidus necator N-1. NCBI lineage: Bacteria > Pseudomonadati > Pseudomonadota > Betaproteobacteria > Burkholderiales > Burkholderiaceae > Cupriavidus > Cupriavidus necator. The sequence continues at coordinate 3,526,612 of NC_015726.1, read as the reverse complement.
GCAATGATCCGCGAGCTGGCCGCGCGCCAGGGCATCGTGCTGGCCACCGGCGGCGGCGCCGTGCTGCGCGCCGAGAACCGCGAGGTGCTGAAGGCCCGCGGCACGGTCGTATACCTGCGCGCCAGCCCGCACGACCTGTGGCTGCGCACCCGCCACGACCGCAACCGCCCGCTGCTGCAGACCGAGGACCCCAAGGGCAAGCTCGAGGCGCTCTATGCCGAGCGCGACCCGCTTTACCGCGAGGTCGCGGACTTCATCATCGAAACCGGCAAGCCCTCGGTGGCGCAGCTTGCTAATATGGTGTTGATGCAACTTGAAATGGCCGGTTTCCCGATCGATCCCCCGCAGCCGGCCTCCGCGCCGCAGGAAGCGTCGGAGCCGCCGGCGCAGGACCCCAATCCATGATTACGCTTGAAGTCGACCTGGGCGAGCGCAGCTACCCCATCCATATCGGTACCGGCCTGCTGGACAACGCCGAACTGCTGCGCCCGCATGTGCGCGGCCAGCACGCCGTCATCGTCACCAACGAAACCGTCGGCCCGCTCTACGCGGCGCGCGTCGAGGCTGCGCTGGCCGCGCTCGGCAAGACCGTGCGCACCGTGACGCTGCCCGACGGCGAAGCCTTCAAGCACTGGGAAACGCTGAACCGGATCTTCGACGCGCTGCTGCAGGCCGGCGCCGACCGCAAGACCACGCTGGTCGCGCTGGGCGGCGGCGTGGTGGGCGACATGACCGGGTTTGCCGCCGCCTGCTACATGCGCGGCGTGCCCTTTATCCAGATGCCGACCACGCTGCTGGCGCAGGTGGATTCGTCGGTGGGCGGCAAGACCGGCATCAACCACCCGCTGGGCAAGAACATGATCGGCGCGTTCCACCAGCCCAACGCGGTGATCGCCGACATCGACACGCTGCGCACGCTGCCCCCGCGCGAGCTGGCCGCCGGCATGGCCGAGGTCATCAAGCACGGCGCGATCGCCGATGCCGAGTACTTCGGTTGGATCGAGCGCAACATCAAGCCGCTGAATGCCTGCGACCCGGACCTGATGGCGCTCGCCGTGCAGCGCTCCTGCGAGATCAAGGCCGGCGTAGTGGCCCAGGACGAGCGCGAGGGCGGCCTGCGCGCCATCCTCAATTTCGGCCACACCTTCGGCCATGCGATCGAGGCCGGCATGGGCTACGGCGCCTGGCTGCACGGCGAGGCCGTCGGCTGCGGCATGGTGATGGCCGCCGACCTGTCGCACCGGCTGGGCTTTATCGACACTGAAACCCGCGCCCGCATCCGCGAGCTGACGCAGGCCGCCAACCTGCCCGTGGTGGCGCCGGAACTCGGTGCCGACCGCTATATCGAATTGATGAAGGTCGACAAGAAGGCCGAGGCGGGCAGCATCAAGTTCATCCTGCTGAAGCAGCTCGGCGAAGCGTTCATCACCACCGTGCCGGACGCTGACCTGCGCGCCACGCTCGCGCACGCCGTGCTCAAACCTCCCACCGAGGCCCCGGTCGCCTGACCGATCGGTTATGCCTCGCCACCCCGCCCCAGCCACCGGACGCGCCGCATGACCGACTTTGAAAGCCATCTCGCCCCTTACGCCGCCCGCTCTGCGCAGACGCGCGGGCGGGTGCATGCCGAACCCGCATCGCTGTCGCGCAGCGAATTCCAGCGCGACCGCGACCGGGTCATCCACAGCACGGCGTTCCGGCGGCTCGAGTACAAGACCCAGGTCTTCGTCAACCATGAAGGGGACCTGTTCCGCACCCGGCTGACCCACAGCCTGGAGGTGGCGCAAATCGCCCGCTCGATCGCGCGCAACCTGCGCCTCAATGAAGACCTGGTCGAGGCGATCTCGCTGGCGCACGACCTGGGGCACACCCCCTTCGGCCACGCTGGGCAGGATGCGCTCAATACCTGCATGAAGAACCATGGCGGCTTCGAGCACAACCTGCAGAGCCTGCTGGTGGTGGACGAGCTGGAAGAGCGCTACGGCGGCTTCAACGGGCTGAACCTGACCTTCGAGACGCGCGAGGGCATCCTCAAGCATTGCTCGCGGGTCAATGCCTCGGCGCTGGGCGAGCTGGGCCGGCGCTTCCTGGAGGGCACGCAGCCGTCGCTGGAGGCGCAGCTGGCCAACTTGGCCGACGAGATCGCCTACAACAACCACGATATCGACGACGGCCTGCGCTCGGGGCTGCTGACGCTGGAGCAGCTGGACGAGGTGCCGATGTGGGCCCGCCACCGCGCCGAGGTGGCCGCTGTCTTCCCCGCCGTCAACGGCCGGCGCGCCATCAACGAGACGGTCCGGCGCATGATCAATACGCTGATCGTCGACCTGATCGAGACCACCAGCCGCAATATCGCCGCGGCCAACCCGCGCAATATCGACGCGGTGCGCGCCGCCGGCCCGCTGGTCGGCTTCAGCCCGCAGATGCATGAAGAAGCGGCCGAACTCAAGCGCTTCCTGTTCCGGCACCTGTACCGGCACTATCTGGTGATGCGCATGTCGGCCAAGGCGCAGCGCATTGTCGGTGACCTGTTCCAGGCCTTCATGTCCGACCCGCGCCTGCTGCCGCCGCAGTACCAGGCCAGCCATGGGGGCGACCAGTCGCGGCTGATTGCCCACTACATCGCGGGCATGACCGACCGCTACGCGATCCGCGAGCACCGCCGCATCTTCGCCGTCAGCGAAGGCAACTGACGGCCGCGTTCGGGCTGGCCCTCCGATCGGCGCGCCAGCCTGCCGCATAAGTGGGGACGGATCAGGCTATCATGCGGGCATCAATGCTCGCATGACCTGTCATGGCACGCCTTCCCCGCTTTTCCCCCGCCGGTCTTCCCGCCCTGGTGTTGCAGCGCGGCAACAACCGCCAGCCCGTGTTCCTGGGGCCGGACGACTACCTGCACTACCTCGACTGCCTGCGCATGGCCGCGCGCGAGCATGACCTTGCCATCCACGCCTACGCGCTGCGGCCCAACCACGTGCACCTGGTGGCCACGCCCAAGGAGGCAGACTCGCTGAGCCTGACCATGCAGGCGGTGGGGCGGCGCTATGCGCGCTACTTCAACCGGGTGGCCAGCCGCACCGGCACGCTGTGGGAAGGGCGCTTCCGTTCCGCGGTGTTCGACCCCGCCCGGTGGATGCTGCCGGCGATGCTCTATGTCGAGGGTAACGCGCTGCGCGCGGGCGAGGTGACCACCCCCGAGGCCGATCGCTGGAGCAGTTACCACCATCACGCCGGCATCGAGGCCAGCCCGTTTGTGAGCGACCACTCCGCGTACTGGGAGCTGGGCAATACGCCGTTCGAGCGGCAGTCGAACTACCGGATGCTGACCGCCGAGGGCCTGTCGGGCAAAACTCTGGAGACACTGCGCGGCCATGCCCATAGCGGCTGGCCGCTTGGCGACGAAGCGTTCCTGGCCCAATTGGAGCGGCATGCAACGCGGCGCGTGCAGCCGTTGCCGAAAGGACGCCCCAAAAAGGTGCAAGCCGCATCATCGAATGAGTCAGAATCGCCGCAAAATTAATATGTCCCTATTTAAATGGATCACGGAAATGGTGCGTAACTTAATGTGATCTGACCCCATTTAAAAATTTTGCGAGACGAACGCGATTCCCATATAGTTGCTCCACCCACAGTCATTGTGCGGCGCGTCACGCTCGTGTACGCCGCTGCGGCCCGCTGACAGCTTCGTCCCCATTTTCCGTCCCGCCGGTTTCCGGTTTGGGTGGAGGAATAAAGAAAACGAGAAAGCGCGCGGTCCCCGTTCCGGTACGCCCAGCCAGTTCGCGCAGCCTTCACCGGAATTCAGCCCGTGGACCAAACGAAAAATCTTTCGGCCCAAGCGCAGACCAGCGAGTCTTCCCACGCCATTGACCTGCGCCCGCAAGCGCAGGGCATGTACGATCCCAGCAACGAGCATGACGCCTGCGGCGTCGGCATGGTCGCGCACATCAAGGGCAAGAAGTCCCACGAGATCATCTCGCAGGGCCTGAAGATCCTGGAGAACCTGGACCACCGGGGTGCGGTCGGCGCCGATGCGCTGATGGGCGACGGTGCCGGTATCCTGATCCAGATCCCGGACCAGTTCTACCGCGACGAAATGGCCGCGCAGGGCGTGAGCCTGCCGCCCGCCGGCGAATACGGCGTGGGCATGATCTTCCTGCCGAAGGAACACGCCTCGCGCCTGGCCTGCGAGCAGGAACTGGAGCGCACGGTCCGCCTGGAAGGCCAGGTCGTGCTGGGCTGGCGCGACGTGCCGGTCGACGCCAAGATGCCGATGTCGCCGACGGTGCGCACCACCGAGCCGGTGATCCGCCAGATCTTCATCGGGCGCGGCCGCGACATCATGACCACGGACGCGCTGGAACGTAAGCTCTACGTTATCCGCAAGACCGCCAGCCACGCCATCCAGGCGCTCAAGCTCAAGCACGGCAAGGAATACTTCGTGCCGTCGATGTCGGCCCGTACCGTGGTGTACAAGGGCCTGCTGCTGGCCAACCAGGTCGGCGAGTACTACCTGGACCTGCTGGACCAGCGCGCCGTCTCGGCCCTGGCCCTGGTGCACCAGCGCTTCTCGACCAACACCTTCCCGGCCTGGGAACTGGCCCACCCGTACCGCATGGTCGCCCACAACGGCGAAATCAACACGGTCAAGGGCAACGTCAACTGGATCAACGCACGTACCGGCGCGATCTCGTCGCCGGTGCTGGGCGACGACCTGCCCAAGCTGTGGCCGCTGATCTACCCGGGCCAGTCCGACACCGCATCGTTCGACAACTGCCTCGAACTGCTGACGATGGCCGGCTACCCGCTCGTCCACGCGATGATGATGATGATCCCGGAAGCCTGGGAACAGCACACGCTGATGGACGACAACCGTCGCGCCTTCTACGAGTACCACGCCGCCATGATGGAGCCGTGGGACGGCCCGGCCGCGATCTGCTTCACCGATGGCCGCCAGATCGGCGCCACGCTGGACCGCAACGGCCTGCGCCCGGCACGTTTCTACGTGACCGAGGACGACATCGTGGTGCTGGCCTCGGAAGCCGGCGTGCTGCCGTTCCCGGAGTCGCGCATCGTTGAGAAGTGGCGCCTGCAGCCGGGCAAGATGTTCCTGATCGACATGGAACAGGGCCGCATCATCGACGACAAGGAACTCAAGGACAACCTGGCCAACGCCAAGCCGTACAAGAGCTGGATCGACGCCGTGCGCATCAAGCTCGACGAGCTCGACGCCAAGCCGGAAGACGTTGCCGCCGAGAAGAAGCCGGTGGCCAAGCTGCTGGACCGCCAGCAGGCCTTCGGCTACACCCAGGAAGACGTCAAGTTCCTGATGGCGCCGATGGCGCTGGCAGGTGAAGAAGCCACCGGCTCGATGGGCAATGACAGCCCGCTGGCGGTGCTGTCGTCCAAGAACAAGACGCTGTACCACTACTTCAAGCAGCTGTTCGCCCAGGTGACCAACCCGCCGATCGACCCGATCCGCGAGAACATGGTGATGTCGCTGGTGTCGTTCATCGGGCCGAAGCCGAACCTGCTGGAGCTGAACAACATCAACCCGCCGATGCGCCTCGAAGTGTCCCAGCCGGTGCTGGACTTCAAGGACATCGCCAAGATCCGCAACATCGAGCACTACACCGGCGGCAAGTTCCGTTCATACGAGCTGAACATCTGCTACCCAAAGACCTGGGGCAAGGAAGGCATTGAAGCCCGCCTGGCCTCGCTGTGCGCCGAAGCCGTGGATGCGGTGCGTTCGGGCTTCAACATCCTGATCGTGTCGGACCGCCGCGTGGATGCCGAGCATGTCGCGATTCCCGCGCTGCTGGCCACGTCCGCCATCCACCACCACCTGGTGGAGAAGGGCCTGCGCACGTCCACCGGCCTGGTGGTCGAAACCGGCACCGCCCGTGAAGTGCACCACTTCGCGCTGCTGGCCGGCTATGGCGCCGAAGCCGTGCATCCGTACCTGGCGATGGAAACGCTGGCCGAAATGGCTCAGGGCCTGTCCGGCGACCTGTCGCCCGAGAAGGCCGTCAAGAACTTCGTCAAGGCGATCGGCAAGGGCCTGTTCAAGGTGATGTCCAAGATGGGCATCTCCACGTACATGTCGTACACCGGCGCGCAGATCTTCGAAGCCATCGGCCTGTCGCGCGAACTGGTGCAGAAGTACTTCCATGGCACCCCGTCGAACGTCGAGGGCATCGGCATCTTCGAGGTGGCCGAGGAAGCCCTGCGCCTGCACCGCGACGCCTTTGGCGACAACCCGGTGCTGGAAAGCATGCTGGACGCCGGCGGCGAATACGCCTTCCGCATCCGCGGCGAAGAGCATATGTGGACCCCGGACTCGGTCGCCAAGCTGCAGCACTCGGTGCGCGCCGACGACGGCAAGGGCGCCTACCAGACGTACAAGGAATACGCCAACATCATCAACGACCAGAGCAAGCGCCACATGACGCTGCGCGGTCTGTTCGAGTTCAAGGTCGATCCGGCCAAGGCGATTCCGCTGGAAGAAGTGGAATCGGCCAAGGAGATCGTCAAGCGCTTCGCCACGGGTGCGATGTCGCTCGGCTCGATCTCGACCGAAGCCCACACCACGCTGGCGCTGGCGATGAACCGCATCGGCGGCAAGTCGAACACCGGCGAAGGCGGCGAGGACGAGAAGCGCTACCGCAACGAGCTGCGCGGCATTCCCATCAAGCAGGGCGATACCCTCAAGGGCCTGCTGGGCGACGGCGTGATCGAGAACGACCTGGAACTGCGCGACGGCGATTCGCTGCGCTCCAAGATCAAGCAGGTGGCGTCGGGCCGTTTCGGCGTGACCGCCGAATACCTGGCTTCGGCCGACCAGATCCAGATCAAGATGGCGCAGGGCGCGAAGCCCGGCGAAGGCGGTCAGCTGCCCGGCCACAAGGTCTCGGACTACATCGGCAAGCTGCGTTACTCGGTGCCGGGCGTGGGCCTGATCTCGCCGCCCCCGCACCATGACATCTACTCGATCGAGGATCTGGCACAGCTGATCCACGACCTGAAGAACGTCAACCCGTCGTCGGATATCTCGGTCAAGCTGGTGTCCGAAGTGGGCGTCGGCACTGTGGCCGCGGGCGTGTCCAAGGCCAAGGCCGACCACGTGGTGATCGCCGGCCATGACGGCGGCACCGGCGCCTCGCCGTGGTCGTCGATCAAGCACGCCGGTACGCCGTGGGAGCTGGGCCTGGCCGAAACGCAGCAGACCCTGCTGCTCAACGGCCTGCGCAACCGCATCCGAGTGCAGGCGGACGGCCAGATGAAGACCGGCCGCGACGTCGTCATCGGCGCGCTGCTGGGCGCTGATGAATTCGGCTTCGCCACTGCGCCGCTGGTTGCGGAAGGCTGCATCATGATGCGCAAGTGCCACCTGAACACCTGCCCGGTGGGCGTGGCCACGCAGGATCCGCAGCTGCGCAAGAAGTTCCAGGGCAAGCCGGAACACGTGGTCAACTTCTTCTTCTTCGTTGCAGAAGAGGCCCGCGAGATCATGGCCCAGCTGGGCATCCGCAAGTTCGACGAGCTGATCGGCCGCGCCGACCTGCTCGACACCAAGCCGGGCATTGAGCACTGGAAGGCACGCGGCCTGGACTTCAGCCGCATCTTCCACCAGGTGTCGCTGGGCGCGGACGTGCCGCTGTACCACACCGATGTGCAGGACCACGGCCTGTCGGCGGAAGCCGGCAAGGCGCTGGACCACGTGCTTATCGCCAAGGCGCGTCCGGCGATCGAGAAGGGCGAGCGCGTCTCCTTCATCCAGCCGGTGAAGAACGTCAACCGTACCGTCGGCGCGATGCTGTCCGGCGTGGTCGCCAAGCAGCATGGCCACGAAGGCCTGCCTGACGACACCATCCACATCCAGCTGCAAGGCACCGCCGGCCAGTCGTTCGGCGCGTTCCTGGCGCATGGCATCACGCTGGACCTGGTGGGCGACGGCAACGACTACGTCGGCAAGGGCCTGTCGGGCGGCCGCGTGATCGTGCGCGCCCCGCACGAGTTCCGCGGCGACCCGACCCGCAACATCATCGTCGGCAACACCGTACTGTACGGTGCCATCGCCGGTGAAGCGTTCTTCAATGGCGTGGCCGGCGAGCGCTTCGCGGTGCGCAACTCCGGCGCGGTTGCCGTGGTGGAAGGCACCGGCGACCACGGTTGCGAGTACATGACCGGCGGCACGGTGGTGGTGCTGGGCGGCACGGGCCGCAACTTCGCGGCCGGCATGTCGGGCGGCGTGGCCTACGTCTATGACGAGGACGGCCTGTTCGACAAGCGCTGCAACACCTCGATGGTGGCGCTGGAAGCGGTGCTGGCCTCGGCCGACCAGGAGAAGGGCCAGCCCCAGGCTTCGTGGCACAAGGTCGACGGCAAGCGCGTGCTGGATGAAGTCATCCTGCGCAACTTGATCGAGCAGCACTTCCGCTACACCGGTTCCGAGCGCGCCAAGGCGCTGCTGGCTGACTGGACCACGGCACGCCGCAAGTTCGTCAAGGTCTTCCCGACCGAGTACAAGCGCGCGCTGGGCGAGATGTACGCCAAGGAACAGGCCGCCCGCGACAGCGACCGCGAAGCCATCGCGGCCTGAGCGAGCGCAACGCAACGACGCAGAGGGGCCGCGGCAGCCGCCGCGGTCCTGACAAGATTCTGACCCCACCGCAGGGCCGGCGACGCCGCCGGTCCCGCGCAGCATGACCAAGGACGCAACATGGGTAAGGCGACTGGCTTTCTCGAATTTCCGCGCCAGAACGAAGGCTACGAAGCGGTAGTCAAGCGCGTGAAGCACTACAAGGAATTCGTGTTCGCGCTGTCCGACAGCGAAGCGAAGATCCAGGGTGCGCGCTGCATGGACTGCGGCATCCCGTTCTGCAACAACGGCTGCCCGGTCAACAACATCATTCCCGACTTCAACGACCTGGTGTACCGCCAGGACTGGAAGTCGGCGATCGAGGTGCTGCACCAGACCAACAACTTCCCCGAGTTCACCGGCCGCATCTGCCCCGCACCGTGCGAGGCCGCCTGCACGCTGGGTATCAATGAACTGCCGGTGGGCATCAAGTCGATCGAGCACGCCATCATCGACAAGGCCTGGGAAGAGGGCTGGGTCAAGCCGCAGCTGCCGCGCCACAAGACCGGCAAGACCGTGGCTGTGGTCGGCTCCGGCCCCGCCGGCTTGGCTGTCGCGCAGCAGCTGGCACGCGCCGGCCATGACGTGACCGTGTTCGAGAAGAACGACCGCATCGGCGGCCTGCTGCGCTACGGCATCCCCGACTTCAAGATGGAGAAGACGCTGATCGACCGCCGCATCGAGCAGATGCAGGCCGAAGGCGTGACCTTCCGCGCCGGCGTAATGGTGACCGACGGCGAACTGCCGGCCGGGATCAAGAACTACGCCCGTGAAACCATCTCGGCCCAGGCCCTGATGGACCAGTTTGACGCCGTGGTGCTGGCGGGCGGCTCGGAAGTGCCGCGCGACCTGCCGGTGCCGGGCCGCGACCTGGCCGGCATCCACTTCGCGCTGGAATTCCTGATCCCGCAGAACAAGGAAGTGGCCGGCGACGGCGAAAACGAGATCCGCGCCGAAGGCAAGAACGTGATCGTGATCGGTGGCGGCGATACCGGCTCCGACTGCGTGGGTACGTCCAACCGCCATGGCGCCACCTCGGTGACGCAGTTTGAACTGCTGCCGCAGCCGCCGGAAGAAGAGGACAAGCCGCTGGTGTGGCCGTACTGGCCGATCAAGCTGCGCACCTCGTCGTCGCACGATGAAGGCTGCGAGCGCGACTGGTCGGTCGCGACCAAGGAATTCATCGGCGAGAACGGCAAGGTCACCGCTCTGAAGGCCTGCCGCGTCGAATGGAAGGATGGCCGCATGCAGGAAGTCGAAGGCAGCGAGTTCATCCTGCCGGCCGACCTGGTGCTGCTGGCGATGGGCTTCACCAACCCGGTGGGCTCGATGCTGGAAGCGTTTGGCGTGGATACCGATGCGCGCAAGAACGCCAAGGCCTCGACCGAGGGCGAACGTGCTTACCACACCAACGTGCCCAAGGTGTTCGCCGCCGGCGATGTGCGCCGCGGCCAGTCGCTGGTGGTGTGGGCGATCCGCGAAGGCCGCCAGGCTGCGCGTTCGGTCGATGCCTTCCTGATGGGCCACACCGAACTGCCGCGCTGATTCACCCCGGCAAGAACAAAAAGCCCGCCTGGCGCAAGCCGGCGGGCTTTTTGTCGTCCTGGCGCCAGTGTGCTGATGGAGCGCTCAGTCGGCCAGCGTGCGCTCCATCAGCATCGCGCTGGCGCCGTAGCTGGCCAGCTTGGCCGCATGGGCGGCGGCTGTGTGCGCCGCCACCGGGGCGTACCCGAGCCTGCGCCACCACGGCGCGGCCGACTGCACCGCGATCAGCCGCGAATGCCGCAGCCCCGCCGCGCGCGCGGCCGCCAGTGCCGCCGCGTACAGGCGCGGCGCCAGGCCGGCGCCGCGTCCGGCGGGCGCCACCGCCATGTCGTGCACGAACCAGGTAGGGGCATCCGGCCCGGCGCCATGACGCCAGCCATCGTCGAGCACGCCGTCCAGCGGCGGCAGGGTGGCTTCGGGCCAGGCGTGGGTAAAGAGGTAGGCGGCGAGCGCGCCGGGATGCCCGGGATCGTCCGCGACCCAGCAGGTGGCGGGGGACAGCGCCAGCCGGCTTGCCAGCGCTGCCTGGCTCTCCAGCAGGACTTCGGTATAGCAGCTGGCTTGCACCGCCAGCACGGCCGGCAGGTCGGTGGTGACCATGGGCCGCAGGGTGTAAATCGTCATCGGCCGATTATAGCCGGCGAGGTCCGTGCGCCCTGGCCGCCATGGCGCGTTTGGCAAGGCCTGGCGGGGCCTTCAGGGTTCTCCCGGCTATGGTTTACGTGTCTGTGGTGGCCTGGGTAATGTCCTTACAATTTTCAAAAACAACTAACGGAAAACTGCCTCGCAAATCCTTTTTCCCCAGAACCAGCTTGCCGCCTCCTCAGGAGACCGGCCGGAGGAAATTGATGCCCGAAGTGCGCAAGTTGTCGCGGCTTTGGCGAGGTAAAGCAAAGTTGGCGCCGCGCCCCCCAATGGGCCCAGTCCGGCGCTGGCTCCAGCCTTTCCTGTGCCTGTATGCCCTGGGGTGTGCCACGCTGGCGCTGGCGGTGCCAGCCATGCCGGCGCATGCCGGGACCCAGCAGCTCGCCCGCAGCATGTCGTTCCCCGACCGCCCGATGCGTCTGATCGTGCCGTTCCCGGCCGGCGGCGTTGCCGATGCGGTGGCGCGCATGCTGGCCGAGCGTCTTTCCGCCCGGCTGGGCGTGCCGGTGGAGGTCGACAACCGGCCCGGCGCCGCCGGCACCATTGCCGGCGACGTGGTCGCCAAGGCCAGCTCCGATGGCCACACCCTGTTGTTGCACCAGGCCAATATGCTGATCCAGCCCGGACTGGAGCCGGTGCCGTACGACGTCGTGCGCGATTTCACGCCGGTGGCGCGCGTGGCCACCACGCCGCTGTTCCTGGTGATCGATGCCAGGCTGCCCATGCGCACGCCCGAGCAATGGATGACCGCGGTGAAGTCGAATCCCGGCTCCTACAGCTATGGCTACGGCCAATCGGGCAGCCCCTCCCACCTGTACGCCGAGTACGCCGTGCGCGGCATCCGCAGCGGCGTGCCGCTGGTCACCGCCAAGGGCGAAGCCGCCGTGGTCCAGGAAATGCTGGCCGGCCGCATCAGTGCCTGTTTCTGTTCGTTTGCCGCGGTCCAGGGCCAGGTCAGGAGCGGCGGGTTGCGCCTGGTCGGGGTGACGGGCGTGGCCCGCTCGCCGCTGGCGCCGCTGGTGCCGACCCTGCAGGAATCGGGGCTGGAAGGCTATGCCGCGGCCGCCTGGTTTGGCGTGATGGCGCCAGCCAAGACGCCGCGCGCGATCGTCGCCAGGCTGGCGGTCGAGCTCGACGCCGTCATGTCCGAGCGCGAGGTGCGTTCGCGCCTGCAGGCAGCGGGGGTCACGCCGCTGCGCGACTCGCCGGAGGCGTTCGCCACCGCGATCCGCTCGGAATCGATCCAATGGCAGGTGATCCTGAAGGACGTTGCGCCGACACAGGAGCCTTGAGCAGCAAAGGGGTGGACCGGTTTGGGAGGCTAGGGCAAGTCTGAGAGAGGGGGCATGTGGCGCGGGGCACACGGGCGCCAGCAGGGCTAGGTAGTACACCTTATAATGCGCGCCTGTCCTGACCGGTGCCCACGTGACCGATTCTGCTCAAAACCTCGTCGAACTGACTGCGGTGGACTTCGCCTATGCGGACCACGGCAAGCCGATCCTGTCCGGCCTGACCATGCATTTCCCGCGCGGCAAGGTGATTGCGGTGATGGGCGGCTCGGGTTGCGGCAAAACGACGGTGCTGCGGCTGATCGGCGGCCAGATCCGCCCGCAGGCGGGCACGGTCAGCTTTGCCGGCACCGATATCCACACGCTGGATACCCGCGGCCTGTACGAGGTGCGCCGCCAGATGGGCATGCTGTTCCAGTTCGGCGCGCTGTTTACCGACCTGTCGGTGTTCGACAATGTGGCGTTCCCGCTGCGCGAGCACACCGACCTGCCCGACTCGATGATCCGCGACCTGGTGCTGATGAAGCTCAACGCGGTCGGCCTGCGCGGCGCGCGCGACCTGCTGCCGTCGCAGATCTCGGGCGGCATGGCGCGGCGCGTGGCGCTGGCTCGCGCGATCGCGCTGGATCCGGCGCTGCTGATGTATGACGAGCCCTTCGCCGGGCTGGACCCGATCTCGCTCGGGCTGACCGCGCGGCTGATCCGCAGCCTGAACGACGCGCTGGGCGCCACCACGATCATCGTCTCGCACGACGTGCACGAGACCTTCCAGATCGCCGACTACGTCTATTTCATTGCCGACGGCCGCATCGTCGCGCAGGGCGAGCCTGAGGCGCTGCGCGCCTCCACCGACCCGTTCGTGCACCAGTTCGTCCATGCCGAGGCCGACGGCCCGGTGCCGTTCCACTACGCCGGACCTTCGCTGGCCGAGGATTTCGCCGGAGGTGCGCGGTGACGGACTTCTTTACCCCCATCGGCGCGGCCGTGCGCCGCAGCCTGTCGGGGCTGGGCCATGCCACGCGCATGTTCCTGACGCTGCTGGGCCTGTCCCCGACGCTGCTGCGCCGCTTCCGGCTGGTGACCGACCAGGTCTTCTTTGTCGGCAACCTGTCGCTGGTGATCATCGCGGTGTCGGGCCTGTTCGTGGGCTTCGTGCTTGGCCTGCAGGGCTACTACACGCTGAACCGCTACGGGTCCGAGCAGGCACTCGGGCTGCTGGTGGCGTTGTCGCTGGTGCGCGAACTGGGCCCGGTGGTGACCGCGCTGCTGTTCGCCGGCCGCGCCGGCACCTCGCTGACTGCCGAGATCGGCCTGATGAAGGCGGGCGAGCAGCTGACGGCCATGGAAATGATGGCGGTGAACCCGCTGCAGCGCGTGATCGCGCCGCGCTTCTGGGCCGGCGTGATCGCCATGCCGGTGCTGGCGGCGATCTTCAGCGCGGTCGGCATCCTGGGCGGCTACGTGGTGGGCGTGCAGTTGATCGGCGTTGACGCCGGCGCCTTCTGGTCGCAGATGCAGGGCGGAGTCGATGTGCGCGCCGACGTGCTCAATGGCGTGATCAAGAGCTTTATCTTTGGCATTGCCGTGACGTTTATTGCCCTGTACCAGGGCTTCGAGGCCAAGCCCACGCCGGAAGGCGTCGCGCGCGCGACCACCCGTACCGTGGTGATTGCGTCGCTGGCCGTGCTGGGGCTGGATTTCCTGCTGACCGCGCTGATGTTCAGCAAATGACGCGGCCATACCAACGACAAGACAGCGACAAGAACACTACGGGGTTGAAGAAAGAGATTCCAATGAAAAAGAATGCACTCGATTTCTGGGTGGGGCTGTTCGTCGCGGCGGGCTTTGTCGCCGTGCTGTTCCTGGCCCTCAAGGCGGGGAACATGAGCGCCTTTTCCTTCCAGGACACCTATAGCGTGCAGGCGCGCTTTGATAATATCGGCGGGCTCAAGCCGCGCGCGCCGGTCAAGAGCGCGGGCGTGGTGGTCGGCCGCGTGGCGGCGATCCGCTTCGACGACAAGACCTACCAGGCCACCGTCGAGATGAGCCTGGAGAAGCGCTACCAGTTTCCCAAGGACACCTCGGCCAAGATCCTGACATCCGGACTGCTCGGCGAGCAGTACATCGGCCTGGAAGCCGGCGGCGACACCGCCATGCTGGCCGAAGGCGGACGCATCACCATGACGCAGTCGGCGGTGGTGCTGGAAAACCTGATCGGCCAGTTCCTGTACAACAAGGCTGCAGATGCCGGCGCCGGTGCCAGCGCACCGGCGCCGGCAGGGGACCTCAAATGAGTGTTGCCCCATCCTTCTGCAAGGGCCTGGCCGCGGTGGCTGCCGCGGCCGTGCTTGCCGGTTGCGCCACGGGCCCCACCGCCAATCCGAAAGATCCGCTGGAGCCGTTCAATCGCGAAGTCGCGAAGATCAACGAGGACTTCGACAAGGGCATCCTGCGCCCGGTGGCCCAGGTCTATGCCGACTACATGCCCACGCCGGTGCAGCGCGCGGTGGAGAACTTCTTCTCCAATGTGAGCGATGTCTACTCGGCGGCGAACAACCTGCTGCAGGGCAAGCCCGCCCGCGCCGCAGAGGACACCATGCGCGTGGCCATGAACACCGTGCTGGGGATCGGTGGCCTGATCGATATCGCCACCCCGGCCGGCCTGCCCAAGTACAAGGAAGACTTCGGCCAGACGCTGGGCGTGTGGGGCGTGCCGCCCGGGCCGTACCTGGTGCTGCCGCTGTTCGGGCCCAGCACGGTGCGTGACACCGGCGGCATGCTGGTGGACCGCAGTTTCGATCCATCGGCCTATTTCTATCCGGTATCGCTGCGCAACTCGCTGACCGGCGTGCGCATCGTCGCCGGCCGGGCGCAGCTGCTGGGCGCGAGCAACCTGCTGGAGCAGGCGGCGCTGGACAAGTACTCGTTCATGCGCGATTCCTACCTGCAGCGGCGCCAGTACCTGGTCTACGACGGCAACCCGCCGGAAGGCGACGAGGATGCAGACAGCGCCCCGGAGGCGCCGGCGGCGCGCCCTGAAGCCCCTGGCGGGGCCGAAGGTGAAAAGCCTGCCACGCCCGCTACGCCCGCTACGCCCGCTACGCCCGCTACGCCCGCTACGCCCGCTACGCCCGCGCAGCCTGCAGCACCGGCACCGGCACCCGCCGCGCCGCCGGCCGACGCCTCGGCCCCGGCCGCCACCCCGGCGCAGCCTGCGCAGACGCCCCCGGGCGACCTGCAGCCTGAGAGCCAGAGCCTGCCGATACCGCCCATGGATCCGATGCAGCGGATCGTGCCGGGTGTTCGTATCCGCTGACTCTGCGTGGCGCGGGCGGCTCCAGGGCCCGCGCCAGGCTGTGAATGCCCTGTGAGGGCTGAAACAATTTGTTTATAAGTAGCGGAAAAGGCGCTTGTGGGGGCAACCACCGCTCCGCGCTTATGTTCCAATCACCGCAAGGCCGCGCGCCAACCAATGGCGCCCGGCCAGTTCGCCTTCGGCGAAAAATGTCTTTGATAAAGAAGGAAAATCCATGATAAAGCGACTGTTGGTCCCCTTCCTTACGGTAGTTGCCTTCGCAGGCACGGCGCACGCCCAAGTGGCGACCCAGGACGCAGCGACCCCGGACGGGCTGGTCAAGGCCGTGGTCAGTGACGTGATGACGACCGTCAAGGCCGACAAGGACATGCAGGCCGGCAATATCGCCAAGATCACCGCGCTGGTCGAGCAGAAGATCATCCCCAACGCCAACTTCCAGAAGACCACGCAGATCGCCATGGGCCGCAACTGGTCCAAGGCCACGCCCGAGCAGCAGAAGCAGATCACCGAGGAGTTCAAGACCCTGCTGATCCGCACCTATGCCGGCGCCATCGCCCAGATCCGCGACCAGACCGTGCAGTACCGCCCGTACCGCGGCACGGCTGACGATACTGATGCCACCATCCGCACCCAGGTCGTCAACAAGGGCGAGCCGATTCAGATGGACTACCGCCTGGAAAAGACCGCCCAGGGCTGGAAGGTCTATGACATCAACGTGCTGGGCGCCTGGCTGACCGAAGCCTACAAGGGCAGCTTCAACACCATCGTCGGCCAGCAGGGCGTCGAAGGCGTGATCAAGACGCTGCAGGACCGCAACCGCCAGCTGGCCAGCGCCAAGAGCTGAGGCGCGTGCCCAACGGTGCGCCGCTGCAATGCAGCACGGCGCGCCGATCTGCTTTACAATGGCCGTTCGCGGCACAGACTCCCGCCCGATGTGCGGGAGTCGTCGTTTTTGCCACCGTATTCAAGCTACCGATCCCCAGGCCACGCATCCATGCTCTCGCTAGGCACCTCGCTGACCAACCAGAACGCCGCCGCCGTGCTGCGTGACGGGCTGGCACGCGTGGCGCAGGGCGAGGTGCAGATCGACTGCTCCGGCCTGGCGCAGGTGGATTCCTCTGCGGTCGCCGTGCTGCTGGCATGGAACCGCGCCGCCGCCGCGCGCAGCCAGGCGCTGTCGCTGCGCGGCGTGCCGCCGCAGCTGTCGCAACTGGCCAGCCTGTACGGCGTGGACGGCCTGCTGGGCCTGGCCCCCGCGGCCGCGCCGCAAGGGCACCACCACCGACATTGATCCGGCATCGCCGGTCGCCAGCACGGCGGCCGCCAGCGATGCCGCGGCGACGGCCCTGCGCGGTCGCCGAGCCCCTGGGGGCGGATCAAGCGGGACCCTCCCCGCATCCCCTATAATTCCGGGTTGTTCGCCCATCCCCCCGCCTGTTACCGGTTCATGCCACGCCGGGCCAGGAAGTCCGGGCACGCAGTTGCTCCCCAATTCCCGGCGGCCGGCCCCGAAAAAGCCGGACCCGCCACAAACAATCGGCCATGAAAGCCATTGAAATCCACGACGTTCGCAAGCGCTACCGCAACCTGCAGGCGCTCAAGGGCGTCAGCTTCACCGTCGAACGCGGCGAATTCTTCGGCCTGCTCGGGCCCAACGGCGCCGGCAAGACCACGCTGATCTCGATCCTCGCCGGCCTGAACCGCGCCGATTCCGGCCGCGTCAGTGTGCTTGGTCACGATGTCGTCGCCGACTACCGGATGGCCCGGCGTATGCTGGGCGTGGTGCCGCAGGAGCTGGTGTTCGATCCGTTCTTCACGGTGCGCGAGACGCTGCGGCTGCAGTCGGGCTACTTTGGCCTGACCCGCAACGATGACTGGATCGACGAGATCATGGCCAACCTGGACCTGACCGGGAAAGCCGACGCCAATATGCGCCAGCTCTCGGGCGGCATGAAGCGGCGCGTGCTGGTGGCGCAGGCGCTGGTGCACCGCCCGCCGGTTATCGTGCTGGACGAGCCCACCGCCGGTGTGGACGTGGAACTGCGCCAGACGCTGTGGAAGTTCATCTCGCGCCTGAACCGGGAAGGGCACACCATCATCCTGACCACGCACTATTTGGAAGAGGCCGAGGCCCTGTGCGACCGCATCGCCATGCTCAAGTTCGGCGAAGTGGTGACGCTGGACCGCACCAGCAACCTGCTGACGCAGTTCGCCGGGCTACAGCTGGTGCTGACCTTTGCGCGCGGCGTCCTGCCGCCGGCGCTGGAGCCGCTGCGCATGCCGGCCAACCCCGGCGAGCGCGCGGTGCGCCTGCGGTTGTCGGGCTACCAGGCGGTTGAACCGATCCTGGCCGCCTGCCGCGAAGCGGGCTGTGACATCGAAAACATGGAAATCAACAAGGCCGACCTCGAGGACGTATTTGTGCAGATCATGCGCCGCGAGGGGCATATGCCCGGTGCGTTGCCCGATCCGGCGATGGAGGCCGTGGCATGAAGCAGCCTAGCGATATCGAGGTCCTGGACGACACCGGCCTTGGGCCGATGGCCGTGGGCGGCCTGGTGGGTTTCCGCACCCTGCTGTACAAGGAAGTGCTGCGTTTCTGGAAGGTCAGCTTCCAGACCGTGGCCGCGCCGGTGCTGACCGCGGTGCTGTACCTGCTGATCTTCGGCCATGTGCTGGAAGACCGGGTCAAGGTCTATGACCAGATCAGCTACACCGCCTTCCTGGTGCCCGGCCTGGTGATGATGAGCGTGCTGCAGAACGCGTTTGCCAACAGCTCGTCATCGCTGATCCAGTCCAAGATCACCGGCAACCTGGTGTTCGTGCTGCTGCCGCCCTTGTCGCACTGGGAAATGTTCGGCGCCTACGTGGTGGCCTCGGTGATCCGCGGGCTGACCGTGGGCCTGGGCGTGCTGCTGGTGACGGCGTGGTTTGCCAACCTGCATTTTGCCTATGTGGCCTGGATCCTCGTCTTTGCGCTGCTGGGTGCGGGCATCCTCGGCACGCTGGGCCTGATCGCCGGCATCTGGGCCGAGAAATTCGACCAGCTGGCCGCGTTCCAGAACTTCCTGATCATGCCGGCGACCTTCCTGTCCGGTGTGTTCTATTCGATCCATTCGCTGCCCGCCTTCTGGCAGGCGGTGTCCCATGCCAATCCGTTCTTCTACATGATCGACGGCTTCCGCTATGGCTTCTTCGGCGTCTCGGACGTGTCGCCGCTGTTCAGCCTGGCAGTGGTCGGATCGGCGTTCGTGGTGCTGGCCGCGCTGGCGCTGCGCTTGCTGAAGTCCGGATACAAGCTGCGCCACTGAACTGTGGCCGGCCATACTGAATCACGCTGAAGAGAACCCCATGCTGCCTACACCGGAACAAGTCAGGGATTACATTGCCCAAGGACTGCCCTGCGAACATCTGCAAGTCGAGGGCGATGGCCAGCACTTCTTTGCCACCATCGTCAGCGCCGAATTTGAAGGCAAGCGGCTGATCCAGCGCCACCAGCGCGTCTATGCCGCGCTGGGCGACCGCATGCGTGCCGAGATCCACGCGCTGTCGATGAAGACGCTGACGCCTGCCGAGTGGCAGGCGGGCGAAGGCAAGTAAGCCCCGCCAATATGCGCCGCGCCACCCGCGCGGCCCCAGAACCATGACGCCGGGCGCGTGCCCGGCTCCAGACGACAGAACATGGACAAATTCCAGATCCACGGCAATGGCCCGCTGAAGGGCGAAATCCGCGTGTCGGGCGCCAAGAACGCCGCCCTGCCGATCCTGTGCGCGGGCCTGCTGACGGCGGATACCGTCTCGCTGGACAACGTGCCGAACCTGCAGGACGTGCGCACCACCCTCAAGCTGCTGCGCCAGATGGGCATGCAGGCCGAGTTGGATGGCGCCCGCGTGACCCTGAACGGCGCCGACGTCAACGTGCTCGAGGCCCCGTATGAGCTGGTCAAGACCATGCGCGCCTCGATCCTGGTGCTGGGCCCGCTGGTGGCCCGCTTCGGCGAGGCCCGCGTGTCGCTGCCCGGCGGCTGCGGCATCGGCGCGCGCCCGGTCGACCAGCACATCAAGGGCCTGCAGGCGATGGGCGCCGAGATCAGCATCGAACACGGCTTTATCCATGCCCGCGCCAAGCGCCTGAAGGGCGCGCGCGTGGTCACCGACATGATCACCGTGACCGGCACCGAGAACCTGCTGATGGCTGCCACGCTGGCCGAAGGCGAGACCGTGCTGGAAAATGCCGCGCGCGAGCCCGAGGTGACCGACCTGGCCCACCTGCTGGTCAAGATGGGCGCGAAGATCGAAGGCATCGGCACCGACCGCCTGGTGGTGCAGGGCGTGGAGCGCCTGCATGGCGCCAGCCACAGCGTGATCGCCGACCGTATTGAGGCCGGCACCTTCCTGTGCGCCGCCGCCGCGACGCTGGGCGACCTGGTGCTGCGCGGCGTGCAGCCGGACATCCTCGACACCGTGCTCGACAAGCTGCGCGAAGCCGGCGCAAAGCTCGAGACCGGCGCCGATTGGATCCGCCTGGCGATGCCGCAGCGCGCGAAGGCCGTGAGCTTCCGCACCTCGGAGTACCCGGCCTTCCCGACCGACATGCAGGCCCAGTTCATGGCACTCAATGCCGTGGCCGAAGGCACCGCGCGCGTGACCGAGACCATCTTCGAAAACCGCTTCATGCACGTGCAGGAACTGAACCGCCTGGGCGCGGACATCGCGGTCGAAGGCAATACCGCGGTGGTCAACGGCGTGCCGCGCCTGTCGGGCGCCAACGTGATGGCGACCGACCTGCGCGCCTCGGCCAGCCTGGTGATCGCCGGCCTGGTGGCCGATGGCGAGACCGTGATCGACCGCATCTATCACCTGGACCGCGGCTACGACCGCATGGAAGACAAGCTGTCGGCAGTGGGCGCGAAGATCCGCCGCATTGCCTGAGGAAGTCCGATGAGCCCCACTTTCAACGCATCGCCCAACCAGCTGACGCTGGCGCTGTCCAAGGGCCGCATCTTCACCGAGACGCTGCCGCTCCTGGAAGCCGCCGGCATCCGCGTCACCGAGGACCCCGAGACCTCGCGCAAGCTGATCCTGCCGACCTCCGACCCGGCCGTGCGCGTGGTGATCGTGCGCGCCTCGGACGTGCCGACCTACGTCCAATATGGCGCCGCCGACTTCGGCGTGGCCGGCAAGGACGTGCTGATGGAAAGCGGCATGGCCGGCCTGTACGCGCCGATCGACCTGAACATCGCGCGCTGCCGCATGTCGGTGGCGGTGCCGGCCGGGTTTGACTACGCCAACGCGGTGCGCCAGGGCGCGCGCCTGGCCGTGGCTACCAAGTACGTGCAGACGGCGCGCGAGCATTTTGCGAAAAAGGGCGTTCACGTCGACCTGATCAAGCTGTACGGTTCGATGGAGCTGGGTCCGCTGGTGGGCCTGTCCGATGCCATCGTCGACCTGGTCAGCACTGGCAGCACGCTGCGCGCCAACAACCTGGTCGAAGTCGAAGAGATCGTGCAGATCTCGTCGCGGCTGGTGGTGAACCAGGCCGCGCTCAAACTCAAGCGCGAGCGGCTTGCGCCGATTCTCGACGCATTCGAACGAGCTTCGGCGGCGCTGGCGTAAGGCCACACCAGGCCCGCGCCGACTGAGAGGAAAGTAGTCATGAACGCAACCGAAATGGAAAACCTGCCGATCCGCCGGCTCGATTCCAGCAAGCCTGGCTTTGCCGAGGCGCTGGGCCAGGTGCTGGCCTTCGAGGCTGGCGAGGACGAGGCCATCGATCGCGCCGCGGCGCAGATCCTGGCCGACGTGAAGGCGCGCGGGGATGCCGCGGTGCTGGAATACACCAAGCGCTTCGACCGCGTGGAAGCGTCGTCGATGGGCGCGCTGGAGGTGTCGCAGCAGCAGCTGGAAGCCGCGCTCGAAGACCTCGAGCCCAAGCGCCGCGCCGCGCTGGAGGCCGCCGCCGCGCGCGTGCGCGCCTACCACGAGAAGCAGAAGATCGAATGCGGCAGCCACAGCTGGGAATACACCGAGGCCGACGGCACCATGCTCGGCCAGAAGGTGACGCCGCTGGACCGCGTCGGCATCTACGTGCCGGGCGGCAAGGCCGCGTATCCGTCGTCGGTGCTGATGAACGCGATCCCGGCGCGCGTGGCGGGCGTGAAGGAAATCATCATGGTCGTGCCCACGCCGGGTGGCGTGCGCAATGAGCTGGTGCTGGCCGCCGCGCAGATCGCCGGCGTAGACCGCGTGTTTACCATCGGCGGCGCCCAGGCGATTGGCGCGCTGGCCTACGGCACGGCGACGCTGCCGCAGGTCGACAAGATCGTCGGCCCCGGCAACGCCTATGTGGCCGCGGCCAAGCGGCGCGTGTTCGGCACCGTCGGTATCGACATGATTGCCGGCCCGTCCGAGATCCTGGTGATCTGCGACGGCACCACCGACCCCGACTGGGTGGCGATGGACCTGTTCTCGCAGGCCGAGCACGACGAGCTGGCGCAGTCGATCCTGCTGTGCCCGGACGCTGGCTATATCGCCCGCGTCGAAGCCAGCATCCAGCGCCAGCTCGGCACCATGCCGCGGCGCGAGGTGATTGCCGCGTCGATCTCCGGCCGTGGCGCGCTGATCAAGGTGCGCGACATGGAAGAGGCCTGCGAGATCGCCAATGCGATCGCGCCCGAGCACCTGGAGATCTCCGCCGAGAACCCGCGCCAGTGGAGCGAGAAGATCCGCCACGCCGGCGCCATCTTCCTGGGCCCCTATACCAGCGAGTCGCTGGGCGATTACTGCGCGGGCCCGAACCACGTGCTGCCGACCTCGCGCACCGCGCGCTTCTCTTCGCCGCTGGGCGTCTATGACTTCCAGAAGCGTTCGAGCCTGATCGAAGTGAGCGAGGGCGGGGCGCAGATGCTCGGCCAGATCGCCGCCGAACTCGCGTACGGCGAAGGCCTGCAGGCCCACGCCCGCAGCGCGGAATATCGTTTCAACAAACGCAGTTGATCTACTGACCCACGCTGCCTGATAACGCAGCCAACTTTGGAGTTCCCATGTCAGCCGTAGAGCCCTCCCTGATCGAACGCATCATCCGTGACGACGTACGCGCCATGGGCGCCTACCACGTGCCGGATTCGCACGGTCTGGTCAAGCTTGACGCGATGGAGAACCCGTACCGGCTGCCGCCCGATCTGCGCCGCGAACTGGCCGAGCGCCTGGGCGAGGTTGCGCTGAACCGCTACCCGGTGCCCAGCAGCGAAGCGCTGCGCGCGAAGCTGAAGACCGTGATGCAGGTGCCCGCCGGCATGGATGTGTTGCTCGGCAATGGCTCGGACGAGATCATCAGCATGCTGGCGCTGGCCGCGGCCAAGCCCGGCGCCAAGGTGATGGCGCCGGTGCCGGGCTTCGTCATGTACGCGATGTCGGCGCAGTTCGCCGGCCTGCAGTTCGTCGGCGTGCCGCTGCGCGCGGACTTCACGCTCGACCGCGCCGCCATGCTGGCGGCGATGGCCGAGCACCAGCCCGCCATCATTTACCTGGCCTACCCGAACAACCCGACCGGCAACCTGTTCGATGCCGCCGACATGGAGGCCATCGTCCGCGCCGCCCAGGGCGAGGTCTGCAACAGCCTGGTGGTGGTCGACGAGGCCTACCAGCCGTTCGCGCAGCACAGCTGGATGCCGCGCCTGACGGAATTCGGCAACCTGCTGGTGATGCGAACCGTATCCAAGCTGGGCCTGGCCGGCATCCGGCTGGGCTACCTGGCCGGCGCGCCGGAATGGCTGTCGCAGCTCGACAAGGTGCGCCCGCCCTACAACGTCAATGTGCTGACCGAAGCGACAGCGCTGTTCGCGCTGGAGCATGTGTCGGTGCTGGACGAACAGGCCGCGCAGCTGCGCGCCGAACGCACCCGCGTGGCCGACGGCATGGCCGCCCACGCGGGGGTGACGGTGTTCCCCAGCGCCGCCAATTTCCTGCTGGCGCGCGTGCCGGATGCTGCACAGACGTTCGACCGGCTGCTGGCCCGCAAGGTATTGATCAAGAACGTGAGTAAAATGCACCCGTTGCTGGCCAATTGTCTGCGCGTCACGGTCAGCACCCCCGAAGAAAACGCGCAGTTCCTTGAGGCATTCGCAGCGTCGCTGCAGGATTAACACCATGCGTGTTGCAGAGGTCACCCGCAATACTTCGGAAACGCAAATTCGCGTTTCCCTGAATCTCGACGGCAGCGGCCGCCAGAAACTGGCGTCCGGCGTGCCGTTCCTTGACCACATGCTGGACCAGATCGCCCGGCATGGCATGTTCGACCTGGAGGTCGAAGCCACCGGCGACACGCATATCGACGACCACCACACGGTGGAAGACGTGGGCATCACGCTCGGCCAGGCCGTGGCAAAAGCCATCGGCGACAAGAAGGGCATCACCCGCTACGGCCACAGCTATGTGCCGCTGGACGAATGCCTGTCGCGCGTGGTGATCGATTTCTCCGGCCGCCCCGGCCTGGAATTCCACGTGCCGTTCACGCGTGCGCGCGTGGGCAGCTTCGATGTGGACCTGACCATCGAGTTCTTCCGCGGCTTCGTCAACCATGCGGGCGTGACCCTGCATATCGACAACCTGCGCGGCATCAATGCCCACCATCAGTGCGAGACCGTGTTCAAGGCCTTTGGCCGGGCACTGCGCATGGCGGTGGAGCTGGACCCGCGCGCGGCGAACACGATCCCGTCGACCAAGGGTACGCTCTGACCTTTCCACCACGGTAGGCGTGCCGGCTGGTTGCGGCGCCCGCTGACCTTCCAAGCCTGAACCTGGCCAGCGATGCTGGCGACCCGCAACCGATGGATACGCTCAAGTCGTTTATTTCGCTGCTGGCGCTGATCAACCCGATCGGGGCGATCCCGTTCTTCATCAGCCTGACCAGCCTGCAGACGGAAGCGGAAAAGCTGCGTACCATCAAGATCGCATCGGTTTCGGTGGCGATCGTGGTGGCGGTGTCGGCCTTGCTGGGGCAGCAGATCATCGAGTTCTTCAATATCTCGGTGGCGTCGCTGCAGGTGGGTGGCGGGCTCATCATGATCATGATGGCCATGAACATGCTGAACGCGCAGACCAGCCGCACCAAGGCCACGCCGGAAGAAGAGGACGAGGCCGAGGTAAAGTCCAGCATCGCGGTGGTGCCGCTGGCGCTGCCGCTGCTGACCGGGCCGGGCTCGATCAGCACGGTGATCGTCTATGCCGGCAAGACCCAGCACTGGTACCAGTTGCTGATCCTGGTCGGCCTGGGCGTGGTGATCGGTGCGGTGGTGTACCTGGTGTTTCGCGCGGCCGACCCGATTGCCCGGGTCATCGGCCGCACCGGCATCAATATCGGCACGCGCCTGATGGGGCTGATCCTGTCGGCGCTGGCCGTGGAATTCATTGTGGACGGGCTGAAGACATTGTTGCCTGTTTTGAAATCATGACTACCATAGCAATTGTGGATTACGGCATGGGCAACCTGCGCTCGGTGGCGCAGGCGCTGCGTGCCGCGGCGCCGGAAGCGGACGTGCGCGTGGTGAATGCCCCCGAAGGCATCCGCTCGGCCGACCGCGTGGTGCTGCCCGGCCAGGGCGCGATGCCCGACTGCATGTCGGCGCTGGGCGCGTCCGGGCTGCAGGAGGCGGTGGTGCAGGCCGCCGCCAGCAAGCCGATGCTGGGCGTGTGCGTGGGCGAGCAGATGCTGTTCCAGTTCAGCACCGAAAGCCGGGCCGGCGTGGACCGTACGCCGGCGCTGGGCCTGATGCCCGGCCAGGTGGTGCGCTTTGCGCTGGACGGCATGACGCAGCCCGACGGCTCGCGCTACAAGGTGCCGCAGATGGGTTGGAACCGGGTTCGCCAGGCCAGGCCGCACCCGCTGTGGGACGGTATCCCGGACGACAGCTGGTTCTATTTCGTCCACAGTTACTATGTGCAGGCGCAGGACCCGGCCCATGTTGCCGGTGAAACGGAATACGGAGTCGTATTTACCAGCGCGGTAGCGCGCGATAATATTTTCGCGACGCAGTTCCACCCCGAGAAGAGCGCGGCCCTGGGCCTGCAGCTGTACCGGAACTTCGTCCACTGGAATCCCTGACCCGATTCGTTTTTTTACCGATCATCGACCGCTAACTCGACCCGTCACCCGACCTGTTTCCGATCGACTATCGACCCGACCTGACCGGCAGCGCCGGTCTCGCTCAATCTCTATCACTCAACCACGCTCGTCACGCATATGTTGCTCATTCCGGCCATCGACCTGAAGGACGGTCAGTGTGTACGCCTCAAACAAGGCGACATGGACCAGGCCACCGTCTTTTCCGAAGATCCCGCCGCCATGGCACGGCACTGGGTGGAGCAGGGCGCCCGCCGCCTGCACCTGGTGGACCTGAACGGCGCGTTCGTGGGCAAGCCCCGCAACGAGGAGGCCATCAAGGCCATCATCGCCGAGGTCGGCGACGAGATCCCGGTGCAGCTGGGGGGCGGCATCCGCGACCTGAACACCATCGAACGCTGGCTGGATGACGGCCTGTCGTACGTCATCATCGGCACGGCCGCGGTGAAAAACCCCGGTTTCCTGAAGGACGCCTGCTCGGCCTTCGGCGGCCATATCATCGTCGGCCTGGATGCCAGGGACGGCAAGGTGGCGACCGACGGCTGGAGCAAGCTGACCGGCCACGAGGTGGCGGACCTGGCACGCAAGTATGAAGACTACGGCGTCGAGGCCATCATCTACACGGATATTGGCCGCGACGGCATGCTGCAGGGGATCAATATCGATGCCACCGTCAAGCTGGCGCAATCGATGTCGATTCCGGTGATCGCCAGCGGCGGGCTGTCCAACCTGGCCGACATCGACAACCTCTGCGCGGTCGAGGGCGAAGGTGTCGAAGGCGTCATTTGCGGCCGAGCGATCTACTCCGGGGATCTCAACTTTGCCGCCGCGCAGGCACTGGCGGACAAGCTGCGCGACGGGCAATAAGGCAACGCGCCGCGGGCGCAGCCGCCGCCAGGCCGGAACTGGCGGCGGACAAGGAATCTCATGCTAGCCAAACGTATCATCCCCTGCCTGGACGTGACCAACGGGCGGGTGGTCAAGGGCGTCAACTTTGTCGAGCTGCGCGACGCGGGCGATCCCGTGGAAATCGCGCGCCGCTATGATGAGCAGGGCGCCGATGAAATCACATTCCTGGACATCACCGCGACCAGCGACGGGCGTGACCTGATGCTGCACATCATCGAGGATGTGGCGTCGCAGGTCTTTATCCCGCTGACGGTGGGCGGCGGCGTGCGCACGGTCGAAGACGTGCGGCGCCTGCTCAATGCCGGCGCGGACAAGATCAGCGTCAACTCGTCAGCCATCGCCAATCCGCAGCTGGTGTCGGACGCGACCGCAAAGTACGGCTCGCAGTGCATCGTGGTGGCGATCGACGCCAAGCGCAGTTCCGCCCCGGGCGAAGCGCCGCGCTGGGAAGTCTTCACCCACGGCGGGCGCAAGGCCACCGGCCTGGATGCGGTCGAATGGGCGCGAGAGATGGCCGCGCGCGGCGCCGGCGAGATCCTGCTGACCAGCATGGACCGCGATGGCACCAAGAGTGGTTTCGACCTGGAACTGACCCGCGCCGTCAGCGACGCCGTGCCGGTGCCGGTGATCGCCTCGGGCGGCGTCGGCGGCCTGCAGGACCTGGCCGACGGCATCACCCAGGGCCGCGCCGACGCGGTGCTGGCCGCCAGCATCTTCCACTACGGCCAACACACCGTAGGCGAAGCCAAGGCATTCATGGCCCGCGAGGGCATTCCCGTGCGGATCTGATCATGGCAAAGAAGTGGCTCAACAAGGTCAAATGGGACGATAACGGCCTGGTGCCGGTGATCGTGCAGGAAGTCGGTTCGAATGACGTGCTGATGTTCGCCTTCATGAACCGCGACGCGCTCCAGCGCACCGTGGAGCTGGGCGAGGCCGTATTCTGGTCGCGCTCGCGCAAGCGCCTGTGGCACAAGGGCGAAGAGTCCGGCCACGTGCAGAAAGTGCATGAGATCCGCCTGGACTGCGATGAAGACGTGGTGCTGCTCAAGGTGACCCAGATCGACAATATCGCCTGCCATACCGGACGCCATTCCTGCTTCTTCCAGAAGTTCGAGGGCGATGTGGAAGCCGGCGACTGGCACACGGTCGAGCCGGTGCTGAAGGACCCTGCCCAGATCTACACCAAGCCATGAGCGACACCCAACTCAGCAGCAATGATGTCCTGGCGCGACTGGCCGAAGTGCTGGAATCGCGCAAGCCCGCCAACGGCGGCGACCCTGACAAGTCCTACGTGGCGCGCCTGTTCAGCAAGGGCGACGATGCCATCCTGAAGAAGATCGGCGAGGAAGCCACCGAGACCGTGATGGCCGCCAAGGACGCGCGCGCCGCCGGGCAGAGCGGCGCCGAGGCCGGCAAGGTGGTCTATGAAGTGGCCGACCTGTGGTTCCACAGCATGGTATTGCTGGCCAACTTCGGCCTGACCCCGGCGGATGTGGTCAACGAGCTCGCGCGGCGCGAGGGGCTGTCCGGCCTCGAGGAAAAGGCCCGGCGCAAGGACTAGCTGGCGCAGGCGCCGGCCGGTCTTCCGCCTGCCCGCAAGGCAGGTTTCCAACCAAGGGCAATGATGGCGAACGACTACACCGGGCAAGTCACCACTCCAAGCGGCGAACAGTTGAGCAGCCTGCGCAAGCTGCTGCACATCCTGTATGCCCTGTATGCGATCTTCTGGCTGACCGGCGGCATCACCGCGCTGATCGCCATCGTGATCGACTACGTCAAGCGCGACGACGCGCGCGGTTCGCTCTATGCCTCGCACTTCGCCTGGCAGATCCGCTCGTTCTGGTGGTCGGTGGTGTGGGGCGTGCTGGGCGGGGTGCTGTTTGCGACAGTCGTGCTGATACCGCTGGCCTTTGCGGTCTGGGGCGTGCTGTCGCTGTGGATGCTGTATCGTATCGTCAAGGGCTGGCTGTACCTGAATGACAGCAAGCCGATGTACCCGGATCAGCAGTTCTGATGCCGGGCAGGCCGGGCGCGCGAAGGTGACAGCGGGTGCCGCGGCCGTCGCAATGAAATCTTCATGAACGCTCAGGATAATTGCATCTTCTGCAAGATCGTGGCCGGCCAGCTACCGTCGCGCAAGGTCTATGAAGACGACGACATGGTGGCCTTCCACGATATCCATCCCAAGGCCCCGGTACACTTTCTGGTCATTCCCAGGTTGCATGTCGACTCGCTGGCCGATTGCGGCGCCGGCGAAGGGGCGGTGCTTGCTAGAATGATGCTGAAGGTGCCTGAACTGGCGCGCGCGGCAGGCTGTGCCAACGGTTTCCGGACGGTGATCAATACCGGCCCGGACGGTGGGCAAGAGGTCTACCACCTGCACCTGCATGTGCTGGGTGGGCCGCGCCACGCGTGGAAGGCACCGCTGCCCTGACCGGGCAGCCTTGGCATGGGAGCGCCCGCGGCGGAAACGCCCCGGGCAGAAGCTGCGCCGGCAACCGTCGCCCGGCGCGGCCATAACGGGACGGAACAACGGGTCCGGGCATATCTGATTGCGCCCGCGGCTTCATCAGGAGCAAGAAATGGGTTCGTTTAGCATTTGGCACTGGCTGATCGTGCTGGTGATCGTCATGCTCGTGTTCGGCACCAAGAAACTGCGCAATATCGGCCAGGACCTGGGCGGCGCGGTTAAGGGCTTCAAGGATGGCATGAAGGAAGGCGAAGGCAAGGCGGCCGCCGATCCTGCCCAGTCCAAGGAACTGCGCGACTCCACCACCATCGACGTCGAAGCCAAGGAAAAGACCCGCCAGCAGTAATCCGGCGGTGTGCCATCCCTTCTACGCAAACCTCGCTGCCCGCGTGTCGTCCCGCGCCTGCGCTTTTCCGCATGTTGTCCGCATGATGTGTCCGCATGATTGATCTCGGCATTTCCAAGCTGGCGCTGATCGGCGCCGTGGCACTGATCGTGATCGGTCCCGAACGGCTGCCCAAGGTTGCACGCACGGTGGGCGCGCTGGTCGGCCGGGCGCAGCGCTACATCAACGACGTCAAGGCCGAAGTCAGCCGCGAGGTTGAACTGGAAGAGCTGCGCAAGATGCGCACGGAATTCGAAGACGCCGCGCGCGATGTCGAGCGCACCATCCACAAGGAAGTCAGCGAGCAGACCCAGGCGCTGAACGAAGCCCTGGGCGGTGCCGAGGGAACCAGCGGCGGCAGCGCCGACGCCAGTGGCGGCTTCGTGCCAAGCTGGGATGCGGCCCACAAGGCGCACAACGGGCGCAAGAGCTGGCGCGTCAAGCAGGGCGCCCGCCCGCTCTGGTTCAAGCGCCAGCACAATGTCCGCGTCTGGGTGCAGTCAGGCGCGGCGCGCGTCAAGCGCCACCGGCCGGTCACCCGGCCATCCCGATCCTTCTTCGAGTGAGCATGCGCCGCGGCAACACCTTGCCGGCCGTCGTTCCGGCCGCTGCCGTCGTGGCCGCAGTCCTGGTCGCACTCGCGCGCCGCCGCGTTGCGGCCCCATCGATCCACCTTGCTAGCCCCCGCGGCTGAGCGGTTCACGCCATGAGCGACACCCGGTCCCCAGATCCCCAAGACCCGCAAGACGAGTCGCAGCAGGAAACCTTTATTTCCCACCTGGTCGAGCTGCGCCAACGCCTGGTCAAGGCGGTGGCCGGCATCATCCTGGTCTTCGTCAGCCTGGTCTACTGGGCGCCGCTCATCTTCAACCTGTTTGCCGCGCCGCTGATGGAGTCGCTGCCCAAGGGCGGCAAGATGATCGTGACCGACGTCACCGGCTCGTTCTTCGTGCCGATGAAAGTCACCTTGCTGGTGGCCTTCCTGATCGCACTGCCGTGGGTGCTGTACCAGATCTGGCAGTTTGTCGCGCCCGGCCTGTACCAGCATGAGAAGCGCCTGATCCTGCCGCTGGTATCGAGCAGCTATTTCCTGTTCCTGTGCGGCGTGGCGTTCGCGTATTTCCTGGTGTTCCCCACGGTGTTCCATTTCATGGCGAACTACAACGCCCCGCTGGGGGCGGAGATGTCGACCGACATCGACAAGTACCTCAGCTTTGCCATGACCACCTTCCTGGCCTTCGGCATTACCTTCGAAGTGCCGGTGGTGGTGATCGTGCTGGTGCGCTTTGGCGTGGTGGAACTGGAAAAGCTCAAGCAGATCCGCCCCTATGTGATCGTGGGGGCGTTCATCATCGCGGCCATCGTGACCCCGCCCGATGTGCTGTCGCAGCTGCTGCTGGCCGTGCCGCTGGTGGCGCTTTATGAACTGGGACTACTGCTGGCGCGCTTTGTGGGCCGCCCGGCACCTGAAGCCACCGCTTCAGGGGAAACGCAGCCGGACTAATTCGGCTGAGGTAGGAGATCTTGTCGGCCTGCCATCCCTGTTTTGCACCAAAACGGGGATTTTTCTACCCATTCCTGTTGCTCCCCGACAACAAAAACCGCCAGTGGGCATGGTTTACGCCGAAAAAGCCTTCTGACGGCCGGGGGGGCTGGCACATAATACGCAACAGACGTGAACGTTAATGCGTCGCCCAAGTACTTGGGCAACCAAGATTTCCCAATCAGTTGACAAGGAAAGTGTCGATATGAAGATGAAACTGTTTGCTGCTGCCGTCGCCGCTCTGGCCGCTGGTGGCGCCTATGCCCAATCGAGCGTAACCCTGTACGGCGTGGTCGATGCCGGTATCGAATACCAGCAAAACCAACCGAATGGCCACGACGTGGTTCGCATGACCTCGGGTAACCTGTCGGGCAGCCGTTGGGGCCTGCGTGGCGTGGAAGACCTGGGCGGCGGCCTGAAGGGCGTCTTCGTGCTGGAAAGCGGTTTCAACCTGGACGACGGCAAGTCGGGTAACGACAACCGCCTGTTCGGCCGCCAAGCCTACGTCGGTCTGGCTAGCCAATATGGCCAGCTGAGCCTGGGTCGTCACCAGACCCCGTTCTATGACTTCGGTCTGCAGTTCGACCCGATGGCCATTTCGAACAAGTACTCGATCACCGCTCAGGACGCCGCTTTCGCCAGCCGTGCTGACAACTCGGTCAAGTACATCGGCACGTTCGGCGGCCTGACCGCCAGCGCCCTGTACAGCGCCGGTGCAAACACCGGTGCCGGCGCCTTGGGCGAAGTCCCGGGTTCGGCCAAGCTCGGCCGTGAATTCGGCGCGAACCTGACCTACGCTGCTGGTCCGTTCGCGGTCGGTGCTGCCTATGACGAAGTCAACCTGGCTTCGGCAAACGCCGTGGGCACGGTCGTGAACCCGGACGCTACGATCCGCCGCGCTTCGGTGGCTGGCTCGTACGGCTTCGGCCCGGCTAAGGTCTACGCTGGCTACCGTTGGGCAAAGGGTGTGGATCTGGGCGCGCTGCCGTTCCAGGGCCAGAACATCCAGGCTATCACCGGTGCCAAGGCATCGTCGAACCTGTACTGGCTGGGCGTTGGCTACCAAGTGACCCCGGCTCTGTCGCTGACCGGCGCTGCTTACTACCAAGACTTCCGCGGCCAGAAGGGCGATCCGTGGAGCTTCGTGGCTTCGGCTGACTACGCTTTCTCGAAGCGTACCGATGCCTACCTGAGCCTGGGTTACGTTCTGAACAAGAACAACTCCAACCTGGGCCTGGACGGCTTCGGCAAGGTTAGCACCAACGCCAGCGGCGAAGGTGACAACCAGTTCGGCGCCGTGGTTGGTCTGCGCCACAAGTTCTAATCTGACGCGAGCGTAAGCTCGCTTAGGATTGGCTTGAACCAAGAGGCCGGCATCCGTAAGGATGCCGGCCTCTTGTCTTGTGGGGCTGCCAAGAGCAGGCACAGGCCGGGTTGTGCATGTTGCCGTGCTTCGCGTGTCATGTTGCGCATCGGCAGCCGGGCAGGGAGGGGGAGCGGGTGGCTCGCGGCGCGCAGGGAATTCTGCTTCGTCTTGCTGACGATCGGGAAGGCGTTGCCGGCGCGGATTGCGGCCCGCCAGCACGTGGACAGGATTCGAGGGGCTGCCCTGCCTACGACCCTCACGGGCATTGATGTGCGCCGCCATGCCATCGAGGCGCGGTGTCTGCCGCTCAGGTCCATTGTTTCCCGTCGCATTACCGTGACGCGGCGGGCTGCCTGGCCACCGGGCACAAAAAACCCCGCCAAGGCGGCGGGGTTCTTTCTTCAGGCCCGTGTCGTGCCGAGCCTCACTCTTCCTCTTCAAACGGCAGTGCGCGGCGCGGCGGCGGAGGCCGTTTGCCGATCGTCACCGTCAGGTCCGTTGCCTTGCCGCGGCGGATCACGGTCATCTTGATGTCCACGCCTGGCTTGAGCTGGGCAATCGCATTGAGCAGCGCGGTCGTGTCCGTGATCGACAAGCCATCCACCTTGGTCAGCACATCGCCGGGCTTCACGCCTGCCTTGTCGGCCGGCCCGCCCTGGACCACTGCGGCGATCAGTGCGCCTTCCTTGGCATCGAGGCCGAACGATTCGGCGATCTCGGGCGTCATGTCCTGCGGCTCGACCCCGATCCAGCCGCGCGTCACGCTGCCGGTGGAGATGATCGATTCCATCACCTGCTTGGCGGTCGACACGGGAATGGCAAAGCCGATCCCCAGCGAGCCGCCCGAACGCGAGTAGATCGCCGTATTGATGCCCAGCAGGTTGCCCTGCGCATCCACCAGCGCGCCACCCGAGTTGCCCGGGTTGATGGCCGCATCGGTCTGGATGAAGTTCTCGAAGGTATTGATGCCCAGGTGGCTGCGGCCCAGCGCCGAGACAATGCCCATCGTCACCGTCTGGCCGACGCCGAACGGGTTGCCGATGGCTAGCACCACGTCGCCGACCTTCACGTTCTCAAGCCGGCCCAGCGTGATCGCGGGCAGGTCCTTGAGCGTCACCTTGAGCACGGCCAGGTCGGTTTCCGGGTCGGAGCCCACCACCTTGGCGTTGGCCTTGCGGCCGTCGGTCAGCGCGATCTCGATTTCATCGGCGCCGTCGACTACGTGGTGGTTGGTTAGAATGTAACCCTCGGCGCTGACAATGACGCCAGACCCCAGGCTGGAGACCGGCTCCTGCCGCTCAGGCAGGCGGTCGCCAAAGAAGAAGCGGAACCACGGATCCTCGGCCTGCGGGTTGGGCGAGCGCTTGTTGCCGTTCTTGCTGGTAAAGATATTGACCACCGCCGGCATGGCCACCTGGGCGGCTTCGCTGTAAGACCCTTCGGCCGCAGGACCGGACACGTTGGGCACGACTTCCTTGAGCGCCACGATGGGCGAACCGGACTGGACCGCGACGCGCCCCCTCTGCAGCCAATCAGGCTTGAGCGTTGCCACGACGAACCAGACCGCCAGCACGACGGTGACAGCCTGGGCAAAGAACAGCCAAAAGCGCCGCAACATATTGGAGTTTTGAGCAGAAAATGAAAACAAAAGAGCTTGAATTGTACTTGAACGACCTGTTGGAAGTTTCCCGCTACAAGGACTATTGTCCCAACGGGCTGCAAGTGCAAGGTCGCTCGGAAGTCACACACGTCGTGACGGGAGTGACGGCAAGCCTGGCATTGGTCGATGCCGCGATCGAAGCGGGGGCCGACGCCATCCTCGTCCATCACGGCTACTTCTGGAAAAACGAAGATGCGCGCGTGGTCGGGCAGAAGCACGCGCGTCTGAAGCGCCTGCTGGGCGCGGACGTCAACTTGTTCGCCTTCCACCTGCCCCTGGACAACCACCCTGAGTTCGGCAACAACGCCCAGCTCGGCCTGCAGCTCGGCTTTACGCCGACCGGCCGCTTCAGCGACGACCAGCTCGGCTGGACCGGCACGCTGCCCGCGCCGATGCCGCTCTCTGCGCTGGCCGCGCACGTTGGTGGCGTGCTGGGGCGCGAGCCGCTGGCCATCGGCGAGCCGGACCAGATGATCCGCACCGTCGGCTGGTGCACGGGCGGGGCGCAAGGTTATTTCGATGCCGCGGTGGCCGCGGGTGTCGATGCCTATCTGAGCGGCGAAGTCTCGGAGCAGACCACGCACCTGGCGCGCGAAAGCGGCGTGGCGTATCTTGCCGCCGGTCATCACGCCACCGAGCGCTACGGCATCCGCTCGCTTGGCGAGCATGTGGCCGAACGCTTTGGCCTGCGCCACACGTTTATCGATATTCCTAATCCCGTCTGATCTGACGCAAAACAAAACGGCCCCATCGGGGCCGTTTTATCTTCCGGGTTCGGCGCGCATATGGCGCACCAATCAGCGGGTCTTCAGGCTGTCGCGGATTTCACGAAGCAACACGACTTCCTCAGGCGGTGCGGCGGGCGCTGCTTCCGGTTCCGCGGCGCGCATCCTGTTAAAGGCACGCACCATCAGGAAGATGATGAAGGCCAGGATCAGGAAGTTGACAACGATGGTCAGGAAATTGCCGTAGGCAAAGACGGGCACGCCGGCCTTCTTCAGGGCATCGAGCGTAGTGGGTGTTCCCGGTGGGGGATCCGCCAGCACGATGAACATACTGGAGAAGTCCAGCTTGCCGATCACGCGGCCCACCAACGGCATGATCAGGTCGTTGACCACTGAATCCACGATCTTGCCGAATGCCGCGCCGATGATCACACCGACCGCAAGGTCGATCACGTTACCGCGTACGGCGAAGGTTCTGAATTCCGAGATCATGCCCATGGGGGGTTCTCCTTCTTGTCACTAGCGATGAACGGTTTCAAGCTCGAAGCCTGCCGCATCACTCACCGGAAAGCAAGCACCGAAGCCGCTTTCCGGGTTGCACGTCCGATAATCGCGCATGGCCGTGGCATTTTCTGCCTATCTAGTGCGCTGGTGTCTAAGGTACACTTTATGGTTGACGCAAAATCTAAATTGACTTCCCCTGGGGTTTGGAATGAGTGACCAGCAAGACGTGAAGAGCGTGGATAAAGGTCGCCGCAATTGGTTGATCGCGACATCCGTCGCTGGCGGCGTCGGAGGCGTAGCGGTAGCGGTTCCTTTCGTCAGTACTTTTGCACCATCGGAGAAGGCCAAAGCCGCGGGTGCTCCAGTCGAGGCGGATATTGGCGCGCTGAAGCCAGGCGAGATGATGACTGTCGAATGGCGCGGCAAGCCGGTCTGGATCATGCGGCGCACGGACGAACAACTGGCGTCGCTGAAGAAGACGGACGGCGAGGTAGCCGATCCCAATTCCGACGTGCCATTCACCATGAAAACGCCTGAGTACTGCAAGAACGAAACCCGTTCGCGCGCAGACCACAAGGACGTCCTGGTCGTGGTGGGTATCTGTTCCCACCTGGGCTGCTCGCCTTCGGGCCCCTTCGGCCCCGGTGCCAATTCTCAGCTCGGCACTGATCCCGGTTTCCTTTGCCCCTGCCACGGGTCGACCTTCGACCTCGCCGGGCGCGTCTTCAAGAACAAGCCGGCTCCGCAGAATCTCGATGTTCCCCCCTACCAGTTCCTGACCGACAGCAAGATCGTGATCGGCAAGGACGAGAAAGGAGAAGCCTGATCATGGCGGCCGAAAAACAAGTCAAGACGACCGGCCTGCTGGGCTGGATCGACGCCCGCTTCCCCGCAACCCAACTGTGGGAAGACCACCTCTCCAAGTACTACGCGCCGAAGAACTTCAACTTCTGGTACTTCTTCGGTTCGCTGGCGCTGCTGGTGCTGGTGATCCAGATCGTCACCGGCATCTTCCTGGTGATGAACTACAAGCCCGACGCCACGCTGAACGCCGCCGGCATTCCCGTGGCCTTCGCCAGCGTGGAATACATCATGCGCGAAGTCCCCTGGGGCTGGCTGGTGCGCTACATGCACTCGACCGGCGCCTCGGCCTTCTTCGTCGTGGTCTACCTGCATATGTTCCGGGGCCTGCTGTACGGTTCGTACCGCAAGCCGCGCGAGCTGGTCTGGATCTTCGGCTGCCTGATCTTCCTGTGCCTGATGGCGGAAGCCTTCATGGGCTACCTGCTGCCATGGGGCCAGATGTCGTACTGGGGCGCCCAGGTGATCGTGAACCTGTTCTCGGCGATTCCCGTGATCGGCCAGGACCTGTCGCTGTTCATCCGTGGTGACTACGTGGTGAGCGATGCAACGCTGAACCGCTTCTTCTCGTTCCACGTCATCGCCGTGCCGCTGGTGCTGCTGGGCCTGGTCATTGCCCACATCATCGCGCTGCACGAAGTCGGTTCGAACAACCCGGACGGCGTCGAGATCAAGGCCAAGAAGGATGAGAAGGGCATCCCGCTGGACGGCATCCCGTTCCACCCCTACTACTCGGTGCACGACACGCTGGGCGTTGCCGGCTTCCTGCTGCTCTTCTCGGCCGTGATCTTCTTCTTCCCGGAAGTGGGCGGCTATTTCCTGGAACACAACAACTTCTTCCCGGCTGACCCGCTGAAGACCCCGCCGCATATCGCGCCGGTGTGGTACTTCACGCCGTTCTACTCGATGCTGCGCGCCACCACGTCGAACTTCCTGCCGATCCTGTGGGTGTTCTTCGCGCTGCTGCTCGGCATGGTGTTCCTGCGCAGCAAGGACGCACGCATCAAGGTCGGCGCGATCGCCATCGCGGTGATCCTGGCCGTGGGCTTCTACTTCATCGACGCCAAGTTCTGGGGCGTGCTGGTGATGGGCGGCTCGGTGGTGATCCTGTTCTTCCTGCCGTGGCTGGACTGCTCGCCGGTCAAGTCCATCCGCTATCGTCCTGCCTTCCACAAGACCATCCTGACCGTCTTCGTGGTGGTGTTCCTGGTGCTCGGCTATCTTGGCGTGCAACCGCCGTCGCCGGTCGGTGAGAAGGTGTCGCAGCTCGGTACGCTGCTGTACTTTGCCTTCTTCCTGACCATGCCGCTGTGGAGCCGTGTCGGCGAGTTCAAGCCGGTCCCGGAGCGTGTCACGTTCCACCCGCACTGAGCGAAGCGAACCCCGACAAGAGCACAAGGACACAAGATGAAAAAGCTGCTTTCGATCCTCGCGCTGGCCGGCGCCTGCTTTGCCGGCGCGCCTGCCATGGCATCCGAGGGGGGCTTCCCCCTTGAGCCGGCACCGGTGAACACTGCTGACCTGTCGTCGCTGCAGCGCGGCGCCAAGGTGTTCGTCAACTACTGCCTGAACTGTCACGGCGCATCGATGATGCGTTACAACCGGCTCAAGGACATCGGCCTGACCGACGACCAGATCCGCGAAAACCTGCTGTTCAGCGCGGACAAGGTCGGCGAGACCATGACCATCGCCATGCAGCCGAAGGAAGCCAAGGCCTTCTTCGGTGCGCAGCCGCCGGACCTGTCGGTGATCGCCCGCGCCCGCGGCGACGACTGGCTCTACACCTACCTGCGCACGTTCTACCGTGACGACAGCCGCGCCACCGGCTGGAACAACCTGGTGTTCCCGAGCGTCGGCATGCCGCACGTGCTGTGGGAACTGCAGGGCCAGCGCGCCGCCAAGTTCACGGAAGTGGAAGAGCACGGCGAGAAGGTGCACAAGTTCGCCGGCTTCGAGCAATTGAGCCAGGGCAAGCTGAGCAAGGTCGAGTACGACCAGGCCACCGCCGACCTGGTCGGCTTCCTGGACTGGATGGCCGAGCCCGCGCAGAATCACCGCAAGCGCCTGGGCGTCTGGGTGCTGCTGTTCCTGGGCGTGTTCACCGTCTTTGCCTGGCGCCTCAACGCCGCGTACTGGAAAGACGTGAAGTAAGGCATGCCAGGGGCCCGAATCCGGGCCCGGACAGGACAAAGGCCAGGGGTGGCCGCTGCGAAAGCAGCACCGCCCCTGGCTTTTTCTCTTGGAAAGCCTGCAGAAGCGCACCAGTAAAGTGCGCTATTTGCCACTAATTTGCTTTCTGGTGGCCGACTTTGGCAGAATGTCAGACCTTACTGTCCGACCCTGCTTCGGCTAAGCCCAAGGAATCCAACCATGATGGTGTTGTATTCGGGTACGACTTGCCCGTTTTCCCAACGTTGCCGCCTTGTCCTGTTTGAAAAGGGCATGGATTTTGAAATCCGCGACGTCGACCTGTTCAACAAGCCCGAAGATATTTCGGTGATGAACCCGTACGGCCAGGTCCCCATCCTGGTCGAGCGCGACCTCATTCTGTATGAGTCGAACATCATCAACGAATACATCGATGAGCGCTTCCCGCACCCGCAGCTGATGCCGGCTGACCCGGTGCAGCGTGCCCGCGCCCGCCTGTTCCTGTTCAACTTCGAAAAGGAACTGTTCACCCACGTCTACACGCTGGAAAACGAAAAGGGCAAGGCCGCGGAGAAGAACCACGAACGCGCCCGCGCCGCGATCCGCGACCGCCTGACGCAGCTTGCGCCGATCTTCGTCAAGAACAAGTACATGCTGGGCGAAGAGTTCTCGATGCTCGACGTCGCCATCGCGCCGCTGCTGTGGCGCCTGGACCACTACGGCATTGAGCTGTCGAAGAACGCCGCGCCGCTGCTGAAGTATGCTGAACGCATTTTCAGCCGTCCCGCGTACATCGAAGCGCTCACCCCGTCCGAGAAGGTGATGCGCCGCTAACCGGCACCGGCCCGAAAGCATCCGCCCTCGGGCCACCACGGCGCCATTGGAAGCACAATGCCTGAAACCTCCACCAAGCCCTACCTGATCCGCGCCATCTATGAATGGTGCACGGACAACGGCTTCACGCCGTACATCGCCGTCTTCGTCGACGCCAACACCAGCGTGCCGCGCGAGTTCGTCAAGAACAACGAGATCGTGCTCAACGTCAGCTTCGACGCCACCAGCGGCCTGGATATGGGCAACGAGTGGATCGCCTTCAGCGCACGCTTCGGCGGCGTTTCGCGCAAGATCGACGTCCCTGTCGAGAACGTGCTGGCCATCTACGCCCGTGAGAACGGGCAGGGCATGGCCTTCCCGGTCGAACGCAGCCTGCCGGAAACCCAGGCCGCCACCGAGCGCGAAAACAACCCGCCGCCCAAGCTGGCCCCGGTGGAAGCCGAGACCTCGGCAAGCACCGCCGACACCGGCCCCGGCGACGACGACACGCCGCCCCCGGTGCCCCGCATCGGCAGCAAGAAGCCCGCACTGAAAGTGGTGAAGTAAGCCACCCCAAAGCGGACCGCAATGCAGTAGAATCGCGGTCTGCACCAGATATGCCGGCTTAGCTCATCAGGTAGAGCAGTTGATTTGTAATCATCAGGTGGCGGGTTCGAGTCCTGCAGCCGGCACCAATGGAATCAAGGGGTTACGTGGAAGTCCACGTAACCCCGTTTTTATTGCGCGCCTCGTGTAACCAGTGTGTAACCGATATTTCGGACTCGGCCCCCCGTGTACCGGTTGTGGCGGTGCGTAACTCGCGGGGTGACGAATTTTGGGCCCAGGCCATTGTTTCTCAGAGGCCCTCCCGACTGCCCCCCAGCCGCCTCAGGTTGCGGCGCCAAAGGAATTTCTTCCCCAAAGAGCCGCCCCCCGGGGGGGCATATTGAAAAAGGGGGGGGAGGGACCATTCAGGCTGCCCCACAGAATTTCCGACAGAAAATCCACTTAGTTACAGATGCAACTATCGCGGTACCAACCAAGATAGAGTTGATGCATCGTACTGTGTTCGTTGGGCGCGTGATGCTGAGTGGATACTCCTGACCTAGAGGCAATCCTCGGTACAAAGAAGTTGTGGTCGACCCGTGAGCCCCAAGTTTCTTGGGGGCACGAAGGCGCAGTGCTAACGGCCGATGCACCAATGCCGAAAGGAAGCAAACGCTTTCGGCGCTGTCGCTGCGAGAGGCCAGCGGGCTCTCTCCATGGGCAGGCGGCACATCCGCCGACCAGTAGCTCTCCGAATTTGTGGCCTGCCGGCTTGACTTGGAAAACGGCCCCTTCGCGGCCATCCGCTCACAGTCGTTCCGGTATCCGTGCCAGTTGATTCGTAACGGCTGCTGACTTGGACAAGCCAAGAATTCCCGAATCATGAAATTGAGCAACTTGCATCCCGTCATTCAGGTTCTTGCCGATGCGGTGAATGTTTGGTAAAGAACTAGCGCGGATATCGCAATAAGAAAGAGCGGAAAATCGGCATGGGAAGTTGC
This sequence comes from Cupriavidus necator N-1, assembly GCF_000219215.1. Taxonomy (NCBI): domain Bacteria; kingdom Pseudomonadati; phylum Pseudomonadota; class Betaproteobacteria; order Burkholderiales; family Burkholderiaceae; genus Cupriavidus; species Cupriavidus necator. The sequence goes on along the minus strand of NC_015726.1, from coordinate 3,486,122 downwards.
TCTCTTCGTGCTGGTCGACGGTGGCCTTTGCGCGAACATGAGTACCGGCCTTGGCCATCGCGCCCAGCGCCGGGTCCCGGGCTACAGATGTCCGACGGCATGCAGGGGGAGTGGGAACGGACGAATAAGTACGGCCTTATGCGCTCACGCGCCAACAGAAAAGGTCAACCAGTGAAAGAAGAAATGGACGAATCCTACCAATCGACGCTGCTGCAGATGCGGCTTGTTGTTGGATACCTTGGCGAGCGAGCCCAGTTTGCCTGGTGGCCGACAGCTTTCTTCGGTGCGTCAAGCCGGCTTTTCCTTGAACCAGTCTTCGCTAAGACACCCACACTCGCTCAGTACCACGGTGTCCTGGAGGCTGCCCGACGACTGCACGACGAGCACTTGAACGTGGGCAGCTATCACCTGTTCCGGCTGCCGGAAGAAGTAGAGCAGGACCTTCACGTGATCGTGCAGGGTGGTTTCGGCGAAGAGCTCGCCAGCCAGGCCGCTCAAGGCAAGGAGGCTACATTGGACGCACTAAGGCGATTGGCCGCTACCAGCACCGCTTCTGGCGTTGGGCCGACTGCAGTCGGGTGTATCAAGGACCTCAACTCCGCTGCTACCTTGCAGGCGATCGCAAGTGCCTACCTTACGGCTTTCTCGCAGAGCGCCAAAGTCTATCCGTATCTTGTGGGGTAGCCGTGGCTAAGAACAAGCCGTACACGACCCAGCTGCAAGCAGGCCTTGGACTCGTCAATGAGACCAAAGCCTTGCTCGACTTGTGGTCGCCGGGCATGTCGGCGAATCAGCTGCATCAGGTTGCACTGGGATCGGGTCGATTCCCGACTGTCACGGCGCGCCGACTTCGCAATATCGTCGTTGAATGCTTCGCTCCACGCTATTTGGTGGCGGGCGGCGCGTCGGCTGCCCACCTCAAACGCCTGTCCGCAACGATTTCGACGGCTGACCTGACGCAGCTCATGTTCGTGCATACGAGCCGAGCCAATCCCATCCTTGGCGACTTCGTGCGCCAAGTTTACTGGACTCGATACGCTGGCGGATACACACAGATCACCAATGATGACGCTCGCGCCTTTGTCGAGCGTGGCATCGATGACAGCAAGACTGTCAAACGCTGGTCTGAGACCACCGTCCGACGTGTCTCCGCCTATCTGACTGGATGCTGCGCGGATTACGGTATGCTCGAACGCGGACTGCGTTCCAGCCGACGCATCCTGCCGTTGCGCATTTCACCTTCCGTCGCTGCTTACCTCGCCTATGAGCTGCACTTTGCCGGCGTTGGTGATAACGCTCTGCTGACGCACGAAGACTGGCAGCTGTTTGGCCTGGCCCGCGAAGACGTGCTGGAAGAGATCAAGCGGCTTTCGCTGAAAGGATTGCTCATCGTCCAAGCGGCGGGAGATGTGATCCGGATCAGCTGGAAACAACAAGACATGGAGGCGCTCTGCGATGTCCTCACTCAAAGCTGACTTCGACGAGCTGCGCGAGCGCATCCGGCACGGGCGCGAGCTCGGCCATGCGAGCTTCGAGCCGATCTACTACCTCGTCTTTTCTCCGGACCAGATCCTCGAAGCGAAGCGACAGACGCCCGCCTGGGTGGCCAAGCTCCACCAAGAAGGCTGGAACGTGCACACCTTCTCCATTGCGGAACAAATCTGGGCGCTACTCAAGGACGATCCATTCTGGTCGCTCTGCGTGATGGAAGACAAGTCTGCCCCACTGGATTGGCCGCGCACCAACAAGGCCTTGGCAGACATCTTGACGGCGGATAACGGTCTATTGAAGCGGCTGGAGGACACCTTGCAACCTCTAGAGGGCCAGCAGAACGCGCTGCTATTGGTGACCGACCTGGAGGCACTGCATCCGTTTCTGCGCATTGGAGCCATCGAAAGCCAGCTTCACGGCAAGTTTCACGTGCCGACGATTTTTCTATACCCCGGCGTACGAACCGGCAAGACGCGCCTGAAGTTTCTGGGCTTCTACCCGGAAGACGGCAACTATCGCTCAGTCCATGTCGGCGGCTGATCAGACAAAGGAACCCTGAGACAAACCTATGACCATCCGCTCACTCTTCGACCCAAGCAAGGACATCTACCGGACCATCGAGAAGGTCATCACCTACGGCGTCTCGCAGGAAGGCCGCCTCAAGGCTGAGATCTCCGAGTATGTGGTCACCGAAAGCATCGAGGAGCAGTTCCGCAAGCTGCTTGATCGGATGCAGCTGGCGATGGAATCGGGTGGCGAGAACGAAGTTGGAGTCTGGGTCTCTGGCTTCTACGGATCAGGTAAGAGCTCGTTCACCAAGTATCTCGGATTGGCCTTCGATGATCAGCGCACCATCGATGGCACGCCGTTCATTAAGTACCTGCAGGACCGCCTGCATAAGCCGCAAACCAAGGCCCTGCTGAACACCGTAGCGCAGCGGTTCCCGGCGGCCGTGGTCATGCTGGACCTGGCGAGCGAAATGCTCGCAGGCGCCACGATGGAAGACGTCTCCACCGTCCTCTATTTCAAAGTGCTCCAGTGGGCCGGTTACTCGCGAAACCTCAAGGTTGCCGCCTTTGAGCGCATGGTTGAAAAGGATGGTCGCACCCCTGAGCTACATGATCGCATCGCCCAGGCCCTGCCGGGTGCGACCTGGGCAAGGGTTCAAAACAACCCGCTCGCCATCGACGGGCTAATCCCTAAGATCGCCCATGAGATGTATCTGGGGCTTTTCCCGGAGGCCAAATCGTTCTCCTCCAGTACCGAAGGCTTCTTCCAGTTCGAAGACCAGCGCGTGCAAGAAATGATCGACATTGTCCGCGAGAAGAGCGGCAAGCAGAACATCATCTTCATCGTCGACGAAGTCGGACAGTACGTGGCCTCGCGTGACAACCTGATCCTCAACCTCGATGGCCTGGCCAAGAATCTCAAGCGCTTGGGCGACGGCAAGGCCTGGATCGTCTCCACTGCGCAGCAAACGCTCACTGAAGACGACCCACGCGCGGCGCTGAACTCGGACAAGCTCTACAAGCTCAAGGATCGCTTCCCGATTCAGATCGACCTTGAATCGAGCGATATCAAAGAGATCTGCTACCGCCGTCTGCTCGGCAAATCGCCAGCTGGCGAGACCGAGCTGGGCAAGCTGTTCGATGCCCACGGCCAAGCGCTGCGGCATAACACCAAGCTGCAGGACGCTAAGTATTATGACGCGGACTTCAGCAAGGAGAGCTTTACCAATCTCTACCCGTTCCTGCCGGCTCACTTCGACATTCTTCTGCACCTACTGGGCGCCTTGGCCAAGTCCACCGGCGGCATCGGCCTACGCTCTGCCATCAAGGTGATCCAGGACGTCCTCAAGGGCGAGGGCGGCGGCTCCAAGGCAATGGCCGATCAGCCCGTGGGTTGGCTCGCGACGACCGTCACGTTGTATGACGAGCTGGAAAAGGACATCCGCCGGGCATTCCCGTCGATCCATCAGGCTGTCGGCAAAGTTCAGATTCGCTTCTCCGACTCGACTCTGCATCAGGACATCGCTAAGACGGTTGCCGTACTGCAAATTCTGGGCAACTTGCCGGTATCGGTACAAAACGTTGCCAGCTTGATGCACCCGTTGGTCACTGCATCCTCGCAGCTCGACACGGTGAAGAAAGCTGTGGAAGACATGCTCAGTGACGTGCATGTGCCCCTCGGCGAGAAAGATGGCAGCCTCGGCTTCCTCAGCGAGAAACTGCGCGACATCGCGCAAGAGCGTGGTGCCATTGCACTGCGTACCGTCGATGTGAAGCGCATCTTCAACGATGCATTGCGCGAATCCTTTGACCCGCTACCCCGCGTCAGCCTCCACGGCACGATGGCCGTTGCGACAGGCTTGAAGGTCCAAGCCGGCAGCGCCATCACCAGCCTGGCTGCTGATCAGAGCACCATTCAAACCGTCGTAGAACTGGTACCGGCTAGTGAATACGAGACCGCCAAGAACCGCATATTGGACGACTCCCGCAGCCGCGCGGGCCGCAACGTCATCGGGCTATTGGCCCGCTCCAACACCGAGCTGGACGATCTGGCCAACGAAATCTATCGCTGCCAGCGCATCGCCGAACTGCACCGAAACGAGCCCGACCAGGAGGTCAAAGATTACTGTACCGGCCAGCTTGAACGTGCAGCCAAACTCGCGACCCAACTCCAGAGCAAGATCAAACAAAGCCTGCAGGCCGGCTCGTTTGTGTTCCGTGGCCAGGCCACGGCGGTCTCAGCGCTGGATGCCGACCTGCTGGAAGCGGCCAAGAAGCTGCTCGCCGATGTGGCTGACCAGGTGTTCGACCGCTATGTGGAAGCACCGGTGCGCGCAGGCACCGACACGGCCGAGAAATTCCTGAAAGTCGCCAACCCCGCCGCAATCGGCAGCAGCCTTGACCCGCTCGGCCTGGTTCAGACGGTCGCCGGCCGCGCCTCGTTCAAGACCGATCACAAGGCGATGATCAGCATCCGCGACTACATCGACAAGCGCGGAACGGTCGATGGCAAGCGCCTGCTCGACGATTTCAGCAGCGATCCGTTCGGCTGGTCACCCGATACGACACGCTACATCGTGGCCGCCATGCTCATGGCCGGTGAAATCAAGCTCAAGGTATCTGGCCGAGAAGTGACTGCTGCAGGCCAGCAGGCGATCGATGCCCTGAAGACCAACAACTCCTTCAAGCAGATCGGTGTTGCGCTGCGCGACGAGCGTCCTTCCATCGAAACCCTTGGTCGGGCAGCGGAGCGGCTCACCGAACTGGTCGGTGACATGGTCTTCCCGCTTGAGCAAGAGATCAGCAAAGCGGCGGCAAAGTACTTCCCGCGCTTTCAGCATGACTATGGTTCTCTCGCCGAAAAGCTCGCCGGACTTGGGCTGGCGGGAGCGGAGCGCGTTCGCACCTTGAATCAGGATATCGCCGACGTCCTGTTCACCGATGCCTCGGACGCCCCCCAGCGCCTGGGCGCCGAAACCTCTGCCATCTACGACAACCTGAAGTGGGCGCTAGATGTCAAGCGCGCACTCGACAACGGGCTCGACGTCACCTTGCGGGATTTGCAAGCCCATCGCCGCGACATCGAGTCGCTGCCCGACACCGGCGTGCCGGGAGAGCTGCGTCGCGAACTCGCAGAAGACCTGGGAGCCCTTGCGGAGCGCCTGGGCAAAGAGGACTTCTACAAGCACACCGCCGACTTCAACTCGCAGCTCACCCACCTGAAGGGCCGCGTGCGTGATGCGGTCATTTCACTATCCGACCAGCAAAAGCTGCGCCTGAAGGAAGGCGTTGAAGATCTCCAGCGCTTTCCTGAGTGGGAAGAACTCACCCAAGAAGAACGCGGCAACGCTGTGAACCAGCTGGATGGCCTCATCTTGGCCACCACCCAAGATCTGGCGGGTCTTAAAAAGCTGCTGGCCCGCGATTACGACATCAACAGCACACTGGAGGACTTGAAACGTTCCATCCAACGCCAGGGCCAAGAACGCTTGCGCCAGCGAATAGAAGAAGAGCGTGCCAAGACGGGCGAGAAAGGTCCGGCGAAGCTCACCAAATCGATCGCTGTGCCGGTGAAGATGACATCGGCAGCTGACATTGATGCACTGATCCAGCAGCTCCATGAAATCAAGGCACAGCTCGGCCTCTATGCCGAAATCGAAGTGTCGTTCGTCGTCGGCGCTCAGCCTGGAACGGATGGAGCCTGATTATGAAGCTGACGACGGATTCCAGACATCACGTCGAGCAGGTCGCTGCTGAAGCCTTAACGCAACTCGAGAGTATTGCCGCCGCCGCCAAGCGTAAGCTCAGCGACGGGCGAACGCTTGGCTTCGATGTTCTGGCAAGCGTCAACACGATGACGTCGGGCTCGGCCATCCAAAGGCTGGATCAGATCAGTCAGGCCAACCGTGAAAGTCAGCTGGTGTTGGCGGCAGAGCCTGCCATTGCGCGTGTCGTGGTGGTCGACGAGTCCGGTGAAAAGCAGATCTACTACATCTGCCGTACTAGCCCAATATCCGGGTTCCCAAACCTTGCCAGTTACCGCGCCCCAGTTGGGCGTTTGGCCTCATTGGCGATAGGGAGCGAGCTCACGCTGCCAAACGGAACCGTTGTCGAGGTCTTGGAGCGTGCTCAACTAAAGCCAACTTCAATGCCCGACGGGTGGGATTCCCACAACACCGTCGTTGAGGCAAAACACGTTGGTCCGATCACGATCGAGTCGCTGCGGGCGCTGCTGACAGAGATTGCCGGCGAAGAAGTCACGGAAGACCTCTTGGGGCAGCTCCTGGCCGAAGAAACTCACAAGGCTAACATCATCGACGGGGTGCGCCGCAGCGTGATCACGAAGATGGGGCTCAGGGATCAACCTGTGCTCGATCAGTATCAAGACGAGATTTTCCGCCTGCCGCTCGACAAGCGCTTGCTGATTTTGGGCCCACCCGGCACTGGCAAAACCACAACTTTGATCCGCCGCCTTGGCCAAAAGCTCGATGCCGCTTTCTTGGAGGAAGGCGAACAGCCTCTGGTGGAAAGTCTTAGCGCAGCACAGGGGATCGCGCACGCCGACAGCTGGCTGATGTTCACGCCCACCGAGCTGTTAAAGCAGTACCTCAAGGAAGCATTTGCACGCGAGGGCGTCCCGGCGTCCGATCTTCGAATCAGAACCTGGCATGACTACCGGCGCGAGCTCGCCAGGAATGCCTTCGGTGTGCTGCGCACCGCTGCCGGCGGCGGCACCTTTGTACTGAAAGACGGGATTCAGAGCCTGAACGCGCATGCGTTGACGAGCCCCATTCAGTGGTTCGGCGATTTCGATGCATGGCAGCGCAACGCCTACATTCAGGAGTTGCGTGAAGCGGCCGCTCTGCTCAGCGAAGCGAAACCATCAGAAGTTCAAGGGCTGGGCGGCCGCCTCGCGGCCATTCTCGATCGGTCAGAGGCAGTCGCATTGGCATCCACATTTGGTGCGATGGCCGCAGAGGTGCGGCAGGTGCAGACCCTTATCGCTGATCTAAAGTCAAACACAGACGCAAAGATTCGCAATGCTTTGAACCTTCAACTCAACCGAGACAAGAGCTTTGTTGGGGCTCTCGGAAAATTCATCGATAGCCCGCAGCAGGGGGCGGGTTCTGAATCGGATGAGGCAGACGAACAGGATGACGATGACGATTACAGCAGCGCGCCCAGAACGAATATCGAAAGGATCGTAGCTGCATATAACCAAGCGGTGCGAGCCCAGGCGCGAGCTGCGGCGTCCAAACGCACGCTCAGCAAAACCTCGCGTAACGGTAAAATCGCCGAATGGTTAGGTGATCGCACGCTCCAAGTGGTGGACCGGGGTGAAGTTGGAGCAAGCCTCCTGATCCAGACCTACGCGCGACGATTCGTCAGCCCGGTTAAACGATACATCGACGGTATTCCCAATCGATACCGCGCGTTCAGACGTCAGCGCCAGGGTGAAGGCCAATGGTACCCCAGCGAGGGATTCGAGGTGAGGGATATACACCCGCTTGAATTGGACATTGTGCTGCTGGCCATCCTACGCGCAGCAGGCGACCTGATCGGCAGACCGAATGTCCAGCGTGACATCGACAACCCTGCCTGGTCGGCCCTCAAGCCCATCGTTGGTCACTACCGTAACCAGATTCTCGTTGACGAGGTGACGGACTTCTCGCCCATTCAGCTGGCCTGCATGGCGGCGCTGGCCCATCCGCGGCTGCGTTCGTTCTTTGCATGTGGCGACTTCAACCAGCGCCTGACCACTTGGGGCGCCAGGACGGCAGATGACCTGAAATGGGTCTTCCCCGACTTTGACATTAAAGAGATCGCAGTTTCCTACCGCCAGAGCAAGCAACTCAACGATCTTGCCTGCGCCATGATCCGCGACGTGAATGGTGCCGAGCAGCACGTAAGCCTCCCGGCCCACGTCGACAGCAGCGGGGTTGCGCCTGCACTGCTCGAACATGCCGCCGGCGAAGACGTGGTGACTTGGCTGGCGGATCGCATCCGCGAAATTGAACGCTTTGTCGGTCAGCTGCCGTCCACGGCCATCTTCGTAAACGGAGAAGTCCGGGTTGAAGCGATTGCGGAAGCACTGAACGCCGCTCTGGCCGAGCACAACATTCAAGTCGTCGCCTGCCATGAGGGGCAGACTGTTGGGCAAGAAAGCAATGTGCGTGTGTTCGACATGCAGCACATCAAGGGCCTAGAGTTCGAGGCCGTCTTCTTTGTTGGCGTTGACCAACTCGCCGCGGTGCACCCGGCTCTGTTCGACAAATACCTGTATGTCGGCACCACACGAGCGGCCACATACCTGGGCGTGACTTGTGAGGGAGCCTTGCCGCCCGCCATCGAGGGGCTGCGCCCTCACTTTGTCCAGGATTGGCAAGCGCCCGGGGCGGGCGAACTTGGAAACAGGTGAGGACGTGGTGATGAACAAGGCTGAAAAGAAAATTCTTCGAGATGTGATCTTCTACGTCGCTCACCACAACAAGTACTTATGGTGGGAGCTAAAGCGCCAAATTTTGGATTCCGGATATCAAATTTTCTATCCGCGCCAGGGTGAGTTTGATCTTGTCGCAGAAGGCGCTTTAATGCGTCTCCGGTCGCACGAGAAACAAGCGTTAATTCTCGAATGGCAAAAATCGAACGTCGATCACTCAGAAGTCACAAGTGAACAGATTGTGCTCAGTTACGTGCCTCTAATTATTGAGGAAGTGGTAAAGCGCGCCACTACAGCTGCTTACCGAACAACCAATTGGTAACTAAAGTAAACCGCAAGGAATCTCCCAGGCATGGCCTTCGACCAAACCACAAGAACCCGCCTGCAGCGATTCGTCAACGACGCGCGCCGCGTGCTTGAAGAAGAGTTCACCCGCCAGCTGCAGAACGACTACGGCATGGATCCCAATGCTGGCACGGTCGCGGATCTAGCCAGCCTGCGCCACATCAATGATGCTCAGCGCGAAACCGCACGCATCTTGCGCGACACCCTAGCGCATTACACAGCCAGTGGCGACATGAACGCCACACAGGGGCTGGACCGCATCGTGCGCGAGCAAGCCTTTACCGTGCTCAACCGCCTGGCGGCTCTGCGTATGGCGGAAGCGCGCGGCTTGCTCGTCGAGTCGGTCGGTAACGGCTTCCAGGCCAAGGGCTTTCAGCTTTACGCGCGGCTCGCCGGCACCGGCCTGGGTGAAACCGGCGATGCCTATCGCGTGTACCTGTTCAGCGTGTTCGATGAACTCGCACAAGACCTGCCGGGCCTGTTCGACCGCTACTCACCGCAGGGTCGCCTGTTCCCGCGCGAGGCGGCGCTGCTGCAAGTGCTTAATCTGATCAACGATGCCGATATCGCCCCACTGTGGGGCGAGGATGAAACCATAGGCTGGATCTACCAGTACTTCAACTCGAAGGAAGAGCGCAAAGCGATGCGCGACGCATCGCAGGCGCCGCGCAGCAGCCGCGAGCTGGCCGTGCGCAACCAGTTTTTCACGCCGCGCTACGTGGTCGAGTTTCTAGTCGACAACACCCTGGGGCGGCTGTGGCTCAACGCCACGGGTGGACAGACACCTCTACGCGAGCGCTGCCAATACCTGCTGGTCAAGCCCGATGAATCGCTGCAAGCGGCCGCCAAGCTGCGCGACCCGCGCACCCTCAAGCTGCTGGATCCGGCCTGTGGGTCGATGCACTTCGGCCTGTACGCGTTCGACTTGTTTGCCGAGATTCATCGTGAAGCCTGGGCCTGGGAGCAGCAACATGGCCCCGGTTCGCTAGATGTCTCCACCCAACCTCTGGACAGCTTCAGGCCACTGAGCCAGACCTATGCCGATCACGACGCGTACCTGCGTGATGTGCCGCGCCTGATCATCGAGCACAACATCTACGGCGTGGACATTGATCCGCGCGCCGCACAAATCGCCTCGCTGGCGCTGTGGCTCCGAGCGCAACGCGCGTGGCACGACGCGGGGGTCAAGGCAAAAGATCGCCCGTTGATTGGACGAGGGCATGTGGTGGCGGCTATTGCGCCACCGGCTGAACGGGAATTGCGACACCAATTCACCGCCGAGCTTGATCTTCTGGACGCCGAGTTGTTCGAGAAAACCCTGCAACTTTTGAAGGGGCTGCCCGAGATGGGGGCGCTACTCCAGGTAGAGCGCGCCCTGCCGCATTTGATTCGCCAAGTCTACGGCGAGCATGGTGACTTGCTCAAAGAGAAGCGCATGAAAACGTGGGAGCAGATTGAATCTGGTCTGCGTGATGCGCTGACCGAGTTTGCCCAGGCAGCCAGGTCCACTTATCAAGGTCGCTTATTTGCGCAAGACGCCTTGCAGGGCCTGCGACTGATCGATTTGACCAGTGAAGTATTTGATGTGGTCGTGATGAATCCGCCCTTTGGCGCATTGGCATCGAGCACGAAAGATCAACTCGCCAAAGCCTATCCGCGTAGCAAAAACGATCTCTTGGCCATTTTCGTCGAGCGCGGCCTCGAATTGCTACGTATCGGTGGACGGATCGGTGCGATCACCTCGCGTACCTGCTTTTTTCTCTCCAGCTTTCAGAACTGGCGTGAACAGGTTGTGTTGGGCATGGCCAAACCAGAAGTCATGGCTGATCTGGGGCATGGCGTGATGGACGATGCGATGGTGGAAGCCGCCGCCTATGTGTTAGAGAAGCAGGCATGAGCCAGTATTTGCGTCTATTGAACGAGGCCGACAAGGCACAAGCCCTGGCCAGCCTGTGCGCACACTTGCGCCAGGGTGGCGACGATCCGCGTCACTTTCTGGTCCACTCGGAGTCTTTTAATGCTGTGCCGGGGAAGCCGTTTGCGTATTGGGTTGGCGAGTCAGTGCGCGGAGTGTTCAGTCGGCTCCCAGCGTTGGAGTGCGATGAGCGAACTGCTCGCCAGGGACTAGCGACTGCAGATGATTTCCGTTTTGTACGTATCGCTTGGGAAACCAAAGTGGACGGTCAGAATTGGATCAATTTTGCAAAGGGAGGAAGTTACTCTCCTTTCTATGCGGATACGTATCTTGCAGTCAGTTGGGCAAATGAGGGGGCTGTGCTGAATGCTTTTGGTGGCAGTGTTGTCCGAAATCCAGACTTCTATCTCCGCCCCGGCCTCACCTGGCCGAGGCGCACGACTAGCGATCTTGGCTTGCGCGCCATGCCCCAAGGCTGCATCTTTGCCGACAAAGGGCCGGCTGCCTTCGTGGCTGAGGACGATCCTGATTCATTGCTTGCGCTGTTGGCGCTGACCAACAGCCATGCCTTCGGTCTGCTGGTGTCGCTGCAGCTGGCCGCAGCCGATGCTGCCGCCCGTTCATACGAAGTCGGCATTATCCAGAAAACTCCCGTTCCCGACCTCAACGCCGAGCAGCCAGCCACGCTCGCCGCCTTGGTGATTAACGATGTCATCGAGCCTAAGCTCAAGGAAGTCGGCGCGGGCGTGACGGCGCTGCGCAATAAAGGCGCGGCCCGCTCACGCGAAGAAGAAAAGCAATTCGAATCGCTTCAAACCTTCGAGCTGGAATTGATGGAGCTGCGCGACACCCTGCTCAAGCTCGCGCCCACCTACAAGCCGAACCGCGACGATGGCGTGCAAATCACTGCCGCGCCCCTGTGGCCGCTGTTTCGCTACAAGCCCTGGCAGAAGGTGATCAAGGACACTTGGGCCAAGCTGGAGAAAGGCGACTTCAACTGGGCGCATCTGGCCATGAACTACTGGCCCGAGTGCGTGCGTGAAAAGTGCAAGAGCGACAAATCGCTTGCCATAGCGCATGGACTGGAAGAGCTCTTCATTGAGCTTGATGTTGAGTCAACGAAATCCAGCGGAGGGGTGAGGAAATGACTATTTTTTTGCGTCTCTTGACTGAAAAGGACAAGCAGAATGCACTTGCGAATGCTGTTCGCAATGGCGGTGAAAATGTGTTTGAAGTTGACGCAGCCAGCTTTTGTCAAATCCCAGGGGTGCCTTTTGCTTACTGGGTGAGCGACCGCATTCGCTTGATGTTCAAGACGCATCGCCCATTCAAAAGTGAAGAACGGCTGGCGACCCGAGGGGCATCTACGTGTGATGATTTCCGGTACGTTCGAGTCTGGTGGGAAGCTGCGGAACGTCAAGGGAAAAGCAAGTGCCGGTGGGTTCCATTTACAAAAGGTGGCAGTTTCTCTCGTTTCTATTCTGACATCCAACAAGTGGTTGACTGGGACGATGTTCGGGAAACATTTAGGGGTTTTGTCGGCAGACCCGGCCGTTGGCTGGATCGTCCGGAGGCTCTAGATTACTACTTTCGACCCGCTCTAACCTGGCCGCTACGCGGTATCTCGTTCTCAGCGCAGTTAGTCCCAAAAGGATGCATCTTCAGCGTCGGCGGCAAAGTCGCCTTGGCGCCAAAAGGTGAATTGCTTGCATTGGCGGGCATTTTCAATTCTGGACCGCTCGATCATCTGGTGCGCCTCTTTGCGGGCAAAGTGGGAGGTGTGCAATATGAAACGGGATTGATCAATCAATTGCCAATCCCAAAGATCAACGAGAATACAAGCGAAGAGCTTTCTTGCCTTGCTAAGCGCGGCTGGTCGATCAGGAGGAGTCTCGATTCGGTTATTGAAACTTCACACGCGTTCTTACTGCCCGCTGCCATCCGCGGAAGGCTCGGCGAATTCAGTCCTGCGACGGTCGAATTAGAACTCAAGGTAATTCAGGCCAAGGTCGACGCCATTGCGTTTGATCTTTACGGCCTAACGGAAGCAGACTGCCTTACGCTCAGCCAGATAAGAGAGTGTTTTGGCGGAGAGGAAGACTCACAGGGAGGCGACGAGGATGAGTCAAACAGTGAAGATGAGAAGGGCAGTGAAATAGATCTGCCGTCCACCGACACTCTACTCAGCTGGGCTGTCGGAGTCGCTTTTGGCCGCTTCGACTGGCGACTAGCAACTGGCGAGCGCGAAGCGCCGTCAGAGCCAGAACCATTCGATCCCTTGCCCGCAAAGTCTCCTGGAATGTTGCCGGACGGAGCCACGCCCTTCCATGCTCACGCAGGCATTCTGGTCGACGACCCCGGCCACCCGAATGACCTTGCCCGCTTGATGGAAGAGGCCTTAGTTCGCGTCGATGCACCGGTACCGTTCGACGTACGCCGCTGGCTGCAACGGGATTTCTTCGCATTCCATCTACAGCGCTATTCCAAGAGCCGCCGCAAGGCGCCCATCTATTGGCCGCTGGCCACGACGTCAGGTAGCTACACGCTGTGGGTTTACTACCCCAGCCTGAGCAGCCAGACGCTCTACACGGCGATCAATGATTTCATAGAACCCAAGCTCAAGCAGGTGGGTAACGATGTGGTCGCGCTGCGCAATAAAGGCGCGGCCCGCTCACGCGAAGAAGAAAAGCAATTCGAATCGCTTCAAACCTTCGAGCTGGAATTGATGGAGCTGCGCGACACCCTGCTCAAGCTCGCGCCCACCTACAAGCCGAACCGCGACGATGGCGTTCAAATCACTGCCGCGCCCCTGTGGCCGCTGTTTCGCTACAAGCCCTGGCAGAAGGTGATCAAGGACACTTGGGCCAAGCTGGAGAAAGGCGACTTCAACTGGGCGCATCTGGCCATGAACTACTGGCCCGAGTGCGTGCGTGAAAAGTGCAAGAGCGACAAATCGCTTGCCATAGCGCATGGACTGGAGGATCTGTACGTCGAGCCCGAGGGGCAACCAAAAAAGGCGCGCGACAGGAAGAAGGTTGGGGGCGCGGAATGATCAACAGCGTTCAAGACTACCGAGATGGCCTTTAGCCGTGAATTCCTCATGGAAAAACATCTGAAGCATGGCGTGAAGGACAGTCTGGCTGAGACTTTGCGCGTGCATTTTGAGTGGATTGCAGCGAGAAAGAACTCGTGACCGGCCACTGCGGAAAGCATTTGGATTTTTAAGGGGGCGCTGTGACCATTGCCGAGTTCATTAGAGAGTGTGTGCTGCGTCCGCGTCTGAAAGAGGCGGGGTGCCTGGTGGTGTACGACGCCGATAGGCGCTACCGCGAGCAGTGCTTTGATCTGGCGGCCGACAAGGTGCGCGTGGTGGACGCAGCCGAGAGCAGCATTGAAAGCCGTGAGGCGGCGCTGCTGGCGTTGCGGGAAGTGGGACAACCCAAGGCCCCTCTCGAGGGTGTGCTGATCTATGTGCCAAGCAGGCGGCCAGAAACAGAAGAACAAAAGCAGGCGGACCCGTTCGCACTTTACGCGGAGTGCGGCGCGGTGTTCCCGCAAGACGATGGTGACGAGTACTTGAGCCTTTGCCTGCGCGCCAGGCCTGATCACGCCACGGAGATTCGTCAGGTGTTTGCTGGATCGTCGGCTGGGCCGACGTTTGCCGTGATTGACGCGATCGGTGGTGGAGTGAGTTGGCCGCAGCTACGCGCCACCCTGAAGGTCGAGTCCGGCCGCGAAATTCTTGCAGCTTTGTTGGCACCTAACGCAGCCCAGGCCGAAGCGCTGAAAGGCCAGGAAGGGTGGGTGCAAGAGGCCCGCGACTTCCTACGGGCAACTTTAGCCATGACCGTGAAGACACGTGGCAAGACATGGGCAGCACTGGCAGACGAGCTCTGGCGCTATGTATTGTTCAGCGAGTTTGTCTTCGACTTGCCAGGAGCATTGCCAGACACCCTGAAGGGCGTGCCGCATGCACCGATGGAAGCCCGGCCTATCGTCGAGGAGGTGTGCGACCGGCTGCGTAGCGATCCGAGGGCGCGCGCTGTATATATCGAGCGGGCCGAGGCCATTGAGGCAGAGTTGAACCTGTCCGAGCTGTGCGGTGCCATTGATGACCTGGGCGAGCGGGACACCTTCCCATTTGAGGAACGAACTTTCCTGCGCACGGCGATCAAGGGCGTCACGTCCAATGACACCGACGCCGCGCGCCGTGTGCTGGCGCGCCACAAGAATTCAGTATGGCGCGGCAAGGGCGAAAGTCAGGCGCAGTGGGAGTTGGTGCGGGCTGGACTCAGCCTGGTGGAGGCCTGCGAGGACTACGAGCGCCAGCTACCGGATCACGCCCGATCCCAAGCCGATCTGCTCGACTTCTACTTGGGGAGTCTGCGCGAGGCGGATCGACTTCAACGTGAGTTTGAACAAGCGGTCGGCGATTTTCTCGATCAACACGGCTTGATGCACGAAGTGATCAGCCAAGCGCGAGCCCGTTATCGCCGCCTCGCGGAAAAGGTGCAGGGAGTGTTCGTAAAACACGTCGAGACCGCCGGGTGGCCACCGACCGGTCGCATGGCGAATGCCGATGCCTTTGATCGCTTGGTGGCTGACCGGCTCAAGGAAAGTGGTCGCAAGGTCGCCTACCTGATGGTCGACGCCTTGCGCTACGAGTTGGGTGTGGCGCTCGAAAAGCTGCTTGCCGAAGACGGCCCCGTCGAACTGCAAGCTGCCTACGCGCAGTTGCCCACCATCACGCTGGTTGGGATGGCGAGTCTGCTGCCAGGGGCAAACGCCAAGCTGACATTGGCACTCGAAAATGAATCCCTGATCCCGAAGTTGGCGGGGGCGCCGGTAGGTAACGTGAACCAGCGCATGGATGCGTTTAGAAGGCGCCTCGGTGACCGCTTCGATGAGATGGTGCTGAACGATTTCGTTCGCGGAAAAGCAAAAATTGCGGAAACTGTCGATCTGCTGGTGCTGAGATCAACGGAAATCGACAGCCATCTGGAGAGCAACCCGGAGACGACGCTCAGCCTCATCCCGGGCACTCTCAAGCTGATCCGGGTAGCTCTGCACAAACTGCGTGGCATGGGTTTCAAAGAAGCCGTGATCGTGACGGACCATGGTTTCTTTCTTAACGCCCAAGCGGAGGCTGGTGACGTCTGCGTCAAGCCTCAGGGCAAGTGGCCGGTTAATGCACATGACCGCATGATGCTAGGTGAGGGTGCGGCGGATAGCCACAGTCTGGTCGTCAGTGCCGAGAAGGTTGGCATTCGGGGGGATTTCGCACAGGTGGCGATGCCTCGTAGCATGGCTCCCTACCGATCCGGTCACCTCTATTTCCACGGCGGGGCATCGTTGGCGGAGGCCGTCGTGCCGTTGCTGATTGCTCGCCTCGATGCCGCCGAACAGCCAGAGCTGCGCAAGGTGAACGTCGAGCTGTCGTACAAGAGCGGCGCCAAACGAATTACCACACGAGTTCCCGTTCTCGAAGTCATACTGGTCTCCGAAGATATCTTTTCACAGGGGATGAGTGTCGAAATCCTGCTAGAGGCCCAGGACAGCAAGGGCAATGTGGTTGGTGAGCCACGTCCAGGCGGTGACGTGAACCCGGCTACACGGACTGTGACGTTGATGTCGGGGCAGCGCAAACAGATTGCACTGCGAATGGAACCGGATTTCGAGGGCAAGTTCTCGGTAAAGGCGCTGAACCCAACGACCTTGGCGAGCTACTGCTCGCTCAATTTGGAAACGGATTACACCGTATGAACCTGCCAGATGCACTCGACCAGAAGCTGACATCAGCCTTTGATGGCAAAGTGGTTCGCAAGGACCTGCTCCACCGCATCAAGAAGGGCACCAACGTGCCGACCTTCGTTCTGGAGTTTCTCCTGGCACGCTTTTGCGCCAGCGACGACCAAGCAGAGATGGACGCGGGCATGGAAGCGGTGTTGGCAACACTGCAGGACAATTACGTCCGGCCCGATGAGGCCAATGCCGCGCAATCCAAGGTTGCTACCAAAGGCAAGCACCGCTTCATCGACAAGGTGCACGTCCGCTATGTCGAAAAAGAAAAACGCCACTGGGCGTCGCTGGAGAATTTCAATTCGCAGCGCATTGCAATCGGTGAGAAGTTTTACCGGGACAACGACCGACTGCTGGAGGGGGGCATTTGGGCCGAGGTGACTCTGTCGCACAACGACATCGAGGAAGACGACTACGCTTTCTACATCGAGGACCTACGACCGATCCAGCTTTCTCGTTTTGATTTCGAGCGTTATGCTGAGGGCCGCGCCACTTTCACCCGTGATGAATGGCTCGACGTGATCATGCGGTCGGTGGGCCTCGAGCCATCCAAACTCTCACATAGGGTGAAGATGCACTTCATCGCGCGTCTTGCAGCCTTGGTAGAGCCAAACTACAACTATATTGAACTCGGGCCGCGCGGCACCGGCAAGTCGTACTTCTTCAGTGAGTTCTCGCCCTACGCAACACTGATTTCCGGCGGACAGGCTACCAAAGCGACCTTGTTTTACAACAATGCCCGACGCAAGGTGGGGTTGGTCGGCTATTGGGATACCGTCGCCTTCGATGAGGTTGGCGGAATCAAGGTGCGTGATCCGGATACCATCCAGATCATGAAAGACTTCATGGCAAACGGCCGCTTTTCGCGTGGGGCAGAGGTCATTGCCGATGCAAGCCTTAGTTTCGTCGGCAATATCGACTTGTCGGTGCAACAGGTGGTGAACTCCACCGAATACGATCTCTTCCAGCCCCTGCCCCCCGAGCTGGATCTCGCTGTGATGGACCGCTTCGCCGCTTTCATTCCGGGCTGGGAGATGCCCAAGAACAGCAGCGAGTTCCTGACGAGCCGCTACGGATTCATCACGGACTACCTGGCCGAGGCCTTCCACTACCAGTTCAAACACACCAACCGGTACGAAGAAGTGAGCAAGCGAATCCGGCTTGGCAAGTCGATCGAGGGCCGCGACGAGAAGGGGATCAAGAAGACGGTCTGTGCATTTTTGAAAATCCTGCATCCGACCGGCGCTCCGACTGACCAAGAGTTCGAAGAGTACGTTGCCTATGCCGCGGAGTGCCGGCGACGCGTGAAGGAACAGATGAACAAGCGCAAACCAGACGATGAGTTTGCACTGATCAATCTGTCTTACTTCAAGGCGGCAGGGGAGGAGGTTGTGGTCTTCTGTCCGGAGTCGAAGGATGCTGCAGCGACACAGCAGCCGGCTCGCCGCCGATTGAATCAATCAGTGGAGCAACTGGGTTCGGTTGTGGAAGAGAAGGCAGGCGCTGAACACGCACCGGCCGTTGAGGCGGAGCCTTCAGCGGACCCCACGGCGCTTGCGCCGGTTTCTGCGGGGGAGGCACATACGCCGACAACGGTCGAGCTAAAGGAACAGCACTTCAGCATCCTATATGGCGACACCGGCTACAGTTATGAGTCGATCCTGGGGCCGTATTTGCAGGGAGCGAAGGTCGTAGTCATCGAAGACCCATACATCCGCCTCCAGCATCAGATCCAGAACTTTGTGCGCTTCTGCGAAACTGTCCTGAAGTCCAACACGGTGAAGAAGATCAATCTAATCACCGGGTACGACGACAAGACCCAGCTCGCGGAAATCGCCGAAAAGATGGAAGAGCTTAAGCAGAGCCTTTTGGAACTGGACGTTGAACTTGAAGTCAAGCTCAACCCCAATATGCACGATCGCGAGATTCGCCTCGATAACGGATGGATCATCAAGATCGGTCGGGGCTTGGACTTCTATCAGAAGCCTGGCAGCTGGTTCGAGGTGGGCGCGACTGATCTGAGCTTACGCAAGTGCCTTGAAACCAAGGTAGATATTTTTCGCGCGTAACGGGATGGCATCCAGGCGAGTACCGCCGCCTCTGTCTTTTCGTCATGTCACAATGTCTAAGGTAGCCTGATCGAGACGCATCCGATCTGAATCGCAGGCATGATGGAAACAAGCCGTCGTCGGCGTAAAGCCGCCACCAGAGCTTCGGCGTAATGGCGCCAGGAAATCACCGGCGTATTGGCGCGCCGGCGAATCTTCGGCATAAAGGCGCCAGCAGATCGCCGCCGTAATGGAGCCATCGAACCTTCATTGACCACTACCCTTCTAGCTTTTAGCCGGAATAGAGCATGAACGGAAGGTTCGAGATGTTTTATTACCGACAGGTCCTGGTGCGGCTGCGCCAGGGCGCGCACCATTGGCATACATCAAACGCTCCAAGCGCAACTTAGAGGTCCAAGCTTTTCCGTACACGTAGGCTGATTTCTCCTAATCGGCTTGGTCTTTGGCTGAAGAGCGGGCGCTCGACTGTAAGCAATGGGATGGACGCCCCCATCCCATTGCTTACGCTCGACTCTGATCCTCGTCAAAGCATGGCACCGGTTCGGCCGCTTTGTTATGATTGGCACCTTGCCTAAGCACGTATATAGCGGTATGTCGTGCGGGCGGCCCGTATAAGAAGAAGCCGGCATGAAGATCATAGACATTATCAAGAGCGTGCTGCCCGAAGGTACAGCTCATGGTATCCGTGCGATCCTCGATGGCGAAGTCGTCGCTGCGGATGCTAGTAGCGAAGAAGACTGGGGGCGGTGTCCTGCGTGGCCGCCGGATCTGTTTGCCGTCGTAGCTACGCTCGTTGATCGTTCGAGTTGCTATACGTTGGCGGGCCCCGATCCGGACGATCTCGATAGCCATGTTGCCTATCTCAATGAGGTCAGCCGACTGGCCGGGCAATGGACAGACGTATCTTCCGTGCCCGCAGGTATCACTAGTCTCTGGGAGCGACTTACCGGAGAGTTTACTAATATTGAGATCGACGAGGTATGCGAGCACACAGATGTGGCTCGCCTGCTACTAAAACTGTTCGCAATTGCAGACGAGGCCTGTAAAGGCATGGGCTGGTCAGCACCAGTCAATTCTTCAGCTACGGATGCTGGTACGCAGGTCGAAGAGACGCAGGGCCAAGATACTGAATTAGCTCACCTTAAGATTGCGGACCTGGCGCGGACAAGTCTGCTGAGTAGTCCAACCGACCCCGTCGACAGGCTCCTGCTGCCATATGCGCCGACATCGCTGTGCTCGCTCGTACCAATGGACATTGCGATTGTATTGCCAAAGTCCATGACCGCTGCAGTTGGCTGCACCGTGCGCTCACTTAGCCATCATTTGGCGCTGCTACCCGGGTACACGCAGATCGAGCCGACTTGGCGTATGGCCGACCGCGCCTATCCACCGGGTGCAAATACGCTGGAGCTGATGCGTCTATTGGTGGTACCGTTTCCGTTTCATATCCCCGACGAGAGTTTTTCGCTTTCGCGCGAGCCGCGCAGGCTTACAGATGATCTGTACACAGCCGGCTACTTCCGCTTGGAGCCAGTGTGGCTAAAGGACGATGAAGGACAGGACCTTACGGCTGAGATAGTTGTCAATGAGGTCCTGCGTCCGCTCCTAGAGAAAGCTAAGGTAGAGTCACGTGGCGAGATTATCCACGGAGTGCTGCTGCCGGAGTGTGCATTGTCCGCGGAGCTTGGGCAGGAAGTGGCGCAACTTTTAGCCATGGAGGGAATTGAGTTTCTTATTACTGGCGCGCTGCAGCGTGACGCCAGTGGCAACACCAAGAATATTGCACAGACGCATGTTGTCGTGCCCAAAAACAATGAAATAGGCGAAGACGGCATGATAATGGACGTACAGTTCAAGCATCATCGCTGGCGTCTAGATGAAAGTCAGGTAGCTCGGTACGCGCTCAGTTTTCCCGACTTTGCAGCCGCTCCCGATGGCAGGCGAGCCGCGCAATGGTGGGAAGACATCGATGTGGCAAACCGCAAGCTGCCTTTTTACGCTTTGCGCCCTGATATGTCGCTGACAGTGTTAATTTGCGAAGACCTGGCGCGGAATGATCCAGCCATGAGCGTTATTCGTGCTGTTGGCCCGAACCTCGTCGTGGCACTACTCATGGATGGACCACAACTCAGTGTGCGTTGGCCGGCGCGATACGCCACGGTTTTGGCTGATGATCCAGGTTCATCGGTACTTTCTATCACGTGTGCAGCAATGGTTGACCGTTCAAATTGGCGCGAAAGCAAGCCGGTTCGCTCGATCGGATTGTGGCGCGATGCTCATGGCGCTACCCAAGAGTTGAGCTTGCCGCAAGGTTGCCACGGAATGCTGCTAACGTTGAAGGCAAACAAGAAGACACAACATACGTTGGATAACAGGTCAGACAAGGACTCTACACGGCAGTTGACATTGAAATCGATGATCCCGCTTGCCCTTGATCGAGCAGTGCCGTGGCTGTAGTATGGGATACATAGCATACGTCTTATGAAAAAGGGGTTGGAAGAATGGCAACGAGAATTCGCCGTGTGAGTGCCCGCTTCCTGCGGCCGGAGGATATCGAGGCCATCCAACGGGTAGACCAAGCGGTTCAGAAAGGCGCGGTGCAAGTCGTTCACGACGCCTATGCGGAACGCATCCGTGCGTTGCATAAACGAGCCCGTGCAATTGACACGGAGGTCGTAGCGCAGAGCCGGCGGGTAAACGCAGCTGCGTAGAGGCGCGTCCGAACCCCTTGAAAATTGACCCTTTGGGAATCTAGATACTGAACTCGCGCCAGCACCAAGCGTCGCGAGCGAATCTGTAACTAATTGATTTTTAAGGGTTTTGATTGCGGGTCTCATAAAGTGACGGATTCGGCAACCGGTCTGTCGAGAACCAGCCTGTCGGCTTGATTCCTTTCTGGGTGCTTTATCTGACACATTGGTGTGCTCTAGGACGGCTCGATCTCTCATACCCGGCGCCATTGCAATTGACTCTGCGCGGGCTCGGCAGTGCATGGAAAGACTGGTATGAGTCTCTCACTTTCAGCGCGCCACCAGTCCAAATTCCGCTTTGGCTCCTCGATTGTCGACCGGGTGGGGGATCGTCCCCTACCCCGGAAATCTGTTCAAATCTAATTGTCTCAAAACTATCGCCGACTGCCAGGCACTAATTCGGCGCATGCCCGTATGCGAGCAGAAATTGGACACCCTGTCCTTCACTACCATCGGAAGCAAGTGACGAATGCTTCTGTACACTGGCACTAGACGATGAGTGCAGCGTGCGTAGCTTTCAGAATGTGGGGTGGCACCCAGTATCGGTGATACTGCCCCAGCGAACTCCATCGGCGCTTCCGCTGCCAGCCAAGCGCCAGCAATACTGGGCTGATGTACTTCCCCTGCGTGCCAAGTGCTTGCTCGAATTCGACCATAGAAAATGGGCGGTCACGCGCAATTTCTGGCAGGTCTCCATACCATTCCAGGAACTGTTGCGTAAGCGGCAACTTGTGCGGCGAGTCTGCTGGCGCGCTCTGCTGCAGCAACTTGATGTAGGCACTCATGCGTATTCTCGGTGGTGGTTAGCTTGTGCAACGCTTGATCTGAATCCCTGCCGGACGATCCGGATGATTTCGAGCTATTTTGGGAAAATCCCCCATAAAAAACAATGGTGAGAATTTTCCTGACCAGCCTCAAATCGTCCGGATCGTCCGACGGGCGTCAATAGAAACGTGACATTGCCTTCTGGCCTTCATTGTTCAAGGCAATTCCGCACGCGCACTTGGTGTTACCTGGGCCTCCTTTGATCAATTGAATGCCGCGTTCCGCGAGCCGTCGCCCGAACGCGATCCGCGTCATGGGCGTCTTCCAGCCCGCGTCACGTGCCCAGGTCGAATACGCCTTATACAGGTCGGCGGTTGCGGTGACCGCCCCTGCCACCGGGTTCACATGGTCGTCCATCCACTGTTTGAGGATGTCCATGTCGGACTGATACACGGCCACGGCATCCTTGACCGCTTGAGGCGGGTTCAGTCCTTGCTGCTGCCAGCCACGGAATCCGGCCAGCGCCCAGTTCAGTACCCCGGCACCCTCCCTGCGCAATTTCTCATTCAGCTTGTCGTCGCGCTCGCTGTCACCGATGGTCTCCGCGAACGGGATCAAGAGTACCCGACGCCACATACCATAGTCGCTCCCCGAAATGACGGGCTTATGGTTGCCGACGAGCATCAACTTGTGAGTGGGTGTCCAACTCGCGTAAAGCCCGTACGGATTGCGGGCCTGCATGGTGTCGCCGCCCGTCATTGCCTTGATCGCAGCCTCGGCAAATCTGGCACCGTCCTCCAGTTCCGATGCGAGCGCAAGGCGTCGCCCCTTCAGCAACATCAAGTCAGGACGTGCCGCACCGGGATCCGTTTTTTCAGCCATCAACGTGGCCGTGGGCAGAGGAACGGCATAGTCCCCCAGGAGCCACTGCAAGAGCTCCGCGAAGGTCGTCTTGCCGTTACGACCGAGGCCATAGAGAAAGGCGAAGCACTGCTCGCTGACCTCACCGGTCAACACGTAGCCGGCCAATCGCTGGAGGAACGGAGCGAGAGCGGGCGTGCCACGCGTGATGCGCTGGATGAATGCATCAAACGTAGGGGCGGTCGCACTCGGGTCATACTCGACCGGGCAGCGTTTCGTGACTCGCAGAGACGGGGACGGTGCCCGCAGCTTCCCAGTCCGCAAGTCCAGAACCCCATTCCTGACTCCAAACAGCATGGGATCGGCATCAAGTTCGTGAAGCCGAACGGTCATGCCGGGTTCGGATTTCGCCATTTCGATCATGGCGCGGACCCCCTGCAGGCGACTGCTGCGCTGCACCTCGTTCATGAAGCGGCGGGCCTGGGCGTCATCCGGCGCTGCCTTCCAACGCTCTGTGGCGTTCACGCACAGATGTTTGACAACGGTCTTGGCCGCCACGTCGGCCTCGCCCGGGGGAGCCACCACCCAGCCCGTACCCGCTTCGAATTTCAGCAAATCGCGGGTTTCGTCCACGAACAACAGCTTGTCCCGGTGCAGCTTCGCGAACTCTTCCCCGTTCCGAATATCGCCACTGCTCGCACCGGGAAGGCCGCTCGCGCCGCCAGGGCCGATCGAGTCAACCCACCCTGCGCACATTGCGTGGTAGACGAGCGTCCTGAAGCCGACGCCGCCCCCCGGCTTGAATGACCGGTATACATTGTGGTACTCGGACTCTTCGAACTTCTGCGGGGCGGTTTGGCTCCACTCGCGCGCGAGTTCCTCTGCACAGCGCCAGCCGGTCGCGGCGATGGACCACACGATATTGCGCCACTGCTGATACCCACAGTCGGCTGGAATCATGGCCAACATCGCTTTGACCCGTTCGATCTGCTCCGGCGTTTCTGGTAGGCTCGCGAGTGCAGGCAAGCCCTGCGGATTGCCGTCTGTCCTGACGACAGGCTGCTGCGTGGGAGACCGGCGCGCAAGCTCGATCAGGGTGTCCGGGTCGAGCAATTTGCCGTCGTTCGTCTCGCAAAACGCATCGGCGGCAGCATCTGCGGGGCAACTCGGCAGGTAGTAAAGACGAGCGGCATCCCGGCAAGCGCGGTCGCAGTGACCGCCCAACAGCACGTTCAACCCCTCCCAGACCTGCGGCCATTCAGCCAGGGTGCAAGGGCGCGTCAGGGGGAACACGATTCGGTATTTGACAACCCCCTGCTGAGGCTCATGCCAGTGGGACGAGTAAGCCGTCCAAGCATAGGACTGAACCCTGGGGCGCAGTTCCTCCAGCGTTGGTGCGCGTTTCGAGACCGACAACACCCGCCCCGAGGCCTTTTCCTTCTCCCCCTCGGTATCGACATCGGCAACGGCCATGTAGATAGCCAGCACGTTATCCTTCGAGCGCGTTGCTCCCGCCTTCATCTGCACGGGAGCGAACGCCTTCCCCGACTTTTCCGGTCGGATCTCCCGCTTGTCCAACAAGGCGACCACCTGCTGCCACGTCCCCGCGTACTGCTTGCCGACAGCATCCTTCTCGCTGGCGTAGCGCATGACCGCGTACCTGGCGGCGTTATCGTGACCTTCGGCGCGGTGGCTCATACGCGAACCTCCCCGGCCCAAGAGAAGGCGCGAAGAAGGGCGACGGCCTCGTTCGGCGGCGGCAATGGCAGCCCCTGCCTTGCCAGGCAACACAGCCGTTCAAGGAATTCGCCCTCCGGCGTGTCGCGCCGAAATTTCCAGAACTGGGTCACGCCGCTCGTGCTGACATCGCGCACCCCACCGAAGCCCGCGTCGATGATCGCGCGGCCGACGGCATACAGGCCCGTGCCAGGAGCGACCCGGGCAACGATGTACAACACCCCATCAGCCCCGACGCCCAGAACCGGAATAGACGAGGGCACTTTGCTGATAACAGAGGAAAGCATTACGCAACCTCCCCACGCAGCAGCGCCATGAGATCGGCAACCCGCCAGGCCAAGCGACCGTTGATCCGGACGGGGCGAATCGGGCCGTTCTCCAGGCAGGCCCATTTGCGCAGCGTTTGCGGCTTGCGATTGATCGCGGCGGCGGCCTCGTCCGTCGGCAAGATCTCGGGAAGGGGCGCGCGGTCAGGTAGTTGGTAACGGTACATTTTTCAACGCTCATGTTTTGCCTCGCCAGGCGGTACATGAGACGTTGATCGCGTGCCGAATTCGCTATCAACGCCGCAGTATTCCGCCGTGCTCGGCTTCGATTCTCGGCGTTGACAAACTTATGCGGTGCGGCCTGTCGGACCAATAGGCGCGGGCGCTATCGGGCGCTATCGGGCACTATCGGGCGCTAGGATTTATCCGCTTCAGCAACGAGTCCTTGGTAAAAATTTTGACTTTTCCGTTGTCCATGTATTTCACGCCCTCGTCGTCCACGAATTCGACTATCGGGGGTGGCCTGTCATTGCTTGACGCCAAGGCTACCAGTGCTTCCCACACGGTGTGGTAGTCCGCATGAGCCCCGGCCTTTTCCTTGGCCAGCGTGACTGCGGAATCCAGGACGCGGCTCCGACCCTTCTCCTTGGAGGTTACGATTTGTGTCCCAGCTGGCAATTTCCCGGTGGTTGTCCCGACGTGGCTCTGTGCAGGCGCTACTGCCGTCAGTCCGGACCCCTTCATCCATTTGTCGATCCACGAGTGATACCGCAGGCCGCTTCCTTGTGCAATGCACAGCCATTGGGCAAGGGTCCTTTCCGCGGGCGCGGCACGATATTCGTCATTGAGCTTTTCCACGAGCCTGACGTAATCAGCCGCGGTAGTTTCATCCGACGAAGTCTTCGTCGGGTCCGTCGTGTCATCGCGCGGGTTTGTGCCGGTAAGCAACAGGGCTGCATTCCGTGGCGACAAATCTTTCATCGCCCACCAGTACGATGCATCGATTGTTGCCTCCCACCATCCCAGGTCGTACTCCGCCTTTGCTTTGGGCGAGATCGAAGTGTCGGCCAGCAATGGCTGCTGCGTTGGATTCACGTTATCCATAATGAATGTGTTATTGACGCGGTGCGAGAGGGGGTGACGTTAGGCCGGCTGTTTAACGAGCTGTACGCTTGGCGGGCGCGACTCAAGACAAATGCCCGCCTGTTCCAGCATCCACGCTTCAATCTTGTCATGCCACAGACGCAGCATGTCGAGCGGGCGCCGACGGTAATGCTTCTCGGCCAGCGCGCTCGGCCGGTGACCTTGGATTTGCGCCACGACACCCACAGGCACCTCGCACCACTCGGCAAGGGTGCCGAATGACCGCCGCAGGCCGTGCAGCGACACGTGTGGCAAGCCCGCCATTGCTATGGCCTGGTTGTGCGCATACCGCGGCTCTGCGATCCGGCCGCTCGCTGCGCCCGGGCTGGAGAAAACCCAGTCGTTGCGTCGGGGCAGCGCCGCCAGCAGCGAGGCAAGGTAGGGCGTCAGCGGAATCATGCGGCCCGCTTCGGTTTCAATCTTGTCTGCAATGTGCAGGCTGCGCCATGTGAAGTCGACATCGTCCCATCGCAGCGCGGCCAGCTCCTCGCGTCGCGCGCCAGTGATGAGCAAGCCTTGCAGGTAAGCGGATTGCACCGGATTATGCAGTGAGCGCACCGCTGCGAACCATGCAGCCAACTGCTCGCGCTGCAGACAGTCGCCGGCTTTCGTGCTGCTGGCTCGGAGAGCGCCCGTCACCTTGGGGGAGGTGCAGCAGTCTGCGGGGATGATGCCCTTGTACTGGTCCTGTCCTTCGCACCACCTGACAAACGCCTTTAGCATCCGAAAGGCGTAGGCCGCGCTGGTCGGCCGCGCAGGCGTTTCCGCCTCAAGCCAGGCGCACAGCCTGTCTGCGCTCAGCTCCGACAGGGGCAGGGTCATTAGCGGCGAGAGTGGCCCGCGCGTAGTTGTCTTGCTACCGCGCTTCGCGGCAGTGCCGCCAGGGGTGGCGAGCTTAGCGTGGTCGGCGATGTACTGTGCTGACCTCGGTTTCTTGGTTTTCGGGGAGATCTTGGTGCGCAGGTATTCGAGATAGTCTGCCCACATCTCGGCCACGGTCGCCGACCTGCGCCGGCTGTCGGCCAGCTCGGCTTCGTGCGCGACGCGCTGCTTTGCTTTTTCGGCTCGCGGGTCGACGCCCTCATCAATCAGCCGCTGCAGGCGTCGCGCTTCATCCTGGGCTTGGTCGATGCTCCAGTCGCGCGGGTCGCCAATGGTTGTACGCACCGTGCTGCCATGGAGCTTGCCCTGGAAGATGTAGGATTTCGCGCCGTTTGCTGTCGCGCGCAGACCCAAGCCCGAGGCTTTGCTGTCCCAGATGAACGCTTGAGACTTCCCGGCGGGGCAAACGTGTCCGCCCACCCGGGCTGCCGTGAAATTGATCCTTGCCACCTTTGTCGCTCCTTCCTTCGGGCTGGCTTACACGACACACGGTGTAACCGCTATGTAACCAGATTATGGGCAGATCAATCAATTCCGGTCAACATTTAATCAGAAGGTGCGGGCGTGATTTCGTTGTTCCGCTGTGGACAACCTTGGTTACATGAGCACCGTGGAATGGGTTGGAATATTTAGTACAGGTGATTTGTAATCATCAGGTGGCGGGTTCGAGTCCTGCAGCCGGCACCAGAATTTGAAAACGGGCTACGCAATCTTGCGTAGCCCGTTTTGCTTTTGGCGTGATCTTGCACGAACGACTGAGCATTTCACTTCCCCTATTTCTGACGTTGGAAGAAAGCGATGCGGAGCAGGGCGGTCTGCCACCACAGTTTGCCCGGCGTCGAGAAATGACTTGTTTGCATAGTCATTTTGGCGTAAATTCCTGACTGGTAGCAATGACTGGGAGGCAATCCATGCCCGGCAACCAGATTTCCAAGACCGAGTTCAAGGCGCGCGCGCTCGAGTATTTCCGCCAGATCGAAGCCTCGGGCGATCCGGTCATTGTCACGGACCACGGCAAGCCCACACTCGAAGTGCGTCCCTATCGCGGGCTGGAGCGTGACCCCCTTCAGGTGTTGCGCGGCACCGTGCTGCGCTACGATGCACCAACGGAGCCAGTGGACGTTGAGTGGGAGGCCGGGCAGTGATCGTGCTGGATACCCATGCCTTGGTCTGGTGGGCAACTGGGAGCGACGAACTGAGCGACCCCGCGCGGGCGGCGATTGATCGCGAGCTACAGGATGGCCAGATTATCGTGTCGGCCATCTCCGCGTGGGAAGTCGCCATGCTGGTCGAGCGCGAGCGCCTGGTACTGGCCATGGACGTCGACACTTGGCTGGCGACGATCGCTGACATCGATGCGATCAGCTTTGTCCCCGTCGATACCGAGATTGCAACCAAATCGGTCCACCTGCCGGGGGACTTTCACAAGGATCCCGCGGATCGCATGATCGTTGCTACGGCGCGCAAGCTGGCCGTGCCGCTTGTTACCCGCGACGAGAAAATCCGCGCGTACTCGCACGTGAAGACGATCTGGTAGAAGACACCTCTAGGATCGCATAGACGGCGAGATACCATCTCGAATGCAACGCCATTGGACGGAGGTGAGCGCCCAGCTAGGCCGCCCCGAAACGCCAAGTTCCTTGCCGCTCGCTGCACGGAATTCCAGTGGGCCAACAAGCTACTGCTGCAGGCGCCCAACCGCGTCCCGCAGCTTCCCAACAAACCGCGACCCATCCCCAAACGTCATCACCAACTGCCGCGTAGCCCGCGTCATTGCCACATACATCAGCCGCGCTTCGTCTTCATCCGCCTCATCATGCTTATGCGGCATCCCCGTGGCCGGAATGCACACCAGCGGAAACTCAAGCCCCTTGCTGCTATGCATGGTGATCACCTTGACGCTGTCCGCGCCGGGCGTAAATCGCTTGGTGACTTGGGGGCATTCGAATGGAATACCCTTCCGGGTCAGCGCACTAGTGACGTGCCCGACCGTATCCCAATGGCGATAGAGCACTGCCATCTCTGACCAGGGCGTGCCTGCCCGGTTCTCGTCGGTCAGGATCTGCGCAATGCGCTCAGCTTCCGCCTCTACGTTTGGCAATTCGATCAGCAGCGGTTTGTTGCCGCGGCGCCCGGCACCGACAGGTTGCACGGTAGGCGCTTCGTCTTCGGCTGCCTCAGTCGGCCGCAGCAACTCATCCGCAAAACTACGCGCAACGGCCAATATCTCCTGCGTATTGCGGTAGTTCAGCTTGAGGATGGTCGTACGGCCCCGGGCCTGGATACCCACACTGGCAAAGGTCATCCCGCGCTTCCTGGCGCCGCCATAAATGGACTGCGCGTCATCGTAGAGCACCAGCAGCGAATTGCTCTCGGGATTCACCATCTGCACGACCAGCTTGAACCACTCCGGCCGGAAGTCATGCCCCTCATCGATCAGCACAGCGTCGTACTGGCCGGCCGGGATCGCTTTCCGGTCCACGCCCTGGATGACCCGATTCACCATTTCCTCAAACAGCGCATCGCTGGGGCGCCCCTTCGGCCGGTCAATGTTGTAAGTCTCTAGTTGCCGCGAGCACCACGCGTGGAAGTTATAGACGTGGACCTTCTCTTCGATGTCTTTCTCGATCATCGTCGCCGCCAGCTTGGCCGCGAGGGTCTTGTTGTAGCAAAGCACGAGAACTGGCCGTGTGACGATCTTTGCCAGATGCTCAGCCCGGTAGCCGAGGATCATCGTCTTGCCAGAGCCGGCGACGCCATGAATGACCCGGTGGCCTTCGCCGAGACTGCGTGCCAGCTGCTCCTGCTGGAGATCCATGACGCGAAGGATGTCAGGCATATCCAGCGGCTCAGCGGCATCCTCCGGAAAGAGCGCGCGTTGCTCCGGCATGCGGATCTGCGGGAACAGGTGCCAGCGGATCCGCTCGATCTGCGGCAGGGAAAGCTTGAAGGTGAACTTGACCGGGAACATCTCCCACAGGCGCTGCTGGAAGTGTTCTGCGTCGACCGTCTCGTACATCTCGTCCTGGCAGATCACCAGGTGCGGCGGCAGGACGTCACCGAGGTTGGTCTTGTCGAACTGGGCACGCGTGATGTTGGACAGGACGACGCCGCAGCCGTAGGGAAAGAAGGGTTTGCCTTTCAGTGAGCCGCTGGGCCAGACCAGTTGCGGATCACGCTGCAGCAGGTTGGTGACATAGAACATGTACTGCCGGGCTTGCTCAAGGGGGGTCATCTCCCGCACCTGCCCGCGATCCGTCAGCAGCGTGACATCGCGCTGGTCGATCTCCCGGATGGTATCCAGCCGCCAGTCCTTGACCTCCAGCACCAGCAGACCCCGGCTGGGATGGAAGACGATGAAATCCGGATGCCTGGTCTTCTCTCCGATGGCGACGTCATACCAGCACAGGTAGTCGTCCTCCAGCTTTGTCTCCAGACGCTCGGCGAAGCGTCTCTCTCCACTGGTCATGCGCGAAGTGACCGAACCCAGCGCGGGAATCAGCGTGGCCATGCGTTGTTGCTCTTCTTATTGCCCGTTCAGGAGCTGCGCTGACCACGGTTGGTGCCGCGGACCCGGTGCGACGGCGGTCAGGCAGGTTTGTTATGGGGCAATTGTAGGCACAAAACGGTAACGGTGGCTATTTCGGTAGTTTTGGTGATTTGCTGGTTGGCGACACTGGCGAGCCGGCGGCTCCGGGGGGCTGCCAAGCGGTCTGCGCCTGCTTTCCGGCGATCCGCGCCGCCGATCCGTCGATTCCCGCCACCCCCATGTCAGAGCCCGGATCGCAGTGGTAACCTCCCGCTATCTCCGCCCCCAGCCACCCGCCCGTGCACTCCCCAGACTCCCGCATCTGGCGATCCGCCCCAGAGCAGCGCGCCTACGAAGACGCCCGCCGCCGCGTGCGCGCGCTGCGCTTCTTCTATATGCACGCCATGGTCTACGTGGCGGTCAATGCATTGCTGATCGGCTTCCATCTGGTGGGATCGCCGCATCGGCCGTGGTCCGGTGGGCCGCTCATGGGCTGGGGCATCGGCCTGGCGATTCACGGCGTGATGACCTGGGGGCGCGTCGGCCTGCTCGGGCGGCAGTGGGAAGAACGTAAGATCGCGCAATACATGGCGCAGGAACAGGTGCGCACGCTGTCGACGGAGAAGCAGCTGGTCGAAGCCCGCATGCGCCTGCTGCAGGCCCAGATCGAACCGCACTTCCTGTTCAACACGCTGGCCAACGTGGTCAGCCTGATCGAGCCAGCGCCGCAGAAGGCCACGCTCATGCTGGAGCATTTCATCGCCTACCTGCGTGCATCGCTTGCAGCCAGCCGCGCCACGCAAGGCACGGTGGCGCAGGAGGCGAAGCTGCTGCGAGACTATCTGGCGCTGATCCGCATCCGCATGGGGGACCGGCTGCACTACTCGGTCGATGTCGAACCCGAACTCGAATCGATGCCGCTGGCGCCGATGCTGCTGCAGCCCGTGGTCGAGAATGCGATCAAGCATGGGCTGGAGCCCAAGATCGAAGGCGGGCGGCTGCTGGTCCGGCTTGAGCGGCGCGGCCCGCGCATGCTCGCAACCATCGAGGACGATGGCATGGGCTTTCGCCCCTCGGCCGGCGCCGGCGTCGGGCTTTCGAACCTGCGTGAACGGCTGGCTGTGCTGTATGACGGTGACGCCCACGTACGCATTGAAGAACGCTCGCCCGGCACCGCCGTGCTGATTGAAATCCCGCTGCCGCGTGCATTCTGAAACGGAGACGCCCTATGACGCCCACTGCCCTGATTGCCGACGATGAAGGGCACCTGCGCGCATATCTGCGCGGCAAGCTGGAACGCCTTTGGCCGGAACTGCAGATCGTTGCCGAGGCGACCAACGGCATCGAAGCTGCCGACGCCATCGCACGGTTGTCGCCGAGCGTAGCCTTCCTCGACATCAAGATGCCCGGCTTGTCCGGCCTGGAGGTGGCGCAAGGGATTGAAACCGATACGCGGCTGGTGTTCGTCACGGCCTATGACGAATTCGCGCTCGATGCGTTCGAGCGCGCGGCAGTCGATTACCTGGTCAAGCCGGTCAGCGAGGAACGGCTCGGCCGCACCATCGAGCGGCTGCGCAAGGCGTTGCAGGAAGCGGCGCCTTTGCCGGAACTGGCACAGCTACTGAACCAGCTCACGCGCGCCCAGCCGCGCGCGGAAACCGGTGGCCAGTTGCGCTGGGTACGCGCCAGCCGTGGCAATACCACCAGCCACGTGCCGATCCAGGAGGTGATGTACTTCCAGAGCGACGACAAGTACGTGGTCGTGCATACCCGCGATGGCGAACACCTGATCCGCACACCGCTGGCGGAGTTGATTGCCGGCCTCGATCCCGAGGTGTTCTGGCAGATCCACCGCTCGTCCATCGTCAACATGGAATACGTGGCCGGCACGCGCCGCGATGAGTCGGGACGGCTTTTTGTCCGGATGCGCGACAGCGAAGCCGAACTGCCGGTATCGCGCGCCTACATGCATCGTTTCCGGCAGATGTAAGGCAGCCAGCGGCGCCACTGCGCCGCCGGCTGAGGGATTCACTGGCGATCCATGAATTCCTGGATCTTGCGCTGTTCCCAGTCACGTCCGCGGCGCGACAGCCGCGTCCAGACCAGCAACCCATGCACCGCCAGCGCCAGGCCCCAGGCCAGGGTGGTGGTCAGCGGCCACGGCCAGCCGGTGCTGGCATAGTGCGACCACCGCGGCGAGGGAAAGTAGAAAAAGCGGAACCACAGCCAGCCATTGACGACAGCGTAGACCAGCAGGTGGATGTACCAGCCGCGCAGGGCACGCACCATGCGGCGCGCGCGCCAGTAGGCCATGGCGTTGGGGTCGTCGTTGGGCGGGAGGGCGTGGTGCATGGGATACCTCGTGATCAAGATGGTTGGCTTGCCTCAGGTATAGGCCACTGCAAAGCGCCTCTCCAGGCCCATGGGCCGAATCGACGGATTTCGTTCGCCGGTGTGCGCCCGGATAGTGCGAATGTCGGCAGG
Source organism: Cupriavidus necator N-1 (assembly GCF_000219215.1). Taxonomy (NCBI): domain Bacteria; kingdom Pseudomonadati; phylum Pseudomonadota; class Betaproteobacteria; order Burkholderiales; family Burkholderiaceae; genus Cupriavidus; species Cupriavidus necator. Next base: position 3,453,138 of record NC_015726.1, on the reverse strand, counting down.
TCCGACACCTCCATGTCCCCCGACATGCTGCGACCTGATCAGCTTTTCGCCCCGCCGCCGGGAATACCCGCATAGGAAAAGCCCAGTCCTTCACCATAATCATAGTAATTATGATCATAAATACGAAGCGATGGACTCCAAGCCCACTCCTCAGATAGAGGGCAGCAGACGCGTGAAGCGTTCGGACCAGGTAGTCAACGATATCAAGCGCTGGATCGTGCAGACGCACCAGAATGTCGGAGACAAGCTGCCGCAGGAAGCAGCGTTGATCGAACAGATGGGCGTCGCACGCGGGACGGTGCGTGAGGCGCTTGCCTCGCTGCAGGCGCAGGGGCTGGTCAAGGTCAGCACGGGGCCGAACGGCGGTGCCACTCTGACGCAGCCGCCTTATGAGCGATGCCTGGAGGCAGTGTCCAACTTCCTGTACTTCCAGTCGGTCGACATCGTCACGCTGTACGCCCTGCGCCGCGCGGTTGAGCCGGAGCTGGCAGCCAACGCCGCCTTGCGCTTGACCGATGCCGATATCGCCGATCTGGAAGCCCTGGTCGGGCTGAGCCACCCGGAACATGGCGGCAGCACGGACTGGAACGAGCGGCGCGAAGCCGACCTGCTGTTCCACGACCGCCTGGCCGACGCCTGCAGCAGCCCGATGCTGGCGTTGTTCTGCCGCCTGCTCAACGACATCATCCGCCGCGTCATCGTGGTACGGAATGCGCAGGATGATTTCGACGACTTTGATGAAGAGATCTTCCACAGCCACAACGCGCTGATCGAAGCCTTCCGGTCGCGCGACCCGGAGCGTGCGCGTGCCCTGATGCAGGAGCACATGGAGCATGCCGAATCCCTGGCCCTGGAGGCCGAATCCCGGGTGGACCGCGGGAGCTTGCTGATGAGCCCGGGCGACTGATCCCCTGACGCGCTAGCGTCCCCCCTTTTCTGCACACCCAACCGCCATCGTCGCATCCGACACGGCGGGTGGGATTCCTATTGCCTGAATCCTGGGAGCCTTGACGTGAAACCTGCTGATTTGCTTTGGCGCTGGAGCGCCGTCGATATTGCCGATGCCGTGCGGCGGCGCGAGATTTCCTGCCGCGAGGTCACGGCCAGCGTGCTGGCCCGCATCGACGCCCTTAACCCTCGTCTGAATGCGTTGCCGGAGGTGCTGGCAGAAGAGGCGCTGGCCAGCGCGGATGTTGCAGACCGCCAGGTCGCCGAGGGCGCAGAACTGGGGCCGCTCCATGGCGTGCCGGTCACGATCAAGATCAATGTCGACCAGGCGGGCCATGCCACCACCAACGGCGTGATCCCGCTGAAGCACAACATCGCGCGTGAGGATGCCCCCGTGGTCGCAAACCTGCGCAGTGCCGGGGCCATCATCGTCGGACGCAGCAATACGGCTACCTATTCCTCGCGCTGGTTTACCGACAACGGCCTGCATGGGCGCACGCTGAACCCGTGGGATGCGGATATCACGCCCGGTGGGTCCAGCGGCGGTGCCGCGTCCGCGGTCGCTTCCGGCATGGGAGCGCTGGCGCATGGCAATGATATCGGCGGCTCCATTCGCTATCCGGCCTATGCCTGCGGTGTCGTCGGCTTGCGGCCGACGACGGGGCGGGTGCCCGCGTACAACCCGTCGGCCACTGCCGAGCGCAGCATCACGCCACAACTCATGTCCGTGCAGGGGCCGCTTGCGCGCAGCATTGCCGACCTGCGGCTCGGCTACCACGCCATGGCCCGTTATGACGGGCGCGACCCGGCATGGGTGCCGGTGCCGCTGGAACTGCCGTTGCCGCCGGGACCGATACGCGTCGCGCTGTTCCGGCGTTGTCCGGGCATTCCCGTCGATCCCGCGGTCAGCGCAGCGCTGGACAGTGCCGCGCAATGGCTGCAGCAAGCGGGCTACGCCGTCGAGGAAGCCAGCCTGCCTGATTTCATGGAAGCGGCAGCGCTCTGGCGCACGCTGACGGTCGATGACAGCCGCCGCAACATCATCGCAGGCGTTGACCAGCATGGCGACGAGGCCATGCGGCAAAGCCAGCGCAACATGCTGGACGGGATGCAGGAAACCGATCGCGATGGCTTTCTGGATGCCCTGGCGCGGCGCCAGGCGATCGCACGAAGCTGGTCGCTGTTCATGCAAACCTATCCGCTGGTGCTGATGCCGGTGTCGTGGCAGCGCCCGAGCGTGCAAGACGCGGATATCCGCACGCCAGAAGAGAACCGGGCCTTGCTGGACGCACAGAGCCCCATGCTGGCAACGGCGATGCTCGGCATGCCGGGGCTGTCCGTGCCGACGGGCATGGCCGGCGGCGTGCCGGTCGGCGTGCAGCTGATGGCATGGCGCTTCCGGGAAGACCTGTTGCTGCGCGCCGGCCAGGCCATTGAAGACGCGACGCGTTTTACCCCTTTCACCGACGTGCAAACCGGCATCTAGTCCCAGGAGCTTCCCATGAACGAACGCAAACCTGCTTACTCCCCACGGCTGTCGCGCCGCGCCATGCTGGCCGGCACCGCCGCCGCCCTGTGTACCGGTGGCCTGCTCTCCAGGACCGCATGGGGGCAGACCGTATCGCGCATCATCGTGCCGTTCCCGCCGGGAGGGCCGGCCGATTACATGGGCCGCCTGCTGTCCGAGAAGCTGAAAGACACAATGGGCCGCACCGTCATCGTCGACAACCGGCCCGGTGCCGGGACGCGCGTGGCGGCCGAATTCCTGAAGAACGCGCCGGCCGACGGCACCACCGTGCTGCTGGCCCCCGTCGATCCAATGTTCATCGGGCCGCTGATCTACAGCAATATGCGCTTCAACCCCGCCACCGATTTCACGGCGATCACCGATGTGACGGGCGTCCAGTTCGGTATCGCGGTCAGCGCCAGCTCACCCATCAAGACACTGGCCGACTTCGTCAAGGCCGCCAGGGCCAAGCCGGCTGACTATTCGATCGGCATCAGCACGGTTGGCTCGCTGCTGCATTTCCTTGCCGTGGAGTTCGTCAGCCAGTCCCGCACCGGCAGTACGCTGGTGCCGTATCGCGGTGGCGCGGCGATGGTGACGGAAATAATGGGTAACCAGGTCGCGGCGGGCATGGACGCCATTACGACCTTCACCGAGCTGCATCGCGGCGGCAAGCTTCGCGTGCTGGCCGTGGCAGGGGAAAAGCGCGCCGATGCCTTGCCGGATGTGCCTACCTTTGCGGAGTCTGGCTTTCCCAACCTGGTGACGTCGTCGCGCTATCTGCTTTACGTCCGCGCCAACACGCCGCCCGACGTGACAACGCAGTGGTATCAGGCCGTGCGCAAGGTGCTGGCCATGCCGGATGTGCGCGAGAAGCTGGCGCGCGCTGGCTATGACATCTTGCCGGGCGGCACTTCTGATGAGGTTGCCAGGTATGCGAGCGCGCTCTCGGCACGGTGGACCCCGGTGATCAAGGCGTCGGGTTTCAAGGGGGATTGAGCGGAATTCCGTAGCCGCAGCCAGACTCGGCTGGAGACGATTTCTATTTGTGTTAGCTTGCTGGAGAATTCCCGCGGCACCCTCCTCCTGTAGGGTGCCGCCTTGTATTAAGCATGTCCGCCCCAGTGTCGTAATTAGCCTCAGAAGACAACCCGGCCGGCGCCAAGGGAAAGTGCCAATGGCGCCGCATCGTGCCGACTGGCGCAATTGCTGTGGGGCGCAGCCACACAGGCTGCGAGCCATACACCCTAGGGTATCCAGCCATGACCTCCTTCTCTTTCGGCGCCCGCCGCCTGTGGCTCGCCACAGGCTTTAGCCTGGCACTCTCCGCCTGCGCCCCAATGATCGCGACCACCCCGGCAACGGTGGAGCTCATGCAGCCAGCCGCCACGGCCAAGCGCGTTCAGCTTCTGGCGCCGGCACAGGTCAAGCTCGACACCGGCTATTCCCGAGACCTCGCTGCCAAGTCGACCTGGTCGCAGGTCGGGCGCCTCCCGCAAGGCGATGTCTACCGCCCCGTCGGCACCATTCTCACAATCGAGGGCCGCCATGTTCACGAGGCCTACCTGGTCGTTCGCAACAAGACGCTGGTGGGCTTCTATCTGCCTGGGGAGCAGAACTACTCCCCGCTAACGACAGCAGTACCTTTGAACTTGGGAGAATCGGAATGAAACGGATTGCGCGCATGCTGATCGCCGGACTGGCGGTGTCGTCGCTGCTGGCGGGATGCGCTTCGGGCGTGAAGCACGCCGAGATGGCGGCATCGATGCCCACGCTGAAGCCGGGCGAGGGCCGGATCTATTTCCTGCGTTCGGCGTCGATGTTCGGGGCGGCCATCCAGCCAGATATTCGCCTGAATAGCCAGGTCGTGGGCGAATCCAAGCCCGGCGGTTTCTTCTTCGTGGACCGCACGGCTGGCAAGTATGTCGCGGCGGCTTCGACCGAAACCGAGAAGACGCTCAGCTTCATGCTGGATGCCGGCGAGACGAAGTACGTGCGCAGCTCCCCGTCGCTGGGGCTGATGGTGGGCCGCGTGGTGCTGGAGCTGGAAACGCCTGAGAAGGCGAAGGAAGAGCTGGCGTCGCTGAGCTATACCGGTGATCAGGTGAAGGCTGCGGCAAAGTAAGCATTACAAGCTTGCTCAGGTTGACGACGCAATGCGTCGTCAACCGAAGGCGTCCGGATCAAGCGGCTGAATCCTCTGCCAACAAACTCTCCAGCTGCGCCTTCACCAACCCCAACAAACAAAACGCACTAAAGCAGGCCTCCGACTGCCTCAGCGTTGCGTCAAGCGCATCATGTGTTTCGCCGCACGAACAACGGGCGCATGGGCATTCCAAACCATGGTACCAATCCGCTACATTGCATAAACCCCAGCGGCAGGCCCGCCGCTGCAGGGCGGGGACAACATGGGCCGATTGCTTTTCAACGGGGTTTACGACAAGGAAGGGGGAAATCATGCACGGCAAATATGCAGCCATGGCGGGGGCCATGCTGTCTGTTGCGCTGTCAATGGCGCTGGGCGGCTGCGGCGGGGACGGGGACGCGACGGAGATGGCGTCGCCGGCCGCAGCAACGGCAACGGAAGCCACAAAGTACGGCACCACGGCTACCACCGTCACCAGCACAACCACGCGCTGGATGCCCGCGATCACCGACACCTGGCAGATCCAGCTCACCGGCAAGCTCAATACCAGCTACCCGGTCGTGATGTACAACTTCGACCTGTTCGACACGCCGCAGGCCACCATCGACGCGCTGCACGCCAAGGGCCAGCGCGTGGTCTGCTATTTCTCGGCCGGCAGCGCAGAAGACTGGCGTCCGGACTACAGCCAGTTCACCGCGAGCGATCTGGGCAGCCCGCTGTCGGGCTGGGCCGGCGAGCGCTGGGTGGATACGCGCTCGGCCAACGTGCGCCGGATCATGCAGGCGCGCATGAACCTGGCCGTGTCCAAGCGCTGCGATGGCGTGGATGCGGACAATGTCGACGGCTATACCAACAGCACGGGTCTGCCGCTGACGGCCGACACGCAGCTGGACTACAACCGCTTCCTGGCGACCGAGGCGCATGCGCGCGGCCTTGCCATCGGCCTGAAAAACGATATCGACCAGGTCGGGCAGCTGGCGGCGGACTTTGATTTCGCCGTCAACGAGCAGTGTTTCCAGTACCAGGAGTGCGGCGCCTATTCGGCGTTCACCGGCCAGGGCAAGGCGGTCTTCAACATTGAGTACAAGTCGAGGTACAAGACCGTGTCCCAGCGCAATGCGCTGTGTGCCGCGGCCAGGGCAGCGAACCTGCGCACGCTGGTGATGCCGGCCAACCTGGACGGCAGCTCGCGCTACGCCTGCGACTGAGTAATTGCCGGGGCGGGGGCGGCCGCCGTCCCCGCCTTGTCCAGTTCGCGCCACGCCAGCCACAGGCGGGTGTCGAATTCCAGCTGGTGGTAGCGCGGCTCCATGTGTTCACAGAGCCGGTAGAAGGCCTTGTCGTGATCGCTCTGCTTCAGGTGGGCGAGCTCGTGCACGACGATCATGCGCAGGAATTCCGGCGGCGCCTCTTTGAATAGCGACGCCACGCGGATTTCCTTCTTTGCCTTGAGCTTGCCGCCCTGCACGCGCGAGATCGCGGTGTGCAGGCCCAGCGCACGCTGGGCCGAATCGAGGCGCGCATCGAAGCCGACCTTGTGCAGCGGCGGCGCGCTGCGCAGATACTCCTGCTTGATGTCCGTGGTGTACTCGTACAGCGCGCGGTCGGTCTGCACGGTATGGCGCCCGGGGTAGCGCCGGGCGATATGGTCCCCGAGCCGGCCGGCGGCGATCAGCTCGCGCACCTGCTCCAGCACGCCGGGCGGGTAGCCGCCCAGGAAGCGCGTCGGGTCCTTGCCGGCGGGGCGCCAGGTTTCACTCACGGCAGTGGCCTGCTCAGTGGTGGTGGTGATGGTGGTGCATCCAGCTGTTGTCCAGCGAGTTGACGAAGGACTCGACTGCGTCCTTGTCGCCGGTGGCGTGGCGCATCATCTCGCCGCACTTGCAGAAGCCCTGGTACGGGGTGATGTGCGAGCAGGCCGACGTCTTCTGCAGGTACAGCGTGACGGGTTTGGTGCATTTCTTGCACTTGAACTTCAGGGTCAGGGCGGGTTTGCTCATGGCGATGGCTCGGGAAATCGGCGAAAAATCGAAGCTGTCATTGTACCGGCCAGGGCGGAATCGAGCAGGAGCGCCTCAGCGCGCCGCGCCTGCCTGATACACTCCCGCCATTCCCGAACAACCCTCCAACACGCACCCATGGCACAGTACGTTTTCACCATGAACCGCGTGGGCAAGATCGTCCCGCCCAAGCGTCACATCCTGAAGGACATCTCGCTGTCGTTCTTCCCCGGCGCCAAGATCGGCGTGCTGGGCCTGAACGGCTCGGGAAAGTCCACGGTACTCAAGATCATGGCCGGCCTCGACAAGGAAATCGAGGGCGAAGCCACGCCGATGCCCAACCTGAACATCGGCTACCTGCCGCAGGAACCGCAGCTCAACCCCGAGCAGACCGTGCGCGAGTCGGTGGAAGAGGCGCTGGGCGGCGTGTTCGAGGCGCGCAAGAAGCTTGACGAGATCTACGCGGCCTATGCCGAGCCGGACGCCGACTTCGACGCGCTGGCCGCCGACCAGGCCAAGTACGAAGCCATCCTGGCCGCCAGCGATGGCAACAACGTCGAACTGCAGCTGGAAATCGCCGCCGACGCGCTGCGCCTGCCGCCGTGGGACGCCAGGATCGAGCATCTCTCCGGCGGTGAAAAGCGCCGCGTGGCGCTGTGCCGCCTCTTGCTGTCGCGCCCCGACATGCTGCTGCTGGACGAGCCGACCAACCACCTGGATGCGGAATCGGTGGAATGGCTGGAACAATTCCTGACGCGCTTCCCGGGCACCGTGGTGGCCGTGACCCACGACCGCTACTTCCTCGACAACGCTGCCGAATGGATCCTGGAACTGGACCGCGGCCAGGGCATTCCCTGGAAGGGCAACTACAGCTCGTGGCTGGACCAGAAGGAAGCGCGCCTGAAGCAGGAAGAGGCCAGCGAATCGGCCCGCCAGAAGGCGCTGCACAAGGAACTGGAGTGGGTGCGCCAGAACCCGAAGGGCCGCCAGGCCAAGTCCAAGGCACGTCTGGCCCGCTTTGACGAGCTCAACAGCCAGGACTACCAGAAGCGCAACGAAACCCAGGAAATCTTCATCCCGGTGGGTGAGCGCCTGGGCAACGAGGTGATCGAGTTCGAAGGCGTGAGCAAGGGCTACGGCGACCGCCTGCTGATCGACAACCTCAGCTTCAAGGTGCCGCCGGGCGCCATCGTCGGCATCATCGGCCCGAACGGCGCCGGCAAGTCGACCTTCTTCCGCATGCTGACCGGCAAGGAACAGCCCGACAGCGGCGAGATCAAGATCGGGCCGACCGTGAAGATGGCCTTTGTCGACCAGAGCCGCGACGCGCTCGACGGCACCAAGACCGTGTTCGAAGAGATCTCGGGCGGCTCCGACATCCTGACGGTGGGCAGGTACGAAACGCCGTCGCGCGCCTATATAGGCCGCTTCAACTTCAAGGGTGGCGACCAGCAGAAGCAGGTCGGCACGCTGTCGGGCGGCGAACGCGGCCGCCTGCACATGGCCAAGACCCTGATCGCCGGCGGCAATGTGCTGCTGCTGGATGAGCCGTCCAACGACCTTGACGTGGAAACGCTGCGGGCGCTGGAAGACGCGCTGCTGGAATTCGCGGGCTGCGTGATGGTGATCTCGCACGATCGCTGGTTCCTGGACCGGATTGCTACGCATATCCTGGCGTTCGAGGGGGACTCGCATGTGGAGTTCTTCCCGGGCAACTACCAGGAATATGAGGCGGACAAGAAGCGGCGGCTGGGTGAGGAAGGGGCCAAGCCCAAGCGGATTCGGTATAAGCCGATTGTGCGGTGAGCGTTGTGTAGCGGAGTTAATTCGTCGTTCGCGCTTTCGTGCAAACGACAAATCACAGACTTTGCACAAAAGGCATTCAGTGCGATGGACTTGCAAGGAAAGCAGCACTGACCGTCGCCAAAACAAAAAGCCCCGCTCAATTTGAGTCGGGGCTTTTTGCTGCACCATGCCTGCGACTATTCTTCGGCCTTCTACGGCAATCTCTTAGCCCGCTTTCACCAGCCTCACCCGCGTAATCTCCGACGGCGCCCCAAACCGCTTCGGCGGCCCCCAATACCCGGTGCCACGGCTGATATAAATCCACAGCGAGCCATGCCGCACCAGTCCGGCGGTGTATGGCTGCTGCATCGGCACGAACAGGTTCCACGGCCAGAACTGGCCGCCGTGGGTATGGCCGGACAACTGCAGGTCGAAACCTGCTTCCGCCGCGGCGGCAGCGGTGCGTGGCTGGTGGGCCAGCAGCACGCGCGCGCCGGCGTGTGCCGGGGCGCCGGCGATGGCGCGGTGCGGGTCGCTGCGGTGGCTTTCGTGGAAGCGGCCGGCGGAGTAGTCGGTCACGCCGCCGAGTACCAGCGCGTCGCCGTCGTGCTGCAGCACCACGTGTTCGTTCATCAGCACGCGCACGCCCAGGCGGCGCAGCTCAATGATCCACGGTTCCGCGCCGGAGTAGTACTCATGGTTGCCGGTGACGAAGTAGGTGCCGTGGCGCGCCTGCAGCCGGGCCAGCGGCGCGGTGTGGGCGGACAGTTCGCGCACGGTGCCGTCGACCAGGTCGCCGGTGATGGCGACGGCGTCGGCCTGCAGGCTGTTGACGCGGTCGACGATGCGGTCGAGGTAGGGCCGCTTGATGGTGGGCCCGACATGGATATCGCTGATCTGGGCGATGGTGAAACCGTGCAGGGCGTCAGGCAGGCCGGCCACGGGCACGTCGACTTCGACCACGCGTGCCAGCCGGCGGGCATTGATATAGCCGGCCAGCGTGACCAGCAGCGCCAGCAGCGGCACCGCCGCGGCACTGCCCGCGGACAGGCCGGGCGCGTGCCAGCCGAGGAGCCGTTCCGCCGGCCAGGCGGCGGCCAGTGCCACGTCGCGTACCAGCGTCAGCACCAGCAGGGATGAGAAGAATCCCATTGCCAGCATGCCGATCCACGAAACCAGGTCCGACCAGGGCTGGCTGACGCGCCGCGCCAGCAGCCCGGCCGGCAGCAGGGCGCAGGACAGGGCCAGCCAGGCGACGGCCAATGCCTTGACCGCCATCGGCACCGGCATCGCCGGCAGCAGGCGCAGCCCGATATAGCCGTGCAGCAGGGCTGTCACGAGGGCGGCGGTCAGGATGGTGGTGCGTGGAGGCATGGGGGCGGGGCCAGGGGGGAGTCTTTGAAGATGAGGCCGCGGGGGGCGGCTTCAAGGGGCGATGGGGTGGCATCAGGCCAAGCAAGATGCACACCCGCCTCGCCTGCGCGCGTCGCAACGGCGCGTTGCGGCTTGACATGGCGGCGCGCCGCCCCGACTCCTTCTTGTACGAAGGCCGCTGTCGAGGCCGGCTGATCTGTCTTTTTTCTGGCAGATCCTGAATGTTTTCAAATCAGATTGTTCGCCTTTGCGGCCTAATTTAGATTCGCGGGAGGGGTCGCCTGTTGTGCTGCATCGTGCCCGTGGTGCCGGCCCGCCGGCGCAGGCAGCTTCCTCCCGGAGAAACCCATGTCTTTTCGCCTGAAGCAGACCAGCGCCCTGATCGCCGCGGCGTGGCTTGCATTCGCCCCGCTCAGCCCGCAGGCCGCCACGCCGTCCAGGCCAACCGCGGCTGCCCTGAGTTGGCCGCGCAATTTTGACGCCGCCACCGATCATGTGGAGCTGTACCAGCCCCAGATCGAGACCTGGGACGGCAACCGGCTGTCCGGGCGCGCGGCGGTGGCGGTGGGCGAGAAATCGGGTTCGCCGACCTACGGTGTGGTGCATTTCTCGGCCACCGGCGATATCGACAAGCCCTCCGGGCTGGTGCAGCTGACCCGGATCACGGTGGACAGCGTCGAAGTCCCGACCCGGCCCGACGCCGCCGATCGGGTGCGCCAGGCGCTGGTCTCGCGCCTGCCGGCCAACGGGCTGACGGTGCCGCTGGACCAGCTGCAGGCCAGCTACGCGGTATCGCAGCAACTGGCCAAGGCTGGCCGTGTGGCGGTGCGCAACGACGTGCCCCAGATCCTTTTTGCCACCACGCCGACACTGCTGGTGCTGGTCGACGGCGAGCCGGCCTGGCGCGCCGTGCCGGGCACGCAGTACGAACGGGCGCTGAACAGCCGCGCGCTGCTGCTGCGCGAATCCGGTGGCGAGCTGCACCTGAAGGCGGCCGGCTACTGGTATCGCTCCGAATCGGCCGGCGGCGCCTGGGAAGTGATGACGACCGTGCCCAAGGCGCTGGAGAGCGCGGCCACCAAGGCGGCGGCCGGCATGAAGCCCGATTCGATGCTGCCGGCCGACGGCAAGCGGCCGGCCAGGGCGCCGGCGATTCTCTTTGCCACGCAGCCGACCGAGCTGGTCATGACCAGCGGCGCGCCGCAGATGACGCCGGTCAGCGGCGTCGGCCTGCTGACGATGTCAAACGCCGACCATGCGGTCTTTGTCGATCCGGCCGCCAACCAGTATTACGTGCTGGTCTCGGGCCGCTGGTTCCGCGCGCCGATGCTGACCGGGCCGTGGGAGTACGTGCCCGGCAGCCAGCTGCCGGCAGACTTCGCCAGAATCCCGGCGACCGACCCCAAGGCCAATGTGCTGGTCTCGGTGCCCGGCACGCCGCAGGCACGTGAGGCCGAGATCGCCGCGGCCATCCCGCAGACCGCCACGGTGTCGCGCAGCAAGGCCAGCCTGGCGGTGGCGTATGACGGCGCGCCGCGCTTCACGCCGATCACCGGCACTTCGCTCAGCTACGCGGTCAACAGCGGCACCCCGGTGATCGAGGTCGACAGCAGCCACTACTACGCGGTCGCCAACGGCGTCTGGTTCACGGCGCCGGCGCCGTCCGGCCCGTGGCATGTGGCCACCGAGGTGCCGTCGGCGATCTACACCATCCCGCCGACTTCGCCGGTCTACTACGTGACCTACGTGCGCATCTACTCGGTCGCGCCGGTGACCGTGGTGGTGGGCTACACCCCTGGCTATATGGGCGTGGTGGTCAGCGCCGACGGCACGGTCGTGTACGGCACCGGCTATGTCTATCCGCCCTATGTGGGCGCGGTCTACTACGGCTACCCGGCCACCTATGGCTACGGCGCCGGCTTTGGCATCGGCATGGCCGAGGGCTTTGCCTTCGGCTTCGCCGCGGGCGCGTTCTGGGGGGCGGCGTCGCCGTACTGGGGCCCTTATTTGTGGGGCGGGGCGTACAACTGGAACTACGTCAACGTGAACCAGGCCAATTTCTACGGCCGCTGGGGCCAGGGCACCGTGACCCACGCCCAGGGCTGGAACGCCTGGACCGGCACCGAATGGCGCGGCACCGCCGGCGCCGGCTACAACCCGGCCACCGGGGCGCGCTACCAGGGCAGCCGCGGTGCGGCGTTCAATCCCTATTCCGGCAACTATGCGGCGGGCCGCCAGGGCTCGTTCGCCAATCCGTCGACCGGGCGCGAGGGCGCGGCGCGCGGCGGCGTGGCCGGCAACACCTACACCGGCAACTATGCCGCCGGCCGCCAGGCGGCGGGCTACAACGCGCAGACCGGCCGCGTCGGCGCGGCCGAAGCGGGCATTGCCGGCAATACGCAGACCGGCCAGCACACTGCCGGCAGCCGTGGTTTTGTCGCCAATCCGGACAAGAACAATGCGGTGGTGTGGAACAACGGCAACGTGTATGCCGGCCACGACGGCTCGGTGTACCAGCACACCGACGACGGCTGGCAGAAGCACACCCCCAGCGGCTGGCAGCCGGTGCAGTCCGGCAACGACGCCACCACACGCCTGGAGCAGCAGCGCCAGGCGCGCGAGGTAGGCCAGCAGCGCTTCCAGGGCACGGCCCAGCAGTGGCAGGGGCGCGGCGGTGGTGGCGGCTTTGGCGGCCGTGCCGGTGGTTTCCGCGGCGGCGGCTTCCATGGCGGCTTCCGCCGCTGAGCCAGGGCCCTGGCAGCCCGCGCGGGCAACTGCGCGGGTGCGGGCGAAAGCAAGTCGAAAGCAGTAAAGACGCCTACAAAAGAATTGAATTGGCGCCCGCAGGGCCGAGCCTTACCCTGCCGGTAAAGAGGCGAGTGCGGCCACCGGTCCGGCACGACGGAAGGTCGCCGGCGTGCGCGCGCGGCAATCGCGTGCATAACCATGGCGGGAGAGGGATCCGTGAACACTGCTTTCCATTGGCGCGGCGCGCTCTGGCTGGTCTGCGCGATGACGCTGGCCGCCTGCGGCAAGGACAAACCGGCGCCCAGTGCACCGCCCGCGGCCGAGGTTGGCACGATGACGGTGGCGCTGCGCGATGTGCCGATCGTCTATGACTTCGTCGGCCAGACCCAGAGCTCGCAGCAGGTAGAGATCCGCGCGCGCGTCAATGGCTTCCTGGACCGGCGCGTCTATACCGAGGGCGCGGTGGTCAAGGCCGGCGAGACCATGTTCCTGATGGATCCCAAGCCGTTCGCCGCGGCGCTGGATGCGGCCAACGCCGAAATGGCGCAGCAGATGGCGCGCCTCAAGACCGCCAATGCCGACCTGGCGCGGGTGCGCCCGCTGGCCGAGCGCAATGCGCTGAGCCAGCGCGACCTGGACGACGCCGTTGGCAAGCAGCAGGCCGCCGCGGCCGCGGTGGAGGGGGCCCGGGCCAATGTCACCAATGCCAGGCTGAACCTGGGCTATACCACGATCAAGTCACCGGTCACCGGGGTGTCCAGCTTTGCCAAGAAGCAGGTCGGCAGCTATATCGATCCGTCGAACAGCCTGCTGACCTACGTGGCCAAGCTCGACCCGATGTGGGTCAACTTCAGCCTGTCCGAGAACGAGGTGCTGTCGTCACGCTCGGAGCAGGAATCCGGCGCGCTCAAGTTCCCGCCCAAGGGCGCCTTTGACGTGGTGATCGTGATGGCCGATGGCAGCCAGTTCCCGCATCACGGCAAGATCACCTTTGCCGATGCCTCGTTCAGTGCCGAGACCGGCACCTATATGATCCGCGCCGAGGTTGCCAATCCGGATGGCACGCTGCGCCCCGGCCAGTTCGTGCGCGTGAAGCTGCATGGCGCCGAGCGCACCAAGGCCGTGGCGGTGCCGCAGGAAGCCGTCATCCAGGGCCCGCGCGGGCAGATGGTGTGGGTGGTCGGCGCGGACAACAAGGCCCAGCAGCGCGTGGTCGACGTGGGCCAGTGGACCGGTGACAACTGGGTGATCCGCTCCGGCCTGAAGGCCGGCGAGCGCGTGGTCGTCAGCGGCGGGCTGCGGCTGACGCCCGACGCGCCGGTCAAGGCCGTCGAGGCTGTTCCCGGACAGAAGCCCGCGGCAGGTGCGGCCGCCGCCAGCGCGCCAGGTGCGCCAGGCGCGTCATCGCCCGCCCAGGCCAGGGGCACGGAGAGCGCAGGGAGCAAGCCATGAAGCTTGCCCACTTCTTTATCGACCGGCCCATCTTTGCGTCGGTTCTGTCGATCATCATCGTGGTGGGTGGCCTGGTCGCGCTGACCAAACTGCCGATTGCCCAGTTCCCGGACGTCACGCCGCCGTCGATCACGGTGACGACTCGATACCCCGGAGCCAGCGCGGAAGTGGTCGCGCAGAACGTCGCGGCGCCGATCGAGCAGCAGGTCAACGGCGCGGACCGGATGATGTACATGAACTCGACGAGTTCCTCGACGGGTGACCTGACCTTGACGGTGTATTTCGAGATCGGAACCGATCCGCAACTGGCGCAGGTAGACGTGCAGAACCGCGTCAACCTGGCGCTGCCGACCCTGCCTGAAGCGGTCACGGCCCAGGGGGTTTCCGTGCAGAAGCGCTCGTCCGCGTTCATGATGGTGATCGCCATCTTCTCGCCGGACAACAGCTACGACCAGACCTTCGTCGGCAACTACGCCAACATCTATGTGCTGGATGCGCTCAAGCGCATTCCCGGCGCCAACCAGTCGGCGATCTTCGGCAATCCGGACTACGCCATGCGGATCTGGCTGCGGCCGGACCGGATGGCGTCGCTGGGCATTACCACGGAAGACGTCAAGAACGCTGTCAGCGCGCAGAACCAGCAGTTCTCCGCCGGCCGTATCGGGCAGTCGCCGACCACGGGCACAGTCCTGCAGACGTTCCCGATTGCGACCAAGGGCCAGATGACCGAGCCCGCCGAGTTCGAGAACATGATCCTGCGCGCGCAGTCGGGCGACGCCGCGCTGGTGCGGCTCAAGGACATCGGCAGGGCCGAGCTAGGCATCAAGGACTATTCGCTGCGCAGCCGCTACAAGGGCAAGACCGCCACGCTGCTGGCGGTCTACCAGCAGCCGGGCGCCAATGCGCTGGACGTGGCCAAGCAGGTGCGCAGCACGCTGGCGGAACTGAAGAAGTCGTTCCCGCCGGGGCTGGAATATGAGGTCGCGCTCGACACCACCGAGTTTGTGAACGAATCGATCAACGAGGTGGTGCACACGCTGCGCGATGCGGTGATCCTCGTGATTCTGGTCGTCTACCTGTTCCTGCAGAGCCTGCGCGCAACCATCGTGCCGATCCTTGCCGTGCCGGTGTCGATCATCGGCGCCTTCGTCGGCATGAGCATGTTCGGCTTCTCGGTCAACATGCTGACCTTGTTCGGGATGGTGCTGGCCATCGGCATTGTGGTTGACGACGCGATCGTGGTGATCGAGAACGTCGAGCGCAACATGGTGGAGTTCAAGCTGCCGCCAAAGGAGGCGGCCAAGCGTGCCATGGACGAGGTGAGCGGCCCCGTGGTTGCGATCGTGCTGGTGCTGCTGGCGGTATTCATCCCGGTGGCGTTCCTGTCCGGCATTACCGGCCAGCTCTACAAGCAGTTTGCCGTCACCATCGCGGTGTCGGTGGTGCTGTCCGGGGTGGTGGCACTGACACTGTCGCCGGCGCTTGCGGCAATCCTGCTCAAGCCCGGCGAGCACAAGAAGAACCGCTTCTTCCAGTGGTTCAACAATTCGTTCGATCGCATGATCCAGGGGTACGACAAGTCGCTGCAGCTCGTGATCAGGCGGACGGTGATCTCCATCGTCATCATCCTTGTCATGATCGGGGTGAGCGTGCTGATGTTCGTGCGGATACCGTCGTCGTTCCTGCCGGTGGAGGACCAGGGCTATCTGTTCGGTGCCGTGGTGATGCCGGATGCGGCCAGCCTGGACCGCACCGGCAATCTCTCCTCCCGTGCCGAGGCCTGGTACGCCAAGCAGCCCGGCGTCAGCTCGGTGGCGTCCGTGGACGGGTACAGCCTGATCGATTCGCAGAACAAGGCCAATGCTTCCACCTTGTTCATCACGCTGAAGGGCTTCCATGACCGCAAGGAGGGCGAGAGCGCGGCGGATCTGATCGCCAAGGCGAAGAAGGAGTTTGCGAGCTACCAGGACGGTGTGACCATTCCGATCAACCCGCCCTCGATCCCGGGCCTGGGAACGACCGGTGGTTTTGAGTTCTGGCTCCAGAGCACGGCGGACGGCACCTACCAGCAACTGGAGGAGCGGGTGCATGCCTTTATCGCCAAGGCGCGGCAGCGGCCAGAGCTGACCGGGATCAATTCCACCATCAACACGCGCTCGCGCCAGTTGCTGGTGGAGGTGGATCGCGAACGCTCCGAAACCCAGGGCGTGCCCGTCGAACAGGTCTATTCTGCGCTGCAGACCATGTTCGGTTCGCTTTTCGTCAGCCAGTTCCCGAAGAACAGCCGGCTGTTCCAGGTGATCCTGCAGGCCGAGGCCGACTACCGCTCGCGTCCGGAGGATCTCGACAAGGTCTACGTGCGCAACGGCAACGGCGAAATGGTGCCGATCAAGGCGGTGACGACATCCCGGTATGTCCCGGGCGCCGATATCATGACCCGCTTCAACAATTTCCCGGCCGCCAAGATCATGGGCGATGCCGCGCCAGGCTACAGCTCTGGCCAGGCGCTTGCGGCCATGGAGGACGTGGCGCGGGAAGTGCTTGGCCAGGGCTACAGTTTTGCCTGGAGCGGACAGGCGTACGAGGAGAAGACCGCCGGATCGACGGCAGCGATGGTCTTTGCCTTTGCCTTGCTGATGGTGTTCCTGATCCTCGCGGCGCAGTACGAAAAATGGTCGCTGCCGTTCGGTGTCCTGCTGGCGGTACCGTTCGCGCTGTTCGGTGCACTGGTTGCCATCCTGTTGCGCGGCATGCAGAACGACGTCTACTTCCAGATCGGGCTGACGGTGCTGATTGCGCTGGCGGCGAAGAATGCCATCCTGATCTTCGAGTTCGCGGTGGAAATCCGGCACAAGGAAGGCCTCAGTGCCTACGATGCCGCCTTGCATGCGGCCAAGCTGCGCCTGCGCCCGATCATCATGACCTCGCTCGCCTTTATCCTCGGCTGCGTGCCGCTGGCGATCGCAAGCGGCGCGTCGGCGGCCAGCCGACAGTCGCTGGGCACCGGCGTGATCGGCGGGATGCTCGGCGCCACGGTGATTGCGCTGTTCTTCATCCCGATGTTCTTCTGGGGGCTGGAGGTGATGTCCGAGCGCAAGCCGAAGCCCAAGGCCGGGGCCGCGCCCACCACGCCACCGGCCGGAGAACCGTCATGAGCGCACGCCACCGGCTGGCCGGTGCCTGCCTGGCCGCGGCGCTGGGCGGCTGCGCCATCGGCCCCAACTACGAGCGCCCGGCCACGCCCGAGCCGGCCGAGTACCGCATCGACACCGGCGTGCTGTCCGTTGCCGCGGACAGCGCCTGGTGGGACAGCTTCGACGACCCGGTGCTGAACACGCTGGTCGAGACGGCGCTGCGCAACAGCTACGACGTGCGCATTGCCGCGGCCCGCATCGATGAGTTCCGCGGCCAGCTGATGGTGGTGCGCTCGGGATTCTTCCCCCAGGTGAACCTGTCGGCGGCGGCCACGCGCCAGCGCGCCGGCACCTTCAACGGCACGCCGTTCGCGTCGCTCGATGGCCCGCGCAATTCCTACCAGCTGCTCGCCAATGCCAGCTGGGAGATCGACCTGTGGGGCCGCATCCGGCGCCAGGCCGAGTCCGCCGAGGCCAGCCTGTGGAACGCCGAGTACGCGCGCCGTGGCGTGGTGCTGTCACTGGCGGCATCGGTGGTGCAGGGCTATGCCACGCTGCGCGGGCTGGACGCGCAGCTGGAGATCGCGCAGCAGACGCTGAAGGCGCGCGGGGCTGGGCTGGATATCTTCCGGCAGCGCTATGAGGGCGGGGTCATCTCACAGGTTGAGCTGTCGCAGGCAGAGAACGATTTCTATGTGACCGAGGCGACGATCCCGGTGCTGCGCAGCGGCATCGCGCAGACCGAGAACGCGCTGTCGGTGCTGCTGGGCCGCGAGCCGGGGCCGATCGAGCGCGGCAAGCCGGTCAATGAACTGCAGCCGCCGCCGGTGGGTGCGGACCTGCCAGCCGCGCTGCTGTCGCGCCGGCCGGACGTGCTGCAGGCCGAGCAGTCCGCCATTGCCGCCAACGCGCAGCTGGGCGCGGCACAGGCTCTCTACCTGCCGGCCGTCAACCTGAGTGGCCTGTTCGGCGCCATCGCCAGCTCGCCGGCGGGGCTGTGGCACAGCGCCTCGCAGGTATGGGGCTTCGGCGCGGGGCTGACCCAGCCGATCTTCCAGGGCGGCGCCATCCGCGGCCAGGTGCAGACCGCATCGGCACAGCGCGAGCAGGCCATGCTGGCCTACCAGGGCACCGTGCTGGCGGCGCTGGCCGACGTCAACAGTGCCCTTTCCAACGGCATCGAGACACGCAACCGCCTGGTGAGCCTGCGCCAGCAGGAGAAGAGCCTGGTGATCTATGCCGACCAGTCGAGCGCGCGCTACGAAGGCGGCTATTCCAGCTACCTGGAGGTGACCACGGCGCAGGAGAAGCTGTTCGCCGCGCAGCTGTCGGCGGTGCAGGGGCAGGTGGACGTGCTGACCGGCACTGCGGCGTTGTACAAGTCGCTCGGCGGCGGCTGGCCGTCGGTGCCGCAGGATGTGCGCGATGCGGGGATGCAGGGGGATGCGAAGGTGTTGAGGCGGTAGCAGGGGCGGCTGGCGCCTGCCAGCCGCATGGCACTTACCGCGCCGACCATTCCCCTTGCCGCACCCCCAGTGCCGTGACCACGCCATAGGCCGTAATCCCCAGCGCCACCCCCAGGAAGTGTCCGTCCAGCCCCATCCCGAACACGTTGGCCAGCAGCCAGCCGCCGCCTACCGCCAGCGCGATCCGGCACAGCCCCGCGGCCACCGGCCAGCGCATGCGGCCTGCGCCCATCGAGGCAAAGTACAGCGCCATCCCCAGGCCGAAGCCGCCGAAGGCCGGCCCTACCCATGACAGGGCGCGCGCGGCGATGGCGATCACTTCGGCGTCATGGGTGAACAGGCTGGCAAAGCGCACCGGCGCCAGGCCCACGGCAATGCCGGCGGTGCCGGCGATGACCAGCGCCAGGAACGCGCCGACCCATGCCGTGCGGCGCGCGGTATGCCAGTCGCCTGCGCCCACGGCGCGGCCGACCAGCGCGGTCAGCGCCGAGCCCACGCCAAAGGCCAGCGGGATCATCAGGAATTCCAGCCGCGCCGAGATGCCATAGGCCGCCACTGCCGCGGTGCCGTGGTGGCGCAGTTGCGCGGTGACCAGGATGGTGGTCAGGTTGGCCACCGAGGCCAGCGCGCATGCCACCAGCCCCACCGACAGGATGCGCGCGAACAACTCCCACGACGGCCGTACCCGCAGCACTGGCACGAAGCCAGCGCCGCCGCGCGCCACCACGATCGCCATGGCCAGCGCCGCGGCCCACGACACCGCCGCCAGCGCGGCGCCGATGCCGGCCAGCCCCATGCCGGCGGGCTCGGCCAGCAGCCACGACAGCACCGGGAAGGCGATCCACATCAGCGCCAGCACGCGTGCGGCCAGCGCATGGCGGCCGCCGCCGCGCAGCACCGAGGCCAGCGTATTGGCCAGCCACGCCGGAATCGCGCCGGCACCGAACAGCCAGATCGCATAGTTGGCAGCGGCCTCCGCCGCCGTGGCGCCGGCCACCGCGCCCAGCACGCCGCGCGGGAAGCCCGCCAGCACCACCGCAAAGGCCAGTCCGGCGGTCACTGCGATCAGCAGCGCGTGCATCACCAGCGATGACGCTTCCTCGCGCTTGTTGGCGCCGAGCGCGCGGGCGATGGCCGCGACCACGCCGCCGCCCATGGCCCCGGTCGACATCTGCTGCAGCAGCAGCGCAAACGGCAGCACCACCGCCCAGCCGGCCAGCGCCGCCGTGCCCTGGCGCGCGGCCAGCCAGGTTTCGATCAGCTGGGCCGAGGCCTGCAGCACGGCGATCAGCGCGGTCGGCCCGGCCAGCTTGCCGATGCGGCGCGCAATTTCAGTGGCCGGCACCGCCTCGGCGGGCAGGGCGCTCGCAGGCAATGCGCGCGTGTCAGTCATGGCGGGCCTCCCCTTGCTCGCCAGCGGTCTCGGCCTCCCCAAAGCGCTGCCGCAGGAAGCGGCCGGCGCCCGGGCCGGGCAAGACGCGCACGTCGTCCAGCGTGATCGCGCTGCCGTCGGCGCGCGCCAGCGCCGGCTCGGCAATCTCGGCGCCGGTGCGGCGGTCCTGCAGCAGCGTCAGCGGACCTTTTTCATCGATCATCCAGCGGTCGGCCCAGGCCTTGAGCGCGACATAGGCCGGGAAGAAGTCGCGACCCTTGTCGGTCAGCTGGTAGACGTGGCGAGCGCCGCCCTCGGGCGTGACGCGGGCCAGCAGCCCGTGCGCCACCAGCGTCTTCAGGCGCGCGCTGAGGATGTTGGGGGCGATGCCAAGGTTGCGTTCGAACTCGTCGAAGCGCGTGCTGCCGTAGAAGGCCTCGCGCAGCACAAGGATGGCCCAACGTTCGCCCAGCACGGCCATGGAGCGGGCCACGGGGCAGGGCATCGAGGTGAAATCGGTAGGGGGCATGGTCTCCGCCGTTCTGGTCCTGTCGGCTTACTTGCAAAGTGCAAGTTTTCTGGAGAATAGCTTGCAAAACGAAAGTTTGCAGGGCGGGCTGCGACCCTGGGTCCGGAAAGCGTTCGTTTACCGGCCAGTGGTGCCGGCTACGCCACCGCGTCGCGGAACACCTCAAGCTTGTCCAGTTCCTCGCGCAGGAACCCGATCAGCGCGCGGGTGGCCATCGACGGGTGCAGGTTGGGCGTGGTGATGATGAAGAGCTTGTTGCCCAGCCCCTCCGGGCGCCAGTCGGGCAGCACCGGCACCAGCCGGCCGGTGCGCACTTCCTCCCAGCCGATGTAGACCGGCAGCATGCCGATCCCGTGGCCCTCGCGCACGGCGCGCGCCAGGAACAGGAAGTTTTCGGACTGCAGCTTTGGCGTCAGCGCCACGTCCACGCGCTGCCCGTCGCGGTAGAGCGACAGCGGGAACTGCCGCGGCGGGTACGGCGGGCACAGGAAGTTGCAGCCGGTCAGGTCCGGCGGCACTTGTACCGGCGGGATGCCTGCGAGGTATTCCGGCGATGCATACAGTTGCCAGCGGATGTCGCAGATTTCACGCGCCACATGATCCAGCGGTGGCGCCGAAGTGACCTTCAGCGCGACATCGATCTCGGCCGCGATCAGGTCGTTGACGCGGTTGGCGAAGAACACGCGCAGCGTGATGCCGGGGTGCTTCTGCGCAAACTGCAGCAGCAGCGGCGCGATATAGGCATCGCCCAGCCCGGTAGGCACGCTCACGCGCACATGGCCACGCAGGGTCTGTCCCAGGCTGTCGATCTCGGCCTGCGCCGAGGCCACTTCCTGCAGGATGCGCACGCCGTGCTGGTACAGCGCATGGCCGGGCCCGGTCAGTTCCAGCCGGCGCGTGGTCCGGCGCAGCAGCTGGGCGCCGGCCTGGTGCTCCAGCTCACGCAGCTGGCGGCTGACCTGTGAGCGCGTCACGCCGCGGCGCCGGCCGGCTTCGGCCAGGTTGCCCGCATCGACGATGTCGACAAAGGCCTGGATCAGGTTGAGGTCCATCGGGGATTGCCTGCAGGATTGTCGCGTCTGGTGCAACATTGTGATTCCGATGCGCGTGATTGTCGATCCACGGCTACGCCGATACAGTGGTCGGCTGACAGAACGGATCGCATACAGGAGACAACGGATGGCCACGGACCTCTGGTTTGAAGACATGCACCGCAGCGGCGAAGAACTGCTGGCGCGCGGCGCCCGCCTGGCCGGCGGCCTGCGCGCGCTGGGCGTGCAGGAGGGCGACGTGGTCGCCGTGCTGCTGCGCAACGATCCGGCCTATGCCGACGTGGTCCATGCCTGCCGCACCGCCGGCTGCTACTACTGCCCGATCAACTGGCACTTCACCGCCGAGGAAGTGCGCTTCCTGCTGACCGACAGCGGCGCCAGGGTGCTGCTGGTGCAGGCCGACCTGCTGCCCGCCGTGCGCGACGCCGTGCCGGCCGGCATGACGGTGCTGGCGGTGGGCCGCCCCGCGCAAGGCGCCATCGACTATGAAAGCTGGCTGGCGCAGCAGCCGGCCTACGACGGCCCGCGCGTGGCACCGCGCGGTCATATGGCCTACACCTCCGGCACCACCGGCCGGCCCAAGGGCGTGGTGCGCCAGGCGCTGCCGCTGGACCGGCTGGAGGAACAGCTCGCGCGCATGCGCTCGGTGGTGCGGCAGACCTACGGTATCGAGCCGGGCTGCCGCACGCTGATGTCGGCGCCGCTGTACCACAGCGCGCCGGGCTCGTTTATCCAGAACGCGCTGCAGATGGCCGAACGCCTGGTGCTCACGCCGCGCTTTGATGCCGAGCAGGTGCTGGCGCTGGTGGAGAAGCACCGCATCGACGTGCTCTACCTGGTGCCGATCATGTACGTGCGCCTGCTCAAGCTGCCGCCCGAGGTGCGCGCCAAGTACGACCTGTCATCGATCCGCTTCGTTGCCTCCACCGGCTCGCCGTGCTCGCCCGACGTGAAGCGCGCGATGCTGGAATGGCTGGGCCCGGTCATCCATGAGACCTACGCCTCCAGCGAAGCCGGCATGATCACCGTGGCCACGCCGGCCGATGCCGCCGCGCGCCCGGGGACCGCCGGCAAGCCGGTCGATGACGCGCAGCTGCGCATCCTCGACGAGAACGGCCGCCAGTGCGCGCCGGGCGAAGTCGGCCTGGTCTACGTGCGCCAGCCCGCCTATCCCGACTTCAGCTACCGCAACAACGACGCCGCGCGCGCCGCCATCGACCGCGACGGGCTGGTGACGCTGGGCGACATGGGCTATGTCGATGCCGACGGCTACCTGTTTATCTGCGACCGCGCCTCGGACATGGTGATCTCCGGCGGCGTGAACATCTACCCGGCCGAGATCGAGCACGAGCTGGTGCGCTACCCCGGCGTGGCCGACTGCGTAGTGTTCGGCATCCCCGACGACGAATACGGCGAGCGCCTGCTGGGCATGGTGCAGCCGATGCCGGGCGTGGAGATCCGCGAGGCCGAGGTGATCGACTGGCTGCGCCAGCGGCTGTCGGGCTTCAAGGTGCCGCGCAGCATCGTGGTCGAGGCGCAGCTGCCGCGCGATGAAACCGGCAAGCTCGCCAAGCGCCGCCTGCGTGACCGATACTGGGAAGGCCGCCAGCGCCGCGTCTGAGCGCCCGCCCGGCCTGCATGGATCACGACCGATAACAACAGGAGGAGACGCGATGCAGAACCAACCGAGCGGACGGCGCGCCTGGCTCGCCGCGATGGCAGCCGGCGCGGGGTGCGCGCTGGCCATGTGGGGCGGGGCCGCGCAGGCTGCCTATCCCGATCGCCCGATCAAGCTGGTGGTGCCCTACACGCCCGGCGGCTCAACCGACCAGTTCGGCCGCGCGCTGGCCGACGGCATGTCGCGCCAGCTGGGCCAGACCGTGGTGGTGGAAAACCGCCCCGGCGCGGCCACCATGATCGGCACCACCAGCGTGGCGCGTGCGCCCGCAGACGGCTACACCATGGTGCTGGCCACCAACGGCAGCATGGTGCTCAACCCGATGCTGTACAAGAAGATCAACTACGATCCACCCAAGGACTTCAGGATCTTCAGCATTGGCGCCGAGGTGCCGCTGGTGGTGGTGACCAACCCCAAGGTCCCGGCCAGCAATATCCGCGAGTTCGCGGCCTACGCCAAGGCCGCGGGCGGCAAGCTCAACTATGGCTCGGTCGGCCTGGGCAACGCGCTCCAGCTGGCCACCGAAATGCTCAAGACCGAGCTGGGCATCAGCGTCACTCACGTGCCCTACAACGGCAGCGCCCCGGCGCTGTCGGCGCTGCTGGCCAACGACGTGCAGCTGATGGTGGATGTGGTCAGCACCTCGCTGCCGCATATCAAGGCGGGCAAGCTCAAGGCCCTGGCGGTCACCGGCCGCACCCGGCTGGATGTGCTGCCCAACGTGCCGACCGTGGCGGAAAGCGGCTATCCCAACTTCCAGGCCGCCACCTGGTTCGGCCTGGCCGTGCCCGCGCAGACGCCGCCCGATGCGGTGGCCAGGCTGCAGGCCGCTGCTGCCCACGTGCTCAAGGACGCGCAGTTCCGTTCCACCTTCAGCGCGCTGGGACTGGTCGTGCAGGCCCCGCGCACGCAGGCCGAGATCGACCGCTATATCGAAGCCGACCGCGAGCACTGGGGCAAGGTCATCAAGGCCAATAACATTTCGTTGGACTGACTGGAAGTGCCGGAGCCGCCAGGGCCATGGGGTAAGCTACTGCTCGCCCCTGGCCCGGCAGGCCGGCGGTGACTTTCCCGTCACCGCCCGCGCCAATCAGGAACAACCCGGCCGGGGCGGGCTCCAACCCGGAGCCGTTCATCAGGAGTCCGATTTGAAATTCCCCGTTGCCGGGCTGGCGCTTGCCGGCCTGCTGGGCGCCGCTGCCGGCGCCATTGCTGCCCCTGCTTCCGCCCCTGCCGCCAGGCCGGCGGCCCCCGCACCGGCCAAGGCCCAGGCCGAGAACAGCGCGCTGTCGCCGCTGCTGGCCATGCTGGAAATCGGCAACCCGCTGCCGGCCTTGCCGGATTGCGCCGACAAGCGCACGCCCGATGGCCGCGATGTCACCGGATTCTGTGTCGAACTGAAGGGCGATGGCCTGATGCGCCAGGTCGGCGTGCCGCGCGCGCAGCGCCCGTCCTTTATGGACGGCCCCTTTGTGCTGGCCTTTGTCGACCGCAACGCGCTGGTCGGCCTGGTGGTGCCGACCGCCGGCGCCAACTCGCAGCAGGCCGCGGCCGACAGCGTCAGCGCGCTGTACGGCAAGCCGTTCCGGCAGGAGCAGGTCGACATGCCCGACAAGGCTGGCAAGAGCGTCAAGACGCTGCACGCCGGCTGGATGCACAAGCCGCTGACGGTTGAGCTCTACGCCATGCCGGAAGACCCCAACACCGGCACCATCGAAATGCTGCTGCCGCAGGCGCGCATGCTGATGGCGGACAAGGATGCCGAGGTGGACAAGCAGCTCAATCCGGCCTCGGCGCCCGCGGCCAAGGGCGGCAAGGCAGCCGCCGCCAAGCCCGCACCGAAGCCTGCGCCCAAGCCGGAGAAGCCTGGCAGCTGGTAACACCCGCAGCAGGCGGGCCTCAGAGCCCTTCCATCACCTTGTCCAGCCCCCGCACCACGCCACGCACGGTGTGGACCTTGCGGATCGCCAGCAGCGCGCCGGCGACATAGGGCGTGGAGCCGTCGCCGGCCTCGTGCTTCAGGTGCAGGCGCTGGCCGTCGGCGCCGAAGATCACTTCCACGCCAAGCTGGTAGCCCGGCAGCCGCACCGCGTGCACCTGCGTGCCCGACATGGTGGCGCCGCGGGTTTCCTTCGGGCCGTTGACCTGGTCGACCGGCACCGCCTGCGCGGCGGCCTTGACCTGGCCGAGCCGGTAGGCCAGCTCGCGCACGGTGCCAGAGGGCACATCGATCTTGCCGGCCTTGGCGTAGTCGATGATCTCCCAGTGTTCCAGGTGGCGCGCGGCCATCTCGGCAAACTTCTGCAGCAGCACCACCGTGATGGCGAAATTGCCGCAGGCGAGCACGCCGCGGTCGGCCTGGCGTGCGGCCGCATCAATCTCCGCATAGTCCTCGTCGGTCAGCCCCGAAGTGCCCACCACCACGTGCGCGCCGTGCGCCAGCGCCTGCAGGATGTTGTGCTTGGCGATGCCCGGCTTGGTGTATTCGACATAGACGTCGTAGGGCGTTGCCCCCAGGGTCTCGATGCTGGCGGCCGCCACGCCCGGCGTATCGGCATGGCCGGTCAGCTGCGCCAGAGGCTGCCCGGCGGCGCCGCGCGACAAGCCGGCCACCAGGGTCATGTCGGCCGCATGGGCCACGCCGCGCGCCAGTTCGCCGCCGGCCCAGCCGGTCACGCCGCCCACGGCGACACGGATCGGGTTGTTCATATTGTTGCTCCGCAAACGCTTGATCGGGTTGGCAGCATACCGCGTCAGCCGGCGGCGCGCCGGCGGTCGAGCTTGCGTGCCAGCACGATCGAGGTGGTGGTGTGGTTGACGCCGTCGAGCATGCCGATCTCGTCGAGCAGCCGGTCCAGCCGGTCGTGCGTGTCGCAGCGGATCGCCACCAGGTAGTCGACCGGGCCACTGACGGAATTGACCTCTTCGATCTCGGGCAGGCGCTGCAGCGCGCGCAGGATGGCGGGCGCGGCCTTGGGCTGCACTGACAGGCCGCAGTAGGCCAGGATGGCGTTGTCTTCCATGCGCTGCCCCAGCCGCACGCCGTAGCCGGCAATCACCCCGCTGCGCTCCAGCCGCGCGATGCGCGCGACCACGGTGGTGCGGGCGATACCCAGGTGCCGGGCGAGGTTGGCGGCGCTTTCGCGGGCATTGGCCTGCAGCAGCGACAGCAGGTGCCGGTCGGTGGTGTCGAGCTCGGTCATTGCGTCGGGATGGTTCGTCGTTTCGTTCGATTATGGCGGGTTTTCGTCGTTCTTGTGGCTTCATTGTGTCGCGCGGGCTATCCATACTCCAGTCAACAGGACAACCTTTTCTTGTGGACGGAGACACCATGCAAGCCTCGAACCTGGGCCGGCAGGCCCCGCGCGACCTGCCCAAGGCGACCCGCCCGCTGCACGTGGTGGTGCTGGGTGCGGGCAAGATCGGGCGCACCATTGCCAGCATGCTGCATGACACTGGCGACTACCGCGTCAGCGTGGTCGATCATGACGCACGCCGCCTCGACGGCCTGCCGCGCGGCGTGCTGGCGCGCGCCGGCGACCCCACCGAGCCCGGCACCTGCGCCGCGTTGCTGGCCGGCGCCGATGCCGTGCTCAACGCGCTGCCGTTCCACGCCGCGATCAGCGTGGCTTCGGTGGCGGCGCGCCTGGGCGTGCATTACTTCGACCTGACCGAGGACGTGGCCGCGACCCAGGCCATCCGCCAGCTGGCGCAAAGCGCGCGCTCGGTGCTGATGCCGCAGTGCGGGCTGGCGCCGGGCTTTATCGGCGTAGTCGGGCATGACCTGGCGCAGCGCTTCCTGCGCGGCGGGGGGGAACTGCTGGACCTGCAGATGCGGGTCGGCGCGCTGCCGCGCTACCCCAGCAATGCGCTCAAGTACAACCTGACCTGGAGCACCGAGGGACTGATCAACGAGTACTGCAACCCGTGCGAGGCCATCGTCGACGGCCGCCGCGTGGAACTGACGGCGCTGGAGGGGCTGGAAAGCTTCGCGCTGGACGGCATCGAGTACGAAGCCTTTAATACATCTGGCGGCCTGGGCACGCTGCCCGAGACGCTGGCCGGCCGCGCGCGCCATGTCGACTACAAGTCCATCCGCTATCCGGGCCATTGCGCGCTGATGAAACTGCTGCTCAACGACCTGCGCCTGCGCGAACGCCGCGAATGGCTGCGCGATATCTTCGACCGCGCCATCCCGGTGACCGACCAGGACGTGGTGATCGTGTTCGCCACCGCCACCGGCTACCCCGCCGGGGGCGAACGCGGGCGCGGGCCGCTGACGCAGGCTTCGTTCTCGGCGCGCATCGGCGGAGTGGATGGCAAGGGTGGCCATGTCAACGCGATCCAGCTGACCACCGCCGCGGGAATCTGCACCGCGCTGGACATGGTGGCCACCGGCGCGCTGCCGCAATCCGGCTTCGTGCGGCAGGAGTCGATGCCGCTGGACGCCTTCCTTGCCAATCGCTTCGGCCGCCACTACACGCAGCATCCGCTCCAGGAGACCGTCATATGAAAGCGCAAGAGTTCGCTGCCTGCTGGGATTCGCTGGGCCTGCCGCGGCCGTGGCGGGAGGGCGCGCCGGCCGGTACCGTGACGGTACGCTCGCCGGTCGATGGCGAGGCCATCGGCCATGTCCCGGCCTGCACGCCGGCGCAGGCCGACGCGCTGATCGCCCGCGCCCATGCGGCGCAGACCACCTGGGCGCTGCTGCCCGCGCCCGCGCGCGGCGAGATCGTGCGGCGCTTCGGCGAGGTGCTGCGCGAACACAAGCCGGCGCTGGGCCGGCTGGTCTCGCTGGAGTCCGGCAAGATCCTGCAGGAAGGCCTGGGCGAGGTGCAGGAGATGATCGACATCTGCGACTTCGCGGTCGGGCTGTCGCGCCAGCTGCACGGGCTGACCATCGCCTCCGAGCGCCCGCAGCATGCAATGCGCGAGACCTGGCATCCGTATGGGCTGTGCGGCGTGATCTCGGCCTTCAACTTCCCGGTGGCGGTGTGGGCGTGGAATGCGGCGCTGGCGCTGGTGTGCGGCAACGGCGTGATCTGGAAACCCTCGGAAAGAGTCACCCTGTGCGCGCTGGCCGCGCATGGCCTGCTGGAGCGCGTGCTGGCCGCCGCGGCGCCGCAGCACACCGGCATCTCGGCGGTGCTGCCGGGCGGGCGCATGCTGGGCACCCACCTGGTATCGCACCCGGCGGTGCGGCTGGTCAGCGCCACCGGCTCGACCCGCATGGGCCGCGAGGTCGGCATTGCCTGCGCCGGGCACTTCAAGCGCAGCATCCTGGAGCTGGGCGGCAACAATGCCGCCATCGTCGCGCCCTCGGCCGACATCGAGCTGGCGGTGCGGGCCATCACCTTTGCCGCGGCCGGCACGGCGGGCCAGCGTTGCACCACGCTGCGTCGCTGCTTTATCCACGCCGACCTGATGGACACCATGGCGAGCCGGCTGATCACGGTGTTCGACCGCCTGCCCGTCGGCGACCCGCTCGCCGACGGCACCCTGGTCGGCCCGCTGATCGATACTGCCGCGGGCGATGCCATGGCCAATGCGCTGGCCGCCTGCCGCGCGCAAGGCAATATCGTCACCGGCGGCGAACGGCTGCTCGCCGACCGCTACCCGCATGCCTGTTATGTGCGGCCCGCGCTGGTCATGACCGACGAACAGCACGACACCATGCTGACCGAAACCTTCGCGCCGATCCTGTACATGATGCCGTACACCACGCTGGACGAGGCCATCGCGCTGAACAATGCCGCGGCGCACGGGCTATCGTCGTGCATCTTCACGGAATCGATGCGCGAGGCCGAGCGCTTCCTGTCCTCGGCAGGCAGCGACTGCGGCATCGCCAACGTCAACATCGGCACCAGCGGCGCGGAGATCGGCGGCGCCTTCGGTGGGGAAAAGGCGACCGGCGGGGGCCGCGAGTCGGGATCGGATGCGTGGAAGGGCTATATGCGCCGCGCCACCAACACCATCAACTATGGCGATTCGCTGCCGCTGGCGCAGGGGATACGGTTCGAGATCTGACGGCATCTCTGGATGTGTTACAAGGCGCGTAGGGAACGGTAACAAGCCTTACACGCCTTTGACGCCGTATTACGGTTTCTGCCCGTATAACGTCAGCAGGGCAGGCACATGCCCGTTCCGACCCCAAGGACAAATCATGAGAATGCTGACGATTGGACTGGCTGCCGCAGCGGCATCCGTCACCCTGCTGGGCGGCTGCGCCGTCTATCCCACGCCCGCCGGCCCCGCGGTCGGCCCTGCGCCGGTGTACGTGGCCCCGGCGCCGGTCGTGGTGGCACCGCGGCCGTACTATTACGGTGGCTATGGCTACTACGGCCGGGGATACCGCCACTGGTAAAGGCAGCCGTTGGCAGGATGATGCAGGAGGATGCCGGCGCGTAGAGAGAGGCTGCGCGCCGGTGGCATTTCAGTTGCCGGCGGCGTCGCCAGCCCGGCTATTCAGCCCGCCCCAGCTGGGCGCGAGCGTCTGGCCGATCTCCGGCAAGTCCACCAGGTCGAGCACGCGCCCGACCGTATGGTCGACCAGTTCGGCAATGCTCTGTGGCTTCTGGTAGAAACCCGGCACCGGCGGGAACACGATCCCGCCCATTTCCGTCACCGCCGTCATATTGCGCAGGTGCGCAAGGTTCAGCGGCGTTTCCCGCACCATCAGCACCAGCTTGCGCCGCTCCTTGAGCGTGACGTCGGCGGCGCGCGTGATCAGGTTGTCGGACAGGCCGTGCGCTATCGCCGCCAGCGTGCGCATGGAGCAGGGGGCCACCACCATCGCCTGTGCGCGGAACGAGCCGCTGGCGATGGTCGCACCGATGTCGCGCACGTTGTGCACGACGCTGGCCAGTGCCTCCACCTCGGCACGGCTGATGTCCAGCTCGTGCTGCAGGTTCATCACGCCAGCCGGCGAAATCAGCAGATGGGTTTCCACGGAAGGCGCCGCGCGCAGCACCTGCAGCAGGCGCACGCCGTAGATGGCGCCGGTGGCGCCCGTGATGGCGACGATCAGCCGTTTGGGTGTGCCGCCAGTCACGGACATAAAGGAACTCAGCCCTTCAGCAGGGTTTGCAGTTCGCCGTTCTGGTACATCTCCATCATGATGTCCGAGCCGCCGATGAACTCACCGTTCACGTAGAGCTGCGGGATGGTCGGCCAGTTGGCGTATTCCTTGATGCCCTGGCGCACGCCTTCGTCATCCAGCACGTTGACCGTGGTGGGCGCGTCCACGCCGCAGGCCTTCAGGATCTGGATGGCGCGGCCCGAGAAGCCGCACATCGGGAATTGCGCGGTGCCCTTCATGAACAGGACTACCGGGTTGCCCTTGACGATCTGATCGATCTTTTGCTGCACGTCGCTCATGGTTTGCTTTTCAGTGGGGCGATGCCGTGTCGCGGGCGCCGCCTGGGGGGAATGGGACACCACGCGGCCTGGCCGGTGGCGGGGATCTGACAACGATTTTACCGGAATCGCCGCCGGGCTTCAGTGAGCGGCAGTGATGCCGCCGGGCTGAGCGCCTGGCCAGCGCCCGCCGGTGCAGCGTTCCAGGCCGGCCAGGTCGCGGGCGGTGAAGACCCCGGTGAAACCGGCGTCCTCCAGCAGCTGGCGGGTGGCCTGCGCCTGGTCGTAGCCATGCTCCATCAGCAGCCAGCCGCCAGGCAGCAGCCGGGCGCCGGCACCGGCGACGATGACCCGCAGGTCGGACAGGCCGTCGTCGTGGTCGGTGAGCGCGTCGATCGGTTCGAAGCGCAGGTCGCCTTCGGCCAGGTGCGGGTCGCCCTCGGCGATATAGGGCGGATTACTGACGATCAGGTGGAAGCGCAGGCCCGCCGGCAGCGCCGCGTACCAGTCAGATACCAGGAAGTGGATGCGGTCGGCGCCGAGCGCGCTGGCGTTGTCCTGCGCCACCATCAGCGCGCCGGGCGAGATGTCGGTGGCCCAGACTTGCGCATCGCGGCGCTCGCGCGCCAGCGTCACGGCCAGGATGCCCGAGCCCGTGCCCAGGTCCAGCACGGTCGGCTGCGGCACCTCGGCCAGCCGAGCCAGCGAGGCTTCGGCGGCGACCTCGGTATCGGGCCGCGGGATCAGCACGTCAGGCGTGACCCGGAACTTGCGGCCGAAGAATTCGCGCTCGCCGATCAGGTAGGCCATCGGCTCGCCCGCCAGCCGCCGCGCCAGCAGCGTGGCAAAGGCGTCGCGCTGGGCGATGGTGAGGGTGTCGGTGTCACGCGTGATCAGCTGGGTGCGGCTCAGGCCGGTGACATGCGTCAGCAGCATGCGCACTTCCAGGGCAGGCAACCCGACCATGGCGGCGAGGGTCTGGGCTTCGCGCAGCGTGGGGGTCGCCGGCAGCGCGGCAGAGTTTGGGGAAGACATCGAAAGGGGGGGACGGTTCTTTTGCCGGCTACAAAAAACCCCACCGGCGCAAAGGCCTGGCGGGGCTTTGGGGCGGGACTTCCAGCTTGGCGCCAGTGTACCGCTCATCGACAGCGGGTGGCGCAATGCCCCCGCCCGGACGATTACTTATTGACGGCGTCCTTGGCCTTGTCGGCACCCGTGTTGACGGCATCCTTGGCGGCCTGCTTGGCATTTGCCATGGCGTGACCGGCGTCTTCCTTGGCCTTTTCGGCGGCGGCCGAGACGTCGGCTGCAGCACCGCTGGCGGCGGACTTGGCTGCGTCAGCGGCGTTGCTGGCGGCAGCGGCGGCATCGCTCGCGGCGGCCTTGGCGGATTCAGCGGCGCTTTGCATGGCGCTCTCGGCGTTCGAGGCGGCAGGCGGGGCTTCTTCCTTCTTGCTGCAAGCGGCCATGGCCGCGGTGATCATCAACAGCGCGAGCAGTTTTTTCATGATTTCGTCCTAGGTATGTTCTCGGGAGAGACTACGCCGGCACCATTCTCCGTTTGCCGGTCGAAATCGATTATAGACAGCCGCCTTACCCCTACCAGTGCTGTTTCAAGCATTTACAAGAAATACAAAGATATCGGCGACTTTACGCGGTGTTCGTGGCGGAAGTCTTTTGCGGATGGGTTTAGTGGCGCTTACGCACCTTCGCCAAGCGCTGCCAGCTGGTCAGCCTGATGCTCGGAGGCCAGCGCCGACAGCAGTTCATCCATGTCGCCGTCCATGATCATGTCGATCTTGTACAGCGTCAGGTTGATACGGTGGTCGGTCACCCGCCCCTGCGGGAAGTTGTAGGTGCGGATGCGGTCGCTGCGGTCGCCCGAGCCGATCAGGTTGCGCCGCGTGCTGGCCTCCTTGGCCTGCGCGGCGCGCGTCTGCATGTCCTTGATGCGGGCCGCCAGCACCTTCATCGCCTTGTCCTTGTTGCGGTGCTGGCTGCGGTCGTCCTGGCACTCGACCACGATGCCGGTCGGCAGGTGGGTGAGGCGCACCGCGGAATCGGTCTTGTTGACGTGCTGGCCGCCCGCGCCCGAGGCGCGGAAGGTGTCGATGCGCAGGTCGGCCGGGTTGATCTCGACTTCGCCCACTTCATCGGCTTCGGGCATGACCGCGACCGTGCAGGCCGAGGTATGGATGCGCCCCTGCGCCTCGGTCGCCGGCACGCGCTGCACGCGGTGGCCGCCTGATTCGAACTTCAGCCTGGAGAATGCCGCGTCGCCGGCGATGCGCACGATCACTTCCTTGTAGCCGCCCAGGTCTGATTCCGATTCGCTCATCACTTCGACCTGCCAGCGCTGGCGTTCGGCATAGCGCGTGTACATGCGCAGCAGGTCGCCGGCGAACAGTGCGCTTTCCTCGCCGCCGGTGCCGGCGCGGATTTCCAGCAGCAGGTTGCGGTCGTCGTTGGGGTCCTTGGGCAGCAGCAGGCGCTGCAGGCTCGCTTCCAGGGCTTCCAGCCGCGCGCGCGCGCTGGCGATCTCGTCGGCGGCAAAGTCCTTCATCTCCGGATCGTCCAGCAGCGCCTGCGCGGTGGCCAGGTCGTCCTGCGCCTGGCGGTACTGGCCGTATTGCTCGGCCACCGGCGACAACTCGGCATGTTCGCGGCTGAGCTTGCGGTACTGGTCGATCTTGGCGGTCGCGTCTTCGCGCGCGAGCAGGGCGTTGACTTCATCGAGTCGCTCGGCCAGTTGGTCGAGCTTGGCAAGCATGCTGGCTTTCATCGGATGTGGGGGAAAGAGGTGGGCCAGGGGCCGGGGCTACCCGTGGACGGGCGGCGGCGTGCCGGCGCGGCAGGGCGCGCGGCGCAAGGGCAGAGCGGCTAGCGCTCGGAGTGGCTGCTGTGGCGGAACAGGCCCGGCACCAGGCGCAGCAGCGCCTCGCGGTCTTCGCCCTGGGTATGGTTCAGCGCGTGGGTGGGGCCGTGCAGGAACTTGCGGGTCAGCGCGCCGGAGAGGGCCTCCAACACGGCTTCAGGGTCGTCGCCGCGTGCCAGCATGCGGCGCGCGCGTTCCAGTTCAGCCTGGCGGATGGCTTCGCCGCTGGTCTGCAGTTCGCGGATGACCGGCACCACGCTGCGGGTTTCCAGCCAGTGCATGAAGTTCTGCACCCGGCTTTCGATGATGGCTTCGGCCTGCGCGACCGCGGCCTGGCGCATCGCGTTGCCTTCACGCACGATCGCGCCGAGATCGTCGACGGTGTACAGGAAGACGTCGTCCAGGCGCGCGACTTCGGGCTCCACGTCGCGCGGCACGGCCAGGTCGACCATCATGATGGGGCGGTGCTTGCGGCGCTTGACCGCGCGCTCCACCGCGCCCAGACCGATGATCGGCAGCGAGCTGGCGGTGCAGGACACCACGATATCGAACTCATGCAGGCGCTCGCCCAGGTCCGTCAGGCGGATCGCGTTGGCGGTCAGGCCCTGGCCGGAGAGCTGCTCCGCGAGCTTTTCGCCGCGTTCCACGGTGCGGTTGGCCACCACGATCTGACGCGGCTGCTGCGCGGCGAAGTGCGTGGCGCACAGTTCGATCATCTCGCCCGCGCCGATAAACAGCACGCGCTGGGTCGAGACGCTTTCAAAGATCCGTTGCGCCAGCCGCACCGCGGCCGCTGCCATCGACACCGAGTGCGCGCCGATCTCGGTCTGGCCGCGCACTTCCTTGGCCACCGCGAAAGTGCGCTGGAACAGCTGGTTCAGGTACGTGCCCAGCGAGCCGGCTTCGCCGGCGGTGCGCACGGCGTCCTTGAGCTGGCCCAGGATCTGGGTCTCGCCCAGCACCATCGAATCCAGGCCGCTGGCCACGCGGAAGGCATGGCGCACGGCTTCGGACTGCGGCAGCGCGTACAGGTGCGGCGCCAGTTCGCCCACGGGCACGTTGTGGTGCTGCGACAGCCAGCGCAGGGTGTGCTCGAAACCATCCGTGCCCGGTGTCAGGACGTCGGTCGCGCAGTAGATCTCGGTGCGGTTGCAGGTGGACAGGATGGCGGCTTCGGTGCCGCTGCGCCCCGACAGGTGGGAGCGCAGCGCACCCAGCGCGGGCTTGATCTGCTCGAGCGGAAACGCTACCCGCTCGCGCAGCGAGACGGGTGCCGTTGTGTGATTGATGCCGATCGCGAGCAGTTGCATTTGTAGGGGACGGGTACGGTCCGGCGCGTGGCCGGACCGGATGCCATTATACCGCCGGGATCGCTAATTGCAGGCGCGGGGCCGGATTGCAGTATCGTTACGCCGCAGCCCTTGCGGCTGTGATGCTGACAACACAGGAGAAGCGGATGCTGGGCACCTTGATCGTGGGTTTGCTGGTGGGGCTGGCGGCGCGCCGGCTGCATCCGGCAGGGCGCGTGGTGACCCTGCCGGCCGCGCTGGTGCTGGGCGCGGCGGGTGCGGCGGGCGCTTTCTATGGCGGCCGCGCCTTGCACCTGTTTATCGACGGGCAGCTCAGCAGCTGGCTGGCGGTGATCGCCGGTTCGGCGCTGCTGGTGGGGGCCTGGGGCGCAGTGCGGCCGCGCGGGCGGTAAGAACAGAACTGATCGCGGCGGCGGGAATCCGCTCGCCGCATGATCGCGATCAGAAGCGGACCGGCGATTGGGCAATGTCGGCCTTGGCTCTTCCCGCCAGCAGCCGGCGCAGCACGCCGCTGGAATAGTGACTGGCCACATCCTTCAGGAATGCCGCGAAGTCCACATGGGCGCTATCGTCGGCCCGGTCCGAAATGGTCCGCATTACGGCATACGGCACGCCGTATTCGTGGCAGACCTGCGCCACCGCGGCGCCTTCCATTTCCACCGCCAGCAATCCGGGCAGCCGCTCACGCAACTCCGTAACCGCCGCCGGTGAGCCGATGAACTGGTCGCCGCTGGCGATCATTCCGTGGTGCAGCGCCGGCGCGGCCACGCCGAATCGTTCCAGCACCTCGCGCGGCACCTCGGCAGGCAGGTCCAGCTGCAGAAATTCGCGCGCGGCGGCTTCCAGCTCGGCGGTCAGCGCCGGGTCGGCCGGGAACTCGGCACGGTCCAGCAGCGGCACTTCATGGCGGCCGAAGAACGGGCGTGCGTCGAGGTCATGCTGGATGGTGCGGTCGGCGATGACGATGTCGCCGACATTGGTGCCGGCGCCGATGCCCCCGGCCAGCCCGGTGAAGACAATCTGCGTCGCGCCGAACTCGCGGATCAGCGTGACGGTGGTCGCCGACGCCGCCACCTTGCCCATGCGCGCCAGCACCAGCACGCACGGCTGCCCGAACAGCTGGCCGGCATAGTAGTCGCGCATGCCGATCGTGCGCACCGTGGCGCGGCTGTCGTCATGGCGCATGGCGGCTACCAGGCCATCGACTTCATCATGGATGGCAGCAAGGATTCCGAGAGTCATGGAACGGGCGAAGGACGAGAAAACCACAGCATACCGGCCCGCGCGGGCCGGGCATAGATTAGAGCGCGACCGCACCACCCCCTCCCACGGAACAGGTGCGGCCCCCGCGCCGCTTTGCTAAAGTCCCCGTCATCTCAGCACGCAAGGGCGAGCATGCAAGGCACACCCACCGTAGCCAACGGCGAACGGCGCGCCATCCGCCGGGCACTGGCCGACTGGCGCGCACTGGGGCGCCTGGACGCGGCTGGCGTCCCTGAGCCGTGGGCGCGCACCGAGCCCGTCGCCAGCGACTGGCGCCGCTGGCTGGACACGGCGCTGATGGCGCTGGGCACCGCGCTGCTGTGCGCGGGCGTGATCGTGTTCTTCGCCTTCAACTGGCAGGACCTCCACAAGTTTTCCAAGTTCGGCCTGCTGGCCGGCGCGCTCACGCTGCTCGCCGCCTTTGCCTGGCTGCGCCCGGCTGGCGACACCGCGGGCCGCGCCGCGCTGGGCGGCGCGCAGGTCGTCGCCGGCGTGCTGCTCGCGGTGATCGGGCAGACCTACCAGACCGGCGCCGACGCCTGGCAGCTGTTTGCGCTATGGGCGTTGCTGGCGGTGCCCTGGGCGCTGGCGGCGCGCGCCGCACCACACTGGTGGCTGGTGATCGTGGTCGGCAACGTGGCGTTGCTGCGCTATTTCAGCATCCGCTTCGGTGTCGAAGGCGTGTTCGCGCTGCTGTTCGATACGCGTCATATGCGCACCGCCACGCTGGCGCTGCTGGGCGCGGTGGTGCTGCAACT
This sequence comes from Cupriavidus necator N-1, assembly GCF_000219215.1. NCBI lineage: Bacteria > Pseudomonadati > Pseudomonadota > Betaproteobacteria > Burkholderiales > Burkholderiaceae > Cupriavidus > Cupriavidus necator. The sequence continues at coordinate 3,416,385 of NC_015726.1, read as the reverse complement.
GGTGCTGTGGCAGCTGCTGTGCGCCAGGGCGCCCGCGCTGGGCTTGCGCGGGCAGACCGGCAGCCGCATGCTGGCCGCGCTGGCCTGTGTGCACGCCGGCTCGCTGGGGCTGGCCAGCCTGCTGGACAGCCACTTCGACGGCGCCGCATTCGCGCTGGCCTTGGTGGTACTGGCCGCCCTGGTCTGGTGGTTCCGCCAGCGCGCCTTCGACATCGTGGTGCTGAGCCTGGCCTGCCTGACCGGCATCGTGCTGGCGGTGGCCGCGATCGCCAAGGTGCTGTTCGAGGGCAAGGACGATTTCGGCGCCTTCCTGCTGCTCGGGCTGGTGACCGTCGGCCTTGCCGCCGGCGCGGCCGCCTGGCTGATGCGTGCCTGGCGTGGCCAACTGGAGCAGGCATGACGACCGAACTGCAGACCGAGCAACGGCTCTGGCAGGATCTCGCTGCAGGCGGCGAGGTACAGGGCGAGCGGCCCGACCACACCCACACCCCCTGGGCCGTGCGCTGCCTGATGGGCGCGGCGGGCTGGCTCGGCGCCTTGTTCTTCCAGCTCTTCCTGGTCGGCACCGTCTTCGTCGCCGCGCGCGAGAACGGCATCGCCATGGCGGTGACCGGCCTGGCCATGATCGCGCTGGCCGCGCTGCTGTACTGGCGTGGCGGCGGCATTGCCGCGGGGCAGTTCGCGCTGGCCGTGAGCCTGAGCGGGCAGGGTATGGCCGTGTTCGGGCTGGCCGAGGCCCTGGGCTTCACGCGCGTCACCGAGAGCGCAGGCTTCTGGGCCGGACTGGCACTGTTCGAGGCAGCGCTCGCCTTGCTGGTCCCCAACCGGCTGCACCGGCTGCTGTGCGCGGTGGGCGCATGGATCGGGCTGGCAGGCGCCATGCATCTCGTCCTGGCCGGCAGCGAGCCGAAGGACTGGCTGTTGCTGACCTGGTCCCTCGGCTGGCTGGTGCCGCTCGGCTGCGCGCTGGTGACGGGTTTCACGCTGGCCGAAGCACGCCTGTGCGCGGCCGGCCGCCACACGCTGCTGGAACCGCTGGCCGACGCGACGCTGCTGTTCACGCTGGCCGTTGCACTGGTCGTCACCGGCATGAGCCATCCGCTGGCCTGGCTGGGCGGCCCGGAAGCCGGACGTATCCCGCTGGCGCACTGGGTCGCTGGCGGGCTGGCCACGCTGGTGCTGGCCGGCTTCGCGCTCGCCGAATGCCGCCGGCTGGCACTCAGCCCCGCCGTACAGGGCGCCGTCCTTGCTGGCGTGGCGGCCTTCGGCGCGCTGATGGCCGCCGCGCCCGCAGTCGTGGCAGGGGTTCTCGCGCTCGGCCTGGCCCTGCGCCGCGCGTCGATGCCGTGGCTGGGCCTGGGCATCGCCAGCATCGCTATCGGCTTTATCTGGTACTACAGCGCGCTGCACTGGACGCTGCTGGCCAAGTCCGCCACGCTTGCCGCGGCTGGCGTACTGCTGCTGGCAGGCCGTTACTGGCTGCTGGGCCGCACCAAGATGGAGGCCGCATGAAACGCTGGATCCTGATCGCCTGGGCCCTGACGCTGGCACTTGCCGCCGCCGGCATCGCCGGCAAGGAGCGCCTGCTGGCGCGCGGTGAAACCGTCTACCTCAAGCTCGCCCCGGTCGACCCGCGCTCGCTGATGCAGGGCGACTATATGGCGCTGAACTTCGAGATCGGCAACATGATCCGCGCCGCTCAGATGCGGAAGCAGGACGACCGGCCTCCACGCAATGGCGTGGCGGTGATCCGCAGTGACGAACAGGGCGTGGCCAGCTTTGTACGCGTGTACGGTGGCGAGCCGCTGGCAGCAGGGGAGCAACTGCTGCGCTACCAGGTCGCCCGCTCGCGCTGGGGCGGCATGCAGGTGCAGGTGTCGACCGATGCGTATTTCTTCCAGGAGGGGCAGGGCGAGCGGTTCGCGCAGGCGCAGTATGGGGAGTTCCGCGTGGGGGCGGACGGGCAGGCGCTGCTGGTGGGGTTGCGGGGGAAGGGGATGGAGAGGTTGTGAGGCGAAAGTGATGTGCCCCGGCCCAAAGAAAATAGCCACCGCATGCGGTGGCTATTTCACGAGATCTGCCGGTCAGACATTGAACAGGAAGTTCATCACATCCCCATCCTTCACCACATACTCCTTCCCTTCCGCCCGCATCTTGCCGGCTTCCTTCGCGCCGGTCTCACCCTTGAAGCTGATGAAGTCTTCATAGGCGATGGTCTGCGCGCGGATAAAGCCGCGTTCGAAGTCGGTGTGGATCACGCCGGCTGCCTTGGGGGCGGTGTCGCCGACGTGGATGGTCCAGGCGCGCACTTCCTTGACCCCGGCGGTGAAATAGGTCTGCAGACCGAGCAGCTTGAAGCCGGCGCGGATCACACGGTCCAGGCCGGGTTCTTCCATGCCCAGGTCGGCCAGGAATTCGGCCTTGTCGGCGTCGTCCAGGTCGGCGATCTCGGCTTCGATGGCGGCGCAGACGGACACCACGGGGGAATTGGTCAGCTTGGCGTGCTCGCGCACGGCGTCCAGGTGCGGGTTGTTCTTGAAGCCGTCTTCACGCACGTTAGCGACGTACATGGTCGGCTTGGCGGTGATCAGGCAGAACGGGCGGATGGCTTCCCACTCTTCGGGCGCCAGGTCCAGGGTGCGCACGGCCTTGGCCTGGTCCAGCACGGCTTGCGCCTTTTCCAGCACGGCGACCAGGCGCAGGGCTTCCTTGTCGCCGGCGCGGGCCGGCTTGATGTAGCGGGCCAGGGCCTTCTCGACGGTGGCCAGGTCGGCCAGCGCGAGTTCGGTGTTGATCACTTCGATGTCCGACAGCGGGTCCACCTTGCCGGCCACGTGGATCACGTTGTCGTCCTCGAAGCAGCGCACCACGTGGGTGATGGCGTCACATTCGCGGATATTGGCCAGGAACTGGTTGCCCAGGCCTTCACCCTTGGAGGCGCCCGCCACCAGGCCGGCGATATCGACGAACTCGACCACGGCCGGCAGAACGCGCTCCGGCTTGACGATCTCCGCCAGCTTGGCGAGCCTCGGATCCGGCACTTCGACCACTCCCACATTGGGTTCGATGGTGCAGAACGGGTAATTTTCGGCGGCGATGCCGGCCTTGGTCAGGGCATTGAACAGCGTGGACTTGCCGACGTTGGGCAGGCCGACGATGCCGCATTGGAGGCTCATGGTAGAAGGCGGGAAATTGCAAAACCCGTATTCTAGCGGAAGGGGGCTTCGCCATCGGCCTGCATGGTCGGGGCATGCGGGCGTGGGGCAGGGCCAGGAGTGACGTGGCTATAATCCAGCCATGACCCGATCCCACGCGTCCGCGCGCCCGTCTGCGCGCAACTCCTCCGCTTTCCAGGTTGCTGTCGTCGGCGGCGGCATCGTCGGCAAGTCCTGCGCGCTGCTGCTGGGCCAGCAGGGCATGGACGTGGCGCTGGTCGCGCCCAGGCCGCCCCGCGCCAGCGGCCGCGCGCCGGCCGGGCCGGATGACTGGGACAGCCGTATCTATGCCTTCTCGGCCAGCTCGCACGCGCTGTTGGAGCGCATGCGCGTCTGGGAAGCGCTGGACCCGGCGCGGATCCAGCCGGTGCGTGACATGCGCGTGTTCGGCGATGTCAGCGCGGCCGAGACTTCACCCAGCCTGGACGGGGACCTGCACTTCTCGGCCTACGCGGCCGCCGTGCCGCAGCTGGCGTGGATCATCGAATCCGGCCACGTCGAGCGCGCACTGGATACGGCGCTGGGCTTTCAGCATCAAGTGACCTGGCACGACGCCACGGCGAGCGCGTTCGAGCGCGATCCGGACGGTGTCACGCTGACCCTGGGCAATGGCGAAAAGCTGCGCACGGCCTGCGTGGTCGGCGCCGACGGCGCGCGCTCCTGGCTGCGCCAGCAATGCCATATCGGCGTCAGCACGCGCAAGTACCGCCAGCTGGGCGTGGTCGCCAATTTTGCCTGCGAGCGGTCGCACCACGAAACCGCGTGGCAGTGGTTCCTGGGCGCGCCCGAAAAGCTGATGGCCGACGAGGAACCCGCCAACGGCGAAGTGCTGGCGATACTGCCGCTGCCGGACAACCATGTGTCGATGGTCTGGTCCGCCGACGAGGCCCACGCGCACGAACTGCTGGCGCTGTCGCCCGAGGCCCTGGCCGCCACCGTGATGCAGGGCGCCAGCGGCGCGATCGGCGCGCAGTTCGGCGCGCTGCGCTGCGTGACCCCGGCGCAAGGCTTCCCGCTGGTGCTGCAGCGTGCCGACCACTTCGTGCAGCCGCACGTGGCGCTGGTGGGCGACGCCGCCCACGTGGTGCATCCGCTGGCCGGGCAGGGCATGAACCTGGGCCTGCGCGACGTGGCGGAACTTGGCCGCGTGATGGCCGACAAAGAACCTTTCCGCAGCGAGGGCGACCTGCGCCTGCTGCGCCGTTACGAGCGCGCCCGCGCCACCGACCTGTTGTCGCTGACCGCGGCCACCGACGGCCTGCACCGGCTGTTCTCGCTGCCGGGCGGCGTGGCGCGCGTGGTGCGCAACACCGGCATGCGCGCGGTCGGCGGACAGTCCTTGCTCAAGCGCTTCCTGATCGCGCGCGCGCTCGGCTGACCGCGGCCGCACCCACGATCCGATCCCTTTACCGAATACTCTGGAGCCCACATGTTCTCATTCCTGCGCCGCCGCCCCGCCATCAGCGCCGCGATCACCGCCATCGCCGGCGGGCTGGCCGCGGCGGGTTTCGCGCTGCATGCCATGGCTGCCAGCGAGCCCGGCACCGACCGCATCAAGGAGTCGCTGCAGAAGGTGCTGGGCGGCCGCGCCGAAGTGAAGAGCGTGAGCAAGACCCCGGTGCCGGGCCTGTTCGAGGCCAATATCGGCGGGCAGGTGGTCTATACCGACGCCTCAGGCCGCTACATCCTGAACGGCGAGATGATCGACACCCGCACCGGCGCCAACCTGACCGAAGAGCGGCTGGCCGAGATCAACCGCATCAAGTGGTCGGACCTGCCGCTGGCGCGCGCGATCAAGTGGACCAAGGGCGATGGCAGCCGCCAGGTGGCGGTGTTCTCCGACCCCAACTGCGGCTACTGCAAGCGCATCGAGCAGACCTTCCAGCAGATGGACAACATCACCGTGTACACCTTCCTGTACCCGGTGCTGTCGCCGGATTCCGAAGCCAAGGCCAAGCAGGTCTGGTGCGCTTCTGACCGCACCAAGGCCTGGCGCGACTGGATGCTCAAGCAGGTGGCGCTGAGCGGCAACGGCAGCTGCAAGACCCCGCTGGAAGAGAACCTGGCATTGGGCCACAGCCTGAACGTGACCGGCACGCCGGCGGTGTTCTTCACCGACGGCACCCGCATCCCCGGCGCGGCGGACGTCGCCACGCTGGAACGCAAGCTCGCCAGCATCAAGAAATAAGCGCGCGCCGGACCTGTCCCGGCCCGATCGACGGCCGGACTTGTCCGGCCGTTCTGCTTTCTGCCTTTTCCCTGATTCCATGCGATCGCCGGCAGGCGACAAAGGAGACACCATGACCTTCCAGGCATTGCTGCTGACCCAGGCCGACGGCGCCACCCAGGCCAGTATCGCCACGCTCGACGACGCGCAGCTGCCCGCCGACGGCGATGTGCTGGTTGCCGTCGATTACTCCACCATCAATTTCAAGGACGGGCTCGCGATCACGGGCCGCTCGCCGGTGGTGCGCAAGTGGCCGATGGTGGCGGGCATCGACGGCGCCGGCACGGTGCTGGAGTCCGCGCACCCGCGCTGGAAGGCTGGCGACAAGGTGGTGCTCAATGGCTATGGCGTGGGCGAGACGCACTGGGGCTGCCTGGCGCAGCGCGCGCGCCTGAAGGGCGACTGGCTGGTGCGCCTGCCCGACGCCTTCACCACGCGCCAGGCCATGGCGATCGGCACCGCGGGCTATACCGCGATGCTGTCGGTGCTGGCGCTGGAGCGCGGCGGCGTCAACGGCCCGGTGCGCCCGGGCGATGGCGAGGTGCTGGTGACCGGCGCCTCGGGCGGGGTGGGGACGGTGGCGATCTCGCTGTTGAGCAAGCTTGGCTACAAGGTGGTGGCCTCGACCGGCAAGACCAGGGAAACGGATTTCCTGAAGGCGCTGGGCGCCGATGACGTGATCGACCGCGCCGAACTGGGCGTGCCCGGCAAGCCGCTGCAGAAAGAGCGCTGGGCCGCGGTGGTCGACTCGGTCGGCTCGCACACGCTGGTCAATGCCTGCGCTCAGGTGCGCTACGGCGGCGTGGTGACGGCGTGCGGGCTGGCGCAGGGCCTGGACTTCCCGGGGTCGGTGGCGCCGTTCATCCTGCGCGGCATCACCTTGCACGGCATCGACAGCGTGATGGCGGCGATGCCGCTGCGCGAGCAGGCCTGGCAGCGCCTGGCCAGCGACCTGGAGCCGGACCGGCTCAATGCGCTGACGCGCGAGATCGGCCTGGGCGATGCGATCGAGGCGGGCCGCAAGATCATGGAAGGCGGCATGCGGGGGCGCGTGGTGGTGGATGTGAATCGCGGCTGATCGGGCACCGTCGCCCTGATGCACCACCGCGTCGGCGCCGCCCGCAGGCGCCGACGTTACAATCCAGCCCATGACGCCGATCCGCTACGCCATTGCCCCGCTTCAGCCTGAAGCGCACCTGTTTGCCGTCACCGTTACCGTGAGCGAGCCCGATCCCGCCGGCCAGTGTTTCTCGCTGCCGGCCTGGATCCCGGGCAGCTACATGATCCGGGACTTCGCGCGCAATATCGTGCGCATCCGCGCCGACGCGGGCGGGCGCGAGGTCAGCCTGACCAAGCTCGACAAGCAGCGCTGGCAGGCCGCGCCGGTCAGCCTGGCCGACGGCCCGCTGACGCTCAGCTACGAGGTCTATGCTTGGGACCTGTCGGTGCGCGCGGCGCACCTGGACACCACCCACGGCTTCTTCAACGGCAGCTCGGTGTTCCTGTGCGTGGACGGGCAGGCCGAGCGGCCATGCACCGTCGATATCCATGCGCCCGCCGGCGAGGCCTATCGCGGCTGGCGCGTGGCCACCGCCATGCGCGAGGCGCCGGGCCGCGCAGGCGCGAAGCGCTACGGCTTCGGCCGCTACCAGGTGGCCGACTACGATGAGCTGGTCGACCATCCGGTCGAGATGGGCACCTTCCAGCTGGCCAGCTTCCGCGCCTGCGGCGCGCAGCACGACGTGGTCTTCACCGGGCGCGTGCCGCAGCTCGACCTCGAGCGCGTGTGCCGCGACCTGAAGCGCATCTGCGAAACGCAGATCCGGCTGTTCGAACCCAAGACCGCGCAGGCGCCGTTCCTGGACAGCAACCGCCGCTACGTCTTCATGACGATGGTCACCACCGACGGCTACGGCGGCCTGGAACACCGCGCCAGCACCGCGCTGATATGCGCGCGCAATGACCTGCCGGTGCGCGGCGACAGCGACACCAGCGAGGGCTACCGCACCTTCCTCGGGCTGTGCAGCCACGAGTATTTCCACACCTGGAACGTCAAGCGCATCAAGCCGGCCGCGTTCGTGCCGTACCGGCTGGCCGAGGAAACCCATACCCCGCTGCTGTGGCTGTTCGAGGGCTTCACCAGCTACTACGACGACCTGGTGCTGGTGCGCTCCGGCTGCATTACCGACGAGCAATACGTCGAGATGCTGGCCAAGACCTGGAACGGCGTGCTGCGCGGCAGCGGCCGCACCAAGCAGAGCGTGGCGGAAAGCTCCTTCGATGCCTGGACCAAGTACTACCGCCAGGACGAGAACGCCGCCAACGCCATCGTCAGCTACTACACCAAGGGTTCGCTGGTGGCGCTGGCGCTGGACCTGACCATCCGCGACAAGACCCGCGGGCGACGCTCGCTGGACGATGTCATGCGAGCGCTGTGGCGCCGCTACGGCCGCGGCTTCTACGCGCCGGGCGCGGTGCAGCGCGGCGTGACCGAGGCCGAGGTCCATGCACTGTTCGATGAAGTCACCGGTCTGCGCATGGGGCCGCTGCTGCGCTCGCTGACCGAAGGCACGGGCGAGCTGCCGCTGCCGGCGCTGTTCAGGACCTTCGGCGTCAAGGCCGAGGCGCAGAAGCCGGCGCGCACTGCGGCGCTGGGCATCAAGGTCAAGAGCGATGAGGGCTGGGTGCGCGTGGCGCAGGTGTTCGACGGCGGCGCGGCGCAGGCCGCGGGCCTGTCCGCCGGCGACCTGCTGGTGGCGATCGACGGGCTGCGCGTGGCGCCGGGCCAGATCGACAAGCTGCTGGCGCGCTACCGTACCGGCGACCGCGTCGAGCTGCACGCCTTCCGCCGCGACGAGCTGCAGGTGCTGCCGGTGACGCTGGCGCGCGAGCCGGCGGCGCAGTTCAAGGTGAAGCTCGAGAGCGGACGGCACGCGGCACGCTCGCGCTGGCTGGGCCAGTGAACTAGTCTTCCGCTGCCACAGCCGCCACCGCACTCCATCGCCCCCGCTGCATGCAATACGCGCACGATCCCCGCACCTTCCTGTATTCGCACTACGTCTACCGGGGGCTGCGCTCGGCCACCGGGGTGATCGGCGCCACGCTGATCGCGCTGCACTTCAGCGACCTGCCCACCGCCATGGTGGTGTCGATGGGGGCGCTGTGCACTAGCCTGATGGACCTGCCCAGCCCCCTGAACCACAAGTTCAACGAGATGCTGGCCAGCGTGCTGCTGTGCAGCGTGGTCACGCTGGTGGTGGCGCTGGCCACGCCGTTCCCGCGCGTGATGCCGTTCCTGCTGGTGCTGGTGACGTTCCTGGCCGGCATGATGACGGTGTACGGCAACAAGACGCTGCCGCTGCAGTTCGCGGCGCTGTTCGTGATGACGCTGACCATCAACGAAGACTTCCTGGTGCGGCGCGCGCTGGAGCACGCGGCGCTGTTCAGCATCGGCGCGGTCGCTTATCTCGGCTATGCGATGCTGGTGAGCTGGATCACCGAGCGCCGCACCAAGCAGCAGGTGCTGGCCGAATCGTTGTATGAGCTGGCCGGCTATCTTGAGATCAAGGCCGGCTTCTACGACGCCGGCAACGACTATGAGGCCCAGTTCAACCAGTTGGTGCGCCAGCAGATCGTGGTGGCCGAGCGCCAGCAGGCCGCGCGCGACCTGGTGCTGCGCGGCAACCGCACCCCGCATGACGGGCTGCTGGTGCAGGTGCACATGCGCATGCTCGACCTGTACGAGTACATCCTGTCGACCAACACCGACTATCCACTGCTGCGCCAGACCTTTGCCGGCACGCCGGTGCTGGACCACCTGCGCGGGCTGGTGCTGCAGATGTGCAAGGACGTGGAAGAGATTGCCTACGAGGTCACGCGCGGCCGCGCCTCGTACGCCACGGTGGAATACCGCCCGGGCCTGCGCGCGGTCGAGGCCGAGATCGCGCAGTTGCGCCACCACCATATCAACCCGGCGGCGATGACGGCGCTGGTTGAAACGCTCGACATGATGCGCGGCGCGATCACGCTGGTCGGCCAGCTGCACGAAGCGTCGCGCACGCCGGTGGAGCCGGCCAGGGTGCTGCCCGGCTCGGACATGACGCCGTTCCTGACGCGCCAGAAGTATGAGTTCAGCGTGCTGCGCGACAACCTGAAGTGGAGTTCGCCGGCGTTCCGTTTCTCGCTGCGGATCTCGATGGCGGTGTCGCTGGGGCTGTGGATCGCCGAGCACGTGCCCTATGTGTCGCACAGCTACTGGATCCTGCTGACCATCATCGTCATCCTGAAGCCCAACTTCAGCATGACCAAGCAGCGCTACAACGACCGCGTGATCGGCACGCTGATCGGCTGCGTGGTCTCGGTCGCGATCCTGAAGGTGGTGCACCAGCCGCTGATCCTGCTGGGCGTGCTGTTCCTGTCATTGGTGGCCAGCGCCGCGTTCGTGACCATCAAGTACCGCTATACCGCGATTGCCGCCTGCATCCAGGTGCTGATCCAGATCCACCTGCTGATGCCGGGGAGTCCAACCGTGGCGGGCGAGCGGCTGGTGGATACGGTGATCGGCGGCATCATCGCCTCGCTGTTCAGCTTTGTGCTGCCGAGCTGGGAATACCGCGCCATCCCCAAGCTGGTGGAGGGGGTGCTGCAGGCCAACCGCCGCTATATCGGCGCCACGCGCGACCTGCTGCTGCGCCGGACCAAGGATGACTTTGCGTACCGCGTGCAGCGCAAGCAGTTCATGGACAACCTGTCGGCGCTGATCTCGTCGTTCCAGCGCATGCTGGACGAGCCCAAGAGCCGGCACCGCGCGGTGGACAACCTGAACCGCTTTATCGTGCAGAACTACCTGGTGGCGGCGCACGTGGCGTCGGCGCGCATCCAGGTGCGCCAGCACTATGACGAACTCGACATTCCGGCCGCGGAAGCCGCGATCGAGCAGGCCACCGAGGCCGCCAGCCACAGCCTGCAGGTGGCCAGCGAGCGGCTGCATGCCGATGAGCGCGGCGGCGGTCGTGGCGCGGGCTTTATCCGCAGCGGGAAAACGCCGGTGGAACGCAAGGCGGCAGCGCCTGCGGCCGTGGACAAGCCGGACGAAACCCCCGCTGAAGCTGTCGCCGATGCCGAACCGGTAGCGGCCACCGTCAGCACCGAAGTTGCCGAGGCCGCCGAAGACGCCGTCGCCGAACGCCGCGCCCGCCTGGCCGATTCGGCCGACAAGCGCCGCACCGACGTGCTGGTGCACGCGGCCGCCGCCGGCGAATCCAGCCATGAGGCCGGTCCCACCGCCAGTTCCACCGGCCGTCCGGCCAATGCGGTGCTGGACCGCCGCCTGCGCGCTTTGCGCGAGGATGCGGCCAAGATCGCGCTGCGCACCGGTGCGATCGGCCGCGCCATGCGGGCGCGCGCTTAGCAGCGCGATTGAAGGCCGTGGGGTTGCTCCCCTCTCCCGCGTGCGGGAGAGGGGCCGGGGGAGCAAACCATGGTTGTGGCTTAAGCCCCTTGCCCCTGCGGCAGCTCCTCCTCGGGCAGTGTCAGCATGCCGCTGTTGTAGCTGTACTCAAAGATCTCGCCATAGCGCCCCCAGCCGATCGCCACGCTCAGCACGCGTTCGGCCTCGGCCGCCTTCAGGAACTGCTCGAGCTCGTTCAGCACCTGTTCCTCGCGGATCTCGCCGGTTTCGCTGGCCACCAGCTCGCGGCGGATGTGCGCGGCCAGCGCCACGTTGCCGAGCAGTTGCTGGCCAAAGATCGTCTTGCGCTGCTGCGGCTCGGCGGCATAGTAGGTGCGGCCGGCCTCGGTGGCGGTGATATCGCCGCGCTCGATCGCCACCAGCTTCACCAGCTGCAGTGCTTCGCAGGCGGGCAGCAGTTCGTCGTCGGTGAGGCCGGCTTCGTCGGCCAGGTGCGGCAGGTCGGCGCGGCCGTTGAAGGGCGCCTCGCACAGCAGGTCGAGGATGGCTTCCATCTGGCTGATGTCGGCATCCGGCAGGCGGTAGCCGATCTGGCGCGCGGGGGCTTGCGCGGGCAGGCGCGCTTCGGCGGCGGGGGCGGTCATCAGCGCGTAGATCTCGTCGACCAGCGCGCGCACCTGCGCGCTGTCGCGGTTGCGCGGACGCGGCAGCGCCACCGGCACTTCGGCGCGGATGCGGCCCGGGTCGCTCGACAGGATCACGATGCGGTCGGCCATCATCACCGCCTCTTCGATATTGTGCGAGACGATCAGGATGCTCCTGATATTGGCACGGCCGCTTTCCCACAGCGCCAGCATCTCGTCGCGCAGGGTCTCGCCGGTCAGCACGTCCAGGGCCGAGAAGGCTTCGTCCATCAGCAACAGGTCCGGCTCGGTCACCAGCGCGCGCGCAATGCCCACGCGCTGGCGCATGCCGCCCGACAGCTCGCGCGGCAGCGCGCTGTTGAAGCCGGCCAGCCCGATCATGTCGATCGCGGCCTCGGCGCGGCGCTCGCGCTCGGCCCTGGGCACGCCCTGGGCTTCGAGCCCCAGCTCGACGTTCTGCTGCACCGTCAGCCACGGGAACAGCGCGAACGACTGGAACACCATGGCGATGCCCTCGGCGGTGCCGGCCAGCCGTTCGCCGCGAAAGTGCACCTCGCCGCGGTCGGCGCCGACCAGCCCGGCCATGATGCGCAACAGCGTGGACTTGCCCGAGCCGGACTTGCCCAGCATGGCGACGATCTCGCCCTCGCGCAGCGTCAGGTCCACGCCTTCGAGCACGGCGCGGTCGCTCTGGCTGGCGGTGCGGAAGATCTTGCCGACGCCGCGCAGCTCGATCACGGCGGGGGCGGCGGTGGATGCAATGTTCTCGGCCATCGTTGCCTTACAAGCGGGTGCGCTCTTGCGCGAGTTGATACAGGCGGTTCCACAGCAGCCGGTTGAAGCCGACCACAAACAGCGCCATCACGCCGATGCCCAGCGCAATGCGCGGGAAGTCGCCGCGCGCGGTGGTCTCGGCGATATAGCTGCCGAGCCCGGTGGCGACGATGGTGCGGTCGCCCCAGGTCACGTACTCGGACACGATGCTCGCGTTCCATGAGCCGCCGGCGGCCGTCACCAGCCCGGTCAGCAGGCTGGGAAAGACTGCGGGGATCAGGAAGCGCTTCCACAGCAGCCAGCCACGCAGGCCAAAGTTGCGCGCGGCGAGCTTCAGTTCGGTGGGAATGCCGGAAGCCCCAGCGACCACATTGAACAGGATGTACCACTGCGTTCCGAAGATCAGCAGCGGGCTCAGCCAGATCTCCGGGTTCAGTCCGAAGCGCACGATCAGCATCACCGCCAGCGGGAACATCAGGTTGGCCGGGAAGGCGGCCAGGAACTGCGCAATCGGCTGGGCAATGCGCGCCAGCTCCGGGTTCAGGCCGATGCGGATGCCGATCGGCACCCACACCAGCGCCGCCAGCGCGATCAGCACCACCACGCGCACCATCGTAATCGTGCCGAGCCACAGCACATGCCCGACCTCGGCCCAGCCCACTTCGCTGTGCACGAAGTAGCCCACGCGCAGCAATGCGGCCAATGCCACCAGCACGATCACGGCGTCGCGCAGCCGGCCGAGCCACAGCGCGCGCCGCGGATTGTCCGGCTGCGCCGGGGCCTGCCCGCGGCGCGCGCCCCACGCCAGCGTGCGTCCGGCCAGCGCCGCCGTCTGCGCCAGCAGTGCACCCACCCACGCCGAGCGGCGCAGCAGGTCCAGCAGCCACGACTGCGGCAGCTTGTCCTGCGCCAGCGTCTCGAAGTGGAAGCGGTCGGCCCATGCCACCAGCGGGCGGAACAGCAGCTGGTCGTACAGCAGGATGCCCACCAGCATCGCCAGGATCGCCCAGCCGATCGCGGCCAGGTCCTGCTGCTGGATCGCCAGCGCGATATAGGAGCCGATGCCGGGCAGGCGGATATCGTGGCCGGATACCGAGATAGCCTCGGACGCCACCACGAAGAACCAGCCACCGGACATCGACATCATCATGTTCCACAGCAGCCCCGGCATGGCGAACGGCACTTCCAGCCGCCAGAAGCGCTGCCACGGCGACAGCCGGAACATGGCCGCCGCTTCCAGCAAATCGCCCGGGATGGTGCGGAACGACTGGTACAGGCTGAACGCCATGTTCCACGCCTGCGAGGTGAAGATGGCGAAGATCGCCGCACACTCCACCCCTGCGATATTGCCGGGAAAGAGGGCGATAAAGCCGGTCACGGTGATCGACAGGAAGCCCAGCACCGGGATCGACTGCAGGATGTCCAGCGCCGGCACCAGCACCTTCTCGGCCGTGCGGCTCTTGGACGCCAGCGCGGCGAAGGCCAGCGAGAACAGCAGCGACGCCGCCAGCGCCGCCAGCATGCGGATGCTGGTGCGCATCAGGTAGTAGGGCAGGTAGGCCACGTCCAGGTGCACCGCCAGCTGCTGGTCGGGCTGGAACGGGGCGTTCATCTGCTGCGCGGCGAACGCGACCATCACGATCACGGCCAGGATGATCGGCAGCAGCGCGAGGTCGAAGCGGTTGGGCGGCGCGCGCAGCAGCTGGCTGTCAAAGCCAGGGGCGGGTTGGGCCGCGCGGCGGTCGGCGGGTGGCATCATGGGCGCTTCTCGGGCTTGTATCGAGCTTGGATGGCAGGGCTTGTAACCCGGCCCTGGATCGCGGCCCCGGCGGACAATGGCAAAGCCCGCATGCCGCCGGCTTCACGCCGGGCGGCGCGCATCCCTTTGTAACGCCCGGCATGGCGGTCTAGTTTACTTGGTGTGGATGACAGATCGCGCACGCTGCCGACGTGCGCTCAAAGGGAAAAGCCATGAAGAAGGAAACCTGGCGCCTGGTCGCGCATGGGCGCGTGCAGGGCGTGGGCTACCGCGCCGCCTGCGCCGACGCGGCGGACGACCTGGGGCTTGGCGGCTGGGTGCGCAACCGGATCGACGGCACCGTCGAGGTGATGGCGCACGGCACGGTCAAGCAGCTCGAAGCCCTGCAGGCGTGGATGGAACAGGGCCCGCCGGCGGCGCAGGTGACGCTGGTCGAGGTCGGGCCTGGGGAAGGGGAGTTTGGCGGCTTCGAGTTCCGGCCGACGATCTGATGGACTAGGCGGCGGTCCAGTCGACCGGCGTGCGGCCGTTCGCTTCCAGCCAGCGGTTGGCCTCGCGGAAATGCCCGCAGCCCAGGAAGCCCCGGTGCGCCGACAGCGGCGACGGATGCGGCGCTTCCAGCACGCAGTGGCCGGCGCCCAGCAGCGGCTTCTTGGCCTGCGCGTGGCTGCCCCACAGCATGAACACAAGATTCGGGCGGCTGGCGGCGAGGTTCTGGATCAGGCAATCGGTGACGGCTTCCCAGCCGCGCCGCGCGTGGCTGGCGGCCTGGCCCTGTTCCACCGTCAGCACGGTGTTGAGCAGCAGCACGCCCTGGCGCGCCCAGCCTTCCAAGTTGCCGGAGGTGCGCGGCGCGCCGTTGCCGTTGGCGCCGAACTCGGCTGCGATTTCCTTGAAGATGTTGCGCAGGCTGGGGGGCACCTTGATGCCCTCCGGCACCGAGAACGCCAGCCCGTGCGCCTGCGGCAGCTCCACGCCGCCGACCGTACCGGTGCCGTGGTAGGGATCCTGGCCCAGGATCACCACCTTGACCGCGTCGGGCGGGGTCAGGTGCAGCGCGTGGAAGACATGGTGCGGGAACACCGCCTTGCCAGCGGCACGTTCGCCGTCGACAAAGGCGGCCAGTTCCTGCCACGCCGGCACGCGGATGCACGGGTCCATCAATGTGCGCCAGGCGGCGGGCAGGGCGTCGGCCTGGACCTGCAGGCTGGCCGCAGGGGACGGTTCGCCGGGGGCGCGGGGGGCTTCGGCGGCGAAGAGATCAGCTTGCATGCGTGAGGAAAGCTTGGCGGGAAAACCGCGATTATGAGGCCTTGCCTTCGGTGATTCCCGCCAGGCGGTAGCCGCGGGCGGCTTTGCTGAGGTCCGAGGGTGCAAGCGCGCCAACGGTGGTCAGCCGCGCGGCAAAGGCGCGCAGGGCATTGGTCGCGTGCGCGGCGTCGCCGTCGAGCCATTCCAGTTCGAGTTCCTGGATGGGTTCCTGCGCGGTGGCGGCCGGCGCGGTGATGGTGCCGGAGTCGAGCGCGGCCTCGATGCGCGCGCCGTCCTGCGTGACCAGCCAGGTGCGGCGGACGAAGTCGGTGCGGAACACCGGCACCAGCCGGCCGATCAGTGGCGCGAGCACGGTTTGCGCTTCCGCGGGGAAGGTTTGCAGCTCGATGGTCTCGCCGGCGATCTCTGCCTCCCATTCATGACGCGTGGCCAGGCCGCCCTGGCTGCTGCCGGCGGTCTTCAGTGTCTGCAGCCATTGCTCGCCCTTGCGGCGCAACCGCAGCGCGGCGCGCGCCTGCGCCAGGTCGCGTTCCGGGGTGTCGAGGTAGACGTTGAGCAGCGTGGCTTCGCCCTGCGGGGCGCCGTTGGCGTCGAGCCAGGCGGCCAGCGGGGCCAGCGCGTCGTCGGGGACGGTCAGCTTGAGTTCGATTTCCTGGGCCATGGCTCAGGCAAACAGCCGCGCCAGCTCTACGCCCGGATCCGGCGCCCGCATGAACGCCTCACCCACCAGGAAGGCATGCACGTTGGCATCGCGCATGCGCTTCACATCTGCCGGGCCGAGGATGCCGGACTCGGTCACCACCAGCTTGTCGGCCGGCATGTGCGGCAGCAGGTCCAGGGTGTTGTCCAGCGACACCTCGAAGGTGCGCAGGTTGCGGTTGTTCACGCCGAGCAGCGGAGTCTTCAGGCGCAGCGCCGCATCGAGCTCGTCGTCGCCGTGCACTTCCACCAGCACATCCATGCCGAGCTCGAGCGCACAGGCTTCCAGGTCGGCCATCAGGCCCGGGTCCAGCGCGGCGACGATCAGCAGGATGCAGTCGGCGCCCCAGGTGCGCGCTTCATAGACCTGGTACAGGTCGACCATGAAGTCCTTGCGCAGGGCCGGTAGCGGACAGGCGCCGCGGGCGCGCTTCAGGTAGTCGGCGTGTCCCTGGAAGAAGTTCACGTCGGTCAGCACCGATAAACAGGCAGCGCCATGGCTGGCGTAGCTTTCGGCAATCGCCTCGGGCACGAAGTGCTCGCGCAGCACGCCCTTGGACGGCGATGCCTTCTTGACCTCGGCGATCACGCCGGCCTGGCCAGCGGCGATCTTCTCGCGCAGCGCGCGCTCAAAGCCGCGCGGTGCCAGGCCTGGCTCAGTGCGCAGGCTTTCGGCCTCGGCGCGCAGGCTGGGCAGGTCGCGCTTCTTGCGTGCGGCGGCGACTTCGTCGGCCTTCACGGCCAGGATCTTTTGCAGGATGTCGGACATATTCGCGTCTCTTACTTGAACTGCTGGGTGGCGCGCACGAACTGGTCGAGCTTCTCGCGCGCCGCGCCGCTGGCAATCGCCTCGCGCGCGCGGCGGATGCCGTCTTCGACGGAGTCGGCCACGTTGGCGGCATACAGCGCGGTGCCAGCGTTCAGCGACACGATCTCGCGCGGGGTGCCCGGCACGTTGGTCAGCGCTTCAAGCAGCATTTCCTTCGACTCCATCGCATCGGCCACCTTCAGGCCGCGATTGGAGATCATCTGCAGGCCGAAGTCCTCGGGGTGGATCTCATACTCGCGCACTTCGCCGTCCTTCAGTTCGCCCACCAGCGTGGCGGCGCCCAGCGAGACCTCGTCCATGCCGTCCTTGCCGTACACGACGATGGCGTGCTTCGCGCCCAGGCGCTGCATCACGCGCACCTGGATGCCGACCAGGTCGGGGTGGAACACGCCCATCAGGATGTTGGGCGCGTCGGCCGGATTGGTCAGCGGGCCCAGGATATTGAAGATGGTGCGCACGCCCATCTCCTTGCGGATCGGGGCGACGTTCTTCATCGCCGGGTGGTGCGTGGGCGCGAACATGAAGCCGATGCCGGTCTCTTCGATGCACTGGCCGACCTGCTCGGGCGTCAGCATGATGTTCACGCCCAGCGCTTCCAGCACGTCCGCGCTGCCCGACTTGGAGCTGACGCCACGGTTGCCATGCTTGGCGATCTTGGCGCCGGCGGCGGCCGCGACGAACATCGATGCGGTGGAGATATTGAAGGTATGCGAGCCGTCGCCGCCGGTGCCGACGATATCGACGAAGTTCTCGCGATCTGCCACCAGCACCTTGTTGGCGAACTCGCGCATCACCTGCGCGGCGGCGGAGATCTCGCCGATGGTTTCCTTCTTCACGCGTAGGCCGGTCAGGATCGCGGCGGCCATCACCGGCGAGATCTGCCCCTGCATGATCTGCCGCATCAGGTGCAGCATCTCGTCATGGAAGATTTCGCGGTGCTCGATGCAGCGCGTCAGGGCTTCTTGCGGCGTGATCATGGCGTTCTCGTTGACAGTCTGGATGGCGTGGTGCGGGCTGGAAGGTGCGGAATCGAGCAGTCTCATCGCGGCGCCTTGACGAAGTTGGCCAGCAGCGCATGGCCATGCTCGGACAGGATCGACTCGGGATGGAACTGCACGCCTTCTACGGCGAGCGTCTTGTGGCGCACGCCCATGATCTCGCCGTCCGGGGTCCAGGCGGTGATCTCCAGGCAATCGGGCAGGGTTTCGCGCTCGATTGCCAGTGAATGATAGCGCGTCACGTCGAAGTGCTTGGGCAGCCCGGCGAACACGCCTTGCTGCGTAGTCTCGATGGTGCTGACCTTGCCGTGCATCACCTGCTTGGCGCGGATCACCTTGCCGCCGAAAGCCTCGCCGATGGCTTGGTGGCCCAGGCACACGCCCAGCAGCGGGATCCTGCCGGCAAAGTGCTGCAGCGCTGCCACCGAGATGCCGGCTTCCTTCGGGCTGCACGGCCCGGGCGAGACGCAGATGTGGTCCGGCTTGAGCGCCTCGATCTCCTCGATGGTGATCTCGTCGTTGCGGTAGGTGCGTACGTCTTCGCCCAGTTCGCCGAAATACTGGACCAGGTTATAGGTGAACGAATCGTAGTTGTCGATCATCAGCAGCATGGCGTCTGTCTCCTGTTCTCTCAGATGTCGGAGTCCAGGCCATCCTGGACCTGCTCGGCGGCGCGGATCACGGCGCGCGCCTTGGCTTCGGTTTCCCTCCATTCGGCTTCGGGGTCCGAATCGGCGACGATGCCGGCGGCGGCCTGCACGTAGAGGTTGCCGTCCTTGACGATGCCGGTGCGGATCGCGATCGCCAGGTCCATCTCGCCGCCGAACGACAGGTAGCCCACCGCGCCGCCATAGATGCCGCGCTTGCGCGGTTCCAGCTCGTCGATGATTTCCATCGCGTGGACCTTGGGCGCGCCCGACAGCGTGCCGGCCGGAAAGGTCGCGCGCAGCACGTCCAGATTGCTGATGCCTTCGCGCAGCGTGCCTTCGACCGAGCTGACGATATGCTGCACGTGCGAGTATTTCTCGATCACCATCTTGTCGGTGACCTTGACCGAACCGGTCTCGGCGATGCGGCCGATATCGTTGCGCGCCAGGTCGATCAGCATCACGTGCTCTGCGATCTCCTTGGGATCCTGCAGCAGCTCGGTGGCGAGCTGGGCGTCCTTCTCCGGCGTATTGCCGCGCGGGCGCGTGCCGGCCAGCGGGCGGATGGTGACGATGTGTTCGCTGCGCATGTCGCCGTTGGTGCCGACCTTGCGCTCCTCCTGGCGCACCAGGATCTCCGGCGACGCGCCCACTACCTGGAAGTCGCCGAAGTTGTAGAAGTACATGTACGGCGACGGGTTCAGCGAGCGCAGCGCGCGGTACAGCGACAGCGGCGCGTCGCGGTAGGGCTTGACCAGGCGCTGGCCGATCTGCACCTGCATCATGTCGCCGGCCATGATGTATTCCTTGGCCTTGTGCACCGCCGCCAGGTAGTCGGGCTTGGCGAATTCGCGGTAGACCTCGGTCTGCACCGACGGGCTGGTGACCGGCACGTCCACCGGCTGGCGCAGCTTCATGCGCAGCTCGCGCAGGCGCTGGCGGGCGCGGGGGTAGGCCTCGGGCGTGGTCGGGTCGGCGTAGACGATCAGGTAGAGCTTGCCCGACAGGTTGTCGATGACGGCCAGTTCCTCGCACAGCAGCAACTGGATGTCCGGCAGGTTCAGGTCGTCGGGCTTCTGCGTGTCGGCGAGCTTCTTCTCGATATAGCGCACCGCGTCGTAGCCGAAGTAGCCGGCCAGGCCGCCGCAGAAGCGCGGCAGTCCGGGGCGCAGCGCCACCTTGAAGCGCTGTTCGAACTCGGCGATGAAATCGAGCGGGTTGCCTTCATGGGTTTCCACCACCTTGCCGTCGGTCACCACCTCGGTGCGGTTGCCGAAGGCGCGCAGCAGCGTGCGGGCATGCAGGCCGATAAACGAGAAGCGCCCGAAGCGCTCGCCGCCCACCACCGATTCCAGCAGGAAGGTGTTGACGCCGCGCGTCTGCGACTGGGCCAGCTTCAGGTACAGCGACAGCGGCGTTTCCAGGTCGGCAAAGGCCTCGGCGATCAGCGGGATGCGGTTGTAGCCCTGGTCGGCCAGCGATTTGAATTCCAGTTCGGTCATGTCGGTCCTCTTGTGCGGCGCGCGCTGCGCGGTGGAGGGGCGCGGCGCCGCTTATCGGCAATCAGGCTGGAGCGAATGGATACCCGCCCCGTTGGCGGACCGTGGTGCAAGCGGCTTGCGGACAAGACTGCACACGGCCGGGGAAGGGCGTGCGGCGCGTTCTTGAGCTAAACGTAGCACACGAATATGGCGGCTACGCTGGCTTGCGGCGGGTTTTGGTGGGAATGCCCGGCAGCTAGGCCGGTGTGGCGAGGCCCTCGGGTCGAGGGCTCGTCAGCAGACTCGCGAACGCACTTTACGCCTGTTGGGAGGCGCGCCAGCGACGCCAGGGCCAAGCCTGCCGATCACTGCCAGAAGAGATGCGTTTGCGGTTGAGAAACATGAAATGTTTGGGATTTGGTCGGGATCGACGAAATTCGGACTATCGATGACCTGCCCAGTGTGCCGCAAACAGCGCTGCGGCGTGGGCAATGGAGTCGACTATACCATCGGCGTCAACGCCTTGTACAGGGTTGCCATGGTTGTAGCCATAGGGCACCAGCAGCACGCCCATGCCGGCCGCGCGGGCCGCCTGCGCGTCGTTTTCCGAGTCGCCCAGCGCCGCCATGGTCGACGGCTCCAGCCCGAAGGCGTCGGCCACTTTCAGCAGCGGGAAGGGGTCGGGCTTGCGCAGCGGGAAGGCGTCGCCGCCGTAGACCAGCTCGAAGTACTGGGCCAGGCCGGTCTTGGCCAGCAGCGGCTCGGTGAAGCTGTAGGGCTTGTTGGTCACGCAGGCCAGCCGCAGCCCGGCCGCCTTCATCGCCGCCAGGCCTTCGCGCACGCCGGGGTAGACCTGCGAGAACTGGCCGTTGATGCGGATGTACTCGCGGTCGTACAGCGCATAGGCGTCGGCGAACAGGCCGTTGGCATGCAGCGGCGAGAAGCGCGCGTCCAGCACGCGCCGGATCAGGTTTTCCGAACCCTTGCCGACATAGCTGACGATCTCCGCCTCGGACATCGGCGCCGCCGGGCCGAGGTTGGGGTGCTGGCGGCCCAGCGCCAGCAGCATGGCGTTGATCGAGGCGTGGAAGTCGCCCGCGGTGTCGACCATGGTGCCGTCGAGGTCGACGATCACGCCTTCGATGCCGCGCCAGTCAGTGCGGCGCAGGAACACGCCGTCGGTCATTGGCCGGCCTTGGCCAGTTCGCCGCGCAGGGCCGAGATGATGCCGCGGTAGCCGCCGTCCGCATCCGGCTTGCCGAACACGGCCGAGCCCGCCACGAAGGTGTCGGCGCCGGCCGCCGCGATCTCGGCGATGTTGTCCACCTTCACACCGCCGTCGACTTCCAGCAGGATGGTGCGGCCGGTGCGGGCGGTGTATTCATCGATCCGCTGGCGCACGACGCGCAGCTTGTTGAGCGTCTCGGGAATGAACGACTGGCCGCCGAAGCCCGGGTTGACCGACATCAGCAGGATCACGTCGAGGCGGTCCATTACGTGGTCCAGGTGGTGCAGCGGCGTGGCCGGGTTGAACACCAGGCCGGCCTGGCAGCCGTGGTCGCGGATCAGCGCGAGCGAGCGGTCCACGTGCTCGCTGGCTTCCGGGTGGAAGGTGATGATATTGGCGCCCGCCTTGGCAAAGTCCGGGATGATCCGGTCCACCGGGCGCACCATCAGGTGCACGTCGATCGGCGCGGTCACGTGGGGGCGGATCGCCTCGCACACCAGCGGGCCCACGGTCAGGTTGGGCACGTAATGGTTGTCCATCACGTCGAAGTGGATCCAGTCGGCGCCAGCCTCGGTCACGCGGCGCACTTCCTCGCCCAGGCGGGCAAAGTCGGCGGACAGGATGGACGGGGCGATGCGGTAGGTGGGCGTGCTCATGTCGGCGGCTAGGAGGTGGGGTGCTGGGGAATGCTGTTTGCGTCTCTGGCGTGCCCAGGGGCGGGCGCCAGAGGGGATCAGGCGGGGCGTCCGGCGCGGCCCGGCCCTGAAAGGGCTATATTCTACCGCTGCCCGGCGCGCGGTGATCTTGCCGGTGCTCTTGCCCGTGCCGCGGCCATCCCGCACAATGCGGCTACCCACTTCCCTGCCTGGCGCCTCACACGCCGGCCCTGCCCACGATGAGCGAGTACGCTTTCTCCGTCTCGGTACGCACCCAGTACCTGCCGGACCAGTCAGAACCTGAGCGCGGGCGCCATGCCTTCGCCTACACCATCACCATCCACAATACCGGCGAGGTGGCGGCGCAGCTGATCTCGCGCCACTGGGTCATCACCGACAGCGACAACGGCACGCAGGAAGTGGCGGGCCTGGGCGTGGTCGGCCACCAGCCGCTGCTCAAGCCGGGCGAGCATTTCGAATACACCAGCTGGGCCACCATCTCGACTCCGGTGGGCTCGATGAAGGGCGAATACTTCTGCGTGGCCGAGGACGGCCACCGCTTCGAGGTGCCGATCCCTGAATTTGCGCTGGTGCTGCCGCGCATGCTGCACTGACCCTGCGGGGAACCTATTGGCGCGATGCGCTGTCCTGATCCTGCGGCGGCGCTTCAGCGCTGCCCTGCGCCGGCTGGCGCGACGGATGCTCGGACGGGGCGCGCGTGGGGCGCGGGTTCTTTTTCGCCGTGCCCATGGTCCAGACCACGATAAAGATCAGCAGGAACAGCGCCACGCCGGCTTCCAGGGCGAACAGCAGCATGGGATGGGCTTCGAAGAACTTGCTCATGGCGGATGCAGCGCAGGCCCGCGGGGGCGCAGGCGATGGTTGAAGGATGACGGTGGGATTGTAGGGGCAATCGGCCCGCAAGCTGCGCCGCCCGGACTTTGAACAATAGCAAGATGGCATACGCAGACTCTTTCCCGATTTCCCCAGTTTCTCCCTGGCGCTCGCTGCGCGTTCGCGGCTGGCTGGCGCTGTCCGGCGCGGCCGTGCTGCTGGCCGGCTGCATGAGCGGCCCGCCGCCGCGCATCGAGACCGGCCCGGCCACGCCGCCGACGGCCTCGTCGCAGAAGGGCAGTCTGCAGGCCGCCAGCTGGGCCGAGATCGGCGGCTGGGCCCAGGACGACGTGCGCGCCGCCTGGCCCGCGCTGCAGGCCAGCTGCCAGGCGCTGAAGAAGCGCGCCGAGTGGAGCCGCGCCTGTGCCGCCGGCATGATGGTCGATGCCGGCGACCTCAACGCCATGCGCGCCTATTTCGAAAGCAACTTCCAGCCATACCGCGTGCTCAACGGCGACGGCACCGACAACGGCCTGATCACCGGCTACTACGAACCGATCCTGCACGGCTCGCGCACGCGCCAGGGCAAATTCCAGGTGCCGCTGTACCGCAAGCCGGCGCAGTTCGGCAACCGCCCGCTGCCGGCCCGCGCCGAGCTGCTGCAGAACCCGGCCATGCGCGGCAGCGAGCTGGTCTGGGTAGATGACGCAGTCGAGGCCGCCTTCCTGCAGATCCAGGGCTCGGGCCGCATCCGCATGGCCGACGGCAGCATCATGCGGGTGGGCTTCGGCGGCACCAACGACCAGCCGTTCCGCTCGTTCGGCAAATGGCTGCTGGACCGCGGCGAGATCACGCCGGCGCAGGCCACCATGCAGGGCATCAAGGCCTGGGCGCGCGCCAACCCGGGCCGCGTCGACGAGATGCTCAACATCAACCCGCGCTTTGTCTTCTTCCGCGAGCTGCCGGCCAACAACGACGGCCCGGTGGGCGCGCTGGGCGTGCCGCTGACGGCGGAGCGCTCGATCGCGGTCGACCCGGCCACCATCCCGCTGGGGGTGCCGGTGTTCCTGTCGACCACGCGCCCGCTGTCGACCGAGCCGATCCAGCGGCTGATGTTCGCGCAGGACACCGGCAGCGCCATCAAGGGCGGGGTACGCGCGGACTTCTTCTGGGGCGCGGGCGACGCCGCCGGCGAGACCGCGGGCCGCATGAAGCAGGGCGGCCGCATGTGGGTGCTGATGCCGCGCAGCTGAGCGCCGCAGCCGGCAATGCAAAAAGGGCGCCATCGCGGCGCCCTTTCTTCATGGTGGACAGCCCTCAGCGCGGGCGCTGGTCGACGATCCGCCGCGCCTTGCCCACCGAGCGCTCGACGCCGCCCTCGGGCAGCACCTCGATGCCGGCGGTGACGCCGATATAGGCCTTGATCTCCTGCGCCAGCCGCTCGCGCGCGCCTTGCGCCAGCGCCGGCTCGCTGCCGTGGGCGCATTCCACGCGCACCGTCAGCGTGTCCATGTGGCCGTCCTTGGTCAGCACGCACTGGTAGTGCGGCGCGAGCTCGGCGTGCTTGAGGATCAGTTCCTCGATCTGCGACGGGAACACGTTGACCCCGCGCACGATCATCATGTCGTCGGTGCGGCCGGTGACCTTCTCCATGCGGCGGAATGCCGCACGCGCCGTGCCCGGCAGCAGCCGGGTCAGGTCGCGGGTGCGGTAGCGCACCACCGGCATTGCCTCCTTGGTCAGCGAGGTGAACACCAGCTCCCCGAACTCCCCGTCGGGCAGCACTGCGCCGGTGTCGGGATCGATGATCTCGGGGTAGAAATGGTCTTCCCAGATGGTCGGGCCGTCCTTGGTCTCGGCGCACTCATTGGCCACGCCCGGGCCCATCACCTCTGACAGGCCGTAGATATCGACTGCCGAGATGCCCATGCGCTTCTCGATCGCCAGCCGCATTTCCGGCGTCCACGGCTCCGCGCCGAAGATGCCAACGCGCAGCGAGCTGCTGGCCGGGTCGATGCCCTGGCGCTCGAACTCGTCGGCGATCGCCAGCATATAGCTGGGGGTCACCATGATCACTTCGGGCTTGAAGTCCTGGATCAGTTGCACCTGGCGCTCGGTCTGGCCGCCACCGAAGGGGATCGCGGTCAGGCCGGCCTTCTCCACGCCGTAGTGCGCGCCCAGGCCGCCGGTGAAGAGGCCGTAGCCGTAGCTGATGTGCACCTTGTCGCCGCGCCGCGCGCCCGAGGCGCGGATCGAGCGCGCCATCACCGTGGCCCAGTTGTCGATGTCCTGGAGCGTGTAGCCGACGACGGTGGGCTTGCCGGTGGTGCCGGACGAGGCGTGGATGCGCGCCACCCGGTCCTGCGGCACGGCGAACATGCCGAACGGGTAGTTGTCGCGCAGGTCCTGCTTGCTGGTGAACGGGAATCGCGCCAGGTCGGCCAGCGAATGCAGCTGGTCGGGGTGGACCCCGGCTTCGTCGAACTTGCGGCGGTACACCGGCGAATTGGCGTAGGCGTGGTTGAGCGACCATCTCAGCCGCTCCAGCTGCAAGGCCTGCAGCTCGGCGCGGCTGGCGGTCTCGATCGCATCCAGGGGCAGATCGGTCAGGCGCGTGCTCATGTCGTCTCCTGCACGGGGGCGTTGGTCTTAAGTATCTTGCCGGATTTGCTCAGGCGCCTTCTGTCCCTTCAGGCGGCGGCACCACGTGTCCCTTGATCTGCGCCGACTTGCCGCGGAACATCGCCACCACCTGGCCCGCGGCGTTGGTCACGCGGATATCGTAGATGCCGTGCCGGCCGGACAGGACCTGCTCGGTGGCCTCGGCGGTCAGCACGTCGCCGCCGTGCACGGGCTTGAGGAATTCGATGCTGCAGCCCGCCGCCACGGTGTTGATGTTATGGCTGTTGCAGGCAAAAGCGAAGGTCGAATCGGCCAGCGTGAACATCAGGCCGCCGTGGCAGATGCCGTGGCCGTTGAGGAATTCCTTGCGCACCGGCATGGTCAGCCGGGCGTAGCCGGGCCGCACGGCCTCGACCGTGATGCCCAGCCAGCGGCTGCAGGTGTCGGCTTCATACATGGCGGCGGCGGCCGCTTCGGCGAGGGCCTGGGGGTCCTGTTTCAAGCTGGTCTCCTATATAGAGGGGCGGGCAGGCCCGCGCGGCTTACTTGCCGGTGAAGTGCGGTGCGCGCTTTTCGAGGAAGGCGTTGACGCCCTCCGCGTAGTCGGCGGACTGGCCGAGCTCGCGCTGCAGGTCGCGTTCCAGGTCCAGCTGGGTGTCCAGCGTGGCGGTGGCGCTGGCATACATGGCGCGCTTGATCGCGGCCAGCGCGCGGGTCGGCTGCCCGGCCAGGTGCGTGGCCAGCGCCAGCGCCTGTTCCGGCAGCAGCGGGTCGTCCATGGTCTCCCAGACCAGGCCCCATTTCTCGGCCTCTTCGGCGCTCAGCCGCTCGCCGGTCATGGCCAGGCCCAGCGCGCGCGCCATGCCGACGCGCTGCGGCAGCAGCCAGGTGCCGCCCGAATCCGGCACCAGCCCGATCTTGACGAAGGCCTGGATAAAGCTGGCCGAGCGCGCCGCCAGCACCATGTCGCAGGCCAGCGCCAGGTTGGCCCCGGCGCCGGCCGCGGTGCCGTTGACCGCGGCCACCACCGGCAGCGGCAGTGCCTGCAGCCGGCGGATCAGCGGGTTGAACCAGGTATCGATCAGCTCGCCCAGGTCGGTCATGTGCCCGGGCGTGAAATCCAGGTCGGCCAGGTCCTGGCCGGCGCAGAAGCCGCGGCCCGCCCCGGTCAACAGCAGGGCGCGCGCGCCGCCGGCCTCGACATGGTCGAGCGCCTGCTGCAGCGCCTGGTGCATCGCGCGGGTGAAGCTGTTGAGCTTGTCGGGGCGGTTCAGGGTGATCACGGCCACCGGGCCCTGCCATTGCAGCAAGACCGGGCCGGCATCGATGCTGACCGGCTGGCCAGCGGAGGTGGACATCGGGGGCATTGGGTTGTCTCCTGCCGGATATTGTCGCGGTCGGCGCGGGCGGCTGTTGTCGACGGCGCCTCTTAAATAAACCGACCAGTCGGTCGGCAAATGTTAGCACTAATTTTTGGCTGCGGGTTGGCGCGTGCCTTCCAATGCAGGCAGGGTCCGCAATGGCGGTCGCGGGCGTCGCTCTATAATCGCGCTGCCAACAACAATCTGAAACCTGCCGGCCGACATCTGTGTGCGGATACCGGCATGCTCGCCTATTCGCATTGGAAATCCTATGAAGAAGATCGCTGCATTACTCCTGATTTCGTCCGTGGCGCTGTTTGCGGCGTGCGGCAAGAAAGAAGCGGCCCCTGCTGCCGGCGCCGACACGGCCACCAAGATCATTGTCGGCCTGGACGACAACTTCCCACCCATGGGTTTTCGCGATGACAAGAATGAGCTCGTCGGCTTCGATATCGATATGGCCAAGGAGGCCAGCCGCCGTCTCGGCATGACGGTCGAATTCAAGCCGATCGACTGGAGCGCCAAGGAGGCGGAACTCAACGGCAAGCGCGTGGATGTGCTGTGGAACGGGCTGACCATCACCGAAGAGCGCAAGAAGAACATCAGCTTCACCGCGCCCTATATGACCAACCACCAGATCGTCATCGTCGGTGCCAGCTCGCCGGTGAAGGCCAAGGCCGACCTGGCCGGCCGCATCGTCGGCGCGCAGGACGGCAGCAGCGCGGTGGATGCGATCAAGAAGGAAAGCCAGGTCGCCGCCAGCCTGAAGGAACTCAAGACCTTCGGCGATAACGTCACGGCCCTGATGGACCTGTCGACCGGCCGCCTCGATGCAATTGTGGTGGATGAAGTGGTGGGCCGCTACCTGATCAGCAAGCGTGCCGGCGAATACAAGGTGCTGGAGGAAAACTTCGGCACGGAAGAATATGGCGTCGGCGTGCGCAAGGATGACGCCGAGCTGCTCGGCAAGCTCGACAAGACCCTGGCCTCCATGAAGCAGGATGGCACGGCCGCCCGCATCGCCACCCAGTGGTTCGGCGCTGACATCACCAAGTAATCCAGACGCTGCGTGACGCCCTGCGCCGTTCCGGCAGGGCGCCGCGCCACATCCGGACTCACGCGCCGGCCCGGCGCCTGGGATCCCACCTCCTTCTGTTTCGCGCGAGCATGGACTACGTCTTATCTCTTCTGGCGCCATTGGCGCAGGGTGCGCAAGTCACGCTCACACTATTCGCCATCACGCTTGCCCTGTCGGTGCCGCTGGGGCTTGCG
Source organism: Cupriavidus necator N-1 (assembly GCF_000219215.1). NCBI lineage: Bacteria > Pseudomonadati > Pseudomonadota > Betaproteobacteria > Burkholderiales > Burkholderiaceae > Cupriavidus > Cupriavidus necator. The sequence continues at coordinate 3,388,457 of NC_015726.1, read as the reverse complement.
CTGGCGCTGGCACGCATCTCGTCATGGCCGTGGCTGAGCGGCCTGGTCAATGGCTATATCTGGCTGATGCGTGGCACGCCGCTGATGCTGCAGATGCTGTTTATCTATTTCGCGCTGCCGTTCGTGCCGGTCATCGGCGTGCGCCTGCCTGACTTTCCCGCCGCGGTGGTGGCCTTCGCCCTGAACTACGCTGCCTATTTCGCGGAAATCTTCCGCGCCGGGATCAAGTCGGTCGATCGCGGCCAGTATGAAGCCAGCAAGGCGCTGGGCATGAACTATTTCCAGACCATGCGGCGGGTCGTGCTGCCGCAGATGGTCAGCCGGGTGTTGCCGCCGGTCAGCAATGAAACCATCACGCTGATCAAGGACACGTCCCTGATCTACGTGCTGGCCCTCAACGATATTCTTCGCACCGCGCGCGGCATCGTGCAGCGTGATTTCACCACCACGCCTTTCCTGGTCGCCGCGCTCTTCTATCTGGTGATGACGCTGATTCTGACCTGGTTCTTCCAGAATCTCGAAAAACGCTATGCCAAACATGATGACTAGCCCGACCGGCGCCAATTCCCACAATGCGCCCGGCATCATGATCGCGGCGCGGGATCTCTTCAAATCGTTCGGGCCACTGGAGGTCTTGCGCGGTGTCTCCCTGACCTTGCGCAAGGGGGATGTCACCGCGGTGATCGGGCCCTCGGGCTCGGGCAAGAGTACCTTGCTGCGCTGCCTGAATCATCTTGAGGTGATCGACCGCGGCACCCTTGAAATCGAAGGCGAGGCGCTGGCGGCAGCCGGCCCTGACGGCGCAGCCAGATATGTGGCGGACGCGGAAGTGCGCCGCATCTGCCGGAAGATGGGCATGGTGTTCCAGTCGTTCAACCTGTTTCCGCACATGACGGTGCTGCAGAACATTGTCGAAGCCCCCATGACCGTCAAGGGACTGGCGCGCGATGTTGTGGTGCCCAAGGCCGAAGAGCTGCTGCGCAAGGTTGGCCTGCTGGGCAAGCGGGACAGCTACCCGGCTCGCCTGTCAGGCGGCCAGAAGCAACGGGTGGCGATTGCGCGGGCGCTGGCCATGGAGCCCGACATCATGCTGTTCGACGAGCCGACCTCCGCGCTGGACCCGGAGTTGACCGGGGAGGTGCTGCGCACCATGCGGCAACTGGCTGAAGAACATATGACCATGCTGGTTGTCACGCATGAGATGGGGTTTGCGCGGGAAGTGGCAAACCACGTTGTGTTCATGGACGAGGGCAGGATCCTGGAGGAAGGGCCGCCTGAGGAAGTGTTCGGGGCACCAGCTCACGCGCGCACCCGCGAATTCCTGGCGCACATGCTCTAGGCGGCGCCTGCGCCGCCACGCCGCAACCGGTGGCAGAATAGCCCGCAGCCGGTGGCGACGGTGCCATCCGCCTGCAAATACATAGGAGAAGACATGCCGTACGAAAACATCCTGGTCGAGACCCGTGGCCGTGTTGGCCTGGTCACGCTGAACCGCCCGAAGGCCCTGAACGCGCTCAATGACGCGCTGATGGACGAGCTTGGCGCCGCGCTGACCGCCTTCGACCAGGATGAGGGCATCGGCGCCATCGTCATTACCGGCAGCGAGCGCGCCTTTGCCGCCGGCGCCGATATCGGCATGATGGCCAAGTATTCCTTCATGGATGTGTACAAGGGCGATTACATCACCCGCAACTGGGAAACCATCCGCAAGATCCGCAAGCCGGTGATCGCCGGCGTGGCCGGCTATGCGTTGGGCGGCGGCTGCGAGCTGGCGATGATGTGCGACATCATCATTGCGGCAGATTCGGCCAGGTTCGGCCAACCCGAGGTGAAGCTGGGCACCATGCCCGGCGCCGGCGGCACCCAGCGCCTGCCACGCGCGGTGTCCAAGGCCAAGGCCATGGACCTGTGCCTGACCTCGCGCATGATGGACGCCGCCGAAGCCGAGCGCTCGGGCCTGGTGTCGCGCGTGGTGCCGGCCGACAAGCTGCTGGACGAAGTGCTGGCGGCCGCCGAGACCATCGCCGGGTTCTCGCTGCCGGTGGTCATGATGATCAAGGAGTCGGTCAACGCCGCCTACGAGACCACGCTGGCCGAAGGCGTGCACTTCGAGCGCCGGCTGTTCCATGCCACCTTCGCCAGCGAAGACCAGAAGGAAGGCATGGCCGCTTTCGTCGAGAAGCGCAGCCCGAATTTCCAGCATCGCTAAGGCCCGGATCAGGGAATACCCGAGGGCAGTGCGGGGGTATTAAGTCTCTCCCGCACTCGTCATTTCGGGGATTTCCTTTGCCACTCAATGGCTTACGACATAATCCCCGGAACCCCTAGCGGATCGTTGTGACAAAGTTGTTGCAAGGTGCGCGAATCCGGCCTACTATTCGCCCCCTCGCAACACACAACGCAGCGCTGCAACGCAGACGCAGCAAGGGTTGCGGGGCGACCGGAAGGTTGGCGCAGCGAAGTTTGCAGCGCCGGCCGCAGCGAAAAAAGTTGCTGAAACGGTTGACGAAACGAAGAAAGCTCTGCATAATTTCGTTTCTCTGCTGCAGACAACGCAGCAGCGCTGAACGGCAAAGCCGGCAGCGAAGTTCTTTAACAACCAAACAACCGATAAGTGTGGGCGCTGGGTAGCGGACGCCGCTGTCTTCGGACAGTGTTGCTTCACAAGTTATACAGTGCTCGCACAGCAAAACGTGACTGGATCTTCGGATCTGGTCAGTCAGTTTTCTGAGAGTGAGCGACCGCTCGAAAGAGCGAGGGAGCCGCGAGGCTTCCACACAGAGATTGAACTGAAGAGTTTGATCCTGGCTCAGATTGAACGCTGGCGGCATGCCTTACACATGCAAGTCGAACGGCAGCACGGGCTTCGGCCTGGTGGCGAGTGGCGAACGGGTGAGTAATACATCGGAACGTGCCCTGTAGTGGGGGATAACTAGTCGAAAGATTAGCTAATACCGCATACGACCTGAGGGTGAAAGCGGGGGACCGCAAGGCCTCGCGCTACAGGAGCGGCCGATGTCTGATTACCTAGTTGGTGGGGTAAAAGCCTACCAAGGCGACGATCAGTAGCTGGTCTGAGAGGACGATCAGCCACACTGGGACTGAGACACGGCCCAGACTCCTACGGGAGGCAGCAGTGGGGAATTTTGGACAATGGGGGCAACCCTGATCCAGCAATGCCGCGTGTGTGAAGAAGGCCTTCGGGTTGTAAAGCACTTTTGTCCGGAAAGAAATGGCTCTGGTTAATACCCGGGGTCGATGACGGTACCGGAAGAATAAGCACCGGCTAACTACGTGCCAGCAGCCGCGGTAATACGTAGGGTGCGAGCGTTAATCGGAATTACTGGGCGTAAAGCGTGCGCAGGCGGTTTTGTAAGACAGGCGTGAAATCCCCGAGCTCAACTTGGGAATGGCGCTTGTGACTGCAAGGCTAGAGTATGTCAGAGGGGGGTAGAATTCCACGTGTAGCAGTGAAATGCGTAGAGATGTGGAGGAATACCGATGGCGAAGGCAGCCCCCTGGGACGTCACTGACGCTCATGCACGAAAGCGTGGGGAGCAAACAGGATTAGATACCCTGGTAGTCCACGCCCTAAACGATGTCAACTAGTTGTTGGGGATTCATTTCTTCAGTAACGTAGCTAACGCGTGAAGTTGACCGCCTGGGGAGTACGGTCGCAAGATTAAAACTCAAAGGAATTGACGGGGACCCGCACAAGCGGTGGATGATGTGGATTAATTCGATGCAACGCGAAAAACCTTACCTACCCTTGACATGCCACTAACGAAGCAGAGATGCATTAGGTGCCCGAAAGGGAAAGTGGACACAGGTGCTGCATGGCTGTCGTCAGCTCGTGTCGTGAGATGTTGGGTTAAGTCCCGCAACGAGCGCAACCCTTGTCTCTAGTTGCTACGAAAGGGCACTCTAGAGAGACTGCCGGTGACAAACCGGAGGAAGGTGGGGATGACGTCAAGTCCTCATGGCCCTTATGGGTAGGGCTTCACACGTCATACAATGGTGCGTACAGAGGGTTGCCAACCCGCGAGGGGGAGCTAATCCCAGAAAACGCATCGTAGTCCGGATCGTAGTCTGCAACTCGACTACGTGAAGCTGGAATCGCTAGTAATCGCGGATCAGCATGCCGCGGTGAATACGTTCCCGGGTCTTGTACACACCGCCCGTCACACCATGGGAGTGGGTTTTGCCAGAAGTAGTTAGCCTAACCGCAAGGAGGGCGATTACCACGGCAGGGTTCATGACTGGGGTGAAGTCGTAACAAGGTAGCCGTATCGGAAGGTGCGGCTGGATCACCTCCTTTCTAGAGGCTTGTGTCTCAAGCCTAGCGTTCACACTTATCGGTTTGTTTGCTGTTACAGCCAAGGGTCTGTAGCTCAGGTGGTTAGAGCACCGTCTTGATAAGGCGGGGGTCGTAGGTTCAAGTCCTACCAGACCCACCAAGTTATCCGAAGGGGGATTAGCTCAGCTGGGAGAGCACCTGCTTTGCAAGCAGGGGGTCGTCGGTTCGATCCCGTCATCCTCCACCACTACCTGGTACCTTGGATTGGTTGTCAAATGAAAGCGCTTCGCGACGCTGAGTTGCGAGTGTTTCCATTTGGCATTGCCAAGCGATCTAACGATCGGCTGTTCTTTAAAAATATGGGATGTAGTAAAGGTGTCGCGAAGCGTTGATGAGACGCTGCAGTACAAAACGCGATACCGGGTTGTGATTGTATCAACCAAAATGTATTTAAGTGATCGAAAGATGACTTGGAATACGGCACAAATGCGAGAACTCATCCTGTAGCGACTGTTTCGAGCAATCGAGACACACTCGTTATAGGGTCAAGCGAACAAGTGCATGTGGTGGATGCCTTGGCGATCACAGGCGATGAAGGACGCGGTAGCCTGCGAAAAGCTTCGGGGAGCTGGCAAACAAGCTTTGATCCGGAGATGTCCGAATGGGGAAACCCGGCCCGTATGGGTCATCCCTGACTGAATACATAGGTCAGGGAAGCGAACGCGGCGAACTGAAACATCTAAGTAGCTGCAGGAACAGAAATCAACCGAGATTCCCAAAGTAGTGGCGAACGAAATGGGAAGAGCCTTGTACTCTTTAGCAGCATTGTTAGCAGAACGGGATGGAAAGCCCGGCCATAGCAGGTGATAGCCCTGTATGCGAAAACAGCGTTGTGGAACTAGGTGTACGACAAGTAGGGCGGGACACGTGAAATCCTGTCTGAAGATGGGGGGACCATCCTCCAAGGCTAAATACTCGTGATCGACCGATAGTGAACCAGTACCGTGAGGGAAAGGCGAAAAGAACCCCGGGAGGGGAGTGAAATAGATCCTGAAACCGCATGCATACAAACAGTCGGAGCCTCGTAAGGGGTGACGGCGTACCTTTTGTATAATGGGTCAGCGACTTACATTCAGTGGCAAGCTTAACCGATTAGGGAAGGCGTAGCGAAAGCGAGTCCGAACAGGGCGTTGAGTCGCTGGGTGTAGACCCGAAACCAGATGATCTATCCATGGCCAGGTTGAAGGTGCGGTAACACGTACTGGAGGACCGAACCCACTAACGTTGAAAAGTTAGGGGATGAGCTGTGGATAGGGGTGAAAGGCTAAACAAATCTGGAAATAGCTGGTTCTCTCCGAAAACTATTTAGGTAGTGCCTCGTGTCTCACCTTCGGGGGTAGAGCACTGTCATGGTTGGGGGGTCTATTGCTGATTACCCCGCCATAGCAAACTCCGAATACCGAAGAGTGCAATCACGGGAGACAGACATCGGGTGCTAACGTCCGGTGTCAAGAGGGAAACAACCCAGACCGCCAGCTAAGGTCCCCAAATATAGCTAAGTGGGAAACGAAGTGGGAAGGCTAAAACAGTCAGGAGGTTGGCTTAGAAGCAGCCACCCTTTAAAGAAAGCGTAATAGCTCACTGATCGAGTCGTCCTGCGCGGAAGATGTAACGGGGCTAAGCTATATACCGAAGCTGCGGACGCACAGCAATGTGCGTGGTAGGAGAGCGTTCCGTAAGCCTGTGAAGGTGTCTTGTAAAGGATGCTGGAGGTATCGGAAGTGCGAATGCTGACATGAGTAGCGATAAAGGGGGTGAAAGGCCCCCTCGCCGTAAGCCCAAGGTTTCCTACGCAACGTTCATCGGCGTAGGGTGAGTCGGCCCCTAAGGCGAGGCAGAGATGCGTAGCTGATGGGAAGCAGGTTAATATTCCTGCACCGTCGTATGATGCGATGGGGGGACGGATCGCGGAAGGTTGTCCGGGTGTTGGAAGTCCCGGTCCCTGCATTGGAGAAGGCGCTCAGGCAAATCCGGGCGCGGAATTCAAGGATGTGGGGCGAGCGGCCTAGTGCTGCGAAGCAATTGGAAGTGGTTCCAAGAAAAGCCTCTAAGCTTCAGTCATACGAGACCGTACCGCAAACCGACACAGGTGGGCGAGATGAGTATTCTAAGGCGCTTGAGAGAACTCGGGAGAAGGAACTCGGCAAATTGGTACCGTAACTTCGGGATAAGGTACGCCCTGGTAGCTTGACTGGCCTGCGCCAGAAGGGTGAAGGGGTTGCAATAAAATGGTGGCTGCGACTGTTTAATAAAAACACAGCACTCTGCAAACACGAAAGTGGACGTATAGGGTGTGACGCCTGCCCGGTGCCGGAAGATTAAATGATGGGGTGCAAGCTCTTGATTGAAGTCCCGGTAAACGGCGGCCGTAACTATAACGGTCCTAAGGTAGCGAAATTCCTTGTCGGGTAAGTTCCGACCTGCACGAATGGCGTAACGATGGCCACACTGTCTCCTCCCGAGACTCAGCGAAGTTGAAGTGTTTGTGATGATGCAATCTCCCCGCGGCTAGACGGAAAGACCCCATGAACCTTTACTGTAGCTTTGCATTGGACTTTGAACCGATCTGTGTAGGATAGGTGGGAGGCTTTGAAGCGTGGACGCTAGTTCACGTGGAGCCGTCCTTGAAATACCACCCTGGTTTGTTTGAGGTTCTAACCTTGACCCGTGAATCCGGGTCGGGGACAGTGCATGGTAGGCAGTTTGACTGGGGCGGTCTCCTCCCAAAGTGTAACGGAGGAGTTCGAAGGTACGCTTGGTACGGTCGGACATCGTACCTAAAGTGCAATGGCAAAAGCGTGCTTAACTGCGAGACCGACAAGTCGAGCAGGTGCGAAAGCAGGACATAGTGATCCGGTGGTTCTGAATGGAAGGGCCATCGCTCAACGGATAAAAGGTACTCTGGGGATAACAGGCTGATACCGCCCAAGAGTTCATATCGACGGCGGTGTTTGGCACCTCGATGTCGGCTCATCTCATCCTGGGGCTGTAGCCGGTCCCAAGGGTATGGCTGTTCGCCATTTAAAGAGGTACGTGAGCTGGGTTTAAAACGTCGTGAGACAGTTTGGTCCCTATCTGCCGTGGGCGTTGGAATCTTGACGGGGGCTGCTCCTAGTACGAGAGGACCGGAGTGGACGTACCGCTGGTGTACCTGTTGTCTCGCCAGAGGCATCGCAGGGTAGCTATGTACGGAAGAGATAACCGCTGAAAGCATCTAAGCGGGAAACTCGCCTGAAGATGAGGATTCCCTGGAGGCTTGACCTCCTTGAAGGGTCGTTCGAGACCAGGACGTTGATAGGCTGGGTGTGGAAGCGCAGTAATGCGTTAAGCTAACCAGTACTAATTGCCCGTAAGGCTTGATCCTATAACCAGTGTGTTTCACCTGGTGTGTGATCGCGACTGTGCCGAAACAGTTGACACAAGACACACAACCCCAACTACATCCCTATTCGCAGCGTTGACCTCAACCTCAGCGCTGCAACCCCTTATGCCTGGTGACCATAGCGAGCTGGAACCACCCCTTCCCATCCCGAACAGGTCCGTGAAACAGCTCCGCGCCGATGATAGTGCGGATACCCGTGTGAAAGTAGGTCATCGCCAGGCTCTTATACCGCAGAACCCCCAGCCCCAAAAGGCTGGGGGTTTTTGCTTTGGCGCGGCGAAAATGCCGTGGCCGGCGCAGGCATGCGCGTCCTCGTTGTTTTCATGCCGCAACGCGGGTCGCCGAGCATTCCGGGACTGCGCGCCTTCTGCTATGGTCGACACCCAAGTGCCCACATGCGGCACGAAGGCGGTTGCAACATGTGTTTGCAGCAAGTAGTGGGCAATAGCCGGACCCTTGCCAACAGAGCAGGTCCGGATTCGGGTTTCGAGGGGTTACATGACGGCCAAGGTGTTTCGGCTGGTTTTGACTGGCGCCGCCGGCGCGCTGCTGCTGGCAGGATGCGCATCCACTCCCCCTGTTTCCGCGGTTCATTCGGATGACACGGCCAATACGGCAGGCACTTCCGCGATCGATTGCCAGACGTTCGCCAGGCGCATGACCGCGTACGTGGCAGCGCAGACGGACCCGGCGCTGCCTGCGGTGTCGTCGCCCGACCCGCTGGCTGCCGCCAACACCAGTGCGGCGGAAGCCGAGGCGGGTGACGACGGCGAAGTCGCCGATGCCGCGCCGCCGCCGACCCTGGCCACGCTGCCGTTGTTCTCGGTCTCACCGCATCGCGGCCAGTTGCCGGTCGGCTGGCAGCCGTGGACCATCAACCGCAACAAGACGCCCACCCGTTATTCGATGGTAGAGGTCGACCAGCGCGTGGTCGTCCATGCGCAGGCCGAGAGCTCAGCCTCCGGCCTGTATGTCCCGCTGCGCGATCGCGATGCCGGCATGCTGCGCTGGACCTGGAAGACCAGCGGCATTATCCGCAACGCTGACAACAGCCACGGCCCGCGCGAGGATTCGCCGTTGCGCCTGTTTGTCGCCTTCGACGGCGACAAGGGTGCATTGTCCTTGAAAGACCAGCTGATGTACGAGATGGCGCGGCTGACCACCGGCCGCGAAATGCCCTACGCCACGCTGATGTATATCTGGGGCGGACGGCGCGCGGAAGGCTCAGTGGTGAAAAATCCGCACACTGACAGGGTGCGCATGATCGTGGTGGATAGCGGCATGAAGCACGCCAATGAGTGGCGTTGCCATGAGCGCGACCTGCGCGCCGACTACCGCAAGGCCTTCGGGACAGACCCCGGCCGGGTCATCGCCGTGGGCATCATGACCGATACCGACAACACCAAGAGCAAGGCCGAGTCCTGGTACGGCGACATCGCGCTGGACTGAAGGACGCTGGCGGCGCCGTCAGCCGCCGATCGGCTCGGCCAGCGCGAGCACCGCGAACGAGGCCAGCCAGTGCGTCGACACATACTCGCCCTCGACCGCCTGCGGCAGCGACGCTTCGAGATGGTCCGACCATGCCCGGATGGCCAGCGGCCGCAGCGGGTCGGGCAGGGCGGGCTCCAGCATGCGCCAGCACCAAGCGCGAGACAGATTGAGTCCGTCCAGGTGCGAGGTCTTGGGATCGCTGCGATTGGTCACTTCGACCGGCGTCAGCCAGTTGGCCAGTTCCACCTGCCCCGGCACGAACAACTCCCACCATTCTGAAAACGCGCAGCCGTCCATCACGGCGTGCATCAGCACGGCTTCGGTCAGCCCGCCGGACAGGAATTCATCGCCGCCGGGCTCATACCGCGCCGGGTATTTCTGATCATGTCCGAACCAGCGGTGGGCCCGCCGCACGATGGCGCGCCGCAAGGTGAGGTCCTGGTGCGTGCGTGCATAGGCCATGGCCATCACCAGGGCGAAGGCGCTGTTGTAATGGGTGCCGGTGCGCACCGGGAAAACCGCTGCATCCAGGAAATCCGCCAGTTGCCGTGACAGGTGCGATGCCAGCGGCGCGCACGCCTCGGCCCAGGTGGCTGCCTGGGCGTCCTGCCGCGCCAGCACCAGCAACTCCGCCTGCAGTTTCAGCATCCAGCCCCAGCCATAGGGGCGCTCGAAGGTGCGCGAATGGGGCCGCTGGAAGTAGGCCAGTTCGACCGCGATGTGCTCTGGGCGCAGCTGGGCATCCAGCGTTGCGCGGATGCGCGGCGCCTCCTCCAGGTCCGGCGACAGCGCCAGCAGCCGCACCAGCAACCAGTGCATGTGCACGCTGGAGTGCCAGTCGTAGCTGCCGCAGAAGACCGGATGCCAGGCCGCCGGTTCGGCCAGGTCACCGGCGCTGGCCATCATGTGGTCCAGCTTGTACGGATAGCGGCGCAGGATATTGTCCAGCGCCACGCGCGCGAAGCTGCGCGCTGTCTCGCGATCCAGCGCCAGGCGGCCCATCCGGATGCTCCCCTCTTGTTATCGTTGTGCTGTGCTCAGGTACGTAACGTCACGCAGGCGCCAGCCACTTTTCCACCAGCCGCACGAAGAACGTCGAGCCGACCGGCAGCAGTTCGTCGTTGAAATCGTAGCTCGGGTTGTGCAGCATGCAGGGCCCGATGCCATGGCCAGCGTCGCGATGGCCGCCGTCGCCGTTGCCCAGGAACAGGTAGCAGCCGGGCTTGTGCTGCAGCATGAACGAGAAATCCTCGGCGCCCATGGTGGGCTCGACATTGCTGTCGACGTTGTCCGGCCCGACCAGTTCGGCGGCGACCTCGGTGGCAAAGCCGGTCTCAGCCTCGCTGTTGACGGTCGGCGGATAGTTGCGGTGGAATTCGTACTCGATGGTGCAGTCGAACGCCGCCGCCACCGCGCGCGCCACTTCTTCCATGCGCCGTTCGATCAGGTCCAGCACCGGCACCGTGAACGTGCGCACCGTGCCGCCGATCCAGGCCTGGTCCGGCACGATATTTGTGGCGTCGCCGGCGTGGAACTGCGTGACCGAGATCACCGCGGTATCGATCGGGCGCTTGTTGCGCGTGATGATGCCCTGCAGCGCCGACACGATCTGCGCCGCGGTGAAGACCGGGTCGTTGCCATTGTTGGGCATGGCCGCATGCGCACCCTTGCCGCGCACCACGATGCGGAACTCGTTGCTCGATGCCATCAGCGGGCCTGCGCGCGTGCCGAACGTGCCGACCGGCATGCCCGGCCAGTTGTGGACGCCGAACACCGCGTCGCACGGAAAGCGCTCGAACAGGCCGTCCTTGATCATTTCACGGGCGCCGCCGCCGCCTTCCTCGGCCGGCTGGAAGATCAGGTGCACGGAGCCGTCGAAGGGCTTGTGCTGCGCCAGGTAGCGCGCCGCGCCGAGCAGCATGGCGGTGTGGCCGTCGTGGCCGCAGGCGTGCATCTTGCCGGAGTGCTGCGAGCGGTGATCAAAGGTGTTCGCTTCCTGCAGCGGCAGCGCGTCCATGTCGGCGCGCAGCCCGATGGTGCGCGGGCTGTTGCCGTTGCGGATCACGCCCACCAGGCCGGTGGTGCCCAGGCCGCGATGAACTTCGATGCCCCACGATTCCAGATTCTGCGCGACCACGTCGGCGGTGCGCTGTTCTTCGAAGCAGAGTTCCGGGTGGGCGTGGATGTCGCGCCGGATCGCACGGATTTCGGCTTGTGCCTGCAGGATTTCGGGAATGAGCTTCATGATGCCTGGCTGCCCTGGACGTTAGGGGCGTTAGCGTTGGATACCCCGATCATACGATGCCTCTCCGCAAAGCGCCAAAATGCGGCGATTTCCTGCGCGCTTGCCCGGTTGGCGCAGTGCAATATGCCAGCGCGGGTGGGTTTCCCCGCATTGCCGCGACATGCGCACTGCTGGAACAGTTCATGCTTGAAGTGCCCGGCCGGCAATTTCGTCGCTTTGTGATGCGCAAGCGCACCCCAAACCGCACCAAAACGCAGCGCCGCCGCGTGACCCGCGGCGCATTGCCGATCCTAAAACGTCTGCTTCACTTCCTACAGGGAGAATTGCGCGATGTCCCTTCGCACTTTCAAGAAGGCAATTGGTGTGGTGGCGGTAGCCGGGGCCCTTGGCCTGGCGCTTGCCGGCACCGCCCAGGCCGCGGACCTCAAACTGGCCATGAGTTCGCCGCCAACCTCGATGGATCCGCACTTCTACAACCTGTTCTCCAACATCAATGTTTCCGAGCATATCTTTGACTCGCTGACCAAGATGGACCCGGACAGCCGCATCATCCCGGGCCTCGCCGAGTCGTGGAAGCTGGTCAACAACCTCACCTGGGAATTCAAGATCCGCAAGGGCGTGAAGTTCCACGACGGCTCCGAGCTGACCGCGGAAGACGTGATCTGGTCGCTGGACCGCCCGGCCACCATCCAGAACAGCCCGGGCAAGTTCGATGTCTACACCAAGGCGATCGTCAACAAGAAGATCATCGACAAGTACACCATCCAGCTGACCACCAACCAGCCCTATCCGCTGATGCTGAACGACCTCACGTCGATCTTCATCGTGCAGAAGAAGGCCACGCAGGGGCTGAGCTCGGATGACTTCGCGCAGGGCAAGGGCATGGTCGGCACCGGGCCGTTCAAGTTCGTCAGCTACGCCCGCGACGACCGGGTCGAGCTGGTGCGCAACAACGACTACTGGGGCGCCAAGCCGGCCTGGGACAAGGTCACGCTGCGCTTCATCCCCAATCCGGCGACGCGCCTGGCGGCGCTACTGTCGGGCGACGTGCAGGCCATCGAGAACGTGCCCACGCCTGACCTGCCGAAGGTGCGCCAGGATCCCAAGCTGTCGTTCTTCTCCAAGATCTCGCACCGCGTGATCTACCTGTATTTCGATGCCAAGCGCGACAAGTCGCCCTACGTCACCACCAAGGAAGGCGCACCGCTGGACAAGAACCCGCTGAAGGACGCGCGCGTGCGCAATGCCATCAGCATGGCGATCAACCGGCAGGGCATCAAGGACCGCCTGATGGAAGGCCTGTCCGAGCCGACCAACAACCTGGTGCCGCCGACGCTGTTCGGCTACAACCCCAACCTGAAGACGGTCAAGTACGATCCCGAGGCCGCCAAGAAGCTGCTGGCCGACGCCGGCTTCCCGAACGGCTTCGGCGTGACGCTGCATACGCCCAACAACCGCTACGTCAACGACGAGAAGATCGCGCAGACGATTGCGCAGAACCTGACCCGCATCGGCATCGCCACCAAGGTCGAAGGCATGCCGATGGCGACGTACTCGTCCAAGGGCATCAAGCACGAGTGGTCGTTCGGGCTGCTGGGCTGGGGCGCACAGACCGGCGAGGTCAGCTCGCCGCTGCGCGCGCTGCTGGCGTGCGAGGACAGCAAGAAGGGTTTCGGCACCACCAACTGGGGCGAGTACTGCAACCCCAAGATGGACGTGGTGCTGGAGAAGGCGCTGTCCACCGTGGATGACAAGGAGCGCTCCAAGCTGCTGCAGGAGGCCACCGCAATCGCGATCAACGATGGCGGTATCGTCCCGATCCACCAGCAGGTGACCACCTGGGCCACGCAAAAGGGCATCGTCTACGTGCCGCGTACCGACGAGCGCACCTACGCGCACAACTTCAAGCCCCAGTAAGCTCCGGTCAGCTCAGACAGGAGCCTCGGCCCGCGGATTGTCTGCTGGCCGAGTTTGCGGTGCCGCGCATGGCTGCCGCGCCACACCCGGGAAGCGCCACGGCGCGGCCCGGGCGTGGCGTGCATTCGCGCGCGAAAGGATAGTGGTTCGATTATGCTGGTCTTTATCATCCGGCGCCTGATGCAGAGCGTGGTCGTGCTCTTCGTCATGTCGCTGCTGGTTTTCCTCGGCGTCTTTGCCATCGGCAATCCCGTCGACATCCTGATCAACCCGCAGGCCGACCAGGAGGACATCAAGCGCACCATCGCGGCGCTGGGCCTGGACAAACCGCTGTGGGAGCAGTACTGGGTGTTCCTGCAGAATGCGCTGCAAGGTAACCTGGGCACCTCGTTCGCGCACGGCACGCCAGCGCTCAAGCTGATCTTCGAGCGCATGCCCGCCACCATGGAGCTGGCCATCTGCGCGATCCTGCTGGCGATCGTGCTGGGCATCCCGCTGGGCCTGTGGGCCGGGCTGCGGCCCAAGGGCATCGCCGGCAAGTCGATCATGGCGGTGTCGATCCTGGGCTTCTCGCTGCCCACCTTCTGGGTCGGGCTGATGCTGATCATGGTGTTCGCGGTGCAGCTCGGCTGGCTGCCCTCCAACGGACGCGGCGAGACCGTGCGCGTGCTCGGCATCCCGCTCAGCTTCCTGACCGCCGACGGCATCCGCCACCTGATCTTGCCGGCGGTGACGCTGTCGCTCTTGAATATCGCCATGGTGATCCGGCTCACGCGCGCCGGCACGCAGGAGGCGATGATGCAGGACTACGTCAAGTTCGCGCGCGCCAAGGGCCTGTCGAACACGCGCATCGTCGGCGTGCATGTGCTGAAGAACATCCTGATCCCGATTGTCACGGTGATCGCGCTGCAGTTCGGCTCGATCATCGCCTTTGCGATCGTGACCGAGACCATCTTCGCCTGGCCCGGCATGGGCAAGCTCATCATCGACTCGATCCAGTTGCTGGACCGGCCGGTGATCGTCGCCTACCTGATGGTGATCGTGACGCTGTTTATCCTGATCAACCTGGTGGTGGACATCATCTACAGCATGCTCGATCCGCGCGTGCGCATTGCCGACAACAAGGGCTGAGCCATGAGTGCCGTATCTGCCGAACAAGAGGACAAGACGCCGCCGCCCGCCGCGGCGCGTGAACAATCGCCGTGGCGGCGCTTTGCCGCGGAGTTCTTCTCCAGCAAGATTGCCGTGGCCGGACTGGCCACGCTGGTCATCATCATCCTGATCGCCATCTTCGCGCCGTGGCTGGCGCCGCAGAACCCCTATGACCTGGCCACGCTGGACGTGCTCGACGCGCGCCTGGCGCCGGGCGAGCAGGCCGGCAACGGCATGACCTTCCTGCTGGGTTCGGACGAGCAGGGCCGCGACATCCTGTCGGCGGTGATGTACGGTCTGCGCATCAGCATCGGCGTAGGCGTGGTCAGCACCGTGATCGCGCTGCTGCTGGGGGCCACGCTCGGCCTGCTGGCCGGCTTCCTGGGCGGGCGCACCGAGGCCGTCATCATGCGCGTGGCCGACCTGCAGCTGTCGTTCCCGCCGATCCTGCTGGCGCTGATCCTGCTGGCTTTCCTGCGCCCGGGCCTGGGCAATATCGTGATTGCGCTGGTGGCGGTGCAGTGGGCCTACTACGCCCGCACCACGCGCAGCGCCGCGCTGGTGGAGCGGCGCAAGGAATATATCGAGGCCGCCACCTGCCTGGGCCTGCCGCCGATGCGCATCATGTTCCGCCACCTGCTGCCCAACTGCCTGCCGCCGCTGATCGTGATCGCGGCGCTGCAGGTGGCTTCGGCCATCACGCTGGAAGCGACGCTGTCCTTCCTCGGGCTGGGCGTGCCGGTCACCGAGCCCTCGCTGGGCTCGCTGATCTCCAACGGCCAGCAGTACATGCTGTCGGGCAAGTACTGGATCAGCTTCTTCCCGGGCATCGCGCTGGTGGTCACCATCGTGGCGATGAACCTGGTGGCCGACCAGCTGCGCGATGTCCTCAACCCGCGCCTGCAGACGCAATAACCAGGAGCGGAACATGGCACAACCGACGTTGGTGGTTGAACACCTGAAGACGCAATTCCACACGCGCGGCGGCATCGCCAAGGCCGTCGACGACGTGTCCTTCACCGTGGGCCGCGGCGAGATCATGGGGCTGGTGGGCGAGTCCGGCTCGGGCAAGTCCATGACCGGGTATTCGATCATGGGCCTGATCGACCCGCCCGGGAAGATCGTCGACGGCCGCATCGCGCTGACCAGCCGCGACGGCATCACCCGCGACCTGCGCGCGCTCACGCCGGCGCAGCAGCGCGACGTGCGCGGCAACCGCATCGCGATGATCTTCCAGGACCCGATGATGACGCTGAACCCGGTCCTGCGCATCGACACGCAGATGATCGAGGCGGTGCTGGCCCATGAGAAGGTGGGCAAGGCGGTGGCGCGCGAACGCGCGCGCAATGCGCTGGCGCGGGTCGGCATCCCGTCGCCGGACGAGCGCCTGCAGGCCTATCCGCACCAGTTCTCGGGCGGCATGCGCCAGCGCGTGGCGATCGCGATCGCGCTGCTGAACAAGCCCGACCTGATCATTGCCGACGAACCGACCACCGCGCTGGACGTCACCATCCAGGGCCAGATCCTGTACGAGATGCAGACCCTGTGCCGCGAATCGGGCACGGCGCTGATCTGGATCACGCACGACCTGTCGGTGGTGGCGGGGCTGGCCGATACCGTGTGCGTGATGTACGCCGGCAAGATCGTCGAGGCCGGCGACGTGCGCCAGGTGCTGGAGCACCCTGAGCACCCATACACCCACGGGCTGATCAGCTCGGCGCCGTCGCGCAATCCGCGCGGCGCGCCGCTGCGGCAGATCCCGGGCATGACGCCGTCGCTGCTGAACCTGCCGGGCGGCTGTGCCTTCCGTGAGCGCTGCCCCTACGCCACCGCTGCCTGCAAGACCGAGCCGCCGCTGGAGACCGCCGCCGACGGCCGCCGCCTGCGCTGCTTCCATCCGGTGCTGGCCAACCAGGAGGCGGCATGAGCGCAACTGAACTGCAATCCCGACCGATGACGAATCCTGCCGCTGAAGAGGGGGCCACGCCGAGCGCGCCGATCCTGGAGCTGCGCGGCGTGTCCAAGCGCTTCGTCAAGTCGCTCGACGCCGCCGCGCGCATCGCCAACCTGTTCGGCGCCCATGCGCATGACGAGGTGGTGCACGCGGTCGACCGCGTCGACCTGAGCATCCGTGCCGGTGAGGTGGTGGGCCTGGTGGGCGAGTCCGGCTGCGGCAAGTCCACGCTGGGCCGCATGGCTGTAGGCCTGCACTCACTGACCGAGGGCGAGCGTTTCTGGCGCGGCACCAACCTCGACCACCTGCCGCCCGACAAGCGCCGCGAGAAGCAGCTGGCGATCCAGATGATCTTCCAGGACCCGTATGCCTCGCTCAATCCGCGGCTGCGCGTGCTGGATATCGTCGGCGAGGCGCCGGTAGTGCACGGCATGGTCGAGCGCGGCGCGCAGAAGGGCTATGTGGAAGACATGCTGGTGCGCGTGGGCATGGACCCGACCGTGCTGCGGCGCTTTCCGCACCAGTTCTCCGGCGGGCAGCGCGCGCGCATCGGCATTGCCCGGGCGCTGGCGGTGAAGCCCGAGTTCCTGGTGTGCGACGAGTCGGTGGCGGCGCTGGACGTGTCGATCCAGGCCCAGGTGCTGAACCTGTTCATGCGCCTGCGCGAAGACCTGAACCTGACCTACCTGTTCATCAGCCACGACCTGGGCGTGGTCAAGCACATCAGCGACCGCGTGGTGATCATGTACCTGGGGCGGGTGGTCGAATCCGCGCCGACCGAAGACGTGTTCGCCGCGCCCAACCATCCCTATACCCAGGCACTGCTGGCCGAGGCGCCCAAGCTGGAGGTGGCCCGCAAGACCTATGTCGCGATCCGCGGCGAGATCCCGTCGCCGCTGAACCCGCCGCCGGGCTGCCATTTCCACCCGCGCTGCCCGCATGCGATGCCGCGTTGCCGGGAAGAGCAGCCGCTGCTGAAGGAGATTGCGCCGATGCGATTCTCGGCGTGTCACTTGAACGACATGGAGTAGGGCCTAGTTTTCTCCTCCCTCGCGCAGGGAGGAGAAAACCCGGAGTCTCAGCGGATCACCTGGCCCTTCGAATTGATGATCGTCATCTCCACGAATTTCGAGCCCACGTGGTTCTCCGGCGTGAAGTTGACGATAAACCCGCCGAGGTCATAGCTGCGCATTGACTCCAGCGCGGTCACCAGCTTCTCGCGCGTCAGGTCCTTGCCGGCGCGGCGCAGGCCTTCGGTGAAGGCCTTGGCGGCGATAAAGCCTTCGATGCTGGCGTAGTCGAATTCGCTGGGCTTGCCGGCGGCCTGCAGCATGCGCAGGTACTCCCGCACGATCGGCAGCGTGGCGTTGCCCGGGTGCGGCATCACCTGCGAGATGATCACGCCGCTGCCCTGCGCGCCCACCTCGTTGGCCAGCGCCTGCGTGCCGACGAAGGAGACGTTGTAGAACTGGCCGCTGTAGCCGCGGCGCAGCGCTTCCTTCACGAAGGCGCCGGCGGTGCGGTAGGCGCTGATCATCACCACGGCGTCGGGCCTGGTCTTCATCGAGCCCTGTATGGCATCGCCGATTTCCGTGGTATTGCGGACCACGGGCTCGCGCGCGACGATCTGTACGCCGCTGTCGGGCGCGGCCTTGAGCGCGCGCTCCAGACCTTCCAGTCCGGCCTTGCCGTAGGCGTCCTCGTTGTAGACCACGGCCACGCGCCTGAGGCCGGTGGTCTGGATCTGGCGCAGGATGGCCGCGGTTTCCTCGTTGTAGCCGGCGCGCACGTGGAAGACGTAGCGGCTGCGCGGCTCGCGCAGCGACTGCGCCCCGGTGTACGGGCCGAAGAACGGCACCTTGGCCTGGGTTGCCAGCGGCAGCGCGGCCTGGCTGGTGGGCGTGCCGACATAGCCGAAGAGGGCGAAGACGCGGTCTTCCTCGATCAGCTTCTTTGTGTTCCTGGCGGCGGGCTCGGGCTCGTAGTAGTCGTCCAGCGCCTCCAGCCGGATCTTGCGGCCGTAGATGCCGCCCTGCTGGTTGATGTGGTCGAAATACAGCCGCGCGCCCGAGTTCATCTGCTTGCCGAGCACGGCGGTCGGGCCGGTCAGGGCGGCGGACTGGCCCAGCAGGATGGTGTCGGCAGTGACGCCGTTTTCGGATGTGTCGGCGGTGCCCGCCGTGTTGGCTGCGAAGGCAGCGCAGGATGCGCCACCCGTGCCGATGGCGCACGCCACCAGCAGGCCGGCAAGCCGGCCATTGACCCCGGATCGGAAAGACATAAACCCCCCGCGAAATGTGGTTCGGTTACCCGTTGGCCGCGTCGGCCGGTCTCTCGCCGGCAAATTGCTCACGTCGTGCGGCATGGTGCGCGTACTGGTCTGTGCCGGCAGCGCGCCGGCACATCATAATCGAATACAATCGGATCGAGATACTCCCCGCCATCACCCCGCACGGCCGGGAAAGCGCCGCCCGCCGGCGCGGCTCGGGCGCCGCAACCCGCCGCCTGCGCCGGCATCTCCAGTTCCGTACGACCGAACGAAAACAACACACCCCGCCCGGAGACCCCATGGCTTCCCGCATCGTCCGCGCCGCCTGTCCGCATGACTGCCCCGACACTTGTGCCTTGCTCGTTACCGTCGAGGACGGCCGTGCCGTCAAGGTAGCGGGCGATCCCGACCATCCCGGCACGCAGGGCGTGCTGTGCACCAAGGTGTCGCGCTACACCGAGCGCACCTACCACCCGGACCGGTTGCTGACGCCGATGAAGCGCATCGGCAGGAAGGGCGAAGGCAAGTTCGCGCCGATCTCCTGGGAGGAGGCGCTGGACACCATCGCCACGCGCCTGCAGGCGATTGCGGCGCGCGATCCGCAGGCGATCGTGCCGTACAGCTATGCCGGCACCATGGGGCTGGTGCAGGGCGAGAGCATGGCCGCGCGCTTCTTCAACAAGCTGGGCGCATCGCGGCTGGACCGCACCATCTGCGCCAGCGCCGGCGCCACCGCGCTGCGCTACACCTACGGCGCCAGCGTGGGCATGGACATGGAGCACGTGGTCGATGCCAGGCTGGTGATCATCTGGGGCGGCAACCCGATTGCTTCCAACCTGCATTTCTGGACCCGCGCGCAGGAAGCCAAGCGGCGCGGCGCCACGCTGGTGGCGATCGACCCGTATCGCTCGCTGAGCGCCGAGAAGTGCCACCGCCACATCGCCCCGATGCCCGGCACCGACGGCGCGCTGGCGCTGGCGCTGATCCATGTGCTGATCCGCGACGACCTGCTCGACCACGACTACATCGAACGCCACACCGTCGGCTTCGAGGCGCTGCGCGAGCGCGCGCAGGCCTACACTCCGGCACGCGCGGCCGAAATCTGCGGCATCCCGGCCGAGGACATCGAATGGCTGGCCGGCCTCTACGGCCAGCTGGCGGTGCGCGAGCGCCAGCCGGTGGCAATCCGCCTGAACTACGGCATGCAGCGCGTGCACGGCGGCGGCCAGGCGGTGCGCGCGGTGGCGTGCCTGCCGTCGCTGGTGGGCGCCTGGCGCCAGCCCGCAGGCGGGCTGCAGCTGTCGACCTCGGGCTTCTTCCCGATCGACGAAGCCGCGCTGCAGCGCCCCGACCTGCTGCCTGGCTGGCCGCAGACGCTGCCGCGCATCGTCAACATGAGCACCATCGGCGACGCGCTGCTGGCCGAGCCGGCACCCGGCGCGCCGCGCATCGAGGCCGTGGTGGTCTACAACAGCAACCCGGTCGCGGTGGCGCCGGAATCCGGCAAGGTCGCCGCGGGCTTTGCGCGCGAGGACCTGTTCACGGTGGTGCTGGAGCATTTCCGCACCGACACCGCCGACTATGCCGACATCCTGCTGCCGGCGACCACGCAGCTTGAGCACACCGACGTGCACAAGGCCTACGGCCATACCTATTTTCTGGCCAACAACGCCGCCATCGCGCCGATGGGCGAGGCCCTGCCCAATACCGAGATTTTCCGCCGGCTGGCGCAGCGCCTGGGCTTCACCGAGGCGTGCTTTGCCGACAGCGACGAGGCCATCGCCGCGCAGGCCATCATTCCGGGCGATGCGCGCGCGGCCGGCATCAGCTGGGAATCATTGAAGGCGCAGGGCTGGCAGAAGCTGGCGCTGCCGGCGGCGCCGTTCGCCGAGGGCGGCTTCCCGACCGCATCGGGCAAGTGCCAGTTCTATTCGGAGCCGATGGCGCGCGATGGCTTCGACCCGCTGCCTGACTACGTGCCGCAGTACGAGGCGCCGCTGACCGCGCCCGAGCTGGCGGCGCGCTATCCGCTGGCGATGATCTCGCCGCCGGCGCGCAACTTCCTCAACAGCTCCTTCGTCAACGTCGACAGCCTGCGCGCCACCGAGGGCGAGCCGCACCTGGACATCCACCCGGCCGACGCCGCCGAGCGCGGCATCGTGCACGGCGCCATGGTGCGCGTCTTCAACGACCGCGGCAGCATGGTGGCGCGCGCCCGCGTCACCGACCGCGCCCGGCGCGGGCTGGTGGTGGGCCTGTCGATCTGGTGGAAGAAGCTGGCTTCGGACGGCAAGAACGCCAACGAGCTGACCAGCCAGCGCCTGACCGACCTGGGCCGCGCGCCGGTGTTCTATGACTGCCTGGTGCAGGTCGAGGCCTGCACGCAAGGGGCAGTCCTGCCTGCATGACGCCGCAGCCTGGCCGCCGGCGCTGGGCGGCACTCCTGGCGGCGACCGGCCTCACCGCGGTGGTCCTGGTGACGGCCGGGTGCGAGGCCGTCGGCTACTACGCGCAGTCGATCGGCGGCCACCTGGGCGTGATGGCCCAGGCACAGCCGCTGACCGACGCCATCGCCAGCGCGCGCGACGCCAACGATGCGCGCCTGGCGCAGCGGCTGGCGCTGGCCGGCCGCATGCGCGACTTTGCCTCGCGCGAACTGAAGCTGCCCGAGAACGGGAGCTACCGCCGCTACGCCAACCTGCACCGGCCCTATGTGGTGTGGAGCGTGTTCGCCACGCCCGAGCTGTCGATGGAGCTGCGCAAGTGGTGCTTCCCCATCGTCGGCTGCATCAGCTACCGCGGCTACTACGCCCAGTCCGATGCCGAGCAGTATGCGCAGGGATTGCGCCGCGACGGGCTGGAGACGTACGTGGCCGGCATCCCCGCCTATTCGACGCTGGGCTATTTCGACGACCCGCTGCTCAATACCTTCGTCTACCTGCCCGAGGGCGAACTGGCGCGGCTGATCTTCCACGAGCTGGCGCACCAGGTGGTGTACGTGCGCAACGACACCGCCTTCAACGAGTCCTTCGCCACCGCGGTGGAAGCCGCGGGCGTGGAGCGCTGGCTGTCCGAGGATGCGTCGGAGGACGCGCGCGCCAGCTATCGGCAGTACGATGCCCGGCGCCAGCAGTTCCGCGCGCTGTTGCTGGGCACGCGCGACCGGCTGGTGGCGCTGTACCAGACCCCGCTCGATGATGACGCCAAGCGCGAGGGCAAGGCCAGGATCTTCGCCGACCTGCGCACCGAGTACGCGCGGCTACGCACGGAGTGGGGCGGCTTCAGCGGCTATGACCGCTGGTTCGACCAGCCGCTGACCAACGCCCATCTGGCCGCGGTGGCCACCTACCAGCAGTGGGTGCCGGCCTTCACCGCGTTGCTGGCGCGGTGCAACGGCGACTGGCAGCGGTTCTATGACGAGGCCGCCCGTATCGGCGCGCTGCCCGCCGCCGAGCGCGAGGCCGCGCTGCAGCGGCTGGCGCCGCCAGCCACGCGCACCGGCACGCTGACCGCGGGCGGCAAGACGGCGGCCAACTAAGCTGCCGCGTCCCGCCGTGCGAGAATTGCATCATGTCGATTGCACCCAGATCCGCACCGCTGAACCCGCCGTTGAGCGCACCGCCAGAGCCGCAGCCGGCCCGCCCGCATATCGCCGAGCGCCAGGAGGCCCGCCGCCGCCAGATCCTCGATACCGCCGCGCAGCTCTTCTACAGCAAGGGCTATCCCGGCATGACCATGAACGACCTGTGCCGCGCGCTGGGCGTGACCAAGCCGGCGGTCTACTACTACTTTACTGACAAGTACGAGATCTTCGACATCCTGTGCCGCGAGTCGGCCCAGACCTGCCTGCCCGTGATCCGCGAGACCGCGGACCCGGCGCTGCCGGTGCGCGAGCGCCTGCAGGCCTGCCTGCTCGAGATGGCGCGGCGCTGCGTTGCCTGCCATGTGCCGGCCACGCTGAGCTTTCGCGACAACCAGTACCTGCGCCCCGACACCGTGGCGTGGCTCGACAGCATGGCGCGGGACTTCTATCGCGACCTCTATGCGCTGCTGGAAGAGGGCAGGCGCGATGGCGTGTTCGCCTTCGGCGACGCGCGCGTGACGGCGCATGCGATCGGCAGCGTGGTGGGCTTCCTGTACACCTGGCATGAACCCGGGCGCATGGACCCGGAGACACTGGCGCAGGAGCTTGCCGCCAGCATGATGAAGCTGGCGCTGCCCAGCGGCGGGTGAGTGCGGATTTGCCTCACTAGGGGTTATCCCGCTACTTGCGCCCGATCGGTGGCGCATAATGCCCGTCAGGGGCACCAAGGGCTGTCCGGTGACCCCGAGGACTTCGTCTAAGTTGTTGTTTTAACCGGGGCGCACGTTTAGCATCTCGGCAAAATCGAACGACCATTCAGAAATTCAGGAGACGGTGCTATGGAAAGAATTTGGCTGAAACACTACCCGGCCGGCGTTCCCGCCGAGATCGATGCCAGCCAGTTCCGCTCGCTTGCCGCGCTGCTCGAGGCGTCTTTCCGCACCTATGCCGACCGCAAGGCCTTCATCTGCATGGACAAGGCCATCACCTACGGCGAACTGGACCAGCTCTCGGCCCACTTTGCCGCGTGGCTGCAGTCGCGCGGGCTGCGCCCCGGCGCACGCGTGGCGATCATGATGCCGAACGTGCTGCAGTACCCGGTGGTGCTGGCGGCGGTGCTGCGCGCGGGTTTCGTGGTGGTCAACGTCAACCCGCTCTACACCCCGCGCGAACTCGAGCACCAGCTCAAGGACAGCGGCGCCGAGGCCATCGTGATCCTGGAGAACTTTGCCTCGACGCTGCAGCAGGTGCTGGCCAAGACCCCGGTCAAGCATGTGGTGGTGGCCAGCATGGGTGACATGCTCGGCGGCCTGAAGGGCGCGATCGTCAATTTCGTGGTGCGCAACGTCAAGAAGATGGTGCCGGCGTGGGAGCTGCCCAACTGCGTGCGCTTCAACAGCGTGCTGGCCGAAGGGCGCAAGCTGACGCTGCAGCCGGCCACCACGGGGCCGGAGGACGTTGCCTTCCTGCAGTACACGGGCGGCACCACCGGTGTATCCAAGGGCGCGGTGCTGCTGCACCGTAACGTGGTGGCCAACGTGCTGCAGTCCGAGGCGTGGATGCAGCCGGCGCTGGACAAGGGCGCCCATATCGACCAGCCCATCACCATCACCGCGCTGCCGCTGTACCACATCTTCGCGCTGACGGTCTGCTGCCTGCTGGGCATGCGCAGCGGCGGCACCGGCGTGCTGATCCCGAATCCGCGCGACATCCCGGGCTTCATCAAGGAACTGCAGAAGTACAGGTTCAACATGTTCCCAGCGGTCAACACGCTGTACAACGCGCTGCTCAACAACCCGGAAATCAGCAAGGTCGATTTCTCCGGCCTGCGCGTGGCCAACGGCGGCGGCATGGCGGTGCAGGAGGCGGTGGCCAAGCAGTGGCTGGCCAAGACCGGCTGCCCGATCATCGAAGGCTACGGCCTGTCCGAGACCTCGCCCTCGGCCACCTGCAACCCGACCGACACCAACGTGTTCTCCGGCACCATCGGCATGCCGCTGCCCTCGACCGAAGTGGTGATCCGCGACGACGACGGCAAGGACGTGCCGCTCGGCCAGCCGGGCGAGATCTGCATCCGCGGCCCGCAGGTGATGGCCGGCTACTGGAACCGCCCGGACGAGACCGCCAAGGTCATGACCCCGGACGGCTTCTTCAAGACCGGCGACATCGGCGTGATGGACGAGCGCGGCTACACCAAGATCGTCGACCGCAAGAAGGACATGATCCTGGTGTCGGGCTTCAACGTGTATCCGAACGAGGTCGAAGGCGTGGTCGCCGAGTGCCCGGGCGTGCTGGAAGTGGCGGCCGTGGGCGTGCCCGACACGCACTCGGGCGAGGTGGTCAAGCTGTTCGTGGTGAAGAAGGATCCGGGGCTGACCGAGGCCGATGTGATCGAGTTCTGCAAGGAACGCCTGACCGGCTACAAGCGGCCCAAGTACGTCGAGTTCCGCACCGAGCTGCCCAAGACCAACGTCGGCAAGATCCTGCGCCGCGAACTGCGCGACAGCCGCAAGGCCGCCTGAGCGGCAGCCGCTGCAAACGACAACGGCCTCCCGAGTGGAGGCCGTTGTGCTTTCAGGCCGCGTTGCGGCGGCTCAGCACTCGTTCGATGGCGCCAGGCGGGCTTCCTGGCTGCCGTCGGTGTAGATCACCCGCACGCACGCGCCAGGCTCCAGCCCCGGCGCCGCCGGCGCGTTGGCCGATACGATCGCGCCGTCCATGGTTCGCACCTTGTACTGGAATAGGTCCACCTGCTGCACCGGTGCGGGCTTGCTGAACAGCCGGCTCAGGTCGAAGGCAAAGCCCACGCCCACCCCGCCACCCCCGCCGCCACCCGCGGCGCCCACGCCGACGCTGGTGCCGCCGCCGTAGTACGGGGGCACCTGGGCCACGTCCAGGCGGGTCAGGAACGTCTTCTCGGTGACGCGGCCAAGCTTGATGGTGGCATTCACCGGCGTGACCTGCGGCGGCTGCGGCGTGCTGCTGCAGGCGGCCAGCGCCGGCAGCAGGCCGCACAGGACAAGGTAGGGCAGGGTCTTCATGGCGAGATCAGGCCGGTCTTGAGCCGGCCAAGCAGTCGGAACAGGGCGCGCCGGTCGGTCTCGGCCAGGCCGGAGAACAGTTGCTCGATCCAGTCCTCATGCGCGCGCGCCATGCGCGAGAACGCGGCGCGCCCGGCCGGGGTCAGGCGGATCAGGTAGGCACGGCGGTCAGTGGGCAGGGCCTCGCGCGAGACCAGGCCTTCCTGCTGCAGCTGGTCGGTGATGCCGGTGACGTTGCCGCCTGTCACCATCATGCGGCGCGACAGCTCGCCCATCTTCAGGCCTTCAGGGTGGCGGTCGAGCTGTGCCATCAGGTCGAAGCGCGGCAGGGTGCAGGCAAAATCCTGGCGCAGCCGCGAACGGATATCGCCCTCGATCAGGGTGGTGCAGGTCAACAGCCGCAACCACAGCCGCAGGGCTTCGTGCTCGGTCTGGTCGGCGCGGGTTTCAAGGTCGACCGGCGCGCTTTCGGCGCCGGCGGCAGGGGACGGGTTTGGCATCTTCAGTGCATCGGTGCGCAGGGGTGCGGCCGCAGCCGCCAGGGGCCGCCCACGGGGCGGGCAGCCGACATTTGATGCCTCAAGTATATGCGCGATACGGGCCGCCGCCCTGCCGGCGATCAAATCGGCGTCAATCCACCTTGGCGCCGGAATCCTTGACCACCTTGGCCCACTTGGCGGTTTCGGCGCGGATGAACGCGGCGAACTGCTCCGGGGTGTTGCCGACAGGCTCGGCGCCCTGCGCCTGCAGGCGTTCGCGCACGGCCGGGGCATTCAGCGCCTTGGCCACTTCCTGCTGGATGCGGTGGATGACATCCGGCGGCGTGCCGGCCGGCGCCAGCATGCCGAACCAGGAGCTGGCTTCATACTGCGGCAGGCCCGCGGCCTGGGCTATGGTCGGCACGCCCGGCAGCGCCGGCGACGGCCTGGCGCTGGTCACCGCCAGCGCCTTGAGCTTGCCGCTCTTGATCAGCGCCATCGACGACGGCAGGTTGTCGAACATCACCTGCACGGTGCCCCCGGCCAGGTCCGTCAGCGCCGGCCCGCTGCCCTTGTACGGGAAGTGGACCATGAAGGTCCGGGTCTGCGTCTTGAACAGCTCCCCGGCCAGGTGGATCGAGGTGCCGTTGCCGCTGGAGGCCATGTTGATCTTGCCGGGGTTGGCGCGCGCGTAGGCGATCAGGTCCTTGACGCTGTCGATCTTATTTTGCTGCGCAAACGCCGGGTTCAGCACCAGCACGTTGGGCACGGCCGCCACCTCGGTGATCGGAGCGAAGTCCTTGATCGGGTCGAACGGCAGCTTGCCGTACAGCGACTGGTTGATGCCATGGGTGCCCACGGTGCCCATCAGCAGCGTGTAGCCATCCGGCGCGGCCTTGGCGACGAGGTCCGCGCCGATATTGCCGCCGGCGCCGGGCTTGTTGTCGACCACCACGTTCCAGCCCGGCAGCCTGGCCAGCTCCGCGGCCACGGCGCGGGCCAGGATGTCGGTGGTGCCGCCGGCGGCAAAGGGCACCACCAGCCGGATCGGCTTGGCCGGGTACGGGTCGGCGGCCAGCACCGACTGGCTGGCGAGCGCGGCAAGGCTGGCGGACAGCAGCAGCGCGACGGCGCGCCGGCGATTGGGTTGCATGCGTGAGTCTCCTGGTGTTGTCCGCTCGTGAGGTCGGTGGGGCGGCTACGGTAAGTGCATTCTAGTCCGCTGCCGGGGTGGCGCCGATGAGGTGATGCCCTATGGGAGTGGGGGGCGCGCCAATGAAAAAAGGCACCCGGAGGTGCCTTTGCAGACCGGCCTTGCGACCGGGATCGACAGGCGATCAGAACTTGTGGCGGATGCCCAGGGCGACGCCGACCATGTTGTCCTTGCCGGCACCCAGGAAGTAGCCGTTGGCGAAGCTGATGGCCGAGGTGTCGAAGTTCAGGCCGGCGTTCTTCGAATAGGCGGTGGTCAGGTAGAGGTCGGTGCGCTTGGACAGGTTGTAGTCGGCGACGAACGAAATCTGCCAGGGGTTCTTGATATTGTTGGTGGCGCCGGTGGCGGCCAGGTTCAGGTTCTTGACGTCGTCGTAGTAGTAAGCCAGCGTCAGGCCCAGCGCCGTCGTGACCTGGTAGTTGGCACCGACCCAGTAGTAGTTGTCCTTCAGGATCGTATTGTCATTCGGTGCCTTGTTCATGCCCCAGCGATAGCCGGCCATCAGCTTGGCCGGGCCGAAGGCATAGCTGGCGGCAACCGCGGCCTTCTTGAAGTCACCGGTGCCACCGGCGGCGTTCAGGGTCGGGTTGTACTGGTCATAGGCGGCGGTAATGCCGAACGGGCCGGCGGCCCACGCCAGGCCGGCACCGTAGCCGGTGTCGCGGCGGAACTGGCCGGGGACTTCGCCGCCGCCGGCAACGCCGTTACCGAACGACCAGTGCGCGACCGCGGTCACCGGGCCGAACTTGCCGGTGTACTTGGCAGTGTTGTCCGAGCGGAAGTTCAGGCCCAGTTGAGCGACCACCGGCTCGTACTGGGTGGCATAGCCGGTCGGCGAAAAGTTGGCCATCATGTCAAACAGCGAGGTGTACTGGCGACCGAAGGTCACGCGGCCGACCTGGTCGCTTTCCAGGCCGACGTAGGCTTGACGACCGAACAGGCGGCCACCTTGCTGCGATTTCCCGTCATCCAGCCCAAAACCGCTTTCAAGCACAAAGAGCGCCTTCAGGCCGCTGCCCAGGTCCTCGACGCCTCGCAGGCCCCAGCGCGAGCCGGACAGGCCGCCGGAGGACATCCGGAACAGGTTGTGCGCTGCGCCCGGGAACGGGTTGGTGGGGCTGGCGTTGGTCGGGTTCGTCGTCGACATATTGCTGACGTATTCGAGGTTCGCATCGGCCACGCCGTACAGGGTCACGCTCGATTGGGCCTGCGCCGCCCCAGCAAATGCGCCAAGCGCTGCCAGCGCCAGAAGCGATTTCTTCATGCTCGTTGATCTCCACTGTAAGAATTATTGGTGACGGCCCGGGAGAACCTCCTGTTGGTCTCCATCCCCCGTGCGTCAAACTTCCTTGGAAGTTGCGAAGTACTGTAACAAACAACCCTTAATTCACTAGTCAGGCCAATCCCCCTTGTCTTCTTTTAACAACTCAGGGTTTCTGAGTAGCCAGGCGCATCAATGCAAGGCGGGATGCGGGTTGGCGCCGATTAGAGGCAAGCTACAATGCGGGTAATCCCGATGGCCCCTGCGCGTGCCGCGCCGCGGCCGCGCACCCCACGATGACAGGGGCTGCCGGGAACGACGACCAACTGCCTCTGCGACATGGACACCCTGATCAAAGAATTCGACGTGGCATTGCGCGCCATTGCCGGCGCCACGCGCACCGCGCGCGCCAACCCGGCTGACCGGCTGGCACCGGACACCGAACAGATGAGCGCCGATGAACGCCGCCACGTGGCCGGGCTGATGCGCATCAACCATGTCGGCGAGGTCTGCGCGCAGGCCCTGTACCAGGCCCAGAAGCTCACCGCCCGCAACGGCGCGGTGCGCGCGCAGATGGATGCCGCCGCGCGCGAAGAGGAAGACCACCTGGCCTGGTGCGCCGAGCGCCTGCGCGAACTGGGCTCGCGCCCGAGCCTGCTCAACCCGCTGTGGTACGCCGGCGCCTTCGCCATCGGCTGGGTGGCCGGCCGCGCCGGCGATCGTGTCAGCCTGGGCTTCGTCGCCGAGACCGAGCGCCAGGTCGAGCACCACTTGGGCGGGCACCTGGACCGCCTGCCCGAGGCCGACGGCCGCTCGCGCGCCATCCTCGAGCAGATGCGCGACGACGAGATCCGCCACGGCGATGCCGCGCGCGATGCCGGCGGGATCCCGTTGCCCGCCCCGGTGCGGGCACTGATGCGCGGCGCCTCGCGCGTGATGACCACCGCCGCCTACCGGATCTGAGCCGGCCCCTGCTTGCCCCTCGCTGGCCCTGGTTCCGGCGGGGCTGGCGGGCAATTGTTGTATCCTTTCTTCGCGCGACGGGGCAGGTCTTTCCCGTGCCGCCGGCAGTTCCTCCGCAAGTGGTTCTCAGGTGGTTTCTCGGCTTTCCTCCCTAAGATCTTCATTTCATTAAGGATTCACTTTTTCGGTGCGTGAAGTGTGCGCGCTAAGTCATTGTTCTGATTCAAAAAAACTCGTTTGCTGCCCTGCAACCAGCCTTGACCCGCCATATCGCTTCCTCTAAAGTGGGAAATAGTGTGAGGAAGTGTATTTTTGTGTGAAATTGGGCCCCGGCCGTGGGATGATGTCGCCATAGTCGGAACAGAAGGGATTCACGCGCATGCTGGCCGACAACCGGCCGGCATGGACCGGGAGCAAGCTTGTTTCAGGGAGCATCGGCACTCTCGCTGGATGCCAAGGGGCGGATGTCCATTCCGTCCCGGCACCGCGAGGCGCTGCAACAGCAGGCCGAGGGCCGGGTGACGCTGACCAAGCACCCGGATGGCTGCCTGTTGCTGTTTCCCCGGCCCGAGTGGGAAACCTTCCGCACGCGCATTGCAGCGCTGCCGATGGATGCGCACTGGTGGAAGCGCATCTTCCTGGGCAACGCCGCCGACGTGGAAATGGACGGCGCGGGCCGGGTGCTGATCGCCCCGGAACTGCGCAGTGCCGCCTTGCTCGACAAGGAAGTCATGCTGCTCGGCATGGGCAGCCATTTCGAAGTGTGGGATGCCGCGACCTACGCCGCCAAGGAACAGCAGGCGATGGCGCAGGGCATGCCCGAAGCATTGAAGAATTTCTCTTTCTGACGAGGTCATGAGTCCTACCGGAACGCCGGCAACCCCCGCCCTGCGCCATCGCACCGTGCTGCTGGACGAGGCCGTCGACGCCTTGGTCTGGCGGCCCGACGGGGTCTACGTCGACGGCACCTTCGGCAGGGGAGGGCACAGCCGGGCGGTGCTGGCCCGGCTGGGGCCAGACGGGGCCCTGGTTGCGTTCGACAAGGACCCAGCAGCAATCGCAGAAGCGGGCACCATCAAGGATGCCCGCTTCTCCATTGAGCACGCGAGCTTTGCGGCCATGGCCGAGCGCCTGTCGGGGCGCGGCCACGTCGCTGGCGTGCTGCTCGACCTGGGGATCAGCTCGCCCCAGATCGACGAGGCGGCGAGGGGGTTTTCCTTTCGTTTCGAGGGCCCGCTGGACATGCGCATGGACACGACGCGCGGCATCACTGCCGCGCAGTGGCTGGCGCAGGCGGATGAGCAGGACATTGCCAGGGTGATACGAGACTATGGGGAAGAACGGTTTGCTGTACAGATTGCAAAGGCGATTGTTGCTCGCCGGAGCGAACCCGGCGATGGCGGACCCATCGCCACTACTGCCGACCTTGCCGCGCTCGTGGCGAAAGCCGTCAAGACACGCGAGAAGGGTCAGGACCCTGCGACCCGCACCTTTCAGGCTCTACGGATTCACGTCAATCAAGAGCTTGAGGACCTCGAAAGAGGGCTGAAGGCGGCGTATGAACTGCTGCAGGTCGGAGGGCGCCTGGTGGTGATCAGCTTCCACTCGCTGGAGGACCGCATCGTCAAGCGGTTCATGGCGGCGCACGCCCGTCCCCAGCAGGATGCCGACCCGGCGCTGCGCCGTGCGCCGCTGCGCGCGGCCGACCTGCCGCAACCGACGCTGCGCCTGCTCGGCCGCTACAAGCCGGGCACTGAGGAGGTGGCCGCCAACCCGCGCGCGCGCTCGGCCGTGATGCGCGTGGCCGAGAAGCTGGCCCCTGCCGCGACTCCTGCGGGCGGAGGCGCACGCGCATGAACCGCCTGACCTTCTTCCTGCTCGCCGCGCTGATCCTGTGCGCGCTGTCGCTGGTGAGCGCGCAGCACCAGGCGCGCACGCTGTTCGTCGCACTGGAGCGGGCCCAGGCTGAAGAGAAGCAGCTCGATATCGACTGGTCGCGCCTGCAGTACCAGCAGAGCGCGCTGGGCAAGAGCGCACGCATCGCCGACACGGCGCGCGCGCAGCTGAAGATGGCGCCGGTCAACCCCGGCAAGACCCAGTACCTGTCCGGCATCGTGCTGCCGGCGCCCGCCGAGGCGGCGCCGGCCAGTGCCGCGGAGGCGCGCCGATGAGCATGGCCCGTCCCAACCCGCCCCGCCGTGACCGCAACGGCACCGCGTCGCGCCCGCGCAGCGGCCAGTTCTCGGCCAGCCCGGTGCTGGGCCTGCGCCTGCCGATGTGGCGCTCCAAGCTGGTGGTGTTCATGATGTTCGCGGCCTTCGGCGCGCTGGCCGTGCGCGCGGCCTGGATCCAGGGCCCCGGCAACCAGTTCTACGAGGCCGAGGGCAAGAAGCGCTTCCAGCGCACGCTGGAGCTGCCGGCCACGCGCGGCAAGATCCTGGACCGCAACGGCCTGGTGCTGGCCACCAGCCTGCCGGTCAAGGCCATCTGGGCGGTGCCCGAGGACGTGCCCAACCAGGTCGATGCCGCCAAGATCCGCCAGCTGGCCAAGTTGCTCGGCATGTCCGAGAAAGACCTGGGCAAGAAGCTGTCCGAGGACAAGGGCTTCGTCTACCTGAAGCGCCAGGTGCTGCCTGACGTCGCCGACAAGATCGCCGCGCTGAAGATCGAAGGCATCCACCAGACCCGCGAATACAAGCGCTTCTACCCGGAAGGCGAGGCGATGGCCCACATCGTCGGCTTCACCAACGTGGAAGACCGCGGCCAGGAAGGCGTGGAGCTGGCGCGCGAACCCGGCCTGGCCGGCCGTGCCGGCGCGCGCCAGGTGATCAAGGACCGCCTGGGCCGCGTGGTCGAGGACGTCGGCGTGCTGAAGACCCCGCGTGACGGCGAGGACATCCAGCTGTCGATCGACGCCAAGATCCAGTACCTGGCCTATAACGAACTCAAGGCCGTGGTCGAAAAGCACAAGGCCAAGGCCGCCAGCGCGGTGGTGCTCGACGCCCAGACCGGCGAAGTGCTGGCGCTGGCCAACTGGCCCACCTACAACCCCAACGACCGTACCCGGCTGTCCGGCGAGCAGCTGCGCAACCGCGTGCTGACCGATACCTTCGAGCCGGGCTCGATGATGAAGCCGATCACGGTCGGCCTGGCGCTGCAGCTCAAGCGCGTGACGCCGTCCACGGTGATCACCACCACCGGCAAGTACAACTTCGAAGGCGCCACCATCAGCGATACCCACAACTATGGGGCGCTGACGGTGAGCGGCGTGATCCAGAAGTCGAGCAACATCGGCACGACCAAGATCGCGATGATGATGAAGCCGCAGGAAATGTGGGACATGTTCACCAGCGTCGGCCTTGGCCAGGCGCCCAAGATCGGCTTCCCCGGCGCCGTGGCCGGCCGCGTGCGCCCGTTCAAGAGCTGGCGCCCGATCGAGCAGGCCACCATGTCGTACGGCTACGGCCTGTCGGTGTCGCTGTTCCAGATGGCGCATGCCTACACCATCTTCGCGCATGACGGCGAGCTGATCCCGGTGTCGATGTTCCGCACCAACGGTCCTGTCGCCGGCGAACGCATCCTGTCGCCCCAGGTGGCGCGCGATGTGCGCGCCATGCTGGAAACCGTGACCGCGCCCGGCGGCACCGCCCCCGAGGCGCAGGTGATGGGCTACCGCGTCGGCGGCAAGACCGGCACCGCCTACAAGCATGAAGGCCGCGGCTACAACCGCAGCAAGTACCGCGCCTCGTTCATCGGCCTGGCGCCGATGTCGAATCCGCGCATCATCGTGGCCGTCAGCGTGGACGAGCCCACGGCCGGCAGCCACTACGGCGGCCTGGTGGCCGGCCCGGCGTTCGCGGCCATCACCGGCGGCACACTGCGCGCACTGAATGTGCAGCCCGACTCGCCGATCCGCCAGCTGGTGGTCAGCGACAAGGTGCAGGAGAGCGAACCGTGGAGCTCGACCCAATGACGGCCAAGCCACTGCTCCCGCTCGAGGTCACCGCCCAGGCCAGCAACGCGCTGGCCTGGCTGCGTACCAACGTGGCCGCCGCCGCGCAGCTGACCGGCGATACCCGGCGCCTGGCGCGCGGCGATGTGTTCTTCGCCTACGTGCTCGGCAACGAGCGCCTGGCCACCGACGGCCGGCCCTATATCGCCCAGGCGATCGCCGCCGGCGCGGGGGCCATCGTCCATGAGGCCGACGGCTTCGACTGGCCCTTCGGCGACGTAGTGCCGCACCTCGCGGTGAGCCGCCTGCACCAGCTGGCCGGCCCGATCGCCGCCGGCTGGCATGGCAACCCGGTGCGCGGCCTGGCCGTGACCGGCATTACCGGCACCAACGGCAAGACCTCGTGCAGCCAGTGGCTGGCACGGGTGCTGCAGGCCGCCGGCACGCCTTGCGCGACCATCGGCACACTGGGCACCGGCTTCCCGGGCGCGCTGCAGGCCACCGGCTTCACCACGCCCGACGCGGTGCAGCTGCAGGCCAGCCTGGCGTCCCTGCACGACGCCGGCGCGCGCGCTGTGGCGATGGAGGTGTCCTCGCACGGCCTGGAGCAGGAGCGCGTGGCCGGCACGCATTTCTCGGTGGCGGTGCTGACCAACCTGACCCAGGACCACCTCGACTACCACGGCTCGATGGCTGAGTACGAGGCCGCCAAGGAGAGCCTGTTCCGCTGGGACGGCCTGCGCACTGCCGTGATCAACCGCGACGACGCCATGGGCCAGCGCCTGCTTGCGGCGGACGCCGCCGCCATCGGTGCGCCGCACGTGATCGAATACGGCATCGACGGCCCCGACGCGGCCACGGTGCGCCGCCCGCGCGGCGAGTGGCTGCGCGCCACCAACGTGCGCGCCACGCCCACCGGCACCGCCTTCCATATCGACGGCAGCTTCGGCAGCGCCGAGATGGCCACGCCGATGATCGGCGCCTTCAACGTCAGCAACCTGCTGGCGGTGCTGGGTGCGGCACTCGCCAACGGCGTGGCGTGGGACGCGGCCATCGCCGCGCTGCGCGCGCTGACGCCGGTGGAAGGGCGCATGGAGTTGTTCGGTGCCGCCGGCGGCCCGGATGCGCCACTGGCCGTGGTCGACTACGCCCATACCCCGGACGCGCTGGCGCAGACGCTGGCCGCGCTGCGCCCGGTGGCGCAGGCGCGCAACGGCCGCCTGTGGTGCGTGTTCGGGTGCGGCGGCGACCGCGACCCGATCAAGCGCCCGCTAATGGGCGCAGTGGCCGAGCGCGAGGCCGACGAGGTCATCCTGACCAGCGACAACCCGCGCAGCGAAGACCCGCAGGACATCCTGGACGCCATTGCCGACGGCATGGCCGAGCGCGCGCGCGCTCGCCAGATCGAAGACCGCGCCGCCGCCATCCTCTATGCCGTCAAGCACGCGGCACCGGCCGACGTGGTGCTGGTGGCGGGCAAGGGCCATGAGGCCACCCAGGAGATCCAGGGCCGCAAGCGCCCGTTCTCCGATCGCGAACACGTACGACTGGCGCTTGCCACCCGTGGAGTATCGGCATGAGCCAGACCCCAATGACCACCTTGCAGCAAGCCGCCGGCTGGATCGCCGGCGCGCGCGTTTGCGGCGACGGCGCCGTGAAGTTTTCGCGCGTGCATACCGACAGCCGCAGCGTCGAGCCGGGCGACCTGTTCGTCGCCCTCAAGGGTGAGCGCTTCGACGCGCATGACTTCATCGCCGACGTGGTGGCACGCGGCGCTGCCGCCGTGCTGGTCAGCCGCGAAGTCGATGCCGGCGTGCCGGCCATCGTCGCGCCGGACACGCGCCTCGCGCTGGGCGAGTTGGGCGCCGGCTGGCGCCGCCAGTTCACGCTGCCGGCGGTGGCGGTGACCGGCAGCAACGGCAAGACCACGGTCAAGGAAATGATCGCGGCCATCTTTGCCGCGGCGGTGGGCGAGGACCAGCGCCTGGCCACCGGCGGCAACCTGAACAACGATATCGGCCTGCCGCTGACGGTGCTGCGCCTGCGCGCCACGCACAAGCTGGCGGTGCTGGAGCTCGGCATGAACCACCCGGGCGAGACGGTCTACCTGGCCGGCATCGCCCAGCCCACCGTGGCGGTGATCACTAACGCGCAGCGCGAGCACCAGGAGTTCATGGTGAACGTGGAAGCCGTCGCCCACGAGCACGCCGCCGCGATCGCGGCGCTGCCGGCCCACGGCGTGGCGGTGTACCCGCTCGACGCGGAAAGCGGCGGCGCCCACGCGCCGCTGTGGCGCGAAGCCGCGGGCGCGCGCCGCGCGCTGTCGTTCGGCACCTCGCAGCGCGCCGATGTGCACGCCACCGTGACGCTGGTCGACGGCGCACAAGTGATGCAGGTACGCGCGCCCGGCCATGGCTTCGACGTGCGCCTGGCGCTGCTGGGTGAGCACAACGTGCGCAACGCGCTGGCCGCCATCGCCTGCGCGCTGGCCGCGGGAGTGCACGTGCCGGCGATCCAGTCGGGCCTAGCCGGCTTTCATGCGGTCAAGGGCCGGCTGCAGGTCAAGTACACGCCGGGTGGGACGGTCGTCATCGACGACACATACAACGCCAACCCCGACTCCATGCGCGCCGCCATCGACGTGCTGGCCGGCTTTGCCGCGCCGCGCATCCTGGTGCTGGGCGACATGGGCGAAGTGGGCGACCAGGGCCCGGCGTTCCACGAAGAGATCGGCGCCTACGCCAAGGCGCGCGGCGTTGGCACGCTGTGGGCGACCGGCGAACTGGCCGTGCATGCGGTGCAGGCATTCGGCGCGGGCGGCCGGCATTTCGGCAGCGCGCAAGCACTGGCAAAGGCACTGGAGGAAGACAGCAGGGGCATGGTGGCGCAAGCGGGCGCCGTGCTGGTGAAGGGATCGCGCTTCATGCGCATGGAACGGATGGTCGCGGCGCTGGTCGCAGACTCTTCCGCACACTAAATAAGACAACACGATGTTATTGGCTCTGGCCCAGTGGCTGCAAAACGACTACAGCTTCCTCCGGGTCGTCAACTACCTGACTTTCCGCGCGGTGATGGCCAACCTCACCGCGCTTCTGATCGGGCTGGCGTTCGGTCCGTGGGTGATCCGCAAGCTGACCGAGTTGAAGGTCGGCCAGGCGGTGCGCACCATCGGTCCGCAGACCCACCTGGTCAAGGCCGGCACGCCGACCATGGGCGGCGTGCTGGTGCTGGTCTCGATCGCGGTGTCGACGCTGCTGTGGTGCGACTGGGGCAACCGTTTCATCTGGGTGGTGATGCTGGTCACCTTCGGCTACGGCGCTATCGGCTGGGTCGACGACTACCGCAAGGTGGTGTATCGCGACCCGCGCGGCATGTCGAGCCGCGAGAAATTTTTCTGGCAGACGCTGATCGGCCTGGTGGCCGCGGTCTACCTAGCGTTCTCGGTGTCGGAAAGCAGCAACGTGAAGGTGTGGGACCTGTTCCTGAGCTGGGTCGAGGGCGGGCTGTCGCTGGACATGCCGTACAAGTCCAACCTCATCGTGCCTTTCTTCAAGGAGATCAGCTACCCGCTGGGCGTGGCCGGCTTCATCGTGCTGACCTACCTGGTGATCGTGGGCTCGAGCAACGCTGTCAACCTGACCGACGGCCTGGACGGGCTGGTGATCATGCCGGTGGTGCTGGTCGGCAGCGGGCTGGGTGTGTTTGCGTACGTGATGGGCAGTTCGGTCTACAGCAAGTACCTGCTGTTCCCGCATATCCCGGGCGCGGGCGAGCTGCTGATCTTCTGCTCGGCGCTGAGCGGGGCGGGGCTGGCCTTCCTCTGGTTCAACGCGCACCCGGCGCAGGTGTTCATGGGCGACGTGGGCGCGCTGGCGCTGGGCGGCGCGCTCGGCACGGTGGCGGTGATCGTGCGCCAGGAGATCGTGCTGTTCGTGATGGGCGGCATCTTCGTGGTGGAAACACTGTCGGTGATGGCGCAGGTCACGTGGTTCAAGATCACCAAGCGCCGCTATGGCGAAGGCAGGCGGCTCTTCAGGATGGCGCCGCTGCATCACCATTTCGAACTGGGCGGCTGGAAGGAAACCCAGGTCACGGTGCGCTTCTGGATCATCACCATGCTGCTGGTGCTGATCGGGTTGTCGACACTGAAGTTGCGTTAACGGTTGCGCGGGTCAGGGACTGACGGCGCTCTTCTATATAGATTCAGGAAATCAAAGGCAGGAAATCGAAGTGTTTGGCGAGCTGCAAAAACCTCATGTGCTGGTACTGGGCCTCGGTGAATCGGGCCTGGCCATGGCGCGTTGGTGTGGCCTGAACGGCTGCGCGGTGCGCGTGGCCGACACGCGCGAGGCGCCCGCCAACCTTGTCTTCCTGCAGGCCGAGCTGACTTCGGCCGAGTTCGTCGGCGGCCCGTTCGCCGACAGCCTGCTCGACGGCATCGGCCTGGTGGCGATCAGCCCGGGCCTGTCGCCGCTGGAAGCCGGCACCGGCGCGCTGCTGGCCGCGGCGCAGGCGCGCGGCATCCCGGTGTGGGGCGAGATCGAACTGTTCGTGCGCGCGCTGCGCCACCTGGAAGCTGAGTCCGGCTACGCGCCGAAGATCCTGGGGATCACCGGCACCAACGGCAAGACCACCACCACCGCGCTGACCGGCCGGCTGGTGGAGCGCGCCGGCAAGAGCGTGGCGGTGGCGGGCAATATCAGCCCGTCGGCGCTGGACAAGCTGTCGGCCTGCATCGCCTCGGCATCGCTGCCGGAAGTGTGGGTGCTTGAGCTGTCCAGCTTCCAGCTGGAAACCACGCACACGCTGGCGCCTGCCGCGGCCACCGTGCTCAACGTCACCCAGGACCACCTGGACTGGCATGGCTCGATGGAAGCCTATGCCGCATCCAAGGCGCGCATCTTCGGGCCGGCTGGCAGCGAGTGCGTGCAGGTGCTCAACCGCAACGACCGCCTGACCATGGACATGGCGCGGCCCGGGCGCTCGCCGCTGACTTTCGGCACCGACCTGCCGGAAACGCCGGGCAGCTTCGGCATCCTGCGCGAGGGCGGCATGCCCTGGCTGGTGCTGGCCGAAGCCGACCCGGACGCGGAAGGGGAGGGCAAGCCGCGCCGCCGCAAGGCCGCCGAGGTGGTCCAGGAAGCCGTGCCGGCGCGCCACAAGCGCCTGATGCCGGCCGACGCGCTGCATATCCGCGGCATGCACAACGCCACCAACGCCATGGCCGCGCTGGCGCTGTGCCGTGCCATCGACCTGCCGATGAACGCGCTGCTGCACGGCCTGCGCGAATACCGCGGCGAGCCGCACCGCGTGGAGTGGGTTGCCACCATCGACGACGTCGAGTATTTCGACGACAGCAAGGGCACCAATGTCGGCGCCACCGTGGCCGCGCTGTCGGGGCTGGACAAGCGCGTGGTGCTGATCGCCGGTGGCGAAGGCAAGGGCCAGGATTTCTCGCCGCTGGCCGCGCCGGTGGCGCAGTACGCACGCGCGGTGGTGCTGATCGGCCGCGCCGCGGGTGAGCTGCGCGATGCATTGCAGGGCAGCGGTGCCAGCCTGGTCGACGCCGCCACGCTGGAAGAGGCCGTGACGAAGGCTGCCGGACTGGCCGAGAACGGCGACGTGGTGCTGCTGTCGCCGGCGTGCGCCAGCCTCGACATGTTCCGCAACTACGTGCATCGCGCCGAGGTGTTCCGCGGCGCGGTGGAAGAACTGGCGCTGTCCCGGGGGATCCTGCCATGAGCGAAGCACAGGTCAAGCGCAGCGGCTTTATCGGCGCCACCATCGGCAATGCCTGGGGTGGCCTGCGCGACGCCGTGTCCGGCGTCAAGCCGACGCGCTCGCGCATGATGGAGTACGACCAGCCCATGCTGTGGGTGTCGATCGTGCTGCTCGCGCTCGGCCTGGTGATGGTCTATTCGGCCTCGATCGCGCTGCCGGACTCGCCGCGCTACGCCAACTACCGCGAGAGCCACTTCCTGATGCGCCATGCGTTCGCGCTGGGGATCGGGCTGTCGGTCGGGCTGGCGTCGTTCCAGATCCCGGTCAAGGTGTGGGACCGCTACGCGCCCAAGCTCTTTATCGTCGCACTGATCCTGCTGGTGATCGTGCTGGTGCCGTTCGTCGGCAAGGGCGTGAACGGCGCGCGGCGCTGGATCCCGCTGGGCGTGATGAACTTCCAGCCATCGGAGCTGATGAAGCTGGCGGTGGTGCTGTATGCCGCCAACTACACGGTGCGCAAGCAGGAGTGGATGCAGACCGTGTCCAAGGGCTTCCTGCCGATGGGCGTGGCCGTGGTGGTGGTCGGCATGCTGCTGCTGCTCGAGCCGGACATGGGCGCATTCCTGGTAATCGCGGCCGTGGCCATGGCCATCCTGTTCCTGGGCGGCATCAACGGCAAGCTGTTCGCCGGGCTGGTCGGCGTGGCAGTGGGCGCGTTCGCGCTGCTGATCACCGCGTCGCCCTGGCGGCGCGAGCGGATCTTCGCCTACCTGAACCCGTGGGAAGAGAGCAATGCGCTGGGCAAGGCCTACCAGCTGACGCACTCGCTGATCGCCTTCGGCCGCGGCGAGTGGACCGGCGTGGGCCTGGGCGGCAGCATCGAGAAACTGCACTACCTGCCTGAGGCGCATACCGACTTCATCCTCGCGGTGATCGGCGAGGAATTCGGCTTTATCGGCGTGCTGGTGGTGATTGTGCTGTTCTACTGGCTGGTGCGCCGCGCCTTCAATATCGGCCGCACCGCGCTGCAGCTGGACCGCACCTTTGCCGGGCTGGTGGCCAAGGGCATCGGCGTGTGGATCGGCTGGCAGACCTTTATCAATATGGGCGTGAACCTGGGCCTGCTGCCGACCAAGGGGCTGACGCTGCCGCTGGTGAGCTATGGCGGGTCGGGGATCTTGATGAACTGCGTGGCGCTGGCGATCCTGCTGCGCATTGATTATGAAAATCGAGTGTTGATGCGCGGAGGGAAGGTATGACCGCACCGCGCACCTTGCTCGTGATGGCCGGCGGCACCGGGGGGCACGTGTTCCCGGGGCTTGCGGTCGCGCACGCGCTGCGCGAGCAAGGCTGGAAGGTGGTCTGGCTGGGCAACCGCACCGGCATGGAAGCCACGCTGGTGCCCAAGCACGACATCCCGATGGAGTTCATCCAGTTCGGCGGGCTGCGCGGCAAGGGCCTGGTGACCAAGTTCCTGCTGCCGCTGAACCTGCTGCGCGCGTTCTGGCAGAGCATAGTCGCGCTGCGCCGGGTGCGCCCGAGCGTGGTGCTGGGCATGGGCGGCTATATCACCTTCCCGGCCGGCATGATGGCGTCGCTGCTGGGGCGGCCGCTGGTGCTGCACGAGCAGAACTCGATCGCCGGTCTGGCCAACAAGGTGCTGGCCAAGGTGGCCGACCGCGTGCTGTGCGCATTCCCGGACACGCTGCCCGGCGGCGAATGGACCGGCAACCCGGTGCGCGAGGAACTGGCGCACCTGGACGCGCCCGAAGCGCGCTATGACCAGCGCAGCGGCCCGCTGCGCATCCTGGTGGTGGGCGGCAGCCTGGGCGCTGCGGCGTTGAACGAGGTGGTACCCAAGGCCATCGCGCTGCTGCCCGAGGGCAAGCGCCCGGTGGTCACGCATCAGGCGGGCGCGAAGCAGATCGACACGCTGCGCGCCAACTACGCGGCCGCGCAGGTGCCCGCGCAGACCCTGCCGTTTATCGACGACATGGCGCGCGCTTACGCCGATGCGGACCTGGTGATCTGCCGCGCCGGCGCGATGACGGTTTCGGAAGTGGCTGCCGCAGGCGTGGCGGCGATGTTCGTGCCGTTCCCGCATGCGGTGGACGACCACCAGACCACCAACGCGGAATTTTTGTCGAAGCAGGGCGCGGCCCTGCTGGTGCAGCAGAAAGACCTGACGGCCGAGGGGCTGGCGCAAACCATCGCCAGCCTGACCCGGCCGCAGTTGAAAGACATGGCGCGCCTGGCGCGCGGACTGGCCAAGCCTGAGGCAACCCGGCGCGTCGCCGAGATCTGCAGTCAGCTGGCCAGGGACTGAAGCCTAATTAAGCAGCAATCGAATGAAGCATATCGTCAAAAACATCCACTTCGTGGGCATCGGCGGCGCCGGCATGAGCGGCATCGCCGAGGTCCTGCTGAACCTGGGATACAAGGTCTCGGGCTCGGACGTGGGCAACAATGCCGCCACGCGGCGCCTGGCCTCGCTGGGCGCCACGGTCATGCACGGGCATGACGCGGCCAACGTGACCGGCGCCAACGCGGTGGTGGTGTCGACCGCGGTCAGCGGCGACAACCCCGAAGTCCTGGCCGCCCGCAGCAAGCGCATCCCGGTGGTGCCGCGCGCGGTGATGCTGGCCGAACTGATGCGCCTGAAGCAGGGCGTGGCCATCGCCGGCACGCACGGCAAGACCACCACCACCAGCCTGGTGGCGTCGGTGCTGGCCGAGGGCGGGCTCGATCCCACCTTCGTGATCGGCGGCCGCCTGAACTCGGCCGGCGCGAATGCGCGCCTGGGCACCGGCGACTTCATCGTGGCCGAGGCCGACGAGTCGGACGCATCTTTCCTGAACCTGTTCCCGGTCATCGAGGTCATTACCAATATCGATGCCGACCACATGGACACCTACGGGCACGACTTTGCCCGGCTCAAGCAGGCGTTCATCGAATTCACGCAGAGGTTGCCGTTCTACGGCATCGCGGTGCTGTGCGTGGATGACCCCAACGTGCGCGAGATCCTGCCGTTCGTGTCCAAGCCGGTGGTGCGCTACGGCTTTGCCGAGGATGCCCAGATCCGCGCCGTGGACGCGCGCGCGGTCGACGGCCAGATGCACTTCACCGTGCAGCGCCACCTCGACGGCCATGCCGAGCCGCCGCTGGAGATCGTGCTGAACCTGCCCGGCCTGCACAACGTGCAGAACGCGCTGGCGGCGATCGCCATCGCCACCGAGCTGGAAGTGCCCGATGCCGCCATCGTCAAGGCGCTGCGCGAATTCCACGGCGTGGGCCGGCGCTTCCAGCGCTATGGCGAGGTGGCCACGCCCGATGGCGCCGGCACCTTCACCCTGGTGGACGACTACGGCCACCACCCGGTGGAGATGGCGGCCACGCTGGCCGCCGCGCGCGGCGCGTTCCCGGGGCGCCGCCTGGTGCTGGCGTTCCAA
This sequence comes from Cupriavidus necator N-1, assembly GCF_000219215.1. Taxonomy (NCBI): domain Bacteria; kingdom Pseudomonadati; phylum Pseudomonadota; class Betaproteobacteria; order Burkholderiales; family Burkholderiaceae; genus Cupriavidus; species Cupriavidus necator. The sequence continues at coordinate 3,346,028 of NC_015726.1, read as the reverse complement.
CCGCACCGTTTTACCCGTACGCGGGATTGCTTTGAGGACTTCGTCAAAGTGCTGGGCACCGTCGATGCCCTGCTGCTGGCCGAGGTCTACGCCGCCGGCGAAGCCCCGATCGTGGCTGCCGACGGCCGTGCGCTGACCCGCGCGCTGCGCGTGGCCGGCAAGGTCGAACCTGTTTTCGTGGAGCAGATGGAAGAAATGCCGCAGGCCATCCTGGATGCCGTCCGGCCGGGCGATGTGGTCGTGACGATGGGCGCGGGCTCGATCGGGGCCGTGCCGGGGCAGCTGGTGTCGCACCAGCAATCGACGCAATCAACGCAGGGAGGCCAGGCATGAGCTTCGTCGCCCATCCCAATATCGATCCCAAGTCGCTGGGCAAGGTCGGCGTGCTGCTGGGCGGGCGCTCGGCCGAACGCGAGATCTCGCTGATGTCGGGCAAGGGCGTTCTGGCAGCGCTGCAGTCGCGCGGCGTGGATGCGCACGGCTTCGACCCGGGCCTGCAGGGCGTGGCCGAGCTGGCCGCGGCCGGCTTTGACCGCGTCTTTATCGCACTGCACGGCCGCTATGGCGAGGACGGCACCATGCAGGGCCTGCTCGAGCAACTGGGCGTGCCGTACACCGGCAGCGGCGTGCTGGCTTCGGCCATGGCCATGGACAAGCAGGCCACCAAGCGCCTGTGGATGACCCATGACCTGGCCACGCCGCGCTTTGCCATGCTGCATGCGGACACTGACTTTGATGCCGTGGCGGCCGACCTGGGCCTGCCGCTGATCGTCAAGCCGGCGCGCGAGGGCTCGTCGATCGGCCTGACCAAGGTCACTGCCGCCGACCAGATGCGCGCGGCGTTCGAGAAGGCCGCGGCGCTGGACAACGACGTCATTGCCGAGACCTTTATCGACGGCGCCGAGCTGACCTGCCCGATCGTGGGGGAGGGCGACAGCGCCGAAGCGCTGCCGGTGATCCGCATCGTTGCGCCCGAAGCCAACTACGACTATCAAAATAAGTACTTTACTGACGATACCCAGTACTTGTGCCCGTCGGGCCTGGACCCTGAAGTCGAACGCGAGGTCCGGGCACTGGCGGTGCAGTCCTACCGCGTGCTGGGATGCCGCGGCTGGGCGCGCGCCGACCTGATGCTGCGCGCCGACGGCAAGCCTTTCCTGCTCGAGATGAATACCTCGCCCGGCATGACCGGCCATTCGCTGGTGCCGATGGCGGCGCGCGCGGTTGGCATCAGCTACGAGGACTTCGTGATGCAGGTGGTGGCCGCGGCCACGCTGGACCTGCATCCCAACGAGCATTGGAAACCCGAATAACGCAACCGAACAGGACCGCACCGGACCATGTGGCATAACGCACGCCTGCTCAACCTGATCGCCTCCGCGCTGTACGCGCTGGTGGTGCTGATGGCGCTCGCGGCAGGCCTGCTGTGGCTGGCGCAGCGGCCGGTGTTCGCCATCACCCATGTGGAGATCGGCCCGCTGGACGGCGGCGCCCTGCGCCACGTGAACGCGCCCAGCGTGCGCGCCAGCGCGCTGGGCAAGCTGACCGGCAATTTCTTCACGCTGGACCTGAACGCGGCCCGGCAGGCGTTCGAGTCGGTGCCCTGGGTGCGGCGCGCCAGCGTGCGGCGCGAATGGCCCAACGGCCTGGCGGTCGAAGTCGAGGAACACGAGGCGCTGGGCACCTGGGGCACGCCCGACAGCGGGCGCCTGATCAATACCTATGGCGAGGTCTTTGTCGCCAACACCGCCGAGGCGGAAGAAGACGCACAGCTGCTGGCGCTGGACGGGCCGCCGGACAGCGAGGGCGACGTGATCGAGAAGCTCGAGGTCATGCGCCAGTGGTTCAAGCCGCTCAAGGCCGAGCCGCTGGCGGTGGCCCTGTCCGGCCGCTATGCCTGGCGCGCGAAGCTGTCCAACGGCATGGAGGTCGAACTGGGCCGCGAGCAGAACGATGAGGATCGCGTGGCGATGGACCAGCGGGTCCGGCGCTTCGTCGCGGCCTGGCCGCAGGTCACCCAGCAATGGGGCAGCCAGATCGAGTATGCCGACCTGCGTTATCCCAACGGCTTTGCCATCCGCGCCGCCAATGCCCGCTTCCTGACCGAGGCGCAGATCGCAGCGGCGGTCAGGGCAGAGAAGGCGGCGAAGGCAGCGAAGGCGGCCAAGCCGGCGCCGGCGGCAGCAGCGGTTTCAGGTACTTCCAACAACAATCCGACGCGACTGAAGAGCAAGAACGCGGAGAAAACCCGATGAGCAAGGAATACAAGGACCTGTTGGTCGGTCTGGATATCGGCACCTCGAAGGTGGCGGCGGTGGTGGCAGAACTGCGCCCCGACGGCAGCTACGAGGTGATCGGGATGGGCCAGTCAGAGTCCAAGGGTCTGAAGAAAGGGGTCGTGGTCAATATCGAGGCCACCGTGCAGTCGATCCAGAAGGCGCTGGAAGAGGCCGAGCTGATGGCCGACTGCAAGATTTCAGAGGTCTTCACAGGCATTGCCGGCAGCCACATCCGCAGCTTCAACTCCAGCGGCATGGTGGCGATCAAGGACAAGGAGGTCACGCAGACCGACGTGGCGCGCGTGATCGAGACCGCCAAGGCGGTCAATATCCCGACCGACCAGCAGATCCTGCACATCCTGACGCAGGAATTCATCATCGACGGCCAGGAAGACGTGCGCGAGCCCATCGGCATGAGCGGCATCCGCCTGGAAGTGAAGGTGCATATTGTCACCGGCGCGGTCAGCGCCGCGCAGAACATCGTCAAGTGCGTGCGCCGCTGCGGCCTGGAAGTGCACGACCTGATCCTGCAGCCGCTGGCTTCCAGCCTGGCGGTGCTGACCGAGGATGAGAAGGAGTTGGGCGTGGTGCTGGTCGACATCGGCGGCGGCACCACCGACATCGCCATCTTCAGCGAAGGCGCGATCCGCCATACGGCCGTGATCCCCATCGCCGGCGACCAGATCACCAACGACATCGCGATGGCGCTGCGCACGCCGACGCCCGACGCCGAGGACATCAAGATCCAGTACGGCATCGCCAAGCAGGCGATCGCCGACCCGGACGACATGATCGAGGTGCCCGGCGTGGGCGACCGCGGCACGCGCACGCTCAGCCGCCAGGCGCTGGCCGCGGTGATCGAGCCGCGCATCGAAGAGCTGTACTCGCTAGTGCACCAGGTGGTGCGCGAGTCCGGCTATGAAGAACTGTTGTCGTCAGGCGTGGTCATCACCGGTGGGACCGCGATGATGCCGGGCATGGTCGAGCTGGGCGAGGACATCTTCCTCAAGCCCGTGCGCGTGGGCGTGCCGGAGTACCGCGGCAACCTGCACGAGGTGGTGAAGAGCCCGCGCTATGCGACGGTGATGGGCCTGCTGCTGGAAGGCCGCGTGCAACGCATGCGCGGGCGCAAGGTCGCGGTGCAGAGCGGGTCGGTCAAGCAGGTGTGGACGCGCATGAAGGAATGGTTTGTCGGCAATTTCTGATCAATGCGGAAATTGACGCGCTGACGATGCAGCGGCGCGCAGGCAGGGCGGTCTACCGGACAGGCCTGTGTGCTGAGTGGAAGTTTTCTGGTTTTCTTTTTTTGGTTTCTTGTTCAGAAACCAGGGGTTGCGGCGGGGAGGCTGCATCGTCTGGGGACTGATTTTTCTCGGAGGCAGTGATGGACTTTGACATGATCGAAACGGAAGTGCAGGACGGCACCATCATCAAGGTGGTCGGCGTGGGCGGTGCGGGCGGTAACGCCGTGCAGCACATGATCAGCCGCGGCGTGCAAGGCGTCGAATTCATCTGCATGAACACCGATGCCCAGGCGCTCAAGCGTTCGAGCGCTTCACGCGTGCTGCAGCTTGGCAATACGGGCCTGGGCGCTGGCGCCAAGCCGGAAGTCGGCCGCAACTGCGCCGAATCGGCCCGTGATCAGATCGCCGATTCCCTGCGCGGCGCGCACATGGTCTTCATCACTGCCGGCATGGGCGGCGGCACCGGCACGGGCGCCGCGCCGATCGTCGCGCAAGTGGCCAAGGAGATGGGCATCCTGACCGTGGGTGTGGTCAGCAAGCCGTTCGACTTCGAAGGCGCGCGCCGCGCCAAGGTGGCCGAACACGGTTCCAGCGAGTTGGAATCGAGCGTCGACTCGCTGATCGTGGTGCTCAACGAGAAGCTGTTCGAAGTGATGGGCGACGACGCCGAGATGGACAAGTGCTTCCAGTGCGCCGACGACGTGCTGCACAACGCGGTGGCCGGCATTGCCGAGATCATCAACGTTGACGGCCTGGTGAACGTCGACTTCGAAGACGTGAAGACGGTGATGGGCGAGCAAGGCAAGGCCATGATGGGGACGGCCACCGTGTCGGGCGTTGACCGCGCCCGCCTGGCGGCCGAGCAGGCCGTTGCCAGCCCGCTGCTGGAAGGCGTGGACCTGTCCGGCGCGCGCGGCGTGCTGGTCAACATCACCGCCAGCCGTTCGCTGAAACTGTCGGAAACCAAGGAAGTCATGAACACCATCCGCAGCTACGCCGCGGAAGATGCGACCGTGATCTTCGGTACGGTGTACGACGATTCGATGAGCGATGCGCTGCGCGTGACGGTGGTGGCCACGGGCCTGGGCCGCTCGGCCAAGAAGCAACAGCCGATGACCCTGCTCAAGACCGGCACGGACAACATGCCGGTGCAGATGATGGCCAACATGACCGCCGCCGCGGCCACGCACAGCTCGCCGGACTACAGCAACCTGGATACGCCGGCAGTGTGGCGCAGCTCGCGTGAGTCGGCGTCGGCCCACGTGGCGGCGCTGCAGGAAAAGGGTGTGGATACGTACGACATCCCGGCCTTCCTGCGCAAGCAGGCAGACTGAGCCCTGCCTGGCGCGGCATCGGTGCCTCCACCGGCCGCCTGACGGAACGCGTCGCCTTGTCGCGATGCACGTGCGCTCCCCATCCGCGCGTGCCTTGCATGGACTGACGTGAACCGCCGGGCCGCTGGCGGCGCCGCGCCTGCGCCGGACTGAGCTTCACCCGCATCCCGTCGCCGGGACGGGCGTGCCGCTGGCCGCCTCCCCGGACTGGTTTCCCGCCTTCCCGGTCGGGATGTATCAGCGTCCGCGCGGCGCACCCAAGAGGTGCGCCGCGCGGACGTCTTTGTAGCAAGGTGTATCGGATCCGCGCCGGATGTCACCGGATGTGAGCCGGCTTTGGCAATGCGGGCAAGGCGCCTATGATCTTGAGATTGCCCATCTGCCTGAGTGCGGGCGTCTGCGCCCCGGCATCCGGACTATTCTTCAGAAAACCCAGGAGGACCACGACCCATGATCACTGTCGGTTCCCGCGTCCCCGACGCCACGCTGCAGGAATTCTTCGAAACCGAAGGCAACGGCTGTGCCCTTGGCCCCAATGCCTTCAAGGTGGCGGACCTGGTCCGCGGCCGCAAGATCGTGGTGTTCGGCCTGCCCGGCGCTTTCACGCCGACCTGCTCGGCCAAGCATGTGCCGGGCTTTGTGCAGCATGCCGCGGCGCTACGCGAGGCCGGCGTCGACGAGGTCTGGTGCGTGTCGGTCAACGACGCCTTCGTGATGGGCGCCTGGGGCCGTGAGCAGCAGGCGGGCGGCACGGTGCGCATGATGGCCGACGGCAGCGCCGAGTGGACCCGTGCGCTGGGCCTGGACCAGGACCTGACCGCACGCGGCATGGGCGTGCGCTCCAAGCGCTACGCGATGGTGATCGACGACGGCGTCGTCACCCGGCTCGACGTCGAGGCACCGGGCGAATTCCGCGTCAGCAGCGCCGAGGCAGTGCTGGCGGCGTTGCGTGGCTGACACAGTCATCCGGGTAAACGTGGATAATACGCAACTTATTAAGGGGGTGTTAACAGCCGGAAACAAAACCCGGCTGCAGCGCCCTTGATGTGGTGGTAAAATCCCTTAATCAGAAAAGCTACACGATAGATTTTTATAATAGTTGAGGCTGTCATGCTCAAACAGCGCACGATCAAATCCCTGGTGAAGACCGTTGGCATCGGCCTGCACTCGGGGCGCAAGGTCACGTTGACCCTGCGTCCCGCGTCGGCGGACACCGGCATCGTCTTTACCCGCGTCGACCTGCCCGAGGCCGTCGAGATTCCCGTGGCCGCGTCGGCCATCGGCGACACGCGCCTGGCATCGGTGCTGCAGAAGGATGGCGCGCGCGTTTCGACCGTCGAGCACCTGATGTCGGCGTGCGCCGGCCTGGGCATCGACAACCTCTATGTCGATGTCGACGCCGAGGAAATCCCGATCATGGACGGCAGCGCCGCGTCCTTCGTGTTCCTGCTGCAGTCGGCCGGCATTGAAGAGCAGAACGCGCTGAAGACCTTCATCCGTGTCAAGAAACCGGTGGAAGTGCGCGAGGGCGACAAGCTGGCGCGGCTGGAGCCGTTCTTCGGCTTCAAGCTGTCGTTCACCATCGACTTCCGCCACCCGGCGGTCGACAAGACCGGCCAGACCTTCTCGATCGATTTTGCCGACACCAGCTACGTGCGCGAGATTGCCCGCGCCCGCACCTTCGGCTTTGCGCACGAGGTGGAAGCCCTGCGCGAGATGGGCCTGGCGCGCGGCGGCAGCCTGGACAACGCGATCGTGCTGGACGAGCACCGCATGCTCAACAATGAAGAGCTGCGCTACGGCGACGAGTTCGTGCGCCACAAGATCCTGGATGCGATCGGCGACCTGTATGTGGTGGGCCATCCGCTGATCGGCGCCTATGTGGCAAACAAGTCGGGCCACGGCCTGAACAACCAGCTGCTGCGCGCGCTGCTGGCCGACCAGGAAGCCTACGAGCTGGTCACCTTCGACCGCGTCGAGGAAGCCCCGGCCGCGTTCCTGCCGCAGGCGCAGCCGGCGTTTGCCTGATCCTGGCGAACTGGCGCAAAAAAAAGCCGACCCGAGGGTCGGCTTTTTCGTGATCGGCACCGGGCTAGCGGTGATGGGCGAGCAGCGTATTGAGCGCGTCGCGCAGCGGCGAATCCGGCAGGCTGCGCGCCAGTTGGTCGAGGTTGGCGAGTCCCGTGGGCGTCATGCGGCCGCCGGTGCGCTGACGTTGCACGGGCTCCACTTCCCAGTCCGCGTGGCGCGACACCTCTGGCTGCACCCGCACCCGGATCGCGGTGATGTGCGAGCCGCGCTGGTGCAGCCGTGCCAGCAGCGTCGGCACCACCTGGCGCACGCGGGCAGCGGCGGCGCCGTGCGCGGCCAGCAACAGCAGCACCTGGGCGTTCGGGTCGGTGGCGTCACGCTTGACGCCGGCCACGGCCAGGCCGTCGCGCATGCCGGCGGGCAGCAGCGCCAGCACCTCGGCCTCCAGCACCGACAGCTGGCGCGCGGTCTGCATCAGCGTCGAAACCGGGCCGGCCTTGGCCAGCCAGTCGTTGAGCGGCTTGGCGGCGGGGGTCTGCAGGGCGTGGTGGGTGAAGCGGCGCATGCATGCATTCTAGCAAGGGGCGCGGGGGCCGCCTTGCCCGACCGCGGATTGAAGCTGCGGCGGCCGCCCCAAACTGTGGCTGACGGGGCGCGCGGGCAATCATGCGCACGACACGCATGGTCAACATTCGGCGGGCTTGCCTGCCCTTGCGGGACGGGGCCAGGCGCGTTCCGGCCGTGACCCCGGCACATGATAAACTCGGCGTTTTGCGCCAATCTATCCATTCCTCGCCCGGCCGCCGGAGCAGCCCGCATCCCTGGGGTGCACCCGGTTCCGCGCAGGTGAAAGCAATCGATGATCACCGGCCTTCTCAAGAAAGTCTTCGGCAGCCGCAATGAGCGGCTGATCAAACAATATCGCCGCACGGTGGCGCAGATCAATGCGCTGGAGCCGAAGTTCGAGCAGCTCTCGGACGACGAGCTGCGCGGCATGACGGAGACCTTCCGGCAGCGCCACGCCGGCGGCGAATCGCTCGAGGCGCTGCTGCCCGAGGCCTTCGCCGTCTGCCGCGAGGCCAGCAAGCGTGTCATGAAGATGCGCCACTTCGACGTGCAGCTGATCGGCGGCATGGTGCTGAACGACAACAAGATCGCCGAAATGCGCACCGGCGAAGGCAAGACGCTGACCGCGACACTGGCCGTGTACCTGAATGCCATCACCGGCAAGGGCGTGCACGTGGTGACCGTCAACGACTACCTGGCGCAGCGCGATGCCGAGTGGATGGGCCGGCTGTACAACTTCCTGGGCCTGTCGGTGGGCGTGAACCTGTCGCAGATGCCGCACGACGCCAAGCAGGCGGCGTACAACTCGGACATCACCTACGGCACCAACAACGAGTTCGGCTTCGACTACCTGCGCGACAACATGGTCTACGACCCGTCGCAGCGCGTGCAGCGCCCGCTCAACTACGCCATCGTCGATGAAGTGGACTCGATCCTGATCGACGAGGCCCGCACCCCGCTGATCATCTCCGGCCAGGCTGAGAACCAGACCGACCTGTACCAGCGCATGAACGGCATCCCCAAGCTGCTCGAGCGCCAGATCGGTGAAGAGAAGGCCGATGGCACCGGCGTGGAGAAGCCGGGCGACTACTACGTCGACGAGAAGGGCCACCAGGTCTACCTGACCGAAGCCGGCCACGAGAAGGCCGAAGAGATCCTGTCGCAGCAGGGCCTGATCGGCGAGGGCGAATCGCTATACGCGCCGCAGAACATCACGCTGATGCACCACCTGTACGCGGCCCTGCGCGCGCACAGCCTGTTCCATCGCGACCAGCACTACGTGGTGCAGAACGACGAAGTCGTGATCGTCGACGAGTTCACCGGCCGCCTGATGACCGGCCGCCGCTGGTCCGACGGCCTGCACCAGGCCGTGGAGGCCAAGGAAGGTGTCACCGTCCAGCAAGAGAACCAGACGCTGGCGACGATCACCTTCCAGAACTACTTCCGCATGTACAGCAAGCTGGCCGGCATGACCGGCACGGCTGACACCGAAGCGTATGAGTTCCAGGAGATCTACGGCCTGGAAGTGGTGGTGATCCCGACCAACCGCCCGGCCCAGCGCAAGGACCAGCAGGACCAGATCTACAAGACCGGCAAGGAGCGCTACGACGCCGTGGTGCGCGATATCCGCGACTGCTACGAGCGTGGCCAGCCGGTGCTGGTGGGCACCACCTCGATCGAGACCTCGGAATACCTGTCGGGCCTGCTCGATCGCGAACAACTGCCGCACCAGGTGCTCAACGCCAAGCAGCACGCACGCGAAGCCGAGATCGTGGCCCAGGCCGGCCGCCCCAAGATGATCACCATTGCCACCAACATGGCCGGTCGCGGTACCGACATCGTGCTGGGCGGCAATGTGGAGAAGCAATCCGGTTTTATCGAGGCGGATCCGAACCTGTCCGACGCCGAGAAGGCCGCGCGCATCAAGCAGCTCGAGGATGAGTGGCATTCGCTGCACGAGCAGGTCAAGACCGCCGGCGGCCTGCATATCGTCGGCACCGAGCGCCATGAATCGCGCCGTATCGACAACCAGTTGCGCGGCCGTGCCGGCCGCCAGGGCGACCCGGGTTCGTCGCGCTTCTACCTGTCGCTGGACGACCAGCTGCTGCGCATCTTCGCCGGCGACCGCGTGCGCGCCATCATGGAACGCCTGAAGATGCCCGAGGGCGAGCCGATCGAGGCCGGCATCGTCACGCGCTCGATCGAGTCGGCGCAGCGCAAAGTCGAAGGCCGCAACTTCGACATCCGCAAGCAGCTGCTGCAGTACGACGACGTTGCCAACGACCAGCGCAAGGAAATCTACAAGCTGCGCAACGACGTGCTGGAAGCCCAGGATGTCGGCGACATGGTGACCAACCTGCGCGAGAGCGTGCTGGTTGAGCTGTTCCGCGACCACGTGCCGGCCGACACCATGGAAGAGCAGTGGAACATCGCCGGCCTGGAAACGCGCCTGCGCGAGGACTGGGGCCTGGAAGTGCCGCTGGCGCAGACCATCGAGGGCGCGCAGAGCATCGAGGACGAAGAGCTGCTCAACCTGATCATGAAGGCGGCCGCGGAGCGCTACGGCAGCAAGGTCGCGATGGTCGGCCGCGAGTCGTTCGCCGGCTTCGAGCGCTCGGTCATGCTGCAGAGCATCGACACGCACTGGCGCGAGCACCTGGCCGCGCTGGACCACCTGCGCCAGGGCATCCACCTGCGCGGCTATGCGCAGAAGGATCCCAAGCAGGAATACAAGCGCGAGTCGTTCGAGCTGTTCGCGCGTTTGCTGGACCTGATCAAGAGCGAAGTCACGCGCGTGACCTTCAACGTGCAGATCCAGTCGCCGGAAGAACTGGAGCAGGCTTCGGAAGAGATCGAGGAAGGCCTGTCGCACCTGGAGAACGTCCAGTACAAGCACGACGAGTTCGCCGAAGGGCGAGAGCCGGTCGAGGAAGCGCCGTCGCCGCGCACCGGTGCGGCCATGGCCGCCGCCGAGCTGGCGCTGGCGGGCATGCCCAAGGTCGGCCGCAACGACCCGTGCCCGTGCGGCTCGGGCAAGAAGTTCAAGCAGTGCCACGGCAGGCTCAGCTGAGTCGCGCACCGGTATGAGGTCGCGCCCGTCGCACGGCGTGACGCGAATGGAAACGACATGCCCGCCCTTAGCGGGCATGTTCGTCTGATGACAAGCAAGTTGCGAGCAGAAGCCGCAAGCAGATAACGCAAGCAGGAAAGAGGAGTCCACATGCCCGTCAATCTTCCGCTGCCCCAGGCAGAGAACCTGAAATCCGTCGCCGGCGTGGAGCTGGGCTGGGCCGAGGCGGGCATCCGCAAGGCCAACCGCAAGGACGTGCTGGTGGTGCGCGTGGCCGAAGGCAGCACCGTGGCCGGCGTCTTCACCAGCAACCGCTTCTGCGCCGCGCCGGTGCAGGTCTGCCGCGAGCACCTTGCCGCTGGCAAGGGCATCCGCGCGCTGGTGGTCAACACCGGCAATGCCAATGCCGGCACCGGCGAGCCGGGCCTGGCCAATGCCCGCGCCAGCTGCGACGCGCTGGCCGCGCAACTGGGCATGGCCACCGAGCAGGTGCTGCCGTTCTCGACCGGCGTGATCCTGGAACCGCTGCCGGTTGACCGCCTGGTGGCCGGCCTGCCCGCCGCCATCGCCAACGCGAAGCCGGACAACTGGCTGGCCGCCGCCGAAGCCATCATGACCACCGACACGCAGCCCAAGGCCGCGTCGCGCACGGTGCAGATCGACGGCAAGACCGTGACGCTGTCGGGCATCAGCAAGGGCGCCGGCATGATCCGCCCGAACATGGCGACCATGCTCGGCTTTATCGCCATGGACGCCGCCGTGGCCCAGCCGGTGCTGCAGGCGCTGGTCTCCTACGCCGCCGACCATTCGTTCAACAGCATCACCATTGACGGCGATACCTCGACCAACGACTCGTTCGTGCTGATCGCGACGGGCAAGTCCGGCGCCGTGGTCGACCGCACCGAAGGCCCGGCCTTCGAGGCGCTGCGCGACGCAGTGACCGCGCTGGCGCAGGAGCTGGCGCAGATGATCGTGCGCGACGGCGAGGGCGCCACCAAGCTGATGACCATCCGCGTCGAAGGCGGCAAGGACGTGGCCGAGTGCCGCCAGATCGCCTATGCGGTGGCGCACTCGCCGCTGGTCAAGACCGCGTTCTATGCGTCGGACCCCAACCTGGGCCGCATCCTGGCCGCGGTCGGCTACGCCGGCGTGAACGACCTCGACGTCGACCGCGTCAACCTGTGGCTGGACGATGTCTGGGTGGCCCGCGACGGCGGCCGCAACCCCGACTACCGCGAGGAAGACGGCCAGCGCGTGATGAAGCAGGCCGAGATCACCGTGCGCATCGCGCTCGGCCGCGGCAAGGCCGAAGCGACGGTCTGGACCTGCGACCTGTCGCACGACTACGTGTCGATCAACGCCGACTACCGTTCTTAAGCATCGCTGGTTTGCTCCCCTCTCCCGCTGAGGGGAGAGGGAGCCAAAACAATTGGCATAAGCCAACCCTCTACTGTCATCGCCCCTGCCATGTCTGACCTCGCCGCCCGCCTCGACAACTTCCTCGCCCGACTCGAACAATGGCTGCCGCCGCAACTGAGCGACGCCGACTGGCAGGAGGCCGTGGCGTTCCGCTGGCGCAAGCGGCAGAGCCTGTTCGGCAATATCGGCTACCTGCAGCCGGTGCGCCAGCTGCCGCCGATCCACCTGGACGACCTGAAGAATATCGAGCGCCAGAAGGATGCCATCGTCGGCAATACGCGCCAGTTCGTGGGCAAGCTGCCGGCCAACAACGTGCTGCTGACCGGCGCGCGCGGCACCGGCAAGTCATCGCTGATCAAGGCCTGCCTCAATGCCTTCGTCAAGGACGGGCTGCGGCTGGTTGAGGTGGACAAGGATGACCTGGGCGACCTCGGCGATATCGTCGAGCTGGTTGCGCAGCGCCCCGAGCGCTTCGTGATCTTCTGCGACGACCTGTCGTTCGAAGAGGGCGAGTCGGGCTACAAGTCGCTCAAGTCGGCGCTGGACGGCTCGGTGGCGGCGCAGTCGGACAACGTGCTGATCTACGCCACCTCCAACCGCCGGCACCTGCTGCCGGAGTACATGAAGGACAACGAGACCTACCGCCACACCGACGATGGCGAGATCCATCCCGGCGAAGTGGTGGAAGAGAAGATCTCGCTGTCCGAGCGCTTCGGGCTGTGGCTGTCGTTCTACCCGCCCAAGCAGGATGAGTACCTGGCCATTGTCGGCCACTGGCTCAGGCACTTCGGCTGCACCGACGAGGACATCGCCGCGGCGCGCGGAGACGCGCTGGTGTGGGCACTGGAGCGCGGCTCGCGCTCGGGCCGCGTGGCCTGGCAGTTTGCGCGCGACTGGGGCGGCAAGCATGGCAAGCCCTATATTGCCGATGTCGCCGGAGACGCCAAGGCATGAGCGCGGCCACGCAGAACCCCGCGCAGACCGGTGGCAACCCGCCGCGCAAGGTGACCGAGGTGGCGGTCGGCGTGCTGGTGCAGCCCGACGGACGCTTCCTGCTGGCGCAGCGCCCGGCCGGCAAGCCCTACGAGGGCTACTGGGAATTCCCAGGCGGCAAGCTGGAGCCGGGCGAGTCGGTAGAGGCGGCACTCGCCCGCGAGCTGCATGAAGAGCTGGGTCTTGATGTCACGCAATGCGAGCGTTGGCACATCCTGGAACATGACTACCCGCACGCCTATGTGCGGCTGTATTTCTGCAAGGTCACCGACTGGCGGGGCGACCCCGTCGGCCGCGAAGGCCAGGCCTTCTCGTGGCAGCGCACGCCGGTGACGGTGGGGCCGCTGCTGCCGGCCACCATTCCCGTGGTGGAGTGGCTGGCCGAGGAATCGGGCAACGGCTGACCCTGCCATTCCTGCTGTCGGGCAAGCGGCCGCGGCGCCCGCTTGCGCGCCGCCAGGGCCTGACCAGGCCCTGATCCACAGGAAAGGAACCTGCATGCTACGTGTCGATCGTATCGCCGACGACGTTTCCCTGCCCGAACTGACCCTGCGCGGCATCATCCTCGGTGCGCTGATCACGGTCGTGTTCACCGCCTCCAACATCTACCTGGGCCTGAAGGTCGGCCTGACCTTCTCGTCGGCGATCCCGGCGGCCGTGATCTCGATGGCCGTGCTGCGGCTCTTCCCCGGCGCCAACATCCTGGAAAACAACATGGTGCAGACGCAGGCCTCGGCCGCGGGCACCCTGTCGTCGATCATCTTTATCCTGCCGGGCCTGGTGATGCTGGGCCACTGGCAGGGCTTCCCGTTCTGGCAGACGCTGGCGATCTGCGCGGCCGGCGGCATGCTGGGCGTGGTGTTCAGCATCCCGCTGCGCCACGCGATGGTGGTGCAGAGCGAGCTGCCCTATCCGGAGGGCGTGGCCGCGGCGGAAATCCTGCGCGTGGGCAGCGCCGCGCCGGACCAGGCCGCGCCGGGCCAGAAGCCCCAGGCGACCGGCCTGGCCGACCTGATGGCCGGCGGCCTGGTGGCGGGGCTGTTCAGCTTTGCCGCCGGCGGGCTGCGCCTGCTGGCCGAGGGCGCCAACTTCTGGCTGTCGGCCGGGGCCTCGGTGGTGAGGCTGTCGATGGGCTTCTCGCTGGCGCTGGTGGGCGCGGGCTACCTGGTCGGCATCGTCGGCGGGCTGGCCATGCTGCTCGGGCTGGTGCTGACCTGGGGCGTCGCGGTGCCGTGGCTGACGGCCATCACGCCGCGCCCGGACGGCGCCACGCTGTCGGCCTTCGGCACCATGGTGTGGAGCCAGCAGGCGCGCTTTATCGGCGCCGGCACCATCGGCATCGCCGCGATCTGGACGCTGCTGTCGCTGGCCGGGCCGATGCTGTACGGTATCCGCGCCTCGTTCGGCGCGCTGCAGGGCGGGCCGGCGGGGCAGGGCAAGATGCCGCGCACGCAGCAGGATATGCCGGCCAAATGGATCGGGCTGGTGATGCTGGGGCTGCTGGCGGTGCTGGTGACGGTATTCGCCTGATTCCTCGCGCCGGCGCCGCTCGATGGCGGCGCACGCTGGCGCCTGGTGATCTACGCGGTGGTATTCGCCTTTATCTTCGGCTTCCTGGTGGCGGCGGCGTGCGGCTATATGGCGGGGCTGGTGGGCTCGTCGGCCAGCCCGATCTCGGGCATCGGCATCATCGCGGTGATCCTGGTGTCGCTGCTGATCCTGGTGGCGGGCAAGGCCGACGGGCTGCTGGCCACGCCCGAGGGCAGCAAGTTCTCGATTGCGCTGGCGATCTTTACCACCTCGGCGGTGGTGGCGGTCGCATCCATCGCCAATGACAACCTGCAGGACCTGAAGACCGGCTGGCTGGTCGGCGCCACGCCGTGGCGTCAGCAGGTGGCGCTGCTGATCGGCTGCGTGGTCGGCGCCGCGGTGATCCCGCCGGTGCTGGAACTGCTCTACAGCGCCTATGGCTTCGCCGGCGCGCTGCCGCGTGCGGGCATGGACCCCAACCAGGCGCTGGCCGCGCCGCAGGCGACGCTGATGACCGCGATCGCCACCGGCATCTTCACCCACCAGCTCAACTGGACCATGATCCTGATCGGCATCGGGCTGGGCGTGGTGCTGATCGCCATCGACGAGATGCTGCGCCGCCGCCGCGGCGCGGCGCGGCTGCCGGTGCTGGCGGTGGGCATCGGCATCTACCTGCCGTCGACCATCAGCTCGGCGCTGGTGGTGGGCGCGGTGCTGTCGTGGCTCCTGCTGCGCAGCGAACGCCGCCGCGCCACCGCGCGCGGCGACGACGTCAAGCTGGCGCTGGAACATGCCGAGCGGCGCGGCACGCTGCTGGCCTCGGGCCTGATCGTGGGGGAAAGCCTGGTCGGCGTGATGCTGGCCGCGGTGATCGGCCTGTCGGGCAAGGATGCGCCGCTGGCGCTGGTCGGGGCCGGGTTTGAAGCGACCGCGCAGTGGCTGGGCCTGGCGGTGTTCGCACTGGTGTGCGTGGGCTTCTACCGCCGCGTGCTGGCGGCGGCGCACTGAACCAGGGGGGGGCGCTGAAGGCGAGGGCGCTTCAGTCGTCCTCGTCTTCAGGCTGGTCGGCGGAGGTTTCGCCCGGCTTGCCGCCAATCACGTATTTCTCGGACGCCCAGGCGCCGAGATCGATCTGCTTGCAGCGCTCGGAACAGAAGGGGCGGAATTTGTTGTCGGGCACCCAGGCCACCTCGGTGCCGCAGGTGGGGCATTTGACGACAGCAGGCATAGCGTTCAGCGCAGGCTTCAGAAATTGCAGAGTTTCAGCAGGAACGGGATATCCGCATCGACCGAGCGCGGACGCAGGTCGCCGTCCTGCTGCGTAAAGCGCACCCACAGCATGTACTTGTTGGCGCTCATCTCGGGGATGAAGGCCAGCAGCGAGTCATCCAGGTAGACCTGCATCAGCTGGTAGCTGCGTCCGGACAGCATCTGCTGGTAGCTGCCGCCGGTGGCGATCACCTTGCCGCTCTGGCCGGCTTCGCGCAGCAGGCGCAGCACGATGGTGGTGCCCATGCGCAGTGACAGCAGCGGACGTACCCACTTCAGGATATCGGCGCGGCGGTCTTCGGCGGGGCGGTGCTGCCAGGCATAGTAGGCCGGCAGGTCGAACTCGCAGGTGCCGCCGGGGATGATCGCGCGGCTGCGGATGCTGGTCAGCCACTCGTTGTCGGCCAGCAGCTGGCCGGCCTTGCCCACGGTCTGGTTGAGCATGGCGATGCCTTGCTCGATCTCGCCGATGATGGCGTCCAGTGCCTCCTGGTCGATCTGCGGGCTGGCGCGCAGCGGCGCCAGTGCCTGGCGCTGGCGTTCCAGTTCCTTGATCAGGTCGGTCTTGAGGTCGGCGCGGCCGGCCACGTCGATGATCTCGAACAGCGTGGTCAGCGCGACATGATGCTGGTGGGCATGATCCTGGCCGAGAAAGTATTCCAGCCGATCGAACAGGTCCTCCAGGCGCAGGAGTGTCCTGATGCGTTCGTTGAAAGGGTATTCGTACAGAATCAAGTGCAATGTCCGTGCAGGGCGTCGGGCGCTTTCAGGAGCGGCCCGGTGCAGAATGAGGCCCGGGAAATGCCGGAAGGGGCGATATATGGCAGGCGGTTACCGGCAGTATGCGGTGATTTCCCCGCATATTCCAGCGCATTCTATGCGAGACAAGGGCCGAGGACAATG
Organism: Cupriavidus necator N-1; assembly: GCF_000219215.1. Lineage (NCBI taxonomy): Bacteria > Pseudomonadati > Pseudomonadota > Betaproteobacteria > Burkholderiales > Burkholderiaceae > Cupriavidus > Cupriavidus necator. Next base: position 3,329,389 of record NC_015726.1, on the reverse strand, counting down.
TCGCGTGCATGATGCCATGCGCTGGCGCGCCGGGTTGCGCGTTATGGATGGACCCTGGCCGCCGCCGACAGTTCACGATAGTAGCGGTCGAGCCGGTCGACCTGGTCCACCAGCGCCTCCACCGGGCCGTCGTTGTCGATGACGTCGTCGGCACATGCCAGGCGCGCGGCGCGGGTGGCCTGTCTGGCCATGATGGCCTGCACCTGCTCGCGGCTGAAGCCGTTGCGCGCCATCACGCGCGCCACCTGGGTGGCCTCGGTGCAGTCCACCACCAGCACGCGGCCCACGCGCTCGCGCCATGAGCCCGATTCCACCAGCAGCGGCACCACGTAGATCAGGTAGGGATGCTCGCCGGCATCGCGGATCGCGTGGGCGCGCTCGGTGGTCAGCGCACGGATCAGCGGGTGGGCGATGGCTTCAAGCCGTGCCTTGGCTGCGGGGTCGGCAAACACCAGTGCGCGCATCGCGTCGCGGTCCATGGCGCCGTCGGGGCGCAGGCAGGCCGGGCCGAAGGCCTCGACCAGCGCCGGGATGGCGCGCCCGCCCGGGGCGGTGATCTCGTGCGCGAGCAGGTCGGTGTCGATGATCGCGGCACCGCGCGCGGCAAACATGTCGGCCACGCGGGTCTTGCCGCTGCCGATGCCGCCGGTCAGTCCGATTTCCAGCATGTGAGGCTCTGTTGACGATGTTGCCGCAACGATACCAGCTTCAGCGGATATCGTCGGACACCGTCAGGGCCATGCAAACAGCGGCAGCACGCCGGGGCCGAACAGCAGCACCACCACCCCGGCCAGCGCGATGAAGGGTCCGAACGGGAAGGGCGTGTCGCGTTCCTGGCGGCGCAGCACAATATTGGCCAGCCCGAACAGCACGCCGACCACCGACGACAGCAGCACCAGCGCCGGCAGCGCCTGCCAGCCGAACCAGGCGCCCAGTGCCGCCATCAGCTTGAAGTCGCCAAAGCCCATGCCTTCCTTGCCGCGCACGAGCCGGAACAGCCAGTAGGCCGTCCACAGCACCAGGTAGCCGGCAGCCGCGCCGATCACGGCGTCGGGCAGCGCCACGAAGACGCCGCCCAGGTTCAGCAGCAGGCCCAGCCACAGCAGCGGCAGGGTGATCTGGTCCGGCAACAGTTGCGTATCGGCATCGATCATGGTCAGCGCCAGCAGCGCCCACACCAGCACCAGCGCGGCCAGGGCCTGTCCGCCGGGGCCGAAGCGCCACGCCACCAGCGCGCTCAGCACGCCACAGGCCAGCTCGACCAGCGGATAGCGCACACTGATCGGCGCCTTGCATGCCGAGCAGCGCCCGCGCAGGAACAGGTAGCTCAGCACCGGCACGTTCTCCCAGGGTGCAATCGCGTGGCCGCAATGCGGGCAGGCCGAGCGCGGCACCATCAGGTTGTAGCGGCCGGGGTGGGGCAGCGGGTCGCCGCGCAGCTCGGCGATATAGTTGGCCTCGTCGCGCTCCATCATGCGCGGCATCCGGTGGATGACCACGTTGAGGAAGCTGCCGACCACCAGCCCGAGCAGCGCCGCGGCAGCCACCAGAAAGGCGGGCGGCAGCGCCGCCAGTGCCTCCACCAGCGGCGCGCCACCGGTCGGATACGGAGAAGCAGACCACGCAGACAACATCGCTTACACCACCTGTCCCAGCTTGAAGATCGGCAGGTACATCGCCACCACCATGCCGCCGATCAGCACACCTAGCACCACGATGATCAGCGGCTCGATCAGGCTGGAGATCGCGGCCACGGCATCGTCGACCTCGCGCTCGTAGAACTCCGCCACCTTCAGCAGCATGTTGTCCAGCGCGCCGGACTCCTCACCGATCTGCGTCATCTGCAGCACCATGTTGTCGAACACATGGGTGGCCTGCATCGCGTTGGTCAGGCTGGTGCCGATGCGCACCGATTGCTCGATCTCGCGCGTGGCGTCGTAGTAGACCCAGTTGCCGGCCGCGCCGGCCACGGACTCCATCGACTCCACCAGCGGGGTGCCGGCGGCGAACATGGTGGCCAGCGTGCGGGTCCAGCGCGCGATCACGGCCTTGCGGAACAGGCTGCCGAAGATCGGCAGCTTCAGCAGCGCGCGGTCGGTGACGCGCTGCACCTTCTCCGATTTCTTCAGCGAGCGCAGGTAGAAGGAGATGGCGGCCACCGGCACCCCGATCACCAGGTACCAGTACTGGACAAAGAAGTCCGAGATGGCGATCACCAGCAGCGTCGGCGCCGGCAGGTTGGCGCCGAAGCTGGAGAACACGCCCTTGAACGCCGGGATCACGAACAGCATCAGGATCACGGTCACGGCAAAGGCCACCGTCAGCACCGCGATCGGATAGATCATCGCCGACTTGATCTGGCCTTTCAGCGCGATGGTCTTTTCCATGTAGAGCGACAGGCGCTCCAGCAGCGAGTCCAGGATACCGCCCTGTTCGCCGGCATCGATCAGGTTGCAGTACAGCGTATCGAAGTACTTCGGATGGCGCCGGAATGCCGCGGCCATGCTGCTGCCGGCCTCGATGTCGAAGCGGATGTCGGACAGCAGCTGGGTGAAGTTGGGGTTCACGTGGCCACGCGCGATGATGTCGATCGACTGCAGCAGCGGAATGCCGGCCTTGAGCATGGTCGACAGCTGCCGGGTGAAGTAGGCGATGTCCTTCTCGGTGATCTTGCGCCCGCGCGCGGCCTTGCGCTTCTTCAACTTGACGATGGTCAGGCCCTGCTTGCGCAGCGTGGCGGTGACCTCCGCCTGGTTCTCGGCGCGCAGTTCGCCGGTGAAGGTCTTGCCCTTGCGGTCCTTGCCTTCCCACTCAAAGATGTACTGGGTGGGTGCCTTGCGCCCCTTCCCTGATTTTGCCCGTGACGGTGCCGCCGTCCGGGCGCCCGCCGCTGGTGCACGCGTCGCCATGATATTGACCCCCGATGTAAATGACGCTTGTTCTGCGTCTTGTATTTACGTTGTGTCTTGCCCCGCCTGTCCTGCTTCCCTAAGTATTCGTTGTCGCCAGCACTTCTTCGAGTGACGTGACGCCCTGCTTCACCTTCAGCAGCCCCGCTTCGCGCAACGATAGCACGCCGTCCTTGCGCGCCTGCTCGGCGATCTGCAGTGCCGTGCCGTGCGTCAGGATGATCTCCTGCATGGCCTCGGTGATCGGCATGACCTGGTAGATGCCGCAGCGGCCCTTGTAGCCGGTGCCGTTGCAGCGCTCGCAGCCGACCGGGTGGTAGGGCTGCCAGCTGCCGTCCAGGTCTTGTTCGCGGAAGCCCGCCTCCAGCAGCGCCTCGCGCGGGATCTCGCCCTCGCCCTCGCGCTTGCAGGTACACAGCCGCCGCGCCAGCCGCTGCGCGGTGATCATCAGCACGCTCGACGCAATATTGAAGGCCGCCACGCCCATGTTCATCAACCGCGTCAGCGTGGTCGGCGCATCGTTGGTGTGCAGCGTCGACAACACCAGGTGACCGGTCTGCGCGGCCTTGATCGAGATGTCGGCGGTTTCCAGGTCGCGGATTTCGCCGACCATGATGATGTCCGGGTCCTGCCGCAGGAACGAACGCAGGGCCGCGGCAAAGGTCAGGCCCGCCTTGTCGTTGACGTTGACCTGGTTGATGCCGGGCAGCTGGATTTCGGCCGGGTCTTCCGCGGTGGAGATATTGATGTCGCCCTGGTTCAGCAGGTTCAGGAAGGTGTACAGCGACACCGTCTTGCCGCTGCCGGTGGGGCCGGTCACCAGCACCATGCCGTAGGGGCGCTTGATCACGTCTAGCAGCAGCGCCTTCTGCTCGGGCTCATAGCCGAGCTGGTCGATGTCGAGCTTGTCGGACGAAGATTCCAGGATCCGCATCACGATCTTCTCGCCGAACAGCGTCGGCAGCGTCGACACGCGGAAATCCACTGCCCGCTCGACCGTCTCCTTGGCGTCCTTGTCCTTGGGCAGGGCAATCAGCAGCTTCATGCGGCCGTCCTGCGGCACGCGCTTTTCAGAAATGTCCAAGCGCGACAGCACCTTGATGCGGGTGGCGATCTTGTCGCGGATATCCAGCGGCGGGCGTGCAACTTCCTGCAGCACCCCGTCCACGCGGAAGCGGACGCGGTAGAAGGTCTCGAACGGCTCGAAGTGCAGGTCGGACGCGCCGCGGTGGAAGGCCTCGGTCAGCAGCTTCTGCAGGAAGCGCACCACCGGGGCGTCGTCGATATTGTCGGCGGTGGTGCGGTTGCGCTGGTTGCCGGCCGCGGCCACCGGATCGTATTCGATCATCTTGCGCTCGGCCTGCACCGGCGAGATGTTCTTGAGCGTGCCCAGGGCCTCGCCGGCGGAGCGCACGTGCTTCATCAGCTTGTCGTGCTCGACCACCACCGCTTCGACCGGCAGCTTGTACTTTTCCTTGATCGCATCCAGCCCGGCCTGGTTGGACGGGTCGGACATCGCCAGCACCAGCCGGTTCTCGCGCCGGCCCAGCGGCAGCAACCGGTGCGCGTGGAATTCACGGTTGCCGGCCAGCGCCGGCGGCACCTTGGTCAGGTTGTACTGGGCCAGGTCTAGCAGCGGCAGCTGGTACTTGTCCGCGGCAAACAGCGCCAGGTCGTGCGCGCTCATGGTGCCGCTGCCGACGATCTCGTCGATCAGCTGCGACTGCTTTTCACGCGCGGCCTGCTCCAGCTGAGCAAGCAGGGCGGGCGCGATACGCCGGCTCTGGGCCAGGGCAAGACCGAGTGTCATGGCAGGTGCGCTGTGCGGTGCGGTTAGGCGGTGGCGGATGCCACGCAGGCGGGGGCGGACGGACCCACGTCCCCGGATCGGGGCAGTTTGCCGCCGGGGTCACTTTTTGTAAAGCCGATGCGGGCGTGGTGTTGGCGTTTGCGCGACACGGGCGCAACCCTACTTGCGCGGGGAAGAAGGGGCGTTTCAGGCAGCTGCCTTGCGCGCGGGGTGGTGTCCTTTTGAGAGAGGGAGAGAAAGATGACCATCATGACCGCAGAAGACCTGATGAAGGCCGTCAGCAAGATGCCCGCGCAGGAGCGCGTCAAGTTCTTCACGCTGGCGGGCGAGCAGGCTTTCAAGGACGAGAACTTCTCGCACGAGGAAGTCTTTGGCCACCTCGCTGAAGCAGACTTCACCGCCGCGGAGGCGGCTGAATACCTCGAAGTTTCAATTGCCACCTTCCGGCGGAGGGTGCGCGACGGGCAAGCTGGCGCCTCATGCGGAAGTGGGCGTAGCCAGCTGTTCTCCGCGGCCGACCTGAAGGCATTCAAGCGTCAGCGCAAGGCGATCAAGGGATGAGTTGCCGGAGGGCGGGAGGGGGCAGAAAGACAAAAGGCCGAACCAACTGACGTTGGTTCGGCCTTTTAAATCTGGTCGGGGTGAGAGGATTCGAACCTCCGGCCTCTACGTCCCGAACGTAGCGCTCTACCAGGCTAAGCTACACCCCGATTTGGTTTGCTGGCAAACGTCTGACCGTCTGCAGCAAAGAATGTAAGTTTAGCAGCGTTTTTTAGGGAATGGAAGAGGGCGAGGAAAATCGCCGTTCAGCCCGCTTCCGCTGCCTTCCCCGCGGTTGCGTCAGGACTGCCGTTGCAATGAGAACGCGCAGAGCTGGATCAGGGTTTCCTTCAGTTCCGACGGCGGGAACTGCCGTGCTGCCTGTTCGGCGGCTTCGGCCTCGCGCCGTGCCGCTTCGAAGGTGACGTCCAGCGCGCCGCTGGCGTGGATCGCGGCGAACACGGCGTCGAAATGCTCGGTGCCGCCTTGCACGATGGCGTCGCGCGCCAGTTGGCGCTGCTCGGGCGTGCCGTGTTCCAGCAGGTGCAGCAGGGGCAGGGTGGGCTTGCCTTCGCGCAGGTCGTCGCCGGCGTTCTTGCCCATCTGCTCGGCGCTGGCGGTGTAGTCCAGCATGTCGTCGATCAGCTGGAAGGCGGTGCCGATGCGGCGGCCATACTCTGCCGCGGCTTCTTCCATCTGGGCGTCGGCGCCGGCCAGCACGGCGCCGAGTTGCGCGGCGGCCTCGAACAGCTTGGCGGTCTTGTAGCGGATCACCTGCAGGTAGCGCTCGACGGTGACGTCGGGGTCGTGCATGTTCAGCAGCTGCAGGACCTCGCCCTCGGCGATCACGTTGGTCGCGTTGGACAGGATCTCCATGATGCGCATGCTGCCGGCATCGACCATCATCTGGAACGCGCGCGAATAGAGGAAGTCGCCCACCAGCACGCTGGCGGCGTTGCCGAACACGGCATTGGCGGTATCACGCCCGCGCCGCAGCTCGGACTCGTCGACCACGTCGTCGTGCAGCAGGGTGGCGGTGTGGATGAACTCCACCACGGCGGCCAGCTCATGGTGGCGATTGCCGTCGTAACCCATCGCGCGCGCCGTCAGCAGCAGGATCACCGGGCGCAGGCGCTTGCCGCCGGCACCGATGATGTATTCGCCGATCTGCTCGATCAGGGGGACTTCAGAAGACAGCCGCTGGCGGATAACAGCATCGACCGCGCGCATGTCTGCAGCGACCGGGGCAAGCAAGGCAGTGGCGGAAGGCTGGGACAAGATGATCACCGTTACGCAAAACCGGACGATTATATGCGATGCGCGTGGCGTTCTACTTATGGGGCTCTTCTAAAGATTCGTGCTCAGGGTATGCGCTCAGGGTGTTCGCAAGGCGCGCATCTATAATGCAGCCATGAACAAGTCTGTTCCTCGCCGCCACCTGCGCCGCACTGCCCTTTGGGTGGCCTTTGCGGCGCTGGCGGGATTCCTGCTCGCCGACCTGACCTGAGCCAGGGCGCGGTTCCTTTGTGGCGATGCCGCCGCACGCAGGCTATGTGCCTGTTTTCTTTGCGCTTTTCCCTGATCTCGTTTACAATTCCCGGTTTCCTCCGGTAGCTGCGCTCGCTTTGCGGGTTCTGGCCGGCGGGAGATAACCGGGCCGCAGTGAGCCCATCCAGACGCCAGGCCGTGCAATTGACCGGCCGCGCAGGATGCGCCAGTGCCGGCATACGGCGTTTTATTCACATCCGAGAGGTTCGACAATGTACGCGGTCGTAAAAACCGGCGGCAAGCAATACAAGGTTGCTGCTGGCGAAAAACTGAAAGTAGAACAGATACCGGCAGACATTGGCGCAGAAATCACGCTCGACCAGGTGCTCGCAGTGGGCGCCGGCGACCAAATCAAGTTTGGTACGCCGCTGGTTAGCGGGGCTTCCGTCAAGGCTACCGTTATCTCCCAAGGTCGTCACGACAAAGTGAAGATCTTCAAGATGCGCCGTCGCAAGCACTACCAGAAGCGTCAAGGCCATCGTCAGAATTACACCGAACTGCGCATCGAAGCGATCGTTGCCTGATCGATCGAGCGTAACCAGGTAAAGCGACAGGAGTAAGACATGGCACAGAAAAAAGGCGGCGGTTCCACGCGGAACGGCCGTGATTCCGAATCGAAGCGTCTGGGCGTGAAGGTGTTTGGTGGCCAGGCCATCAACGCCGGCGGCATCATCATCCGCCAGCGCGGTACCCGCGTGCATGCCGGCGACAACGTCGGCGTGGGCAAGGACCACACGCTGTTTGCCCTGGTGGACGGCCACGTGCAGTTCGCCGTCAAGGGCCCTGCCAAGAAGCAGCAAGTCAGCGTCGTTCCGGCGGCCTGATAACAGCCTTTGCAGGATGAAGGCCCCGCAACGCTTGCGGGGCCTTTTCTTTTCTGGCGACAATGTCAGTTCGCCAGCCCGGTTGGAGGCTTCCAGCCGCTGATCCGCCGATCCATCACGGAAACCCATCATCATGAAGTTCATAGACGAAGCCCGAATCGAAGCCATCGCCGGCAACGGCGGCAATGGCAGCGCCTCGTTCCGGCGCGAGAAGTTTGTGCCCTTCGGCGGCCCGGATGGTGGCGATGGCGGCCGCGGCGGCAGCGTGTTCGCCGTGGCGGACCGCAACATCAATACCCTGATCGACTTCCGCTACGCCAGGAAGCACGTGGCCCGCAACGGCGAGAATGGCCGCGGCTCCGACTGCTACGGCGCCGCCGGCGAGGACATCTCGCTGCGCATGCCGGTGGGCACGCTGATCACCGACATGGACACCGGCGAAGTCATCGCCGACCTGACCGAGCACGGCCAGCGCGTGTGCCTGGCCGAAGGCGGCATGGGCGGCTGGGGCAACCTGCATTTCAAGTCCAGTACCAACCGCGCGCCGCGCCAGCAGGTGGACGGCAAGCCGGGCGAGCGACGCATGCTCAAGCTTGAACTCAAGGTGCTGGCCGACGTCGGCCTGCTGGGCATGCCCAACGCCGGCAAGTCGACCTTTATCTCGCATATCTCCAACGCGCGTCCGAAGGTGGCGGACTATCCGTTCACCACGCTGCACCCGAACCTGGGCGTGGTGCGCGTGGACCATGAGCAATCGTTCGTGGTCGCCGACATTCCCGGCCTGATCGAAGGCGCCGCCGAAGGCGCGGGCCTGGGCCACCAGTTCCTGCGCCACCTGCAGCGCACCGGCCTGCTGCTGCATATCGTCGACCTGGCGCCGTTCGACGAGGCAGTCGACCCGGTGGCTGAGGCCAAGGCCATCGTCAACGAGCTGAAGAAGTACGACGAAACCCTGTACGACAAGCCGCGCTGGCTGGTGCTGAACAAGCTCGACGTGGTTCCCGGGGAAGAGCGCGCCGCCCGCGTGAAGGATTTCATCAAGCGTTACAAGTGGAAGGGGCCGGTGTTCCAGATTTCGGCGCTGACCGGCGAAGGCTGCCGCGAGCTGATCTACGCGATCAAGGATCACCTGCTGGCGATCAAGGCCGCAGAGGCCGCGGCGCTGGCCGAGCCGGACATCCGCCTGGACGAGCGGCTGCACAACGTCGACCAGGGGCAGGGCGAGGCATAAGCCGGGGCCGCCGCTGGCGCCCCACCACAGAAGAATACCCACGGACAATTCGGGCGCGGCGCCCGCCGCCGGCTGCCCGGGAGACAGGATTCCCTTCATGCAATCGGTCATCGCGCAGGCAAAGCGCATCGTCGTTAAAGTCGGCTCCAGCCTGGTCACCAACGACGGCAAGGGGCTGGATCACGACGCCATCGCCCGCTGGGCGGCCCAGATCGCCAAGCTGCGCGTAGCCGGCAAGGAAGTGGTGCTGGTCAGCTCCGGCGCCATCGCCGAAGGCATGCAGCGCCTGGGCTGGGTGCGCCGCCCGAAGGAAATCCATGAGCTGCAGGCCGCCGCCGCCGTCGGCCAGATGGGCCTGGCGCAGGTCTATGAAAGCCAGTTCGGCCGCTACGGCATCCGCACCGCGCAGGTGCTGCTGACACACGCCGACCTGGCCGACCGCGAACGCTACCTCAACGCCCGCTCGACCCTGCTCACGCTGTTGTCCCTGGGTGTGGTGCCGATCATCAACGAGAACGACACCGTGGTCACCGACGAAATCAAGTTCGGCGACAACGACACGCTGGGCGCGCTGGTGACCAACCTGATCGAAGGGGACGCGCTGGTGATCCTGACCGACCAGCGCGGCCTGTATACCGCCGATCCGCGCAAGGACCCGGCCGCGCAGTTCGTGGACGAGGCCCTGGCCGGCACCCCCGAGCTGGAAGCCATGGCCGGCGGCGCCGGCACGTCGATCGGGCGCGGCGGCATGCTGACCAAGATCCTGGCGGCCAAGCGCGCGGCCAAGTCCGGTGCCCACACCACCATCGCCTCCGGGCGCGAGGCCAACGTGCTGGAGCGACTGGCCGCGGGCGAGGCCATCGGCACACAGCTGCTGGCGCCGACCGGGCGGCTCACGGCGCGCAAGCAATGGATGGCCGATCACCTGCAACTGCGCGGCCGGGTCGTGATCGACAACGGCGCGGTCGAGAAGCTCACCAGCGGCGGCAAGTCGCTGCTGCCGATCGGCGTGACGGAAGTGCAGGGCGAGTTCGCCCGTGGCGAGGTAATCGCCTGCGTCGACACCCAGGGCAAGGAGGTGGCGCGCGGCATCACCAACTATTCCAGTGCCGAGGCGCGGCTGATTGCGCGCAAGCCCTCGTCCGAGATCGAGTCCGTGCTGGGACACCTGAACGAGCCCGAACTGATCCATCGCGACAACCTGGTGCTGGTCTGATCCGGCATCCCGGCGCAAAGGCCAGGCGGAAATGAAAACGGCGGGGCTGCCAGGCAGTCCCGCCGTTTTTTCATGCCGACGCTGTGCGCTTCAGCGCTTGCGCGGCGCGCGCGATTGCAGGTCGCGCACCATGGCGTCGGCGGTGCCGGCCACGGTACGGCCCTCGCAGAAGAAATCGATCGCCAGCGTGGCGGCGTAGGCATTGCGCACGCCAGTCTCCATGCGGTGCCAGGTCTCGCCGTAGTCGCTGCTGTTGGGCACCCATTCCGTCGCGCCCTTGGGCAGCGTGGCGTAGAGCTTGCGCTCGAACGCATCGCAGCGCAGGCCTTCGAAGGTCACGTTGCGCGCGCCGCTCTGGCTGGTGGTGACGACCGTGTAGCGCACCACGTTGTCCTTGCCGACCGAGACCGACTTGCCGTCCACCGCGAACGACAGCGAGCCGGTACCCGACACCGTGAACGGGATCAGGTTGGCGTCCTGCGGCGGCGCCGGCAGCATGGCCTTGGCCTCTTCAAAGGTCTTGGCCCCGAACGGGTTGATCCAGGTGCTTTCTTCCTCCGCCATTTCCTTGCCGGTGGTCTTGCAGCCGGCCAGCGCAAGGCTGGCCGCGGCAATCAGCATTCCGGCAGCGGTCAGGCCGCCGCGGCGGCCCAGGCCGGTGAAACTAGTCATCAGTGCTCCGTGAGGTGGAAACCGGCGTTGCCGGTGAATCGTGCTCTGTCGCGTGCTCGGCCTCGGCATTGCAGTCGGCGTCGGCCTGCTGCGCCTGCTGGGCGCGGCTGAGCGCCTGGCTGCGTGGTCCGCCGTGGCGGCCATGCATGCCGTGGGGGCCGTGCGTCCCGTGTGTGCCATACGGACTCAGCGGCACACGCGCGTGCCGGTTCAGGAAGCGTGACAACTCCGTCAGCGCCAGCTGGTAGACATCGCGCTTGAACTCGATCACCGCCTCCAGCGGCACCCAGTAATGACTCCAACGCCAGGCGTCGAACTCAGGGTGCTCGGTGGCACGCAGATGGATATCACAGTCCCTGCCGGCCATGCGCAGCAGGAACCAGATTTGTTTCTGGCCCTTGTAGTGGCCGCGGATCTCGCGGCGGATGAACTTGTCCGGCACCTCGTAACGCAGCCAGTCGCGCGTGCGACCGACGATCCTGACGTGCTCCGGAAGCAGGCCGATTTCCTCATGCAGTTCGCGGTACATGGCCTGTTCAGGCGTTTCGCCGTACTTGATGCCACCTTGCGGGAACTGCCAGGAGTGTTCGCCGATTCGCTTGCCCCAGAAAACCTCGTTTCGTGCGTTGAGGAGGATGATGCCGACGTTCGGGCGAAAGCCTTCACGATCGAGCATGACTGCACCTCGAATCCTTTAGAATTACGCTGATTATAAAGGAAGCGCGCAGCCGGGCCCGGACCGGGGGATGCTGGTTTTCCCCGAGCGGAAGGGCAGTTTCAGGCGCGTGCACACAATTCAGTGCCGCCGGCCCCCGGATTTTGCCGGGACGGATTTTCCCGAACCTAGCGGCCCAGAGAGAAATTACGGATGAAAGCCTCGCAATTCTTCATTTCCACCCTCAAGGAAGCGCCCGCCGACGCGGAAATCGTTTCGCACAAGCTGATGATGCGCGCCGGCATGATCAAGAAGCTGGGTGCCGGCATCTACAACTACATGCCGATCGGGCTGCGCGTGATCCGCAAGGTGGAGAACATCGTGCGCGAGGAAATGAACCGCGCCGGCGCGGTGGAGCTGTCCATGCCGGTGATCCAGCCGGCCGAGCTGTGGCAGGAAACCGGCCGCTGGGACAAGATGGGCCCCGAACTGCTGCGCCTGAAAGACCGCCATGAGCGCGACTTCGCAGTCCAGCCGACCTCGGAAGAGGTGGTGACCGACATCGCCCGCTCGGAAATCCGCAGCTACAAGCAGCTGCCGGTCAATTTCTACCAGATCCAGACCAAGTTCCGCGACGAGCGCCGGCCGCGCTTCGGCATCATGCGCGGGCGCGAGTTCACCATGAAGGATGCCTATTCCTTCGACCGCGACACGGACGGCCTGCGCAAGTCGTACGAGAACATGTACGACGCCTACGTGCGCATCTTTCGCCGCTTTGGCTTGGAATTCCGCGCCGTGGCGGCCGACAACGGCGCCATCGGCGGCTCGGGCTCGCATGAGTTCCATGTGATCGCCGACACCGGCGAAGACGCCATCGTCTACTGCCCGACCTCGGACTACGCCGCCAACATGGAGGCAGCCGAGGCGCTGCCCCTGCTTGCCGAGCGCGCCTCGCCCAAGGAAGACCTGGTCAAGACCTTCACCCCGGAAAAGGTCAAGTGCGAGCAGGTGGCGGAATTCCTGAACATCCCGCTGGAGCGCAACGTCAAGTCGATCGTGTTGGCCAAGGATACCGAAGCGGGCGCCGAAATCTGGCTGCTGCTGATCCGTGCCGACCACGAACTGAACGAGGTCAAGGCGTCCAAGGTGCCGGGCCTGGCCGACTTCCGCTTTGCCACCGAGAACGAGATCGTCGACGCCTTCGGCTCGCCGCCGGGCTACCTGGGCCCGATCGACATGAAGAAGCCGGTCAAGGTGGTGGCCGACCGCACCGTCGCCAACATGAGCGACTTCGTCTGTGGCGCCAACTATCGCGACTACCACTACACCGGCGTCAACTGGGGTCGCGACCTGCCCGAGCCGATCGTGGCCGACCTGCGCAACGTGGTCGCAGGCGACGCCTCGCCGGACGGCAAGGGCACGCTGGAAATCTGCCGCGGCATCGAGGTGGGCCACGTGTTCATGCTCGGCACGCGCTATTCCGAGTCCATGAACGCCACCTTCCTGGACGAGAACGGCAAGACCCAGCCGATGCAGATGGGCTGCTATGGCATCGGCGTCACCCGTATCCTGGGCGCGGCGATCGAGCAGAACTTCGATGAGCGCGGCATCATCTGGCCGGCCGCGATCGCGCCGTTCGCGGTGGTGATCTGCCCGGTGGGCTACGACCGCTCCGAAGCCGTCAAGGCCGAGGCCGACCGCATCCATGCCGAGCTGCTGGCCGCCGGCGTGGACGTCATCCTGGACGACCGCGGCGAGCGCCCGGGCGTGATGTTTGCCGACTGGGAGCTGATCGGCGTGCCGCACCGTGTGGTGGTGGGCGACCGCGGCCTGAAGGAAGGCAAGGTCGAGTACCAGGGCCGGCGCGACGCGCAGGCCACCGCCGTCAGCGTGGCCGATGTGGTCGGCCACGTGCGCAGCCAGCTGGCGAACTGAGCCCCATGCGCGCCGCCCGCGGCATGACCGACGCCGCCCGCCGCTGCGCGGGCGGGTTGCTGCTGGCCCTGGCGGCCATGGCAGCCCACGCCGGCGCGCAAAAGGAAGAAGACCTGGCCGATTCCGTGCGCGGCGCGCTGGCCGCCGCCATTGCCGATGACCGGCCCACGCGGCCGGTATTTGCGTCCGGCGGCGAGCGCCTGGCCTACCTGAAATGGCTGGGCGAGATGTCCGCCCGCCTGGCCTCGCGCATCCCCGAGCCGCAGGTGCGCGTGGAACTGATCGAGGTGGCCTACTACGAGGCCAAGCGCGCCGGGCTGGAGCCCGCGCTGGTGCTGGGCCTGGTCCAGGTCGAAAGCAACTTCCGCAAGTACGCGATCAGCTCGGCCGGTGCGCGCGGGCTGATGCAGGTGATGCCGTTCTGGGTGCGCGCCATCGGCGACAGCGACCCGCGCAAGCTGTTTCACCTGCAGAGCAACCTGCGCTACGGCTGCACCATCCTGCGCTATTACCTGGACCGCGAGCAGGGCGACCTGTATCTGGCGCTGGGCCGCTACAACGGCAGCCGCGGCCGCCCCGAATACCCGAACGCGGTGCTGGCGGCGTGGAAGCGCTGGCAGTATTCCGAAGCCACGGTCACCGTGGCCGGCGATCCCGAGATCGCGCCGTCGCGCCCGCGCGCACCGGTGTCCGAGCCGCCTGCCCGCAACCCGTTCTCGTCGCAACGCGTCGCCGCCAATCCGTCATGATCCGCGAAGCCTCCGTTGCCGGCGGCAAGACCGGCTACACCGAATCCTCGCCCGAACTTGAACAATGGCTGGCCCGGCATATCGCCCAGGGCTTTGCCGCCGATGCGCTGGTGTTGTCGATGCTGCGCTCGGGCTATGACGAGGCCTTTGCGCGCCGGGCCGTGGCCTCGGCCTTTGCACAAGGCGCCGATGGCGCCGCGCCGGCCAGGCCCGCGCCGGCCCGCCCTGCCGCCACCGCCGGCACGCCCGCGGTCTACGCGGCCGATGGCGGCGACCGCCAGGTCCCGATCCTGTTCCGGCTGGCGTCGCCGCAGGTCCAGCTGTTCCAGCAACTGCTGACCGACGACGAGTGCGATGCCCTGGTGGCGCTGTCGCGCGGCCGCCTGGCGCGCTCGCCGGTGGTCAACCCCGATACCGGCGACGAGAACCTGATCGACGCCCGCACCAGCATGGGCGCGATGTTCCAGGTGGCCGAGCACGCCCTGATCGCGCGCATCGAGGCGCGCATCGCCGCCGTCACCGGCGTACCCGCCGAGCACGGCGAAGGGCTGCAGATCCTCAACTACAAGCCCGGCGGCGAGTACCAGCCGCACTTCGACTACTTCAACCCGCAGCGCCCGGGCGAGGCGCGGCAACTGTCCGTCGGCGGGCAGCGCATCGCCACCCTGGTGATCTACCTGAACACGCCCGAGGCGGGCGGCGCCACGGCGTTCCCGCGCGTGGGGCTGGAGGTGGCGCCGGTCAAGGGCAACGCGGTGTACTTCAGCTACCTGCTGCCCGACGGCACGCTGGACGAACGCACGCTGCACGCCGGCCTGCCGGTGGCGTCCGGCGAGAAGTGGATCGCCACCAAATGGCTGCGCGAACGCCCGTACCGCAGCGAGCGGTGAGCCACCCCATGGCCCGTTAGGGCGGCTCCGGCGCAGCGCCATGGCACAATGCGCGCTGCACGGCCTCATCGTCCAGCCGCTGCATGCCGTGCATCCAGCCGCCGAGCAGCGTCAGCAACTCCAGCAGCGCATCGATGCGCGCCAGCAGGTGGGGGTCGTCCTCGGCCGCGCCGGCTTCCTGCCGCAGCGCGCGCAGGGCCCGCAGCGTGGCGTAGAACATCACGCGGATCTTGCCGCTCTGGGGCTTGATCGGGGTCTTGTGCCACTGCGTCGAGCGCACGTCGAGCCCCGCCTTCCTGAGGTCACCGCCGCTGCACGGCGTGCAGTCCTTGATGGCTTGCTCGACCGAGGCCTGGCTGTAGTCCTGCGGGAACCCCGGTGATCTCGTTCCATTGCTGGAAGGGATAGGCGCCGCTGCGCCGGAAGGCCTCGCGGCAAGCGGCATTGGGCACGCCCGAGCCGTCCGCCGAACTGACGGTGCGTCGCGCGCAGGAAAACGAGCTGCGCCGCGTACTGCGCGAGTTGCGCAAGGCCATCGACGACTACAAGGACGCGGCGGACGCCGGCAAGATCCAGCGCAAGGTCGGCGACAGCGGCTATCCGCCGTCGCTGGAAGCGCTGGCCGAGGGCGTGCCCGACGCCACCGATCCCGGCGGCGAGCGCCGCCTCTACTTCCTGCGGCGCCTGCCGCGCGACCCGCTGTGCGGCTGCCCCGATGAGCCCGCCGCGCGCAACTGGCGCCTGCGCAGCTACCAGAGCCCGCCCGACGATCCGCGCGAGGGGGGCGTTGTGTTCGACGTGATGTCGCGCAATAGCGGCGAGGCGCTGGATGGCAACCACTATGACCAGTGGTGACGGCATGCGCCGCCGCGGCTTTACGCTGATCGAGCTGCTGGTGGTGCTGGCCATTATCGCCACGCTGCTGTCGCTTGCCATGCCGCAGTACTTCCGCCAGCAGGACAAGGCGCGCGAGACCGTGCTGCGCCACAACCTGGTGACCTTGCGCAAGGCGCTGGACGATTACCGCGACGACCGTGGCAAATCCCCGGAATCGCTCGACGAGCTGGTGCAGCGCCGCTACTTGCGCGAGCTGCCGCTGGACCCTCTCACAACCGGCGCGACAGCTGGGTGTTCGAGCGCTCGCCCAAGGGCGGCATTGCCGACGTGCACAGCGGCGCGCCCGGCAAGGCGCATGACGGGACCGACTATGCAAGCTGGTGATCGGCACAGCCGCGGCTCCGTCTACATCGGCGCGCTGGTGGCGCTGGCTATCCTGGGCGAGATGCTGAGCCAGTTCGGCGTGCTGTGGGCCACGCAGGACCGGCGCGCGCGCGAGGCTGACCTGCTCGCGCACGGCAACAAGATCCGCCGTGCAATCGGCGCCTACTACGATGCCAACCCAGCCGGGCAGTACCCGAAGCGCCTTGATGAACTGGTGCTCGATCCGAGGCAGCCGGTAGTCGCGCGCTACCTGCGCCGGGCCTGGCGCGACCCGCTCCCGAAAGGCGGCGAGTGGGGCATCGTCCCCGGACCGGACAACGGCATCGTCGGCGTGTACAGCCAGGCCCCAGGCACCCCGCTTCGCGTGGGCGGCTTTACGCCGGCAAACGCAGGGTTTGCCGACAAGGGCAGCTACCAGGAGTGGATCTTTGTCCACCAGCCGGAAGCAAACTGACCGGCGGCCGGCGGCATCCCTGTATCGGCGTATTTCCGTCAAAGTGTACCGGTACTGTACCGTTTGCTGACCGTAGACTGATTCCCTGAATGCCTTGGAGTCGGTCATGGAAGTATCACAACTCGCCGCCGGAACCGGTGTCTTTGCCGCGTTTGCCGGCTTTGCGCTGGTGTCGTCGATCACCCCTGGTCCCAATAACACGATGCTGCTCGCCTCGGGCGTGAACTTTGGCTTCGTGCGCACGGTGCCGCACCTGCTTGGCGTCAGCATTGGCTTTGCGCTGATGGTAGGGCTGGTCGGGCTCGGGCTGGGATCGCTGTTCCACGCCTTCCCGTGGACCTGGCAGGTGCTGCGCGTGGTGGCGACGGTCTACCTGATATGGCTGGCGTGGAAGCTGGCCACTGCCGGCGGCGTGCAGGACCAGCAGGTCAAGCGGCCGATGGGCTTCTGGGCCGCGGCGGCGTTCCAGTGGGTCAATCCCAAGGCGTGGGTGATGGCGGTGGGCGCGTGCAGCACCTACGTGCTGCACGGCAACCTGTTGCTCAACGTGCTGCTGCTGGCGGGGATCTTCGGGGTGGTCAACCTGCCCAGCGTGGCGATGTGGGCGCTGTGCGGCTCGGCGCTGCGGCGCTGGCTGGCGCGTCCGCGGGTGCTGCGCGCCTTCAATATCGGCATGGCCGTGCTGCTGCTGGCCTCGCTGTGGCCGATCCTGGGCGCCTGAGGATGGCGCCGGGGCAGGCACCCGGGCGGGTGCCTGTATTCAACTGATCAAACCAGCGCGCGGATCGAGTCCAGGTTGCGCCAGTAGCCCTTGGCGTCCATGCCGCAGCCAAAGACATAGCGGTCCGGCACTGCAAAGCCGCAGAAGTCCGGATGCATGGGCTTGATCTTGGTCAGCGTCTTCTCGCACAGCACGGCGGCGTGGAATTCCCTGGCGCCCATGTCCATGATGCGCTCGCGGATGGCGGCCATGGTCTCGCCTTCATCCAGGATGTCGTCCAGCACCAGCACCACGCGATCCTTGACCGACTCGCGCGGGGCCACGCGCCACTGCATCTCGCCGCCCACGGTCTTGTTGTTGTAGCGCGAGAGGTGGATGTAGTCGAACTCCAGCGGGAAGGCCAGCTTGGGCAGCAGCATGCCGGTGAAGACCACCGCGCCGCCCATCACCGACAGCACCAGCGGGAAGGCATCGCCCATCTTGGCGGTGATTTCCGTGGCCATGCGGTCCAGCGACGCCTGGACTTCCGCGGCGGAGACGATTTCTTCGGAGTTGGCCCACAGCTCGCGGGCCTGTACGGCGCTCATCATGATGTCTTTCCTGTTCTTTTGCGGGGGAGGCAAGTCGAGGTGCGCAGACGGATTCTAGCGGTTGAAGAGACCCTTCATGCCGCCCTTCATCGCGCCCATCTGGCGCATCATCTTCATCATGCCGCCGCCCTTGAGCTTCTTCATCATGGACTGCATCTGGTCGAACTGGTTGAGCAGGCGGTTCACTTCCTGCACCGGCACGCCGGCGCCCGCGGCAATGCGGCGCTTGCGGCTGGCCTTGATCAGCTCGGGCTTGGCGCGCTCGGTGGGCGTCATGCTGTTGATGATGCCTTCCATGCGGGCCACCTGCTTCTCGGCCTGGTCCATGTTGGCGCCCTGCGCCTGCTGGGCGAACTGCGCCGGCAGCTTGTCGACCAGGCTGCCCAGGCCGCCCATCTTCTTCATCTGGCCGATCTGGGCCTTGAAGTCTTCCAGGTCGAAGTCGCCGGTCTTCTTGATCTTCTTGGCCAGCTTCTCGGCCGCTTCCATGTCCACGCCGCGCTGGGCTTCCTCGACCAGCGCGAGGATGTCGCCCATGCCCAGGATGCGCTGGGCCATGCGGTCGGGGTAGAAGGGCTCCAGGCCGTCCAGCTTTTCGCCGACGCCGACGAACTTGATCGGGCGGCCAGTGATATGGCGCACCGACAGTGCGGCACCGCCGCGCGCATCGCCGTCCAGCTTGGTCAGCACCACGCCGGTCAGCGGCAGGGTGTCGTTGAAGGCCTTGGCGGTGTTGACGGCGTCCTGGCCCAGCATGGCGTCGACCACGAACAGGGTTTCGGCGGGCTTCAGCTCCGCGTGCAGCGCGGCGATTTCCTGCATCATCAGCTCGTCGATACCGAGCCGGCCGGCCGTGTCGACGATCAGCACGTCGTGGTAGTGCTTGCGCGCCCAGTCCACCGCCGCGCGGGCGATGTCCACCGGCTTCTGGTCCGGCTGTGACGGGAAGAAGTCAGCGCCGACTTGCTCGGAAACCGTCTTCAGCTGCGCGATAGCGGCGGGGCGGTAGACGTCGCACGAGACCGTCAGCACCTTCTTCTTTTTGTTTTCCTTGAGCCACTTGGCCAGCTTGCCCACGGTGGTGGTCTTGCCGGCGCCCTGCAGGCCGGCCATCAGGATGATGGCGGGCGGCTGCACGGCCAGGTTCAGCTCGGCTTCCTTGTTGTTGCCGCTGGCCGCGTCGGCGCCGCCGATCACGGCGGTCAGCTCGCGCTGGACCACGCCGACCAGGGCCTGGCCCGGGGTGAGGCTGCTGACAACCTCCTCGCCCATGGCCTTTTCCTTCACGCGGGCAACGAATTCGCGCACGACCGGCAGCGCCACGTCGGCTTCGAGCATGGCAAGGCGCACTTCGCGCAGCATCTCGGCAGTGTTGGCCTCGGTCAGGCGCGCCTCGCCGCGCATGGTCTTGACCACACGCGCCAGGCGTTGAGTGAGATTGTCCAGCATGGCAGGAATCGGGGGAGAAGTCGGAGCAGGGCTCGGGGCTGAAATTCGGAGGCAGTCTGGCACACGGGGCGGGCCTGGAACACCGGTTCAACCGGCCGCCACCGTCCGTGGGCACTAAGGTAAACTGCGTAAATGGTCATTGTACTGTATGCCCTGACGGCACTTCTCTATTGCGGCCTGGCCTATCACGGCTGGGCCACGCGCCATCCACACGTTGCCACCGCTGCCGGCCAGGCAGGGGGGGCGACCTCGGCCGTGCTGGTGGCCGGCGGTGGCCCCATCCCCCCGGCAGGCGGCGCGCATGGCGAAGGGCGCCCGGCCTGGTGGCACGTGCTGATGCTGGCGGCGCTGGCCAGCCACGGCTTGCTGCTGCATGAAACCATCTTCCCGGCCGAGCGCATGATGTTCGGCTTTGCCTTTGCGCTGTCGGCCATGCTGTGGCTGGGCGTGGGCATCTACTGGATAGAAAGCTTCTTCTTCTCGCTGGCGGGCCTGGGGCTGATCGTGATCCCGGTGGCGCTGGTAGCCAGCCTGATGCCCCTGGCCTTCCCCGGCTCGCAGATCCTGGGCTACGCGGCGCGGCCGCTGTTCAAGCTGCATTTCATCATCGCCAACGTGGCCTACGGGCTGTTCACGCTGGCGGCGTTCCACGCCTTCCTGATGCTGCTGGCCGAACGGCGCCTGCACGGCTTCCGGCACGCGCCCGCGCGGCCGCCGGAGCAGCAACCCAGCGAATGGCTGGGCCGCTGGCTTGACCTGCTGCCGCCGCTGCTGACGCTGGAGAAGCTGCTGTTCCGGCTGATCGGCGCCGGCTTTGTGCTGCTGACGCTGACCATCGGCTCGGGCCTGCTGTTCTCTGAAGAGCTGTTCGGCCGCGCCTTCCGGCTGGACCACAAAACGGTGTTCGCGCTGATCTCGTGGGCCATGTTCGGCGGCATCCTGGCCGGGCGCATCTTCCGCGGCTGGCGCGGCAAGGTGGCGCTGCGCTGGGTCATCGCCTCGTTCGGCATCCTGCTGCTGGCCTATGTCGGCAGCCGTTTCGTGATTGAAGTCGTCCTGCATCGTCTCTGATCTTCCATGGCACGTATCCTGATCCTGCTGGCCGTGGTGCTGGGCGTCATCTGGTGGCTGCGCGCCCGCGCCGAGGCCCGGCTGGCTGAACACCGCGCACGCCAGGCCCGCCAGGCCGGCGAGCGCACTGGCGCAGCCGGCCCGGCCGACGACGCCACCGCCGAACCCATGGTCCAGTGCGCCCAGTGCGGCGTGCACCTGCCGCAGGGCGAGGCCATTGCCTGGCGCGGCCTGCACTACTGCCGCCGCAGCCATCTGCCTGACGAGAGTCGGGCTGAAGGCGGTGACGGCAGCAGCGGCCCCCGCCCATGACAGAGCCGGCGTCGTCGGGCTGGCAGCGGCTGAACGCCTGGCGCGGCCTGGCCCAGCTGTGGCGCCAGCCCGAACCGCCTGACTTCCACTGGCGCCTGCTGCGCTATTTCTGCTGGACCCGCGTGGCCGTGGGCCTGCTGCTGGTCGGCTTTGCGCTGATGCGGCGCGGCGAGCCGGCATCCGTCACCGCCGTCACGAATGCGATCCCGCCCGTGCCGTTCGACCTTGGGGCCCTGGGCGGCATCGAGCACGCGGCGGCCATGACCATCGCCGTGCCCTATCTTGGCATTGCCTTGGCGATGCTGGCCGGCACGCTGTGGCGCCGGCACTTCCATCTGCGCGTGCGGGTACAGGTGCTGGCCGACCTGGCCCTGCTGGCGCTGGTCTTCAGCGTGCTGGGGCGGGGCGGGCAGGCCGAGGGCCTGGCCATGATCTTCCTGCTGCCGGCGCTGGAAGCCGGCGCGCTGACCAGCCTGCTGTTCGCGCTGTTTGCCGCTTCGATCTCCGCGCTGGTGGTGATGAGCGGGCCCTTCATGCACACCATCCTGCTGCGCCAGGCCGATGCCGGGCTGCTGGGCTCGGGCCTGTTCGGGCTGGTGTTCATGATCGCGGCGCTGCTGATGTATATGCTGGCCAACCGCCAGATCGCGCAGGAGCGGCTGGCGCTGGCGCGCGAGCAGGAGCTGCGCCTGCAGCAGCTGGTCAACCGGCTGATGGTCAACGATATGCAGGACGGCGTGATGCTGGTGCGCGCCAACGGCGCGGTGGTGGCGGCCAACCCCGCGGCGGTGGTGCTGCTGGGCGTGCAGCCGCATGAGCGTATCTACTCACGCCGGCTGGGTGGTGCGGCAGGGCAGGGCGGCGAAGCCGTGCTGTTCGACCTGCGCCGCATCCCGCGCCTGCAGCCGCTGATGGAGATGCTGCGCGACTGGCTGCACAGCAAGGACGACGTGCCGCGCATCCTGCAGCTGCTGCCGATGGCGTCCGGCACCGCGCTGGCAGACGGCACCATGCAGCACACCCGGCTGCGGCTGCGCTTTGTGCTGCCGGGGCTGGCAGGTTTGCGTTCGACCATGGCGCATGGCCGCACCGTGCCGGCCACGCTGGATACGGCCGCCTGGAGCGAACTGTCGCCCGAAGCCGCCGGCCGCCTGCGCCTGGCCATCGCCCAGAACGAGGCCATGGCATGGTCGCAGGAGGATGAGGCCCTGTTGCGCAACGAGATGCGCGACACCGTGCTGGTCCACATCGAAAGCTGGGAACGCATCGCCGAGCAGGTGCAGCAGGAAAAGCTGGCCGCCATGGGCCGGCTGGTGGCCAGCATCGCGCACCAAATCCGCAACCCGCTGGCGGCGATCAGCCAGGCCAGCGAGCTGCTGGGCGATTCCGGCCGGCGCGACCCCGCCGCCCAGGACCATGGCGGCGCCGATGTCGATATCGACGCCCGCCTGCTGCGCATCATCAACGACAACGTGCGCCGGCTGGACCAGGTGGTGTCAGACGTGCTGCAGATGTCGCGCCGCCCGCGCACCGGCCGCAGCACCGTGCACCTGGCGCAGGCGCTGCCCGAGATCGTCGAGCGCTGGCGCGCCGAAATGCGCTCGCGCCGCCCGCGCGCCGGCGAGACCCGCCCGGCGGGCCGGGCCGACATCAACGCCAATGCCATCCGGCTGACCGTGGACGTGGCCCAGCCGGTGGTGTTCGACGCCTCGCAGCTGCAACAGGTACTGGGCAACCTGCTGGACAACGCCTGGCGCTACTGCAGCCGGCTGCCGGGCTCGATCCGGCTGTTGGCGCATGCGCTGGACCAGCACCATGCCGAGCTGATCGTCTGGAACGACGGCGCCGAAGTCGCGCGCGAGCACCAGCGCAGCCTGTTCGAACCGTTCTTCACCAGCAACGCCCAGGGCACCGGGCTGGGCCTGTTCATGGCGCGCGAGCTGTGCGGCGCCAATGACGCCCAGGTGCGCTACGGCGCCATCGCCTTGCCGGCGCTGCTCGAGCGCACCGGCATGCTGGCCCCCGCCGCGCGCGATACACTGCCGGCCAAGGCTTTCGTGCTGACGCTGCGCATCGAGAGTGCCGATGCGGCCGCCGCCTGACCTGTCCCAACCCAGCCACCACCCCATGCCACCCCGAATGCCCCGAGCGCCCGACCCCATCCTGGTCATCGACGACGAGGCCGACCTGCGCGAGCTGCTGGACATCTCGATCCGCCGCATGGGCCATGACGTGGTGCTGGCCGGCTCCCTGGCCGAGGCGCGCGAGAAGCTGGCACAGGGCCGCTACAGCCTGGTGCTGACCGACATGCGGTTGGGCGACGGCCTGGGTATAGAGATCGTGCGCCAGCTGTCGGCCGCGCCGGAGCGCATCCCGGTGGCGGTCATCACCGCCTACGGCAGCGCCGACAACGCCGTGGAAGCACTCAAGGCCGGCGCCTTCGACTACATCGCCAAGCCGGTCTCGCTGGAGCAGCTGCGCAGCCTGGTGCTGAACGCGCTGGGCCGCCAGCAACGCGACAGCACCGATGCCGAAGCCGCCGCGGCCGAGCAGGCCGCCGACCGCGCCGCGGCCCTGCTGCCCGGCCATTCCGCCGCCATGCAGGAGGTTCGCCGCTCGCTGTCGCGGCTGGCGCGCAGCATGGCGCCGGTGGTGATCAGCGGCGAATCCGGCAGCGGCAAGGAGCGCGCCGCGCGCGCCATTCACGCCACCAGCGGGCGGGCCGCGCATCCCTTTATCGCCGTCAACTGCGGCGCCATCCCCGAGAACCTGATGGAGTCCGAGTTCTTCGGCCATGTCAAAGGCGCCTTCACCGGTGCCGACGGGGAGCGCGGCGGCTTCTTCCAGGCCGCCAACGGCGGCACGCTGCTGCTGGACGAGGTGGCCGACCTGCCGCTGCCGATGCAGGTCAAGCTGCTGCGCGCGCTGCAGGAGCGCCGCGTGCGCAAGATCGGCGCCAGCCGCGAAGACGCCGTCGACGTGCGCGTGATGTGCGCCAGCCACAAGGACCTGGCCGCGATGGTGGCGGCCGGGCAGTTCCGGCAGGACTTGTACTACCGCCTGAACGTGCTGGCGCTGCGCATGCCCACGCTGCGCGAGCGCGGTGAAGACATCCCGGTGCTGGCGCGCGCCATCCTGGACCACCTGGCGGTGCGCTACGGCGACCCGCGCCCCAAGCGGCTGTCGCCGGCGGCGCTGCAACGGCTGGTGGCCTATCCCTTCCCGGGCAACGTGCGCGAGCTGGAGAACCTGCTGGAGCGCGCCTACGCCTTTGCCGAGAGCGAAGAGATCGAGCTGGCCGATCTGGGCCCGCTGGACGCCGGTGCCGAACGGGCCGGGCTGATGCATGCCCCCGCGCCGGCGATGGCGCCTAACTATTATGCACCCTGGGGTGCCGCAGGCATGTGGGCGCCGGTGCCGCCGGCCGCCGCGCCCGCGCCGGCCCTGGCAGAACCGCCGCCCGTGGCACCGACCCCAGCCAGCGCGCCCGAACCCGAGCCCGCCGGCGACCCCGCCGAACGTGCCTGCCGCGGCATCGTCTTCCCGATCGACCTGCCGGCCAGGCTGGAAGCCGTGGAGCGCGAGCTGATTCTGCAGGCGCTGGCGCAGACCAACTTCAATCGCACCGCGGCCGCGCCGCTGCTGGGCCTGAACCTGCGCCAGCTGCGCTACCGCATCCAGCAACTGGGCATCCGCGAAGCCATGGACGCCGCCGACCGCAGCGCCGTGGAAGGCGAGGGCACGCCATGAGCAAGCCTGAGCACCGCTACCTGCCCGATGCCGACGGCTGGGTCCCCGCCGCGCGCCGCGTGCCGTCGCCCAATTTCGATGAGCGCCCGGCCGGCATGCCGGTGGACCTGGTGGTGCTGCACAACATCAGCCTGCCGCCCGGCCAGTTCGGCAGCGGCGACATCGAGGCCTTCTTCCAGAACCGGCTCGATCCCAATAAACACCCGTTCTTTGCCACCATCCACCAGGTGCAGGTGTCCGCGCACTTCCTGGTCACCCGCGAGGGTGAACTGGTGCAGTTCGTCCCGTGCACGCAGCGGGCCTGGCACGCCGGGCAGTCAGACTTCTTCGGCCGCGCCCGCTGCAACGATTTTTCCATCGGCATCGAGATCGAGGGCTGCGACGACCTGCCGTTCACCCTGGCCCAGTACGACACCGTGGCCGCGCTGGTGCCCGCGCTGCTGGTCGCCTACCCGGTGCGCGCGATTGCCGGCCACAGCGACATCGCCCCGGGGCGCAAGACCGATCCCGGCCCGCATTTCGACTGGGCGCGCTTCGCCAGGCAGGCGGGCGTGGCGCCGGGCATGTTGCCCTACCAGTGCCCTGGCGCGGCTGGCCAGGTGACGAATTCTTAACGTCATTCCCCATCCCCGTACGCCCCGTTCCGGCGCACATGCCCTACCTCGGGGTGGGGCTATCGCAACCTCGCAACAATCAAAAAAATTTTTGTGAAATGTGCAGTTGCGAACGGTCTGGCGAAAACCCTTGCGAGTATTAGGCTTGCGGGCATGTGGCGCTGCCGCATCGGCGCAACCGCCTCCGAAATAGCGCTTGTCAAGACTGGTCATTCGGATTCGTTTCACTATACTTAGCCCAGTTTCACGCGTCACACACTATATCTAGTAGTCAAACCGGGGAGCCGGCCCAAGGGCGAGTCAGGGATCACGAAGTTCGTGCATCGTCTCGAAACCGCCCGCTAAGGCCAGCGAATCACAAGAGTCCCTGGCGAAATGTTCACGTAAAGGCAGTCTGTCCGCCCTGACTTCACGCCGGGAGGGACGTTCTTTTCGCCGCATTTCGCCAGGGACTCTTTTGTCTCTTATTTCCAGGGTAAAAACAGGAGTTCTCATGCAAACGGCCCAGAACGAAATCACCACGGGTGGCGCCGCCGCCGGTATTGCACCGACCGCGCAGCAGACCCCCGCCAACGCCGCCAATACGAACTACCCGGATCACAAGATCATTCGACGCAACGGCGCCGTGGTGGCTTTCGAGCCGTCCAAGATCGCCGTTGCCATGACCAAGGCCTTCCTCGCCGTGAACGGCGGGCAGGGCGCTGCGTCCGCGCGTGTGCGCGAGATCGTCGAGCAACTGACTGACAACGTCGTGCGCGCACTGGTGCGCAGCCGCCCCAACGGCGGCGCCATCCATATCGAAGACGTGCAGGACCACGTGGAACTGGCGCTGATGCGCTCGGGCGAGCATGAAGTGGCCCGCGCCTATGTGCTGTACCGCGAGAAGCGCAAGGACGAGCGCGCCCAGGCCAACGCCCAGGCCGTGGCCCGCGTGCAGGAAGGCGGCATCTCGGTCAACGTGACCGATGGCGGCGTCACGCACGTGCTGGACATCGCCGCGCTGCACGCCCTGATCGACAATGCCTGCAGCGGCCTTGGCAATGCAGTGAGCGCCGAGCCGATCCTGAAGGAAACCCTGAAGAACCTGTACGACGGCGTACCGATGACGCAGGTGTACGACTCCGCCATCCTGGCCGCGCGTACCCTGATCGAAAAGGACCCGGACTACAGCCAGGTCACCGCCCGTATCCTGCTGCACACCATCCGCAAGGAAATCCTGGGCACCGAAGTGACCCAGGCCGAGATGTCCAGCCGCTACGCCGAGTACTTCCCCAAGTTCATCGCCCGCGGCATTCAAGCCGAACTGCTGGACGAGCAACTGGCCACCTACGACCTGGCCCGCCTGGGCGCGGCGCTGGACGCCGGCCGCGACTTCCAGTTCAACTACCTGGGCCTGCAGACCCTGTACGACCGCTACTTCCTGCATATCGATGAAACCCGCATCGAAATGCCGCAAGCCTTCTTCATGCGCGTGGCCATGGGCCTGGCGCTGAACGAGAAGGACCGTGAAGCGCGCGCCATCGAGTTCTACCAGCTGCTGTCGTCGTTCGACTTCATGTCGTCCACGCCGACCCTGTTCAACTCCGGCACCCGCCGCTCGCAGCTGTCGTCGTGCTACCTGACCACCGTCTCGGACGACCTGGAAGGCATCTATGAAGCGCTGAAGGAAAACGCGCTGCTGTCCAAGTTCGCCGGCGGCCTGGGCAATGACTGGACCAACGTGCGCGCACTGGGCTCGCACATCAAGGGCACCAACGGCAAGTCGCAAGGCGTGGTGCCGTTCCTGAAGGTGGTCAACGACACCGCCGTGGCGGTGAACCAGGGCGGCAAGCGCAAGGGCGCCGTCTGCGCCTACCTGGAAACGTGGCACCTGGACATCGAAGAATTCCTGGAACTGCGCAAGAACACCGGCGACGACCGCCGCCGCACCCACGACATGAACACGGCCAACTGGATTCCGGACCTGTTCATGAAGCGCGTGATGGAAGCCGGCGAATGGACCCTTTTCTCGCCCGCCACCTGCCCGGACCTGCACGACAAGGTCGGCAAGGAATTCGAAAAGGCCTACCTGGGCTATGAAGCCAAGGCCGCCAGCGGCGAACTGAAGCTGTTCAAGAAGCTGCCGGCGCTGCAACTGTGGCGCAAGATGCTGGGTATGCTGTTCGAGACCGGCCACCCGTGGATCACCTTCAAGGATCCGTGCAACATCCGCAGCCCGCAGCAGCACGTGGGCGTGGTGCACAGCTCCAACCTGTGCACGGAAATCACGCTCAATACCAATGAGAGCGAGATCGCCGTGTGCAACCTGGGCTCGGTCAACCTGGTCGCCCACATGACCAAGCAGGCCGACGGCACCTACGCGCTGGATCACGCCAAGCTGCAGAAGACCGTGCGCACCGCCATGCGCATGCTCGACAACGTGATCGACATCAACTACTACGCCGTGGACAAGGCGCGCAATTCGAACCTGCGCCACCGTCCGGTCGGCATGGGCATCATGGGCTTCCAGGACTGCCTGCACGTGCTGCGCACGCCGTACTCCAGCGACGCCGCCGTCAAGTTTGCCGATACCTCGATGGAAGCGGTGTGCTACTACGCCTACAAGGCTTCGACCGAGCTGGCCGAAGAGCGCGGCCGCTACAGCACCTATGAAGGCTCGCTGTGGGACCGTGGCATCCTGCCGCAAGACTCGCTCAAGCTGCTGGCCGAAGAGCGCGGCGGCTACCTGGACGTGGACCTGTCCAGCACGATGGACTGGGACGCGCTGCGCGCCCGCATCAAGCAGCACGGCATGCGCAACTCGAACTGCATCGCGATCGCCCCGACCGCGACCATTTCGAACATCATCGGCGTGTCGGCCTGCATCGAGCCGACCTTCCAGAACCTGTACGTCAAGTCCAACCTGTCGGGCGAGTTCACCGTGGTCAACGACTATCTGGTGCGCGACCTGAAGGAGCGCGGCCTGTGGGACGAGGTGATGGTTGCCGACCTGAAGTACTTCGACGGCTCGCTGTCGCGCATCGACCGCATCCCGCAAGACCTGCGCGACATCTACGCCACCGCGTTCGAAGTGGAGCCGACCTGGCTGGTGGAAGCCGCCAGCCGCCGCCAGAAGTGGATCGACCAGGCCCAGTCCCTGAACATCTACATGGCCGGCGCCTCGGGCAAGAAGCTGGACGACACCTACAAGCTGGCCTGGCTGCGCGGCCTGAAGACCACCTACTACCTGCGCACCATGGCTGCGACGCACGTGGAGAAGTCCACCGTGTCGCGCGGCTCGCTGAACGCAGTGTCGTCGGGCAGCGACAGCAGCTCCGCCCTGGACGCAGCCGCAGCATCGGCCCCGGCCATGCCGGAAGCCGAAGGCGCGGTCTGCACGATGCGCCCGGGTGACCCTGGCTTTGAAGAGTGCGAAGCCTGCCAATAACGTAAGAGAGTAAAAGCCACCCCCGCCCCTCTCCCGCTTGCGGGAGAGGGGCGGGGGTGAGGGCCGGCGCCACCACGAAGTGAAGCGTCAAATCCGACCAAACCGCCGCCCCCAAATCGAATCACGGAGAACCACATCATGCTGAGCTGGGACGACGACGTTCAAGCCACCCCGCAGGCCGCACCGCAGCCTGCCCTGCAACCCGCTGTTGCCGCCACGGCCGACCAGCAAGGCGTACTGCCGCCGGCCGCCACGCAGCCCGGTATCCTGGGCGACAATCCCAACGCCGCCGCCGCGCAAAGCAACCGCCGCGTCAATGCCGCCGACAAGCGCGTGATCAACGGCTCGACCGACGTCAACCAGCTGGTGCCGTTCAAGTACAAGTGGGCGTGGGAAAAATACCTGGCCGGCTGCGCCAACCACTGGATGCCGCAGGAAATCAACATGTCCCGCGACATCGCCCTGTGGAAAGACCCCAACGGCCTGACCGAAGACGAGCGCCGCATCATCAAGCGCAACCTCGGCTTCTTCGTCACCGCCGACTCGCTGGCCGCCAACAACATCGTCCTGGGCACCTACCGCCAGATCACCGCGCCGGAATGCCGCCAGTACCTGCTGCGCCAGGCCTTTGAAGAGGCCATCCACACCCACGCCTACCAGTACATCGTGGAGTCCCTCGGCCTGAACGAAGCCGAGATCTTCAACGCGTACCACGAAGTGCAGTCGATCCGCGACAAGGACGAGTTCCTGATCCCGTTCATCGACACCCTGACCGACCCGTCGTTCAAGACCGGCACGCCGGAAAACGACCAGAAGCTGCTGAAGAGCCTGATCGTGTTCGCCTGCATCATGGAAGGGCTGTTCTTCTATGTGGGCTTTACGCAGATCCTGGCGATGGGCCGGCAGAACAAGATGACTGGTGCTGCCGAGCAGTATCAGTACATCCTGCGCGATGAGTCGCTGCACTGCAATTTTGGTATCGACCTGATCAACCAGATCAAGCTGGAGAACCCGCATTTGTGGACGGCGGAGTTCAAGGCTGAGATTACTGAGCTGTTCAAGAAGGCGGTGGACCTGGAGTATCGCTACGCTGAGGACACGATGCCGCGTGGGGTGTTGGGGTTGAATGCGCCGATGTTTAAGGGTTACCTCCGCTTCATTTGCAATCGTCGTTGCCAGCAGATTGGGTTGGATCAGTTGTTCGCGAATGAGGAGAATCCGTTCCCGTGGATGTCGGAGATGATCGATCTGAAGAAGGAGAGGAACTTCTTTGAGACTCGGGTTATTGAGTATCAGACGGGTGGGGCGTTGTCTTGGGATTGAGATGTTGTTGTTCTAAGTTTTAATATGAATTGGGAGTCAATTGGCTCCCAATTTTTTTTTTGCCTTCGCCAAACTTAATGCCGCTTTCGGCGGATTACAAGCGGACGGACGGAGTGAAAGAATACTGTTTTACTGTGCGGTTTGATGGCAAGCTTAGTTAACTAGAAATACGAAAACCGCCTTTTTTGAAGCGCGCTGGAATGGCTTCGGGAGCATCGGGAGATGGTGCTGGCGGCTGGGTCAATGACGGGCGCTCCGAAGGAGGGGCCGGTAGATGGATTGATGGTTGTTCGGGCGGGCGAAAAAACCGAGGTTGGGGTGGCGGACGTCATGCGCTTTTTGCTTGTGACTGGACTGCAGGAAAAGGAAGGAACGGAATGCTTAGACTTGCGCCGACCGCTCGCTCAGGAGTAACGACCGGGAACATCAAGGCGGATTTGTCGAATTCGCAGTTGGCCGCAGTTGGGGCTATCGGCAACTATTGTTAATTCGTGCTGAGCTTCGAGCTGTACTTGCTATCTTTGACCTTGTTCGTAAAACTGCAGTAGCCGAAAAGTCAGGAATGGTCGTAAAAGGCCAGGTTGATCCCTTGCCAGAAGTACTGATCTGACTTTCTAGGTTGGAACAAACCTATCAAGATCGACATCAGCTGGGCATTACTCCGCCTTTTCCAAACTGATCCAAATCGATTTGTCTCTTAGGCGCGTTGAGGTATCCCTGTTCGGACGATTAGTTAGTCGACTGGGAGCTTTATTTAGCGCCTTGCAATTACCAATTTTATAAACAATACCTCTCTTTTTGGCGATGCATCATCAGAAAGAGTTCAAAAAGCATACAGGGCTTCAATCAAAGTATGGCTCAAACGCATACATGTTGCGGGTTCTTGGCCTTTATCTTGACGAGTCGGATTTGGATGCTTTGGCAGCTCGCTCACTAACCGATGGTGGTAACGATAAGTGCCTCGATTTTATCGAAATCGATAAAACTGGCCAGAAGATTGTCGTTGCGCAAGGATATTTCTCCGAGAAGAGTGCGGACAAGGCACCGGCAAAGAAGGCCTTCGATCTACATGGGATGAGCGCCCGAACCCAGGGGCGACGCCAATCTTTCCTGTCGCCTAGCCCATGGGCTGGCGAAAGTATCTCCCCCCCAGATAGGCCAGATAGGGCTGATGCTCTGGTCGACTAGCCGAACAAAGCTCTCCAAAGATCGCTTGGTAACTGATGGCTTTGAACTTCAGTTCATCGCCAACCAGTTCATGGAACCTCCGGATCTCGTCCCGATGACGTTCCCCGTGTGGTCCTGGCCAATCGAAGTACACATACCGGAGTACCCAACGGCTTTCGTACTGACGGGCCAGCGCAAGGGCATGCTTGAGTAGCTGCGGCGCGCCAATGTGCCGGAAGGCCTCCCGGCCCGCTTGCAGGGCTTCCGCTAGTGCCTGTGCCCTCGGCAACCCGACCTCTTCCCAGCGGCTGCGCCCCTGCGCAAGGTATGGCGGCCTGAACGCCTTGCCCGCCTGCGTTGCCTTGCCGCGCAGCCACTCCGTGAACTTGCTCTCCAAGCCGGCCATGATGCCGTTCGCAAGTGGCAGGCACACATCCAGATTGGCGTGACTGTCGAGTCCCGTGGACAGTTTGGATTCGAATAGCGCTGCGGTGGGGCAGGAGGGCAGCGCCAGCGCATTCATCAATGGCGTGGCATCGGCGCAATCGGTCCAGAAATCGAAGATGTTCGCGGCCAGCGCAGAGGACGAATGCAGGGCTCGCATCTTTGCTGGCTTGTCCCCACGCTCCACCAGTTCGCCACCGTCGCCATTTGCAAACGCCGCAAATGTTGCTGGCGAGAGTGGCCGCATCAGATTCAGGTCCAGATTGGGGACATAACCGCGTGTGTCAAAGGCGATGCCCCGGTTCGCTGCCCACTCCTGCTGTTCCGTGTAAATGGCTGCTACAGACATGAATGGCCTCCGTCGAGCGCGTTCCCCCGACCGGTGGTCTTGCGAGGGGTCGTGGTTACGGTGACGATTGTTTGTCAGCCGGGGCAGGGGAGGGAATCCGCCATATGGCGGAACGGGGATTGAGCCAGGCCTGATGACCTAGCTGACACCCGCTCAATCCACGCCGTGGTCGTAAGGTCATCAAGGCTCAGCAGGCGTTCGCCAACGCACAGACATATGCATGAGCCCAGGAAAGGATTGTGCAGCCGAACCACCTGCGAGCTCCCATGTTCGACCTGATTGATGCGCTGCTTTTCGATGACGCTTTTGTCCAGTTGTGGGAGCCTCAGTATGACGCGATCGCGCACGATGAAGCGGAATACCAGTCCGTCGTCCAAGCAGTACGCAAGGACGTCGATTCCATTGATGCCATAAGGGAAGCGACCCTCAGGCGGATACTTGAATGGAAATCCGCCCGCACCAAGGGCCATGTGCACTGGTGGAACTACGGTCTCTACATCGAGACTGTGAGGGACTGTCTCTCAATGCACGGGGATGATCGACTGGACGCCATCTGCAAATTGCCGGGTGTTCGAGAGCGCGTTGGATCGACAATACTGCATTTCATCTATCCGGACACCTACCCGATTTTCGACATTCGAACCCTGGAAGCGCTTCGCTATCTTGGCGCCGACCTCGGGAAATCCTTCAGTGTGAACAACTACTATCGATTTCGCGAGTACCTCATCTCGACCCAAGTGGAGCTGAACAGGTGGACTCTCCGCGAATTGGACCGCGCAATCTTCGCCTTTCATAAGCGCAGCCCGGAGATATTCGGCGCTACACTGGGCAATGGCCGCCGTGCCCAATCGACGACGCATCCTCACTACTGTCCGAGATCGGGAGCCTAGCGCCCCACGTCGCCCCAGCCGTTGGCTCCCGCCGTCATGCGACATCGGCACCGCCGTCGAACTGCACCTCATCCCACAAGGGCCAAAACTCTCCGACGAGCCTTTCACGCGGAAACGACGCAATCGCCGCCGTACTCAAGCCTTCACTGTCGACAGAAATGATTTGCTTAGCCACCGTCCGATAGCCCGCACGGAAGTGGTTGGCTCCTTTGATCGCAATGAGCTTGTACCCCGTAACGTCCAGCCCGTGCAGCGCAAACGGCTCGACATCATAGATCTGCTCGGCGCGCGAAGCCACGATGACATCGACACCATGGATGATCAGGCGACACATCGCGCCCAGGTCGAAGCGAACGCCTTCGAACATCGCGCCGGGGCGATTGACAAAACGACCGTCCGTGATGCATTTCACATAGGCATCGGCCTCGATCGGCGTGCCCTGGAAGCGGCCTTGCTTGCCACCCAGCGAGACCCTGATCGTGGCGCCGACCCCCGCGCGCTGTGCTTGTGCAACCACAGCAGCGTCGTTGATCGACGCGAAACAGCACGTGCCGGCGGGCGGATTGGCGTCCAGTAACGCGCGAAGCAGATGCGTGCCGTCTCCGGGTGTGCCGCCGCCCGGGTTGTCTGCGTACTCGTTGACAACGACAGGCCCCTCTGCTGCCGACAGGGCAAGGGCGACGCCCTGTGCGGGGGGCGGAAACGTCGGACGGAACGCCTCGCGATGCGACCAGATCCATTGCGCGACTTCGTCGGCGCAACGCTGCGCGAGCGCGGCGTCTCCGGTTGTGGTGCACACGACCGCCGGGCAGGGGGCCGCGATGTCCGCGTAGGGGAAACCGTGGAACCACGAGCAGTCGATCACGCCGGGCTGTGCGGCCAGCTTCCGGCAAACGTCGTTGACTTCCGCCGGGATGAACCCTTCCTGTGTCGTCGCGATGTACGGCAGCATCGGCAGGCGTCGCGTTGCGGTGACCGGTGTGAGTCCTCCCCGAATCATCTCAAGCAGCAGTTCGACGGCTTCGACGCCCCGGTCATGGAAGTCGGTATGCGGATACAGCTTGCACGGCAACGTCAGGTCGCAAGCGTCGCGCATCGCGTCCGTCATGTTGCCGTGCAAATCGTAGACCGCGGCGATCGGGACACCTGGCCCGACCAGCGCACGAACGGCAAGCGCCAGATCGCCTTCGACGTCTTCAGTGCCGTCGGCGACACCGGCGCCATGCAGGGCCAGTAGCACGCCGTCAACCGGCAGCGTAGCGCGAATGCCATCGAGGATCTCATGCTTCATGGCCGCATACGCGCCGGCTTCGATCGTGCCCGACGGCGTCGCCTGCCCGACATAGGTGGGAATGAGCGTGGCGCCGCTCCTGCGCGCGCCCTCGATAAAGCCGCCGACCTGATGATTCGATTTGTCGAACGCCGCCAGGATCTCGTTGCCCCGATGCTGCTCGAACGCGCGCAGTGGCGTCATGCCCGCGAATTCGGCGGCGTACGTGTTGGTCTCGTGGATGAGTCCGGCAACGGCGATGCGGACGGGCAATTGGTCTGAAGTCAAGGGAATGCCTCCGGAAGGTATGGTCTGCGCGCGATCAGCGATTGACCTTCTTTGGATCAAAGCTTAGGGCGATCAGGGCGCTGGCGACAAGCGCGCCGGCGATGATAAAGATGGCCGGCGCGGTGCTGTGGTACGTGTCGCGGATCCAGCCGATCAGGTACGGGCTGACGAAGCCGCCAAGGTTTGCCAGGCTGTTGATCGCGCCGATGCACGCTGCAGCCGTCGCCCCGCCAAGGAATGCCGTCGGCAACGTCCACATGATCGGCGAGAAGCTGATGATCCCCGCCGCCGCGATCGACAGCGAGATCACGGCGAGTACGAGATTCTGCCCCGCGAAAACGCTCGCCACGAGCCCGAAAGCGCCCACCAGCATGATGCTGGCAAGGTGCCAGCGACGCTCTCCATGCCTATCCGAACTTCGTCCCACCAGCACCATGGCCACCACGGCCACGCAATACGGAATCGCGCTGAGCAGGCCGATCTGTACGCCACTGACCGCCCCAGCGTCCTTGATCAGCGTGGGGAGGTAGAAGCCGAGTGTGTACAACGCCATCATCGCGGGAAACGTCATCAGGATGATCTTGCAGATCCGCATGTCCCGCAGAATGCCGGTCAGCGGTATGTGTTCCCGGCCATGATCATCCTGTGCGATATCGTTCTCGATCAACTGGCGTTGCGCCGGTGTCAGCCATTTGGCGTCCTTGACGCGATCCGTCAGGATCCACAGCACGCCGATTGCCAGCGGGAGCGTCGGCAGGGCTTCGAGCACAAACACCCATTGCCAGCCGGCGTGACCGCCGACCAGGTGAAAGCGCTCCAGGATCCAGCCCGACAAAGGGCTGCCGAGCAAGCCGGCGATTGGAATGCCCGCCTGAAATATGGCCGTGACCTTGGCGCGGCGGCGATTCGGAAACCAGTACGTCAGATAGAGAATGACGCCGGGGTAGAAGCCGGCTTCGGCGACGCCGAGCAGGAAGCGTACCGTGTAGAACTGCAACGGTGTCGTGACAAATGCCATGACTCCTGAGAGCAGGCCCCAGGAGATCATGATGCGGGCAATCCAGCGTCGCGCGCCGACACGATGCATGATTAGGTTGCTCGGTACCTCGAACAGCATGTAGCCGATAAAGAACAGCCCTGCGCCGAGCCCATAGGCCGCCTCGCTGAATTGTAGGTCGGCCAGCATGTTGAGCTTGGCGATGCCGATATTCACGCGATCGAGATACGCGACGACGTAGCACAGCATCAGGAACGGGATGAAGCGCAGGGCGACCTTGCGATAGGTGGCGTCTTCAAATGCGTAAGTATCAGGCCGCCCCTGAACATCGGGCGATGCTGCTCCATGAAAGTGTCTCCTTGTATTGTGGGGGGCGCGACGACGAGAGGGTCAGGCTGCCTGTTGCATCGCGCCAGAAGCATGGCCGGCCAGTGTTGCGGCGTAATCCTGGAACCGGCGAAGCTCCTCGGGCGGGACGAGCGAGCCGCCGGTGGCCCAGATCACATGCGTGGCGTCGTGCATGTGCAATCCGTGATCGCGCACATACGCCTGGCCCTCGGGCGAGCGACGCAGCCAGCCCGGGCCTCCGATGCCGGCGGCCGCTGACGGCTCGACTTCCACGCCCATCGACGTCTTGAGCGCGAGCAACTGAACGTAGAGTTGATCGTCGGGGACGGTGAACACGCCGGCGAGTTGGGAAGCCATCAACGGGCTGACCAGATGGGATGCCTGGCCGACGGCGAGGCCATCGGCGTCGGTCCGGTTATCCAGGCCGATGTCGTAGACGGATACGGGAGCTTGCGCACCTGAGGCCAACTGCACCAGTACGCATGGCGAGGCCACGGGCTCGGCGAAGAAACAGTGCACATGCTCGCCGAACAGTGCCTTGAGCCCGTAAGTGATACCACCGGGTGCGCCGCCGACACCGCAGGGCAGATAGATGAAGAGCGGATGCGCGGCATCCACGACGCGGCCGGCTTCGGCCAGCTGGCGCGCCAGGTGGCGTGCCGCGGCAGCGTATCCGAAGAAGAGCAGGGCGGAGCGCTCGTCATCAACAAAATGGCAGCGCGGCGCTGCCAGCGCCTGGTCCCGGCCAGCTGCCACTGCTTCAGCGTAGTCGCCTTCATGTTCCACGACGCGTACGCCGCGTTTGCGCAGGCGGTCCTTCTTCCACGCCTTGGCGTCCGCGGACATATGTACAACCGCATCGAACCCGAGAGCAGCCGCCATCACGCCGATGCTCAAGCCGAGGTTGCCCGTGCTGCCGACCGTTACCGAGTATTGCGAGAACAGCGCGCGCGCTGCCGCCGTCGCCAGCAGGCGGCGATCACCCGCAGGCTTCAGGACACCGTGCTCGATCGCGATAGATTCGGCAATCGCCAGCACTTCATGAAAGCCGCCGCGAGCCTTGATGGAACCTGCAATCGGCAGTTCGTCGTCCCGCTTGATGAACCATGCCCCCTCGGCGCCATCGTTGCCGACGATCGCGTGTTGGAGTGCGGTGGCCGGCATCAATTGCGATTCCACTTGCCTATGGCTTGACCCCAGTTCGGGAAACAGCGTCGCCATGAGCGGTGCACAGCGCGCAAGGCGCGCCTCGGCCGATGCGATCAGTTCCGTCGATGGGGCGGAAGCCGGCAGGGGTTGCCCCAGCCTCGGATTCAGCCAAAGCAGCGGCTGTCTCGATTGAAGTATTGCTAATAGATCACGAGTGAGCGGCAGGGTGGCCATCACGTCCTTCTCCAAGGAATTCCTTATGAACCGTGATCGTAGGCGCTGTAATCGTGCAAAAATAGCGATCGTTTCTAACGCATGCATTAGTAAGGCTAATACGAATGCAGCTCGATTCCTCTGTTCTCGGCGCGTTGCGGTGTTTCGAAGCCGCGGGGCGCTTGCTGAGCTTTACCAAGGCCGCCGAATCGCTGAGCCTCACCCAAAGCGCGGTGAGCCAGCAGATTCGCCATCTGGAAGACCGTCTCGGCTACATGCTCTTCGT
This sequence comes from Cupriavidus necator N-1, assembly GCF_000219215.1. Taxonomy (NCBI): domain Bacteria; kingdom Pseudomonadati; phylum Pseudomonadota; class Betaproteobacteria; order Burkholderiales; family Burkholderiaceae; genus Cupriavidus; species Cupriavidus necator. Next base: position 3,292,077 of record NC_015726.1, on the reverse strand, counting down.
GCGCCAGCCGCGCAACTTGAAACTGACGCCAAAGGGTGAGGCTATGTTCGAGACGACCACGCGCGCACTGCACGAGATTCAGCAGACGATCCAGCGACTCGGCCTGCCAAATGCGCCTTTGCAGGTCAATTGCCTGCCGTCGTATGCGCTGCAATGGCTGATGCCGCGCCTGACTGAGTTCCACCGCGAGCAGCCGGACGTATCCGTGCGCCTGAAAGCCGAGTTCCAGGCCCTGGACAGGCAATCGATGGAGGCGGAAGACATTGACGTGGCAGTGCGTTACGACCCCGTCCGCTACAGCCAGTTGCAAGCTGACGTTTTGCTGGACGAGTACCTGATTCCGGTGGCCACACCCGAGTACCTCACCCAGCATCCTGGGCTATCTGACGGGGCTTCGCTCGACGGCGTCGTGTTGCTGCATGACGCATCGCCATGGGTCGGCGCAGCCGAGTTTGTGGAATGGCGGACATGGCTTGAGGCCTTTCACCCGACATGGATTGGGCATCTGGAGGGGCCGCAGTTCAATCTGTCGAGCCTTGCCATCAGCGCGGCGTTGAACCACCAGGGGGTGGCGATGGGGCGTACGGCCCTGGTCTATGACGAGATCAGGAGCGGACGGCTGGTGAATGTCTTCGGCAAGCACGTACGCGCGCCGGCGCGCTACATGCTGCTTTCTCGTAATCCTGAGGATAGGCGCGTGATCATTTTCTCGACGTGGCTCAAGGCAGAGTGTGCGCGCTTCGATACCGCGCGAATGGAGTTGCTTTCGCTGGATGGAGTACCGCGAAGAGCCAGGTTGGGGCGTTGATTCGATAGCCCCTTGGAAGAGAGCCCTCCCAGGCCAGGCTTGACGAGCTTGCCGAGAAGCGGATAGATTGACGCAACCATGAGCCGCCGCCCCGCCTCCCTCTCTCTTGATCTCACTGCGAACCAGCCGCAGTGGGGCGCGCGCGCCAAATCCAAAAAACAGTCGCTCATCTGACCGGAGCGTGCTGTTCCGTCAGTTGAGCGACGGAACAGCATCAGTGTAGAAGACGGTCTGCCAATCCCTCCCTTGCCGTCTTGAGCGCATCTTGCTCCGTCGCTTGCCTGCGCGGTTTCCGAATCGGTCGATCCGGAGCATGCAATGCAAGAAGTGGATTATCTCTATCGTGGTATCTGGCTACCCCTGGTCACCCCTTTTCGCAACCATGAGGTGGATCACGTCGCGCTGCGGCGGCTAGTGGCCCATTACCGCGGTAGCGGCTTGGCGGGGTTGGTGGTGTGCGGGAGCACCGGCGAAGCCGCCGCGCTCGATGAGGCGGAACAGTTGGCCGTCCTGGATACCGTGCTGGCCGAGGCCGGGGAACTGCCGGTCATGATGGGCTTGGCTGGCAACAATCTTCGGGATGTGTTGAGCCGTCTGGACAGGATTGGCGAGCGTCCGCTGGCGGGGGTCTTAGCGCCTGCACCGTACTACATAAGACCGTCGCAGGAAGGATTGAAGGGATACTTTCGCGACCTGGCCGATAGATCTACGGCACCGCTGGTGCTGTATGACATCCCCTACCGAACCGGTGTGACGCTGAGCGCCGAAACGCTGCTCTCGTTGGCGAACCACGGCAATATTCGAGGTATCAAGGACTGCGGCGGTAACGCTGAAACTACACAGGCGTTGATCGCCGATGGCCGCCTAGCTGTCCTTTCGGGAGAGGACCACCAACTGCTTGCCACGCTGTGCATGGGCGGTCAGGGCGCAATCGTTGCGTCAGCGCACATTCGGCCTGATCTCTTCTCGGCGTTGTGGCGCGCTGTGGCTGAGCAGCGTCTGAGCGTCGCGCGCCACCTTTTCCATGCCTTAATTCCCCTGATTCGACTCATGTTTGCAGAACCTAACCCAGGTCCGGTCAAGACATTACTGGCCAGGCATGGCTGGCTGTCTGATGAACTGCGTTTGCCAATGACGTCGGCTTCAACCGCGCTCGCCGAGCAATTGGCAATTGCATGTGACGCGTTGGATTCAGTACGTGCGAATGCGTTGTAATTGCGCAGGCTAGAGGTAGGCGTACGGTCACTGCCGTATGCCTGCCATGTTCAAGGCAGAAGTTCGGCAGAGGCGTGTCTCGGTGAGAGCTGCGCGTATGAAAGGCACCACAGCACCAGATGCGGGGGAAAGTTGCCCGCAGATACACTATGCGCACCGGTTCAGCTAGCCAGGCGGTACCGCTCGGGTGCATGCAGGAAATCCAACCTTTTCTCCACAGGAAAACAGAGGTATTCCAACAACTCACGGGCATGAAGCGTGGATATCACCGTCCCGCATCGCGAGAGCCGCGTAACTCCGCTCAAGCAGCGGAAATTTCGACCTCATTTTAGGACGTGGCCTACAGCCGGCACTATGCACGTAGCTTATAGATCTTCAGTTCAATGACGAACGAGGAGAACTATGGTTGACGTTCGCTGCGCGCTACGAAATGGAGAGGTGACCAGTACCGGAGGCATGCGTGAGCTCCTGGCTGCGTTCCTATACCCCTTTCAGCTGTCGGAAAAAGACACAACAGTCGATGTCATACATATGCAGTATGCCTGCGGAGAGTGCCACGTACAGTATCGAGTGCTAAAGGCTGGCGACGCGAACGGCCAGACACATGCCAGAACGTTCGGCAACGAGAGCGATACCCCGATGCGGTTTATCGGATGGGATGTTGTCGTGCTGTACAAGGGGTCTGACAAACCGCTGCTCAAATATCGGAATGTCAGCGCCTTGTCTGCCGAGGCTTGCGCAAGTCCCGTGCTTCGCCTGAGGGGGCAATTCAAACGTAAGCTGCTCTACACGTTTCTTTATTCCGGAGGCCGGTACGATGGCATATATTTTGATGCGCACACCGCTTCCATCGTGCCGCAAGACCGCCATGGCTGTAAGGCGAATGGCGGGGGGCATCGATACGATAGCCGTTCATCTGTAGCGCTCCGATGATCCGCCGGGCCGGTTCTCCAGTCGCGCCCGACATGCTCGCGAGGTTATGCGGCGAATCCGCAATTGTTTGTGCCGCGATAAGTGGGGGGGCTGGGTCGAGGCCGCGATGCGTGCCGTTGTCGGTGCGCAACTAAAGTATGTGGAACGATCGATTTGCCCCCATCCGCTCTCCTATTTGCTCGCCGCCTGCACTGCCTGCTCCACCAGCGTCGCAAACAGCGCATGAAGATGCGTGGTCGGATGGACCTCATCAGCAAACATATAGGTCTGATCAGCGTCCGGCACCGTGTAGGTCTTCGGTGAGCAGAACAGCGAACTCACTTCGATCTCCTTGGACAGAAGCTGCAGGTTGCAGCCGGTCCCGGTATTGCTGACCTGGAATCCCTTCTCCTTGAAATGGGCAAGGACATCGTTGATGAAGCCGAACTGATCAATGTTGATGACCTGGTTCTGGATGCCTGCAGTCTGGAGCGCGTTCGTCAACGCAGAATTGAAGGTGAGCGTCATCCCGGTGAGAAGGGACCCGAGGCTGTTGTCGCTGACTCCCAACGGCGACACGCCGATATTGCCAACGTTTGAGACAACGACATGCTTGGCACCGGATTGGAGGATCTTTCCGACGATTGCCGCCAATTGCTGCGCGGCAAGCGTCACGGCCTGATTCGCATCACCAAGTGTCTCACTTCCTCCTACAACCGCGTCGGCGTGGATCAGGATATCACTGCCGCCTCCCTGGACAAGAACAAGCTGGCCGTCATTGAAGTTGCCGTGCGCTGAAAGGTGGTTTTGCAGCTGCGTTGCAATCGGCACCGTCAACGCGCCGAGTCCATTCGCCTTGAAGTTGATGCCATTGGGATCCGTTACACGGGCGCCTCCCTGGGCGTAACCCAATCCGTCTGCGTGATTCCGCACTGGCGCACCATAGCCACCGGTTTGCGCCGCGGTCAGCGTCCCGCCGAAGAAGTTTGCAACATCCTGGGTCCACACCTGCCCAGGGTTGGTGGTGAAACGCCCGCCGCCGACCAGTTGCGCAACTGGCGCATAGGTTCCTACATCAGAAATGCTGTCGCCAAACGACACCACCTGGAATTGGAGAGGCGGATTGACAGCTGGTTTCCCGTCGTCACCTCCGCCGCAGGCGGCGAACAGTGCCACAGTGACACATAGAAGCCCTGAGCGGACGAGATCGAAAAGGGATTGATGGCGTGCTTTCATGGGAACCGTCCAATGGTAAGTGCCCCAGTCGTTCGCGCCCATCAAGGCGCCAATGGAGTGAAACGCGCTTGTATGACGTAACAGACAAAGAAACCGCCCCTTTACTGTCAGTCAGCAAAGTCTTTACGCGCGCTTGCTCGACTTCCCAGGCCTGGAACCGCAGCCTCGACAGTTGCCTTGTCACTAGCGGGGCAATCGAACTCTGTTTAGTACAAAGCTATTGGGTTTCACGGGAAAGGCAAGTGGAATAGAAGCAGGCAGCAGCCAGGGCGTTGCGAGCCGCAGGCGTTTGCCCAACGACTGCTAAACGCTGTGTACAGGTGGAGCCCCGGCTGCCACCAGGGACGCTCGATGCGCCGTGTAAATAATGCTCGCTGCACGTGCGAGATGTTTCATGACTGAAGCATTGTTAATTCCGTGCAGACCAGACTTCAAGCGCGATGACTTGGTATTGCCATGGCAGCGCCTACGATTTCCTTCAACGACGGCTGATGACCGACCAGGCGGGTTTGGAAAGTTGTCGAGAGTAGAGCGAGATGTGCGATGCCGGGATCAGCTGAACGCCCCAACCGACTCAAGCCAGTGCAGTCCTTTGAGATGATGCGCGAAGGCGCGCCGATGCTCGGCGACTTCAGCCTGCAATGCCTGGCCCAGGGGGACTCCTGGTTCTCCATTAATACGTTGAGGCCGTTTAGCGGCTCAAATCTGCTGATGAACATGTGGCTGTCGCGCAGCGCCATCGCCGTGGATTGCGCGGATCCTGGCGATACCCTGGCGCATATGCTCGACAGCCGCCAGGATCCCCTGTTCTACAGTTTCCTCGTCGGTCCGCACGACCAGGCCTGGAGCGTCATCCTGTTGTCCGGTGGCGGCAATGACCTGATCGACGCCATCCAGACCACGCCGAACGATGCCAACGGCCATCGCAGGCCGCCCAACGACAGACTGCTGTTGACCGAAGATGAATGGGATGGCCCTGACGCGATCAGTACATTTATCTCCCGACCGGGCTGGATTGCATTCACACGGTATATGCTGGACCAGTACCGAGCCCTGGATTTCTTGCGCCGGATCAGCGCGCAGAACCAGAACACGCCGATCATCACGCACACCTACGACTACGCCACGCCGCGCAACAGCGGTGCGGGGCTGGGCCGTGGGCCATGGTTGTTTCCGGCGCTGCAGGTTTATGGCATTCCCGAGGGAAATTGGATTGACCTGGCCAATGAATTCACCGACCGACTTGCCGATGAAGTCATTCGCCAGGCCGGTATCCCGAATTTTCATGTGGCCGAGACGCGCGACACGTTGGACCCGGCCGGGACCGACGACGATGGCGCCACGGCAGACTGGGAGAACGAGATTCACCCGACTGCGGACGGCTACGGAAAGCTCGGGGTAAAGTTCGTCGACAAGATCGCGGAGGTTCTCCATATTCCCTGAGCGAAAGCTCGCAGTTCCACCGTCGACGCGTGGTCTGGTCTGCCAGTCACGCCGGACACCCTCGCGAGGGTTGCGCGGGAAATCCGCAGTTGCTGACGCCGCTTGATAAGTGGAGAATCAGATGGCGCGCGGTACCGCATTCCAAGGCGCCCGTAACGGTTTCCTCTTCCCTCAATCCGTAGCTCGCCCCCTGCGACGACGCCTGCATAAGCGCCGACCATCGTGACGTCCTCACCCCCCTTGCGCACCACCCGCCTGCATTTTGACCTCACCACCGTCCAGCTTTTCATCGCCGTGGCCGACGCCGGCAGCATTACCCGCGGCGCGGAGCGTCTCCATCTGGCCCCCGCTGCCGCGTCAAGACGCGTGCTCGAACTGGAAGCCCAACTAGGCGTCTCCCTCTTCGAACGCCTCCCCCACGGCATGGCCCTGACCGAAGCCGGTCGCGCACTGCTGGCCCACGCCCGCGGCATCACCCATACCGTCCAGCGCATGCAGGACGACGCCGCCTCCTTCGTCGGCGGCGACCTGGGCGTGGTCCGGGTAGCGGCGCCAAAGTCTGCAGTCATCCAGTTCCTCCCCTTCGACATCCAACGCTGCGCCGTCGCCTGCCCCGGCGTGCGCATCGACCTGCAGGAAATGAACAGCGCGGAAGTCCAGCAGTCGCTGCGCCGCGGCACCGTGGACATCGGCATTTACGACGGCAGCCTGGGCGTGATCGACCTGCCGACCGCGCCCTATCGGAATGACGAACTGGTCCTGGTGGTGGCGCGCGGCCATGCGTTGGCGCGGCGCCGCAAGGTCACGCCGGACGACGTGCTGGACTGCGACCTGATCGTGCTCAGCGAGAGCTCGGCGATCTCGATCGTGCTGGAGCGGCTGGCGGAGGAGGCCGGCCGCGTGCTGCGCATGCGCATGCGCGTGGGCGGCTTCGACAGCATGGTCGCGCTGGTGGCGCAGAACCTGGGCGGCGGGGTGATGCCGGAGGCGATTGCGCGTGAGGTGGCGGGCGGCAGCCGCTTTGTGCGGCTGCCCATTGCCGCGCCCTGGGCGCAGCGGCAGTTTGTGCTGTGCCATCGGCCCCATGGGACACTTTCCTCGGCGGCGGTCAGCGTGCTGGCGGTGCTTGCGCAAAACGCGAAACCAGAATCCCCCAAATAGCGATAGCCCGCGGCGGATGCATTGCGGATGATGGCTCCATAACTACAGGACGGAGACACGCAATGCAGCGCAGACAATTCATTCTGGCGGCAGCGGCTGGGCTGGCGATGCCCAGCCTGGTGCGCGCCGCCGATATCGCCGGCCCGGTGCGCATTGTGGTGGGCTTCGCCCCCGGGGGCGGCACCGACGTGCTGGCACGCGTGATCGGGCAGAAGCTGGGGGTCATGTGGAACACCAGCGTGCTGGTGGAGAACAAGCCCGGCGCCACCGGCGCCATCGCCGCCGCCTATGTGGCCAAGCAGCCGCCTGACGGCACTACCTTGCTGATGGCGCATGTGAACAGCCACGCGATCGCCCCGGCGCTGCTGGACGTCAAGTACGACCCGCGCACCGACTTCACGCCGATTTCGATGGTGGGCGTCACGCCCAATATGTTGACCTGCCGTCCGGAACAGAAGGTGCGCAGCGTTTCGGACATCGTGGCGCTGTGCCGGCAGAAGCCGGGGAAGATCTCCTTTGGTTCGTCCGGCATCGGTTCGGCGCAGCACCTGGCGCTGGAGATGTTCCGGTTGCAAGCCAGGCTCGACGTGGTGCACGTGCCTTACAAGGGCTCGGGCCCGCTGGTGGCGGACCTGATCGGCGGGCAGATCGACTATGCGTTCGACACCATGACCGCCGCCACGCCATTTATCCAGCAGGGCAAGGTGATTGCGATCGCGCAGACGCGCCTGAAGCGCGCGGCCAGCCATCCCAATGTGCCGACGCTGGCTGAGTCCGGCTTTCCCGGGCTGGACGCGGCGTCGTGGTACGGCCTGGTGGGCCCGAAAAATATGCCGCCGGCGCTGGTGCAGCGCATGAACGCGGACGTCAACCGCGTGCTGGCCATGCCCGACGTTGCCGAGCGGCTCAAGAGCTTTGGCGCCGAGGACTCCGGCGGCACCAACCAGCAGTTCGGCGCATTCATCGCCTCTGAGTCCACCAAGTGGGCCAAGGTCGTGAAGGACGCCGGCGTAAAGGCCGAGAGCTGAGCGCTGCAAGACGATGGCCGAGAACCGACGCACGCGCGCACGTTGCCCCATCCATTTATCCAGGAAGAAGCACCCCATGACAGATTTCCGCGACTCCGGCGCACAGGCGCCTGCCTCCACCTTGCCGCTGGCCGGCGTGCGCGTGCTCGACGTCAGCCAGGTCATGGCCGGGCCCTACGCCTGCATGCTGCTGGCCGACCTCGGCGCCGATGTGATCAAGATCGAACCGCCCGATGGAGGCGACCAGACGCGCGGCGCGATGGGCTTCAAGATGAAGGGCTCGGACAGCATGGGGTTCCTCAACATGAACCGCAACAAGCGCAGCGTCACGCTGGATCTGAAGACCGAATCCGGCCGGCAGGTGCTCTATCGCCTGGCGGAAACGGCTGACATCCTGGTGGAGAACTACCGCCCCGGCGTGATGAAGCGGCTGGGGATCGACTACGAGACCCTCGCCAGGATCAATCCGAAGCTGGTCTACTGCAGCATCTCGGGCTTTGGCCAGAGCGGGCCGTGGGCCGGGCGGCCGGGCTTTGACCTGATGGCTCAGGCGATGTCGGGCGTGATGAGCGTCACCGGCTACCCGGGTGGCGCGCCGGTGAAGGCGGGCGTGCCGGTGGCAGATATCGGCTGCGCACTGTTCGCGACCTACGGCATGCTGTCTGCCTACATCGGCGCCAGGGAGACGGGCAAGGGGCAGTATGTCGATGCGTCGCTGTTCGATTCCGCGCTGGCGTTCTCGGTGTGGGACACCTGCGAATACTGGGGCACGGGCCGCGAGCCCGAGCCGCTGGGCACGGCCAACCGCATGAGCGCGCCCTACCAGGCGATGAAGTCCGCCGACGGCTACTTCGTCATGGGGGCCACCAACCAGAAGCTGTGGCAGCTGCTGTGCAACACGCTTGAGCGGGCCGATCTGCTGGCGGACGAGCGCTTTGCCACCGTGGCGCTGCGCCTGGCCAACCGGCAGCAACTGATCGCGACGCTGGAGGCGAGCTTCGTCAAGGAGAGCAGCGACTACTGGATCGAACGCCTGCTCGGCGTAGGCATCCCGGCCGGGCCGATCCTGACCTACCCGCAGGCCTTCGACAGCGAGCACGGCCGGCACCGCCAGATGCGCATCGAGATCGATCATCCGATCGAGGGCAAGGTGCCCAATATCGGCTTCGCCGTGAAGATGGGCGGCACGCCCCAGCAGGTACGGCGCCCCCCGCCGCTGCTTGGCCAGCACACGGAAGAAATCCTGGCCGAACTGGGTATTCCGAAGGACGAACAGCAGTCGCTGGCTGTAGCCGGCGCATTCGGATCATGAAGGCCGCGCTGCCGCCGGAAGGCGGTTCCGGCAACGACGGACAGGTCACGCTCACGATGCAGGGGCAGGTCGCGACGCTGACGTTCGACCGTCCTGCCGCGCGCAATGCGATGACGTGGGCCATGTACGAGCAACTCGGCACGCATTGCCGCAGGCTTGCGGCGCAAGGCAATGCGGGTGCGCGCGTGGTGGTGCTGCGCGGCGCGGGCGGTGAGGCTTTTGTTGCCGGTACCGACATCGCGCAGTTCCAGCTGTTCTCCAGCGGCGACGACGGGGTTGCCTACGAAGCGCGTATCGACGAAGGCATCCGCCTGGTCGAGCAACTGCCGATGCCAACTGTGGCGGTTATCGAAGGCTGGGCGGTGGGCGGCGGCCTGGCTATCGCTACTGCGTGCGACTTCCGTGTCGCTACTCCCAAGGGCCGCTTTGGCGTGCCGATTGCGCGCACGCTGGGCAATACGCTGTCGGCGTTGAATCTTGCCAAGCTGCGAGCGGCCTGGGGGCTGCAGCCGGTGCGCCGCATGCTGCTGCTGGCGCAGATCCTCGACGCGGACGCCGCGCTGGCCTGCGGTTTCCTGGAGGGCGTATATGCCGCGGAGGCGCTAGAGGCCGAGGTCGCTTCGCTATGCGACCGGCTTGGCGCGCTGGCGCCTGTCACGCAGACGGTCGTTAAGGAGGCGTTGCGGCGCCAGACCGTGCAGTCGGTGGCCGACACGGACGATCTGGTGCGGTTGTGCTATGGCAGTAGCGACTTTCGTGAAGGAGTGGATGCGTTTGTGGGCCGGCGGTCGCCGGTGTGGAAGGGGAGTTGAAAGTCGGGGCCTGGTACGCTAGCCGCCGGTGTTTCACAACTGAAACGATCTGGGCGATTTACCGCGCAACCGACACACCGGGCAAGCGTCACGCACCCGCCCGTCAGCCTCCCACCACGGGTGGCCCGCGATATGCATCAGATTATTGCTTCGGGCGATGAAGACGCTCGAGCCTGCATGCCTGAACCTGTGCCATGCAGTGGATGTCTCCAGCGCGGCTGGTGGCGGAATCGGGTGCCAGATGGCATCAATGCGGTCTGTGCCGTCACCGCTCCGGCTGTCTGGTTGCCGTCTCAGGAAGGAGCGCGCCATGAAAAACAAGCTTCCCCCGATTGCCACACTGGCCTTCGGCGTCTGCCTGACGGTGTCTGCGGCATTGGCTGCCCCTGCGGGCAGCATGATCAAGGTCACCGCCGACGAGATCAAATGGGCGGACCTGCCACTGATACCGGGTGCCAAACTCGCCGTTCTCGAGGGGCAGATGGACAAGAAAGAGCCGTTCACGGCCCGGATCAAGCTACCCGCGGATGCTAAGGTGGCAGCGCACTGGCACCCAGGCGTGGAGCGGGTGACCGTGCTTTCAGGGACGTTCAACTATGGCATGGGCGACAAGCTCGACCCGGAAAAGACCTCGCCGCTCGGCCCCGGCAGCCTGATTGTCATGCCACCCAAGATGCACCATTTTGGCTGGACGAAGGACGAAACCATTATCCAGATCAATGCGACGGGGCCCTGGGCTTTCAACTTCGTCAACCCGGCTGATGATCCCAGGAAGAAGAAGTGATGCCTGGTGCCGGGCGATCCGGGCGAGGCAACATTCGGCACACCGCCGGATAGGCCGGGGCAGCTTTCGGGCTGGCAGATGCCGTGGGGCAGGGGGCTACGGACGTGCTCCAGCGCCTGCCTGTCCAGGAGACCGGTGACATCGCCGAACTCCTGCCGCAGCGCTGGATATCGGCCCCCTCCACCGCCGTACTCAACTGTTTGGAGGATTCCATTCAGACAGGATTTGCCGATACTTCGATGGATTCAGTCCGGGCGCATTGGCCAGGAATCCAGGCAAGGGGTAACCATGGCGATATTCCTGAGGTTGGCCGCAGGCTTGTTCCTGATGTCTCAAATTGGCGCAAGCAGCGGGCAGGACCAGGCGCGCATCGCGCGTGGCAAATACCTGATGGAGGGGGTGGTGGCTTGTGGCAATTGCCATGTTGCCCGAGCGGAAAATGGGGCGCCTGTCTTCTCCAGGGGCCTGTCGGGTGGCATGGTCTTCGATCACCCGCCGTTCAAGGCGTACGCGGCCAACATTACGCCAGACCCTGAGACAGGGATCGGCAAGTGGACCGATGCACAGCTCGGCAAGGCGATCCGCGAAGGTATCCGGCCGGACGGGACCATCATCGGTCCGCCGATGCCTATCGAGTTCTACCGGCGCATGTCTGACGCAGACCTGGCAGCGATCATCGCCTATCTGAGGGTACAGCCGCCCGTGAAGAATACCGTCAGGAAGTCCGAGTACAACATCCCGTTGCCGCCCGGCTACGGCCCGGCTGTGAAAGGCGTTAGCGCGCCCTCGCCCAAGGAGACGATCACGTATGGCCGGTACCTCGCCGATATCGGGCATTGCATGGAATGTCACACGCCGCGGGATGAAAAGGGAGAGCTGGTGCTCACGCGTCTGGGCGCCGGCGGCCAGGTGTTCAAAGGTCCTTGGGGCGAGAGTGTGGCACGCAATCTGACTCCCCATGAGAGCGGGCTCAAGAACTGGAGCAAGGAAGAGATCGCCCAGGCCATCCGAGGCACAGGCAAGAACGGCATGCACTACAAGCCGCCCATGGCGTTCGACTGGTACAAGAACATCAGTGGTGCCGACATGAACGCGCTGGTCGCTTACCTTGGCTCGCTCAAGCCGCAGCCATTCGGCGGCAAGGAGTAACCGGCCCGGCCGCGTCGACAAATCTCTGCGCGCTGCCTTGCGGGATCTTCGTCTCCCAATACCGCTGCGCTAGGCAAGTATTGCGCTCCGGCCCGTTGGCTGACTCATTCTGCCAGCGCGCAGGAGATCCGCATGATGGCAAGCCCTCGACCAGCGTAGCAAGATGCTGGCTACGACTTCGTTTCCGCCGATTCCAGAGTCCTCTCAACGCCCGCTCGGGCCAGTCCAAATACAATGCTCCGATCCACTCGGATTGTGCTTATTTTCTGGTGTCACTTGACAACCAGTCATTGCCCATCTAGTGGACGTCAAGCTTGAGTACAGCGGTGATTTGGCCATCATGCGCTTCCGCGTGCGGGTGCCGGCCAGCGGCGGGAAGAAGAAAGTGGACGCAGCCGGGCTGGAGGTCTACCGGGTGGTGAATGGCAAGATCCGCTCGAAAGAGGCCTACTGGAAGCAGGTCTCCTGGCCGGACGCCAAGTAAGCGCGACGGGCTGGTGCAACCGCGGCCTGTCGCGGTTGCCTCCACACACTCATGCGGCGTGTAGCGCCGGCGGGAGTTCCAGCAGCAACGGCTGCGCCAGCGTGCGCTCCTCGCAGTTGTTGCCATCCCCACCGCGATCGATCACGGCAAAGCGCGCCGGCACGCCCACGGCCAGCAGCATGTGGTGCCAGACGCCGCGGCGGTAGTTGACGCCCTGCCGCCCGTTGGTGATGAAGGCGCGCAGCGAAGCGGGATCCAGCACGTCGCCAGCTGGCGCCACCACGATCACAAAGGGCTGCTCCGATAGCGGGATAAAGGCCTGGCTGCCGAGCGGATGGCGTTCCAGCATTGCGATCTCCAGCGGATACGCGTAGGGCTTGGCCTCGAACAGGTTGATCAGGGCCCGGCCACCTTCCAGTTCGACGGCAGCCAGGTCGTGGTGTCGCATGACCATGCCGCCGTTGATCGGAAAGGCGCCGGGGTCGCCGGCTGGGCGCGCCTCGATCACGTCACCGAAGGGCGCAAAGGCGGCCGCGCTCAGCGGCAGCGGATGCAGGCGCACCATGGCTGATGCCATGAGCGGGGGCGTGGTTCCCATCAAAGTCTCCTAGCTGAAGGTCGGGCCGGCAAGCGGCTGGCTGCCCTGTGGCACGCATCATGTGGGCCAGCCTCAACTGGTCGGACCAGTTGTGCCGGATTTTGCAGCAAGTCTCGATTTTGCACAAGCGGCGGAGTTTGGTGCGATCCCCACGCAGCGGGCATTCTCGCCAAAATCGGCCTGCAGATACGGGCTTTCCCCAGTCCAATCGCTCCTTGACACCGGCAAGGTGCCTCCCTACCATTCGGCATCTACTGGTCAGACCGGTATGACGATTTGGCGTCGTGCCGGATGCGATCCAGGCTTTGCCACGCCGATGACTCGAACAAAACCAAGGAGACTTCCATGATTCCGACTGAAACCGCCCATGCCGGGCCGGATGCCATTTCCGTGCCGCAGGCGCAGGCACAGGCCAGGGAGGACGCGGTGTACCGCAAGGTGGCCTGGCGGCTGTTGCCGTTCCTGATGCTGTGCTACGTGGTGGCCTACCTGGATCGGGTCAACGTGGGCTTTGCCAAGCTGAGCATGCTGGCCGACCTGCAGTTCAGCGAGGCGGTCTACGGGCTGGGCGCGGGGCTGTTCTTTATCGGCTATTTCTTCTTCGAGGTGCCCAGCAACCTGCTGATGCACCGCATCGGCGCCAAGGCCACCATCTCGCGCATCATGATCCTGTGGAGCCTGATCTCCGCGGCGATGATGTTCGTGCAGACCAGCACGCAGTTCTATGTGCTGCGCTTCCTGCTGGGCGCGGCGGAGGCGGGCTTCTATCCCGGCATGATCCTGTACCTGACCTACTGGTTCCCGTCGCACCGGCGCGCGCGCATGGTGGCGCTGTTCATGGCGGCGATTCCGATCTCGGGCATCTTCGGCGGGCCGCTGTCGGGCTGGGTGATGGAGGCCATGCACGGCGTCAACGGCCTGCGCGGCTGGCAGTGGATGTTCGTGATCGAGGCCGTGCCGTCGCTGCTGGTGGGCGTGGCCGTGCTCTGGTACCTGGACAACAACATCCAGTCGGCGCGCTGGCTGACGGCCGATGAAAAGGCGCTGCTGGAGCGCAATATCGCCGCCGAAAACGCACAGAAGTCCGCCCATATGTCGCTGCGCACGCTGGTGACCGACTCGCGCGTGCTGAAGATGACGATGATCTGCTTCTGCACGGTGATGGGCCAGTACGGGCTGACTTTCTGGCTGCCCACGCTGATCAAGCAGACCGGCGTGAAGAGCGTGCTGGACGTGGGTTTGCTGACCGCGATCCCGTTTGGCGTGGCGGTGTGTTCGATGATCCTGGTCAGCCGTAGCTCTGACCGCATGCGCGAGCGCCGCTGGCACCTGATCGTGCCGTTCTGCTGCGCGGCCACGGGCCTGGTGCTGAGCGCGGTCTTCAGCCATAACACTGCGCTGTCGCTGGCAGCGCTGGCGTTGGCCGCCGGCGGCAGCCTAGCTACCTCGCCGCTGTTCTGGAGCCTGCCGACGTCCATCCTGTCGGGCGTGGGCGCGGCGGCGGGCATTGCGCTGATCAACTCGTTCGCCAACCTGGCCGGCTTTATCAGCCCGTACATGATCGGCCTGATCAAGGATGCCACCCGGAGCACGGATGCCGCGATGTTCGTGCTGGCGGCGGTGCTGCTGTGCGGCGCGCTGCTGACCTATTCGGTGCCGGCCAGGCTGGTCAACAAGTAAGGGGCAGGGCAGGCCGGTTTGTCGGCTAGAATTTCCGGCAACCGGCTTCGCGCCCCTTGTGCGTCACCTCTTACTGGTCACCCCCCCTCACGTATGACAGGATCTTCCACCTCCGTCGCCAACCAGGCTGTCAGCCTTATCCAGCAATGGGTGCGCGACGGCACGTTCCCCGCGGGCACGCTGCTGCCGGCGCAGCGGGAGCTGGCGGAGAAGGTCGGCATCAGCCGCGCGTCACTGCGTGAGGCGATCTCTACCTTGCAGGGAATGGGCGTGGTGGTGTCGCGCCCGGGCAAGGGCGTCTACGTGACGGCCGCCGGCGACAGCGCCGCAGCCACGCCGCCCTGGCGTTTTGCGGCCACGCATTCGCTGATCGATATCTACCAGTTGCGCTTCGCGCTGGAAGGGCTGACCGCACGGCTGGCCGCGCTGGCCATCTCCGAGAACGAGATCGAACAGCTGCGCCAGAACGCGGCCACGATGCAGCGGGCGATCGAGGCGGATGCTTATGACGAAGCCTCGCAGCTCGACTATGAATTTCACACGCTGATCGTCACGGTGTCCGGCAACCAGGTCATCCGCGAGATCCTGCGCGAAAGCGCCGAGGTGATGCGCGAGAGCCAGCGCCTGCCGTACTACCGGCGCGGCGCGCGCAATGCCACCTTCACCGAGCACAGCGCCATCATCGAGGCGCTGGCCGCCCGCCAGCCGGAGCAGGCGCAGCGCGCGATGGAGCGCCACATCATGCTGGCGGCGCGCCGTGCAGGCGTGCATTTCCCCACGGGGGACGAGAAAGAGGATTGAGCTGAGCGGGTGTCAGCCCAGCCGGAACACCCCGACCGCCCGGTTCAGCCCCTCCGTCTGCTGCCGCTGCACCCGCGCAGCTTCGGCGGCACTGGCCACCAACTCTGCATTCTCCTCGAATGCCGCCTGGATCTCCGCCACGCGCCGGGCCATGCCGTCGATGCCGCTGCGCTGGTTGTCGCCCAGCGTCGCCAGTTCCTCTACCAACGTGGCAAGCTTGCCGATGCTGGCCACCACCTCGTTCATGGTCTCGCCGGTATGGCCGACCAACTTGGTGCCGGCGTGGGCGCGTTCGACCGAGGTATTGATCAGCCCGCGAATCTCCTTGGCCGCGGCGCCACAGCGATGCGCCAGTTGCCGGACCTCGCCAGCCACCACCGCAAAGCCCTTGCCGTGGTCGCCCGCGCGCGCGGCCTCCACGGCGGCGTTCAGCGCCAGGATATTGGTCTGGAAGGCGATGCTGTCGATCACGCCGATGATCTCGGTGATGCGCCCGCAGGCCTCGTTGATCTCGCCCATGGTGTGGATCACCGACAGGATCTCGCCGCTGCCGCGCGCGACCACGGTGCTGGAGGCCCCGGCCAGTTCGCACGCGCCGCGGGCCTGGTCGGCGCTGGCGCGGGCGGCCTGGGTCAGCGCCTGCATGTCCTGCATGGTGTGCGCCACGGTGCGAGCCTGTTCGTCGGTCCGGCGGACGACGGTGGCGCTGGTGTCCAGGATGTTGCCAGCCGCGTCGGCCACGGTACCGGCGGTGTTGCGTACCTGCAGCAGTGTCTGGCGCACAGTGTCCAGCGTCTTGCGGAAGGCGCGCGCGAAGTCGCTGTCCGGGTGGGTGCCATCGGCGGTCAGCGTCAGGTAGCCGGGTTCGCGTTCGATGCCCGCGGCCAGGGCGCTCAGTTCATCGGTGGAGTGGGCATCGCGCTCCAGCCGCCACGCGATCACGCACAGCACGCCGGTCTGCACGATGACGAAGGCGGCGTGGAACAGCACCATATTGAAGCTCGGGTCGGTGAAGCAGATGGTGTTCCAGCCCCACTGCTGGAAGAAGTTGAAGCTCAGGTGATGCAACGCGATCACCGCCGCCGCCAGCAGGATCACGCGGAAGTCGCGGTAGGCCAGCAGCAGCGACAGCGAGACGAACACCAGGAAGTGGAATTCCACCTGCCCGTGCGCCTGGTGGATCAGCAATGCGACGAAGATCATCAGCAGCACGGCCATCGCCAGCCGCGTAGCCAGGCGGGCGGGCAGGGTGACCGCCATCAGCGTGCCGAGCAGCGCCATCGGCAAGCCCAGCGCCAGCGTCAGCCCGGTCGACCCATAGTGATTGCCGACGATCGGCGACAGGAGGCTCAGCACCCACAGCATGGCCGTCATCAACTGGTCTGCGCGGCGGTGCACGCCTTGCAGCAGCGGGGTGTGCGGCGCGGCTTGCGCAGAAACGGAACTGCCCGCGGCACGGCGGGCAGGGATGGTCGCGGACAGCCGTCCGGTCAGGGCGTGGTCAGCGCTGATCATGGTTCCCTCGCAGCGTAAGTCGAGAAGACGCTGCACCCCGTTCGCCTGATGGCTTATTGTTCTAATGTCTTACTTTATGGTGTTGCGCGGCTGATTATATCGACGCCTATCGGCTGCGACAGGCCATGGCGCAGCCGCGCAACACCGCGGGAAAATTGCTGCAATTGAGTGATGTTCAGAGCCGGCGCCAGGCGCTACGATGTGCCGGCGCGGCCCGCGGCGCTGCTTCAGTCGCCATGCCTCAGTCCAGCCGGATATTGTTTTCCTTGATCACGTTGCCCCAGTACGCCTGATCCGCTCTGGTCGCCGCCGCGAACGCCGCCGGCTGCGTCGTCTTGACGATCAGCCCCAGCTCGGCCAGGCGCTGGCGGATCTCCGGCGCGGCCATCACCGTTTCCACATCGGCCGAGATCTTGTCGACGATGGCCTGCGGCGTGCCGGCGGTGGTGAACAGGCCAAACCAGGCCGGGCCATCCAGCCCCTTGTAGCCGAGTTCCTGGAAGGTTGGCACATCCGGCAGCATCGGCGCGCGGGTATTGCCGGTAACGGCCAGCGGCTGGAGCTTGCCGGTGCGCGCATGCTGACGCACGGTCATCGGCGACAGCGTGCCCAGCGAGATCTGGCCGCCGATCAGGTCGGTGGCGATGGGGGCTTCGCCCTTGTACGGGACATGGACCAGCTGGGCGCCCGCGCCCTTGAGGAAGACCTGCATGTAGAGATGGGCGCCGGTGCCAATGCCATAGGTGCCATAGGAATACTTGTCGGGCTGGGACTTGGCCAGGCTGATCATCTGCGGCAGCGTGCGCGGCATGGCGCTGCTGGCGGTCAGCACCAGGCTGGTGGTGCATAGCTGGCTGATGGCGGTCAGGTCGCGCAGCGGGTCGAACGGCGGCTTGGCCACCATATAGGGCGTCTGCACCAGGCTGGGCAGGGCCAGCAGCAGGGTGTAGCCGTCCGCCGGCGCCTTGGCGACCACGTCGGCGCCGATCATGCCGCCCACGCCGGGGCGGTTCTCCACGATCACCGGGCGCTGCCACAGCTTGCTGAGCGGGTCGCCCAGCGCGCGCGCCAGCACGTCGGTGGCACCGCCGGGCGGGTAGGGCACGACCAGCCGCACCGGGCGCGACGGGTAAGCCTGCTGGGCCCGCGCCCGGTTGATTCCAAGGGTCGAGGCGGTGGCGGCCAGGGAACCTGCTCCCAGCCAGTGCAGGACTTTGCGGCGGTCGGCTTGCATCGTGTTTCCTCCAGTCGTTGACATCGTGTCGGTGCGCGGTACGGGTGCGCCAGGGCGCCAGTGACCACGGCAACCCGCAGCCTACGAGGCAGCGCCATGCCGGGGCATCGGCGGGATGGACGAAAAGAGTGGGGAGTACTTACCCGGGGGCATGTGCGGGAGGGTTTATGCGGCAGTGCCGCAATCCGAACCGGCGTTTCCCTTATGATGGGCGCCGCCGCCGTCTCTGCCGCTTGCCTGCCTGATCCCGTGCGGCGCCCGATCCATTTCTTGCTTGTTCCATCATGGCCCGCCTCAAACTCGACCTGCCTGCCGACCAGTTCTGCTACGCCACGCACCTGACCGTGCGCGTGACCGACATCAACTCGGCCAACCACCTTGCCAACGATTCGATGATCTCGATGATCTCCGAGGCGCGGGCGCGGTTCCTGTATGAATTCGGCAGCGAGGATGTACGGCAGGAAGGGGTGGGCATCATCGTGACCGACCTGGCCACGATGTACCGCAACGAGGCACATGCGCGCGACCAGCTGCAGTTCGAGGTGGGGGTGATGGACTTCAACAAGTACGGCGGCGACATCATCTTCCGCATCACGCGGCCGGCCGATGGCGCGCTGATCGCGATGGCCAAGTCGGGCTTTGTCTTCTTCGACTACGTGGGGAAGAATGTTGTGGCGATGCCGGAGGGGTTTGCCGGGCGGTTCCCGAAGGTGAACTGGGTCGAGTAACCGCCAGCGTGGCGCTGTCTTTCGACAGCGACACGTTCCTGCAAGAAATTCGGCTTACGCCTTGCGCTCGCCGCCCAGCGCCTCGGTGAGGTCGCTGAGCATGCCGGAGAGTTCGCCGGCCATCATGGTGAAATCGGCGTCGAAGCGCTCATCTTCATCGTGCGCCGTGCCATCGGCCTGTTCCTTGATCACGTCGAGCGGGGCCATCTTCTTGACCACCAGCCCGTCGGTCAGCACGAACGACACCCGGTCGTTCCACGTCATCGCCAGGCGCGTGCAGCGCTTGCCGGCGGCGATATGGCGGCGCAGGTCTTCCGGGTCCAGCGGGTGGCGCACATAGCGCACGGTGGCCTTGCTTTCCGCGCCGGATTGCAACTCGATTTCCTGGTCGACGGTGAAGCCGCCCGGTGCCGCATCCCCGGCCAGCCATTCGGTCATGGCCGCCACCGGCGACTGGTTGACGTGCAGGTTGATCAGCGGCAGCGGATCCAGCGCCTTGAACAGCATGCCGCGCACTTCATCGGCCTTGGCCGTGGCGGCGGCGTCGATGGCAAGCCAGCCGTTGTCCGGGTCGATCCACACACGCGTGTCGCGGCGGATGCTGAAGGCGCGCGGCAGCAGTTCTTCGGTGACCTGCTCCTTCAGTTCCTTCATTTGCTTGCGGCCCGGCTTGTAGCCTTGCTGCTCTTCGACTTCCGCGGCGCGGGCGCGCGTGACCTGGTTGACCACGGTGGTGGGCAGCAGCTTCTTTTCGGTGCGCAGCGTCAGCAGCATCTGGCCGCCGACGGTATGGACCAGCTGGCCGTTGTCACGCGGCGAGGCCCAGCCTTGGGTCTGCATTTCGAGGCTGGTGCCGGGGAAGAAGGCGTGCTTCGCCAGGCTGGCTTCAACCTCGTCGGCGCTCAGCGACCACGGGGCGGAGAAACGATGGACCTGCAGATTCTTGAACCACATGGGAATTCGGCCAAAGGGACGAATTCTATCCTCTCGCGGCCCGCGGACGCGAAAAAAGGAGGGCGCCGCGCAGCACGCAAGCCGCGCGGCGGTCACCGAAGGTCCGCCCTTACAGGTCGAGCTTGCTGATCTTGCTGCCCTCGAAGCTCAGGCCCGCCATCAGGCCGGCATTGGTCATGACGAAGCCGACGATGGGCTGCTGGGCGGTGTTGGTGTCCAGCACGCCGTTTGCGCCAATGGTGGCCACCGCCACAGTGGCATCGACGCCCGCGGTCCAGCCGCTGCTGCGCACGAACTTGTCGTAGGCATCCGGCGTCAGGAACATCAGGATCACGGCCTTGGACTGCGCACCGATCTGCCAGCCCACCGAGCCGGCGATCAGGCGGTAGTAGCCGCGCGTGGCGCCGCCCGAGCGCAGGGCACCGTCGCCATACTCGCCGCCGACGATAAAGCCTGCCGTCAGCGTCTTCGGGAACACCAGGATGCCGCGTGCTCGGTTGCCGAGCTCGCGCGAGCCCTTGACCGAGTCGTACAGGCGCGACAGCGTGCCGTCCACGCCGGAATCCAGCTCGCGCCGGCGCGCGGCCTTGTCGCTGGTGGCTTCGGGTTTGGTGGTGGTGCAGGCACCCAGGGCCAGGCTGCCAAGGGCCAGACCCGCGCTGGCCGAAAGGAAGGTTCGACGTTTCATCTCGTCTCCTTGGTGTTGTTGTCGTCTTTGAAGCATAGGCGCCGGAAGCACCCGGGCAAATGCCGGACCGCGCAGAGACGTTTCCATTTGTGACGAAGGTGGTGCCGGGGGGCATTCGCGGCAAGAATAGTCAGTCTTGCGCCCGGAACGTCCCATGGCTGACACATGGGGTGGCCAATGCGCCGTGACAGCATCATCCTTCCATGAAAAAACTCCTGACCGCCCTGCCGCTGGCCTTCCTGGCCGCGTGCGCTTCACATCCTTCGGGTTCTTCCAATGACGCCGACGCCGCGGGTGCCGGATCGCAGTCGGCCGTCGACAGCAGCGGCTGGCAGGCGCTGCGCGCCAAATACATGGATTGCGCCCAGAAGAAGGCCAACGACAACCTGTCGGCCAAGGGCCAGCCCAAGGACGTGGCCAACCTGGCGCTGGCTGCGTGCGAGCCTGAACTGAACGCCATGCATGATTCCTTTCGCACCTACCTGGATGCGCAGATGTCGTCGTCGCACGGCAAGAGCAGCGCGCGCCAGGCAGCGGCGCGCGTGACCACCGACACGCGCGAGAAGGCGCGCAGCTACCTGGTGCGCTACGTCGAGCGCGAGCGCTACGTGGCCCGCGTGCCCTGAGGGCACGCGCCCGGCAGCCTGGTCAGAGCATTTCCAGCAGGCCCGGGCCGTCGGGCGGCGGGAAGATGCGGTCGAGTTCGGCCAGCTGGGCGGCCGACAGCGTATGCGACAGCGCGCCCAGGTTCTCCTGCAGGCGCTCGCGCCGGCCGGTCTTGGGGATGGCGATGACGCCGTCCTGCGCCAGCAGCCAGGCCAGTGCCGCCTGTGCCGCCGTCATGCCGTGGTCGCGCGCAAAGCGCTTCAGCCCGGGGTTGCCCAACAGGCGCGACTGCTCGATCGGCGAATAGGCCATCACCGGCACGCCGCGCTGGCGCAGCCACGGCAGCAGGTCCCATTCGATGCCGCGCCGGCCCAGGTTGTACAGCAGCTGGTTGGTGGCCAGTCGGTCGCCGCCCGGCGCGTCCCACAACTCCTGCAGGTCGGACAGGTCCAGGTTGCTCACGCCCCAGCGGCGGATCTTGCCGTCGCGCTGCAGCGCCTCCATGGCCTGCACGGTCTCTTCCAGCGGCACGCCGCCGCGCCAGTGCAATAAATAGAGGTCGATGCGGTCGGTGCGCAGCCGCTTCAGGCTGCGCTCGCAGGCCTGCACGGTGCCGCGCCGGCTGGCGTTGAAGGGATAGACCTTGCTGACGAGGAAGGCCTCGTCGCGGCGCCCGGCGATGGCCTCGCCGATCATTTCCTCGGACTGGCCCTCGCCATACATCTCGGCGGTATCGATCAGCCGCAGGCCAAGGTCCAGGCCCAGGCGCAGCGTGGCGACTTCCTCGGCGCGCGCTGCGCGCGACTCGCCCATATTCCACGTTCCCATGCCGAGCGCCGGGACGCGCTCGCCGTCGGGCAGGGTGACTTGCTTCATGTTGGCTTCCTGGTTTGCCGGGCCGGTGCCCGGCGGCATCCAACCACACTGTTAACAACACCTGGAATGTACAAGCCGCGTGGGCCGGGATTGCTTCAGACCAGTCCGGTCAGAAAATACACGGCGATGACGAAGAACACCGCGGCGGTCTTAATCATTGTGACGGCGAAGATATCGCGGTAGGACTCGCGGTGGGTCAGGCCGGTCACCGCCAGCAGCGTGATCACGGCGCCGTTGTGCGGCAGCGTGTCCATGCCGCCGCTGGCCATCGACACCACGCGGTGCAGTACTTCCAGCGGGATCTGCATGGCCTGCGCGCCCGCGATAAAGGTCTGCGACATCGCCGCCAGCGCAATGCTCATGCCGCCCGAGGCCGAGCCGGTGATGCCGGCCAGCGTGCTGACCGAGACCGCGGCATTGACCAGCGGGTTGGGGATCGCGCGCAGCGCGTCGCTGACCACCAGGAAGCCGGGCAGGGCGGCGATGACCCCTCCGAAGCCGTATTCCGATGCCGTGTTCATCGACGCCAGCAGCGCGCCGCCGACGGCGCCCTTGGTGCCCTCGGCAAAGCGCTCGCGCAGGGCGCCGAAGGCGGTCACCAGCACCACGGCGATGCCCAGCAGCAGCGCGCCTTCCACTGCCCAGATCGCGGTCACGCTGGCGATCTTGGTTTCCACCGGCTTGGGCAGGCCCGGCAGCGCCACGCTGTTGGAAGGGCCGTACCAGAGCGGGATCATCCGCGTCAGCCAGAAGTTGGCCACGCCCACCACCACCAGCGGCAGCAGCGCCAGCAGCGGGTGCGGCAGCTTGCCGGACTGGCTGCGCTCGGGCTCGTTGCGCAGGTTGGTGCCGTAGCCTTCGCCACGCGCGGCGGCGCCGCGGCGGCGCCATTCCAGGTAGCTCAGGCCCCCCACCAGGATAAACAGCGAGCCGGCCACGCCCAGCACCGGTGCGGCCCAGGAGGTGGTGTTGAAGAAGTTGGTGGGGATGATGTTCTGGATCTGCGGCGTGCCCGGCAGCGAATCCATGGTGAACGAGAACGCGCCCAGCGCGATCGCGCCCGGCATCAGCCGCTTGGGGATGTTGCTCTGGCGGTACAGCTCGGCCGCGAACGGATAGACCGCGAACACCACCACGAACAGCGACACGCCGCCATAGGTCAGCAGCGCGCACACTGTGACGATCACCGCGTTGGCGCGCGAGCGCCCGATATAGCGGATCGCTGCGGCGACGATGGACTCGGAGAAGCCGGACAGCTCAACTACCTTGCCGAATACCGCGCCTAATAGGAACACGGGGAAATACAGCTTCACGAAGCCGACCATCTTCTCCATGAAGATGCCGGTGAACACCGGTGCGACCGCGGACGGGTCGGTCAGCAGCACCGCGCCCAGCGCGGCGATGGGCGCGAACAGGATCACGCTGTAGCCGCGGTACGCGGCGAACATCAGAAAGGCAAGGGCTGCCAGCACGATCAGAAACGACATCGGATCTCCTTCAGGGTTGCCTTGTCCTGAGGTGCGGTCCGTTTGCCGCGCGGGGGCTGGCGCTTGTGGCGCCTTGTCTCTGTCAGTCCGTCAGGAAAAGGGATCAGCGGGCGACTGTGCCACAGCTTGGCCCGCAGCGAAACCTCTGGTCTCGCCGCGGGGCACTGGGATGACAGCGGCCGGCATGAAGGCGATGCGCTGTTTCAGCCGTGCTGGTGGCGATACTCCTGCGTGCGCCCGCCGTAGCCATAGGCCGCTGCGCGGGCGTCGATCACGTGCACGTACGACACCGGATGCAGCTTGCCCAGCAGCCCCGACATGGTCTCGAACACGGCCTCGATGAACTGCGCTTTCTCCGCCTTGGTGTTGGTTTCATCGGTCACGCTGATGTCCAGGTGGAAGGCGTTGCGGCCCTGCTCCGACAGCGGCATGTCGGCGATGATCCAGCTGTCGTGCGGGATGTACTGGACCGTGACGGCAATCACGTCGCGCTTCTTGCCGAGCACGCGCTCGGTCAGGTCGGCGATCGCCCTGGCGCTGCGGCGGGTGAGGGCGGCATCGGGTTGGCCGGACAGGTGCAGGACGATGTGGGGCATGGCTGGCTCCTTGCTTTTGCGTGGGTGGGTGATGCCATGGTAGGGGGTGGTGTAGTATCGGAAAAGCGGGAATATCCGATGTGGACCATCGGGTTATCCGAAGTAATGCCACCCTTGCCGGAGCCTTGCCATGCGTGGATTCGAAACCGACCAGTTGCGCACCTTTGTCACGGTCGCGGACAGCGGCAGCCTGTCAGCGGCGGCGCCCAGACTGTTCCTGTCGCAGTCCTCGGTCAGCGAGCAGCTGCGCAAGCTGGAGGAGCGCGCCGGCGTGCCGCTGCTGTCGCGCGGACGGCATGGCGCGGTGCCGACGCCGGCGGGGGAGCGGCTGCTGGAACACGCGCGGCGTATCCTGGCGCTGAACGAGCTGGCCCTGCAGGAGCTGCGCGGCCACGCGCTGGCGGGCGAACTGCGGCTGGCCGTGACCGATTACTTCCGCCCGGGCGAGATCGCCGGCATGCTGCGGCGCCTGCGCGAGCGCTACCCGTACCTGCGGCTGCACGTGACGGTGATGAAGAGCGCGGCAATCGATGCCGCCGCGGAGATGGACACCTTCGATATCGGCCTCAGCATGCGCCTGCCCGGCACGCGCGGGCAGGGTGCGGGCACGCGCGGCACGGTGCTGCGGCGCGAGCCGCTGGCCTGGGTCGCCGCGCCGGCCGAGGCCGACAGCCTGCCCGCCACGCTGCCGCTGGTGCTGCTGCCCGATACCTGCTCGCTGCATCAGTACGTGGTGCAGCTGTTGCTGCGCAAGCGGCTGCCATTCGAGGTTGCGCACTCGGCGTCGGGCGTCGCGGGGCTGCACCTGGCGCTGGCGGCGGGGCTGGGGTTGTCGTGCCTGAATGCGTCGGCGATCGGCCCCGGCGTGGCACCGCTGGATGCCGCCACCATCGCGCGGTTGGGCCTGCCGCGACTGCCGGAGGCGGAGTTTTTCCTGTTGCCGGGCCGGCGCGGTGAGTCAGCCTTTGTTGCCGAGGCGCGCGATGCACTTGCCGGGCAGCTGGTGTAGGAAATGCGTTGCAGAAGTTCGGGACCCGCCACAGAAATCGCCGTGTCAGCCATGGTTGTGATCAATGCAACATATATTGACCACGAATAGGAATAATTCGCAATCTCGTTGACCCTGACAATCCTGTAATCGATAATGCGCCCGCGTTTTCAAAACTATTACAGCCGATTACACGGAAATGAGAATAAAACTTCACCCGATCTGTGCCGCGGTGGCGGGGAGCTTCGTATTTCAACCGATGCTGGGGTGGGCCCAGGCCGCGCCAGACGCTTCGGCGCAGTTGCCTGAGGTCACGGTCAGGGCCGATGTCAGCCGCGAGCTTGGCACCGGCTATAACCCGCCCAATGCGGTCAGCGCGACCAAGACCGAGGCGCCGCTGCGCGACATCCCACAGACCGTCAACGTGGTCACCGGTGATGTCATGCGCGACCAGCACGCCACTTCGATGCAGGATGCGCTGAAGAACGTGCCGGGCGTGTCGTTCTCCACCGGCGACGGCCAGCGCGACCAGGTGTCGATCCGCGGCTTTTCCGCCATCGCCGACCAGTTCGTCGACGGCATCCGCGACGATGCGCTGTACTTCCGCGACCTGTCCAACGTCGACCGCGTCGAAGTCATCAAGGGGCCGGCAGCGGTGCTGTACGGCCGCGGTTCGTCGGGTGGCCTGATCAACCGCGTGACCAAGAAGCCCGGCATCGACGTCACCGACTTCGGGCTTAGCTACGGCATGTGGGCCGACCGCCGCGCCGAGGCCGACGTGGGCCGCGTGTTCGCCGACGGCGCCGCCGCTTTCCGCGTGACCGGTGCGGTGGAGAAGGCCAACAGCTACCGCTCGCAGCAGTTCCTGGACCGTGCCGCCGTGGCGCCGTCCCTGGAACTGCGCATCGCGCCAGAGACCACCGTGCTGCTGCAGGCCGACTACCTCGAAGACCGCCGCGTGACGGACTTCGGCATCCCGGCCTACAAGGGGCGCCCGGTAGACGTGCCGGCCTCGCGCTACTACGGCGCGGCCAATGCGCGCGACGCCGACTATAGCCAGTCGCGTGTGTACTCGGGCACTGCCACGATCAACCATCGCTTCAACGACGACTGGTCGATCCGTAACGCCACGCGGTACTACCACTACTCGCTGGATCGCAATAACACGCTGACCAGCGCGGTCAACGAGGTGACACAGCGGCTGACGATGTCGCACTCCAACGTCTACCGCGAGGAGCACGGCTGGTTCAACCAGACGGACCTGACGCAGAAGGCGACGATCTTCGGTACCAGGCACGAAATCCTGTACGGGATGGAGATCGGCCAGCAGAACAAGGATCTGGTCAATTTCTCCAAGGCCGTGCCAGGCACCTTCGATCTGTTCAACCCGGTACTGCCGACGCTGCCGCGCCTGGTCGGTGGCACGCCTGCCACGAGCAACCTGGCTACCGCCAAGACCCTGGCGTTCTACACGCAGGACATGATCACCTTTACCGAGCAGTGGAAGGCGCTGTTCGGCGTGCGTTACGACAACTTCCAGCAGGACACCAATCAGCGCCTGGCTGGCCAGAAGAACCTGTCGCGCACCGACAATGCCTGGAGCCCGCGTGCGGGCCTGGTCTGGCAGCCGTCGAAGGTGCAGTCGTATTACGTGTCGTGGAGCCGGTCGTTCCAGCCCTCGGGTGAGACCTTCGCGCTGGCCGCCAACAACGCCGAACTGGCACCAGAGACGACCAACAATGCCGAAGTCGGCGCCAAGTACGACTGGCTCGACGGCAAGGCGAGCACAACGATCTCCGTGTTCCGGCTGGAACGGAACAATATGAAGATAGCCAATGCCACCGGCACGGCGCTGATTCCGGTTGGCGAGCAGCGCACGGACGGCATCGAGCTGAGCGGCGCCGCGGAGCTCGGCAGCGGCTGGCGCGTGCTGGCCGGCTATGCCTACCTGGATGCAGTGGTGACCAAGTCGACCCCCTTGTTCCAGGGCAAGCGTGCCACGCTGACGCCTCGCCACTCCGGCAACGTCTGGCTGACCAAGACGCTGGGCAACGGCTTTGGCATCGGCGGCGGCCTGAACCTGGTCGGCGCCCGCATGGCCGATCAGGCCAATACCGTCACGCTACCGGGCTATGTCACGGCGGACATGATGGCCTGGTACCGCCATGGTCCGTTCGAGGCGCAGTTGAACCTGTACAACCTGTTCAACAAGAACTACATCGTCTCGGCGCATGGTTCGAATGCCAACCTGAACATGCCGGGTGCCCCGCGCAGCGTGATGGCCACCCTGCGCTACCGGATGTAAAGCGCAGCATCGTGGACAAAAAAACCGGGCGGTGATGAACCGCCCGGTTTTTTTTCGACTGCCATTTCTCCTTCGGCTGGGCACGCAGCGGCATGCCCCGGAGAAACCCTGAGTCCTGTGCCGCGCCGGCAGGGTCAGTGGTCGCGTTCCCAGGTCTGGGTGCGGCCGATCAGGCTGATGCCGATGAAGCCGCGCACGTTGAGCTTGTTGCCGTCCTCGGCCAGCGACATCTTGCTCTTGTAGACCTTGCCGTTCTCCGGATCCAGGATCTCGCCGCCGCTCCACTCGTTGTCGCCGGTCTTGCGCAGGCCGGAGAGGATGGTCATGCCGATGACGGGCTGGTCCTTGCGTGCGTCGGTGCACTTGTCGCACACGCGCGGCTTGCCGTCGCTCTCGACGAAGGTCTTGACCAGGCGTCCGCTGAAGACGCCGCTCTTCTCGGTGATCTCCACCAGCCCGCGCGGCTTGCCGGTGTTGTCGTCGATGGTCTTCCACGTGCCGCTGGGCGTGGCCTGCGCCATCGCCGCGGCGCTGCCGAGCAGGGTGGCGGCAAGCACGGCGGCGCGCAGGGTCGAAGCAAGGGGGGAATGGATGCGCATGATGTCTCCTTTGAGGTTCGTAGCCACGCCAATCTACTGGCGCCGGGGCCGCGCCGCAATCCGGCGCGGCGCGGCGCGCGCCTTTCCGCCGCCATCGCCCGCTACCCGCAAAGCCGCATGCAGCTGCCGTTTGCGGGTTATTGTGATGCAGCAAAAGACACCGGCGGGCGGGCGCTGAAGCAATCCTCTAAGCGGACGTACGACGCGCTGCCGGCAGGGCGAGGCGAGTGGTGCGGCGAGCGGCGAGGGTGAGAGCGCGAACACGCGAGGCACGGCGCGCGCGATCCGGATCGCACGGCAAGCGCGCGGATCGAACACGCATGCCGATGGCTTGATCGAAGCGTCTGCCGAAGTGTTGCCGCGATGCTTCGCGAGCGTCGCGGCTTGGCTCGATCGCAACGCTTTGATGCCCTCGCGATGTCTTCGCGCTGTTGCGTCGATGCAAACCGTTGCGTGCACGCATCACTCTCGGACGGTGTGTGCGACGCTGTCGCGCGAAGCGCGAGGCGAGCATGAGCGAGGCTCGCTCGCATGGCGGCGCGTGCGTGCGCTGCCGAGTGTGTAAAGCATGCAGGGCGTGTGCCGCACAGCGCGGCGCGCGCGTGTTCTGGAACGTGTCCGCACCAGTCGACGGCTGCCGCACGCGTATCGGTGCATCGCCCGCAAAGCCTTTGTCCATGCGGCTTTTCGGAAAACGTGATGACACGCGCAGCGTCGTTGCGCAGTCGTCAGGCGCGCGTTGCGATGCTGGTCGTCAGCGTTTGTCGCGGTGTGTAAAAGCTGCGACGCGCGGTGCGTGCGATGGGGTGTCGCGCTGCCTGTGCGAGCGTGCGAAACGAGCATCGGCACCAGCGTGCGAGCGACGCGTTGCGATGCTATCGGCAACGTCTTCGTGACACCGCGCGTGAGAACTAGTTCGAGCGAAACATGCAGGCAAGTTTTTTTGCACTTTTTTCTTAACATCATCGTGCAAACGAATTATGATTCGCCTTGACAAGAGTCTCACTTCATTGCAGAGAAGCAGGAAGCAAGATGGAACGACGAGCGCGATGCGCGCTTCGATGCAGTGACGAAGGTAGTAGCTGAGGAGCACGAGAACTTTGACGCAGACCAGGCCGGACCGGCTTCTTAAAACGCGTGCAGTCTCCCTTGGTCCATTAACGGGTTGGACCCGCTACCACCGAATGAATGCCGCCTGCCGTGCGCGAGGCCAAGCCCGCACCGCAGGCCAGCTGTCCGATATCTCCTCATTTCTGGCCGTGCGCCGGCTCAACGGGCGGTGCGGGCTGATCGAATATTCCAGGGCGCGGCACGTGCCCGAGACCCGCTTGCGGGCTCGCTCCGGCCGCCAAGTCACCGCCACGGGCGGTGCGCCTGCAACCAAATTCATTAGCGTGCAGCAGTGGTCGGGCCGCACGCCGATGAATCGCTCGCTCGACTGGGGCCGCGCTGCTGTATTGCGCCTCGGGTCGGTCGGGTCGCCAACTTAGGTCATTCGATATTCACTCTCTAGTGAAGGAGTTATCCATGGCAACTGCTGCAAAGAAAAAGCCGGCGGCTAAGAAGGCCGCCAAGCCGGCCGCCAAGAAGGCTGCTGTGAAGAAGGTAGCCGCCAAGAAGGCAGCACCGGCCGCCAAGAAGGCACCGGCCAAGAAGGCCGCTGTGAAGAAGGTCGCAGCCAAGAAGGCTGCACCGGCCAAGAAGGCAGCCGCCAAGAAGGCCCCGGCCAAGAAGGCCGCGGTGAAGAAGGTAGCCGCCAAGAAGGTCGCGACCAAGAAGGTTGCAGCCAAGAAGGCTCCGGCCAAGAAGGCTGCAGTGAAGAAGGTTGCCGCCAAGAAGGTCGTGGCCAAGAAGGCTGTCGCCAAGAAGGCTCCGGCCAAGAAGGCTGCAGTGAAGAAGGTTGCTGCCAAGAAGGCTGCCGCCAAGAAGCCGGCTGCCAAGAAGGCTGCTGCCAAGAAGCCGGCTGCCAAGAAGGCTGCTGCCAAGAAGCCGGCTGCCAAGAAGGCTGCCGCCAAGCCTGCCGCGGCCCCTGCCGTTGCTCCCGCTTCGGCTGCCAAGACCGCGCTGAACCCGGCTGCTGCCTGGCCGTTCCCGACGGGCAACCGTCCGTAAGCTGCTCCGCCACGGAGTGGACCTTACGCGTTCCGCAAGGAACCGCACCGGCACGCAGCGCGTGCCCGCATGACCGGATACTGCGTATCCGGTCCGCAAGACACCAGGTCTTGCCGACCCGCCGATGGCATCCGCCCGGCGGGTTTTTTCATGGGCGCGCGCCGCGTGCGGGAGCGGTCCGCCACTGTTACGGAATTGCAAAGCCGAAAAGAAAAAGCGCCGCGACCCTTGCGGGTGCGGCGCGCTTTGCTGCGCCCCGGGGCGGCCCTGCGGGGCCGCGAGGGCTCAGTGCGTGACCCGGGTCACGCCGCCCGAGGACAGCAGCCGTACGCGCTCGCCGGGGCGGAAGGCTTCGTCGGCCTCCTGCGTGATCGCGCGCATCTCGCCGTTCTCCAGGCGCACGGTGATTTCCAGCCCGCGGCGCTGGTTGATCTTGTTCTCGGCCGCGCTGCCGGCAATGCCGCCGAGCACCGCGCCGAGGATCCCGGCCGCCACCGCGCCGTTGCCGCCGCCGATGGTGCTGCCGGCGGCAATGCCGCCGATGGCACCGCCCGCCAGCGTGCCGGCGCCGCTCTGGTTACCCTGGATGGTGACCTCGCGGATGCCTTCGACCACGCCGTAGCGCACGGTCT
The DNA here is from genome assembly GCF_000219215.1 of Cupriavidus necator N-1. NCBI lineage: Bacteria > Pseudomonadati > Pseudomonadota > Betaproteobacteria > Burkholderiales > Burkholderiaceae > Cupriavidus > Cupriavidus necator. Next base: position 3,261,334 of record NC_015726.1, on the reverse strand, counting down.
GTTCGCGCTGCGCCTGGCCCGTGCCATAGACGCTGTTGGAGTTGGATTGCGTAGCGCAGCCGGCAACCAGGGCGGTGACGGCAAGGACGGCAACGGCACCGCCACGTAGCTTGTTGTTCATGTCGTTTCCCGAAAAAAAGCCACGCGCTGGCCGCAGGTCAGGCGTAGCGGTACCCGAATGCAGACTGGAACCGGTTGCCGATTTCCTCGCGCGACAACCAGTGGTTCTGCGGACCCTGTTGCGCGATCTTGACCGAACCCATCAGCGATGCCAGGCGGCCAGTCGTTTCCCAGTCTAATCCGTTTTCAATGCCGTAAAGCAGGCCGCCACGGAAGGCGTCGCCACACCCGGTCGGGTCCACGATGCGCTCGGCAGCAACGGCCGGGATCGCGTACTGGCGACCATCGGCAAAGATGCTGGCGCCGCGCTCGCCGTGCGTGACGATGAAGGCACGAACCTTGGCGGCAACCTCGGCGCTGGTCCAGGCGGTTCGGGACAGCAGGACCTGCGCCTCGTAGTCATTGACTGTCACGTAACTGGCGAGTTCAACGAACTCGCGCAGGTCTTCCCCGTTGAACAGGGGCATGGCCTGACCCAGGTCAAAGATGAATGGCACGCCGGCCTCGGCGAACTGGCGCGCGTGGTGCAGCATGCCCTCGCGGCTGTCGGGCGCGACGATGCCCAGGCCCGGCGCGCTGGCGTCGCCCAGCGCATCCTTGACGTTGTTCAGCTGCGACTGGCTCATCGCGCCAGGGTGGAAGGCGGTGATCTGGTTGTTGTCCAGGTCGGTGGTGATCATCGCCTGCGCGGTGAAGGTCTCAGGCAGGACGCGGATGTGGCCGGTGGCGATCTCCAGCTTGCGCAGGTAGTCCAGGTAGGGTTCGGCATCGGTGCCGACGGTGGCCATCACCACGGGATCGCCGCCCAGCATCTTCAGCGTGTAGGCGATGTTGCCGGCGCAGCCGCCGAACTCGCGGCGCATGCCGGGCACCAGGAACGAGACGTTCAGCATGTGGATCTGGTCCGGCAGGATGTGTTCACGGAAGCGTCCGTCGAACGTCATGATGGTGTCGTAGGCGACGGAGCCGCAGATCAGGCTGGCCATGCTCTCTCCAGGTGTTTGGGATGATTGAGTGGAACGGAGCCCTTGCGGGCAGTATCGGTCAGGCAGAAAACAAAAAAGCGGCCGCCCCGGGATGCGGGCGGCCGCTGCCGTCCGGGAACCCGCGGGTTCCCGGGCGTGCCGCTGATTACTTCAGCGCGGCCAGGGCGGCGTCGTAATCCGGCTCGGTCTTGATTTCCGGCACCAGCTGGCTGTACTTGACGGTGTCGTTCTCGTCGAGCACCACCACGGCACGGGCGGTCACGCCGGCCAGCGGGCCGGTCTTGATGTCCACGCCGTAGTTGCCCTTGAACTCGGCGCCGCGCATGGTCGACAGCGGCACTACGTTGGCCAGGCCTTCAGCGGTGCAGAAGCGGCCCATGGCGAACGGCAGGTCGGCCGAGATCGTCAGCACCACGGTGTTGGCGAGGCCGCTGGCGGCTTCATTGAACTTGCGCGCGGAGGCCTGGCACACCGGGGTATCCAGGCTCGGGACGATGTTCAGCACCTTGCGCTTGCCGGCGAAGTCGGCCAGCGTGACGTCCTTCAGGTCCTTGCCGACCAGCGAGAAGGCGGGGGCCTTGTCGCCGGCTTGCGGGAACTTGCCTGCGACTTCGATGGCGTTGCCGCCGAGGGTGACGTTGCTCATGTCTACTCCTTGTTGTCTGATGGATTTCCGGTTCGTGTCCGGAGCGGGGGGCGCGGCCTGCCGCCGGACTCGGATTCGGTCCGGCGGCGGGCCGGGAATTCAGGGGTAAAAAATCAGCACGCGATAGTTGGCTGGCGCCTGCTGCGTTCGGAATCGTACCCGAACCGGCAGCTCCGTGCCCGCGCGAAGACCCTGCGCGGCAAAGGCCTTCTGCGACGGCTCCAGGTACTCCGCGGGTTGCAGCACCCGGCGCAGCAGCAGCTGGTCCTGCAGGTCGGTCATCACTAGCTCGATCGCGGGCAGGGCGGTGCTGGCGCGGCCCAGGTTGCGCAGCGTGACCGCCAGCAGGTAGGTGTCGCCGTCTTCATCCTGGCGCTGCAGCTGCGAGGTCTCTATGCGCAGCGCATCGATGTCGCGCCACGGCGGCACGTCGCAGCCCAGCGGCGCGCAAGCGGCCTCGAGTGCCGGGCGCAGCATCGGGAACTGGCCGGCCAGCTGGCTGCGTGCCAGGTAGACCACTTGCACGGCCGCGGCGATGGCAAGCACCACGGCGGCCACGCGCCAGGCGGAGCGCGGCACGGCCACTGGCTTGCGGGGCTGGCGTTCGCGCTCGCGCTCACGCGCATGGCGCAGGAAGTCGGGGGCGAAGACCGGGCCGGTTGGTGCTTCGGTGCGCGCCCAGCGGCGCGTGGTCTGCTCGCGAGCGACGGCGCCGCCGGTGACGCTGAAGGGCTGGCCGGTGTCGGGGCCGGGGGCGTTGTCGTTGTCACCAACGGTGGGTGAGGCGGGTGGGGCGGCGGGGCGGGCCGATGCCTCATCCGGCCACGCGGTCGGCTCGGACCCGGCATCGGCTGACGCCGCGCGCAGGAACTCGCTTGCGCTGGGGATGTTGGCAGCGGGTGCCACTGGCGCGGGCTCGGCGTCGGCGGGTTGCGGCGCTGCCGGTGCCGCCGCAGCAGTCGGGGATGCCGCCGGTGCGGCCGGGGTATCGAGCGCGCCGTGATCGAGTACCGGCCAGGCCGACGCAGGGGCCGGCTGTGGCGGCGTATCCTCGGCTTGCTCCGGTGCCGTGACGGGGGCGGGCCCTGCCGCATCCGGGCCGGCAGCCTGGCGTTCTGCGTCGCGTGCATCGCGATGGGCGACGGCTTCGTTGGCTTCGCGCAGCGCCTGATCGATCTCGGTGTCTTCCATGCCGGCGGGTGCCGGCATGGCCATGTCCTCCGGCGACGACATCAGCATCGTCGGCGCGTCCAGCGCCGGCACGTCATAGCCGGGGTCGATGGTCGGGGTGAAGGCAGGCTGCGGCGCAGGCGCGGCGTCAGCCGATGCGGGCGGCGCCGAGGGGGCGGCAGGCGTGGCCGGTGAAGTTGCCGCAGATGGCGCCGATGATGCCGAGGACGCAGCGTCGGTCGGCAGCGGAATCTCGATCAGGTGCTCGCGCGCGTCGAACACCGTTTCGCACTGGCCGCAGCGCACCAGGCCCTGGCGCAGGCGCAACTGGTCCGCGACCAGCCGGAAGGCGGTGCGGCAGGCCGGGCAGCGCGTGACTAGCTTGACGGCGGCCATCGGTGTGAATCAGGGGCGGGTGCCGCGGGTGCCATGCAGGCACACCCAGCCTTCCTCGCTGCGCCACACCGTCAGCGGCAGCCAGGGCGCGTAGGCCGCGGCGACTTCATCCGCCTGGCGCTCCAGCACGCCGGACAGCACCAGCCGTCCGCCGGCGCGCACGCGCGCGCTCAGCATGGCGGCCATCAGCTTGAGCGGATTGGACAGGATATTGGCGACCACCAGGTCGTAGCTGGCCTCGGATACCGATTCGGGAAGCGCGAACGAGGCTTCCACCCGGTTGCGCTCGGCGTTGTAGCGCGACGCTTCCACCGCGTTGGGATCGATGTCGATGCCGACGGTGTCGCCCGCGCCCAGCTTGCGCGCCACGATGGCCAGGATGCCGGAGCCGCAGCCGTAGTCGAGCACGGTCTCGCCCGGCTTCAGGTTCTGCTCCAGCCACTGCATGCACAGCCGCGTGGTGGGATGGCTGCCGGTGCCGAAGGCCAGGCCCGGGTCGAGTTCCAGCACCACGGCATCGGGCTCGGGTGCTTCGTGCCACGACGGCACCACCCAGATGCGCTCGCCGATGCGGATCGGCTCGAACTGGGATTGCGTCAGCCGCACCCAGTCCTGGTCCTCGACCGCGCGCAGCTGGTAGGCCGGCACCGGATCGATGCCAAGCTGGTTGGCGGCTGCCGCTACCACCACGGCCGGATCGGCATCGTCGCCGAACAGCGCCACCACGCGCGAGCGGTTCCACGCGAGTTGCTTCGGTTCCAGCCCGGGCTCGCCAAAGAGCGGCTGCTCGTCGGGCGTGTCGGCATCGGCATCTTCCACCGAGACCGACAGCGCGCCGAGGTCGAACAGGGCATCAGACCAGGCTTCGGCCTGGTCCTGCGCCACTTCGATCACACATTCCTGAAATGCCACGGGCTTCCTTGCTTGCTGCTTGTGTATTGCGGGTAACGTTGCGTCAGGCCTTCGCGCGCTCCGCCAGGCGATGCTCGAGGTAGTGGATGCTGGTGCCGCCTTCAACGAAGTTGGCATCCATCATCAGCTCGCGGTGCAGCGGCACGTTGGTCTGGATCCCGTCCACCACCATTTCCGACAGCGCGATGCGCATGCGGGCAATGGCCTGCTCGCGCGTGGCACCGTAAGTAATGATCTTGCCGATCATCGAATCGTAGTTGGGCGGGACGAAGTAACCATCATACGCGTGCGAGTCGACCCGCACACCCGGACCGCCGGGCATGTGCCAGGCGGTGATGCGGCCCGGCGACGGCGTGAACTTGAACGGATCCTCGGCGTTCACGCGGCATTCGATCGCGTGGCCACGGAACTGCACATCCTTCTGGCGCAAGCGCAGCTTCTCGCCGAAGGCGATGCGGATCTGCTCCTGCACAATGTCGATGCCGGTGATCATCTCGGTGACCGGGTGCTCGACCTGCACGCGCGTGTTCATCTCGATGAAGTAGAACTCGTTGTTCTCGTACAGGAACTCGAACGTGCCGGCGCCGCGATAGCCCATCTTCTTGCAGGCCTCGGCGCAGCGGTCGCCGATGCGCTCGATCAGGCGGCGCGGAATGTGCGGTGCGGGCGCTTCCTCGATCACCTTCTGGTGGCGGCGCTGCATCGAGCAGTCGCGCTCGCCCAGCCAGATCGCCTGGCGGTGCTGGTCGGCGAGGATCTGGATTTCCACATGGCGCGGGTTCTCAAGGAACTTCTCCATGTAGACCTCGGGATTGCCGAAGGCGCGCCCGGCTTCTTCGCGCGTCATGTTGACGGCGTTGATCAGCGCGGCTTCCGTGTGCACCACGCGCATGCCGCGGCCACCGCCGCCGCCTGCGGCCTTGATGATCACCGGGTAGCCCACGCGGCGCGCAGTGGCCAGGATTTCCTTGGGGTCGTCGGGCAGGGCGCCGTCCGAGCCGGGCACGCACGGCACGCCGGCCTTGATCATGGATTGCTTGGCCGACACCTTGTCGCCCATCAGGCGGATGCTGTCGGCGGTCGGGCCGATAAAGACGAAGCCGGATTTCTCCACACGCTCGGCAAAATCGGCGTTCTCGGACAGGAAGCCGTAGCCGGGGTGGATGGCTTGCGCGTCGGTCACTTCGGCGGCCGAGATGATGGCCGGCATGTTCAGGTATGACAGCGGCGACGGGGCCGGGCCGATGCAGACGGCTTCGTCTGCCAGGCGTACGTACTTGGCCTCCTTGTCGGCCTCGGAGTACACCACGACCGTCTTGATGCCCAGTTCGCGGCAGGCGCGCTGGATGCGAAGAGCGATTTCGCCGCGGTTCGCGATCAGAATTTTTTCAAACATGGTCTCTCTCTGCGAGAACAGTAGCGGTCCCGCTGCGTGCCGCAACGGCACGCCGGGCGCGCGGCCCGGGGGCTGTCGCCGCCGCGGCCGCCATACTGCGCGGAACTGCATGGAACTGCACGGAACGGGCCGCGAAGCCCACAACGTCCCTGGCGCCAAACAACGCCATGGCATGCCGCGCGGGCACTGCTGCGGGGGCCACTTGCGTGGCCGATGGCAGCGTGCGGCATGGCATGCCGGTCAGGATCAGCCGATGACGAACAGCGGCTGGCCGTATTCGACGGCCTGGCCGTTCTCGACCAGGATTTCCTTGATGACGCCGGCCTTGTCGCACTCGATTTCGTTGAGCAGCTTCATGGCTTCGATGATGCAGACGGTCTGGCCTTCCTTGACCGAGTCGCCGACGTTGACGAACGGCGCGGCGCCCGGCGACGGCGCACGGTAGAACGTGCCTACCATCGGCGAGGTCACCACATGGCCGGCGGGCAGCTGGGCGACGGGCTCTGCAGCCGGTGCCGCAGCCGGTGCGGCGGCCGCGGCGGGCGGCAGCGCCTGCATCTGCGGCATGGCCATCGGCGCGGCGACGATTTGCGGCGGTTGCTTGACGATGCGTACCTTGCCGTCGCCTTCGGTGACTTCCAGCTCGGAGATGCCGGATTCGGCCACCAGGTCGATAAGCGTCTTCAGCTTGCGCAGGTCCATCTTTTTATCCTCCTGAATCGGGTTATCCGGCCGCTGCCCGGGACGGGCCGCGGCGGAAGAATCGTGTTGCCGGCCACCGGAAATCCGCGCCCGCCGTGCCGAGGCACGCCAACGGGCGCAGGCCGCCGGGCGGCGCGCGCAGGTTGTCGAAAAAATCTTGGGAGTTCAGCTCCCCGAACTCTCGGGTGGCGGCTGCTCCTGGTCCAGCACATAGTCCAGCGCCAGCAGGTAACCCTGCCAGCCGAGCCCGCAGATCACTCCGACCGCCACGTCAGAGAAATAGGAGTGGTGGCGAAAGCTTTCGCGCCGGTGCACGTTGGACAGGTGCACCTCGACGAACGGGATCGCCACGCCGGCCAGGGCATCGCGCAGTGCCACGCTGGTGTGCGTGTAGGCAGCCGGGTTGATGATGATGAACTCGACCCCTTCCGCGCGTGCGGCGTGGATGCGGTCGACCAGTGCCCCCTCATGGTTGGACTGGAACGTATCCAGCGAAACGCCGGCTTTTGCCGCGCGTTCGGCGAGGGCCGCGTCGATATCGGCAAGCGTCGTGTACCCGTAGGTTTCTGGCTCGCGCGTGCCCAGCAGGTTCAGGTTTGGCCCATGCAGGACCAGCACCTTGCGGTAGCGGGCTGAGCGACGGAGGGAGCGGGTTGCAGTCACGGCGGCTCGACCAGATCAACGAAATTGCGCGGAGATTACCGTAGCTTAGAGGGATTTGTCTAGCGCGCGATACAAGGCTTGGCGACCTTTGCGACGCTTCGGCGGCCCTTGAAGCACTTTCTGGCCGTTTTGGTGCCCCGGCGAAACAAATCGCTGAAGAAAACCGAAATTCAGCGAACTTGGCGGAAGAATATGCTCAGGCGCGTGGCAGCACGGCCCGCAGTTCCTCAGCCGTCACCCGTCCCATCTTGCGATACTTCACCGATCCGTCCGGGTTGATCACCACGGTATAGGGCAGGCCGCCGGCGCTGTTGCCGAAGTTGCGCGACAGCTCGGTGCCGGCAAAACCGGCCACGGCGAGCGGGTAGGCCACCGGGACCTTCGTGGTGAACTGCTGGATATTGGCGGCGGAATCGATGCCGATGCCGACAAACTCGACCTGGCGGCTCTTGTATTCCTCATGCAGCGCGGTCAGCTCCGGCATTTCCTCGACACACGGCCCGCACCAGGGCGCCCAGAAGTTGATCACCACGGTCTTGCCGCGCAGCTTGCCCAGGTCCAGGTCAGCGCCGGCGGCGTCGGGCAGGCGTGTCTGGAAGAAGGTTTCCACCGCCTGGTCGCTGGCGGGCTTGGGCGAGAACACGAAATGGCCGGCCAGTGCGCCGGTGGCGCAGGCGACCACGGCCACGGCGATCCACAGCCAGAGGCGGGAGCGGCGGGCGGGCGAGGAAACGGTTTCAGTCATGGGGATGGCTCGGACCTGTGTAGTAGGGGCGGGCGTCAGGCCGGGTCGGCATCGCCGGGCGCGTCCATCAGCGCCCGTACCGCCTGCACGTCGGCGCGGGCCGGGCGCCCCGAGGCGTCGGCACGCACGGCGCCGCGTTCGTCGACGGCATCATACAGTGCTATATGAATGCCGACTGGGGCACCCAGTTCCGCGCGCACCTCGCCGGCGAGCAGCCGGGCCTCGCGGCGGTCGGGCCACTGGCCCTTCCACAGGAAGCTGAGGGTCTCGACCTCGCCGCGGCCGCCGAAATGCCGGCTCTCGCTGGTCTCGAAGTCCACGCCGGCGTTGATCAGGTGCAGCGTCGCATCCTTGGCGCTGTCGCAGAAGCACTGCAGATAGATATCGGAGTGCTCGGTGGCGGTGCCGTTGAGCACGGCGCCGACCAGGTAAGGCCGGAACGGCGCCAGGTCTTCCATGGCCAGCACCGCCAGCCGGCGCAGCAGCGCCAGCACGCGGGGCTGGCTGTCGGCGTGGAACAGCGCCTGGTAGGCGCGTACCTCGGCTTCGACCTGCTCGTTGTCGGGCAGCCATTCGCCGGGCACGCGCTGCTCGCCCAGCACCTGGCGCGCGGCCTTGCGCTTGGCGGTGGCGTAGTCGGCACCGTCCTCGGCAATCATCCGGGCGGCAGCCTGGGCGATTTCCTCGCGCAGGCGGGTAGGGTCGGGGGTGGTGCGTCGGGTCATGCCCCATGATACCGGAGGCTCCCGCGCAACCGGCGCGCGCGCTGCCGCAGTGCAGCGAAGGCCGCGGGCGCTCGGGTACAATCGAAGGCTTCCTGCCCGGCCACCGCACCGCAAGACACGGCCTGAAACAGCCGCCGTGCCGCCGCGCCACGCCGGGTGCCGAATCCCCACGCCTGCGGGCTTCAAGTCTTTCCGGGAACCCATGCATATTCATATCCTTGGCATCTGCGGCACCTTCATGGGCGGCCTGGCGGTACTGGCAAAAGAGGCCGGCCACCGCGTCACCGGCTGCGATGCCAATGTCTACCCGCCGATGAGCACCCAGCTCGAGGCCCAGGGGATCGAGCTGATCGAAGGCTTCGACCCCGCCCAGCTGTCGCTGGAGCCGGACCTGTTCGTGATCGGTAACGTGGTCTCGCGCGGCAATCCGCTGATGGAGGCCATCCTCGACCGCAACCTGCCCTATGTGTCGGGCCCGCAATGGCTGGGCGAGCACGTGCTGGCGCGCAAGTGGGTGCTGGCGGTGGCCGGCACGCACGGCAAGACCACCACCACGTCGATGCTGGCCTGGATCCTGGAGGATGCCGGCTATAACCCCGGCTTCCTGGTGGGCGGGGTGCCGCAGAACTTCGGCATCTCGGCACGCGTGACCGAATCGGACTTCTTTGTGATCGAGGCCGACGAGTACGACACCGCCTTCTTCGACAAGCGCAGCAAGTTTGTCCACTACCGCCCGCGCACCGCAATCCTGAACAACCTGGAATACGATCATGCCGACATCTTCCCGGATCTGGCGGCGATCGAGACCCAGTTCCACCATCTGGTGCGCACCGTGCCCGGCCAGGGCCGGATCGTCGTCAACGGCGTTGAGGAAAGCCTGGCACGCGTGCTGGAGCGCGGCTGCTGGAGCGAGGTCGAGCAGTTTGGCGTAGGCGACTGGCGCGAGAGCGATGCTGCCGCCACGGCGGCGCCCGGCAAGGACACCTTCGACGTCTGGTTTGGCGATGCCGTACAGGGCACCGTGGTATGGGACCTGCAGGGCACCCACAACCGCATGAATGCGCTGGCCGCGATCGCCGCCGCGCGTCATGTGGGCGTGCCGGCCGCGCAGGCGATCGAATCGCTGTCCCGCTTTGCCAACGTCAAGCGCCGCATGGAAGTGCGCGGCGTGGCCGGCGGCGTGACGGTCTATGACGACTTCGCCCACCATCCGACCGCGATCCAGACCACGCTGGAAGGGCTGCGCCGCCGCGTCGGCGATGCCCGCATCCTGGCGGTGCTGGAGCCGCGCTCCAACACCATGAAGCTGGGCGTGATGAAGGCGCAGTTGCCGGCCAGCCTGGAGCAGGCCGACCTGGTGTTCGGCTACGGCGCCCCGGCCGGCAGGGACGCGCTGGGCTGGGACCTGGCCGAATCGCTGGCGCCGCTGGGCGACAAGGCTGCCGCCTTCCAGGACCTGGGCGCGCTGGTGCAGGCCGTGCGTGCCGCGGCGCAGCCGGGCGACCACGTGCTGGTGATGAGCAACGGCGGCTTCGGCGGCGTGCACCAGAAGCTGCTGGACGCCCTGGCTCAGGGCGCCGCACGCTGACCGGCGGGAAGGACGACCATGCTGCTGTACCTGCACGGATTCCGCTCCTCGCCCCAGTCGTTCAAGGCCCGGCTGGTGCAGGAGCGCATGCGCGAGTGGGGCGTGGGCCGCTACTACGCCTGCCCCACGCTCAATGTCTCGCCCGAAATGGCCATTGCCCAGGCGCAGGCCGCGATCCGCGCCGCGCAGGCCGGCGGCGACCAGGAGATCGCCATCGTCGGCTCGTCGCTGGGCGGCTTCTATGCCCGCTGGCTGGGCGAGCGCCATGGCTGCAAGACCGTGCTGCTCAATCCGGCCATCCACCCCTGGACCGACCTGGAAACGTACCTGGGTGAACAGCCGCTGTGGCACGGCGGCGGCTCGGTCACGGTCGAGCGCCGCCACCTGCAGGAGCTGCTGGACCTGCGCGTGGACACCATCACCGATCCCGAACGCTATTACCTGATCGCCGCCACCGGCGACGAGGTACTGGACTACCGTGAGATGGTCGCGGCTTGCCCGGGCGCGAACATCCGCGTGATCGAGGGCAGCGATCACGGCATCAGCGAATTTGCCGACTACGTCGACGATGTGCTCGCCTTCTGCGGCTATGGCCCCGGCGGCAAGGTGCCGGCCGGCGCAGGCCCGGCATGAGCGCGCAGTCCGCGCGCCGCTGCGGCTGGAGCCCGCACCTGGCCTTCGATGCAGCCATCACGCCCAACCTGCGGCGCTGGGTGACCGGTGACGACGGCTCGCTGACGGCGCGCCTCGTGGCAGCGTCGGAGCGCTTTCGCGTGGCGCGCCTGCTACAGCGCCCGCAGCGCCCGCTGGCCGATGAATGGCAGGTGCTGGGCCAGCACGACCGCACCCCCGCGCTGACGCGCGAGGTGCTGCTGATCTGCGACGATATTCCCGCCGTGTTTGCCCATACCGTGGTGCGCTGCCGCCATGCGCGCCGCGACTGGCCGTTCCTGCGCGGGCTGGGCGAGCGCCCGCTTGGCGGTCGGTTGTTTGTCGATCCGGCGGTGGCGCGCGAGCCGTTCCAGTTTGCGCGGCTGCTGCCGCACCATCCGCTGCGCCAGGCCTTGCAGCGCGTGCTGCCGGCCATGGCGCCACTGCCCATGCTGCCGGCGCGGCGCTCGGTGTTCCGGCGAGGCGGCGGCGTCATGCTCGTGACAGAAGTGTTCCTGCCGGACCTGCTGTCGCGGCCATCCCCGGGGACCGAGGCGATTCCGCATCCCAGGTATTTGCGGACCACAGACCGAAGCCCCTCCACACACACTACCGAAACCAAGAAAGAGATCACGAGATGAAACTGCAGGGTCGGGTTGCCATCATCACCGGTGCCGCCGCCGGCATCGGGTTTGCCACCGCGCAGCGCTTTGCCGCCGACGGCGCCATCGTTGTCCTGTGCGACGTGCAGGAAGGGCGCGTGCGCGAGGCCGCCGACAAGCTGGCCGCCACCGGCGCCACCGTGTCGGCCTACCGCGTCGACGTGACCCGGCGCGACGAAGTCGATGCCATGGTGGCCGCCGTGCTGGCCGCGCACGAACGCGTCGACATCCTCGTCAACAACGCCGGCATCACCAAGGATGCACGCCTGGCCAAGATGACCGAGGCCCAGTTCGATGCCGTCATCGACGTCAACCTGAAGGGCGTCTTCAACTGCGCGCAGGCCGTGGCCGGCCTGATGACCGAGCAGGGCAAGGGCGTGATCCTGAACGCTTCCAGCGTGGTCGGCCTGTACGGCAACTTCGGCCAGACCAACTACGCCGCCAGCAAGTTCGGCGTGATCGGCTTTACCAAGACCTGGGCGCGCGAGCTGGGCCCAAAGGGCGTGCGCGTGAACGCGGTGTGCCCGGGCTTTGTCAATACCGAGATCCTGCAGACCGTGCCGGAAAAGGTGCTGGACGGCATGAAATCGTCCTGCTGGCTGCGCCGCCTGGCTGAGCCGGCCGAGATCGCCAGCATCTACGCCTTCCTGGCCAGCGACGACGCCAGCTACGTCAATGGCGTGGCGATCGAGGCCAGCGGCGGCATGTCGCTCTGAGCCTGCGCGCCGCTGCGGGCCGGGTGCACGCACCTTGCCGGTGCGCCGGCCCCCGCAGCCGCCGGAGCGGGGTGCGGTATCATTCCAGGTCTCGGGCCGTACCGATACGGCGCGGCTCGCGGCCAGCGATTCGCACCCCGCGCGCCGCACTCGCTTCCGTTCGCACGCATTTGCGCCCGGTTGCACCATTTCTCCCACAGGACCCGCCCCGGCGCTGCCTCTTGGCGGCCAGGCGCGGTTCCGCGCATTTCTGAAAGTACCGATCGATGCAGTTGCTGTTCGAAGAAGGCGGCGAAATCCGCGCCGGCACCGTGCTGAACCAGCAGGGCGAGGCTTACCAGGTGGAGTTGCCAGCGGGCAAGCGCACCAAGGTCAAGTCGCGCGACGTGCTGCTGCAGTTCGCGCAGCCGTCGGCAATCGAGCTGGTGCGCCAGACCGGCGACATGACGGCCGAGATCGACCTGGACTTCCTGTGGGAATGCGCGCCAGAGGCAGAATTCGGCTTTGCCGAGCTGGCCGCCGAGTACTACGGCGCCGAGCCCGGCCCGGTGCAGCAGGCGGCGCTGGCGATGGCGCTGCATGGCAACCCGGTGTACTTCCGCCGCAAGGGGCGCGGCCGCTACCAGCGCGCGCCCGAAGACCAGCTCAAGGCGGCGCTGGCCGCGCTCGAGCGCAAGCGCCAGCAGGCGCTGGTGCAGGCCGAGTATGAAGACCAGCTCAAGGCGCTGACGCTGCCGGAGACGTTCCGCAACAAGGTGCTGCAGCTGCTGTTCAAGCCGGACAAGAACAGCCTGGAATTCAAGGCCATGGATGCGGCCTGCACGGCGCTGGGCATGACCCCGATGCGGCTGATGGTGGCCGCCGGCGGTGTCGCCAGCGCCCGCGCGCTGCATGAGGCCAAGTTCCTGGCGGAATGCTTCCCCAAGGGCACCGGCTTCCCGGATACCGACGTGCCCGAGCCGCCCGCCGATCTGCCGGTGGCCGACGTGGAGGCATTCTCCATCGACGACGTCACCACCACCGAGATCGACGATGCGCTGTCCGTGACCAGGCTGCCCGACGGCAAGCTGCGCATCGGCATCCATATCGCCGCGCCCGCGCTGGGCATCCGCCGCAGCGAACCGCTCGATGCCGTCGCGCGCCAGCGGCTGTCCACGGTCTATTTCCCGGGCGACAAGATCACCATGCTGCCCGACGCCGTGGTGGAGCGCTACACGCTGCAGGAAGGGCGCACGTGCCCGGCGCTGTCGCTGTACGTGACGGTGGACCCGACCGTGTGGCTGATCACCGGCAGCGAGACCCGCGCCGAGATGGTGCCGATCGCCGCCAACCTGCGCCACAACCTGCTCGACGATGTCATCACCGAGGCTGCGCTTGCCGCGGGCACCGGCGACTACCCGTTCCGCGACGCACTGACGCAGCTGTGGCACTTTGCCGGCTACCTGTACGACGAGCGCCAGAAGGCGCGCCTGGCCAGCGGCCTGCGCCCCGAGACCCACAACCGCGCCGACTTCAATTTCTACCTGGACGACCAGGCCGACGGCAGCCAGCGCGTGCGCATCGAACAGCGCAAGCGCGGCTCGCCGCTGGACAAGATCGTGGCCGAGCTGATGATCCTGGCCAACAGCACCTGGGGCAAACTGCTGGCCGACAACGGCGTGCCGGGCATCTACCGCACGCAGAAGGCGTGGGGCATGCACCGCACCCGCATGCAGACCTACCCGGCGCCGCATGAGGGCCTGGGCGTGGCGCAGTACGCGTGGAGCACCTCGCCGCTGCGCCGCTATGTCGACCTGGTCAACCAGTGGCAGATCCTGGCGGTGGCCCAGCACGGCGTGACCGCCAAGCTGGTGGCGCCGTTCAAGCCCAAGGACGCCGACCTGCTTGCCGCGGTGGCGGACTTCGAAGGCACTTACGCCGCCTATGCCGACCACCAGTCGACCATGGAGCGCTACTGGTGCCTGCGCTGGCTCAAGCAGGAAAAGCGCGAGCGCATGGTGGCCTCGGTGCTCAAGGAAGGCGCGGTGCGCTTTACCGAGATCCCGCTGGTCACGCGCGTGCCCGAGCTGGTCCAGGCGCAGCGCGGCACGCAGGTGCTGCTGGAGATCGGCGAGACCGACGAGATCACGCTGGAAGTGTCCTGCCGGGTGCTGGAAATCTTCGCCGGTGAAGGCGAAGTGCCCGAGGAAGAGCTGGAAAGCGACGAGGAAGCCGCAGAGTTGTCCGCCGAAGCCGCTGCCGAGGCGGCCGCCGAGGAAGCCGCTGAGCAGGCCGCCGGGGTCTCGGCCGAAACCCCGGCCGAACCTGGCGACGACGATGCCGGGGCGGCGTCGGGCGAGCGCGACACCGGCACCCCGGCGGCCGGCTGAAGCCTTCGGAAATCGGCGGCGCTCACTTACAATGCCTGTCTGATCCGGGGCTAGTGGCCCCGGTCTTGCCAGGCCGCCGCCGGCCCCTTCAGCCACCCTCCATCCATCGTGAACGCCACTCTCGCCGCTCCCCGCCACTGGTGGCATGCCAGGTGGCACAACAGCAGTACGCTGGCCAAGGCGCTGGCCATTTCCGTGGCCGTGCACGTGCTGCTGCTGATGGTGCGGGTGGCCGCGCCCGAGGTGTTCGAGATCAAGCGCAGCGATGCCGCGCTGGACGTGGTGCTGGTCAATGCCAAGTCGGCGCAGAAGCCGCGCAACCCGACCGCGCTGGCGCAAGCCAACCTGGACGGCGGCGGCGACCATGACCTGCAGCGCGCCACCACGCCGCTGCCCGCGCAGACCCAGACGCAGGAAGGCGACCTGGTGCGCCAGGTGCAGCGCCGCGTCGAGCAGCTGGAGCAGGAGCAGCAACGCCTGCTGACCCAGTCGCGCGAGGCCGCGCCGCCGGTGCGCAACCAGCCGCTCAAGCCCGGCGAGAAGCGCCAGGACACCCCGCAGCGCGGCCAGGACGAGCGCACCTCGACCGACGAGATGGCCAGGCTGGAGGCCGAGATCGGCCGCAACCTGGACCACTACGCCAAGCGGCCCAAGCGCTTCCAGCTGACCGCCACCAGCGCCCAGGCGGTCGACTACGCGCAGTACTACGACCGGCTGCGCCACAAGATCGAGGCGCGCGGCACAACTGATTTCCCGCAACGCAACGGCAAGCCGCTGTACGGCCAGCTGATCCTGGTGATCAACGTCAATCGGCTGGGCAAGCTCGGCTACAACCGCGACGGCTACAACGTCGATGCCATCGACGTGGTCAAGAGCTCGGGCGATCCCGCGCTGGACCGCCAGGCCGTGGCGATCGTGCGCGCGGCCGCGCCGTTCGGCCCCTTTACCGCCGAGATGGCGTCGCGCCAGGACATCCTTGAAGTCATTTCCACTTTCAAGTTTTCGCGCAGCGGGCTGGAAACCCGCTTGCAGGCACGCTGATGACATCAACTGATTCTTCCCAAGCCACTTCCGACCGCTATGTGGTGATCGGCAACCCGGTGGCGCACAGCCGCTCGCCGGCGATCCACGCCGCCTTTGCGCGCCAGACCGGCGAAGCGGTGCAATACGACCGCCTGGAGGCGCCGCTGGACGGGTTTGCCGACACCGTGCGTCAGTTCTTTGCCGATGGCGGCTACGGCTGCAACGTGACGGTGCCGTTCAAGCTGGAGGCCTATGACCTGGCCGACCGCCTGACCGAGCGCGCCGAGGCCGCCGGCGCGGTCAACACGCTGTGGATCGAAGAGGGCATGATCCATGGCGACAACACCGACGGCATCGGCCTGGTGCGCGATATCCAGGACAACCTCGACACGCTGATCGAAGGCAAGCGCGTGCTGCTGCTGGGCGCTGGCGGCGCCGCCATGGGCGCGATGCTGCCGCTGATCGAATGCCGGCCGTCGCGCATCGTGGTGGCCAACCGCACCGCGTCGCGCGCCAGCGACATGCTGGAAGAATTTGTCGAAGCCGCCGACCAGTACGGCGTGGAACTGTGGGGCGGCGGGCTCGACGCGCTCGACGGGCTGTCCGAGGACGAAGCCGTCGACGTGGTGATCAATGCCTCGTCCAGCAGTCTGCATGGCGAAGTGCCGCCGGTGCCCGAGTTCCTGCTGGGCGAAGGCGTGCTGGCCTACGACATGATGTACGGCGCCGAGCCTACCGTGTTCCTGCAGTTCGCCACCCGCTGCGGCGCGCGCGTGAGCGACGGCCTGGGCATGCTGGTCGAACAGGCCGCCGAGGCCTTTTATATCTGGCGTGGCGTGCGGCCCCGCACCGCGCCCGTGCTGGCCGAGCTGCGCGCCGCGCTGCAGGCCGAACGCAAGGGCTGACCGGGGCGCCGCCAGCCGTGGCCAACCGCAACCGCACGGCCAGCGCCGCGCCGGCCCGTGCCGTGTTCAACCCGGTGCGCTGGCTGGGCTACCTGCTCGGCTGCGTGGCCGCGGGCGTGGTGGCGATGCAGCTGTACTTCTTCGTGCAGATCGCCTCGTGGCAGTACATCAACCCGACCACCACCACCTTCATGCGCGCCGAGCGCTGGCGCCTGTGCGGCATCAACGTCTGGAACTGCGGCCTCGACCGGCAATGGGTGCCTTACGACCGCATCTCGCGCAACCTCAAGCGCGCGGTGATCGCCAGCGAGGATGCCGACTTCGTCAACCACCCCGGCTATGAGCTCGATGCCATGCTCGATGCGTGGGAGCGCAACAAGAAGCGCGGGCGCATCGTGCGCGGCGGTTCCACCATCACGCAGCAGCTGGCCAAGAACCTGTTCCTGTCGTCCGAGCAGCACTACCTGCGCAAGGGCCAGGAACTGGCCATCACGTGGATGCTCGAGTTCTGGCTGGACAAGCAGCGCATCTACGAGATCTACCTGAATTCGGTGGAGTGGGGCGAGGGCGTGTTCGGCGCGCAGGCCGCGGCGCAGCACTACTTCCGCACCGGCGCGGACAAGCTCAGCGTGGGCCAGTCCGCGCGCCTGGCCGCGGCGCTGCCTGCGCCCAAGTGCTTCGACAAGAAGGAGTACTGCGCCAACGTGCGCGTGAACTTCCGCGCCAAGGCGGGCATCATCGCGCGGCGGATGGGGGCAGCCACGCTGCCCGACTGAGGGTTTGCTCCCCTCTCCCGCGCGCGGGAGAGGGGAGCGAGGCAGCGGCAGATTCAGCGCCTCAGCTCAGCCAGCCCTTCCTGCGGAAATACACCAGCGGAATCGCCGCCGACACCGCCATCAGCGCAATCGCCCACGGATAGCCCGCGGCCCAGTCCAGCTCCGGCATGAACTTGAAGTTCATGCCATAGATGCTGGCGATTAGCGTGGGCGGCATCAGCGCCACCGACACCACCGAGAACAGTTTGATGATCTTGTTCTGGTTGATGTTGATGAAACCGACGGTCGCGTCCATCAGGAAGTTGATCTTGTCGAACAGGAACGCGGTGTGGTTCTCGATCGAGTCGATGTCGCGCAGGATCTGGCGGGCCTCGTCCTGCTGCTCGGCCGACAGCAACTGGCTGCGCATCAGGAAGGACACCGCGCGGCGCGTGTCCATCACGTTGCGGCGGATGCGCCCGTTCAAGTCTTCCTCGCGGGCGATGGTTTCCAGCACGTCGGCGGCGGCGGCATCGGTCACGTTCTCGGCCAATACGCGGCGGCTCGCTTCTTCAAGCCGCTCGTAGATTTCCTCGATCGAGTCGGCGGAATATTCGGCGTCGGTCGCGTACAGGTCCATCAGCACGTCCTTGGCATTGCGCACCGAGCCCGGGCGCATACGCGCGCGCAGCCGCACCAGCCGGAACACCGGCAGGTCTTCGTCGTGGATGGAGAACAGTACGTCGCGCGTGAGCACGAAAGCCACGCGCACGTTGCGCGATAAGGCCTCTTCCTCGTCCAGCAGGAAGTCGGTGCGGATATGGATATTCTCGTCCTCGCCCTCGAAATATCGCGCGGACGCTTCCAGGTCGCCCAGGTCCTCCAGTTCGGGAAGGGCAACGCCATAGGCTTCCTTGATCCAGTTCAGTTCCTCGTCGTCGGGATTGACGACATCGATCCAGATCGGCTTGTGCTGCAGCAGCTCATTGCGCTCGTCGACCTGCTCCTGGGCAAGCCGGCCTTTCTGCAGGACGAACAGGTTGATCATCCCCGGGATTCCTTATTGCTGATTGCGACGAAAAACAAAGACAAGCGCGAAGACAAGCGCAGGCGGCTCGCCGCATTCCCAGGTAGTCCGTCATGCCCTGCATGGCCTGGCGAGACGCCGGAAGGCGCCCTGCCAGGGCCGGGCCACGGGCAAGCGTGATCGCGCTGTACCGCGGCTGCCGGACGCAACGGACTCGGCGGGCGGTACAAGGCGATGGCGTTTGCCTGGGTTGGCTGGCTAGCCGGGAGAGGGAAAATCCGCACGCGGTGCGGCGCGCATGGATGGCGCCGCCGGTGGCACGGAAAGACACTCGCCCGCAGTTCTGCTGCGGGCGAGGCCGACGAGGCGCGGAGCCGGGTGCTCCGGGCGGGTCGTCGTTACGCAGCCCGCAGTGACATGGCATTCGCAGAGGTCGCAGCGCTGCTGCGGCAACTCGAACACCCGATGCTACTGCCCACGTAATTTCTCCGGGATTGTGATGGCCGCGAGTGTAGCCCAACGTTGGGTGGCTTGTTAAGTGAAATCTCCGCGCACACGGCCCGCTGTTGCCCTCTCACGACCGGGGGGCGCGCCCACCCGGCGATCAGCCCAGCACGCCCTGCAGCCGGCGCCACAGCAGCGGCGCCAGCATCACCGAGGACAGCGCCAGGAACATCAGCACGATCGCCGCGTAATCCTGCCAGTGCGGCTGCTCGCCCAGCATCCACATGCCCGAGAACACGCCGACCACCGGGATGAACATGATCGACAGGCTCGATACCACCGGCGGCAGGCTGCGCGCCAGCCCGAACCAGACCAGGTGGCAGAAGGCGAAGACCACCACCGCGTTGTAGGCGATGGCGCCCCATTCGATGGCCGTGGGCATGCGCCAGCCGTCTTCCAGCAGCAGCGAACCGGCCGCCAGGAAGGGCAGGGTCACGGCCAGCATCCAGAACGTCATGGCGCCGATGGGCACGTCGGTCTGGGTGCGCTTCATCAGCTGGGTGCCGAAGCCCCAGCCGGCCGCGGCCAGCAGCATCAGCAGCGTGCCGGCCGGGCTGCCGGTCAGCGCGGTGATCTCGCCGGAAAGCAGCAGCACCGTGCCGGCCAGCGCGCAGCCGATGCCCAGCCAGGCCCAGGCGCCAATGCGTTCGCGGAAGAACACCAGGCCCCAGACCACTGCCCAGATCGGCATGGTGTAGCCCAGGATGGCGGCGCGGCCCGAGGACAGCATCTTGACCGCGCAGATCGCAAACAGGTGCCAGATCACCATGTTGGGAATGGCCAGGCGGACCACCGTGCCCCATTCGCGCCGCGGCACGGCCAGCGAATCGCCGCGCAGCCGCAGCGCCAGCCCCAGCGCCACCAGCCCGCCCGCCATGCACAGCATGCGGAAGCCCAGTGCCGGAAAGTGCGCTACGCCTACCTTCATGATGGGCCAGTTGATGCCCCAGGCAAGGGTGAGCACGACAAGCAGGAAGATACCGCGGCGATCGAGAGACATGACGGGGCGCGGCTGTGCGTCATGCCGCGCTTTGTTTTGAGAGGAAGCGCAAAACGATAGCACGCAGCGGGTAAAATTGCCGGAAGCGACATATGCTGCAGGGGTGAGAGGTTTTCACGCCGCTGCGGCCAACCGCGCCGGTCGCGGCCAATGGGGCGCCGGCGCCACCAGGATATTCCGAGTACCCATGACTTTCACCGAGCAGCTTGCTGCCGCCTGGCAGCGCAACGATTCCCTCCTGTGCGTCGGGCTCGACCCTGACCCGCAGAAGCTGCCGCTGTCCCTGACCGGGGCGGGCGGCGCCATCTTTTCGTTCTGCCGCGAGATCGTTGACGCCACCGCCGACCTGGTCTGTGCCTTCAAGCCGCAGATTGCGTACTTCCACTCGCAGCGCGCCGAAGACCAGCTCGAGCAGCTGATCCACTATATCCACGACGCCCACCCCGGCATCCCGGTGATCCTGGACGCCAAGCGCGGCGACATCGGCTCGACCGCCGAGCATTACGCGCTGGAGGCCTTCGAGCGGTACAGGGCTGACGCGGTCACGGTCAGCCCGTACATGGGCTTCGATTCGATGCAGCCCTACCTGGCCTACCCGAACCGCGGCGTAATCGTGCTGTGCCGCACCTCCAATCCGGGCGGCTCGGACGTGCAGTTCCTGCAGGTCGACGGCAAGCCGCTGTACCAGCTGGTGGCCGAGGCTGCGCGCGAGCGCTGGAACACCACCGGCCAGATGGGCCTGGTGGTCGGCGCGACCTTCCCCAACGAAATTGCGCGCGTGCGCCAGATCGTCGGCGACATGCCGCTGCTGATCCCGGGCATCGGCGCCCAGGGTGGCGACATCGAGGCCACGGTCAAGGCGGGGCGCACCGCGGACGGCACTGGCATGATGATCAACTCGTCGCGCGCCATCCTTTACGCCAGCCGCGAGAAGGATTTTGCGTCTGCGGCGCGCAATGTCGCGCTGCAGACGCGCGAGACTATCAATCGCTATCGCCACGGCTGAGGCCGGGCACAGAAAAAAAACCGCGCCGGAGACGGCGCGGTTTTTTACTGGGCGGAGGTTGCCGGCCGCCGGCTTCAGGCCTCGTTCCGGATCAGCTCCAGCAGCCCCCGCATGGCATGCTCGGCCGCCTGCCGGCGGATCTGGCCGCGGTCGCCGCGAAAGCGCTGGGTCTCGGTATGCGTGGTAATGCGGTTGCTCCAGCCGAAGCAGACCATGCCCACCGGCTTTTCCGGGGTGCCGCCGTTGGGGCCGGCCACGCCGGTGACGGACAGCGCCACCTGAGCGCGGCTGTTGAGCAGCGCGCCTTCGGCCATGGCGCGCGCCACTTCCTCGCTGACCGCGCCGTGGTCGCGGATCAGCTTGGCGGGCACGCCCAGCATGGTGGACTTGGCCTCATTGGAATAGGTGACGAAGCCGCGCTCGAACCAGCCGGACGAGCCGGATACATCGGTAATGGCGGCAGCCACCAGCCCGCCGGTGCAGGATTCGGCAGTGGCCAGCATCAGGGATTTGTCGGCAAGGGCGACGCCGGCCTGGATGGCGAGCTGGTCGAGCAGGCGGCTGACAGACATGGTGGATACAGGGTAGTTTTGGGGGGAATCAGCTTGTCATGGCTGGCGATGCGTGGCTCAGAACGAGCGCCACAGCGCAAACACCAGCAGCGTATAGAAGGCCGCGAAGATGTCGTCGAACATCACGCCAAAGCCGCCGCGCAGGCCCGGGCCCTTGAGCGTGCGGTCATAGTGGCCGATTGGCGCCGGCTTGGCGATGTCGAACAGCCGGAACCACAGGAAGGCGGCAAACTGCCCCCAGAAGCCGGTCGGCATGACAAAGGCCAGCACCAGCCAGAAGGCAACGATCTCGTCCCAGACCATGCTGCCATGGTCGTGCACGCCCATGTCGCGCGCCGTGCGCGCGCACGCCCACAGGCCGACCAGGAAGCCGCCGGCGATGATCCACAGCCAGGTGGTGGGCGCGATCCACAGCGAAATCACCACGAACGACAGCCAGCCGTAGAGCGTGCCGACCGTGCCCGGCCCAACGGGCGACAGGCCCGAGCCGAAGCCGAAGGCGATCAGGTGGGCCGGATGGGCCAGCATGAAGCGCGCGCTCGGGCGCGTGACCTTGACGGTCTGGCCGGCTTCCAGGGTCAGGGCGGGGTCGCGCGGCGCGGCCCCGGGAGGGAAGGTGGACATCAAAGTTGGCTCGTGTGATGCAGTTACTGCTTATGGTTATGGCCGGCTTGCACTGCCATGCCTGCGGGACTCCCGCGCCCGCGCAGCGCGCCGATGCCGGCATCATGACATGCCTGTGACCCGGTGTCAGGGGGCAGCGAAATGGTCGAAGCTGGCGCCTTCGTACCGGGTCGGGTTGCCGGCACCGTCGACCAGCCGCAGGCCGGGCTCGGGCGTGATCGCGCCGACACGTGTGAGCGGCAGCGCCAGGCGTTCGCTGATCGCCGCAATGGCGTCGCGGTTGCCGGCGGGCGCAGTGAAGCACAGCTCGTAGTCGTCGCCGCCGGCCAGCACGCATTCACGCTGGATCGCGTCCGGCTGGCCGGCCAGCACCGCCGAGCGCGGCAGCGCATCGACGTCGACCAGCGCGCCGACTTGCGAGCGTTCCAGGATATGGCCCAGGTCGCCGACCAGGCCGTCGGAGATGTCGAGTGCGGCATGCGCCATGCCGCGCAGGGCCATGCCCAGTGCCACGCGTGGCGTGGGCGTGTCCATGCGCGGGCGCACCTGGCTGAACTCGGGCTCCGGCAGCAGCCATTCGCCGCGGCAGTCGCCCAGCGCCAGGCGGGCGTCGCCAAGCGTGCCGGAAATCCAGATATCGTCGCCGGGCCGGGCGGCGTCGCGGCGCAGCGCGGCACGCAGCGGCACATCGCCGAACACCGTCAGCGAGAGCGTCAGCGGACCGCGCGTGGTGTCGCCGCCGACCAGTTCGCAGCCGTGGGCGTCGGCCAGCGCCAGCATGCCGTCGGCCAGTTCGGCCAGCCAGGCGGGGTCGGCCTCGGGCAGGGCCAGCGCCAGTGTGAACGCGCGCGGCTCGGCGCCCATGGCGGCCAGGTCGGACAGGTTCACGGCCAGCGCCTTGTGGCCGAGTGCGCGCGGCGCCATGTCCGGGAAGAAATGCCGGCCGCTGACCAGCATATCGGTGCTGATGGCAAGGTGATGGCCGGGGCGGCCCTCAATCAGCGCGCAGTCATCGCCTACGCCGAGCGCGGCCTTGCGCACCGGCCGCGTGAAATAGCGGCGGATCAGGTCGAACTCGGAAAGCTGGGCTGGCTGGGCGTGGGACATCGTCGTCGGGAAGATCCGCCCCGCCGGGTGGACGGGATCGGAAGGGCTGCGCGTTGCGCGAAGATGATTGGCGATCCGGGGCAATCCCTCGGCGCCGGCGCAGCGCGTCAGGATGGGGTGCGCTCGGCATTTCAGCAAGATACTGCCGCGCTCGACAGCCATGACCGCCACGCGGTGCGCCACTTCTGCGGGCAGGCGCTACGCTTGCTGGTATTGCCCCGGAGGATGGGGCATATTGTACCGAATCGCAAAGGTGCCCCAAGCAAAACGCTTATTGTGAAATAGTATTTCACTATATAAAATGCTGGGTTCCAAAGGAAGAGAAGGGCGGGCACGTGGAGCCGGTCCGCCGATCGTCCCCTGCCTCGTCAATGACGGCTCCACCGATTGGAAGATGCGCCGATGACCAGCCCTCAGCAGTCCCCGTCCCAAGACGATCTGAAACAGCAGCAGCGTGAGGCGCTGCGCAAAGCGGCGCTCGAGTACCACGAGTTTCCCACCCCCGGCAAGATCTCGGTCACGCCGACCAAGCCGCTGTCGAACCAGCGCGACCTGGCCCTGGCCTATTCGCCGGGCGTGGCCGCCGCTTGTGAAGAGATCGTTTCCGATCCGGCCAACTCCTTCCGCTACACCGCCCGCGGCAACCTGGTCGCGGTGATCACCAACGGCACCGCCGTGCTGGGCCTGGGCGACATTGGCGCCGCGGCTTCCAAGCCGGTGATGGAAGGCAAGGCTGGCCTGTTCAAGAAGTTTGCCGGTATCGACGTGTTCGATATCGAGGTCGACGAAAAGGACCCGGAGAAGCTGGTCCAGATCATTGCCGCGCTGGAGCCCACCTTCGGCGGCATCAACCTGGAAGACATCAAGGCACCGGAGTGCTTCTACGTCGAGCGCAAGCTGCGCGAGAAGATGAAGATCCCCGTCTTCCACGATGACCAGCACGGCACCGCCATCGTGGTGTCCGCGGCCATCATCAACGGCCTGAAGGTGGTCGGCAAGGACATCAAGAAGGTCAAGCTGGTAGCCTCGGGCGCCGGCGCGGCCGCGCTGGCCTGCTTGGACCTGCTGGTCGATATCGGCCTGCCCATCGAGAACATCTGGGTGACGGACCTGGCCGGCGTGGTCTACGAAGGCCGTACCGAGCTGATGGACCCGGAAAAGGCGCGCTTCTGCCAGAAGACCGACAAGCGCAAGCTGGCCGAAGTGATCGACGGCGCCGACATCTTCCTGGGCCTGTCCGCCGCTGGCGTGCTCAAGCAGGACATGGTCCAGCGCATGGCCGACAAGCCGCTGGTGCTGGCCCTGGCCAACCCGAACCCGGAAATCGCGCCGGAGCTGGTCAAGGAAGTGCGCCCGGACGCGGTGATGGCCACCGGCCGTACCGACTACCCGAACCAGGTCAATAACGTCCTGTGCTTCCCGTTCATCTTCCGCGGGGCGCTGGACTGCGGCGCCACCACCATCACGCGTGAGATGGAAATCGCCGCGGCCAATGCGCTGGCCGAGCTGGCACGCCAGGAGCAGAGCGACATCGTCGCCACTGCCTATGGCATCCAGGACCTGTCGTTCGGCCCCGAGTACCTGATTCCGAAGCCGTTCGACCCGCGCCTGATCGTCAAGGTGGCGCCGGCCGTGGCCGAGGCCGCGATGAAGTCCGGCGTGGCCGCCCGTCCGATCGAGGACATGGACGCCTACCGCCTGCAGCTGCAGCAGTTCGTGTACCACTCGGGCACGCTGATGAAGCCGATCTACGCCGCCGCGCGCAAGGTCGAGATGGAGACGAAGCGCATCGTCTTCGCTGAAGGCGAGCAAGAGCGCGTGCTACGCGCGGTGCAGGTGATCGTTGACGAAAAGCTGGCCAACCCGATCCTGATCGGCCGCCCGGCCGTGCTGCAGCACCGCATCGAGCGCTTCGGCCTGCGCCTGCGCGCCGGCGTGGACTTCACCGTGGTCAACCCCGAGCACGACGAGCGCTTCCGCGACTACTCCGACGCCTACTACCGCATGATGGCGCGCGAGGGCATCACGCCCGAGTACGCCAAGCTGGAGCTGCGCCGCCGCACCACGCTGATCGGCGCCATGCTGGTCAAGAAGGGCGAGGCCGACGGCATGATCTGCGGCACCGTCAGCAACACTGCGGCGCACCTGCGCTATATCGACCAGGTGCTGGGCGGCACCAACAAGGTCTACGCGGCGATGAACGGCTTGGTGCTGCCGGGCCGCCAGATCTTCCTGGTGGATACGCACGTCAACGTCGACCCGACCGCCGAAGAACTGGCCCAGATCACGCTGATGGCCGCCGAGGAACTGAAGCGCTTCGGCATCGAGCCCAAGATCGCGCTGCTGTCGCATTCGAACTTCGGTTCGTCCGAAGCGCCTTCGGCCCGCAAGATGCGCGAAACCCTCGCCATCCTGCGTGATCGCGCCCCGGACCTGGAGATCGACGGCGAAATGCACGGCGACAGCGCGCTCGACCAGAAGCTGCGCGACCAGCTGGTGCCGGACGGCGCGCTCAAGGGCGAAGCCAACCTGCTGGTGTGCCCGAACATCGACGCGGCCAATATCTCGTACAACCTGCTCAAGGTTGCTGCGGGCAACAACGTCGCGATCGGGCCGATCCTGCTGGGCGTGAAGGCGCCGGTGCACATCCTGACGCCGTCGGCCACGGTGCGCCGCATCGTCAACATGACCTCGCTGGTCGTGGTGGACGCCGCTGCCAAGCGCTAAACCGCCTGGTAGCGCCGGTTGCATGGCCGGTAGCAGGCCATTGTGACGAAAAGCCGGGTTCGCCCGGCTTTTTTTGCATCCATATATGCATGGTTAGTATGCGCACACATACGCTTAACATATTGAAACAATTGAAGAATTATCGGTGCCGCCGGGCCGGGATTGCTTAATTTCGTGCATGCGCGTAACCTTACGCCTTTGATACAGGCGCTCGCCATGAGCGCCCCGGTACGGCCGGCATCCATCGCGCTCCTCTACGGGTAGCGCAGGGCGCTGGCCAGGGTGGCCCGGACAGATAGATCGTCTACCCAACCAGCGGCAGGCTCGATTTCCGGTTCAACCAAGACAAGCAACGTGGGTTTCCAAGTTTCTCTGATGCGGCACGCAACGCGCATGCTGGCCCGGTCCATGACCGGCGCGGCGCTGGTGCTGGCCCTGGCGCAGCCGACACTGGCGCGGCAGGTGCAGACCGAAGGGATGGGAACCATTGCAGTGCAGCAGTTGCCCAACGATGCACGGCAGACCCTGGAGCGCATCGAAGCCGGCGGCCCGTTCCTGTATGACAAGGACGGATCGAGATTCGGCAATTACGAGCGCATCCTGCCGCAACGTGAACGCGGGTATTACCGCGAATACACGGTCAAGAGCGCCAGGAGCCGGAACCGGGGAGCCAAGCGGATCGTCTGCGGCGGGGAACAACGCGCTGCCAACGATTGTTACTACACGGAAGATCACTACAACAGCTTCAAACGGATACTCAAATGATGACTGACATTTTCGGATTGGGCGACGCCCTTGCCGCCCGCGAAGAGCGCGGCGCCGGAGATGGCTGGCAGCGGGCTCAGCAGCAGGCCCAGAACCTATACGACAACGTGCTGATGATGCCGAGCCAGGAGCTCATGCAAAAACTCCCGCCCGCGACCGCGCCCGTGGCCATGCCCGCCGGTCCCGGTTGGAATGACGGCACCAGCGAGGGGGCCATGAATCTGTTCAAGACGGTGCGTCCGAACATCGTCCAGTCGATCCGCGCCTTCCGCGTGCCTGAGCTGGCCCAGGCGGCCGCCGATCTCGGGCAGCATTTCCTCTATGCCAATTGCGCCCATTGCGCGAGCAAGGCCGAGATCCTGGAAACCATCGCCACGTCGTTCACCTTCCCGAAGCACTTCGGCAAGAACTTCGACGCGCTGGCTGACTGCCTGACCGACATGATCTACAAGGCCGGCCCGCAGCCGGGCTTTGTGATCGTGCTGGAAGGCCTGCCGATTGCGCAGAAGTTCGACAAGGAAGGGCGCGAGGTGCTGCTCGACGTATTCCGCGACGCCGCCGAGTTCTGGGGCGAGCGCAAGGTGCAGTTCCGGGTGTTTTATTCGTTCGCCTGATTGCGCTGGCCTGGCCGTTCCACGGTATAGCAAGCAAGAAGCCCGCATCAGCGGGCTTTTTGCTTTCCGGCGAGGTGCTGGCCTTACTCCTGCGCCGGCAGATGCCCATGTGGCGTGAGCCGGTCGATCAGCTCCGGCAGCCCTTCGCTCAGTTGCGCGGCCACGTCGTCCTGCGACATGCCGGTGGTCTGTGCCAGCGATTCGAGCGCGCCGGTGTCGCCCAGCGCGCTGCTCAGCGCCGACGGCGTGACCGGCTGGTTGGCGCCGCTGCCGATCCACGAGTTCACCTGCTCGCCCAGCCCGGCCTGCGCCAGGATCTGCTGCAGCGCGCCGATGCCGCCGGCGGCCGCACCCAGCGCCTGGCTGTTGGCCGGCGCGCCACCCTGGCCGCCAAGCAGGCCGCCGAGCAACGAGCCAAGATCCAGGCCGCCGGTGGCGCCGCCGGGCGCCGCGCCGGCACCGCCGCCGCCGAGCATGCCGCCCAGCAGCCCGCCGAGGCTGCCCAGGCCACCCAGTCCATCATCGGCCGCCGGCGCATCGCCCGCGCCGCCGCCGGCTTGCCCGCGGCCGCGCATGGCCAGCGTTGCCAGCAGGCCGAGCGCCATCATCAGCTTGGGGTCGAGCCCGCCGCCGGTATCGCCAGCCTCGCCGCGCGCGCCGCCGAGTTGTCCGAGCACACCGCCCAGCACGCTATCGAGTAGTCCCATGGTCGACTCCTTTCAGTCAGGGTTGCAAGGTTGACGCGATGACCGGATGGCCGCCGCCGTCAGAATCCGCCAAGCAAGGCATTAAGGGTTGCCAGGCATGCCAGCCCGGCGGTTTCAGTACGCAGGATGCGGGGGCCGAGCGACACGCCGGTGAAACCCGCTTGCCTTGCCGCCTGCTCCTCCTCGGGCGCCAGGCCGCCTTCGGGGCCGATCAGCAGCGTGACGCCGCCGGCCAGCAAGGCTTCGCGTTGTTCGGCGATGAACGCCGGCAGCGAGTACGTGGCGCGCGGCGATACCAGCAGCCTGGCACCGCCAGCCGCGGACTGCGCCAGCCATGTTTCAAAGTTAGCGACCGGCGCAACCTCCGGCAAGCGGTTGCGTCCGCATTGCTCGCAGGCGGCCTGCACCAGTGCCTGCCAGTGCGCGTGGCGCTTGTGCGCGCGCTCGCCCGACAGGCGCACCACCGAGCGGCTGGCCTGCAGCGGCTGGATTGCCGTGACGCCCAGTTCGACCGCCTTTTCGATCAGCCAGTCCATCTTGTCGCCGCCGGCCAGGCCCTGCGCCAGCGTGACGCGGAAGGGCGGCTCGGCTTCGGCCGCGTCATGCGCGCCGATGCGCGCCAGCGCGTGGCGCTTGCCCAGCTCGACCAGCGTGGCCGCGTGGCTGCCGCCGCGGCCGTCGAACAGCGTCATGGCGTCGCCCGGCACCAGGCGCAGCACCTGCGCGTGGCGCACCACCGGCTCGGGCAGCGGGAAATCGGACTCGGCGGCCAGGACGGTGTCTGTGCCGCCGACGAAGAAGCGAGGTGCCATCAGCTTGCCTGGCCTGCTGCCTGGTCCAGCGGTTTGCCGAAGCCCCAGCGGTAGCCGTCGGGATCTTCGACCATGCAATAGCGGTCGCCCCAGAACTGGTCGGCCGGCGCCATCAGGCTGACCGCGCCGGCGTCGACCGCGCGCTGGTGCATGGCGTCGACATCGTCGCAATAGACATAGAAGGTCTGCGGGCACTCGACGCCCAGCGAGCGCGGCGTGCGCGCGGTGCTGCCCCAGGCGCCCTCGGGCGCGAACATCACCACCAGCTGGCCCTGGTAGTGCATCTCGGCATGGGTCGGCACGCCGTTTTCGTCGACCACGTTGCCGGCGGCGAAGCCGAAGGCTCGGCTGTAGAAGTCCAGTGCGGCGCGCCCGTTGGCGACGGTCAGGTAGGGGGTGAGCCAGGGGGTGTTGGCCGGTCTGGTCATGATCGTCTCCTGAGTGCGGGAAACCCGGCGCGGCTGGCGTGCCGCGCGGTGCGAGAGTGCATCTTACGCGTGCCGCGCTACGCTGTCGAAGTGCGGCGCAGCGGCCGGCCGGGCTGGTTGGGGTGAAGCATCAGGCATGTCCGTGGCCGGATAGTTCCGATGACCGGGGGCGGGGGGCGCATGGGGCTTGCGGTGATCGCCCTCGCTGCGCCGCAGGCGCTGTCCGGGAGTCCGGAAAACCCCCTAGCTTCTGCTAAAATTGCGGTTTTCCTGCCGTCAGGCTCACGCCCGAATCCGCCAGAATGTCCGCCCTTGCCCATCCCGCCACAAGTCCTTTTGCTTCCCAGCCCGCCAAGCTGATGGCCGACGCCATCCGCGTGCTTGCCATGGACGCCGTCCAGCAGGCCAATTCCGGCCACCCCGGTGCGCCGATGGGCATGGCAGACATCGCCGTGGCGCTGTGGGGCCGGCACCTGAAGCACAACCCGAGCAACCCCCAGTGGGCCGACCGCGACCGCTTCGTGCTGTCCAACGGCCACGGCTCGATGCTGATCTATGCGCTGCTGCACCTGACCGGCTACGACCTGCCGGTCGAAGAGCTGAAGAATTTCCGCCAGCTGCACAGCAAGACCGCCGGCCACCCGGAATACGGCATCACCCCGGGCGTGGAAACCACCACCGGCCCGCTCGGCCAGGGCATCACCAATGCCGTCGGCATGGCGCTGGCCGAACGCCTGCTGGGCGAAGAATTCAACCGCCCCGGCTTCGACATCGTCAACCACCACACCTATGTCTTCCTCGGCGACGGTTGCCTGATGGAAGGCATCTCGCACGAAGCCAGCTCGCTGGCCGGCACGCTGAAGCTCAACAAGCTGATCGCGCTGTGGGATGACAATGGCATCTCGATCGACGGCGACGTGGTGCACTGGTTCAACGACGATACCCCGAAGCGTTTCGAAGCCTATGGCTGGAACGTGATCCGCGGCATCGACGGCCATGACGTGACCGCCGTCGACATGGCGATCTCGCAGGCCAAGGCCAGCGACAAGCCGACCCTGATCTGCTGCCGCACCAAGATCGGC
The DNA here is from genome assembly GCF_000219215.1 of Cupriavidus necator N-1. Taxonomy (NCBI): domain Bacteria; kingdom Pseudomonadati; phylum Pseudomonadota; class Betaproteobacteria; order Burkholderiales; family Burkholderiaceae; genus Cupriavidus; species Cupriavidus necator. The sequence goes on along the minus strand of NC_015726.1, from coordinate 3,231,229 downwards.
AAGGGCGCGCCCAATAAGGAAGGCGGCCACGACGTGCACGGCGCCCCGCTGGGCGGCGCCGAAGTGCTGGCCACGCGCGAGGCGCTGGGCTGGGCCCACGCCCCGTTCGAAGTGCCGGCCGCGGTCTACGACACCTGGGACGCCAAGGCCAATGGCCAGGCGCTGGAGCGTGCCTGGAACGCGCTGTTCGATGCCTACGCCGAGCGCCACCCGTATGAGGCCGGCGAGTTCCGCCGCCGCATGAAAGGCGAGCTGCCGGGTTCGTTCGACGCCGCCGTCGAAGCATTCATCGCCAAGTGCGAGGAAAAGGCCGAGACCATCGCCACCCGCAAGGCCAGCCAGAACACCATCGAGGCCTTCGGCCCGGTGCTGCCCGAGTTCCTCGGCGGCTCGGCCGACCTGACCGGCTCGAACCTGACCAACTGGTCGGGCAGCCAGGCCGTGCGCGTGGATGCCTGGGGCAACCATATCAACTACGGCGTGCGCGAGTTCGGCATGAGCGCCATCATGAACGGCATCACGCTGCATGGTGGCTACATTCCCTACGGCGCCACCTTCCTGACCTTCTCGGACTACAGCCGCAACGCGCTGCGCATGGCGGCGCTGATGAAGATCCGCTCGCTGTTCGTGTTCACCCATGACTCGATCGGCCTGGGCGAAGACGGCCCGACCCACCAGTCGATCGAGCACGTCGCCAGCCTGCGCCTGATCCCGAACATGGACGTCTGGCGCACCGCCGACACCACCGAGACCGCCGTGGCCTGGGCCGAGTCGATCCGCCGCGAGAACGGACCGAGCTGCCTGATCTTCAGCCGCCAGAACCTGCCGTTCCAGCGCCGCGACGAAACCACCCGTGCCAACATCGCGCGCGGCGGCTACGTGCTGCGCGACAGCGTCAACCCCAAGACCAAGCGTCCGGACGCCGTGATCCTGGCCACCGGCTCCGAAGTGGGCCTGGCCGTTGGCGCCGCTGACGCACTGGCTACCGAAGGCGTGCATGTGCGCGTGGTCTCGGTCCCGGCCACCACCGTGTTCGACAAGCAGGACACCGCCTACAAGGCCAGCGTGCTGCCGGCCGGCGTGCCGCGCGTGGCGGTCGAGGCGGGCGTGACGGACTTCTGGTGGAAGTACCAGGTCCAGGCGGTGGTGGGCATCGACACCTTCGGTGAATCGGCCCCGGCCGGCGTGCTGTTCAAGCACTTCGGCTTTACCGTCGACAACGTGGTCCGCACGGTGAAGGACACCCTTATCTAAGCATCCGGGCGCTGGAGCCGCGTGGTGCGCCGCGCGGCAGCAGCGGCGCCCACAGGTTTCAATCGATCCTCAGGAGAGACAGTCATGACCATCAAGATCGGCATCAACGGCTTCGGCCGCATCGGACGCATGGTGTTCCGCGCCGCAGTCGCCAACTTCAAGGACATCGAAGTCGTTGGCATCAACGACCTGCTGGAGCCCGACTACCTGGCGTACATGCTGAAGTACGACTCGGTGCACGGCCGCTTCGACGGCGAAGTGTCGGTCGACGGCAACACCCTGGTCGTCAACGGCAAGAAGATCCGCCTGACCGCGGTCAAGGATCCGGCCGAGCTGAAGTGGGGCGAGATCGGCGCCGACGTGGTGGTCGAGTCGACCGGCATCTTCCTGACCAAGGAAGGCGCGCAGAAGCACCTCGACGCGGGTGCCAAGAAGGTGATCATGTCGGCCCCGTCCAAGGACGACACCCCGATGTTCGTGTACGGCGTGAACCACGAGTCGTACAAGGGCGAGGCGATCATCTCCAACGCCAGCTGCACCACCAACTGCCTGGCACCGGTGGCCAAGGTGCTGAACGACAAGTGGGGCATCAAGCGCGGCCTGATGACCACCGTGCACGCTGCCACCGCCACCCAGAAGACCGTTGACGGCCCGTCCAACAAGGACTGGCGCGGCGGCCGCGGCATCCTGGAGAACATCATCCCGTCGTCGACCGGCGCTGCCAAGGCCGTGGGCGTGGTGATTCCGCAGCTGAACAAGAAGCTGACCGGCATGTCGTTCCGCGTGCCGACCTCGGACGTGTCCGTGGTTGACCTGACCGTCGAGCTGGAAAAGTCGGCGACGTACGAAGAAATCTGCGCCGAGATGAAGGCCCAGAGCCAGGGCGCGCTCAAGGGCGTGCTGGGCTACACCGAAGACAAGGTCGTCGCCACCGACTTCCGCGGCGATGCCCGCACCTCGATCTTCGACGCTGAAGCCGGCATCGCGCTGGACGGCACCTTCATCAAGGTCGTGAGCTGGTACGACAACGAGTGGGGCTACTCGAACAAGGTGCTGGAAATGGTCCGCGTCGCGGCCAAGTAATCCGGCAGCTACCGCAGTCAAGAAAAACGCGCCTTCGGGCGCGTTTTTCATTTTCCGGCGCAGTGATGTTCAGGCAGCCGGGCGGGGGGCCAGCGGGCGCGCGTCGACTGCGTCGCCGTCCACCAGGAAATGGCCGCCAGCCACATGGTGGATGGTGCGCAGCGCATCATGGCCGTCGAAATGCCAGCGCCCGTTGCTGAACACGCGCGCGTCGGCGTGCGCGGCCACGACTTCGCCAAGGAACAGGTCGTAGGTCTGCTGCGTGGCCGGTTCCGGCAGCAGCCGGCATTCCAGCCAGGCCGCGCAGCCGTCCAGCAGCGGCGCGCCGACCACCGTGCCGGCAAAGGTGCCCAGGCCGTAGGCGTCGAACTTGTCGGTGCCTTCCTGCTCCATCAGCGCTAGGCCGGAGCTGGAGCCCAGCGCCTCGGTCAGGTCGACCTGGCTGACGGTCGGGACCTGCAGCACGAACTCGCCGCTGTCTTCCAGCAGGCGCCGGGTCCAGGTGCTCTTGTCCAGCACCACTGCCACCTTGGGCGGGGAAAAGTCCAGCGGCATGGCCCAGGCGGCGGCCATGATATTGCGCTTGCCGGCGGCGGCGGCGCTGACCAGCACGGTGGGGCCGTGGTTCAGCAAGCGGTAGGCTTTCGGGAGTGGTACGGGGAGGCGGAAATGTTCAGGCATGATGGCCGGGATCGAGCCGTCGGAAAAGAATGATAAAAATGGAAGCGGCGGACCCACTATACGCCGATGCACTGATGGATGCTGCAGCGCGGGAAATGTCCACAAATGCGGTCATTAGTGGAAAAAACGCGCAATTTTTCAGAATTATGTCGTAGACGGCCATTTTAGAAATGCCGAATTTGCTTTCCGAGCTTGTTTTTTCCTCTTACACTATTAAGACGCCGTTGAAATCTGATGTGCAGCCAGTGCAAGTGGTGGGGCCATCTAGCTAAGAATAATCTGACCGAGGCCTGATCATGGTGAACGTAGACACGAAGCTTTTAGTGATCTTCACCGAACTACTGAGCAAGCGAAACGCCACTTATGTCGCGGAAAAGATGCATATGACCGCTCCGGCCGTATCGCACTCGCTGGGCAGGCTGCGTGAAATCTTTGACGATCCCCTCTTCATCCGCGTCCCGCACGGCCTGACGCCAACGCCGCGTGCGCTGGAACTGGGCCCGAAGATCCGCGACATGCTGGACTTGTGGTCGTCGATCAACGAGGGTGATGCCGACAATTTCGATCCGGCCATTGCCACCGGCACGCTGAGCATCGGCTTTGCCGCCGAGCTGGGCGACACGGTATTCAACCGTTTTGTGCTGCGCATCAAGCAGCTGGCGCCGGACCTGCATATCAAGCTGGTCGAATCCCATTCGTGGGAAACGGACGTCGCCTCGATGCGCGCCAACGAGCTTGACTTGGCCTTTTCCCCGTTCCCGACCCGCCACCCGGAAATCGTCGAGGAGATGGTGACGTCGCTGAACCTGTGGGTTTGCGCGCGCAAGAGCCATCCGGTGCTCAAGAACCACTGCTCGCTGGAGCAATACCTGGATTGCGGCCATATCTTCATGGCGCATTCCGGCGGCGCCGGCCGCCCGGCGCCGTCGCTGATCCCGCTCGACTACGCGCTGCAGCAGCGCGGGCTCAAGCGCAATGCGACGCTGACGGTACATTCATGGCGTGCCCAGGCCGAACTGGCCTCGCAGACCGACATGATCTTCACCGTCAATGCGCTGACCAAGGACATGGCCTGCGAGACCTATGGCCTGAAGGCGTTCCCGCTGCCGGCGGAACTGAACACCACGCTCGGCCTGAACATGTTCTGGCACCGCAGCCGCAACACCCATCCGATGCTGGTGTGGGCGCGCAGCCTGTTCCGCCAGGTGGTGGGCGAGTTCGTCGGCCTGCCGCCGGCACGCCCGGCACGGGTGGTGACCGAACAGGACCTGCAAGACCTGCAGGCGCCCTGAGCAGCAGCATCCTGCGGCGAGCAGCCCAAACAAAAAACCGGCGCCAGGCGCCGGTTTTTTGTTGCCGTCTGCGCTCCGCTGGGGAGCGTGCAGGCTTATCGTTTGGGTCTGTGGGGACAGTCTGTTTTGGTGCAATTGCCGTACAGCGACAGTGCATGTTCCTGCAGCGTAAAGCCGCGCTCGCGCGCGATGCTTTGCTGGCGGTGCTCGATTTCAGAGTCGAAGAACTCCTCGACGCGGCCGCAGTCGAGGCACACCAGGTGATCATGGTGCTTGCCTTCGTTGAGTTCGAAAATCGCCTTGCCGGATTCAAAGTTGTTGCGCGAGAGCAGGCCTGCCTGCTCGAACTGGGTCAGCACGCGGTAGACGGTTGCCAGGCCGATATCCATATGCTCGTTCAGCAGGATACGGTAGACGTCTTCCGCGCTCAGGTGCCGCTGTTCACTGGTCTGAAAAATTTCAAGAATCTTCAGCCTGGGCACGGTCGCCTTCAGGCCGATGTTCTTGAGGTCCGCCGGACTCGGCATGTGGGTGACTCCCTAGAGTACAATGACTGAATAGTTGAATCATAAGGGTTTTGGCAGCAAAAGTCGCTCGCGGTAGTGATGTCCCAAGTCGGCATCACGCGCCCGGCACAGTTGCCGTCCCATGTGGTTGTCGCGGCAGGCGCAACAGGCGTGTGTGGTGCAATCGGCGCATTTTGCGCCGTTTTTGTGCCCGCCTTGCGGTACCTTGCCGCGGTACTTTTCTTTCCCTCCCGGAAGCGAGATACATGCGTTCTATCCGTTCGTCCGCCATGCGCCCGACGCTGGTTGTCTCCCTGCTGGCCGCGGCCCTGCTGGCCGGCGCCTGCTCAGCCTACGATTCCACCTCGCGCAAGGTAGCCAACGCCATTACGCCGTACCGGATCAACATCGTGCAGGGCAATTTCGTCTCGCGCGAGGCCGTGTCGCAACTGCGCGAAGGCATGACGCGCGACCAGGTCAAGTTCCTGCTCGGCACGCCGCTGCTGAATGACGTGTTCCACGCCGACCGCTGGGACTACGTGTTCTCGTTCCGCCGCGGCAATACCCCGGTGGTGCAGCAGCGCCGCTATACGGTGTATTTTGAAGGCGACCGGCTGGTCAAATTCAGCGGCGATGAACTGCCGTCCGAGTATGAGCTGATTGCCGAGATCGACGGCATGAAAAAGGCGTTGAAGGACCAGACGCCGGGCAAGATCTCCACTGGCGCGCCAGCCACCGCGGCCGCACCGGCCGAACCGCAGACCACGGTGGAGAACTTTGTGCCGCGGCAGGCACAGCAGCCGGAAGCGGCACCCGCCGCTGCGGCATCGCCGGCCCAGGCCACCGCGCCGGCCGAGGCCCCCAAGCCGGCCGCCAACTGATCCGCCACACGGCGCGCCGGCGGCGGCGCGCCCTCAGTTTTCCGGGCCGGCCAAGCATGGCCGGCTCGATCACTTTCCGCGCATTGCGCATATTCCGCTGAGCCAGACACCATGAACATCGCCATTGCAGGCGCATCGGGCCGCATGGGCCGCATGCTGATCGAACACGTGCTGAACACCGAGGGCGTGAGCCTGGCGGGCGCGCTCGACGTGCCGGGCTCGCCGGCGCTGGGCCAGGACGCCGGCCTGCTGCTGGGCCGCCAGACCGGCGTGGCGATCAGCGCCGATGTGGAAGCGGTGCTGGCCGGCGCGGACTGCCTGATCGACTTCACCCGCCCCGAAGGCACGCTGGCCCACGTGGCCGCGGCTAAGAAACTGGGCGTGAAGATGGTGATCGGCACCACCGGCTTCGACGAGGCCGGCAAGGCCGCGCTGGCCGAGGCCGCCAGGTCGATCGGCATCGTCTTTGCCGCCAACTTCAGCGTCGGCGTCAACGCCACCTTCAAGCTGCTGGAAGTGGCCGCCAGGCTGCTGTCGACCGGCTATGACATCGAAGTGATCGAGGCGCACCACCGCTTCAAGGTCGACGCCCCCTCGGGCACCGCGCTGAAGATGGGTGAAGTGATTGCCGATGCGCTTGGCCGTGACCTCAAGACCTGCGCCGTCTATGCCCGCGAAGGCCACACCGGCGAGCGCGACCCCAACTCGATCGGTTTTGCCACCGTGCGCGGCGGCGATATCGTCGGCGACCACACCGTGATGTTCGCCGGCATCGGCGAGCGCATTGAGATCAGCCACAAGTCGTCCAGCCGCCAGTCGTATGCCGACGGTGCCGTGCGCGCCGCCCGTTTCCTGGCCGACAAGCCCAACGGCCTGTTCGACATGCAGGACGTGCTGGGCCTGAAGTAAGGCGCGGCGGGGCGCGCAGGGCCGAAACTGGCCTGCCGCCACGGTTATAATCGTCTTCTTTCGCATTGCACGCCCGGCGGGCGCCGCGCAAGCGGCGCGCCCGCTGCTCTCATTCCAACGATTCCCCCGGATGCCGGCAGGCCAGTTGCCGCGCAAACGTTGTCCTGACTGCTGTCCCGACCATGCAAGACAAATACCTTCCTTCCGCCGTTGAACAAGCCGCCCAGCAGCACTGGCAAGCCATCGACGCCTATCGCGTGTCGGAGCATGCGGCCGGGGCCGACGGCAAGGAAAAGCCCAAGTTCTACGCCTGCTCGATGCTGCCGTATCCGTCGGGCAAGCTGCACATGGGCCACGTGCGCAACTACACCATCAACGACGTGATGGCGCGCTACCTGCGCATGAACGGCAACAACGTGCTGATGCCGATGGGCTGGGACGCCTTCGGCATGCCGGCCGAGAACGCCGCGCTGAACAACGGCGTGGCGCCGGCGGCCTGGACCTACGACAACATCGCTTACATGAAGAAGCAGATGCAGTCGATGGGCCTGGCGATCGACTGGTCGCGCGAAGTCGCCACCTGCAGCCCGGACTACTACCGCTGGAACCAGTGGCTGTTCCTGAAGATGCTGGAAAAGGGCATCGCCTACCGCAAGACCGGCACCGTCAACTGGGACCCGGTCGACCAGACCGTGCTGGCCAACGAGCAGGTCATCGACGGCCGCGGCTGGCGTTCGGGCGCGGTGGTGGAAAAGCGCGAGATCCCGATGTACTACCTGCGCATCACCGAGTATGCGGAGGAACTGCTGGGCGACCTGGACCAGCTGGGCTGGCCCGAGCGCGTCAAGGTGATGCAGCAGAACTGGATCGGCAAGAGCGTGGGCGTGCGCTTTGCGTTTCCGCACGACATCCCGGGCGAGGACGGCAAGCCGATCAATGACGGCAAGCTGTACGTGTTCACCACGCGCGCCGACACCATCATGGGCGTGACCTTCTGCGCGGTCGCCGCCGAGCACCCGCTGGCCACGCACGCCGCACTGAACAACCCCGAACTGGCTGCCTTCATCGACGAATGCAAGCACGGCTCGGTCATGGAAGCCGACATGGCGACCATGGAGAAGAAGGGCATGCCGACCGGCCTGCAGGTGGTGCACCCGCTGACCGGCGAGAAGGTCGACGTGTGGGTCGGCAACTACGTGCTGATGAGCTATGGCGACGGCGCCGTGATGGGCGTGCCCGCGCACGATGAGCGCGACTTCGCCTTCGCGCTCAAGTACAAGCTGCCGATCAAGCAAGTCATCGACGTGAAGGGCCAGCCTTACTCGACCGAAGCCTGGCAGGAATGGTACGGCGACAAGGAAAACGGCACCTGCATCCACAGCGGCAAGTATGACGGCCTCGGCTACCAGGCCGCGGTCGAAGCCATTGCCGCCGACCTGGGCGCCAAGGGCATCGGCGAGAAGAAAGTGACCTGGCGCCTGCGCGACTGGGGCATCTCGCGCCAGCGCTACTGGGGCACGCCGATCCCTCTGATCCACTGCGACAGCTGCGGCGTGGTGCCGGTCCCTGAGAAAGACCTGCCGGTGGTGCTGCCCGAAGACCTGGTGCCGGACGGCACCGGCAACCCGCTGGCCAAGGATGCACGCTTCCTGCAGTGCACCTGCCCGTCGTGCGGCAAGCCGGCGCGCCGCGAGACCGACACGATGGATACCTTCATCGACTCGTGCTGGTACTACATGCGCTATACCTGCCCGGACGCGGCCACCATGGTCGATGCGCGCAACGATTACTGGATGCCGATGGACCAGTACATCGGCGGCATCGAGCACGCGATCCTGCACCTGCTGTACGCACGCTTCTGGACCAAGGTCATGCGCGACCTGGGCCTGGTCAAGTTCGACGAGCCCTTCACCAACCTGCTGACGCAGGGCATGGTGCTCAACGAGACCTACTACCGCGAAGACGCCTCGGGCAAGAAGCACTGGTACAACCCGGCCGAGGTCGACCTGCGCACCGACGAGCGCGGCCGCCCGGTGGGCGCCACGCTGATCGCCGACGGCCAGCCGGTGGTGATCGGCGGCGTCGAGAAGATGTCGAAGTCCAAGAACAACGGCATCGACCCGCAGGCGCTGATCGACCAGTACGGCGCCGACACCGCGCGCCTCTTTGTGATGTTCGCCGCGCCGCCGGAGCAGCAGCTGGAATGGAGCGGCTCGGGCGTGGAGGGCGCCTCGCGCTTCCTGCGCCGCGTGTGGAACTACGGCTATGCCAATGCCGCGGCCATCCGCGACGGCGCCGGCGGCACGCCGACTGCCGATGACGCCGAGCTGCGCCGCGAGATCCACGGCGTGCTCAAGCAGGCCAACTACGACTACCAGCGCATCCAGTACAACACCGTGGTGTCCGCCACGATGAAGATGCTGAACGCGCTGGACGACGCCAAGACCGCTTCGCCGGCCGCGCGCCGCGAGTGCTTCGGCATCCTGCTGCGCGTGCTGTACCCGGTGGTGCCGCACGTCACCCACGGCCTGTGGGACCAGCTGGGCTACGCCGCCGAAGCCGGCGACCTGCTCGACGCCCCGTGGCCGCAGGTCGATGAAGCCGCGCTGGTGCGCAGCGAGATCGAACTGGTGCTGCAGATCAACGGCAAGGTGCGCGGCAGCATCACCGTGCCCGCCGACGCCGACCGCGCCGCCATCGAGGCAACCGCCGCCGCCAGCGAGACCGTGGCCAAGTTCGCCGAGGGCAAGGCGCCGAAGAAGATCGTGGTGGTGCCCGGCCGCCTGGTCAACGTGGTGTTGTAAGCTGGTCTCGGAACCTGACAAGGAATCGCCAAGAATGAAGCGACTGAACATGGGGCGCCGCAAGGTGCTCGCGGCAATGCTGGCAGTGCCGGCAACAGGCCTGCTGGCCGGCTGCGGCTTCCACATGCGCGGCAACTCGGATTTCGCCTTCAAGCGGCTCTATATCGGGATTCCGGCCAATTCGCTGATGGGCGCGGACCTGCGCCGCGCCATCCACGGCGGCTCCGACACCCAGGTGGTGGTCGACCAGAAGGAGGCCGACGCGCTGCTGGACGTGCTGCAGGACACCCGCACCAAGTCGATCTTGTCGATCACCACCACCGGCGTGGTGCGCGAATACCGCCTGACACAGCGCTTCACCTTCCGCCTGCGCGACGCCGCCGGCAAGGAACTGATCCCGCCGTCGCAGCTGGTGCTGACGCGCGACCTGACCTACAACGAAGCCAACACGCTGGCCAAGGACTACGAAGAGCAGCAGCTGTACCGCGACATGCAACGCGATATCGTGCAGCAGCTGATGCGCCGGCTGGCCGCCGTCAAGGCCATCTGATCACGGCATGCAGCTCAAGCTCGACGGGCTCGACGCACACCTGCGGCAGGCGAAGGCCAAGGGCCTGGCGCCGCTGTACGTGGTGCACGGCGACGAACACCTGCTGGTGCTGGAGGCCGTCGACCGCCTGCGCGCCGCGGCGCGCGAAGCCGGCTTCTCCGAGCGCGACGTGCTGGTGGCCGAGCGCGGCTTCCACTGGGGCCAGCTGGTCGAGGCGCAGCAGTCGATGTCGCTATTCGGCGACCGCAAGATCGTTGAACTCCGCATCCCGTCGGGCAAGCCCGGCAAGGACGGCGGCGAGGCGCTGCGCGCCGTGGCCGCCCAGCCGTCGCCCGACGTGGTGCTGCTGGTGACGCTGCCGCGGCTGGATTTTGCCGCGTCCAAGTCGGCCTGGTTCCAGGCGCTGGAAGGCGCCGGCGTGTCGATCAAGGTCGACTCCGTGGACCGCACCCGGCTGCCGGCCTGGGTCGGCGAGCGGCTATCGCTGCAGCAGCAGCGCGTCGAGGGCGGCGAGCCTGGCCGGCGTTCGCTGCAGTTTATCGCCGACAAGGTCGAGGGCAACCTGCTGGCGGCGCACCAGGAAATCCAGAAGCTGGGGCTGTTGTACCCGCCCGGCGAACTCACCTTCGACCAGGTGCACGATGCGGTACTGAACGTGGCCCGCTACGACGTCTTCAAGCTGTCTGAATCGATGCTTTCTGGCGACGTGCCGCGGCTGGTGCGCATGCTCGAAGGGCTGCGCGGCGAGGGCGAGGCCACAGTGCTGGTGCTGTGGGCGCTGACCGAGGAAATTCGCGTATTATCCAAGGTCCGGCAAGGGCTGGCGGCCGGCAAGCCGGCGGGCGTGCTGATGCGCGAGCTGCGCGTCTGGGGCCCGCGCGAGCGGCTGGTGCCGCAGGCCGCGCAGCGCCTGGCGCAGCCAAGGCTGGACGCGGCGCTGGCGCTGGCGGCGCGGCTGGACCGCCAGGTCAAGGGCCTGTCGGACCTGCCGCCACCGGGCGGCAGCCCGCTGCCGGCGGAACCATGGGACGGGCTGCAGCAGCTTGCCCTGATGATCGCGCGCTGAACGCGCAACTCCACAGGTTTGCTTCCCCCGCCGCGTGCGGCGGGGGGACGGAAAACACACTGACGGCCACCACCCCAGGGCCACTGACATGAACGAGCTCGACCTCAACCAATACATGGACCGCGTCGGCCGCCAGGCCCGCGCCGCGTCGCGCGCCATGGCGCGTGCCTCCACGGCCGACAAGAACCGCGCGCTGCTGACCATCGCCGCTGCCATCCGCCGCGATGCCGACAAGCTCAAGGCGGTCAACGCGCGTGACGTTGAACGCGCCCGCGCCAACGGCCAGGACGCCGCCTTTATCGATCGCCTGACGCTGTCGGACAAGGCCATCGCCACCATGGCCGCGGGCCTGGAGCAGATCGCCGCCCTGGCCGACCCGATCGGCGAGATCTCGAACATGAAGTTCCGCCCGACCGGCATCCAGGTCGGCCAGATGCGCGTGCCGCTGGGCGTGATCGGCATCATCTACGAGTCGCGCCCGAACGTGACCATCGACGCCGCGGCGCTGTGCCTGAAGTCGGGCAACGCCACCATCCTGCGCGGCGGTTCCGAAGCAATCGAATCCAACACCGCGCTGGCGGCGCTGGTGGCCGAGGGCCTGTCCGCGGCCGGGCTGCCGTCCGAGGCGGTGCAGGTGATCGAGACTACTGACCGCGCTGCCGTGGGCCGGCTGATCACGATGACCGAATACGTCGACGTGATCGTGCCGCGCGGCGGCAAGAGCCTGATCGCGCGGCTGATGGAAGAAGCGCGCGTGCCGATGATCAAGCACCTGGACGGCATCTGCCACGTCTATATCGACGCCGCTGCCGACCTGGACAAGGCCGTGCGCGTCTGCGACAACGCCAAGACGCAGCGCTATGCGCCGTGCAACACCATGGAGACGCTGCTGGTGTCGCAGGACATCGCCGCCGCCGCGCTGCCGCCGCTGTGCCGCATCTACCAGGAGAAGGGCGTCGAACTGCGCGTGTGCCCGGCCACCCGCGCCACGCTGGAAGCGGCGGGCTTCACCGGCCTGGTCGATGCCGCGGAGGAAGACTGGCGCCTGGAATACCTGGCCCCGATCCTCGCCATCAAGACCGTGGCCGGACTGGACGAGGCCGTCGCCCATATCAACGAATACGGCTCGCACCATACCGATTCGATCATCACCGAGAACTACTCGGCGGGCATGCGCTTTATCCGCGAGGTCGATTCGGCCAGCGTGATGATCAATGCCTCGACGCGCTTTGCCGATGGCTTCGAGTACGGCCTGGGCGCGGAAATCGGCATCTCCAACGACAAGCTGCATGCACGCGGCCCGGTCGGGCTGGAAGGGCTGACGTCGCTGAAGTACGTGGTATTCGGGCACGGCGAGATCCGCACCTGACGCTCGCGCGCCAACAACAATAACAATCGTTCTCGAACGTCTCTCTGCCGATGCTCTGGGTCAAAGCGCTGCATATTGTCTTCGTGGTCTCGTGGTTCGCCGGCCTGTTCTACCTGCCGCGCATCTTCGTCAACCTGGCCATGGAAACCGACGCCGCCAGCACACAGCGCCTGTTGCTGATGGCGCGCAAGCTGTTTCGCTTCATGACCATGCTGGCGGTGCCGGCGGTGGTGTTCGGGCTGTGGCTGTACCTGGGCTACGGCATCGGCCGCGGCGCGGGGCAGGGCTGGATGCATGCCAAGCTGGCGCTGGTGCTGGTGCTGATCGGCTACCACCACGGCTGCGGCGTGCTGCTGCGCAAGTTCGAGGCGGGGCGCAATACGCGCTCGCACAAGTTTTATCGCTGGTTCAATGAGCTGCCGGTGCTGGTGCTGCTGGCGGTGGTGATCCTGGTGGTCGTCAAGCCGTTCTGAGCCTGGCGCCCGGTCTGTTGTTGCCAATCCTGTTGCGGAACCGAAATGAGCAAGCTGGTTGACTATTACCTGACGCCGCAGTCGCCGTTCGTCTACCTGGGCCATGCGCGCTTTGCCGCCATCGCCGAACGCCATGGCGCGCAGGTGAACCTGAAGCCGTGCGACCTGGGTAAGGTGTTTTCCGTCTCCGGCGGGCTGCCGCTGTCGCAGCGCCCGCCCCAGCGCCAGGCCTACCGCCTGGTGGAGCTGGCGCGCTGGAGCGAATTCCTGGACCTGCCGCTGCATCCGCAGCCGACGTTCTTCCCGGTATCGGGCGACGCGGCCAGCAAGCTGATCATCGCCGCGCAGCTGGCGCACGGCACCGCCCGCGCGATGCAGCTGACCGGCGCCATTGGCGCGGCAGTCTGGGCGCAGCAGCGCAATATCGCCGATGCCGCCACGCTGGCGCAGATCGCCGACGAGGCCGGCTTGGACGGCGCCAGCCTGCTCAAGGCCAGCGAGGCGCAGTCGGTGCAGGCGGCCTATGCGCAGAACACCCAGGACGCGATTTCGGCCGGCGTATTCGGCGCGCCGTGGTACGTCCATGACGGCCAGCCCTTCTGGGGCCAGGACCGGCTGGATTTCCTCGAGCGCGCCCTGGCGGCGGCTTGAGCTAAGCTTCGGATAGATCCCCGTCCGCTACGGCGGACGTTTTTGTTTGCAGGATACCCAACACATGACCCAAGCCTTCTTTGCCCCTTGCCCGCGCGGCCTGGAGAGCGCGCTCGCCGAAGAACTGCGCGAGATCGCCGCGATGCCGGGCATGGCCGCGCTGGCGCCGTTCACGGTGCACCAGGAAGTGCCGGGCGGCGTCAATTTCTCGGGCGAGATGGCCGCCGCCTATGCGGTCAACCTGCATTCGCGCATTGCCAGCCGGGTGCTGATGCGCGTGGCGGCGCGCGGCTACCGGCATGAGGACGACATCTATACGCTGGCGCGCGGCGTGCGCTGGGAGCAGTGGTTTTCGCCCGATGAATCGCTGCGTGTGGACATCACGTCGCACAAGTCGCCGCTGCGCAGCCTGAATTTCACCGCGCTGCGCGTCAAGGACGGGGTCTGCGATGCCCTGCGCGAGCGCGTGGGCGCGCGCCCGAGCGTCGATACCGCCAGCCCGGATGTGCGCATTTATGCCCATCTAACCGAGCATGACTGCACGCTGTACCTCGACACCACCGGCGAGCCGCTGTTCAAGCGCGGCTGGCGCACCGAGAAGGGCGAGGCGCCGCTGAAGGAAAACCTGGCCGCCGGCATCCTGCGCCTGGCGGGCTGGGTGCCGGGCCAGACCTTCCGGCCTTTCTACGACCCGATGTGCGGCAGCGGCACCTTCCTGATCGAGGCCGCGCAGGTGGCGCTGGGCATCGCGCCGGGCGGCAGCCGCAGCTTTGCCTTCGAATGGCTCAAGGGCATGGACACCAAGGCCTGGCAGAAGCTCAAGTCGGACGCGCAGCGCGTCCGCATGCTGGCCTCGGCCGATGAACTGCAGGTGGTGGGTTCGGACATCTCCACTGACATGCTGGCCATCACGCGCGCCAACTGGGAGCGTGCCGGCCTGCCGGGCGAGGCGCGCACCAAGCAGGTGGACGCGCGCTTCGTGCAGCCGCCTTTTGAAGAGCCGGGTTTGCTGTTGATGAATCCCCCGTACGGCGAGCGCATCGCGGTGCGTGGCCAGCGCCGCCTGCCAGAGGAAGAGATGCCGCGCGACGAGGTGGAGGAGGCCGCCGCCAACCAGTTCGCCAGTGCCTTTGCCACCACGCTCAAGCAGCATTTCGCGGGCTGGCAGGCGTGGGTGTTTACCGGCGACATGGGTTTCCCGCGCCGGCTGCGGCTCAAGGAGTCGCGCCGCACGCCGCTCTACAACGGCAATATCGAATGCCGGCTGTTCCGCTTCGACATGGTGCGCGGCGCCAACCGGGTGCCGCAGGCGGACTGACGGCGCCCGCGGCGCCGGGCGGCGGGGTCAGGGGCGCTTGCGCCCCGTCAGTGCATCCGGATTGCGGCTGAAGTCCGCCAGGAAGCCCTGCAGGCTGACCACCGGCTCCTGCAGCAGGTGGCGCGGCAGGTCGAACAGCGCATAGATGAATTCTTCATTGCCTTCGCAGCGCTCTGCCGGCAGGCAGTATTGTTCCCAGTCCACGCACGCCGGCGTGTACATGCCGTTGCCGGGCCAGAAGAACGGCACCAGCCGGCCTTCGCGCAGGCCTTCGATCAGTGCCGCGGGGGCGTCGTAGGCTTCGGCCGACTCCACCTGGCTCATCAGCCCGGCGCGGGTCTCGATCACCATCAGCGTGGCGTGGCCCTGCGCGGTCAGCAGCAGGATGCCGGCCGGGTTGGGGTACAGGTAGTACTCGACAAAGCCATAGCGCGCGATGAGCTGGCGCACGCGCTCGGTGATGGCCGGATCGGACAGGAATGAGAACGAATGCCGCGTCAGCAGCTCGCGCAGCGTGCGCGACAGCGTGGCGAAGTACGCCTGCTGCATGGCCTCGATTTCCTGGTCCAGCCGCTCGACCATATTGCTTTCATGCTTCTTCACGTAGCGGTCGATCAGCCCGTGGTTGAAGCCTTGCACGGCGATGCTCTCGTCGGCGGTGCCGGTCAGCAGGATGGTCTTGCAGGGCAGGTCCTGCAGCGCCTGGCAGAATTCCAGCCCGTCCATCTGCGGCATCGAATAGTCGACCACCACCACGCCCGGCTGCAGGAAGCGCTTGAAGTCGTGTATCTGGCGGTAGATGCGGTCGATGTCGAGCTGCACGGTGCGCCGCTCGGTCAGGAAGGTCAGGTCGTCGTGCGTCACGCGCACCGGCAGGAAGCCCGGGAAGCGGGTGGCATAGGCCTCGCGGATCCATTGCAGCGCTTCACGCGGATCGGTGAAGGTGATCACCGCGCGCGAGGCATCCATCTGGAACGCCAGGCTGTCGATGAACGACTTGCTGTCATCGACCAGGACGGTCAGGACCGGGTGATGGAAGACCGACAGGTTCCTGTCGTGCGGGTTGAAGGTCATGGAGCGGCGGGCAGGGGTTCGGCGCAGTGGTTAGGCACAGGCGTGGCGCAAGCGGCAAGCCGGTGTGCGCATTCGCAGGCCAGTATAGCGCGCCACGGCTGCCTTGCAAGACAGGCCTTGCAGCCAGGGCCGGCGGCAGGAGGAGCCCGGCGGGCGCCGGGCGGGAGAAGCGCCCGCGGCAGGGCCGGGATGGCCCGGGCCTGCGCGCGGCGCGCGGACGGCCTTAGTCGACCGCCTTGAACATGTCTTCGACCACCTTCTTGGCGTCGCCGAACACCATCATGGTCTTGTCCATGTAGAACAGCTCGTTGTCCAGCCCGGCGTAGCCGGCGGCCATGGAGCGCTTATTGACGATGATGGTCTTGGCCTTGTAGGCCTCCAGGATCGGCATGCCGGCAATCGGCGACTGGGGGTCGTTCTTGGCAGCCGGGTTGACCACGTCGTTGGCGCCCAGCACCAGCACCACGTCGGCCTGGCCGAACTCGCTGTTGATGTCTTCCATCTCGAAGACCTGGTCGTACGGCACCTCGGCCTCGGCCAGCAGCACGTTCATATGGCCCGGCATGCGGCCCGCCACCGGGTGGATCGCGTACTTCACGGTCACGCCCTTTTCCGCCAGCTTCTCGGTCAGTTCCTTGAGCGCGTGTTGGGCGCGCGCCACGGCCAGGCCATAGCCCGGCACGATGATGACCGTCTCCGCATTGCCCATCAGGAACGCGGCATCGTCGGCGGAACCCGACTTGACCGGGCGCTGCTGCTGATCGCCCGTCGCCGCCGCCGCCGTCGCGCCGCCGAAACCGCCCAGCAGCACGTTGAAGAACGACCGGTTCATCGCCCGGCACATGATGTACGACAGGATCGCACCGGAGGAGCCCACCAGCGAGCCAGCGATGATCAGCATCGGGTTGTTCAGCGAGAAGCCGATGCCCGCCGCTGCCCAGCCCGAGTACGAGTTCAGCATCGACACCACCACCGGCATGTCGGCGCCGCCGATCGGGATGATGATCAGCACGCCCAGCACGAAGGCGATCGCCAGCATGATCAGGAACGGCAGCCAGTCCTGCGACAGGAAGAAGATGACGCCGAAGCCCACCATTGCCACCGCCAGCAGCAGGTTCAGCCAGTGCTGGCCGGCGAACACCACCGGCGCGCCCTGGAACAGGCGGAACTTGTAGCGCCCGGCCAGCTTGCCGAAGGCGATCACCGAGCCCGAGAACGTAATCGCGCCGACGAAGCAGCCGATGAAGAGCTCGATGCGGTTGCCCAGCGGGATCAGGTGCGAGCCTGCCGGGCTGATGCCGAACGCCGCCGGCTCGGCCACTGCCGCCACCGCGATGAACACCGCGGCCAGGCCGATCAGCGAGTGCATCGCCGCGACCAGCTCGGGCATCTTGGTCATCTGCACTTTCTTCGCCACGTAGGCACCGATGCCGCCGCCGACCACGAGCGCGGCGAAGATCAGCGCCAGGCCCGTGCCCACCGACGACTGGGCCGTGCCCGCCGCGAGGAATTCATTCTTCAGCTTGATGATCAGGACCAGCGTGGTCACCACGGCAATGGCCATGCCGATCATGCCGAAGGCATTGCCCTTGCGCGCCGAGGCCGGGTGCGACAGGCCCTTGAGCGCCTGGATAAAGCAGACTGAGGCCACCAGGTAGAGCAGGGTGACGAGGTTCATGCTGACAAGACCGGTCATCACGCGCCCTCCCTGGCCAGCGCCGGCTTGGCCTCAGGCGCCTTGGCCTTCGGTTCCTTCTTCTTGAACATCTCCAGCATGCGCTGGGTGACCAGGAAGCCGCCGAACACATTGACCGCGGCCAGTGCCACTGCCAGCGTGCCCATCACGCGCCCGACCCCGCCTTCGGTCAGGCCCGCGGCGAGCATGGCGCCGACGATGATGATCGCCGAGATCGCGTTGGTCACCGCCATCAGGGGTGTATGCAGGGCTGGCGTAACCGTCCAGACCACGTGGTAACCCACGTAGATCGCCAGCACGAAGATGATCAGGTTGATCACCGTGTGGTTCACCATCTCCATCGACTTCTCCTCCGTTGCTTTGAATCCGGGATGCGGCGTTTTACTGTGTTTTTTCTTTGCTGCATTACGGCGTGCCAAGGGCCAGTGGCTCTGACTGACGGCGCGCTCCCTCTCCCGCAAGCGGGAGAGGGGAGCAACCCTGCGGCAGGCCGCCATCAGAACTTCTTGATTTCCTTGATGCCGTTGTTCTCGTTCACCAGGATGACCTTGGGCTTGTAGGCGGCGATCTCCTCGTCGCTCATCGGCGCGTAGGTGCAGATGATCAGCTGGTCGCCCAGGTGCGCGCGGCGCGCCGCGGCGCCGTTCAGCGAGATCTCGCCGCTGCCGCGCTCGCCCTTGATGATGTAGGTGGAGAAGCGCTCGCCGTTGTTCACGTTGTACAGCTCGATCTTCTCGAACTCCTTCATGTCGGCAGCGTCCAGCAGGTCCTGATCGATGCCGCACGAACCCTCGTAGTTGAGGTCCGCCTGCGTCACGGTGACGCGGTGGAGCTTGGCGCGGAGCATGATGCGTTGCATGGGTGATACGTCCTTATATTTGATGCAAAAGCAGTGGGCGCACGGCTCCCGTGGAAATTACGCCGCCTCTCGCACGATCTGGCCGTCCCTGCACATCAGGCAGGCCGCGACGATGTCGTCTTCAAGGTTCAGCGTGAACTGGCCGTCCTTGTCGACGACCAGCTTGAGGAAGTCCAGCACGTTGCGGGCATAGAGCGCCGAGGCGTCGGCCGCGACCATGCTGGCCAGGTTGGTGTGGCCGATGATGATGACGCCGTTGTGGTTGACCACTTCGTCGGCCACCGTCAGCGGGCAGTTGCCGCCCTGTGCCGCGGCCAGGTCTACCACCACCGAGCCGGGTTTCATCTGCGCCACGGTGGTTTCCTGCAGCAGCACCGGCGCCTTGCGGCCCGGGATCAGTGCGGTGGTGATGACGATGTCGGCCTGGACGGCGCGCTGGTGCACCAGCTCGGCCTGGCGCTTCATCCAGTCCGGCGGCATCGGGCGGGCATAGCCGCCGACGCCCTGGGCGATCTCGCGCTCTTCATCGGTGAGGAAGGGCACGTCGAGGAACTTGGCGCCGAGCGATTCGATCTGTTCCTTGACCGCTGGGCGCACATCGGAGGCCTCGATCACCGCACCGAGCCGCTTGGCCGTGGCGATGGCCTGCAGGCCGGCGACGCCCGCGCCCAGGATCAGCACGCGCGCGGCCTTGACGGTGCCGGCGGCGGTCATCAGCATCGGCATGAAGCGCTGGTAGTGGTGCGCGGCCACCAGCACGGCCTTGTAGCCGGCGATGTTGGCCTGCGACGACAGCACGTCCATGCTCTGCGCGCGCGTGGTGCGCGGCGCGGCTTCCAGGGCAAAGGCGGTGATGTTCGCAGCGGACATGCGCGCGTTGTTCTCGGCGTCGAAGGGATTGAGCATGCCGACCAGTACGGCGCCTGGCTTCATCTGCGCCAGTTCGGCGGCGTCCGGCGCGCGCACCTTCAAAACCAGTTGCGCGCCCAGTGCTTCGGCTGCGGTGCCGATGGTGGCGCCGACCGCCTCATACGCGCCGTCGGGCTGGCTGGCGCTTACGCCGGCGCCGGCCTGCACGACCACCTTGTGGCCCTGGGCGACGTACTTCTTGACTGTCTCCGGGGTGGCGGCGACGCGAGTCTCGCCGGCCCGCGTCTCCTGCGGGATGCCGATGTACATCGTCAATTTCTCCTTTAGCTGGCGTCTTGTCTGGTTGGGCGGACCGACGGCTGGCCCGTGCGCGCCGCAGGCTTAAGCCGCAGCGCAACAATTTTTTCGCAGCTTACAGGAATCTGACGTTCAACGGTGACCGGCCGGTCGGCTTTTGCGGCGACCGCCAAAGGGTAGTTGCAGCCGGCAATTCAGCACCAGGCGGGCTCATCGGCCGGGGGCCATGGCGGGTCGGCGGCGCTGCACGATGGGCCCGCAACCGGTAGAATGCGGGATTGCCTAAAAATTGAGCATCATGTCAAGTGACTGGAATGCCAGCGTGACCGTTGCCGCCGTGATCGAGCGCGGTGGACGCTTTCTGCTGGTCGAAGAGGAAACCGCCGACGGGCTGCGCCTGAACCAGCCCGCCGGGCACCTGGACCCGGGCGAGAGCCTGATCCGCGCCGTGATCCGCGAAACCCTGGAAGAGACCGCGCACACCTTTGAGCCGCGCGCGCTGCTGGGCTGCTACATGGGCCGTTCGCTGTCGTCGCGCACCGGCACCGATGTGACCTATGTGCGCTTTGCCTTTACCGGCGACCTCGGCTCGCTCGACGCCGGCCGCCAGCTCGATACCGGCATCGTGCGCACGGTCTGGATGAGCGCGGAAGAACTGCGCGCCTGCCCGGAGCGTCACCGTTCGCCGCTGGTGATGGCCTGCGTCAACGACTACCTGGCCGGCAAGCGCTTTGCGCTGGACGCCTTGTACACGCACCCGTCGGCGCTGGCCGCGGCCGTCCCGCTGGGAGTGCAGCTGTGAGTGGTGCGGGAAAACGTGTCGTCGTGGGCATGTCGGGCGGGGTCGATTCATCGGTGACCGCGTGGCTGCTCAAGCAGCAGGGCTACGAGGTCATCGGCCTGTTCATGAAGAACTGGGAAGACGATGACGACAGCGAGTACTGCTCCACGCGCCAGGACTGGCTGGACGTGGTGTCGGTGGCCGACCTGATCGGCGTTGACGTGGAGGCGGTCAACTTTGCCGCCGAGTACAAGGACCGGGTCTTTGCCGACTTCCTGCGCGAATACTCCGCCGGGCGCACGCCCAACCCGGACGTGTTGTGCAATGCCGAGATCAAGTTCAAGGCCTTCCTCGACCATGCCATGTCGCTGGGGGCGGAAACCATCGCCACCGGCCACTATGCGCGCGTGCGGCAGAACGCGGCCGGCCGGTTCGAGCTGCTCAAGGCGCTCGACCATACCAAGGACCAGAGCTACTTCCTGCACCGGCTGAACCAGGCGCAGCTGTCGCGCACGCTGTTCCCGCTGGGCGAGATCCCCAAGACGCGCGTGCGCGAGATTGCCGCCGAGATCGGCCTGCCGAACGCGAAAAAGAAGGACTCCACCGGCATCTGCTTTATCGGCGAGCGCCCGTTCCGCGATTTCCTGAACCGCTACCTGCCGACCAAGCCGGGCCCGATGAAGGCGCCCGAGGGCAAGGTCGTGGGCGAGCATATCGGCCTGGCCTTCTACACGCTGGGCCAGCGCAAGGGCATTGGCCTGGGCGGCAGCCGCGACGGCAACGGCGATGCCTGGTATGTGGCGCGCAAGGATATGGCGAACAATACGCTTTACGTGGTGCAGGGCCACGACCACCCGTGGCTGCTGACGCCGGTGCTGACCGCGTCGGACCTGTCCTGGGTGGCCGGCGAGCCGCCTGCCGCGGGCGCGCCGATGGCGGCCAAGACGCGCTACCGCCAGAGCGATGCCGCCTGCACGGTGCAGGCGGTGGACGGCGACGCGCTGACGCTCGGGTTTGCCGAGGCGCAATGGGCGGTTACTCCCGGCCAGTCGGCGGTGCTGTATGACGGCGACATCTGTCTGGGCGGCGGCATCATCCAGTAAGCGCTGCCGCTGCACGAAAAAACACCCGCTCGAGGCGACCGCTCGAGGCGGGTGTTTTCTTGTCGGCCGCTGCGGATCAGCCGCGCGGCGGCTCCGTATCGATAAACGACTGGCGTTTGGACAGCTTTTCCTCCAGCGCCGCCAGGTTGGGATGGCTCTCGCGCCAGGCGATCTCGGGGAAGCGGAAGTCCAGGTAGGACAGCGCGCAGCCCACCGCCACGTCGGCCAGCGAATAGTGCGTGCCAGTGCAGAAGGGGCGGTCGGCCAGGCCGTGCGCCATGGCCACCAGCGCCGCGTCGATCTTGCCGCGCTGGCGTTGCACCCAGCGCTCGCTGCGCTCGTGCGGCTCGCGCTGGGTTGCCTCCAGGCGCACCAGCAGCGCAGCGTCGAGCAGGCCGTCGGCGAGCGCCTCCCAGCAGCGGACTTCCAGGCGCTCGCGCCCGCCCTGCGGGATCATCCGGCCGACCGGCGTCAAGGTGTCGACATATTCGACGATCACGCGCGAATCGAAGATCGCGCCGCCGTCTTCCATGACCAGGCAAGGCACTTTGCCGAGCGGGTTGAACTGGCCGATCCTGGTCTCGGGCGACCAGACATCCTCTTCGATGAGCTGGCACTCGATCTTTTTCTCGGCCATCACCACGCGCACCTTGCGCGCGTAGGGACTGGTCCGGGACGCATACAGCTTCATGTTCTCCCCTTGAGCTTGTTATGAAGTGCATCGTCGCTCTGCGGCAGCGGCGGTGGGGCACGCGGCTTGCCCGATGCACTTCATAACAGGCTACTGGAACGGCGTGCGCGAGTATACCCGCGGTGCGTGGCGAATGCGGGCTTGCGCACCGATGCCCCGCGGCGGCGCTTTACCGCTGCCCGGAGCCGGGGCAGGGGTGGTAAAATCCCGCGTTGCGCAGCGCCGGCGGGCCTGCCGGCATTGCGTTTTGGACGCATCCGGCCGCATAAAGTCGCTTTTTCGATCCCTCCCGCCGCCAACGCTGACAGCGCCAGCCCCCGCGGCGCGCCTTGTTCGTCGCCTTCTTCCATTGCCTCCCTTTTCCCGGTTTCCAGCATGACCTCCTCTTCGCTTTCGCCGCTCACCGCCCTGTCCCCGATCGATGGCCGTTACGCCGCCAAGGCCGATGCGCTGCGCGAATGGCTGTCCGAGGCCGCTTTCATGCGCAACCGCGTCAAGGTCGAGGTGCACTGGCTGATCGCGCTGGCGCAGGCCGGCCTGCCCGACATGCCGAAGTTTTCGGCCGCCTCCGAGGCCGCGCTGCTGGCGCTGGTGGACAAGTTCAGCGAGGCCGATGCCGCCCGCATCAAGGAAATCGAAGCCGTCACCAACCATGACGTGAAGGCGGTCGAGTACTGGCTCAAGGAACAGGTCAAGGGCAACGCCGAGCTGGAAGCCGCCAGCGAGTTCATCCACTTCGCCTGCACCTCGGAAGACATCAACAACACCTCGCACGGCATGATGCTCAAGGGCGCCCGCGAGGGCGTGGTGGTGCCGGCGCTCAAGCGCGTGCACGCCCGCCTGGTCGAGCTGGCCAGGCTCAATGCCGCGCAGCCGATGCTGTCGCGCACTCACGGCCAGCCGGCCAGCCCGACCACGCTGGGCAAGGAAATGGCCAACGTGGCCGCGCGCCTGGCGCGCGCGATCCAGCGCATCGAGCAGGTCGAGCTGCTGGGCAAGATGAACGGCGCGGTGGGCAACTACAACGCCCACCTGTCGGCCTACCCGACCTTCGACTGGGAAGCCTTCTCGAAGCAGGTGATCGAGACCCGCCTGGGCCTGGCCTTCAACCCCTACACCATCCAGATCGAGCCGCACGACTACATGGCCGAGCTGTTTGACGCGATCGCCCGCGCCAACACCATCCTGCTCGACCTGAACCGCGACGTCTGGGGCTATATCTCGCTGGGCTATTTCAAGCAGAAGACCAAGGCCGGCGAAATCGGCTCGTCGACCATGCCGCACAAGGTCAACCCGATCGACTTCGAGAACTCCGAAGGCAACCTGGGCCTGGCCAACGCGGTCCTGCGCCACTTGTCCGAGAAGCTGCCGCTGTCGCGCTGGCAGCGCGACCTGACCGATTCGACCGTGCTGCGCAATATCGGCGTGGCCTTCGGCTACAGCCTGCTGGCCTATGAGGCCTGCCTGCGCGGCTTGGGCAAGCTGGAAACCAACCCCGAGCGCCTGGACGAAGACCTGGACAACTGCTGGGAGGTGCTGGCCGAGCCGGTGCAGACCGTGATGCGCCGCTTCGGCGTGCCCAACCCGTACGAGCAGCTCAAGGAGCTGACCCGCGGCAAGGGCATCTCGCGCGAGGCGCTGCAGACCTTCATCAACGGCCTGGCGATCCCCGACGACGCCAAGAAGCTGCTACTGGACATGACGCCCGCCAGCTATATCGGCAAGGCCGTGGTGCTGGCCGAGCGCATCTGACGCCACATTCCGCCCCCGAATCGGGGCGACGTGCTGCAAAAGCCATCCGCGAGGATGGCTTTTTGCTTTTCTGGCGCAGCGCGGCCGGCAGGTCGCTGCGGCTTTGTGCCGCTTGCGACAGAATGTCACTTCAAAGCATTTGAATAACTTAATGAAGGACTGTCCTTCATCGGCGCACAGCCCGCCGCAATAATGCGAGAATCGTAAGCGCACGGGCGGGTCCGCCCTCGCCGGTGCCTTCCCCAAAATTGTGAAACGCTCCTGCGCGAGCGAGAGGAATCCGATGCGTTCTACCGCCAATGCCCCCACCGGCTACGGTGCCACCGCGATCGCCTTGCACTGGGTCATTGCGCTGGCGATCTTCGCCGCGTTCGGGCTCGGCCTGTACATGACGGGCATTCCGGGGCTGACGCCGACCAAGCTCAAGCTCTACTCCTGGCACAAGTGGCTGGGCGTGACGATCTTCGCGGTTGCCGTGCTGCGCGTGCTGTGGCGTGCAACCCATGCGGCACCGCCGGCGGCGCCCGGCACGCCGGCCTGGCAGGCCAGGGCTGCGGCCGGCGCCCATCACCTGCTGTACCTGCTGATCGTGATCGTGCCGATCAGCGGCTACCTCTACAGCTCGGCCGCGGGCGTGCCGGTGGTCTACCTGGGCCTGTGGAAGATGCCGGCGCTGCTGGAAAAGAACGACGAACTGAAAGAAGTACTGAAATTTGTCCATATCTGGCTGAACTACCTGATGGCGGCTGTGGTCGTTGTCCATGCAGCGGCGGCGGTCAAGCACCAGTTCGTCGACCGCGACGGCACGCTGGGCCGGATGCTGCCGTTCCTGCGCTGAGGCGCCGCCCCGGCCAACTTTTTCCGTACCGCGGCGCGCTGCGCCGACCCTGACAGGAGTTTTTTGAGATGAAACGCAATTCCCGCCGCGGCTCGCTCGTCATCGCCGCCGTCCTGGCCGCCTCCGGCATTGCCGCCAACCTGGCCTGGGCGCAGGTTGACGCCGCCAAGAGCTCGGTGACCGCGGTCGCGCGCCAGATTGGCGTGCCGATGGAAGGCAAGTTCAAGAAGTTCGATGCCGCGGTCAGCTTCGACCCGGCCAAGCTGGCGACCTCGTCGGCCAAGGTCGAGATCGATGTGTCCAGCTTCGAGATCGGCGACGCCGAGACCACCAAGGAAGTGAAGGGCAAGGACTGGTTTGACGCCGCCAAGTACCCCAAGGCCGTGTTCCAGTCCACCAGCATCAAGAACGGCACGCCGGGCAAGTACGACGTGGCCGGCAAGCTGACCATCAAGGGCAAGACCGTGGACGTGGTGGTGCCCGCCACCTACCGCCAGGAAGGCGCGGTCCAGGTGTTTGAGGGCGCGCTGCCGATCAAGCGCACGGTCTTCAATATCGGCGACGGCGAATGGAAGGACACTTCCGTGGTGGCCGACGACGTGCAGATCAAATTCCGTATCGTGCTGGCCAAGAAGTAGGAAGCAAGGCCGGTATTCCGCTGACGTACCCAATCGACGTTCCTGAGAACGTTCCGCCCCAACCTGATTTGTCGGGAGATTTCATGAAACTGCGTTTCCTCGTTGCCGCCGTCGCGGCCATTTCCGCAACTGCCGCTTTCGGCGTGGCTTCGGCCAATACCGTGACGTACAACCTCGATCCGACCCACACCTACCCGAGCTTCGAGGCCGACCACCTGGGCGGCCTGTCGACCTGGCGCGGCAAGTTCGACAAGTCCAGCGGCGTGGTCACGCTGGACCGTGCCGCCAAGGCGGGCTCGGTCGAGGTCAAGATCGACCCGGCTTCGATCGATTTCGGCAATGCCAAGCTGAACCAGCACGCCAAGGGCCCGGACATGTTCGACGTGGAAGCCTTCCCCGAGGCCGTCTACAAGGGCAAGTTCTCCAAGTTCAAGGGCGACGTGCCGACCGAGGTTGACGGCATGCTGACGCTGCGCGGCGTGTCCAAGCCGGTTAAGCTGGAAATCCGCGACTTCAAGTGCATCCAGCACCCGATGCTCAAGCGCGAAGCCTGCGGCGCCGACGCCGTGGGCCATTTCAACCGTGCCGACTTCGGCCTGGACTATGGCGTGAAAATGGGCTTCAAGCCCGAGGTCAAGCTCGCCATCCAGGTGGAAGGCGTGCGCGCGGACTGAGCGTGCCAGCCCGCTGCGCCGGGCTTCCAGGCAGTCAAGGCCGGCCATGCCGGCCTTTTTTGTTGTCCGGCATCATTCAGGCGCCTGCCAGGGCACTTGGTTGTACGACCCCCGACGGGCACAGTACAATGGCCCGCGGCAATTCCTCCTTGATCGGGGCAATGCTACTCCTGCCAAGGCGGGGGCAGCCATGCCCGCAACCGGCTAAAGCGCATCACTATGAGCATTCGCTGCATGTCCCGATACCGGTAGCCATCCCCGCGACCTCCTCGCCCCTCATGCTGTACCTGGCCGTTCCGCCTTGCCTGTACGGTCCGCAGCGTTTCTCGGTTTTCCCTGGCGCAATACCGTGTATTCCAAAACGCAAATCGATCCGGTAGTTGGTTTCCGCAACTCGCAGGGCGAGCAGGTGCGGGGCACGATCATCAATCTCCAGAGAAAGTCTCTGGTGATGGAAATCTACAATCCGTATTCGATCGTGCAGGTCAGCGAGGTGCTGAGCGAACTCAGCGTCCGCATGGGGGCCAAGAACGCCTACCTCGGCAAGGCCGTGGTGATGAGCCTGGTGAACACCGGCCTGACCGCCGTGGTGTCGCTGACGCTGATCGACGAGTGGCGCGAACTGACGGACCTGACCAACGAGCCCAAGTCAGTCGCGCGCGAAGCCGAGCTTTTTGTGCAGGACTGGGACACGCGCTTCAATATCCGGCGCGACTACCAGATCGTGGTCAACGAGATGCGCGCGTTCCTGTCCGAAGTGTCGCGCTGGGTCGAGCAGGTCGACATGACCGAATCGCTGCCAAAGATTGAAGGCAAGCTCCGCGAGGACGTCTTCTACGAGCTGGCCACGCCCATCATGGTCAAGACAAAGACATACCTGGATTGGCTTGAGGGCGAGGCCCAGCGCGTGGATCCGGAGATCGCGCCGGTGCACCGCACTTACGCGCAGTCGGCGCTGCACCCGCTCTTGCTGCGGGCGCCGTTCGTATACCGCACCTTCACCAAGCCGCTCGGCTATGCCGGCGACTACGAGATGGTGAACCAGATCCTGAACGACCCGCAGCAGGGTCCCACCACCTATTTCCAGATCGTCAACACCGCCTTCCTCAAGGCGGCGGTGGCGACCGCGCACCGCAACCGCATCGAACTGCTGATCGATTTCCTGACGCGCCAAGCCGATCGCGCGCGCGCCGCTGGCCGGCCGTTCCGCGTGCTCAACGTGGGCTGCGGCCCTGCCTTCGAGATCCAGCGCTTCGTGCGCGAATACCCCAACCCCGAACTGCTGTCGTTCCAGTTGGTCGACTTCAGCGAAGAGACGCTGGAGTTCACGCGTAGCACGATCGAACGCTCGGCCACCAGCGCCGGGAGCAAGGTTGCCGTCGAGATGGTGCACCAGTCCGTGCATGAACTGCTCAAGCGGCGCATCTCGCCGGACGATATCAGTGCAAGGGAGTTCGACGCGGTCTATTGTGCGGGCCTGTTCGACTACCTGTCCGACAAGGTGTGTACGCGGCTACTCTCGTATTTCGCCTCCCGCTCGCGGCACGGAGGGCAGATTCTGGTAACCAACGTCCACGTCGACAATCCTGAGAAATTCGGCATGGAACACCTGCTGGAGTGGTACCTGATCTACCGCGACGACGCGGGCATGGCGCAGCTACTGCCTGAAAATTCGCACTCGCACCGCATTTACGGCGATGCCACCGGCGTCAACGTATTTGCGGAAGCCACCATTGACTGAAGCAGTCCTTGCGGGGCACGCCATGAGCACCAACCAACTCTACGCCGGCTACCAGTCCGAGCTGGCTGACTTTCGCCTGGCATTCAGCCGTGGCGGCGCCTATACCGCGATCGCGCTGGTTCTGCTCGGCGTCGGACTCGATTACGGCCAGTATCCGCAGCAGCAGCTTGCCTTCGGGGTGGCGCGCGTGCTGGTGTCGCTGTTGATCGCGGGCGTGGTGGTGGTGCTGTACAGCGCTGCGGGGCGCCGCTTCGCGCCATGGCTGACGCTGACGTGGCTGCTGCTGCCACAGATCATGATTGCGTGGATGATCTGGCAGACTGAAGGGGCGCAGTCGCCATACTACGTCGGGCTTAACCTCGCGATCTTCGCGTCGGGCATCGCGCTGCCGTTCGGCTTGTGGCAGAACCTGGTGTTCGGCGTGCTCTCGTACCTGCTGTACGTACTGGCATGCCTGTTCCACCCCGGCGGCATCGAGCCGGTGGGCGCTTTTATCGCCAATTCACTGTTCCTGCTGTTCGCCGCGGCGGCCAGCGGGGTCTATACCTTCTTCAACGAGCGGGCGCGCTTCATGTTGTTCCGTCTGAAGGACGAGGTCGCCGAGAAGAATACTGAGCTCGAGGTGATCAACCGCCGGCTGGCCGACATCAAGGGCCAGATGCTGCAGCAGGAGAAGATGGCCGCCATCGGTACGCTGGCGGCCGGGCTGCTGCACGAGGTGAACAACCCGGTCAACTTCTGCCTGATGGCGATCGAGGTGGCGATGGAAGAGCCGCAGGCCAAGGAGAACCCTTCGCTGGAAGAGTGCCTGGTCGACGCCAAGCAGGGGATGCAGCGCATCCAGCATATCGTCTCCGACCTCAAGACCTTTGCCTACCGCAAGCCGGGCGCCGAGGTGGAAGGCACGCCGTTCCTGTTCGAGAAGGCGCTCGATTCGTCGATCCGGCTGACCGCGCATGAGCTGCGCGGCGTCAGCCTCAGCCGCGAACTGCCTGCCGACACCCTGGTGCTGGGCGACGAGGCGGCCATCATCGGCGTGCTGATCAACCTGTTCTCGAATGCCGCGCTGGCCATGCGCAAGGCGGGCACGGCCGCGCCGGCGATCCATACCACGGCCCGGTGGGACAACCACCGCCTGCACATCATGGTGCGCGACAACGGCCCTGGCATCCCCCAGGAAAACCTGGCGCGCGTGTTCGAGCCGTTCTTCACCACGCGCGAGGTGGGGCAGGGGCTTGGCCTGGGCCTGTCGATCAGCTACGCGGTGGTGGAGCGCCACGGCGGGCAGCTGTATGCCGAGAGCGAACTGGGCCAGTGGACCGCGTTCAGCTTCGACCTGCCGCGTGCGGAGTAACCAGCCATGAGCGAAGTGAAGCAGGCACGGCTTGCCGTTCTCTATGTCGACGACGAGGAGATGGCGCGCAAGTATTTCGCCCGGGCCGCCGGCGGCGACTATGAGGTGCTGGTGGCAGACGGCGCCGACGAGGCTCTGGCAGTGCTGCGCGCGGACCCTGCCCGCGTGGCGGTGCTGGTGACCGACTTCCGCATGCCCGGGCGCGACGGCGGCCAGCTGCTGCGCCAGGTGGCGCAGGAATACCCGCAGATCGTGCGCATCCTGGTCACGGCCTATGCCGACAAGGATGTGCTGCTGGAAACGGTCAACAGCGGCGAAGTCTTCCGCATCCTGGAAAAGCCGCTGAGCGTGGCCGACCTGCGCGAGGTGCTGGCACGCGCCGCCGAGCGCCACCGCGAGCGCACCCTGCGCCAGCACCGGCTGATGGCGATCGACGAGACCCTGGCCTTTCTGGCGCACGAACTGAACACGCCGCTGGCGGCCATCGCCAACTTTGCCCACGGCATCCGCGGCCGTGTCGCCGGCGAATACAGCGCTGGCCGCCAGGCCGAGATCGGCCAGGCGGCCAGCGCCATGTACGACAACGCCCAGTATTGCCTGGCGGTGCTGTCATCGTTCCTGCAATCAGTGCGCAACAGTGCCGGCAGCATGCCGGCCCGGTCCGATGCCGGTACCGAGGTCAGCGCCGGCACGCTGGTCACTTCGCTGCTGGACAGCTACCCGTTCGCGGGCGACCAGCGCAGCTGGGTGCAGGTGGAGATGCACGGCGATTTCCCGGTGCAGACGCTGCCCAACTGCGTGGCGCTGGTGCTCTCCTCGGTGATGAGCAACGCGCTGCGGGCGCTGCGCAGTGTCGGCACGCCGGCGTTGCGCTTTGTGGTGGTGGCGCAGCCGCGCCCGGAAATCCGCATCTGCGACAACGGGCCGGGCATTCCGCCGGAAGTGATGGAGCGGCTGCTGGTCGATCCTGTCACCACCCACGCCAGTGCCGGCGGCAGCGGGCTGGGCATGATTTTTTGCAACCGCGTCATGCAGTCGTTTGGCGGCGGCATCCGGATCGAATCCGCATCCGGTGCCGGCACCACGGTGACGCTGGACTTTCCAAGTTTCAAGAGTCGAAAGCATAGGAGTGACCGATGACCGAACCGAATGCCACGCAGGCACCACCCCCGGCGATTCTGTTCGTCGATGACGAAGCGACTGCAGTCAAGTATTTCCAGCGTGCCATCGGGGCGCTGGCACCGGTGGCCACCGGCGGCTCCGTTGAAGAGGGCAAGGCATTGCTCGACGCCCACGCAGGCAGCCTGGCGGTGCTGGTGTCCGACCAGCGCATGCCGGGCGAGTATGGCAACGAACTGCTGCGCTACGCGCGCGAGCGCTACCCGCATATCGTGCGCATCCTGACCACCGCGTATTCGGAGCTCGACCAGACCGTCGAAGCGGTCAACCAGGGGCAGATCCACCGCTACATCAAGAAGCCGTGGGACATCACCGCGCTGCGCATGGAGCTGAAGCAGGCACTGGAACTGGCCGGCCTGCGCAAGGAACGCGACCAGCTGCTGCGCGAGAAGCTGTCCGTGCTGCAGACCCAGACCGTGGCCTCGCGCATCGGCATGGTGCATGCGCTGTGTGCCAGCCTGATCGGGCCGGGCCGTTTCCAGCCGGTGGAGACCTACCTCGCGGCGGTCGACCTCGCCGGCGCGGGCAGCGTCGAGCCGGACTGGCAGCGCATGGACTACGCCGACCTGGTGCGCGCAGAGGCCGAGCGCAGCGGCAGCTTCGGCCATGCCGTGGCCACGCGCCTGGCGGGCCTGCGCAGCGCCAATGCCGGCCGGGGCGCTGCCGATGCCGCCGCGGTGATTGTCGATGCGCTGGGCAGCGAGGTGGTGCGCCGCGACGGCGACACCGTGGTGTGGACCGCTCCGGCCACGCTGGCGGAGTTCCTCGCGCAGCCGATCGGCGCACCCGTGTCCGCGCAGCACGCGGCCTGGCTGGCCAGCCTGCTGTGGCTGGAAGAGGCTGGCGGCGCGCTGCAGTTTGCGCGCGACGGCAACACCGTGGTGTGCCGCGCATGCCCGCGCAGCGAGGCCTTCGCGGCCGACCGGCTGGCCGCGTGGATCGAGCGGTTCTCGATGCCGGCCTGAATTTCCCAGACCTTGCAGCCATAAAAAAACGGCGCCCCGCGGGGCGCCGTTCTGTTTTACCGCAGGGCAGGGGTCAGGCCTGCGCGCCGTAGTTGGGGTCGTTGCGGTCGGTCGAGTCGGACTTCTTTTCACCCTTGACCAGGTCCTCGCGCTTGACGCCCAGCCACATCGCCAGCGCCGCGGCCACGAACACCGACGAGTAGATGCCGAACAAGATGCCGACCGTCAGTGCCAGGGCAAAGTAGTGCAGCGTGGGGCCGCCGAAGAAGAACATCGACAGCACCATCATCTGGGTCGAGCCGTGGGTGATGATGGTCCGCGAGATGGTGCTGGTGATCGCGTTGTCGATGATCTCGTGCGTGGTCATCTTGCGGTACTTGCGGAAGTTCTCGCGGATCCGGTCGAAGATCACCACCGATTCGTTGACCGAGTAGCCCAGCACCGCCAGGATCGCCGCCAGCACCGACAGCGAGAACTCCCACTGGAAGTAGGCGAAGAAGCCCAGGATGATGACCACGTCGTGCAGGTTGGCGATGATGCCCGCCACCGCGAACTTCCATTCGAAGCGGAACGACAGGTAGATCACGATGCCGGCCACCACGCACAACAGCGCCAGCAGGCCGTCGGTGGCCAGTTCCTTGCCCACCTGCGGGCCGACGAACTCCACCCGTTGCAGCTTCACGTCAGGCGAGGCCGCCTGCAGCGAGGCCAGCACCTGCTCGCTCTGCTGGGCCGAGGTGACGGGCTTGCCGTCCGGGCCCTTCTGCAGCGGCAGTCGGATCATCACGTCGCGCGAGGTGCCGAAGTTCTGCACCTGCACGTCGGTATAGCCCAGCTTGCCCACCTGGCCGCGGATCTTTTCCAGGTCGGCCGCCTGCTGGTAGCTGACCTCCATCACCGTGCCGCCGGTGAATTCGATCGACAGGTGCAGGCCCTTGTGCCAGAGGAAGAACACGGCCGCGGCAAACGTCAGGAAGGAGATCACGTTGAAGACCAACGCGTGCTTCATGAACGGAATGTCGCGCCGGATGCGGAAGAATTCCATGTTGAATCCTGTTCTGTACTGCTAGTTGTTGCTGCTCGCCTTACTTGGCGACCGGCGTGTCGGTGGTGTTGCCCGGCTTCCAGATCTGGCCGATGGCCACGCTCTGCAGCTTCTTCTTGCGGCCGTACCAGAGGTTGACCAGGCCGCGGTTGAAGAACACCGCCGAGAACATCGAGGTCAGGATGCCCAGGCAGTGCACCACGGCAAAGCCGCGCACCGGGCCCGAACCAAAGGCCAGCAGTGCCAGGCCGGCGATCAGCGTGGTCACGTTGGAGTCCAGGATGGTGGCCCAGGCGCGGTCGAAGCCGACCGCGATCGCCATCTGCGGCGACGCGCCCGCGCGTAGTTCTTCGCGGATGCGCTCGTTGATCAGCACGTTGGCGTCGATGGCCATGCCCAGCACCAGCGCGATGGCGGCAATGCCCGGCAGCGTCAGCGTGGCCTGCAGCATCGACAGCACCGCGATCAGCAGCAGCAGGTTCACGCCCAGCGCCACCACCGAGAACACGCCGAACAGCATGTAGTACAGGACCATGAACACGGCGATGGCGGCAAAGCCGTAGGCGACCGAGTCAAAACCCTTCTGGATGTTGTCCGCGCCCAGCGACGGGCCGATGGTGCGCTCTTCGATGATCTCCATCGGTGCGGCCAGCGAGCCGGCGCGCAGCAGCAGCGCCAGGTCGTTGGCGGCTTCGGTGGAGTAGGAGCCGGTGATCTGGAAGCTGGAACCCAGTTCGGACTGGATCGTCGCCACCGTCAGCACTTCGCCCTTGCCCTTTTCGAACAGCACGATCGCCATCGGCTTCTTCAGGTTCTCGCGCGAGACGTCGCGCAGCACGCGGCCGCCCTGGGCGTCGAGCTTGATGTTGACCGAAGGATGCTGGTTCTGGTCGAAGCCGGCCGAGGCGCTTTCAATGCGGTCGCCGGTGAAGATGACCTGCTTCTTGAGCACCACCGGGGCGCCGTTGCCTTGCGTGAAGAGCTCGCTGCCGAACGGGATCGGGTCGCCCGGGCGCGGGCTGCGCGGCGCGTCGTTGTCGACCAGGCGGGCTTCGAGCGTGGCGGTGCGGCCGATGATGTCCTTGGCCTTGGCGGTGTCCTGCACGCCCGGCAGCTGCACCACGATGCGGTCGGCGCCTTGCTGCTGGATCACCGGCTCGGCCACGCCAAGCTCGTTCACGCGGTTGTGCAGCGTGGTGATGTTCTGCTTGACCGCTGCGTCCTGCACCGCCTTGCGCGCGGCTTCGGTGAAGGTGCCGACGATATTGTTGCCGTCCATGGCGAAGGCCACTTCGCGCAGGTTGTCGGCCAGGATGGGACGCGCGCGGTTGGCGTCGTCTGCGTTGTTGAAGCGCACCGTCAGGCGCTCGCCGTCGCGGTCGATGCCGCCGTGGCGGATGCTCTTGTCGCGCAGCAGGGTGCGCGCGTCGCCGCCCAGGCTGTCGAGCTTCTTGTCGACGGCGCCCTTCATGTCGACCTGCAGCAGGAAGTGCACGCCGCCGCGCAGGTCCAGGCCCAGGTACATCGGCAGCGCATGCATGGCGGTCAGCCAGCGCGGCGAGCCCGACAGCAGGTTCAGCGCCACCACGTAGGTGGGGTTGGCCGCGTCCGGGTTCAGGGTGCGCGACAGCACGTCCTTGGCCTTGAGCTGCTCGTCGGTGGTGCGGAAGCGCGCCTTGACCGAGCCGGACTGGCCGGAAATATCAAAGAAGACGCCATCAGGCCGCAGCTGGTTCTGCGCCAGGATCTCTTCGACCTGCTTCTGCATCGCCAGGTCGACCTTGACCGTGGCCTTGCCCGAGGACACCTGCACGGCAGGCGCCTCGCCGAAGAAGTTCGGCAAGGTATAGATGATGCCGATGGCCAGGGCCACCAGGATCACGAGGTATTTCCAAAGCGGATAACGATTCATCTCGGGCCAGTCATTCTGCGGTTGGCGGGGCCGGCGCTGGCGTGGCGCACCACGTCGGCGGGGCCGAACCGGTTTGGCAAACAGCCGCCTGGCAGCCACGGATCGAAACCACGGGGGCTTCGTCGGGCTGGATCAGGCGGCTGCCGGGGCATGCGCGAACGGGCATGCCGGAAAAGACAAAGGCGGGAGTCGCGCGCGCGATCCGGAGATCAGAGCGCCTTGAGCGAGCCCTTGGGCAGCACGGTGGTCACGGCACTCTTCTGCACGGTGATTTCAGTGCCTTCGGCGATTTCCAGGCTGACGTACTGGTCGGTGACCTTGGTCACCTTGCCCAGGATGCCACCGGCGGTCACGACTTCGTCGTTCTTGGCCAGTGCTTCGAGCATTGCCTTGGCTTCCTTCTGGCGCTTCATTTGCGGGCGGATCATGATAAACCACAGCACGCCAAACATCAGGATGATGGGCAGGAAGCTCATCAGGCCGCCAGCCGCGCCGCCGGCTCCGGCGGTCTGGGCAAATGCGTTAGAAATCAGCACGTTGTTTCTCCGTCACAAAAGTCAGTCAAATAATCGATCATTCTACCATTCGCATTTCGCCCGCCCTTGGCATTCTAGGGCGGAATACGGGTTTGTTCGGGTGCGCCCGGGGCAACTTGCGGCAGGGGTCGGCATGGCCGGGCTCTCCGGCTCGCGGGTGGCTTCCGGATGACCCGGCTATTCGACCGCCGGCAGCGCAAAAGTTCGCGCCACCCGGCGTTGTCACTGCGTGCCGCGGGCGCGGTCGGCCGCAAACTGGCGGCGGAAGTCGGCAAAGCGGTGGTGCTCGATCGCTTCGCGCATCTCGCGCATCAGTTGCAGGTAGTAGTGCAGGTTGTGGATGGTATTGAGGCGCGCGCCCAGGATCTCGCCCACGCGGTGCAGGTGGTGCAGGTAGGCGCGCGAGAAGTTGCGGCAGGTGTAGCAGGCGCAGCTTTCATCGAGCGGGCGCGGGTCGTTGCGGTGCGCCGCGTTCTTGATCTTGACGTCGCCGAAGCGGGTGAAGAGCCAGCCGTTGCGCGCGTTGCGGGTGGGCATCACGCAGTCGAACATATCCACCCCGGCGGCGACGCCGGCGACCAGGTCTTCGGGCGTGCCCACGCCCATCAGGTAGTGCGGCTTGTTGGCCGGCAGGCGCGGCGCCACGTGCTCGAGCACGCGCATCATGTCTTCCTTGGGCTCGCCCACCGACAGCCCGCCGATGGCAAGGCCGTGGAAGTCCAGCTCGGACAGGCCGGCCAGCGATTCGTCGCGCAGGTCCTCGTACATGCCGCCCTGGACGATGCCGAACAGCGCGTTGGGGTTGGCCAGGCGCTCGAACTCGTCGCGCGAGCGCTTGGCCCAGCGCAGGCTCATGCGCATCGACTTGGCGGCTTCCTCATGCGTGGCGGGGCGGCCGTCGATCTCATACGGCGTGCATTCGTCGAACTGCATGACGATGTCGGAGTTCAGCGTGCGCTGGATCTGCATCGAGATCTCGGGCGACAGGAAGAGCTTGTCGCCATTGACCGGGGATGCGAAGGTGACGCCATCTTCGGTGATCTTGCGCAGATCGCCCAGCGAAAACACCTGGAAACCACCGGAATCGGTCAGGATCGGCTTGTCCCAGCCGATAAAGCGGTGCAGGCCGTCGTGGGCGTTGACCACGTCCAGCCCGGGGCGCAGCCACAGGTGGAAGGTGTTGCCCAGAATGATCTGCGCGTCGATTTCATTGAGCTCCAGCGGCGACATCGCCTTGACCGAGCCATAGGTGCCCACCGGCATGAAGATCGGCGTTTCGACCACGCCGTGGTTCAGCGTGACGCGGCCTCGGCGGGCGTTGCCGTCGGTGGTGATGAGTTCGAAGTTGAGCATGGCTTGTGATTCTGGATTCAGGCGCCGGGCTGGCGGGTCAGCAGCATGGCGTCGCCGTAGCTGAAGAAGCGGTAGCGCTGCTCGACCGCATGGCGGTAGGCGGCGCGGATGGCTTCCACGCCGGCCAGCGCCGACACCAGCATCAGCAGCGTCGACTTGGGCAGGTGGAAGTTGGTGATCAGGGCATCGACCAGGCGGAAGCGGTAGCCGGGCGTGATGAAGATATCGGTGTCGCCACTGCCGGCGGCAAGCGTGCCGTCGGCCTGCGCGGCCGATTCCAGCGCGCGCAGCGAGGTGGTGCCGACCGCGATCACGCGGCCGCCGCGCGCGCGGGTGTCGCGCACGGCCTGGGCCAGGTCTTCGGAAACGGCGTACCACTCCGAGTGCATCTTGTGCTCGGCCAGGTTCTCGGTGCGCACCGGCTGGAAGGTGCCGGCGCCCACGTGCAGCGTCAGAAAGGCGCGCCGCACGCCGGCGGCATCGAGCCGGGCGAACAGCGCATCGTCGAAATGCAGGCCCGCGGTGGGTGCGGCCACCGCGCCGGGGCTGCGCGCGTAGACGGTCTGGTAGCGGGTTTCGTCGTAGGCGTCCGGGTCGTGCGTGATATACGGCGGCAGCGGCAGGCGGCCGTAGCGCTCAATCAGGTCCAGCGCCGGCTCGGGGAAGCGCAGCGTGAAGAACTGGTCCACGCGCGGGCCCACGGTGACGGCGAAGGCGTCGTCGGCCAGATGCAGCGTGCTGCCCTCGGCCGGGGTCTTGGAGGCGCGCACCTGGGCCAGCACGGTGTGGGTATCGACCACGCGCTCGACCAGCACCTCGATCTTGCCGCCGCTAGGCTTGTGGCCAAAGAAGCGCGCCTTGATCACGCGGGTGTCGTTGAAGACCAGCAGGTCATCGGAACGCAGGTAGTCGACGATGTCGCTGAAGGCACGGTCGACCATGCGCACCGCGTCGGCGGTGTCGGCCGGGGCCAGCCGTTCGACCACCAGCAGCCGGCTCGCGCTGCGGTCGGGCAGCGCGCTTTGGGCAATCAGTTCTGGTGGCAGCGGGAAATCGAAATCAGAAAGCGTCAACATCGTGGGAGCGGCGGGCTGCGCGATGCCATGCAGGCCGGAGCGGGGCACAAAACGGCACTCCGCTGCCCGTGGTGGCAGCCGGCATGGGTACAATCGGCGAATCCGATATTGTAAGGCCACGGGCGCGCTTGCCGCCGGGGCGGGCGTGATACCGGCTATTCGCCGGCGCCGCGCCAGCCAACCCCGCAGCACGAGAGCGACCGCTGCCAAATTTTTCGCCGATGCCCGGAACCGCCGCTGAACCGATCCACGACCCCGCCGACGCCGCCAAGGACACGGCGGCGCCCGCGCGCGGCAAGGCCGGCGAAGCCAGGGGCAAGGCCGCCGCCTCCGGCACGTCGACCGCGGCCGCGAGGCTGGCCAAGCTCGGCCTGCGTCGTCCCGTCGACCTGGTGCTGCACCTGCCTATGCGCTATGAGGACGAGACCACGCTGGCGCCGATCGCCGAGGCGATCCGCCGCGCCGGGCTCGGGCTGCCGGCGCAGGTGGAAGGCGAGGTCATCTCCAACGAAGTCACGTTCCGGCCGCGCCGCCAGCTGGTGGTCAAGATTGCCGACGATAGCGGCGAGCTGACGCTGCGCTTCCTGAACTTCTACGGCAACCAGACCAAGCAGATGGCTGAAGGCGTGCGCCTGCGCGTGCGCGGCGAGGTGCGTGGCGGCTTCTTCGGCGCCGAGATGGTCCACCCGACGGTGCGCCCGGTGGTGCCCGGCGAAGCGCTGCCCGACCGCCTGACGCCGGTGTATCCGTCCACCGCCGGCATCCCGCAGGCCTATCTGCGCAAGGCCATCGGCGGCACGCTGTCGCGCACGCCGATGCCCGAGACGCTGCCGCAGGCGGTGCTGGAGGGGCCGCTGGCACGCCTGCACCTGCGCCCGCTGGCCGACTGCCTGCGGCTGCTGCACGCGCCCCCGCCGCAGGAGAGCGAGGCTGCGCTGGCCGACCGCTCGCACCCGGCCTGGCAGCGCATCAAGTTCGACGAACTGCTGGCGCAGCAGATCTCGCTGCGGCGCGCGCACGCGGCGCGGCGCGAAAAAAATGCGCCGACCATGCCGCGCCGCGAGGGCGGGTTGCTCACGCGCTTCCTGGCCGCATTGCCGTTCCGGCTGACCGGTGCGCAGCAGCGCGTGGTCGAAGAGATCGCCGCCGACATGACGCGCCCGCACCCGATGCACCGTCTTCTGCAGGGCGACGTGGGCAGCGGCAAGACCATCGTTGCGGCGCTGGCGGCCTGCCAGGCCATCGACGCCGGCTACCAGGCCGCGCTGATGGCGCCCACCGAAATCCTGGCCGAGCAGCACTACCGCAAGCTGTCCGCATGGTTGGAGCCGCTGGGCGTGCCGGTGGCGTGGCTAGCCGGCAGCCAGAAGGCACGCGACAAGCGCGAGGCCGTGGCGCGCGTGGAATCGGGCCAGGCGCAACTGGTGATCGGCACCCACGCGCTGATCCAGGACACGGTGCGCTTTGCCAAGCTGGGGCTGTCAGTGGTCGACGAGCAGCACCGCTTCGGCGTGGCGCAGCGGCTGGCGCTGCGCGGCAAGGCCGGTGCCGCCGATGCTACGGTGCCCGCGGTCGACGCCGTGCCGCACCAGCTGATGATGTCGGCCACGCCGATCCCGCGCACGCTCGCCATGACTTACTACGCCGACCTCGATGTGTCGGTGATCGATGAATTGCCGCCGGGCCGCACCCCCATCGTCACGCGCCTGGTCAACGACGAGCGGCGCGACGAAGTGATCGGACGCATCCATCACGCCGCCGCCGAAGGCCGCCAGGTCTACTGGGTCTGTCCGCTGATCGAGGAAAGCGAGGCGCTGCAGCTGCAGACCGCGGTGGAGACCTATGAAACGCTGGTGGCCGCACTGCCGGACCTGCGCGTGGGCCTGGTGCACGGGCGCCTGCCGCCGGCCGAGAAGGCCGCCGTGATGGACGACTTCAGCGCCAACCGCATGCAGGTGCTGGTGGCCACCACCGTGATCGAAGTGGGCGTGGATGTGCCCAATGCCTCGCTGATGGTGATCGAGCACGCCGAGCGCTTCGGCCTGGCGCAGCTGCACCAGCTGCGCGGGCGGGTGGGGCGCGGCAGCGCCGAATCGGTCTGCCTGCTGATGTACCAGGCGCCGCTGTCGCCCACCGCGCGCGAGCGCCTGGCGACCATGCGCGAGACCACCGACGGCTTCGAGATCGCCCGGCGCGACCTGGAGATCCGCGGCCCCGGCGAGTTCCTGGGCGCGCGCCAGTCCGGCGAAGCGATGTTGCGCTTTGCCGACCTGCAGACCGACGCATGGCTGGTCGACTACGCGCAGGAGGCGGCCGAGCTGATGCTGGCTCGCTATCCGGAAGCGGTCGAAGCACACCTTTCGCGCTGGCTGGGCGGGCGCGAGCACTACCTGAAAGCCTGAACGGTGCTGTCCAGGTGCGCGATGCTTCGCATGCGTCGACACAATGCGTTGGCGCTCTGACAGAAGCGGCAATCGAAGGTAAAATCTATCGCCTACCGCAAATTGATAAGTCATGACGCTCACCGAACTCAAGTACATCGTCGCCGTGGCGCGCGAGCGCCATTTCGGCCGGGCCGCCGAAGCCTGCTTTGTGTCGCAGCCGACGCTGTCGGTCGCGATCAAGAAGCTGGAAGACGAACTCAACGTGCAGATTTTCGAGCGCGGCACCTCCGAGGTGTCGGTGACGTCGGTCGGCGAGCAGATCGTGGCGCAGGCCCAGCGCGTGCTTGAGCAGACCATGGCCATCCGCGAGATCGCCAAGCAGGGCAAGGACCCGCTGGCGGGCCCGCTGCGCGTGGGCGTGATCTACACCATCGGGCCGTACCTGCTGCCGTCGCTGGTCAAGCAGATGATCGAGACCGTGCCGCAGATGCCGCTCATGCTGCAGGAGAACTACACCCACAAGCTGATCGAGCTGCTCAAGCAGGGTGAGATCGACTGCGCGGTGATGGCCGAGCCGTTCGCGGATTCGGGCCTGACGGTGCGCCCGCTCTACGATGAACCCTTTGTCGTCGCCGTGCCGCGCGGCCACCAGCTGGCGCAGGCGCACTCCATCGACCCCGATGAACTGAAGCAGCAGACCATGCTGCTGCTGGGCAGCGGCCACTGCTTTCGCGACCATGTGCTGGGCGTGTGCCCGGAGCTGTCGCGCTTCTCGCAGGCGGCCGACGGCATCCAGAAGACCTTCGAGGGCTCGTCGCTGGAAACCATCCGCCATATGGTGGCCAGCGGGGTTGGCATCACCGTGCTGCCGCGCACCTCGGTGCCCGACCTGAAGGCCAAGGGTGACATGCTGTCCTATGTGCCGTTCTCCGATCCGGTGCCCGACCGGCGCGTGGTGCTGGCCTGGCGCAAAAGCTTCACCCGC
The DNA here is from genome assembly GCF_000219215.1 of Cupriavidus necator N-1. Classification (NCBI taxonomy): domain Bacteria; kingdom Pseudomonadati; phylum Pseudomonadota; class Betaproteobacteria; order Burkholderiales; family Burkholderiaceae; genus Cupriavidus; species Cupriavidus necator. Next base: position 3,190,589 of record NC_015726.1, on the reverse strand, counting down.
CTGCCGGCCATGGAAGCGCTGGCCAACGCCGTGGCTGCGTGCGAGCTGGCCGGCGTGCGCAAGCTGGACGCCAAGGAGCTGGCCGAAGCGGCCTGATTGTCTTACCCCTGCAGTACCGGCAATTCCCACGGCCGCACCGGAGATTCCGCTGCGGCCGTCGTCATTTCCGGCCCCGCCACGGCGCTACCTGTCTTCGGGCGGTCATTTTCCGCTGCGATAAGTTGCAGAAATCCCCGATAGATTTGACCTAATGCATAGGTACAAATAATTGAATTCTCTATTCGATAGATCATTGGTAGGCTGACTCGTGTCGCTGCAGATGGCATCGACCTGGGACAGGATCCGATGATGAGCGCCAGCGTCCAGTTCTCTCGAACAACAACCAACAAGCGCCCGTTTCCCCTCCGCATGGGGCGCTGCCTGCTCGATTGCCTTGCCTGCTATGCCGCCGCGCTCTGACGCAGCGATCCCTTTCAGCCTACCCACCAAGAGGAAAAGATGAGCAAGAAGGACACCCTTACCACTGCCGCCGGCGTACCCGTCGCCGATAACCAGAACTCGCAGACGGCAGGCCCGCGCGGCCCGATGCTGCTGCAGGATGTCTGGTTCCTCGAAAAGCTGGCCCACTTCGACCGCGAGGTCATCCCCGAGCGGCGCGTGCATGCCAAGGGCTCCGGCGCCTATGGCACGCTCAGGATCACCCACGACATCACCAGGTACACCAAGGCTTCGGTCTTTGCCCAGGTCGGCAAGGAAACGCCGCTGTTCATCCGCTTCTCGACCGTGGCCGGCGAACGCGGCGCGGCCGATGCCGAGCGCGACGTGCGCGGTTTCTCGATCAAGTTCTACACCGACGAAGGCAACTGGGACGTGGTCGGCAATAACACCCCAGTGTTCTTCGTGCGCGACCCGCTCAAATTCCCGGACTTTATCCACACGCAGAAGCGGAATCCGCGCACCAACCTGCGCGACCCGATCGCGGTGTGGGACTTCTGGTCGCGCCATCCGGAATCGCTGCACCAGGTCACCATCCTGATGAGCGACCGCGGCCTGCCGCAGAACTACCGCCAGATCCACGGCTTCGGCTCGCACACGTACTCGTTCATCAACGCCAACAACGAGCGCTTCTGGGTCAAGTTCCACTTCAAGTCGCAGCAGGGCATCGCCAACTGGACCAATGAAGAAGCGGCCAAGGTCGTGGCAACGGACCGCGAAAGCGCGCAGCGCGACCTGTTCGAGAACATCGAGCAAGGCAATTTTCCGCGCTGGAACCTGCGCGTGCAGGTCATGCCGGAGGCCGATGCGGCCAAGTACCACATCAATCCGTTCGACCTGACCAAGGTCTGGCCGCACAAGGACTACCCGCTGATCGACGTGGGCGTGCTCGAGCTCAACCGCAACCCGGACAACTACTTTGCCGAGGTCGAGCAGGTGGCGATGAATCCGGCCAATATCGTGCCGGGCATCGGCTTCTCGCCCGACAAGATGCTGCAGGGACGGCTGTTCTCGTACGGCGACACGCAGCGCTACCGCCTGGGGATCAACCACAACCAGATCCCGGTGAATGCACCGAAATGCCCGTTCCACAACAGCTTCCACCGTGACGGCGCGATGCGCGTGGACGGCAACCAGGGCGGCAAGCTCAACTATGAGCCCAACCGCGAAAGCGCCTACGCCGCCAGCGAACGCGCGATCGAGCCGCCGCTGGCACTGGATGGCGCCGCCGACCACTGGGACCACCGCGTCGACCCGGACTACTACAGCCAGCCCGGCGCGCTGTTCCGCCTGTTCGACGAGGGCCAGCGCCAGCGCCTGTTCGCCAATGTCGCGGCGGCCATGCAGGGCGTGCCTGAGGCGATCGTGCGCGTGCAGCTGGAGCACTTCACCAAGGCCGACCCGGCCTACGGCGAGGGCGTGAAGCGCGCGCTCAACCTGAAGTAAGCGGCAGCCTGGCGCGGCGCCCCTGGCGGGCTGCCGCGCCGCGGAGAACGATGATGGCGATGATCCGGTTGTTTATCGACGAGTGGCGGCAGCTGTGGCACGACGGGCACGACCAGCCCGGGCGCGCCGACGCCGCGCGGCTGCGCCACAAGCTGTGGCGCAAGGAAATCGGCGCCGCCGTGATCGTGCTCGGCGCGGCCGTGATGTTCAGCGAGGTGGCCCGGGGTTTGGCCGGGATCGCCGGCTAATGCAATAATGCGGGTACTGCGCCGCCCGGCCCCGAAACATGGCAAGCCCGGCGGCGCCCCTCGTGGCTTTACCAGAACGGAGTGTATTTACCATGGCAAAGAAGAATGAGATGAGCGTGAATATCGGTATTTCCGACAAGGACCGCAAGAAGATCGCGGAAGGCCTGTCCAAGCTGCTGGCGGACACCTACACCCTCTACCTCAAGACCCATAACTTCCACTGGAACGTGACGGGTCCCATGTTCAATACGCTGCATCTGATGTTCGAGACCCAGTACACCGAGCTGGCGCTCGCCGTGGACTCGATCGCCGAGCGTATCCGCGCGCTGGGCTACCCGGCACCGGGCACCTACAAGGAATACGCCCGCCTGTCGTCGATCGCGGAGGAAGAGGGCGTGCCCGAGGCCACCGACATGATCCGCAAGCTGGTCGAAGGCCAGGAAGCCGTGGTGCGCACCGCGCGCTCGCTCTTCCCGGTGATCGACGCCGCCGGCGACGAGCCGTCGGCCGACCTGCTGACCCAGCGCATGCAGACGCATGAAAAGACCGCGTGGATGCTGCGCGCGATGCTGGCCTGAGGCCTGCCGGCCACCTCCGGCTGCCCTTCAGTGGCGGCCGGCACTGCGCGTCGCAACCGTCCGGGCTGCGGCGCGTTTTCATTGAATCCTCCTTCCCGGATCCGCGCTGTGCAGACCCTCTCGCCGTTGCCGCCCACGCCCATGCTTGAACGCCTTTCCCTCTACGCGCGCCTGGTGCGCATCGACAAGCCGATCGGCACGCTGCTGCTGCTGTGGCCGACGCTGTGGGCCATGTGGATGGCCGCGGGCGGGCCGCCGGCATGGGGGCTGTTCTGGATCTTCGTGGCGGGCACCTTCCTGATGCGCTCGGCTGGCTGCGCCATCAACGACTGGGCCGACCGCGACTTCGACAAGCACGTCAAGCGCACAAGGGAGCGGCCGCTGACCGCGGGCAAGATCGCCGCATGGGAAGCGCTGGCCGTGGCCGCCGTGCTGGCGCTGGTGGCCTTTGCGCTGGTGCTGCCGCTCAATGCGCTGACCAAATGGCTGGCGGTGGTGGCGGCGGTGGTGGCGGGCACTTACCCGTTCTTCAAGCGCTTCTTTGCGATTCCGCAGGCTTATCTTGGCATCGCGTTTGGCTTTGGTATCCCGATGGCCTTTGCCGCGATCCAGGACCAGGTGCCGCCGGTGGCGTGGATGATGCTGCTGGCCAATGTGTTCTGGGCGGTGGCGTATGACACGGCGTATGCGATGGTCGATCGCGACGACGATCTCCTGATCGGCATGAAGACTTCAGCCATTACCTTTGGCCGCTTCGACGTGGCGGCGATCATGCTCTGCTACGCTGCCTTCCTGGCGCTGATGGCGTGGGCGGGGGTGCTGCTGGGGCTGGGGTGGCCTTACTGGGTGGGGCTGGTGGCGGCGGCGGGTTGCGCCGGGTATCACTACACGCTGATTCGCGATCGGGACCGGATGCGGTGTTTCGCGGCGTTCCGGCATAACAACTGGCTGGGGGCTTGTGTGTTTGCGGGGACGGCGGTGGCTTATGCGATTCGGTGATTAAATCCTGCCGGTTTGCTCCCCTCCCGCTTGCAGGAGAGGGAGCAAACAGTCGGGCAAGATAGCGCTCAATCCTTCCCGAACTCCGCCCCCATCTCCTTGCCCCGCGCTGCGGCGGCACGCATCGCGCGCACGAACGCGTCACCAATTCCCGAAGCCTCCATCGACGTCAGCGCCGCATAGGTGGTGCCGCCCTTGGACGTCACGCGCTCACGCAGCGTTGACACCGGCTCGGAAGACTGCCCGGCCAGGGTAGCAGCGCCACGGAAGGTCTCCACCGCCAGTTCGCGGCCTTGCTCCGCGGTAAGGCCCAGCTCCGTGGCAGCGCGTTCCATTGCCTCGATAAAGTAGAAGACATAGGCCGGCCCACTGCCGGAAATGGCGGTGACCGCATCGATCTGGTCATCCCCATCCACCCACACGCATTTGCCGACGGCCTCGGCCACGGCGCTGGCAATCGCGCGGTCTTCGGCCGACAGCCCGGCCGGGGCGGCCAGCCCCGTCATGCCCATGCCAGCCAGCGCCGGCGTATTCGGCATCGCCCGCACCAGCCGGGTGCGCCCGTCCAGCCAGCGCTGCATGTCCTGCAGCCGGATGCCGGCGGCCACGCTGATCACCAGGTTGCCCTTGCCGCTGGCCGGCAGGATCGGCAGCAGCTGCGCCGCGGCGTCGCGGAACTGCTGCGGCTTGACTGCCAGCACCAGCACGTCGCTGGCGCCGAAGGCGGCATCCGGCGCCCCGGCGGCATGCACGCCGAGGTCGCGCGCCAGGCGTTGCTGGGCCTCGGGGAAGGGGTCGACCACGCGGATCGAGCCGGCCGGCACGCCGCGGGCGATCAGGCCGCCGATCAGTGCGGTGGCCATGTTGCCGCCGCCGAGAAAGCCAAAGGTAAGGGTATCGAGCATGGGGATCCGTTGGGGCTTGAAGGGAATGGACTCGGCTTGCAGGGAAAATGACTGGGCTACGGGTACTGGCGCGCTCCAAAAATGGCGGTGCCGATCCGCACCAGCGTGGCGCCCTCGGCGATGGCGGCTTCCATGTCGCCCGACATGCCCATCGACAGGGTGTCGAGGTCCAGGCCGTCGGCGCGCAGCGCCTGCAGCATGGCGCGCATGGCCGCGAACGGGCGGCGCTGCGCGGCGAGGTCGTCCTCAGGCTCGGGGATGGCCATCAGCCCGCGCAGACGCAGGCCGGGCAGCGCGGCGACGGTATGTGCCAGGGCGGGTACCTCTGCCGGGGCGACGCCGCTCTTGCTGGCTTCGCCGCTGATATTGACCTGGATGCAGACCTGCAGCGCCGCCATGCCGGCCGGGCGCTGGGCCGACAGCCGCTCGGCGATCCTGAGCCGGTCGACGGCGTGCACCCAGTCGAAATGCTCCGCCACCAGCCGGGTCTTGTTGCTTTGCAGCGGACCGATGAAATGCCATTGCAGGCGGTGGCGCAGGTCGGCCAGCGCGGCGATCTTGTCGACGCCTTCCTGGACGTAGTTTTCGCCGAAGGCAAGCTGTCCGGCGGCGTATGCGGCCCTTATGCGGTCGGGGGAAACGGTCTTGGAAACGGCCAGCAGGGCGATGTCCGTGGGCTGTCTGCCGGCTTGTTGTGCGGCCGCCGCGATGCGCTGGTGAACGGCTTGCAAGTTGGCGGCAATTACAGACATAATCCGGCGAACATACAAAAGAAAGTACGCAAAGTACTGATAACTCAGGGTGGGGTCATTATAGATGGACATCGCGCAGCTATTGGCTTTCGCTGTCAAGAACAAGGCGTCTGATCTTCATCTCTCCGCGGACATGCCGCCGATGGTGCGGATCCACGGCGACATGCGCCGGATCAACGTCGCCTCGATGACGCACAAGGATGTCCACGCCATGGTGTACGACATCATGAGCGACACCCAGCGCAAGGCCTACGAAGAACGCCTCGAAATCGATTTCTCGTTCGAGATCGCCGGCCTGTCCCGCTTCCGGGTCAATGCCTATAACACCCAGCGCGGCGCCGCCGCGGTGTTCCGTACCATTCCCTCCAAGGTGCTCACGCTCGAAGAGCTGCGCGCGCCCGCGGTGTTTGCCGACCTGTGCATGAAGCCGCGCGGGCTGGTGCTGGTAACGGGCCCGACCGGCTCGGGCAAGTCCACCACGCTGGCGGCGATGGTCGACCATCGCAACGAAAGCGACATGGGCCACATCCTCACGGTGGAGGACCCGATCGAATTCGTGCACAGCTCCAAGAAGAGCCTGATCAACCAGCGCGAGCTGGGGCCGCATACGCATTCGTTTGCCAACGCGCTGCGCTCGGCACTGCGTGAAGACCCGGACGTGATCCTGGTGGGTGAGCTGCGCGACCTGGAAACCATCCGCCTGGCGCTGACCGCGGCCGAGACCGGCCACCTGGTCTTCGGCACGCTGCACACCAGCTCCGCGGCCAAGACCATCGACCGGGTGGTCGATGTGTTCCCGCCCGAAGAGAAGGACATGGTGCGCACCATGCTGTCGGAATCGCTGGAGGCGGTGATCTCGCAGACGCTGCTGAAGACGCGCGACGGCAATGGCCGCACCGCCGCGCACGAGATCATGATCGCCACGCCCGCGATCCGCCACCTGATCCGCGAGAACAAGATCGCGCAGATGTACTCGATGATGCAGACCAGCAGCGGGCTGGGCATGCAGACGCTGGACCAGTGCCTGTCTGACCTGATCAAGCGCAGCGTCATCAGCTACAACGACGCGCGCGCCATCGCGAAGAACCCCGACGCGTTCATGGGCTGAGGCCCGCTCCCTAGCAGGACACTGCCATGCTCGATCGCGAATCCGCCGCCAAGTACATCAACGACCTGCTGGAGCTGATGGTCAGCAACCGCGGCTCTGACCTGTTCATCACTTCTGACTTCCCGCCGGCGATCAAGGTCGACGGCAAGATCAAGCCGGTGTCGCAGCAGCCGCTGAACCCGACCCAGGCGCTGGGCCTGGTGCGCTCGGTGATGAACGAGCGCCAGGTGCAGGACTTCGACACCAGCCGCGAATGCAATTTCGCGATCACCGCGCCCAAGGCCGGGCGCTTCCGCGTGTCGGCCTTTATCCAGCAGGGCAAGGCCGGCATGGTGGTGCGCACCATCAATACGCGCATCCCCTCGGTGGCCGACCTGGACCTGCCGGCTACGCTGCATGAGGTGGTGATGGCCAAGCGCGGGCTGGTGATCGTGACCGGTGCCACCGGCTCGGGCAAGTCGACCACGCTGGCGGCAATGCTGGATCACCGCAATGCGCATTCGTACGGCCATATCATCACCATCGAGGATCCGATCGAGTACGTGCACGCGCACCAGAACTGCATCGTCACGCAGCGCGAGGTCGGCATCGATACCGAGTCCTGGCACGTGGCGCTGAAGAACACGTTGCGCCAGGCGCCCGACGTGATCCTGATCGGCGAAATCCGCGATCGCGAGACCATGGAGTACGCGATGCAGTACGCCGAGACCGGCCACCTGTGCCTGGCCACGCTGCACGCCAACAACGCCAACCAGGCGATCGACCGCGTGGTCAACTTCTTCCCCGAGGAAAAGCGCCAGCAGCTGCTGATCGACCTGTCGCTGAACCTGAAGGCGATGATCTCGCAGCGCCTGCTGCCGCGCGCGGGCCGCAAAGGGCGGGTGCCGGCGGTGGAGATCATGATCGGCACGCCGCTGGTGGCCGACCTGATCTTCAAGGGCGAGATCCACGAGCTCAAGGAAGTCATCAAGAAGTCGCGCGAGCAGGGCATGGTCTCGTTCGACCAGGCGCTGTTCGACCTGTACGAGGAAGGCAAGATCACCTACGAGGACGCGCTGCGCAACGCCGACTCGCTCAACGACCTGCGCCTGATGATCAAGCTGCACAGCGCGAGCGCCAAGGATACCGACCTGGGTGCCGGCACCGAGCATCTCAACGTCATCTGATTCGTGCACGCCAGTGCGCATGGCGGTATGCTTGGGCTACCTAGAGGAGTCTGCCATGAGCAATGTCTACCAGTTCGAAGCCAACTCGCTGGCCGGCCAGCCGGTACCGCTGTCGCAGTTCCAGGGCAAGGTGATGCTGGTCGTCAACACCGCCAGCGAATGCGGGTTCACGCCGCAGTACGAGGGCCTGCAGAAGCTCTATGACGAATACCACGGGCGCGGCCTGGAGGTGCTGGGCTTCCCGTGCAACCAGTTCGGCAAGCAGGAGCCGGGCGATGCGCAGCAGATCGGCCAGTTCTGCGAAACGCGCTTTGCGGTGCGCTTCCCGATGTTCGCCAAGGTCGACGTGAACGGCGCCGACGCCCATCCGCTGTACCAGTGGCTGACCACGGAAAAGCGTGGCGTGCTCGGTACCCAGGGCATCAAATGGAACTTCACCAAGTTCCTGCTGCGCCGCGACGGCACGGTGTTCAAGCGCTATGCGCCGACCACCAAGCCCGACGAGCTGCGCGCCGATATCGAGAAGCTGCTGTCCGACCCGGCTGCCTGAGCAGGACTAGGTGCCGCTGGCGCGCACCGCGCGCAAAAAGCCGTTGAGCGAGCGGTCGGGCGTTTCGTGGAAATGGTCGTCCAGCATGCGGATGGCGCGGCAGCGGTCCAGCCGGAAGCTGCGGTAGTCCGAGCGCGTGGTGCACCACGCCGCCAGCAGCCAGGCATTGCCCCAGAAGAACAGGCCCAGCGGCATCACCACGCGTTCGGTGATGCGCTGCTGCACGTCGCAGTAGTCGAGCAGCAGCAATTTCTGCTCGCCCAGCGCGCCGTGCACCACGTCGAAGACCTCGCGCACATGCGCCTGGTTGACGTATTCCGGCGCGAACACGCGGCTTTGCTGCGCAGCCAGCCGACGCGGCGGCGGCAGCGCAGCCATCAGTTTCTCCAGCGCGGGATCGGCCGCGGCGGCCAGCGCGCCGCCGCCCCAGGCTTTCAGGAGGCGCAGGCCGGCCACCAGCGCTTCCACTTCCATGGCGGTGAACATCAGCGGCGGGACATCGAAGTCGGCACGCAGCCGGTAGCCGATGCCGGCCTCGCCCTCGACCGGCACGCCTGACAGCGACAGCGCCTGGATATCACGGTAGACGGTGCGTTCCGACACCCCGAGCCGCTGCGCCAGCAGCGCCGCCGTGGTCAGGCGGCGGCCGCGCAGCACCTGCACGATCTGGAACAGGCGGTCGGCGCGGCGGCTCATCGGGGGTGGCTAGCCATCGGGGTCAACCGGCCACGGGCTCGTGCAGCCCGATGCGGTTGCCTTCGCTGTCGGTGATATGGGCGATGCGGCCGATCTCGCCCGGCAGGCGCAGCGGCCCGAACACGGTCTTGCCGCCGGCGCGCGCGGCGCGCTCCAGCAGCACATCCAGTTCCGGCGCATGCAGGTATGGCACCGCGCCGTAGTAGTTGCTGGGGCGGTAGCCTTCGCCGGCCACCAGCGCGCCGCCCGGGTCGGGGTGGGGGAACACGGCCATGTCGACTTGGCTCATGGTCTCGCGGCGCAGCTGGATATCGAACACCTGCTCGTAGAAGCCGACCGCGCGGTTCATGTCGACGACGGGGATTTCCAGCCAGTTGATCAGACGGTTGCTCATGACAGACTCCTTGGTTCCAAGTGAAGGGGAGTGAGGAGTTCGCATCATGCGCGGGGGCTGCTGACAGCGTCCTGTCAGGAGCGTGTCAGTGTGGCATCCACGCCGCCATCACCGGCACCATGATCGCCGTCAGCACGCCGTTCAGGCCCATGCCCAGCGCGGCAAAGGCGCCGGCTTCCTGGTTGACCTGGAAGGCCCGCGCGGTGCCGATGCCGTGCGCCGCCACGCCGGTGGCGAAGCCGCGCACGCTGTAGTCGCGGATGCGCAGCAGGTTCAGCACGCTGGTGGCGCTGATCGCGCCGATGATGCCGGTGGCCATCACCAGCACCGCCGTCAGCGACGGCAGCCCGCCGATCTTCTCGGCCACGCCCATGGCGATCGGGATCGTCACCGACTTGGGCGCGAGCGAGCGCACGGTCTCGGGCGATGCGCCCAGCAGCCAGGCAATGCCCACTGCCGACACCACCGCCACCACCGAGCCCGCCACCAGCCCTGCCAGCAGCGGGAACACATGGGTGCGCAGCTTGGGCAGTTGCAGGTACAGCGGCACCGCCAGCGCCACCGTGGCCGGCCCCAGCAGGAAGTGCACGAACTGCGCGCCGTCGAAGTAGGTCTTGTAGGGCGTGCCGGTGACGGTCAGCACCGTGACCAGCAGCGCCACCGCGATCATCACCGGGTTGGCCAGCGGCGAGAAGCGCGAACGCTCATAGATGCGGAAGGCAAAGACGTAGGCCAGCAGCGTAGCGGTCAGCCCGACCAGCGGGCTTGCGGCCAGGTAGACCCAGATCTCGTTGAGGCGGGGCGTCATCATGCCTGCTCTCCTTTCGCATCGGCGGGCGGGACATCGGCGCGCTTGCGCATCAGCATGCGCGTGACCACGGCGGTGGTGGCGATGGCCAGCCAGGTGGACACCACCAGCGCCACCAGGATCGGCATCCATTCGCCCTCGATGCGGTTGGCATGGACCATGATGCCGACGCCGGCCGGCACGAACAGCAGCGACAGGTGCTTGAGCAGTTCAGATGTGGTGCCCTGGATGATGGGCAGCAGGCGGTCGTCGAAGACGAGCCAGCCGAACAGCAGGATCATGCCCAGCACGGGGCCGGGCACCGGCAGGGTCAGCGCGTAGCTGATCACCTCACCGACGGACTGGAAAACCAACAGGATTGCAAAGGTCTGGAGCATGGGGCGTGGCGTTTTGGTCGCAGGTGCGCGGCGCGCGTCCGGAAGGATGCGCGCTGCCGCCCATGCTGCCCGCCCGCGCTAGCCGAGCATCTTGTCGACCAGTTCGATCCAGTGCATCACCGGGGTGCCGGTGCCGCTCTGCAGGTGCGAGATGCAGCCGATATTGGCCGAGACGATGGCTTCGGGCTGCGTGGCCTGCAGTTTGGCGAGCTTGTCGTCGCGCAGGCGGTAGGCCAGTTCCGGCTGCAACACCGAATAAGTGCCTGCCGAGCCGCAGCACAGGTGGCTGTCAGCGCAGAGTTTGACTTCGACGCCGAGGCCGGTCAAGAGCGCTTCGACTTTGCCGCGGATCTGCTGGCCGTGCTGCAGCGTGCAGGGCGGGTGGTAAGCCACGCGCCGGTTGTCGCGCGGGACCGCGCCGGCCAGGCTGTGCAGCTCGTCGGCAAAGTCCGGCAAGACTTCGGACAGGTCGCGCGTCAGCGCCGATACGCGGCGGGCGCGCTCGGCGTACTTCGGATCGTCGCGCAGCAGGTGGCCGTAGTCCTTGACCATCGCGCCGCAGCCCGAGGCGGTCATCACGATGGCTTCGGCGCCGTCCTCGATATGCGGCCACCAGGCGTCGATATTGCGGCGCATATTGTCGAGGCCGCCGTCGTGGTCGCCGGTGTGGAAGCGGATCGCGCCGCAGCAGCCGGCTTCGCGCGCCACCAGCAGTTGTACGCCGACACGGTCGAACACGCGCGCGGTGGCGGCATTGATGTTGGGCGACATTGACGGCTGCACGCAGCCGTCGAGCAACAACATCTTGCGTGCATGCACATTGCGCGGCCACGTGCCGGGCGCGGCGGTGCTGGACTGCGCCGGCACCTTGTTGCGCAGCGTGCCCGGCAGCAGCGGCCGCACCATCTGGCCCAGGCGCAGCGCCGTGCCGAACAGCGCCGGGCGCGTCAGCCCCTCGCGCAGCACCCAGCGCGCGATGCGCTCGCGGGCGGGGCGCCGCACGCCTTCGGCCTCGAGCTTGTCGTCGACCAGCTTGCGGCCGATATCGACCAGGCGGCCGTAGCGCACGCCCGACGGGCAGGTCGATTCGCAGTTGCGGCAGGTCAGACAACGGTCCAGATGCAGGCGCGTGCTTTCGGTGATGGCATGGCCTTCCAGCACCTGCTTCATCAGGTAGATGCGCCCGCGCGGGCCGTCCAGCTCATCGCCGAGCAACTGGTAGGTGGGGCAGGTGGCGGTGCAGAAGCCGCAATGCACGCAATTGCCGACGATGGATTTGGCTTCCTCGCCTTCGGGCGTGTTGCGAAGAAAATCGGCCAGGTTCGTTTGCATGGTGTGGGGAGGTTGTGCCTGGGGTTGTCTGGACCTGCCGGATCAGAGCCCGGGGTACATGCGCTGCGGGTTGAAGATGCCGGCCGGGTCGAAGGTCTCTTTCAGGCGGCGGTGGATCGCGGCCAGCGGCGTGGCCAGCGGCGTGAACACGCCCACTGACTTGTCGCCGTTGCGGAACAGCGTGGCATGGCCGCCGGCGGCTTGCGCCACGGCGCGCACGCTTTCGGCATCGGTCTTGTCAGTGCCGTCCTCGGGCAGCCACCAGCGCTGGCCGCCGCCCCATTCGATCAGTTGTGAACCGGGCAGCTCCAGCGGCGCGGCGATGGTGGGCACCGCCAGGCGCCACAGCGCGCGGCCCGCCTGGGCGGGGGCGAAGAACGGGTGGGTCTGCTCGCGCAGCGTTTGCCACAGCGCCGCGGCTTCTGCAGCGTCCACGCGCTCGCCGCCCAGCCTGGCGCACGCGGCACGCACCGCGGCGGTGGCGCCGGCCAGGCGCACATGCAGCACGCCCGCGTGCCAGGCCGAAGACGCCAGCGGCAGCGGCTGGCCGCCCCACTGGTTCAGTTGCCGGATGGCATCGGCCTGCGCCAGCTCGAAGCGCAGCGTGGCCTCGTCGAACGGTGCCGGCAGCACCTTGACCGATACCTGCAGGATCAGCCCGAGCGTGCCGAGCGAGCCCGCCAGCAGCCGCGACACGTCATAGCCCGCCACGTTCTTCATCACCTGGCCGCCGAAGTCCATCACCTCGCCGCGGCCGTCCATCAGCTGCGCGCCCAGCATGAAGTCGCGCAGCGCGCCCACCGACTGCCGGCGCGGGCCCGACAATCCCGCGGCCACGGCGCCGCCCAGCGTCGCGGTGCTGGGCTGGCCCGGCAGTGCGAAATGGGGCGGCTCGAAGGCCAGCATCTGGCGCTTTTCGGCCAGCGCAGCCTCGATCTCGGTCAGCGGCGTGCCGCAGCGCGCGGTGATCACCAGCTCGGCCGGGTCGTATTCGACGATGCCGGCATAGGCGCGCGTGTCCAGCAGCTGGCCCGCGGCGGGCTGGCCGTAGAAGTCCTTGCTGCCGCCGCCGCGCAGCCGCAGCGCGGTGCGGGTCTCGGTGGCTTGCCTGACGGCGTCGCGGATGGCGTCGAGGGTGGCTTGCATATGCGTCGTGGGGTAGGGAAGGCCGGCTCAGGAGCCGGCAGGTCCGCCGGGCACTTCCGGCCGGTCGTTCTGGTATTCGGGCAGCTGGCTGCCGCAATGCTTGCAGTAGTCGGCGTCGGGTTCGTGGCCCTCGGTCAGGCAATGGGTGCAGGTGCGCGTGGTGAGCGGCCGCTTCAGGATGCTGGCGGCCAGCTCGGCGCCGACGATGCCGGTGGGGAAGGCGATGATGCCGTAGCCCAGCAGGATGGTCAGCGAGGTGATGAACTGCCCCAGCGGAGTCTTGGGCACCATGTCGCCGAAGCCCGTGGTGGTCAGCGTCACCACCGCCCAGTACATGCTGACCGGGATGCTGGTGAAACCGTGCTGCGGACCTTCCACCACGTACATCACCGTGCCCAGGATCACCGTGATGATGAACACCGTGCCCAGGAACACGAAGATCTTGCGCCGGCTGTTGACCAGCGCGCGGTACAGGATCTCGGCTTCCTCGAAGTACACGGTCAGCTTCAGGATCCGGAACACGCGCAGCAGCCGCAACAGGCGCACATCGATCAGGAAATGCAGCTCGGGCAGGAAGAAAGCCAGCCAGGTCGGCATGATCGAGACGAAGTCGATGATGCCGTAGAAACTGAACACATAGCGCCACGGCCGGCGCACCACCAGGATGCGCATCATGTACTCGGCCGTGAAGAACAGCGTGAACATCCATTCCAGCACGGTGAACAGCTGCCCGAGGCGGTTGTTCACCGCGGGCAGGCTGTCGAGCATCACCACCATCACGCTGGCGACAATGGCCAGCAGCAGCGCGACATCGAAGAGCCGGCCTTCGCGGGTATCGGCCTCGAAGATGATGGTGTACCAGCGCTGGCGCCAGCCGGTCTCGGGCTGGCCCAGGCGCTGGCGGATGAACGCTTCCTGCTGCTGGCGTCGGCGTGGGCTGGACATGGCGTGGCTCAGAAGCGCGGCAGTTCCGGGTGCGGCAGCAGGCCGCGCTTCACATGCATCTTGCCGTACTCCGCGCAGCGCGCCAGCGTGGGGATGGCCTTGTCCGGGTTGAGCAGCCGCGCCGGGTCGAAGGCGGCCTTGACGCCGAAGAAGGTGTCGCGCTCGGCGGGCGAGAACTGCACGCACATCGAGTTGAGCTTCTCCACGCCCACGCCGTGCTCGCCGGTGACGGTGCCGCCCAGCTCGACGCAGGTTTCCAGAATGTCGGCGCCGAACAGCTCGGCGCGGTGCCATTCGTCCTGATCCGAGCCATCGAACAGGATCAGCGGGTGCATATTGCCGTCGCCAGCATGGAACACGTTGATGCAGCGCAGGCCGTACTTGCGCTCCATCTCCTCGATGCGCTTGAGCAGCGTGCCGATGTGCTTGCGCGGGATGGTGCCGTCCATGCAGTAGTAGTCGGGCGAAATCCGGCCCGCGGCGGGGAAGGCGTTCTTGCGGCCGCTCCAGAAGCGCAGCCGCTCGGCCTCGTTCTGCGAGACCACGATGCGGGTGCAGCCCGAAGCCTTCAGCACTTCGCTCATGCGCTCGATTTCCTCGGCCACTTCTTCCGGGGTGCCGTCGGACTCGCACAGCAGGATGGCGGCGGCATCGAGGTCATAGCCCGCATGCACGAATTCCTCCACTGCCGCTGTGGCGGGCTTGTCCATCATCTCCAGTCCCGCCGGGATGATGCCCGCGGCGATCACGTCGGCCACGGCGTTGCCGCCTTTCTCGACATCGTCGAAGCAGGCCATGATCACCTGCGCCAGCTGCGGCTTGGGGATGAGGCGCACCGTGACCTCGGTGACCACGGCCAGCATGCCTTCGGAGCCGATCAGCACGGCCAGCAGGTCCAGGCCCGGCGAGTCGGGGGCCTCGGAGCCGAACACCACCACCTCGCCCTCCATCGTCACCGCGCGCACGCGCAGCACGTTGTGCACGGTCAGGCCGTACTTCAGGCAGTGCACGCCGCCGGAGTTCTCGCTGACGTTGCCGCCGATGGTGCAGGCGATCTGCGAGGACGGGTCCGGTGCGTAGTACAGGTTGTGGGGTGCGGCGGCGTCGGAGATCGCCAGGTTGCGCACGCCCGGCTGGACCACCGCGGTGCGCGAGTACGGATCGACCGACAGGATGCGCTTGAACTTGGCCAGCGACAGCACCAGGCCCTCGGCGATTGGCATGGCGCCGCCCGACAGGCTGGTGCCGGCGCCGCGCGGCACCACCGGCACGCCCAGCTTGTGGCACAAGCGCAGGATCGCGCAGACCTGTTCTTCAGTGTCGGGCAGGGCCACGGCCATCGGCACCTGGCGGTACGCGGCCAGGCCGTCGCATTCATAGGGGACGGTGTCTTCCGGCTTCCACAGC
Source organism: Cupriavidus necator N-1 (assembly GCF_000219215.1). Lineage (NCBI taxonomy): Bacteria > Pseudomonadati > Pseudomonadota > Betaproteobacteria > Burkholderiales > Burkholderiaceae > Cupriavidus > Cupriavidus necator. Next base: position 3,175,237 of record NC_015726.1, on the reverse strand, counting down.
AGCGCGGCATCCGGCAGGATCTGCGCCAGGCCGGCCAGCAGCGCGCTGCGGCGGCCTTCGGCCGTGGCATGGGCGCCGTCGGGGGCGATGGTTTGGGCTTCGTGCGGGGCATTCATGAACGACTCCTCTGGGGCCTCCTGGATGGCGGCCGGTGCGCGGCCTGCCGGTCGCGGCAATGCAGGGCCTGCCGCGGGGACGGGTGACTATAGCGCAGGGCACCTGGCGCGGGCACCATGGGAGACGTGAATTCCGCATGGCAGGCCGATCAAAAATGCTCATCATGGCTGCGCGGGAAATCACGCCTGGCATGGGACGCAAGTCCAGCGTACACCGCGGCGCGGGTGCAGGGAAGGCGGCCCGTCCGGACTCAGCGTGCCGGCGGCTGCGGCAGGAAGCAGACCATATCGAGCTTGTCGTGGAAGTGCGGCGCGACGTACAGCGCATCCGGCTCCAGCCCCGTGCGCACGAAGCCGAGCGACTCATACAGCTGCACCGCGCCCGCGCTGCCGGCATTGACGCACAGCGTCACCTGGCGCACGCCCGGCATGGCGGCGGCCTGTTCCATGGCCCGCTCCATCAGCGCGCGGCCGAGCTTGCGGTCGCGCCAGCCCGGGGCCACGTACATGCCCCAGATAAAGGCCTTGTGCCGGTGCTTGGCGTTTTCCTCGCGCATCACCCCGACCACCCCGGCCAGCGCGGTGTCATCGGTGCCGTCAACGAAGGCGCCGAACACGGCCTTGCCCTCGGTCGCGGCCAGGCGCGCGGCGACGACTTCCAGCGGCCGGTCCTGTTCCTCCTCCAGGCTGGAAGCGAAGGCCTCCGGCGCTTCGGCCAGGCCTTGCAGCCGCAGCGCCTGGAAGGCGGCGGCATCGGCGGGGGTCAGCAAACGGATTTCCATGGGGTCGGTCTCCTACCAGTCCAGGCTCAGCAGCCAGTCGACGAAATAGCGCGCCTCGGGCTTGAGCGGAGCCTGTTCGCGCTCGACGATGTAGTAGCCGTGCGGCGAGACCGATTCCACATCCAGCAGCCGCACCATCTGCCCCAGCGACAGCCAGTGCCGCGCCATGCGCTGGCGCACCAGCGCCACGCCCTGGTTGGACGCGATCGCCTCCAGCATCAGGCCGATGTCATTGAACTGCGGCCCGGTCTGCGGCTCGGCCCAGTCCAGCCCGGCAGTCTCGAACCACGGCTTCCACGGCTCCAGCGGGCTGCGCAGCAGCACCAGGCCGTGCAGGTGCTCGGGCTTGGTGATGGCGCGGCCGTTGACGCGCTCGTAGTATTCGCGGCCGCACGCCGGGAACACCGGCTCGACCAGCAGCCGGGTGGTCTTCAGGTCGGGGTAGCGGCCGGTGCCGTAGCGGATCTCGACATCGGTGTCCTCGGCCTTGACGTCCAGGAATGGGATTGCCAGGTGCAGCTCGAGGTCGATATGCGGATACAGCGCGCCGAATTCAGGCAGGCGCGGCACCAGGTGCTGGCGCCCGAAGGTGGGCGGGATCGCCACCCGCAGCCGGGTGCGCAGCTTGTTGTACTCGGGCCGCGCCAGCTCGTTGAGCGACTTGAGCGCGTCCTGCACGTTGCGCAGGTAGCGCGTGCCGGCGGCGGTCAGCCGCAGCGCGGCGTTGGCGCGCACGAACAGGTCTTCGCCCCACAGCTCCTCGAGGTTCTTGATGCGGTGCGAGACCGCGCTGGGCGTGACCGACAGCTCTTCGGCCGCGCGCGCGAAGCTGCCCAGGCGCGCCGCGGCCTCGAAGGCGATCAGCAGGTGCAGCGGCGGGACGCGGTTGAACATGGGGGCCATCTGCCCGGTACGCCTTACTGCGTGCCCGCGCGCGTGGCGCTGAAGATCTTGCCCGGGTTCAGGATGTGGTTGGGGTCCAGCGCGTCCTTGATCGCGCGCATCAGGTCGAGCGCGTCCTCGCCGTGTTCTTCCACCAGGAAGCGCTGCTTGTGCAGGCCGACGCCGTGCTCGCCGGTGCAGGTGCCGCCCATCGCCAGCGCGCGTTCGACGATGCGCTGGTTGATGGCCTCGGCCTCGGCCATCTCTTCGGGCTTGCCGGGGTCGACCAGGATCGCCACGTGGAAGTTGCCGTCGCCGACATGGCCGACGATGGGGCAGGGCAGCGCCGAGGCGTTCAGGTCCTTCTCGGTCTCGGTAACGCAGTCGGCCAGGCGCGAGATCGGCACGCACACGTCGGTAGTCACCGACTTGCAGCCCGGCTTGAGCTGCAGCATGGCGAAGTACGCGGTATGGCGTGCGTTCCACAGCCGGCTGCGGTCCTCCGGGCGCGTGGCCCATTCGAAGCCCTGGCCGCCGTGCTCGGCGGTGATCTGCTGCACGGTCTCGGCCTGCTCACGCACGCCGGCCTCGGTGCCGTGGAATTCGAAGAACAGGTGGGGGGTCTCGGGCAGGGTCAGGTTGTCGTGGCGGTTGATGGCGCGGATCGCCAGCGCATCGACAAACTCCACGCGCGCCACCGGCACGCCCAGCTGGATGGTCTGGATCACGGCCTGCACCGCGCTGCCCATGCTGGGGAAGGCGCACACCGCGGCGGAGATCGCTTCCGGCTGCGGGTAGAGCCGCACCGTCACCTCGGTGATGATGCCGAGCGTGCCTTCGCTGCCGATAAAGAGCCGGGTCAGGTCATAGCCCGCCGCCGACTTGCGCGCCTGCGTGCCGGTGCGGACCACGCGGCCGTCGGCGGTCACCACCGTCAGCGCCAGCACGTTCTCGCGCATGGTGCCGTAGCGCACCGCGTTGGTCCCGGAGGCGCGCGTGGCGCACATGCCGCCCAGCGAGGCATCGGCGCCCGGGTCGATCGGGAAGAACAGGCCGGTGTCCTTGATTTCCTGGTTCAGCTGCTTGCGCGTGACGCCGGGCTGCACGGTCACGGTCAGGTCCTCGGGCTGCACCGCCAGCACGCGGTTCATCTGCGACAGGTCCAGGCTGATGCCGCCTGCCACGGCCAGCAGATGGCCTTCCAGCGATGAGCCGGCGCCGTACGGGATCAGTGGCACGCCATGCTGGTTGCACAGGCGCGCCACCTCGGCCACTTCCTCGGTGCTGTGGGCGAAGACCACGGCGTCGGGCACGGCCGGCGGGAACGGGGATTCGTCGCGGCCGTGGTGTTCGCACACGCCGGCGGAGGTGGTGAAGCGGTCGCCAAAGCGAGCCGCCAGGGCGTCGCTGAAGGCGGGCGGCAGCGGACGGCGGGCGAGCGTGGCGGGCGGCGTGGGGTGGTTCATGCGGGTCTCCGGCGGGTCGGCGCGACGTTGGTGCCGGCGGCGGCGCTCCGGAGCAAGCTCCGGTCTGGCCGGCAGGGGCGCGACCCGGTGATCGAATGGACGATGAATAAGGGCTACCGGCATTCTACGCCGCGCGGCGGCTCATGCACCCTGGCGGGGCGCCGCGGCGGTCGGTGGCCGGCTGGTACTGGCCGATAGCCGCACAGCCAGCGCCGGGACACAAGAGCTTCGCCCGCCGAGGCGGTCCGGCGCGATAATGCGTCTTTCCCCCTGGCGCCCCGCGTTGCAGGGCGGACCACGACTACCACACGCTTACGAGGAGACCGGCATGGGCAACCGCCTGTCCAAGATTGCCACCCGCACCGGCGACGCCGGCACCACCGGCCTGGGCGACGGCAGCCGCACCGGCAAGGACAGCCTGCGCATCGCCGCCATCGGCGACGTCGACGAACTCAACTGCCACGTCGGCGTGCTGCTGACCGAGGCCCTGCCGGACGACGTGCGCGCCGCGCTGCTGCATATTCAGCACGACCTGTTCGACCTGGGTGGCGAGCTGTCCATCCCGGGCTACACCCTGCTCAAGCCTGAGCAAGTGGCGCAGCTCGACACCTGGCTGGCCGACTACAACGCCAACCTGCCGCGGCTGGCCGAATTCATCCTGCCGGGCGGCAGCCGCGCCGCGGCGCAGGCCCATGTCTGCCGCACCGTGTGCCGCCGTGCCGAACGCGCGCTGGTGGCGCTGGGCGCGGCCGAGCCGCTGAACGAGGCCCCGCGCCAGTACCTGAACCGGCTGTCGGACCTGATGTTCGTGCTGGCGCGGGTGCTGAACCGGGCCGGGGGCGGTTCGGACGTGCTGTGGCAGCGCGACCGCGACGCGCCAGGAGGTATGGAATAAGCCACTTTCGGCGACCGCGCCGCGCCGCCGGCTTAACCTGCGGCGGCGGATGCCGTTGAAAGCGTGCATAAACCGAGAAAATTACTCGGATTTGCCGGTTATGCCCTTGAAAAGCCCCCGGACGGCCACATTTCGGCCTCAGGTTGAATTGCAGCCGCGCGGATAGCGCTGGCTCAAGAGGAGAGAATAATGGGTAAGATCATCGGTATCGACCTCGGTACCACCAATAGCTGCGTCGCGATCCTGGAAGGCAACACCCCCAAGGTCATCGAAAACTCGGAGGGTGCCCGCACCACCCCGTCGATCATCGCCTACATGGAAGACGGCGAAATCCTGGTCGGCGCGCCGGCCAAGCGCCAGGCCGTCACCAATCCGCGCAACACGCTGTACGCGGTCAAGCGCCTGATCGGCCGCAAGTTCGAAGAGAAGGAAGTCCAGAAGGACATCGGCCTGATGCCGTATTCCATCGTCAAGGCCGACAACGGCGACGCATGGGTGTCGGTGCGCGACCAGAAGCTGGCGCCGCCGCAGGTGTCCGCCGAAGTGCTGCGCAAGATGAAGAAGACGGCCGAGGACTACCTCGGCGAGCCGGTGACCGAAGCCGTGATCACCGTGCCGGCCTACTTCAACGACTCGCAGCGCCAGGCCACCAAGGACGCCGGCCGCATCGCCGGCCTGGACGTCAAGCGCATCATCAACGAGCCGACCGCGGCCGCGCTGGCGTTCGGCATGGACAAGAACGAGAAGGGCGACCGCAAGATTGCCGTGTATGACCTCGGCGGCGGCACCTTCGACATCTCGATCATCGAGATCGCGGACGTGGACGGCGAGAAGCAGTTCGAGGTGCTGTCGACCAACGGCGATACGTTCCTGGGCGGCGAAGACTTCGACCAGCGCATCATCGACTACATCATCAGCGAGTTCAAGAAGGACCAGGGCGTGGACCTGTCCAAGGACGTGCTCGCGCTGCAGCGCCTGAAGGAAGCCGCTGAAAAGGCCAAGATCGAACTGTCGAGCTCGCAGCAGACCGAGATCAACCTGCCGTACATCACGGCCGATGCCTCGGGTCCGAAGCACCTGAACCTGAAGATGACCCGCGCCAAGCTCGAATCCCTGGTGGAAGAGCTGATCACGCGCACCATCGAGCCGTGCCGCATCGCTATCAAGGATGCGGGCGTCAAGGTCAGCGACATCGACGACGTGATCCTGGTCGGCGGCATGACCCGCATGCCCAAGGTGCAGGAACAGGTCAAGGAGTTCTTCGGCAAGGAAGCGCGCAAGGACGTGAACCCGGATGAAGCCGTGGCCGTCGGTGCCGCGATCCAGGGCTCGGTGCTGTCGGGCGACCGTACCGACGTGCTGCTGCTGGACGTGACGCCGCTGTCGCTGGGTATTGAAACCCTGGGTGGCGTGATGACCAAGATGATCACCAAGAACACCACCATCCCGACCAAGCATGCGCAGGTGTTCTCGACCGCCGACGACAACCAGCCGGCGGTGACCATCAAGGTGTTCCAGGGCGAGCGTGAAATGGCCTCCGGCAACAAGCTGCTGGGCGAGTTCAACCTGGAAGGCATTCCGCCCGCAGCGCGTGGCACGCCGCAGATCGAAGTGTCGTTCGACATCGACGCCAACGGCATCCTGCACGTGGGCGCCAAGGACAAGGCAACCGGCAAGGAAAACCGGATCACCATCAAGGCGAACTCGGGCCTGTCGGAAGACGAGATCCAGCGCATGGTCAAGGACGCCGAGGCCAATGCCGAGGAAGACAAGAAGGCCCGTGAGCTGGCTGACGCCCGCAACCAGGCCGACGCGCTGATCCACTCGACCAAGAAGGCGCTCACCGAATACGGTGACAAGCTGGAAGGCGGCGAGAAGGAAAAGATCGAAGCCGCGATCAAGGAACTGGAAGACGCCGCTCGCGGCGGCGACAAGGCCGAGATCGACGCCAAGGTCAACGCGCTGTCCGAAGTCAGCCAGAAGCTGGGCGAGAAGGTCTACGCGGACATGCAGGCCAAGGCCGGCGAAGGTGCCGCGCCCGGTGCTGCCGGTGCCGGCGCGGCCGGTGGCCAGCAGGCGCAGCCGCAGGACGACAACGTTGTGGACGCCGAATTCAAGGAAGTCAACGACAAGAAGTAATCGGGACACGCGGGCGGCGGTGCAGGCACTGGCCGGCACCGCTCCCGCCCCGACGCCGGGCGCGGCCATCGGACCCAGCGGGAAACCGCCGTCGGATGCCTCGCTCGGCTTTTTTGCTATTCGCCGGTATCGCGCCGCATGCGCGTGCCGGCCAAAAGGGTTTGAGCCACCATGGCAAAACGTGACTATTACGAAGTGCTCGGGGTAGGCAAGAACGCGAGCGACGACGAGATCAAGAAGGCTTATCGCAAGCTCGCGATGAAGTACCACCCGGACCGCAATCCGGAGGGCAAGGACGGCAAGATCGCCGAGGAAAAATTCAAGGAGGTCAAAGAGGCCTACGAGATGCTTTCCGACCCGGAGAAGAAGGCAGCCTACGACCAGTACGGCCATGCCGGTGTGGATCCGAACATGGCGGGCGGCTTTGGCGGCGCGCAGGGCTACGGCGGTTTCGCCGAGGCCTTCGGCGATATCTTCGGCGACATCTTCGGCCAGCAGGCCGGTGGCCGCCGCGGTGGCGGCGGTCCGCAGGCCTATCGCGGCGCCGACCTGCGCTACAGCATGGAGATCTCGCTGGAGCAGGCCGCGCACGGCCACGAGGCGCAGATCCGCGTGCCGCACTGGGACGACTGCGACCACTGCCACGGCAATGGCGCGGAGCCGGGCTCGAGCGTGGAAACCTGCCCGACCTGCCACGGCGCCGGCCAGGTGCGCGTGTCGCAGGGCTTCTTCACCATGCAGCAGACCTGCCCGAAGTGCCACGGCAGCGGCAAGTTCATCCCCAAGCCCTGCACCAAGTGCCACGGCCAGGGCAAGCTGAAGTCGCAGAAGACGCTGGAAGTGAAGATCCCGGCCGGCATCGACGAAGGCATGCGCATCCGCTCATCGGGCAACGGCGAGCCGGGCATCAACGGCGGCCCCCCGGGCGACCTGTATGTGGAAGTCCACATCAAGGCGCACCCGATGTTCGAGCGCGACGGCGACGACCTGCACTGCCAGATGCCGATCTCCTTCGCCACCGCGGCGCTGGGCGGCGACCTGGAAGTGCCGACGCTGAGCGGCAAGGCCACCTTCCCGGTGCCTGAAGCCACCCAGTCGGGCAAGACCTTCCGCCTGCGCGGCAAGGGCATCAAGGGCGTGCGCTCGGGCTATCCGGGCGACCTCTATGTGCATGTGAACGTGGAGACGCCGGTCAAGCTGACCGAGGCGCAGAAGGATATGCTGCGCCAGTTCGACCGCTCGGTGCATGAGGGCGGCTCGCGCCACAGCCCGCAGGAGCAATCCTGGCTAGACAAGGTGAAGAGCTTCTTCAGCTGACCGGGTTTGCAGTATCGGACCGGCCACGTGCGAGCGTGGCCGGTTTTGTTTTTGGCGCGGCGCTCCGCGTCTGCGAACCGCTGGTTTGCTCCCCTCTCCCGCAAGCGGGCGAGGGGAGCACGCCGCCAGCAAGCGGAGAGGCCTTCGTCCTTCTCGACGACGCCACGGCCCCGGCGGCGCAAGCCGCATCACGCCTCTACACCGGCCTCATTCGCGAAGACGTGCTGCCCGCCGGCAGCGACATCGCGCAGCTCGACACCGTGCTTGCCGACGGCTGGCGCCAGGGCTGGCATGCCACCCTGTTTGCCCCCTACGAATTCGGCGGCGCACTGGTCGACGCCCCGGTGCATACCGGTAACGAGATGCCGTTCCACAACGGCGCGCTGCGCCTGCTGTGGTTCCGCAACCTGCGCCGGCTCGATGCCGCGGCGGTCACGGCGTGGCTGCAATCGAAAGCCGACCCCAAGCCAGCGGGCCTGATGGAGGTGGCCTCCGATACCTCCCGCGAGGTCTTCGACGACGCCATCGCCCGCATCCACCAGTGGATCGAAGCCGGCGACACCTACCAGGTCAACTATACCCAGCGCCTGCACTTCGATGCCTTTGGCGACCCGGTGGCGCTGTACGCCGCGCTGCGCGCCGCGCAGCCGGTGCCGTATGGCGTGCTGGCCAGCCTGCCGGATGGCGCCACGGTGCTGTCGCTGTCGCCCGAGCTGTTCGTGCGCCACGACGGCCAGGGCCACCTGCTGACCCGGCCGATGAAGGGCACCGCGCCGCGCTCGGGCGATGCCGTGCGCGATGCGCAGGCCGCCGCCGCGCTGGCCGCCGATGCCAAGAACCGCGCCGAGAATGTGATGATCGTCGACCTGCTGCGCAACGACCTGGGGCGCATCGCGCAGCCGGGCAGCGTGGCGGTGCCGGAGCGCTTTGCGGTGCAGCCGTTTGGTGCGGTGCTGCAGATGACCTCTACCGTCACCGCGACGGCGCGGTCCGGCACGCGCTTTGGCGCGCTGATGGCGGCGCTGTTCCCGTGCGGCTCCATCACTGGCGCGCCCAAGCGGCGCACCATGGAGATCATCGCCGAGCTGGAAGGCGCGCCGCGCGGGCTGTACACCGGCGCGATCGGCTGGATTGATGCGCCAACTGACGAAAGCACCGCGGGACCGTTCGCGCTGTCGGTGGCAATCCGCACGCTGGTACTGGCGCCTCTCGCGGACACCGGCCTGCGCGCGGGTGAAATGGGCGTGGGCGGCGGCATCGTCCATGACAGCGTCGCGGCGGAGGAATTCGATGAATGCGGCTGGAAGGCGCGTTTCCTGACGCGGCACGATCCCGGCTTGACGCTGTTCGAAACCATGCGCGTGCAGGACGGCGAGTGCCTTTACCTGGCGCGGCACCTTGCGCGCATTGGCGCTTCGGCGCATACGTTCGGCTTCGCTTTCGATGCCGATGCGGCACGCACCGCAGTGGCCGCGCAGGTAGCGCAGCTGGGCGCGGGGACATGGCGCCTGCGTATGAGCGTGGACAAGTGCGGCGCGCTCGCATTTGCCAGCGGCGCGGTGGCACCGATGCCGGCCGGTCCGGTCAGGATCGACATTGCCCCCGAGCCACTACCCGCCGCCGACCCGCTGCGCCGCCATAAGACCAGCGCGCGCGCAGTGTTCGATGCGGGCTGGCAGGCCGCCGAGCGTGCCGGCGGCTTTGACCGGCTGTTCTTCAACACGCGCGGTGAACTGCTGGAAGGCGGGCGCAGCTCGGTCTTCGTCCGCATCGATGGCCGCTGGCTGACGCCGCCGCTGTCGGCCGACATCCTGCCCGGCGTGATGCGCGCGGTGGTGCTGGACGAGGGTGGGGCGACGCTGGGCGCCCCCGGCGAAGCGGTGACGGAAGCCGTGATCACGCGCGCGATGCTCGCGCGCGCCGAGGCCATCGTCCTGGTCAACGCCTTGCGCGGCGCGATGGCGGCGACGCCGAGTCAGAAAGCCTGAAGACTAAGGGTGGTGCGTGTCCAGCACGCCGTCGCCCAGCTTCCAGCGCACCACGCCCGGCAGGTTGATCAGCTCGCGGTCGTGGCAGATCATCACCACGGTGCGGCCTTCGGCGGCCAGGTCGCCGACCAGCCCAATCACCTGCTCGCGCGCATGGCCGTCCAGGCTCGAGGTGGGCTCATCCAGCAGCAGCAGCTCCGGCTCCAGCACCTTGGCGCGTGCCAGTGCCACGCGCTGGATCTCTCCGCCGGACAGGTATTCGGGCGCGGTGTCCTGCAGGTGCGACACGCCGGCCCAGCCCAGCGCCTCACCAACGCGGCGGGCGATCTCGTCGCGCGGCATCCCGCGTGCATGCAGGCCGTAGGCAATGTTCTCGCGCACCGAGGTGCGGAACAGGTAAGGGTGCTGATGCAGGTAGGCGATGCGCTGGCGCAGCGCCGGCGGCAGCGGAGTGAGGGGGGCGTCGTGTGCCTGGCCCCGGGCGTCGGTCCACTGCGCGCTGGCGCCGGGTGCCGGCTCCAGCCCGGCCAGCATGCGCAGCAGCGTGGTCTTGCCGGCGCCGTTCATGCCGGTCAGCACGATCGCCGTGGCGCGCGGGATCACCAGCCTGTCGATGGCAAAGAGCTTGCGCAGGCCGATGGTGCGCGCCAGCCCGCGCACGGTCAGCAGCGGGCTGTGGTCATGGGCAACTGAGGGAGTCATCGGCGGAAGCCTCCGGCACCCTGCAGCCAGGCCATGCCGATATTGACCAGCAGCGCCAGCGCCACCAGCACGATGCCCAGCGCAATGCCCTCCGCGAACTCGCCCTTGCTGGTTTCCAGCGCAATGGCCGTGGTGATGGTGCGGGTGGAGCCTTCGATATTGCCGCCGATCATCAGCGCCGAGCCGACCTCGGCAATCACGCGCCCGAAGCCGGCGACCACCGCCGCCATCAACCCGAAGCGCAGCTCGCGGATCACGGTCAGGAAGGTGCGCCAGCGCCCTGCGCCCAGCACCCAGGCGGTCTCGCGCAGGCGCACGTCGGCGCCCTGCAGGGTTGACAGCGCAAACGCCAGCACCACCGGGAAGCCGATCACCGCCTGCCCCAGCACCATGCCCGCCGGCGTGAACAGCAGGTGCAGGCTGCCCAGCGGGCCCTGGCGCGTCAGCAGCAGGTAGAGGATCAGCCCGACCAGCACGGTCGGAAACGACAGGAAGGCCTGCGCCACCACCACCACTGCGCGCCGGCCCGGGAACTGCCGCGTGGCGATCAGCCAGGCGGCGGCGATCGCCGGCACCGTGGCCAGCGCCAGCCCCAGCACCGCCACCATCAGCGAGGTCCAGACGATGAACCACAGGCCGGCGTCGCCGCTGGCCAGCAGGCGGAAGGCGTCGGCGGTGGCGGTGCCGATCTCCACCGGGTCAGGCGGAGAAGGTGTGCTCGGCGGCGGGGAAGCTGCCGTCCTTGACGGCGGCCACGTAGGCGCGCACGGCTGCCTCGATCGAGGTCCGGCCGTCCATGAAGTTGCGCACGAACTTGGCCTTGCGCCCCGGGTAGATATTGAGCATGTCCTGTAGCACCAGCACCTGGCCGGTGCAGTCCGCGCCCGCGCCGATGCCGATGGTGGGTACCGTCAGCGATTGCGTGATCTCGCCGGCCAGCGCCGCGGGCACCGCCTCCATCAGCACCACCTGCGCGCCGGCGGCCTGCAGCGCCAGCGCGTCGCGCTTGAGCTGGGCCGCGCCGGCGTTGGTCTTGCCCTGCACCTTGAAGCCGCCCAGCGCGTGCACCGACTGCGGCGTCAGGCCGATATGCGCGCATACCGGGATGCTGCGCTCGACCAGGAACTTGACGATCGGCGCCAGCCAGTCGCCGCCCTCGAGCTTGACCATCTGCGCGCCGGCCTTCATCAGCGTGACCGCACTGGCAAACGCGGCCTCAGGCGTGGGATAGGTGCCGAACGGCAGGTCCGTCAGCAGCAGCGCGGTCTGGTTGCCGCGCGCCGCGCATTCGGTGTGGTAGGCCATCTGTTCCAGCGTGACCGGCAGCGTGGTCTGCTGGCCCTGCATCACATTGCCCAGCGAATCGCCGACCAGGATCATTTCCACGCCGCAGTAGTCGAGCAGCGCGGCGAAGCTGGAGTCGTACGCAGTCAGCATGGCGATTTTCTCGCCGGCGTCACGCATCGCCTGCAGTTTGGGAATCGTGATGGTCTTGCGGGAGGGATCGAGGAGGTAGCTCATGGCAGTGCCCATATAGGACGGCTTTGCCGGTGCCGGGAGGGCCGCCCGCACGGCAACGACAGCCGTCGTTATTGTGTTGGGTCTGGCAGGCGGAGCCTGTCAGGGCGCAGCGAGATTGAGAAAGGCCTTGCGGCCGCGCATGTTTTCGATGCGCGACAGTAGTGTACGGAAATCGTCATCATTGTCCACCGGATTGAAGTGGGCGGTGTCGACGACCAGCACCGGGGCGTCGTCGTACCGGTGGAACAATTCGCCGTAGGCGCCGGCCAGGCGCTGCAGATAGTGTTCGTCGATGCCGGCCTCGCCAGGCTCGCCGCGGCGCACGATGCGCTCGCGCAAGAGCGACGGGGCGGCCTGCAGCACGATCACCAGGTCGGCGCGCTGCGGCGGCAGGTCAAGGCGTGCGGCGATGGCGTCGTAGAGCGCCAGTTCGTCGTCGGACAGCGTCAGCGCCGCGTGCAGCCGATCCTTGGCCATCAGGAAATTGGTGACCATGCGCTGGCCGGCCAGCACCCCCGCCTGCCATTGCTGCAGCTGCACCGCGCGCTGGGTCAGGCACCACAGCTGCAGCGCCAGCGCATGGCGCGCGGGATCGCGGTAGAAGGGTTCGAGGAAGGGGCTGCGGCGCGCGCTGTCGGGCAGTTCCTGGGCCTGCAGCGTGCGCGCCAGGCGCTGGGCCAGCGAGGTCTTGCCGGATCCGACGGGGCCTTCGACGACGATGCGGCGCAGGTGATCGAGCATGGCGCTCCGGGCTTCAGTGGGGTGGATGGCAGCGCCGCGGGCGCCGCCGGGCGGGGTCAGCCAGGGGTGCCGCCATCGCCGGTCCCGCCGGCGGCGGCCTGCATGCGCAGGCACTTGCAGGTGGACACCTTCTCGATGCGCTGCGCGCCCACGCCGGCCAGGTAGTCGGCGGCGCGTCCGCGCCCGGGGATGGCCAGCGCGGCATCCAGCTCTAGCAGCGGCACCAGCGTGAAGGCGCGCTCGGTCAGGCGCGGGTGCGGCACCGTCAGGTGCTCGTGGTCGTGCTGCTCGTCGCCGAACAGCAGCAGGTCCAGGTCCAGCGTGCGCGGCGCGTTGCGGAACGGCCGCTCGCGGCCGAACTGGTCTTCGATGTGGTGGCAGATGCGCAGGAGCTGCGCCGCGGTGAACGAGGTCTGCACCTTGACCACCGCGTTGTAGTAGTCGTCGCCGCCGGCATCGACCGGGGCGGTGCGGTAGAGCGATGAGCGCGCCAGCACCGTGATGCCGACCTGCTGGGCCAGACACACGATGGCGTCCTTGATGGCCTGGCGGGCATCGCCAAGATTGGCCCCGATGCCGATGAAGGCAAGCGTCATTTAGGTTTCCTCCGGCTGGCCGGGGCCGGCATGTGCTGCCTCGCCCGCGTCCGTGTCGCTCCGGGAAGACACTTTATCCGATTTCCGCGGACCGCGCCGGCGGCGCTTCTTGCGTGCCGGGCCTTCGCCCTCGGCGCCCTGGCCACCTTGACTGCCCTGGCCGCCTTGACCGCTCGGGCCGCGCGCGCCGCGTACCGCGTCGATCAGGTCCTCGCGCTCGCCCGGGTCGGCGTCCTGGAAGTCCTGCCACCAGGCGGCCAGTTCCTCGGGCAGCTCGCCCGACTGGCAGCGCAGGTGCAGGAAGTCGAAGCCGGCACGGAAGCGCGGCGATTCCAGCAGCCGGAACGGCATGCGGCCCACGCGCTTTTCAAAGCGCGGCTGCATGCCCCAGATATCGCGCATGTCGGTGACAAAGCGGCGCTGGATCGCCAGCTGGCCGGTCTGCTTTTCCAGCACCATGTCCATGGCGGTGTTCAGCGCGGCGATGGCGTGCTCGCCTTCCTCGCGCAGCCTGGTCCAGCGCTGCAGCACGTGATGCCACAGCAGCGCGGCGAACAGGAAGCCCGGCGAGACCGGCTTGCCGGCCTGCACGCGGCGGTCGGTGTTGTCCAGCGCCAGCTGCACGAAGCGCTGGCCCATGGGCTGCTCCAGCGCCACGTCCAGCAGCGGCAGCAGGCCCTGGTGCAGCCCGGCCTTGCGCAGCTCCTGCAGCGAGGCCCAGGCGTGGCCGGACATCAGCAGCTTGAGCATCTCGTCGAACAGGCGCGCGCTGGGCACGTTGTGGATCAGCGAGGCCAGGCCGGCGATCGGGTGGCGCGTGGCTTCGTCGATGTCGAAGCCGGTCTTGGCGGCGAAGCGCACAACGCGCAGCATCCGGATCGGGTCTTCGCGATAGCGCGTGACCGGGTCGCCAATCATGCGCAGCGTGCGCGCGCGGATGTCTTCCATGCCGTGATGGTAGTCATGCACGGTCTGCGCGGCCGGGTCGTAGTACATCGCATTGATGGTGAAGTCGCGGCGTTCCGCGTCTTCGGCCTGCGAACCCCACACGTTGTCGCGCAGCACCCGGCCCGAGGCATCGATCGCATGGGTCTTGCTGTCGAGCTCGGCGCGCTTCAGGCGGCGGCCTTCGGGCAGGGTCTCGCTGGCGATGGCGTCGACCAGCGCGCGGAAGGTCGAGACCTCGATGATTTCCTGCTCGCGCCCACCGTAGAAGGTCACGTGCACGATCTGGAAGCGCCGCCCGATGATGCGCGAGCGCCGGAACAGCGCCTGCACCTGGTCGGGCGTGGCGTTGGTCGCGACGTCGAAATCCTTGGGCTTGATGCCGAGCAGCAGGTCGCGCACCGCGCCGCCCACGATGTAGGCCTGGTAGCCGGCCTGCTGCAGCGTGGAGGTGACCTTGACGGCATTGCGCGACAGCAGCGCGGGGTCGATCTGGTGTTCGTCGGCGCCGACAATGCGCGGCGTATGGGCATGGCCGGTGCGGCGCAGCTTGGGGCCGGGTTTGCCCAGCAGCCGGGTAATTAGCTTCTTGATCACGTCAGAACAGATCCATGATGCGCCAGCCTGCCGCGGCGGCGTGGTGGCGCAGGCGATCGTCCGGGTTGGTGGCGATCGGCTCGGAGACTTTTTCCAGCAAGGGCAGGTCGTTGGCCGAGTCGCTGTAGAAGGTGGTTTTCTCGAAATGGTCCCACTGCGCGCCCTGGCTCTTTAGCCAGGCCTCGACGCGGGTGATCTTGCCTTCGCGGAAGCTGGGCACGCCCTCGACCTCGCCGGTGTACTGGCTCTCGGGCTTGCCGTCGACGGTGGCCGGCTCGGTCGCGATCAGGTGCTTGATGCCGAAGGCCGTGGCGATCGGCGCGGTGACGAAGCTGTTGGTGGCGGTCACCACGGCGCACAGGTCGCCGGCTTCCAAGTGCTTGTAGACCAGCGCGCGCGCCTGCGGCGTGATCACGGGGTCGATCACCTCGTGCATGAAGCGCACCCGCATGGCATCGAGCCGGTCGCGCGGGTTGGCCGCCAGCGGCGCCAGCGCAAAGCGCAGGAAGGCCTGGATATCGAGGGTGCCGGCCTTGTAGTGGCCGTAGAACTCGTCGTTCTTCTGCCTGTAGATTTCCTCGTCGACGACGCCCATGCGGACCAGGAAGCGGCCCCATTCATGGTCGCTGTCGGTTGGGATCAGGGTGTGGTCGAGATCAAAGAGTGCCAGATTCATGGGCGGCGATTTTACCTTAAGGCGAGAGGTCGGGCGGGCAGGCAGGCAGGTGCCGTGGCCGCGTTGGGTGTGGTTTGGGCGCCGATGCCGCCGCTAATCCCGGAATTCAGCAAACATTTCACGCAGCAGCGGCAGTGTCACCGGCCGCTTGCGTTCCAGCGAGTAGGTGTCGAGCGCGTCCAGCAGCGCCATCAGGCTTGGCATGTCGCGGTAATGCCGCGTCACCAGCCAGTGCGTGATCTCTGGCGACAGCTGCAGGCCGCGCTCGCGTGCTGCATGCAGCACAGCGGCCTTCTTGTCGTCGTCCGACAGCGGCGCGACCTGGTACACCAGGCCCCAGCCCAGGCGCGTGCGCAGGTCTTCGCGCACCGGCATCGCGCGCGGGGCCAGGCCGCCGGCCACCACCAGCGCGGTGCGCACGTGGGCGCGCACCTCGTTGTAGAGCGAGAACACCGCGATCTGGCGCGCTTCATCCAGCAACTCGACGTCATCGACGGTGTAGAGCTGGCACCAGGGATCGAACAGGAAGTCCGACAGCGGGTGGTGCGGGCTCAGGTAGCGGCTGCGGATGCCGTGCTGCGGCCCGGCCTCGCATACCGCGTGCAGCAGGTGGGTACGGCCGCAGCCGACCTCGCCCCACAGGTAGACCAGCCGGTCGCTGGCGTGCTCCTGGGCGAGCGCGGCGGGCAGCTCGCGCAGGCGCTGCACCGCCTCGCGGTTGGATGCCACCACGAAATTCTCGAAGGTCGAAGGCGGCGGGCTGCCCAGCTCGAGCGACAGTTGCTTGGGACGCGGGGACATGACGTATGGCTAACTTGCAGGTGTGGGCAGCAGTGGGGCAGCCGTTATTTTCGGTACAGGTCGCTGGCCAGGTAAACCCGCCGCAGCTGCCGCGCGCCGACCAGCAGCACGGCACAGGTCGGCAGCGCCAGCAGCACGCCGAAGAAGCCGAACAGCTGGCCGAAGGCGAGCAGCGCGAAGATCACCACCAGCGGGTGCAGGCCGATGCGTTCGCCCACCAGGCGCGGGGTCAGGTAAAAGCTCTCAATAAACTGGCCGAAGCCGTAGACCACCGCCACCGCGGCCAGCCCGTACCAGTTGCCGAACTGCAGCAGCGCGGCCAGGACCGCCATGACCAGCCCGACACCAAAGCCAATATACGGGATAAACACCGCCAGCCCCGTGAAGACCCCGACCGGCACGCCGATATCGAAGCCGGCGATGGTCAGGCCGATCGAGTAGATTGCCGCCAGGATCACCATCACCAGGATCTGGCCGCGCAGGTATTGCGACAGCAGCGCGTCGGTCTCGTTGGTCAGTTCGCGCACCTTGGGCACCCAGCGGCGCGGCACCACGCCCTCGATGCGGCGCATCACCATGTGCCAGTCCATCATCAGGTAGAACATGACGATGGGCACGATAAAGACGATGCCGGCCACCGTGATCAGCGCGGAGCCCGACATCTTGACGTAGTTCAGCAACACCACCAGCAGGTCTTCCGGGCTGGCCGAGAAACGGTCCGACAGCATGTTGCGCAGGCCGGGGAAGTCAAAGCGCACGCGTACGCCGAACTCGGCCAGGCGGGGCGAAACCACCGAATTGAGCTTCTTCAGCAGGATCGGCAATTGCTCGTGCACCTGCGGGATCTCGCGTTGCAGAACTGCGATCGCCAGCAGTACCAGCATCACGCAGATCACCGTCAGCAGCAGGATCATCAGCGTTACGCCCACCGCGCGCGGCACGCGGCGGCGCTGCAGCCAGTCAACGCCCGGGTTCAGGATATAGGCGAAGATGAACGCGAACAGGAACGGCGTCAGCACCGGCGCCAGCGCGATGATGGCGGCGAACAGCGCGACGGCCACGACGATCCAGAGCAGGATGCGCTTGGCCTCTTGGTTCAACAGCGGGGCATTCATCAAATAGTTGGGGGGAACGGGCGACAGCGCTGTTTGCGGCGGAATCTCGCCGGAAACTGGAAGCGGGGGGCCTCTATCCGTTAAAATTGCAATTCTACTGGACTCGCGTCCGCCTTCCGATGCCAAGCAACGGAAGCCGCGGTGACCCGAGCGCCGAATTCCTCACTTTATTTCCTCCAGGACAAGCAGGTTCCCATGAGCGCATCCCCGACCGCCGGCCAGGCAGGCCTTTCCTACCGCGACGCCGGTGTTGATATCGATGCCGGCGACGCACTGGTCGACCGCATCAAGCCGTTTGCCAAGCGCACCATGCGCGAGGGCGTGATGGCGGGCATCGGCGGGTTCGGTGCGCTGTTCGAACTGTCGAAGAAGTTCCAGGAGCCGGTGCTGGTGTCGGGCACCGACGGCGTGGGCACCAAGCTCAAGCTCGCCTTCCAGCTCAACCGCCATGACACCGTCGGCCAGGATCTGGTCGCCATGAGTGTCAACGACATCCTGGTGCAGGGTGCCGAGCCGCTGTTCTTCCTCGACTACTTCGCCTGCGGCAAGCTGGACGTGGACACCGCCGCCACCGTGATCCAGGGCATCGCCCGCGGTTGCGAACTGGCCGGCTGCGCGCTGATCGGCGGCGAAACCGCCGAAATGCCGAGCATGTACCCGGACGGCGAATACGACCTGGCCGGCTTTGCCGTCGGCGCGGTCGAAAAGAAGAAGATCATCGACGGCAGCACCATCACCCCGGGCGACGTGGTGCTGGGCCTGGCTTCGTCGGGTGCGCACTCCAACGGCTACTCGCTGGTGCGCAAGATCATCGAAGTGGCCAAGCCGGACCTGAATGCCGACTTCCACGGCCAGCGCCTGCAGGACGCGATCATGGCGCCGACGCGGATCTATGTGAAGCCGCTGCTGTCGCTGATCGAAACCCTGCCGGTCAAGGGCATGGCGCATATCACCGGCGGCGGCCTGACCGAGAATGTGCCGCGCGTGCTGGCGCAGGACGTCACCGCCGTGCTCAAGCGCGATGCCTGGACGCTGCCGCCGCTGTTCCAGTGGCTGCAGGCGCAGGGCCGCGTGGCCGACGACGAAATGCACCGCGTGTTCAACTGCGGCATCGGCATGGTGGTGATCGTGGCCAAGGAAGACGCTGAGCGCGCTATTCGTCACCTGCAAGCGGCTGGTGAGGCGGTGTGGGAGATTGGTGAGATCCGCGCACGTGCGGAAGGCGAGGCGCAGACGATCGTGGTCTGATCTGTTTCTGTGGTTTTGCTGTGAGAGCGGCGCATGCCTTTGGGTATGCGCCGTTTTTGTTTATGGCCTGGCGCCATGCGGCCGCATCGCCCCAACCCAAACAACACCCATCCTGGTGCATTGCACCAAAACCCCCCATGCACGCGCACCAAATCTGACAAACAAAATTCAACTTGATTGTATGGCGGTTTATATCCTAATGTACTGAGCAAAGGCGCCGCACACGCATGCCGCGTCGGAGACAACGCCCGAATGCGACGCCGGGGACCATCACCGCGCGCCAGGGCAGGCCAGGGACCATCGGAGGATCCACCATGCAAGCAGTCAGCATCGACGCACCTGCCAAGAACGGCGCGTCGCCCCAGAAGCAATCCGTCGCGCGTGTCGCCGGGGCCAGCCTGGCCGGCACCACGCTCGAGTTCTACGACCACTTCATCTACGGATCGGCCGCCGCGCTGGTTTTCCCCAAGCTGTTCTTCCCGCAGAGCGATCCGCTGACCGCGACGCTGCTATCCTTTGCCAGCTACGGCGTGGCCTTCGTGGCGCGGCCGCTGGGTGCGGCGATCTTTGGCCACTTCGGCGACAAGATGGGCCGCAAGTCGATCCTGATCATCACGCTGCTGATGATGGGCCTGGCCACCTTCGGCATCGGCCTGCTGCCGACCTATGCCGCCGCGGGCGCGCTGGCGCCGGCGCTGCTGGTGCTGCTGCGCGTGGTGCAGGGCCTGGCCCTGGGCGGCGAGTGGGGCGGGGCGGCGATCATGGTCAACGAGCTGGACCCTGAAGGAAAGCGGCGCGGCATCCTCGGCAGCCTGGTGCAGCTGGCGGCGCCGATCGGCCTGCTGCTGGCCAACGGCGTGTTCGCGCTGGTGACCTGGCAGGTTTCGGAAGAAGCCTTCCTCAGCTGGGGCTGGCGCGTGCCGTTCCTGCTGTCGGCGCTGCTGGTCGGCGTCGGCCTCTACATCCGCGCCAACGTGCGTGAATCCGGGATGTTCGAGAAGCTCGAGGAATCGCATGCGGAAGCGCGCGCGCCGATCATGGAAGTGCTGCGCAACTACAAGAAGCAGCTGCTGATCGCCTTTGGCGCGCGGCTGGGCGGCGACATCGCCTTCTATGTGTTCACCCTGTTCCTGCTGTACTTCGTGCCGACCAAGCTGGGCCTGCCCAAGAGCATCGCGCTCAATGCCGTACTGCTGGGCGCGCTGGCGCAGATCCTGTTCATCCCGATCGCCGGCCTGCTGGCGGACCGCATCGGGCGCCGCCCGGTGCTGATGATCGGCGGCGTCGGCGGCGCGGTGTGGGCCTTTGTCTTCTTCGCGATGATCAAGACCGGCAGCCCGGCGCTGATCATGCTGGGCTCGTTCGTCGGCATGGTGCTGGTGTCGTTCATGTTCTCGCCGCTGGCCTCGTTCCTGCCCGAGCTGTTCGCCACCCGGGTGCGCGTGACTGGTGCCTCGCTCGGCTTCCAGTTTGCCGGCGTGTTCGGTGGCGCGCTGGCCCCGCTGATCGCGGTGGGCCTGCTCGACCGCTTCGGTAGCACCACGCCGGTGGCCCTCTACCTGGCGGCGGTGTGCGCGCTGATCGCAGTGGCCGCTGCCGCCGCGCGCGAAACCGCACACATGCACCTGTCCGACGCGGACCACTGAGCGCCGCCGTCCCAACCTTTTCGTGAGCAGTATCGTGAAACAGTTCGACCTGATCATCCGCAACGGCACCGTGGTGACCGCCAGCGACACCATGCAGTGCGATATCGGCATCGCCGGCGGCCGCATCGTGCAGCTTGGCCTTGACCTGGGCGAGGCGGCGCAGACCATCGACGCCAGCGGCAAGCTGGTGCTGCCGGGCGGCGTCGATGCGCACTGCCACCTGGACCAGCCCATGCCGGATGGCCTGAAGATGGCTGATGGCTTCCGCACCGGCTCGGTCTCGGCGGCGTGCGGCGGCACCACCACGGTGATTCCGTTTGCCGCGCAGGAGAAGGGCCATTCGCTGCGCGCGGCGGTCACCGACTACCATCAGCGCGCCGGCGGCCAGGCCGTGGTCGACTACGCCTTCCACCTGATCGTGTCCGATCCGACCGAGGCGGTGCTGAACGACGAGCTGCCTGGCCTGATCCGTGAGGGCTATTCGTCGTTCAAGATCTACATGACCTACGACGACCTCAAGCTGAACGACCGCGAGATCCTTGAGGTGCTGTCGGTGGCGCGCCAGGAGGGCGGGCTGGTGATGGTGCACGCCGAGAACTCGGACTGCATCGCCTGGCTGACCGAGAAGCTCGGAGCGGCGGGCAACACCGCGCCGAAGTTCCACGCGCTGGCGCGCCCGATGGCGATCGAGCGCGAGGCCACGCACCGCGCCATCACGTTCTCCGAGCTGGTCGACGTGCCGATCCTGATCGTCCATGTATCGGGCAAGGAAGCGGTGGAGCAGATCCGCTGGGCGCGCAACCGCGGCATGAAGATCTTTGCCGAGACCTGCCCGCAGTACCTGTTCCTGACTGCGGAAGACCTCGACCAGCCCGGCTACCACGGCGCCAAGTGCGTGTGCAGCCCGCCGCCGCGCGACCGCGGCAACCAGGAAGTGATCTGGGACGGCCTGGCCGACGGCCTCTTCACCATCTTCTCGTCCGACCATGCACCGTTCCGCTACGAAGACGCGCAGGGCAAGAAGCCTGGCGGCAAGGAGGTCCCGTTCCAGTACATCCCCAACGGCATCCCCGGGCTGGAAACGCGGCTGCCGCTGCTGTTCTCGGCTGGCGTGGTGGGCGGCCGCATCTCGGTCAACCAGTTCGTCGCGCTGACCTCGACCAACCCCGCCAAGCTCTACGGCCTGCATCCGCGCAAGGGCACCATCGCCATCGGCGCCGATGCCGACCTGGCGATCTGGGATCCGCAGCGTGAAGTGACGATCCGCAACGCCGACCTGCACCATGCGGTCGACTACACCCCGTACGAAGGCGTGCGCGTGACCGGCTGGCCGGTGACCACGCTGGTGCGCGGCAAGGTGGTGGCGCATGAGGGCGAGGTGCTGGCCGAGGCCGGCCACGGCCAGTTCCTGCCGTGCGGCCTGCCGGAGATGGCCAGGCCGCGCTATCGCACCTCGGGCGGCAGCCTGTGACGGCAGCCTTGCCGATGCTTTGACTGAAACGACTGACATGGAACTGACCAGCCGCCTGGACGCCACCACTATCGCGGCCCGCGTCGCCGCCGGCCGCCTCGATCCCGCCGAGGTGGTCGCCGCCTTCCAGGCCCGCATCGCGGCGTGCAATGACCAACTCAACGCCGTGTTCGAGCTGCGCCAGGAGCTGGTCGATGCCGACCTGGCGCAGCTGCGCGCGCGCCTTGCGCAGGGGGAGCGCCCGCTGCTGGCGGGCGTGCCGGTGATCGTCAAGGACGTGATCTGGAGCCAGGGCCGCCGCGTCACGCAGGGTTCGCAGCTGTACCGCGACTTCATTGCGCCCGCCGACGCGATTGCGGTCGAGCGCCTGCGCCAGGCCGGCGCGATCGTGCTCGGCATGGGCAATACCTCGGAGTTCGCCTGCAAGGGCCTGACCACCAACAAGGTTTACGGGCTGACACGCCATCCGCTCGATGCCACGCTGACTGCGGGCGGCTCGTCTGGCGGCTGCGCGGTGGCGGTGGCGGCCGGCATGGCGCCGCTGGCGCTGGGCACCGACGGCGGCGGTTCCAGCCGGCGCCCGCCCGCGCATGCGGGCGTGGTCGGCTTCAAGCCTTCTTACGGCGCGATTCCCGATTCAGTCGGCTTTCCCCATGCCTTCAACGGCATCCAGGTGATTGCGCCGATCACGCGCACGGTGGCCGACGCCGAGCTGATGTTCGAGGCGCTGGCCGGCGCCGATCCGCGCGATCCCGATACGCTGGGTTTCTCGCTTGGCGCCGCGCGCCCGCTGCATACGCTGAAGATCGCGGTCAGTCCGCGCCTGGGCCTGGACACCCCGGTCGACGACGATGTCGCGCAGGCCTTCGAGCAGGCCGTGACCCGGCTGCAGGCCGCGGGCCTGACCATCGAGCGTGCCGACCCGGCCTGGCCAAAGGGCGCCGACGAGGCCGCGCTGATGCCGCTGCAGCATGTCGGCCTGGCCAATCTCTACGGCGAGGCCTGGCGCCGCGACCCGGAGGTGTTCGATCCCGACGTGGCGCGCCAGATCGAGCGCGGGCTGGCCTGGAGCGGCGCCGATGTGGCGCGCGCGCGCGAAGCCAGCCACCAGATCGCGCTGGCCGTGGCCGGGTTCTTTACCCGCTATGACCTGCTGCTGTGCCCGACCACACCGTGCGTGGCGTGGCGCAACGACCGGCTGGGGCCGGAGCGGATCGGCGGCGTGGCGGTGGAGCCGCGCGCCCATGCGGTGTTCACGCCCTTCTTCAACCATGCGCTGGCGCCGGCAATCTCGGTGCCCTGCGGCCACGGCCGCGACGGGCTGCCGGCGGGCCTGCAGATCGCCGGCCCGCGCGGTGCCGACCGCAGCGTGCTGGCCGCGGCCAGGCTGGCCGAGAGCGTGCTGGCGCCGCTGCTCAACCCTGCCGGATAACCGTCATGCGAATCCTTGTCCTGAATCCCAATACAAGCGAAGGCATCACCGCGCGGCTGATGGCGGCGGCCACCGAGGCCGCGGCCCCCGGCACCGAGCTGGTGCCGCTGACCGCCAGCCGCGGCGTGCCCTATATCGCCACGCGCGCCGAGGCGCAGATCGGCGGCGCCATCGCGCTGGAGATGCTGGCCGAGCACCATGGCCAGTTCGACGCGGCCATCATCGCGGCCTTTGGCGACCCCGGCCTGATGGGCGCGCGCGAACTGTTCGACCTGCCGGTGGTGGGCATGGCCGAGGCGGCGATGCTGTCGGCCTGCATGCTGGGCCGGCGCTTTGCCATCGTGACTTTTGCGCGGGCGCTGGGGCCCTGGTATGAGGAGTGCGTGGACATGCATGGCCTGCGCAGCCGGCTGGCCGGCATCCGCATGCTGGACGGCAGCTTTGCCTCGGTGTCGGATGTGCAGGAAGAGAAGGAAGCCGTGCTGGTGGAACTGGCCAACCGCGCCGTGGCGGAGGATGAAGCCGATGTGGTGATCCTGGCCGGCGCGCCGCTGGCCGGCCTGGCCGCGCGCGTGCGCGACCGCATTCCGGTGCCGGTGGTCGACCAGATGGCCGCCGCCGTCAAGCAGGCCGAGGCGCTGGTCGCGCTGCAGCCGCGCAAGGCCACCGCGGGCACGTTCCGCCGCCCGGATGCCAAGCCCACGCTGGGTTTGCCCGCGGCGCTGGCGGCGCGCATCGAGCACCGCTAAGCCGCTTCCCTTCCGATGACGCCGCGGCTCAGACCGCGGCGAATACCGCTTCCAGATCGACCTTTTCCTCGGCCGGCGCCTGCAGCCGCAGCGTGCTTTCGACATGGCCGAGGTGCTCGGTCATCAGCCGCGCGGCGCGCTCGCCGTCGCCGGCTTCCAGTGCATCGACGATGTCGTCGTGTTCATGGTGCGGGCACGACGGCACGCCCGGCGCGTCATAGAGCGCGATGATCAGGCAGGTCAGCGAGCACAGCTCGCGCATGTACTTGCCCAGGTACTGGTTGCCGGTCATTTCCGCCAGCTTGCAGTGGAACTCGCCCGACAGCCGGATGATGGCGCGGCGGTCGTTGCTGTCTCGCGCCTGTGCTTCCTGGCGCGTGGTCTCGCGCAGCGCGCGCACGCCCGGCGCGCCGATGGCGCCGGCGAGGTCGCGCACCAGCGCGGGTTCCAGCAGGTGGCGTGAATGCAGCACCTGGCGCGCTTCGGCCACGCTCGGGCTGGAGACGAAGGTGCCGCGGTTGGGATGCACCGTCAGCACGCCCTCATGCGCCAGCTTGGCGAAGGCCAGCCGCACCTTGGTGCGGCTCACGCCGAACACGCCGCCCAGCTTTTCCTCGACCAGCTTGGTGCCCGGCGGCAGCCGGTGCTCCCAGATCGCGGTCAGGATGCGGTCGGCGATGGCCTCGACCGACGCGCCGCGCGCGCTGTCCGCGTCGGTCTCATTGATACCGTCGGTAGCGGGCAGGTCGGCTTTGGTTCGTGGCATGGCGGTCGGCGTTGGCGGCCCGGAAAAAAGACAGTCGGTGTCGTTATTGTATGGCGGTTCGCCATCAAGTGTATAACACCGGCGTCGGACCGGTTGCCGTCTTACTGCTCGCCGAGCTTGTCCAGCGCCTCGCCGGTCACGCGGCAGATGCGCCAGTCGGGCAGCACGTCGGCGCCCATGGCCTGATAAAAGTCGATCGACGGCCGGTTCCAGTCCAGCACCGACCATTCGAAGCGGCCACAGCCGCGCTCGACCGCCAGCGCCGCGAGGTGCTTGAGCAGCGCCTTGCCCAGGCCGTGGCCGCGCCATGCCGGATCAACATACAGGTCTTCCAGGTACAGGCCGGGCCTGGCCAGGAAGGTCGAGAAATTGTGGAAGAAGAGGGCAAAGCCGACGGCTTGCCGGCCGCCAGCGGTGTCGACTTCGACCAGCACCGCTTCGGCATGCGGCGTGGCGCCGAACAGTGCATCCTGGATCTTCTGCGGCGTGGCTTCGACGATATGCGTCAGCTTTTCGTATTCGGCCAGCGCCAGGATCAGGTTGAACAGCGTCTCGCTGTCGGCGGCGGTGGCGGGGCGGAGCGTGAAGGCGGGCTTGGACATGCTGGGTCGGCTTTCCGGAAAACAGGGATTCGGAATTATCGCCTGTGCGTCACTTGCCGCGCCAGTTTGCATGCAATCGGGTCAGTGCCCGAAGTCCGCCAGCTTGCGCACCTGGTCGACATACCCGGGCGCCAGGCAATCCACCACCAGCCGCTCCGGCGTGCTGCGCAGCCAGGTCAGCTGGCGCTTGCACAGCTGGCGCGTGGCGGCGACGCCGCGCTCGCGCATGGTGGCGAAATCGGCGTCGCCGTCCAAGTACTCCCATACCTGCCGGTAGCCGACGCAGCGGATCGACGGCAAGCCCGGATGCAGGTCGCCGCGCCTGCGCAGCCGCTCGACTTCCTCGATAAAGCCGTTGGCCAGCATCGCGTCATAACGCTGCGCGATCCGCGCGTGCAGCGCCAGGCGGTCCGATGGCTCCAGCGCAATCACGCGGAAGCGCTGGTCCGCCGCGCCGGCAAAGGTGCGGCCCTCGGCCTGGCGCGCCAGCAGCGCCGACATCGGCTGGCCGGACAGGCGATGGATTTCCAGCGCGCGCTGGATGCGCTGCGCGTCATTGGGCGCGAGCCGCGTCGCGGTGACCGGGTCGACCTCGGCCAGCATCGCATGCAGCGCCGGCCAGCCGCGCTCGGCGGCAAGCTGGTCCAGCTCCGCGCGCAGCGCGGCATCGGCCTGGGGCAGGTCATTGAGCCCCTGCGTCAGTGCCTTGTAGTACAACATGGTGCCGCCGACGATCAGCGGCACATGGCCGCGTGCGCGGATCTGTGCGATCAGCCGTTCGGCATCGGTGACGAACTGCGCCGCGGAGTAGCTGTCGGCCGGGTCGATGATGTCGATCAGGTGGTGCGGCGCGGCTGCAAGTTCTTCGCGCGTGGGCTTGGCGGTGCCGATATCCATCTCGCGGTACACCAGCGCCGAATCCAGGCTGATGATCTCCACCGGCGCGTCGGCCGCCAGCGCCAGCGCGGCCGCGGTCTTGCCCGAGGCGGTGGGGCCGAGCAGGCAGACCACGGGCGGATGCGTGGCGGAATAGTGGGGTACGGCGGACATCGAAAGCCTTGGGTGAATCGTGGGGCGAGCGGCTTATTGCCCGCGCAGGAACAGCCGGTCCAGCTCGGTCACGGTCAGTTGCACCCAGGTGGGGCGGCCGTGGTTGCACTGGTCGGCGCGCTCGGTCTGCTCCATCTGGCGCAAGAGCGCGTTCATTTCCTCGAGCGTGAGCTTGCGGTTGGCGCGCACCGCGCTGTGGCAGGCGAGGGTGGCCAGCAGTTCATTGCGGCGCTCGGCCAGCACGCGCGAGCCGCCATAGGCATGCAGGTCGCGCAGCACGTCGCGCGCCAGCGCTTCGGCATCGGCCTGCTGCAGCAGCGCCGGCACCGCTCGCACCGCCAGCGTGGTGGGCGACACCGGGGCGATATCGAAGCCCAGCAGCGTCAGTGTCTCCTGGTGTTCTTCGGCCACGCCGATCTCGACCGGGCTGCCGGGCAGCGTGACTGGGATCAGCAGCGGCTGCACCGCCAGGTCGCGCGCGTCCAGGCCGGCCTTGATCTGCTCGTACAGGATGCGTTCGTGCGCCGCATGCATGTCCACCAGCACCAGGCCGCGCGCATTCTGCGCCAGCACATAGATGCCATGCAGCTGGGCGATGGCGTAGCCGAGCGGGTGGTCGTCGGGGGCGTCGGCAGGATCGGCAAAGCCGGCGCGCGCGGCTGGCGGCAGCCGGTCCAGCACGCCGGGCGGGTCGTCGGCGCGTGCCGCCTGGGCGTCGGCCAGCCAGGCCGGCGGTTGCGCCGGGGTGCCGGGCATGGCGCCATAGGGCCGCGCTGCCGGTGCGGCGGCATCGCGCACCATGCCCAGGTAGGCCTGGCGCGGCTGGGCGATGCCGAGTTCGGTCTGGCGTGCCGCGGAATAGTTGATCCACTGGCCGCCGCCGCCGCTGCCGCCACCATAGCCCGGCCGTGCGCCGCCCGCCGGTATCGCACCGCCAGGCGGAAGGGTGATCTCGCCGTCGGCGTCGGTATGCAGGCTGTCGCCGTTCCCGCCGGCCTGCCGCGCCAGGCAGCGCTGCACCGCGTGGTAGACGAACTGGTGCACGGCGCGCGATTCACGGAAGCGCACTTCGATCTTCGACGGATGCACGTTGACGTCGACCATCTCCGGCGGCAGGTCCAGGCACAGCACATAGGACGGGAAACGGTCGCCGTGCAGCACGTCCTGGTAGGCGCTGCGCGCCGCGTGGTTGAGCAGCTTGTCGCGCACGAAGCGGCCGTTGACAAAGAAATACTGCTGGTCCGGCCGCCCGCGCGAGGCGGTGGGCAGCCCGGCAAAGCCATACAGGTGCAGCGTATCGGCCTCTTCGTCCACTGGCAGGCGGGCGCGGGCAAAGTCAGTGCCCAGCACCTGCGCGGTACGGGTGGCGACGTCGCCGGCATTCCAGTGTTCCAGCGGCTTGCCGTTGTGGTGGACCGAGATGGTCACGTCGGGCCGCGCCAGCGCCACGCGCCGCACCATCTCCAGGCAGTGTCCCAGCTCGGTTTGCTCCGATTTGAGGAACTTTCGGCGCGCTGGCGTGTTGAAGTAGAGATGCTGCACGTCGACGGTGGTGCCGACCCCGCCCGAGGCAGGCTGCACCGTGCCGGTATCGGCGCTGACCTGGGTGGCATGGGCATCGGCCGCGGTGCGGCTGGTCAGGGCCAGCTGGGACACCGAGGCGATCGAGGCCAGGGCCTCGCCGCGGAAGCCCAGCGTCAGCACCGATTCCAGTTCGTCGAGCGAAGCAATCTTGCTGGTGGCGTGGCGCATCAGCGCGACCGGCAACTCGGCAGCAGGGATGCCGCAGCCATTGTCCGTGATGACGATGCGCCGCACGCCGCCTTCTTCCAGCCGGATGCCGAGCTGCGTGGCGCCGGCGTCGAGCGCGTTTTCCAGCAACTCCTTGACCACCGAGGCCGGTCGTTCCACCACTTCGCCGGCGGCGATCTGGCTGATGAGCTGGTCCGGCAGCGGCCGGATCGGGCGCGGCTGCTGGGTGGTGCGCAGGGCGGTGCTGGAGGCGGAGGCAGGCATCCGGCGATTATACGTGGACGCTCGCACGGAGTCGGACGCACAAAGGCGCCGCAGGTGACGGATTGGAGCGGTGGCTCTTGTATGATTCAGGCCAGGGCGGCCCGGGCCGCATCGGACCGAACGCAGTCAACCAAACCAACAACGGGGAACGACTTGGATCTCGCTTTGCAGCTCATCGACATGCTGGTGCATGTCGACAAATATCTCGGCACGGTCATCGACCAGTACGGCCACTGGGTCTATGCCATCCTATTCCTGATTGTGTTCGCGGAAACGGGGCTGGTGGTGGTGCCGTTCCTGCCGGGCGACTCGCTGCTGTTTATCGCGGGCGCCTTCTGCGCAACCGGCGCCATGAACGAGTGGGCACTGATCGGCCTGCTGCTGGTGGCGGCGATTTCCGGCAATACCGTCAACTACCTGGTGGGCAGCTGGATCGGGCCCAAGGTGTTCGACCACCAGTGGCGCTTCCTGGACCAGGATGCGCTGCGCCGCACCCATGACTTCTATGAGCGGCACGGCGGCAAGACGCTGGTGATGGCGCGCTTCGTGCCGATCGTGCGTACCTTCGCCCCGTTCGTCGCGGGCGTGTCGCAGATGACCTTTGCGCGCTTCCAGATGTTCAACGTGGTCGGCGCCGTGGCCTGGGTGGTGGGCCTGGTGTTCGCCGGCTACTTCTTCGGCAACCTGCCGTTTATCCGCCAGTACCTGAACCTGATCGTGCTGGCCGGCATCGGGGCGGCCGTGGTGCCGCTGGTGCTGGGCGGGCTGTGGAAGCTGGTGCGCGGCAATCGCCGCCGGCCTTCGCGCGTGGAGCGCTAAGCCAGTGAGGTCACGCAGCCTTTGCGCCCCTTTTTCACTATGAAACGGGTTCTTAGTTGAGGCTGCGGCTCATCATCCGCAGCGCGGGCATGCGCTCGCGGATCTGGCCGATATCGGCCGCATCGGGCCGGGCCAGGACATAGGCTTCCAGGTCGGCCAGCGCGGGGCGGAAGCACTCCAGGTTGGCATAGGCCAGGCCCCGGTCGCGCACTTCCTCGATCGAACCCGGCAGCAGGATCACCAGGCGGTTCTGCACCGCCAGCAGCCGCTGCCAGCGCGACTCCTGCAGGTAGATCGCCTTCAGGTTGCGCAACATGCGCGCGACGATCTCGCGGTGGCTGGCCGCGCGCAGGAACAAGCCCAGCGGTACCTGGCTGGCATCGCTGATGCCTTCACGCTCTAGGTACGGATCCAGCATTTCCTGCAGCTGTTCCTTCGACAGGGTCTCGCCGGTGAGCGGGTCCAGTATCACCTCGCCGGCCGGAATCGTCATGCGCAGCAGGAAATGATTGGGGAACGACACGCCCTTGAGCGGCAGGCCGATCTGCTGGCCCAGCTCCATGAACAGCACCGCAAGCGAGATCGGGATGCCGCGGCGCTGGCGCAGCACCACGTTCAGGTAGGAGTTGTCGGGGTCGTAGTAGTCGTTCGCGTTCGGGCCGAAACCGAGGTCGCGATAGAAGAAATGGTTCAGCAGGCGCAGCCGCTGGATCGCGGGGGTGCCTTCGGCGATCCGGCGCTTCAGGCGCAGCGCCAGCACGTCCAGCGCCGCAAGCTCGGCCTGCAGGTCCAGGTCGGGGTAGGCGTCCTGCGCGATGGACAGCGCGGTTTCGGTCAGCGGGATGCCGTTTTCGTCGGCCACAAGGCTGGCGAAATAATCCAGGACTTTGGTGGATGTCATGTCGGTTTCCCGGTGCAGCCGCCGGCACCGCGCGCAGCGTGGGTCACCATTGCCGGCTCATTAGGTGGCCCATGCGTTGGCAGATTCGCTGGCCCATCAGCCGGCGCGGCGCCTGAAGGCAGAGTAGCGCAGTCCCATGAGCCACAGTGTACCGAAGTAGACCACCGCTGCAAGTACCAGGCACGAAGCCAGCAGCGCGACGCGCAGAAGCGGCGTCGCGCCCAGCCCGATCCAGTCGAAGTTGCGCGCGAACCAGAGCAGCATGCCGGACAGCAGCAGCACCGAGGCGCCCAACTGCGCCAGGAACAGCCACCAGCCCGGCGCCGGCCGGTACAGGCCGCGCCGGCGCAGGCCGAAGAACAGCAGCAGCGCGTTGATGGTGGCGCCGGCACTGATCGACAGCGCCAGCCCGGCATGGCTGATCCACGGCACGAACGCATAGTTGCAGGCCTGCGTGATCACCAGCACCAGCAGCGCGATCTTCACCGGCGTGCGGATATCCTGGCGCGCATAGAAGCCAGGCGCCAGGATCTTGATCGAAATCAGCCCCATCAGGCCGACGCCGTACGAGACCAGCGCCTGGCGCGTCATCTCGACCGCGTGGGCGTCGAACTTGCCGTAGTTGAACAGCACGGCGGTCAACGGCGCGCCGAACACGAACAGCCCTACCGCGCAGGGCACCGCCAGCAGGAAGGTCAGGCGCAGGCCCCAGTCGAGCAGGCTCGAGTACTCGGCATGGTCGCCCGAGGCGTTGGCCTTGGACAGGCTCGGCAGCAGGATCGTCCCCAACGCCACGCCCAGCAGCGCGGTCGGGAACTCCATCAGCCGGTCGGCATAGGTCAGGTAGGAGACGCTGCCCGCGGCCAGCCGCGAGGCGATATTGGTATTGATGATCTGGCTGATCTGCGCCACCGACACGGCCAGCAGCGCCGGCCCCATCTGCCGCAGGATGCGGCGCACGCCGGGATCGGACCACGCCGCGCGCAGGTTGAAGCTCAGCCGCGGCATCACGCCCAGGCGCCGCAGCGCCGGCACCTGGATCGCCAGTTGCAGCACGCCGCCAACCAGCACGCCCCACGCCTGCGCGTAGATCGGCTGGTCCATGTGCGGGCCGACGAACAGGGCCGCGATGATCAGGCACAGGTTCAGCAACACCGGCGTGAAGGCCGGCACCGCGAACTTGCGCCAGGTATTGAGGATGCCGGACGCCAGCGCCACCAGCGAGATCAGGCCGATATACGGGAACATCACCCGCGTCATGAACACGGCCGCGGTATAGGTCTCGCTTTGCCCGCGGAAGCCGGTGGCGACCGCGGTCATCACGAGCGGCGCCCCGATCACGCCAAGCAGTGACACGCCCATCAGCACCCAGGTCATGACCGTGGCGACGGCGTCGATCAGTGCCTTGGTCGGCTCGTCGCCGCGCTTGGCGTGGTATTCGCCCAGGATCGGCACGAAGGCCTGCGAGAACGCGCCTTCGCCGAAAATGCGGCGCAGCAGGTTGGGAATGCGGAAGGCCACGTTGAACGCGTCGGTCATCTCCGACGCGCCAAAGGCGCGGGCGATCAGGATCTCGCGCACGAGGCCGGTGATGCGCGAGAGCATCGTCAGGCTGCTGATGGTGGCGAGCGCTTTGAGCAGGTTCAAGGTGCGGGTCGGTGCGGGACGGTGGATCGGTGCGGGCGCACCGCATGCCGGGGACGCCTCTGAGACGCGGTCCGGGCGATAAAGTTGCCGGCGCGCCATGTGCCCCGGCACAATGTGGCGCTTATTATACGGATCGGCCCGGCGCCCGCCCGGCCCGAGCTGGCAAAGTGTCCGTCGTGTTGCTTTGTGTGCCGGCATCTGTGTATAATTGCCGATTCACAAGGACAGTTGCGTTCCGGATTCGTGTGTCAGTGCATCCCGGGTCGCTCGATATGACTTAATTGTTGTGTCCCCCGCGGCACGCATCTGAATTCAGGATATTTTTACATGGCAAATTCCGCACAAGCTCGCAAGCGCGCCCGCCAGGCCGTTGCCCAGAACGCTCACAACTCCAGCCTGCGTTCGCGCCTGCGCACCGCCGTCAAGGCCGTCCGCAAGGCCATCGTCGCTGGCGACAAGGCCGCTGCCGCCGAGATCTTCAAGAACTCGCAAGCCGTGATCGACAGCATCGCCGACAAGAAGATCGTGCACAAGAACAAGGCTGCACGTCACAAGTCGCGCCTGTCGGCCGCCATCAAGTCGATGGCTGCCTGATCACTGCCCGGGCCGCCCCGGCGGTCCAGCAGAGGCGGGTGCCCAGGCATCCGCCAACAAAAAAGCTCGTCATCCGACGAGCTTTTTTGCTTTCCGGCGCCAGGCCGGCAGGCTTATTCCAGCGAACAGGCTTCAACCAGCTGCAGGTTGTTGTCGCGCGCAAAATTCAGCACGAAATCCAGCGCCTTCGGTTCAATATCGCGCAGCCGCACGTCCACCACCACGCATTTGACGTTGCCGGCGAAGATCGGCCGCACGTAAGGGGAGTAGGTCAGGCGCGGGTCGCCGCTGTCGCCCTCGGGGCGGAACTGCGCCATCACGCCGCACAGTCGTTCGGCCCAGTCGCTCGGGCGGAAGGTCTTGCCTTCCTTGGTAATGCCTTGGATAAAGTATTCGCGAACGTTGGGGTTCATGAGGCTGGACACTGCGGGTGAGGCGGATGACTCGACGGTAAACCCGCTGGACGGGCGCCCGTTTGACGCGGCCGGGGCGCGTTTGGTTCGCGCTGGTTCCAGCCGGAAGGCGGGGCGTCGGTGTCTTGCGGGGGCACTTTTGATGCCGGCGGCGGGCAGCGGCATGGGTGTGCCGGGCCCCGCGTGAATCAGCGGGTATTATATCTTATATAAGAGTTGCGCATAAGGGCGAAATCCTGTCGGGAACCTGTCAGCGGCACCGCGCCGGGCAGGGCGCGAGTTCGTGCCGGGTTGTCCCGGACTCGCCAAAGCAGAAATAATCCCTTATGATTCTTGCAGTTAAATTGCGTATGCGACGCGAAAGGCGGCTCCGCGGCGCGCTTGAGTCATGAACACTTCGTGACGGCGCGTCCCCACCGAGCCGCCTTCTTTGTTTTATGAGCTCAACCCCGATCAAGCATTACCTCCAGTTCAGCGACTTCACTCCCGACGAGTATGAGTACCTGCTGGATCGCGCGCGGATCCTGAAGGCCAAGTTCAAGAACTACGAGACCTGGCACCCGCTGCACGACCGCACGCTGGCCATGATCTTCGAGAAGAATTCCACGCGTACGCGCCTGTCGTTCGAAGCCGGCATCCACCAGCTGGGCGGCCACGCGGTGTTCCTGAACACGCGCGACTCGCAGCTGGGCCGCGGCGAGCCGATCGAGGATGCGGCGCAGGTGATCTCGCGCATGGTCGATATCATCATGATCCGCACCTTCGGCCAGGACATCATCGAGCGCTTTGCCGCGCATTCGCGCGTGCCGGTGATCAACGGCCTGACCAACGAATACCACCCGTGCCAGGTGCTGGCCGACGTCTTCACCTACATCGAGCAGCGCGGCAGCATCCGCGGCAAGACCGTGGCGTGGATCGGCGATGCCAACAACATGGCCTACACCTGGATCCAGGCCGCCGAGCGTCTGGGCTTCTCCTTCCATTTCTCGGCGCCGCCGGGCTACCAGCTCGATCCGGCCATGGTGCCGGCGTCTGCCGCGGGCCTGGTCAAGGTCTTCGACGATCCGCTCACGGCCTGCCAGGGCGCCAGCCTGGTCACCACCGATGTCTGGACCAGCATGGGCTTCGAGGCCGAGAACGACGCCCGCAAGCGCGCTTTCAAGGACTGGATGGTCACGACCCCGATGATGGACCGCGCCGAGTCCGACGCGCTCTTCATGCATTGCCTGCCGGCGCACCGCGGCGAGGAAGTCGAGGCCGCCGTGATCGACGGCCCCAAGAGCGTGGTCTGGGAAGAGGCCGAGAACCGCCTGCACGTGCAGAAGGCGCTGATGGAATACCTGCTCTGCGGCCGCTACTGAACCAGCGCGGCGCGGAGTGAACAGGGGAGGGGCCGCGATGGCCCCTCTTTTTACGTCTTTCGGACAGAAACCCAAGGAGATGGAAGTGAGCCAGTTCGACAACGTGTCGGTCGTCAAGAAAGCCAACCTGTACTTTGACGGCAAGTGCGTCAGCCATACCGTGCTGTTCCCGGACGGCACCCGCAAGACGCTGGGCGTGATCTTCCCGGCCGCGCTGACCTTCAACACCGGCGCGCCCGAGATCATGGAAATCAATGCCGGCACCTGCCGCGTGCGCCTGGCCGGTTCGGAAGACTGGCAGACCTACGGCGCGGGCCAGCAGTTCAGCGTGCCGGGCAACAGCAGCTTCGATATCGAGGTGCAGGAAACGCTGGACTACGTCTGCCACTTCGCGTGACAGGCGCGGCGGGTCAGTCCTGGCCCGCCTGCTTTACAGCACCACCGGTTCCGGTTCGATGCGCACGCCAAAGCGTGCCTGCACCGCATCGGCGATGCGGTTGGCCAGCGCCAGCAGCATCGCGCCGGTGCCGCCGCCGTGGTGCACCAGCACCAGCGCCTGCTTGCCATAGACGCCCACCGGGCCGTCGCTGACGCCCTTGAAACCACAGCGGTCGATCAGCCAGCCGGCGGCCAGCTTGTAGCTGCCGTCCGGCTGCGCGTAGCTGACCAGGTCCGGATTGGCCTGCAACAGCGCGTCGCGCTGTGCCGCGCTGACCAGCGGGTTCTTGAAGAAGCTGCCGGCATTGCCGACTTGCGCCGGGTCGGGCAGCTTGCGCGAGCGGATCGCGACCACGGCGTCGCGAATCGTGGCCGCATCGGGCGCAGCCCGGCCATCGAGTTCGCGGGCCAGCTCCCCGTACGACAGCACCGGTTGCCACGCCTTGGGCAGGCTCAGCGTCACCGCCGTGATGATGTAGCGGCCGGCGCCGGCGCGCTTGAACAGGCTGTCGCGGTAGCCGAAGCCGCACGCCCGCAGGTCCAGCCAGACGAATGCGCCGGTGTGGCGATCATAGGCGCGCACGCCTTCGAAGCGCTCGCGCAGCTCCACCCCGTAGGCGCCAATGTTCTGGATCGGCGCCGCGCCCGCGGTGCCGGGGATCAGCGCCAGGTTTTCCAGCCCGGGCATGCCGTCGGCGATGGTGCGGTTGACCAGTCCGTTCCAGTTCTCGCCGGCGCCGGCGGTGACCAGCCAGGCATCGCCAGTCTCCTCCGGCTGGTAGCCGGGTATTTCCATCAGCAGCACCAGCGCGTCCAGGTCGCCCGTCAGCACCACATTGCTGCCGCCGCCCAGGACCACCAGTGGCAGGCCGTCGGCACGCGGGTCGGCCAGTGCCGCGGTCAGGTCGGCTTCGCTGCGCACATGCACCGCAAAGCGCGCGCGCGCGTCGAATCCGAATGTATTGTGGCGACGCAGGGGATAGAATTCGTGGAAATCTGCCATGCAAGGAAAAGGTGACGCGGCCGCCGCTGGTAGGCAAGCGACCCGGAACTGCGAGGTAGGCTGGATTATACGGAAGGCGCCGTGCGCGGCCGGCTTCCGGGCATACGGATCACAAGGAGAATGCAATGCCGTCGTTTGATGTAGTGTGCGAAGCGAACATGGTCGAGGTGAAGAATGCCGTCGAGCAGGCTAACAAGGAAATCTCGACGCGCTTCGATTTCAAGGGCTCGGACGCCCGGGTCGAGCAGAAGGAAAATGAACTGACTGCCTTTGCCGACGATGATTTCAAGCTGAGCCAGGTCAAGGATGTGCTGATCAACAAGATGGCCAAGCGCAACGTGGACGTGCGCTTCCTGGACTACGGCAAGATCGACAAGATCAGCGGCGACAAGGTCAAGCAGGTGATCACGATCAAGAAGGGCGTGACCGGCGACCTGTCCAAGAAGATCGTGCGCATCATCAAGGACAGCAAGATCAAGGTGCAGGCCAGCATCCAGGGCGATGCGGTGCGCGTGTCGGGCGCCAAGCGCGACGACCTGCAGAGCGTGATGGCGATGCTGCGCAAGGATGTTTCCGAGGCGCCGCTGGACTTCAACAACTTCCGCGACTGACCCTTGCCCTCCGCGCCGGCGCTCCTGCCGGCGCCGCCTGGCGCTGCCGCCCTCAGCGAGGCTGCGGCAGTCCGCCGATTTTCGCGCCGGCCTTGATGCCTTTCTGCGTGAACCATCCCTTGTTCATTTCCAGCGCATAGCGGATCGCCGCCTTCGGGCAATGGTTGCTCTCCGTGCGCGGCGCCATGTCCTCGATATTCACGATGGTGCCGTCATCGGCCAGGAAGGCGATCGACAGCGGCAGCTCGGTATTGCGCATCCAGAAGCAGTGGCCCGCCTTCTGCTCGAACACGAACAGCATGCCGGCGTTGGGGGCCATGGTCGTGCGGTACATCAGTCCCTGCTCGCGTGCCGCCGGCGTGGCGGCAACCTCCGCCTGGATCGCAAACATGCCCGCAGTGAGCGGCACCATCGGCAGCGCGGCCTGCGCGTGCGCGATCCCGGCGCTCAGCGCGAGCAGGCCGGCAAGGGAGGAGCATTGTGACAACAGCGTCTTGGACAGGAAGGACATGGTGTTCAGTCTGAAATGGCGCGGGCCGCGGCAGCCGCAAGCATAGCGCACACGCGGCATGCTGATGTGCGGCCGACGGTACGCCGCACCTCGACAATCCTATACCGGCAATAAAAAAGGCAGGCGCCTGGCGGCAGCCTGCCATTTCTTTCCTGCCTCGCGCACGCACGGGGCAGGGAGGGCGCCAGCAATTACTGGGCAGCCGGGGCCGACGCGGCGGCCTTCTTCTTGCTGTGCTTCTTGGTGGTGGTCTTCTTCTTGGCGGCCTTCGGGGCTTCCTTGGTGGCCGCGGGCGCTGCAGTGTCGGCAGCAGCAGGTGCCGAAGCCTGGGCGAAGGCGCCGGTGGCGAACAGGCCAACAACCAGAGCAGCGATCAGTTTTTTCATGGCGTATTACCTCGAAGGATAAGAAAAGTCGGAAATGATGACGCGCGATAGGACGTGTCCCCGACAAGAACGAGGCCGTTGCCGTCAGGGTTGACCCGCGATTTGTTTTTTTTTGTAACGAGAGCGGCGCTTGGTGTCATCCGTCCTGGCTTTCGATACATCCGGCCGCCGCGCCGGATCCGGCCGGGCATGCCGAGCAACGGCCGCCAGTCCCAGTTGGGCGGCGAACACCTCGCAGCTTTCGCCGGGCGCCAGCCCCAGGGCGCGCAGGTCAAGCGGGCCGATCCCGACCCGCACCAGCCGCAACGTGGGAAAGCCGACCGCGGCGGTCATGCGGCGCACCTGCCGGTTCTTGCCCTCGCGGATCTTCAGTTCCAGCCACGCGGTCGGGATCGCCGCGCGAAAGCGCACCGGCGGCTGGCGCGGCCACAGCCAGTCGGGCGCCTCGATCGCGCGTACCCTGGCCGGCTGCGTGACGAAGTCGCCCAGGTCTACCCCGGCGCGCAGCCGGGCCAGCGCGGTGGCATCGGGAATGCCTTCGACCTGTGCCAGGTAGGTCTTCTCCAGCTTGTGGCGCGGGTCGGCGATGTGGGCCTGCAGCGCGCCGTCGTCGGTCAGCAGCAGCAAGCCCTCGCTGTCGGCATCGAGCCGCCCGGCCGGGTAGACGCCGGGCATGCTCACGCACGCGGCCAGCGTCGGGCGCGTCGGGTGTTCCGAGAACTGGCTCATGGTGCCAAACGGCTTGTTCAGGGCAATCAGGGTCATGGGGCGCAAGTATGCCGCAGTGGCGCGCAGGGGCGGGGGAGAGGATCTGGGGTCCGGCCCGATTGGCGGATGATGAAAAATTGCTGCATAATACGAAATTAGTCTTGTGTCTTATATAAGACTGAAGGCAGCGCAGGGTGGCGCCAGGGTGATGCAATGCAGCACGGGTGTGCGGTAAGGCCCGCTACAATGCGTCAGCGCCCTCTCCCCGAATCTCGCCGACCGGCCACGAACCGGCGGCAGTCACAACCGTTCCGTACTGGAGACGTCATGTACCAACATATCAAGGTTCCGGCCGGCGAAAAGATCACGGTCAACCAGGATTTTTCGCTGAATGTCCCGGACAATCCGATCATTCCTTATATCGAAGGCGACGGTACGGGCCTCGATATCACTCCGGTGATGATCAAGGTGGTCGACGCGGCCGTGGCCAAGGCCTATGGCGGCAAGCGCAAGATCGCCTGGATGGAGATCTACGCCGGCGAGAAGTCGACCAAGGTCTACGGCCCGGACGTGTGGCTGCCGGACGAAACCCTGGAGGTGCTCAAGGACTATGTGGTCTCGATCAAGGGCCCGCTGACCACGCCGGTGGGCGGCGGCATCCGCTCGCTGAACGTGGCGCTGCGCCAGCAGCTGGACCTGTACGTCTGCCTGCGCCCGGTGCGCTACTTCAAGGGC
Organism: Cupriavidus necator N-1; assembly: GCF_000219215.1. NCBI lineage: Bacteria > Pseudomonadati > Pseudomonadota > Betaproteobacteria > Burkholderiales > Burkholderiaceae > Cupriavidus > Cupriavidus necator. The sequence goes on along the minus strand of NC_015726.1, from coordinate 3,136,851 downwards.
GTGCCCTCGCCGGTGCGTGAGCCGGAAAAGACCGATATGGTGATCTTCCGCGAGAACTCGGAGGACATCTACGCCGGCATCGAATGGGCGGCCGAGAGCGACCAGGCCAAGAAGCTGATCGCCTTCCTGCAGAACGAGATGGGCGTGAAGAAGATCCGCTTCCCGGCGACCTCGGGCATCGGCATCAAGCCGGTCTCGCGCGAGGGCACCGAGCGCCTGGTGCGCAAGGCGATCCAGTACGCCATCGACAACGACAAGCCGTCGGTGACGCTGGTGCACAAGGGCAACATCATGAAGTTCACCGAAGGTGGCTTCCGTGACTGGGGCTACGAGCTGGCGCAAAAGGAATTCGGCGCCGAGCTGGTCGACGGCGGCCCGTGGTGCAAGTTCAAGAACCCGAAGACCGGCAAGGACATCGTGGTCAAGGACGCCATTGCCGACGCCTTCCTGCAGCAGATCCTGCTGCGTCCGGCCGAATACTCGGTGATCGCCACGCTGAACCTGAACGGCGACTATGTCTCCGACGCGCTGGCCGCGCAGGTCGGCGGCATCGGCATTGCCCCGGGCGCCAATATGTCTGACTCGGTCGCCATGTTCGAGGCCACCCACGGCACCGCGCCGAAGTACGCCGGCAAGGACTACGTCAACCCGGGCTCTGAAATCCTGTCGGCCGAAATGATGCTGCGCCACATGGGCTGGACCGAAGCCGCGGACCTGATCATCTCGTCGATGGAGAAGTCGATCCTGTCCAAGAAGGTGACGTACGACTTCGCCCGCCTGCTGGAAGGCGCGACGCAGGTGTCGTGCTCGGGCTTTGGCCAGGTGATGATCGACAATATGTAAGCACGGACTCCCGCTGCAGCGGGCGACCTGCCAAGGAAAACCCCGGTGCCGCCTGGTCGGCGCCGGGGTTTTTTTCTTGCCCCGGGCGCCAGTGTTGCCTAGAACGTCAGGGGTTGGACTGACGGGCCTGGCGGCCCGAGGAGACAGGCATGGACGATCCCTTCCGCCGCACCGCGTTCGGTGCGGCCCTCTTCTACAAGGACCCGCTGGCGGCCCTGGACTGGCTGGAGCGCGCCTTCGGCTTTGAGCGGGTCATGGTGATCCGCGACCAGCAGGACCAGCTGGTGCATTCTGAAATGCGTTTCGGCGACAGCTACCTGATGGTGGGCAGCGAGTGGGCGGACTTTACCGCCAGCCCGGCCTCGATCGGAGGCAAGAATACCCAGACCCTGCACGTGCATCTGCAGGAAGGGCTGGACCAGCATTGCGAGCACGCGCGCGCCGCCGGGGCCGTGATCCTGCGCGAGCCGCAGGACGAGTTCTACGGCGACCGGACCTACACGGCCCGGGACACGGAGGGACATGTCTGGACCTTTGGCCAGACTGTACGCAAGGTCACCAGGGAAGAGGCCGAGCAGGCCAGCGGGCTGAAGATCGACGGCTGGGCCTGATGGCCCGGACCCTGGGGCCCAAAAAGCAGAAAGCCCGGCGCGAGGCCGGGCTTTCCGTCGGATGTGGTGCGTGCAGCTGATCCGAGCCGGCACCCGCCGCGCCGCCGTGGCGGCAAGGCGGGGCGCTGGCATCGATCCCGTCCCGGGGGAGCCCCCCCACACCCTGGTTGACCGCTCCGCGGCTCTGCGGCCGGGATGCGGTCGCGGCGCGCTTTAGCTGGCGTCCTGGATATTGGTGGCTTGCTTGCCCTTGGGGCCCTGGACCACCTCGAACGAGACGCGTTGACCTTCCTTCAGCGTCTTGAAGCCGGACATCTGGATAGCCGAAAAGTGCGCAAACAGTTCTTCTTCGCCCTCGTCCGGCTTGATGAACCCGAAGCCCTTGGCGTCATTGAACCATTTGACGATACCGCTTGCCATATACTCCCCCACGAAATAGCAGATTTCAAAGCGGGGAAGCCTTGCCGGCCAGACGGCACGGACTGCGGCGCCATGACCTGCCGCGTCCTGAGGTGCGGCAGGCGATGACGCGCGGCGAGGTGCAATCGCGTGGCGGACAGTCTCGATGCTGACTCGCCGCCGCGGCGGCCGTGGCCTCCCTGCTCACGGATCACCTGCCTCGGCTGTTGCTTTGGCTCGTTGGCCGTCGGCAGGTGTGCGAACGATTCTTCTGGCAAAGCCGGATACTGTCAAGTTGGCGGATTCCCCACTGCCAGCAGGGTGTGGCGGGAATCGGACGGCACCTGGTGGTACCTTGGCGGCATACGCTAGGGCTGCCGTGGATGGAGTCCCGCCGCGCCGGCCACGTGCCTTGCAATGCCTCCCGCGTGAAATCCCGCGTCCTTCCACCACCGGAAACAGGTGACCCGGCTCTTGAATCCGGCGCCTTTTCCCCAAATTGCAGAGTTGCGAGTAAGGGTTAGAATAAAGCCATGGCTACACGGCTTGCGAATGTTCCACAACGCGAAGCGGGCACCATCCTGGAGCGGAAAGAGCAGGCGCTTAAACCGCCCGCCATGTTCAAGGTGGTGCTGCTTAATGACGACTACACTCCGATGGAGTTTGTAGTGATGATCCTGCAGCAGTATTTCAGCAGGGACCGGGAAACGGCGACGCAGATCATGCTCACCGTGCACCGGGAAGGAAAGGGCGTCTGCGGTATCTACACCAGGGATATTGCAGCGACCAAGGTCGAGCTGGTGTCAACGCACGCGCGGCAGGCGGGGCATCCCCTGCAGTGCGTGATGGAGGAAGCATGATTGCGCAAGAATTGGAAGTGAGCCTGCATATGGCGTTTGTCGAAGCCAGGCAGGCACGCCACGAGTTCATTACCGTGGAGCACCTGCTGCTGGCATTGCTCGACAATCCCACGGCAGCGGAAGTCTTGCGCGCCTGCGCGGCCAATATAGAAGACCTGCGCACCAGCCTGAAGAACTTCATCGCGGATAACACGCCGGTGGTGCCGGGTACCGACGAGGTCGATACCCAGCCCACGCTCGGTTTCCAGCGCGTGATCCAGCGCGCGATCATGCACGTCCAGTCCACTTCCAACGGCAAGAAGGAAGTGACGGGTGCCAACGTGCTGGTCGCGATATTCGGCGAGAAGGATTCGCACGCGGTCTATTACCTGCAGCAGCAGGGCGTAACGCGCCTGGACGTGGTCAATTTCATCAGCCATGGCATCCGCAAGGACCAGTCCGAGCCCGCCAAGCATGGCGATGCCGCTGGCGAAGGCGAGGGCGGCGACGGCAAGGAAAGCCCGCTCGAGCAATACACCCAGAACCTGAACACGCTGGCCAAGGCTGGCAAGATCGACCCGCTGATCGGCCGCGAGAGCGAAGTCGAGCGCGTGGTCCAGGTGCTGTGCCGCCGGCGTAAGAACAACCCGCTGCTGGTCGGCGAGGCCGGCGTCGGCAAGACCGCGATCGCCGAGGGCCTGGCGTGGCGCATCACCAAGAACGAGGTGCCGGACATCCTGGAAAAGGCCACCGTCTACTCGCTCGACATGGGAGCGCTGCTGGCCGGCACCAAGTACCGTGGTGACTTCGAACAACGCCTGAAGGGCGTGCTGAAGTCGCTCAAGGACAATCCGAACGCGATCCTGTTCATCGACGAGATCCACACGCTGATCGGCGCGGGTGCTGCCTCGGGCGGGACGCTGGACGCCAGCAACCTGCTCAAGCCGGCGCTGTCGTCGGGCCAGCTCAAGTGCATCGGCGCGACCACCTTCACGGAATATCGCGGCATCTTCGAGAAGGACGCGGCGCTGTCGCGGCGCTTCCAGAAGATCGACGTGGTCGAACCTTCGGTGGACCAGACCGTGCAGATCCTGCGCGGCCTGAAGTCGCGCTTCGAGGAGCACCATGGCGTCAAGTACGCGGCCTCGGCGCTGACCGCGGCAGCGGAGCTGTCGGCCCGCTTCATTACCGACCGCCACCTGCCCGACAAGGCGATCGACGTGATCGACGAAGCCGGCGCGGCGCAGCGCATCCTGCCGAAGTCCAAGCAGAAGAAGACCATCGGCAAGGGCGAGATCGAGGACATCGTCTCGCGCATTGCGCGCATCCCGCCGCAGAGCGTGAACCAGGACGACCGCAGCAAGCTGCAGACGCTGGACCGCGACCTGAAGTCGGTGGTGTTCGGCCAGGACCCGGCGATCGAGGCACTGGCCTCGGCGATCAAGATGTCGCGCGCCGGCCTGGGCAAGACCGACAAGCCGATCGGGTCGTTCCTGTTCTCCGGCCCCACGGGCGTGGGCAAGACCGAGGTCGCCAAGCAACTCGCCTTCATCATGGGCATCGAGCTGCTGCGCTTTGACATGTCCGAGTACATGGAACGCCACGCGGTGAGCCGCCTTATCGGCGCGCCGCCGGGATACGTCGGCTTTGACCAGGGCGGCCTGCTGACCGAGGCTGTCACCAAGAAGCCGCACTGCGTGCTGCTGCTGGATGAAATCGAGAAGGCGCACCCGGATATCTTCAATATCCTGCTGCAGGTGATGGACCATGGTTCGCTGACCGACAACAACGGCCGGCGCGCCGACTTCCGCAACGTGATCATCATCATGACCACCAACGCGGGGGCGGAGACCATGAACCGCGCCTCCATCGGCTTCACCAGCTCGCGCGAGCAGGGCGACGAGATGGCCGACATCAAGCGCATGTTCACGCCGGAATTCCGTAACCGCCTGGATGCCATGATCAGCTTCCGGTCGCTGGATGAGGAGATCATCCTGCGCGTGGTCGACAAGTTCCTGATGCAGCTGGAAGAGCAGCTGCACGAGAAGAAGGTGGAGGCCAGCTTTACCGAGAAGCTGCGCAAGTTCCTGGCGCACAAGGGGTTCGATCCGCTGATGGGCGCGCGCCCGATGCAGCGCCTGATCCAGGACATGATCCGCAAGGCCCTGGCCGACGAGCTGCTGTTCGGCCGGCTGGTTTCGGGCGGCAAGGTGGTGGTGGACCTGGACGAGCAGGACCAGATCAAGCTCGATTTCTCCGAGATCGAGCCGGAACCGCCCGAGGCGCCCGAGGAACAGCGCGCCGAAGCCTGAGCGGTTATCGGCCGCGTTGCCTGCAACGTGGCCGGTCATCGGGCAAAATACGGGGGTGGCAGTCATGCCGCCCCTTTTCTTTTGTCCCGGCGGCCGCCGGCCATGCCCGTCGGGGCACGAGTTTGCGGCCGCGGCTGGCCGCGCAACCGGCCAGGAATCCAGCCTGAAAACCCTGATGTCCTCTGCCGAACGCACGCGGCGCCGCCGCCTGCTGCTCAAGATCCTGCCGCTGGGCGCCATGCCCGTCCCGATGCTTCACGCCGCTGCCGCCACCGGCGCCGAACCGCCGGCGGGCAACCGCTCGATCGCGCTGGTGCTGCCGTTCCCGCCTGGCGGGAGCGTCGACATCGTGGCCCGGCAGCTGCAGCCCGGGCTGAAGGCGGCGCTGGGGCAGACCGTGGTGGTCGACAACAAGCCGGGTGCCGGCGGCCTGATCGCATCGAGCACCGTGGCGCGCGCGAAGCCGGACGGCACCACTCTGTTGATGGCCTTCGACACCCACGCCATCAACCCTTTCGCCTACAAGCAGCTGCCCTACGACACCTTCCGCGATTTCTCGCCAATTTCGCAGCTGGTGCGCTTTCCGCTGGTGATTGCCGCCAATCCCGCGCTGCCGGTGGCCAATGTGCGCGAACTGGTGGCGCTGGCCAAGGCCAGGCCCGACGGCGTGCGCTATGCCTCGTCCGGCATCGGCAGCCTGAACCAGCTGGCGGCCGAGGCGCTGGCGACCGAAGCCGGCGTGCGCATGCTGCATGTGCCCTACAAGGGCGGCGGCCCGGCCGTGCAGGCGGTGCTGTCCAACGAGGTCGATATCTTCTTCAGCAGCTATGCCGCGGTGCAGGCGCACGTGGCCGCCCGCACCATCAAGGTGCTGGGCGTGACCGGCACCAGCCGGCTGCGCCAGCTGCCGCAGGTGCCGACGGTGGCCGAGCAGGGGCTCAAGGGCTTCGAGGCCTACTCCTGGATCGGCGTGTTCGGCCCGGCCGGCCTGCCGGCATCCACGGTCACGCGCATCCACGACGCGCTGGTCGAATCATTGCGCCAGCCGCGCGTGGTCGATGCGCTGGCTGCGCAGGGCTTCGAGATCGTGGGCGGCAGCCCGGCCGACCTCGGCAACCTGGTGCGCCGCGAGCATGACAAATGGCAGGCCGTGGCGCACAAGGCCAATATCCAGTTCGAATGACGATGTCCGGCGCCGGTGCGCCGTGAAACCGAGAGGACGCCGATGGCAACGCAAGCGGAAATGTTCGACCACGCCGTGGTGGTGTGCCCAGACCTCGATGCCGGGGCCCAGGCCTGGCGCCGGCTCGGCTTTACGCTGACGCCGCGCGGCTACCACACGCTCGGCTCGCAGAACCACTGCATCATGCTGCGGCGGGACTACGTTGAGCTGCTGCACGTGACCGCGCCCAGCCCCAGCCGCCAGTACTACTGGGATGCGCAGGCGCACGGCGGCGGCTGCGCGGCGATGTCGTGCAAGAGCGCCGATGCCTTTGCCACCGCGGCACGGCTGCGCGCGGCGGGCTGGCACACCTCGGACCCGATCGAGTTCTCGCGTCCGGTGCGGCTGGATGACGGCAGCGAGCATCCGGCCACCTTTCGCGTGACCGCGCTCGACGATGCGCCGGGCGCGCGCTACTTCGTTTGCGAGCACCGTACGCCCGAACTGCTGTGGCGGCCCGAATGGACCCGCCATGCCAACGGCGCGCAGAGCATCGCCACCATGTTCCTGGTGGTGGCGCCCGCGCTGGTGGACGCCGCCGCGCGCGCCTACGCGGAGCTGACCGGCGGCGAGCTGACGCAGCTGAGCGAACATGTCTGCAGCCTGGCGCTGGACGATGCCACGCTGGTGGTCAGCACGCCGCAGGCGCTGGCTTCGGCCACCGGCACCGCGCATATCCGGCGCGAGGGGCTGGGCTACGCGGCGATCCGCCTGCGCACCAATGACCTGGCGACGGCGCGTGCCGGGTGGCGCGAACAGGGTGTGCCGACCCACGATCTGGGCCCGCGCGAGACCCTGGTGCTGGCGGATGCCGCCAGCGGCGTGGCGCTGCTGTTCGAGCAGCTGGGCTGAAATGCAAACTGGCGCCCCGCGGGGCGCCAGTGTCTTGTGCGGCCTTAGGCTGCGTCAGGCGCTGGCCTTGGCGTGATGTACGCCGGTCGAGCCAAAGCCGCCCGCGCCGCGTTCGCTGTCTTCGCTGAATTCTGCCACCGTCGAAAACACCGGCCGCAGCACCGGCACGAACATCATCTGCGCGATGCGCTCGCCCGGCTGGATCACGATCGGCTCGGTGCCGGGCGCATTGCGGTTCCACACGCTGACCATGATCTGGCCCTGGTAGTCGGCATCGATCACGCCGATCGAATTGCCCAGCACCAGGCCCTTCTTGTGGCCCAGGCCCGAGCGCGGCACGATGGTCGCGGCCATGTACGGGTTGCCCATGTGCACGGCGATGCCGGCCGGCACCAGTTGCGCGGGCGTGCCCGGCGCGATCGATACCGGGGCGTCGACGCAGGCATGCAGGTCGATGGCGGCGGCCATTTCGCTCTGGTAGGCGGGCAGGCCCCATTCATTCAGGCGCGCATCGAGCACCTTGATTTCGACGGTCGGGTTCAGTGGCTGGGTCATGGGAATCCTGGGGAAAATCGGTTCAACGGAATAGGTGGCAGCCGCGCATGATACCGGACGCGCGCGCGCCATCAGGGCCGTGCGCGCCCGGGCAGGCGCTGGCCGATCGCCGCCACCAGCTGGCGCGCCAGCGACAGCTTGTCGGCGCGCGGCAGCCGCGTCATGCCGGCGGCGTCGAACAGCACGATCTCGTTGTCGTCCAGGCCGAAGGTATGGTGGCCGATATTGCCGACCAGCAGCGGCACGCCCTTGCGCTGGCGTTTCTGCTCGCCGTACTGCTCCAGGTTCTCGCTCTCGGCGGCGAAGCCGACGCAGTAGGGTGCGTCAGCCCGCGCCGCGACCGAGGCCAGGATGTCGGGGTTCTGCACGAACTGCAGCGTGGGGGTGTCGGTATCGTTGGCCTTCTTCAGCTTCTGCTGTGCGACTTCAGCCGGGCGCCAGTCCGCCACCGCGGCCACGGCGACAAAGACATCCACGCCGTGCAGCTGCGCGATCACCGCGTCATGCATCTGCTGCGCGCTGCGCACGTCGGTCCGGACCACGCCGCGCGGGGTGGGCAGGCCGGTGGGGCCGGCCACCAGCAGCACCTCGGCTCCGGCCTCGCGCGCCGCGCGCGCGATCGAGAAGCCCATCTTGCCGGACGACAGGTTGGTGATGCCGCGCACCGGGTCGATCGCCTCGAAGGTCGGGCCGGCGGTGATCAGCACGCGCTTGCCCTGCAGCGGCTTGGGCTGGAAGAAGGCGATGATGTCGTCGAGCAGCTCTTCGGGTTCCAGCATGCGGCCGTCGCCGACCTCGCCGCAGGCCTGGTCGCCGCTGCCAGGGCCCAGGATCATCACGCCGTCGGCGCGCAGCTGCGCGGCGTTGCGCTGGGTGGCGGGGGCAGCCCACATCTGGCGGTTCATCGCCGGCGCCACCAGCAGCGGGCAGTCGCGCGCGATGCACAGGGTGCTGAGCAGGTCGTCGCACAGACCGTTGGCCAGGCGCGCCATGAAATCGGTCGAGGCCGGGGCGATGACGATGGCATCGGCCTCGCGCGACAGGTCGATGTGCGCCATGTTGTTGTCGATGCGGGCATCCCACTGCGACAGGAAGACCGGCCGGCCGGACAAGGCCTGCATCGTCACCGGCGTGATGAAATGCGTCGCCGCCTCGGTCATGGCCACCTGCACGGTGGCGCCGGCCTTGGTCAGCAGGCGGACCAGTTCGGCCGACTTGTAGCAGGCGATGCCGCCGGTCAGGCCGAGAACGATGTGCTTGCCGCGCAAATCCATGGTAAGGCTCGTCAAAGGGTGGGAAACGGCATGATACCGGCTGAGCGTGCTCGCTGCTGCCGGCAGCGGCACCGGATGGCATCAGGGCCGCATTCGCGGCCCTGGCATCACCTGCTGTGGTCTGGCGGCGCTCAGTGGCGCCGCACCCGCCGCAGCTCGTCCACGATCAGCAGTACCGCGCCGACCGTGATCGCGCAGTCGGCCACGTTGAAGGCAGGCCAGTGGTAGTTGCGCACATAGAAGTCCAGGAAATCGACCACGTGCCCGTAGACCACGCGGTCGATCACGTTGCCGACCGCGCCGCCCAGGATCAGCGACACCGCGAAGCAGAACATGCGCTGGCCGGTATGGCGGTACAGCAGCCAGACGATGAACGCGCCCACCACGAGGCCAAGACCGGTGAAGAACCAGCGCTGCCAGCCGCCGGCATCGGCCAGGAAGCTGAACGCCGCGCCCTTGTTGTAGACCAGCACCAGGTTGAAGAAGCTGGTCACCGGGCGCGATTCACCATAGGTGAAGGTGCGCACAATGACGATCTTGAAGAACTGGTCGAGCACTACCACCAGCAGCGCGAAGGCCATCCACAGCAGCGGGGTGGTGCTGCCGGCGGCCTTGTTGTTGCGGCGTGCCGGGCGGGCGGAACGGGACGTGGTCGATGCCATCAGGCATGGCTCCTGTGTTCACCGGCGCCGAACAGGTTGCTGTCGCAGCGCCCGCAGAGGGTCGGATGGTCCGGGTTGTGGCCGACATCGGCGCGGTAGTGCCAGCAGCGCTCGCACTTGGCATGGGCCGACGGGGTCACCGTGACCAGCAGGTCGCCGGCCTCGGGCGCGTGCGTTACCTTGGCCGAAGAGGTCAGCAGCACGAAGCGCAGGTCGTCGCCCAGGCTCTGCAGCGCATCCAGCACGGGGCCGCCGGCCTGGATGGTCAGCTCGGCCTGCAGCGACGAGCCGATCTCGCCTTCCACGCGCACCGCTTCCAGCTGCTTGGTGACCTCGGCGCGCACTTCGCGCAGCGTGTGCCACTTCTGCAGCAGGTCGTCGGCGCCGTCGTCGACTTCCGGCACCGCGTAGTAGGTGCTGGTGAAGATGGTGTCGGTGTGCTCGGTGCCGTGGGCGAAGATCTGCCACGCTTCCTCGGCGGTGAACGACAGGAACGGCGCCATCCAGTGCAGCATCGCCTGGGTGATGTGGTACAGCGCGTTCTGCGCCGCGCGGCGGGCCTTGGAGTCCGGCGCGGTGGTGTACAGGCGGTCCTTCAGCACATCGAGGTAGAAGCCGCCCAGGTCCTCGGAGCAGAACGTCTGCAGCTTGGACGCCACCGGGTGGAATTCATACGACTCGTAGTGCGACAGCACTTCCTGCTGCAGTTGCGCGGTCAGCGCCACGGCGTAGCGGTCGATCTCCAGCCATTCCGACGCCGGCAGCGCATGCCTGGCGTGGTCGTAGTCGGACAGGTTGGACAGCAGGAAGCGCAGCGTGTTGCGGATGCGGCGGTAGCTTTCCACCACGCGCTTGAGGATCTCGTCCGAGATCGACAGCTCGCCGGAGTAGTCGGTCGAGGCCACCCACAGGCGGATGATCTCGGCGCCCATCTTGTTGGTGATGTCCTGCGGCGCCACGGTGTTGCCGACCGACTTGGACATCTTGCGGCCCTCGCCGTCGACGGTGAAGCCGTGCGTCAGCAGCGCCTTGTAGGGCGGCTTGCCGTACAGCATCGACGCCGTCAGCAGCGACGAATGGAACCAGCCGCGGTGCTGGTCCGAGCCTTCCAGGTACAGGTCGGCGAGGCGGCCATCGGGCGTATCGGCTGACGGATCGTACAAGTCGTCGCGGTGCGAGCCGCGGACCACGGTCCAGTGCGTGGTGCCGGAATCGAACCAGACGTCCAGCGTGTCGCGATTCTTTTCGTACTGGCTGGCCTCGTCGCCGAGCAGCTCCTTCGGATCCAGCGTCTGCCAGGCCTCGATACCGTGCTGTTCGACGCGTTTTGCCACTTCTTCCAGCAGCTGCGGCGTGCGCGGGTGCAGCGCACCGGTTTCCTTGTGCAGGAAGAAGGCCATCGGCACGCCCCACTGGCGCTGGCGCGACAGCGTCCAGTCCGGCCGGTTGGCGATCATGTTGTGCAGGCGCTGCTTGCCCCAGGCCGGGAAGAACTCGGTGGCGTCGATGCCGGCCAGCGCGGTCTCGCGCAGGGTGGGGCCGGTCTTGCCGTTCTCGTCGGCCGGGTCCACGTCCATGCCCGCGAACCACTGCGAGGTGGCGCGGTAGATGATCGGCGTCTTGTGGCGCCAGCAGTGCATGTAGCTGTGGGTGTACTTGTGCGAATTGAACAGGTTGCCCGAGGCCTGCAGCACCTCGACGATCTTCGGGTTGGCGTCCCAGATCGACAGCCCGCCAAAGAGCGGCAGCGTGCCGGCATAGACGCCGTTGCCCATCACCGGGCTGATGATGTCCGAATCGGCCATGCCGTGCGCCTTGCACGACTGGAAGTCTTCCACGCCGTAGGCCGGCGCCGAGTGCACGATGCCCGAGCCGGTGTCGGTGGTGACGTAGTCGCCCAGGTAGACCGGCGACAGGCGGTCATAGCCCGCGTCCATCTTCGCCAGCGGGTGGTGGAAGCGGATTTCCGACAGTGCCGCGCCGGTGGTGGTGGCCACGACCTTGCCTTCCAGGCCGTAGACCTTCAGCTGCTCCTCGACGCGCTCGGTGGCCAGGATCAGGTAGCCGCGCGGGGTCTCGACCAGCGCGTATTCCACTTCCGGGTGCACGTTCAGCGCCTGGTTGCTCGGGATGGTCCACGGCGTGGTGGTCCAGATCACGATCCAGCCGGGCTTGCCGTCGAGCTGCTCGAACGGCACCTTGAACGCGTGCGCCAGCTTGTCGGCTTGCGCGAACGGGAAGCCCACGTCGATCGACAGGTCGACCTTGTCCTTGTATTCGACCTCGGCCTCGGCCAGCGCCGAGCCGCAGTCGAAGCACCAGTTCACCGGCTTCAGGCCGCGGAACACATAGCCCTTCTCCATGATCTTGCCGAGTGCGCGCAGTTCATCCGCCTCGTTGCTGTAGTTCATGGTCAGGTAGGGGTGGTCCCAATCGCCCAGCACGCCCAGGCGCTCGAAATCCACCATCTGGCGCTTGATCTGCTCGGTGGCGTAGGCGCGCGCCTTGGCCTGGACCTCCTGCACCGGCAGGCCCTTGCCGAACTTCTTCTCGATCTGGATCTCGATCGGCATGCCGTGGCAGTCCCAGCCCGGCACGTAGACGGCGTCCAGCCCGGTCAGGCCGCGCGCCTTGATGATCATGTCCTTGAGCACCTTGTTGACTGCGTGGCCGATATGGATGTCGCCGTTGGCATACGGCGGGCCGTCATGCAGCACGAACTTCTTCGCGCCCTTGCGCGCCGCGCGGATCTTCTTGTAGAGCTGCTTGTCCTGCCACTGCTTGACCCACTGCGGCTCGCGCTTGGGCAGGTCGCCACGCATCGGGAAGGGCGTGTCGAGCAGGTTGACCGGATACTTGCTTTTCTCGGGCTTGGCGCGTTTGTCGTCAGACATTTCGATTCTCAGGGCAATTCGGGTTGGCGCGCGGGCGGCGGCAGGCCGGCGGGCGCGCGGAAAGACTGGGGCAGGCGGCGTGCGTGCCGGGCCCGCGCCACTGGCATGCGGGCAGGCGCCGGCCGCTACCTAATTCGGTCGGTGGCGGAGGTGGCGAAGTCGCGCCCGCCGCTGCCTTCGGCCGCGCCCGGGGCGGTCAGGCCGAAGAAGGCGCGCGCATCGGCGCTGTCCTTGGCGATGGCGGCGGTGAGCTGGTCCAGGTTGTCGAAGCGCGCTTCGTCGCGCAGCTTCTTCATGAATTCAACCCGCACCAGCTTGCCGTACAGGTTCTCTTTGAAATCGAATAGGTGAACTTCCAGCAGCACCCGGCCGGCGTCCTCGATGGTGGGGCGCACGCCGATGCTGGCCACGCCCGGAAAGGGCTGGTCGGCGATGCCATGCACCTGCACCACGAAGATGCCGCTGACTGCCGGCCGCTTGTGCGAGATGCGCAGGTTCAACGTCGGGAAGCCCAGGTCGCGGCCCAGCTTGCGGCCGTGGATCACGTGGCCGCTGATGGCATAGCCGTGGCCAAGCAGGCGCCGGGCATGCTCCAGGTCGCCGTCAGCCAGCGCCTGGCGCACCGCCGAGCTGGAGATGCGGATGCCGCCTTCGGACACCGAGCCCATCTGCTCGACATCAAAGCCGTAGCGGCGCCCGGCTTCCTGCAGGTAGGTAAAGTCGCCGGCGCGCTTGGCGCCGAAGCGGAAGTCGTCGCCGACCAGCACCCAGCGCGCGTGCAGGCCATGCCACAGCACGTTCTCGACGAACGCCTGCGGCGACTGGGCGGCAAAGTGGGCGTTGAAGTGTTCCACCACCACCCGGTCCACGCCGTTGCGGCGCAGGCTTTCCAGCTTGTCGCGCAGCAGCGCGATGCGGGTGGGGGCCTTGTCCGGGGTGAAGAACTCGCGCGGATGCGGCTCGAAGGTCATCACGCACAGCGGCAGGCCGCGTGCGTCGGCCGCTGCGCGCGCACGCGCGAGCAGCGACTGGTGGCCGCGATGCACACCGTCGAAATTGCCGATGGTGAGCGCGCAGGGCGCCCGGCTTTCGGCGTTGGGCAGGCCGCGGAAGACTTTCACGGGGACGGCGGGAAACGTTTCAGTTAAAGCGAGCATTATAAGGCGAATGGGTCCGCTTACCGCTCCCGCCGCCCGCGGCCGGTGCCGCGCTGCTGTTTTTGTGCCGCAACCGGCCCTCGCGGCATGGCGCGATGCCGCAAAAGGCGGCATGATATGGCCCACTTCGGCTCCACTTCGGCCCTGGCACCTGCTGCCCCCGATATCCGCCCATTCCAAGCCAGCCACACTTGAAAGCGCTGCCCAACCGGTTCTTTTCCCGGCTCCTGCCCCGAGTCCTGCCTCAGGCGACCGCCCAGCTCGACGTCGAGACGCGCGCCAAGCTGATGGCCATCGTGCACAAGAACTCGCCTACGGCAATCGTGGCCTCGGTGCTGCTGCCCGCGCTGACCACACTGGGATTCTGGAACGACGTGAGCCACTCGGCCTTGCTCGGCTGGTGCGCGGTGATGCTGCTGCTGACGGCCGGCGGCCTGTGGTTCTACGTCGGCTACCAGCGCGACCATGCCTCGATGAGCCGTTCCGCGCACACGCGCAAGTGGTGGAACAATATGCGCGCGGTTGCCTTCCTGACCGGCGTAACCTGGGGCAGCTCGGCACTGCTGCATTTGTATACAGGCTCGGCGGTGTTCTCCAGCGTGCTGTACCTGCTGACCCTTGGGGTGCTGGCTGGCGGCGCGGTGTCGCAGGCGCCGGTGCCGTCGAACCTGGTCTATGCCGGCGTGCCGATCCTGGTGCCCAACATCCTGATGGCGGAATTCGCCTTCCCCGGCCATGGCGCCTATGTGCAGGGACTGCTGGTGATCTACGGGGGGATGCTGTCGCGCCATGCCTTCAACCTGCAGGTCACGCTGGTGCGCGCCATCCAGCTCGAGGGCGACAGCCGCCGCCTGGCCAAGCAGTTCCAGGAGGAAAAAGAGCGCGCGCTGCATGCCAGCGAGGAGAAGTCGCGCTTCCTGGCCGCCGCCAGCCACGACCTGCGCCAGCCGGTGCATGCGCTGGTGATGCTGGTGGAGGCGCTGCGCGCGCGCAACCAGTCGTCGGCGCTGCATCCGCTGGTGGAGCAGGTGGCGGCGGGCACCCAGACCATCGACCTCTTGTTCCGTTCGCTGCTGGACCTGTCCAAGCTGGAAGGGCGCAAGGTCCTGCCGACGCTGGAGCCATGCGAGCTGGGCGCTCTGATCCGCGACGTGATGAGCCAGTTTGCCGCCGATGCGCGCGAAAGCGGCCTGACCCTGACCCCGCGCGTGCCCGACGAGCTGTACGCCATGGCCGAGCCGGTGCTGTTGCGCCGGGCCCTGTTCAACCTGGTGCAGAACGCGCTGCGCTACACCCAGCGCGGCGGCGTGCTGGTGACCGCGCGCCAGCGCCGCAAGAGTGTGCGGCTGGAAGTCTGGGATACCGGCGCCGGCGTGACACCGGAGCACCTGCCCGACATCTTTTCGCCGTACTACCAGGTCCATAACCCGCAGCGCGACCCGTCGCAGGGCCTGGGGCTGGCCATCTTCAAGGAATGCGTGCGCCTGATGCGCGGCACCTATGGCGTGCGCTCGGTGCCGGGCAAGGGTTCGGTGTTCTGGTTCGCGCTGGCGACGGTGCCGGCCGAGACCGTGGCCAGCGTGCGCGAGATGCGCGCGATGGCGCAGGCAGAAGAGGCCAAGCCCGACCGCCTGCAGGGCACGGTGCTGGTGGTCGACGACGACAGCCAGATCCGCAAGGCCTGGATCGCGCTGATGGAGGCCTGGGGCATCCGCGTGGCCTGCGCCGCGCACGGCGCCGAGGCTGACAAGCTGTTTGCCAAGGGCCTGCGCCCGGACATCATCTTCTGCGACCTGCGCCTGCCCGGCAGCGAGAACGGACTGGATTTGCTCGAGCGCTGGCAGAACACGCAGCCGCAGGCGCGCAGCGCGCTGCTGACCGGCGACCTGAAATCCGCCGCGCTGGCGGCGGCGGAAGAGGCGGGGTATTTCGTGCTGCCCAAGCCGGTGGACCCGGCTTCGCTGCGGCTGTTGCTGCGCCGCTGGCTGCGGCCGGCGTAGGGCGGGGGGAGGACGGCGAAGGGTGCCGGCCTGCGTTACTGGCGCAGGCGGAACCGCTCCATGCGCGACATTACCTGCATGCGCGTGCGCACGCCCAGGCGCTGCAGGATGGCCGACACGTGTTCCTTGACGGTGTTCTCGGTCAGCCCCAGGCGGCGCGCGATCACCTTGTTCGGCAGGCCTTCCAGCACCAGCGCCAGCACCGAGCCCTGGCGCGGCGTCAGGCCGAGTTCGGCCGGCGTGACCGGAATGCCGTGGGCGGGCCCGAACGACTGCGCGCGGCCGTTCAGGGCCTCATCGGTGGGGAAGGAGGTGTCGCCTGCCAGCACCTTGCGCACCGCGGCGGTGAAGGCATTGGCATCAAGGTGCTTGCCGACGAAGCCGCAGGCCGACAGCGCGCGGGCGCGACCGACGATCTCGGGGGTGGCCTCGGCGGACATGAAGATGAAGCGTGCGCCAGGAATGACGGTCTTGAACGACTGCATGGCGTCGAAGCCCGTGCCATCGTTCAGCCAGATATCGAGCAGCACGATATCGGGGCGCAACCCCTGCTGCAGGCTTGTCAGGGCTTCGCGGGCACTGCCGGCGGCATGGACGGCCACATCCGGCATGACTTCGGCGAGAAAAGCCGTAGTGCCTGACAAAGCCATAGGATGATCATCGACCACCAACAACGTCGGTGCAGCGTTCGACATGCGAATTCCCGTTCAAATTCCCGTTTCGTCCTTGTTGTCACCAGCTCTTGGCGAGCACTGTGTCAGGCACAGGGTTGGCGCGTGGACGTAGCGCCCACTCTAGCAGAGGGGGCGAAGCGTCACAATCCATCAATCGGGGGTATACGGTCACGCCGTCACATGTTAGAGACATCGCGCCCTGTCCGATTCTCGTGAATTAAGCACGTAATGCGTTGGCTTTACCGGAGTTTAGCGCCTTGCCTTGGTAGAATTGCGCGATGAAAAAAATTGTCATCTTGATTTCCGGGCGAGGCTCCAATATGGAAGCCATCGTCCGTGCCTGCGCGGGGGGCGGCTGGCCTGCCCGGGTGGCGGCAGTACTGTCGAACCGGCCGGATGCCGCCGGGCTGCAATTCGCGCAGCAGCAGGGCATCGAAACCGGCGTGGTCGACCATCGCCAGCACCCTGACCGTGCTGCTTTCGACGCGGCTTTGGCCGAGGCCATCGACGCCTACGCGCCCGACCTGGTGGTACTTGCCGGTTTCATGCGTATACTCACGCCCGGCTTCGTCGACCGCTATGCGGGCCGGCTGCTGAATATCCATCCGTCGCTGCTGCCGTGCTTCCCGGGCCTGAACACCCACAAGCAGGCGCTGGACGCCGGCGTCAAGCTGCATGGCGCCACCGTGCACTTTGTCACCCCTGAACTCGACCATGGCCCGATCGTGATCCAGGCTGCACTTGATGTGCAGCCCGCGGACACGCCCGAGAGCCTGGCCGCGCGCCTGCTCGAATGCGAGCACGTGATCTATCCCCGCGCCGTGCAATGGTTCGTCGAGAACCGCCTGCAACTGCAGGACGGCGTAGTCAACGTTATCAACCCGGCCGAATCGCAATTGCTGATGGCCATCTCCGCCAATACCCCGGCGGGAGGAGTCAAGGCATGAGTCGCACCCAGGCAGGAACCCGATCCCCGCGCAGCGAAGGACGCGCCCCCGTGCGCAGCAAGGGCAAGGGCAGCCCCATCCGCAAGTCGCCCAATGCCGACGGCGCCGCGGTCCGCTCGCACGGCGGCCTGCATGCCACCCATATCCAGCATATCGACCGCCTGCTCGGCAAGGTCATGCTGTTTGCGCGCCCGGCCGATGCCGTGGTGAGCTACTACTTCCGCGAGAACAGCAAGCTTGGCCACCGCGAGCGCGGCATCATTGCCGAGGCCATCTACGCGGTGCTGCGCCGGCGCGTCGAGTTTGCGCAGTTTGCCGAAAGCGGCACGGGCGCGACCTCGCGCCGGCTGGCGCTGCTGGGCCTGGCCGCGACCCTGGGCCGCGACACGCTGACGCCGTTCCTGCATCCCGAAGAAGCCGAGTGGCTGGACCGACTGACCACGATCGAGCGCTCCAGCCTGGCGCCGCGCGTGCGCGCCAACCTGCCCGAGTGGCTCTACGATGAACTGGTGCGCGGCCACGGCGAGGCCTTTGCGGCGGCCCTGGGCGACGCGCTGCTGCGTCCGGCGCCGCTGGACCTGCGCGTCAACCTGGCCAAGACCAGCCGCGAGGCCGCACTGGCCGAGCTGCAGGCCGCCGGCCTGGGCGCCGAGCCCACGCCGATGGCGCCGGCCGGCATCCGCATGGCCGGCAAGCCGGCGCTGAACCAACTGCCGATCTTCGTCAACGGCCTGGTCGAGGTGCAGGATGAGGGCAGCCAGCTGCTGTGCAACCTGGTCGCACCCAAGCGCGGCGAGATGGTGGTCGACTTCTGCGCCGGCGCGGGCGGCAAGACCCTGGCGCTCGGCGCGGCGATGCGCTCCACCGGCCGGCTCTATGCCTTTGACGTATCGGAAAAGCGCCTGGCCAACCTGAAGCCGCGGCTGGCGCGCAGCGGGCTGTCCAACGTCCACCCGGTGCTGATCGACTCCGAGCGCGACGCCAAGATCAAGCGCCTGGCCGGCAAGGCCGACCGCGTGCTGGTCGACGCGCCCTGCAGCGGGCTGGGCACGCTGCGCCGCAACCCCGACCTGAAGTGGCGGCAATCGCCGGAGTCGGTGCTGGAACTGACTGCCAAGCAGAGCGCGATCCTGGACTCGGCCGCGCGGCTGGTGAAGGGCGGCGGCCGCGTGGTCTACGCGACCTGCAGCGTGCTGGAAGCTGAAAACGAGCAGATCGTGCGCGACTTCCTGGCTGCGCACCCCAACTTCCGCCTGGTGCCGGCCGCCGAAGTGCTGGCCGAGCAGAAGATCGAAGTGACCGGGCTGCCGGACAACGGCATGTTTGCCCTGTATCCGCACCTGCACCAGACCGACGGCTTCTTTGCCGCGGTGCTGGAACGCACCAGCTGAGCGGCCGTGCCTGCCGGGCCGCCCGCCGATCGCGCGGGCGGCCGCGCCAACCCTGAGTTTCCTCCATGAACGGTGAGACCCTGTCCGACCTGGGCGGCCTGAAGGACCTGAAGGCCTCCCATTCCATGTTCGGCAAGATGCTGGACGACCTGATCCGCGACGCAGGCGGGCCGGGCTTCTTCTGGCAGCTGCTGGTACTGGCCGGCTGCCTGCTGGTGGCGTGGCCGCTGGCGCGCTTCGTGGTGCGGCGCCTGGAAGCGCGCTACGAAAGCTCAAGCTTCTCCGTGCGCTTTGCCGCCGCCAGCCTCGAGCGCGCCATGTTCCCGCTGGCCGGCTGGGTGCTGGTGCTGATCGCCCGCTTCGCGCTGGCGCCGCTGATCCCGATCAGCGTGCTGCGCCTGGCGCTGGTGCCGCTGTTCGGCATCACCTTCCTGAATTTCACCTTCTATGTGCTGCGCCGGGTAATGTCGGGCAGCGGCCAGCTGCACGGCATGCTGCTGCTGGTGGAGAAGGTGCTGACCACGCTGGTGTGGGCCGGCATGGCGCTGTACGTGCTGGGTGTGCTGGCGGACGTGGTGGCGTGGATGGAGGGCGTGCGCTTCTCGATCGGCGGCAAGCAGAAGATCAACCTGGCCGACACCCTGATGGCGGTGGTCTGGATCCTGCTGACGGTGCTGGTGGCGCTGTGGTTCGGTTCCTGGCTGGAAGAGCGGCTGATGCGCTCGACCAACCTCGACGGCAACCTGAAGGTGGTGCTGACGCGCATCTCCAAGGCCTTGCTGCTGCTGGTGTCGCTGCTGCTGAGCCTGTCGCTGGTGGGGATCGACCTGACCGTGCTGTCGGTGTTCGGTGGCGCGCTGGGCGTGGGCCTGGGGCTGGGTTTGCAGAAGATCGCCAGCAACTACATCTCCGGCTTCATCATCCTGCTGGACCGCTCGGTCAAGCTGGGCGACCAGATCACGGTGGACAAGTACACCGGCATCGTGTCGCAGATCCGCACCCGCTACACGGTGGTGCGCAACGGCGATGGCGAAACCCTGGTGCCGAACGAGCAGCTGGTGGCGCAGCCGGTGCAGAACCATTCGTTCTCCAACACCAATGTGCGCGTGGCTACCCGGGTGCAGGCAGACTACAACGCCGATCCGGAAACGGTGATCGCGCTGCTGACCGCGTGCGTGCGCAACCTGCCGCGCGTGCTGCCCGAACCGGAGCCCGCCGCTTTCCTGGTGCTGTTTGCCGACAGCGGCATCGAGTACGAGGTCGCGGTCTTCGTGGCCGATCCGCAGAACGGCAAGCTGGGCGTGCAGTCCGCGATGAACCGCGCGATCTGGCGCACGCTCCGCGAGCATGGGATTTCCATCCCCTATCCGCAGCGCGAACTCCGCGTGCTGGGGGGAGCACCCTTGCCCGGTGCCGATCTGCCCCCATCTAACATCGTAGCGGAGGCGAATGCGGCGAGTGCCGCATAGGCCGCCAGGCGGGCGCAGCATGCGCCACCCACGGAACGAAAACCGTTGCACCCCGTCAAAATCCGGGAAATAGCGTATGCTTGCGCGTCGCGCGATCCGGTAGAATGCCGGGTTGTCGCGGGTTGCAGCTAAGGTTGCAGCGCACGCTCCCACATCAGACAGCCGCCAGATTGCAGCGGCTCGTACCTTGTCCCGCCCGCGGAGGGTCATCCCAGCGCCGGCGCGAGACTCGTGTGCCTGGGAGCCCGGAATGACTTCGGGTCCCGTGGCAGGCGCCAGAAAGCTATCGCAATCACTTGGATTCGCAGCCTTTTTTCTGCGCATTGCGTGCACCGGCCCCGCCGGGCTGCACGGGAAAGTCCCTGTTTAACTGACGGAGAACAGTTTGTTCGACACTATTCTTGACTGGGCCGCCAACGGCCTTGCCAACTGGACCTGGTGGGAGATCGTCATCTACACGCTCGTGATGACGCATATCACGATCGCCGGCGTCACCATCTTCCTGCACCGCTGCATGGCGCACCGGTCGCTGGATCTGCACCCGATCGCCCAGCATTTCTTCCGCTTCTGGCTCTGGCTGACCACGGGCATGGTCACGCGCGAGTGGACCGCCATCCACCGCAAGCACCACGCCAAGTGCGAAACCGAAGAAGATCCGCACAGCCCGCAGACCCGCGGCATCCGCAAGGTGCTGCTGGAGGGCGCGGAGTTGTATCGGGCCGAATCCAAGAACAAGGAAACCATCGCCAAGTTCGGCCATGGCTGCCCCAATGACTGGGTCGAGCGCAATGTGTACTCGCGCTTCGGCTGGCAGGGTGTCGGCCTGATGCTGATCATCGACCTGGCGCTGTTCGGCGTGATCGGCATGACCGTGTGGGCGGTGCAGATGCTGTGGATCCCGATCCATGCCGCCGGCATCATCAACGGCCTTGGCCACTGGTGGGGTTATCGCAACTACGATTGCGAGGACGCCTCGACCAATGTGTCGCCGTGGGGTCTGATCATTGGTGGCGAAGAACTGCACAACAACCACCACACCTACCCGACCTCGGCCAAGTTCTCGATCAAGTGGTATGAGTTCGATGTGGGCTGGGGCTATATCCGCGCGATGCAGGCAGTCGGCCTGGCCAAGGTCAAGAAGACCCCGCCCAAGGCGCGCCTGGTGGAAGCCCGCCCGGTTGACCACAACACGCTGGAAGCGATCATCGCCAACCGCTATGACGTGATGGCGCGCTACGCCAAGGCCGTCAAGGGCGCGTTCCGCCAGGAACTGGACAAGCTCAAGGAAGGCGGCGTGGCCGAGTACCGCAGCTTCAAGCCGGCCAGCAAGTGGTTCCACCGCGAGGAAACCAAGCTGGCCGCGCCGCAGCGCGAACAGCTCGCCAGCATCGTCGAACAGAACAAGGCGCTGCAGACCTTCGTCGAAATGCGCCGTGAACTGGCCGCCATCTGGGGCCGTTCCAACCTGACGCGCGAGCAGCTGCTGCAGCAGCTGCAGGCCTGGTGCCATCGTGCCGAGGCCAGTGGCATCCAGGCGCTGCAAGATTTCTCGCTGCGCCTGCGCCGCTACGCCTGATACAATTCGGCCGCGCCGTATGGTTTGACAAAGCCCCGCCCATGGCGGGGCTTTTGTTTTAGATAAACTCCCCAATATTCTGGCCGGGCCGCACCCTTGCTGGCGGAGGTCTAGAGGAGTACCGGAGATGACCCCACAATCGATCAAGACCGTCGAGTTCGAAAAGCCGAACCTGTCGGATGCCGAAAACGCCACTGGCGGTAGCTGCGTGGCCCATGCCTGGGCCAAGGTGCCGCCGGTGCTGACGCCCGACGAGCGCCAGTCCCTGAAGACACGTATTCGCCGCCTGCTCAAGGAGCGCAATGCGGTGCTGGTGGCGCACTATTACGTCGACGCCGACCTGCAGGACCTGGCCGAGGAAACCGGCGGCTGCGTCTCCGACTCCCTGGAAATGGCCCGCTTCGGCCGCGACCACGAGGCCCAGACCCTGGTGGTGGCGGGCGTGCGCTTCATGGGCGAGACCGCCAAGATCCTGAGCCCCGAGAAGACCGTGCTGATGCCGGACCTGGACGCGACCTGCTCGCTCGACCTGGGTTGCCCGGCCGACGAGTTCGCCGCCTTCTGCGATGCGCACCCGGACCGCACCGTGGTGGTCTACGCCAACACCAGCGCCGCCGTGAAGGCGCGCGCGGACTGGATGGTGACCTCCAGCATCGGCCTGAAGATCGTCGAGCACCTGCATGCGCAGGGCAAGAAGATCCTGTGGGCGCCGGACAAGCACCTGGGCAGCTATATCCAGAAGCAGACCGGTGCCGACATGCTGCTGTGGCAGGGCTCGTGCCTGGTGCACGACGAGTTCAAGGGCATCGAGCTGGACCTGCTGCGCCGCGAATTCCCCAACGCCAAGATCCTGGTGCATCCGGAATCGCCGGAAAACGTGGTGGCGCAGGCCGACGTGGTCGGCTCCACCTCGCAGCTGATCGAGGCCGCACAGAAGCTGGACGCGACCGAGTTCATCGTCGCCACCGACAACGGCATCCTGCACAAGATGCGCATGGCGGCGCCCGGCAAGCACTTCATTGAAGCGCCCACGGCCGGCAACAGCGCCACCTGCAAGAGCTGCGCGCACTGCCCGTGGATGGCCATGAACGCGCTCACCAACCTGGCCGAGGTGCTGGAAACCGGCCGCAACGAGATCCATGTCGACCCGGTGACCGGGCGCCAGGCGGTGACTTGCATCAACCGCATGTTGGACTTCGCCGCCGCGCAGAAGCGCAATGTGCGTCCGTCGGCAGACCTGGCCAAGGAACAGGCGCTGTTCCAGGGGATTGGCCCGGCATGAGCGTGAACCCGATTTTCGACAGCTATGGCCCGGCGCTGCAGGCCGCGCTGCAAGCCAATGTGCAGGCCGCCATTGCCGAGGATGTCGGCAGCGGCGATCTGACCGGCCTGCTGGTACCTGCGGCCAAGGCGGCGCGCGCACGCGTGATCGTGCGCGAGTCCGCCGTGCTATGCGGCCAGCCCTGGTTCGATGCCTGCATGCGTGCAGTCGACCCGGCGCTGGAAGTGCGCTGGCTGCAGCAGGAAGGTGCCCGCATGGCGCCCGATTCGGTGGTCTGCGAGATCACCGGTCCGGCGCGCTCGCTGCTGACGGCGGAGCGCCCGTCGCTGAATTTCCTGCAGCTGCTGTCGGGCGTGGCCACCGCCACGCGCCGCTATGCCGACCTGATCGCCGGCACCCGTGCGCGCGTGCTGGATACGCGCAAGACGCTGCCGGGCCTGCGCCTGGCGCAGAAGTACGCGGTCCGTATCGGCGGCGGCGAGAACCAGCGGCTGGCGCTGTACGATGGCATCCTGATCAAGGAAAACCACATCGCCGCGGCTGGCAGCATCAGCGCGGCCATGCAGGCGGCGCTGGCGCTGGATACCAGCGCGTCGGTGCAGATCGAGGTGGAAACGCTGGCCGAGCTGGAAGAAGCGCTGGCGGCCGGCGCGAATTCGGTGCTGATCGACAACTTCACCGTGCCGATGATGCAGGATGCGGTCAGGCTCAACCGGGGCAGGGCGCTGCTGGAGGTGTCGGGCGGCGTCAATGCCGACACCATCCGCACCTTTGCCGAAACCGGCGTGGACCGGATCTCGGTCGGTGCGCTGACCAAGGACGTGCGGGCGACGGACTATTCGCTGCGGATCATCGGCTGAGGCTTCGCGCGATACCAGAAAAACGGGGTGGGGCCTTGCGGCGCCACCCCGTTTTTCTTTGCCTGGCCGCCGTCAGCGCTTCCTTGCGGCTGGCGGCTGCATCACCGTCGGCAGCGCCTTGGGCAGTGCATCCGGATAGTCCCGGCTGAAATGCAGTCCCCGGCTTTCATGGCGCGAGTAGGCGCTGTCCACGATCAGCGAGGCCACCTCGACCAGGTTGCGCAGCTCCAGTAGGTCGCTGGTGACACGGAAGTGGGCGTAGTACTCGGCGATCTCCTCGCGCAGCAGGCCGATGCGGTGTTGGGCGCGTTCCAGGCGCTTGCTGGTGCGCACGATGCCGACGTAATTCCACATCATGCGGCGCAGCTCGTCCCAGTTGTGCGACACCACCACTTCCTCGTCGGCATCGGAGACGCGGCTTTCATCCCAGGCCGGCAGCGCGATGTCCGGCAGGCCGGCCTTGTCCTTGGACGAAATGTCCTCGGCCGCGGCGCGGCCGATCACCATGCATTCGAGCAGCGAGTTGGAGGCCAGCCGGTTGGCGCCGTGCAGGCCGGTGCACGCGGTTTCGCCGACGGCGTACAGGTTGCCGATATCGGTGCGCCCGGCGGTGTCGGTGACCACGCCGCCGCAGGTGTAGTGGGCGGCCGGCACCACGGGAATCGGTTCGCGCGTGATGTCGATGCCGAACTCCAGGCAGCGCGCGTGGATGGTCGGGAAGTGTTCCTTCAGGAAGGACTCGGGCTGGTGGCTGATGTCCAGGTAGACGCAGTCCAGGCCGCGCTTCTTCATCTCGAAGTCGATCGCGCGCGCCACCACGTCGCGCGGCGCCAGTTCAGCGCGCGCATCGTGTTCGGGCATGAAGCGGGTGCCGTCGGGCAGCTTGAGCAGGCCGCCTTCGCCGCGCACCGCTTCGGAGATCAGGAAGGACTTGGCGTAGGGGTGGTACAGGCAGGTCGGGTGGAACTGGATGAATTCCATGTTCGACACCCGGCAGCCCGCGCGCCAGGCCATGGCGATGCCGTCGCCGGTGGCCGTATCCGGGTTGGTGGTGTACAGGTAGACCTTGCCGGCACCGCCCGCGGCCAGCACGGTGTGCGTGGCGGTGAGGGTATGCACTGCGCCGGTGCTGTCGTCCAGCACGTACAGGCCGTAGCAGCGGTTGCCCGGCAGGCCCAGCTTGCGCGAGGTGATCAGGTCGATCGCGAAGTGGTCTTCCAGGATGGTGATGTTCGGATGCTGCGTCGCCTGCTGCAGCAGCGTGCTGACCACGGCGTGGCCCGTGGCGTCGGCGGCGTGGATGATGCGCCGGCGGCTGTGGCCGCCCTCGCGCGTCAGGTGGAAGCCCAGTTCGGCCTGCTCGTCGCGCGTGAACGGCACGCCGCGGTCGATCAGCCACTGGATGGCCTCGCGCCCGTGCTCCACGATGAAGCGCGTGGCCTCTTCGTCGCACAGCCCCGCACCGGCGACGAGCGTGTCCTGCGTATGCTCGTCATGGCTGTCGCCGGAATCCAGCACGGCGGCAATCCCGCCCTGCGCCCAGTCGCTGGCGCCCTGGGTCATGGCGCGCTTGCTGAGGATGGCCACCCGGTGGGTGTCGGCCAGTTGCAGTGCGACCGTAAGGCCGGCCAGGCCGCTGCCGACGATGGCGACGTCGAAATTCATGATGCGGAGATGCGCCGGGGGGCGCTTGGCAGATGGGGGAAACGGGAAAGTCTACACCTGCCCGCCATGCCGTGCATCAGTGCCGCGGGTGCGGTGGTCGCCTATCGCACCAGCACCGCATGGACAAAACAAAAAGCCCCGCGGCATGGCGGGGCTTTCTGGCGGGAACCGGGATCAATTACTTGATCTTGGTTTCCTTGTAAGCGACGTGCTTGCGGGCGACGGGATCGAACTTCATGATCTCCATCTTTTCCGGCATGGTGCGCTTGTTCTTGGTGGTCGTGTAGAAATGACCCGTACCTGCGGTCGATTCCAGCTTGATCTTGTCGCGGCCGCCCTTGCTTGCCATGATGTGCTCCTAATTAGACTTCGCCGCGTGCGCGCAGGTCGGCGAGCACGGAGTCGATGCCTTTCTTGTCGATCAGGCGCAGGCCGGCGTTCGAGACGCGCAGGCTCACCCAGCGGTTTTCGGATTCAACGAAGAAACGACGATTCTGCAGGTTGGGCAGAAAACGGCGCTTGGTCTTGTTGTTTGCGTGGGAAACGTTGTTGCCGACCATCGGCGCTTTCCCGGTCACTTGACAGACGCGTGCCATGAAGCACTCCTAAATCTTCTATTCGTGGACAATGTTCGCAACAGATCAACAAAAGGCGCGCGGGCCCGGACTGCAGCGGTTGAGACTTCAGCAAAACGGGCATTATAGACCGGATTCCCTCGCCGAATCAATGCCTTCTGTGCTTTGACGTTATCTGGTGTTGCTGCGCTGCCGGTGCCGTGGCGTTGGCGTCACAGCCCGGGCGGGCGGTCGCGGCAGTCGGCCAGCGGTGGTGCCGCGCGGGTGGTTGTGCGCGCCGATGATGCCGGCCGCATTATGCACCAGCGCCTGGCGCGCCACCTCGCGCGGGTAGACGGCGGTGCGCGTCAGGGTGCCGCGGAACAGCTCCTCGCTGGCCACCATGCGGTTGGGCGGATCCAGGAACAGGCACAGGAACACCTCGTGCGGCAGCGATGCCAGCGTCAGGCGCAGGTAGTTGCGCACCGCCGCCGGGGAGTCGAAGCCGGTGGGCAGCCGCAGCGATTCGGCCAGCGCGCGCCCCTCGGCCGCGAACAGGGCTGTCAGCGAGCCGAAGCGGTGCAGCAGCTCGCGTGCCAGGTCCACGGCACTTTTGCCGGCCGCGCCCACGCGCAGCAAGATGGCCAGCAGCTCGGCGTCGGACAGGGCGGCGGCGCCGCTTTCCAGCAGTTTCTCGCGGGGCCGCTCGCAGGCGGGCCAGTTGGCAATGGTCATGAGCACTCCAGGGTAGTCACGCCGTGATGAGGGTGAGGCCGGGCCCGGGGCGGCGGGCGATGGGCCAGTCGAATACAATACGGGTTGTTGACCGGTTGATCACCCATGAATTTGCAAACTTTCGCGTCGGAAACCGACGGCGGCACGGCTGGCCGCAAGACTGTCCAGGCTGACTCTTTCCTGACCCTGCACTACAGCATCGCGCTCGAGAACGGCACCGAGGTTGTCAGCACGTTCGAGGAGAAACCCGCCACGCTGCTGCTCGGCCAGGGCCAGTTCGCGCCGACGCTGGAGCAGGCGCTGTTCGGCATGCCCGAAGGCGAGCGCATGACCTACCGGCTAGCGCCGGAGCAGGCCTTTGGCCCGCGCAACCCCGAGCTGCTGCAGTGGGTGTCGCTGGCCACGCTTCGCGAGAACAGTTCGTTCGAAGAGGACTACAGCCCGGGCGACCTGGTGGAGTTCAACGCGCCCGGCGGCGGCAAGTACGCGGGTGTGCTCAAGGAGATCGGCGAGACCGCTGCGCTCTTTGACTTCAACCATCCGCTGGCCGGGCAGACCATCCTGTTCGACGTGCAGCTGATCGGCATTCTCTGAGCACGCCGCACGCGTGCCGAACCATCCTGATACCGCAGCATGCCTGACCTGACCCTCGCACCCGACGCAGAAATCCTGATGGCGCAGCCGCGCGGCTTCTGTGCCGGCGTGGACCGTGCCATCGAGATCGTCGAGCGTGCGCTCGAGCGCTTCGGCGCGCCCATCTACGTGCGCCACGAGATCGTCCACAACGCCTATGTGGTGGCCGACCTGCGCCGCAAGGGCGCGGTGTTCGTGCGCGAGCTCGACGAGGTGCCCGCGGGCGCCACCGTCATCTTCAGCGCCCACGGCGTGTCGCGCGAAGTGCGCGCCGATGCCGCCGCGCGCGGGCTGCACGTGTTCGATGCCACCTGCCCGCTGGTGACCAAGGTGCATGTCGAGGTGAGCAAGATGCGCGCCGAGGGCTGCGAGATCGTGATGATCGGGCATCGCGGCCATCCGGAAGTGGAGGGCACCATGGGCCAGGCCAGCGGCGGCATGCTGCTGGTGGAGTCGGTGGCCGACGTCGCCACGCTGCAGGTTGCCGACCCGTCGCAGCTGGCCTACGTGACCCAGACCACGCTGTCGGTGGATGAGACCCGCGAGATCGTGGCCGCGCTCAAGGCGCGCTTCGCGCAGATCCGCGAGCCCAAGAAGCAGGACATCTGCTATGCCACGCAGAACCGCCAGGACGCGGTGAAGTTCATGGCGCCGCAGGTGGAGGTGGTGATCGTGGTGGGCAGCCCCAACAGTTCCAACTCCAACCGCCTGCGCGAGCTGGCCGAGCGCCTGGGTGTGCCGGCCTATATGGTGGATGCCCCCGAGCAGGTGCGCCCCGAATGGATCGCCGGCAAGCGCCGTATCGGCCTGACCGCCGGCGCTTCGGCGCCCGAGGCGCTGGCCCAGTCCATCGTTGACCGCCTGCGCGAACTTGGTGCGCGCCAGGTGCGGCCGCTCGACGGCATTCAAGAGAACATGGCGTTCCCGCTGCCGCGCGGACTGCTGCCAACCAGCGCCGCCGCCTGATGGGTGCGGGCTGCGCCCGCCTGCCAGCCTTGCCTTGAACAAGGGCGCCGCTTGATGCGGCGCCCTTTGTCTTTGGTGCGCCCGAATTGCAGCCGGCCGGTGCGAATAATGCACGAGGATGGTGCCGGTAATAACATGGCTGTCCTGCTGACCAGACAAATCAGGGTAATCCCCGGGTCTGGGGTTTTCCCTATTATGGTGCGGCGCTACATTCTGCACATTAGAGATGGGCGCAACTGAATTTAAATGAAACACCTAATTAATAAAGGCGCATTATAGGTGGTGCTGGCGATGCTTATACGCCTCACCGGGCGGCGCAGGCACGATTCTTGTAAGTAGGTGAGGCGGCCGCGTCATGTGAGCGGGAATTGCCGCAATCTGTGCATTGGGGAAATTCCCTAGCTCATTTGGTCGGTAAATGGTTAAGGATGTTGCGTCGCGTATTGCATCGACTAAGAAAGGGGATACAATGCGCGCGTTTCAAATTGAAACTAAACAAAGGCGGTCCAGGGAAACGTCCGGGAGGCGTTGAAAATCCCTGTCTTCGTGAATCCTAGGAGATCACTCATGCAAATCACGTTTGCCAAGATTCTGCCGATTGCGGCCGCAGTGGCGCTCGTAGCAGCTTGCGGCAAGAAGGAAGAGAAGCCGGCTGATGCGGCGTCTTCGGCGCCGGCTGCAGCAGCTCCTGCAGCGGGCGGCGGCGAAGTCGTCGTCAAGATCGGCCATGTGGCACCGCTCACCGGCGGCATTGCGCACCTTGGCAAGGACAACGAAAACGGCGCCCGCCTCGCCGTGGAAGAAGTCAACAAGACCGGCCTGGAAATCGGTGGCAAGAAGATCAAGCTGGAACTCGTCGGCGAAGACGACGCAGGCGATCCGAAGACCGGCACCGCCGTGGCGCAGAAGCTGGTCGACACCAAGGTGGTGGCGGTGGTCGGCCACTTGAACTCGGGCACCTCGATCCCGGCCTCGAAGATCTACAGCGATGCCGGCATCGTGCAGATCTCGCCGTCCGCGACCAACCCCGACTACACCAAGCAGGGCTTCAAGACCACCTTCCGCGTGGTGGCCACCGATGCCCAGCAGGGCCCGGCGCTGGCCAACTACGCCACCAAGAGCCTGCACGCCAAGAGCGTGGCGATCGTCGACGACGCCACCGCCTACGGCAAGGGCCTGGCCGACGAGTTCGAGAAGACTGCCAAGGCAGCCGGCGTGAGCGTGGTGGCGCGTGAAGCCACCAACGACAAGGCCACCGACTTCAAGGCCATTCTGACCAAGATCAAGGGCAAGAAGCCGGACGTCATCATGTACGGCGGCATGGACGCCACCGGCGGCCCGTTCGCCAAGCAGGCCAAGGAACTCGGCATCGGCGCCAAGATCGTCGGCGGCGACGGCGTATGTACCGACAAGGTGGCCGAACTGGCCGGCGATGCGGTCTCCAACATCATCTGCTCCGAGGCAGGTCTGGCGCTGTCGAAGATGGAGAAGGGCGCCGAGTTCGAGAAAAAGTATCAAGCCCGCTTCAATGCGCCGGTGCAGATTTACGCCCCGTTCACGTATGACGCGGTGATGGTCATCGTCGACGCCATGAAGCGCGCCAACTCTGCCGAGCCGGCCGCCATCCTGGTCGAGATGCCCAAGACCAACTACAAGGGCCTGATCGGCAACATCGCCTTCGACGAGAAAGGCGACATGAAGGAAGGCACCATCACGCTGTACGAGTACAAGGACAAGAAGAAGTCCGTGCTTGACATCGTGAAGATGTAATTCGGGCTTACCCGCCCGAATGTATGGACGGCACCGTGAGTACCTTGCGGTGCCGTTATTTTTAGCCTAGCCATATGTAATAGCGCCCTTACCATGGGCCGAACGCGGCAGGCCGCTTACCAGCAACCACCTTACCCACCACACCACTCATAAACACCAACGCCCACCCTGGCATCTACACTATGCCGAGCGGTCGGGGCAGAAGCAGGAGTTTTCATGGATATCTTTATCCAACAGATCGTGAACGGCCTGGTGATTGGCAGCATCTATGCGCTGATCGCACTGGGCTACACCATGGTCTACGGTATTCTCGGCATCATCAACTTCGCCCATGGCGACGTACTGATGATCGGCGCGCTGACCGCCCTGTCAGCCATCCTTGGTCTGCAGAAAATTGCCCCGGGGCTGCCCGAATGGCTGACGCTGGTCATCGCCACGCTGGTCGCCATGCCGGTCTGCGCCATGCTTTCGTTCACTATCGAGCGGGCCGCCTATCGACCGCTGCGCAATGCGCCGCGGCTGGCCCCGCTGATTACCGCGATCGGCGTTTCCATCATCCTGCAGACAGTGGGGATGATGATCTGGTCGCGCAATCCGCTGACCTTCCCGCAACTGCTGCCTTCCGCGCCGATCGATATCGGCACGACCGGCGCCACCATCACCGGTAAGGAGATTGCGATCATCGCAATGGCAGTGCTGGTGATGGGAGGCCTGCTGCTGCTGGTCAACCGCACCAAGCTCGGCCGCGCCATGCGCGCCACCGCCGAGAACCAGAAGGTGGCCGGCCTGATGGGCGTCAACCCGAATTTCGTGATCTCCGCCACCTTCATGATCGGCGGCACGATGGCCGCGCTGGCTGGCGTGATGATGGCCACCAACTACGGCAACGCCCACTTCTACATGGGCTTCATCCCGGGACTGAAGGCGTTTACCGCCGCGGTGCTGGGCGGCATCGGCAATCTGGCCGGCGCCATGGTCGGCGGCATGCTGCTTGGCCTGATCGAAGCACTGGGCGCCGGCTACATCGGCGACCTTACCGGCGGCATCTTTGGCTCTAACTACCAGGATGTGTTTGCCTTCATCGTGCTGATCACGGTTCTGGTGTTCCGTCCGTCCGGCCTGATGGGCGAACGTGTTGCCGAGCGCGCCTGAGGAGAGAGAATCCATGAATACCCCGATTCCATCCACGGCGGTGGTTGCAGCACCGTCCCGAGTACCGGCCAAGACCCTGGCTGCGCTGCTGTCCTTCCTGGTGGTCGCCATGTGCGCGCCGTTCCTCGTGCAGACGCTGGGCGGCAATTACTGGGTGCGCGTGCTCGACTTTGCAATGCTGTACATCATGCTGGCGCTTGGCCTGAACATCGTGGTGGGCTTTGCCGGCCTGCTCGACCTGGGCTATATCGCGTTCTACGCGGTGGGCGCTTATCTGATGGCCTTGCTGGGCTCGCCCCATCTGGCCAACCAGTTCGAGGCAATCCACGCCCTGTTCCCGCATGGGTTGCACCTGAGCATGTGGTTTGTGCTGCCAATCGCTGTGCTGGTGGCAGCCACGTTCGGCGTGCTGCTTGGCGCACCGACGCTCAAGCTGCGCGGCGACTACCTGGCTATCGTGACACTGGGCTTCGGCGAGATCATCCGTATCTTCCTGAACAACCTGGACCGTCCGGTGAACATCACCAACGGCCCGAAGGGCGTCACCGCGATCGACCCGGTCCATATCTTCGGCTTCGACTTTTCCAAAACGCACGAGATCTTTGGGCTCAAGTTGACGCCGGTGTTCATGTACTACTACCTGCTGGTCGCGCTGGTGATCGTCATCGTGTTCGTCTGCCTGCGCCTGCAGAACTCGCGTATCGGCCGTGCCTTCGTGGCGATTCGCGAAGATGAGATCGCCGCCAAGGCGATGGGCATCAATACCCGCAACATCAAGCTGCTGGCCTTCGCCATGGGGGCCTCCTTCGGTGGTTGCTCGGGTGCCGTGTTCGGCGCTTTCCAGGGTTTCGTCTCGCCCGAATCGTTCACGCTGTGGGAGTCCATATACGTCCTGGCGATCGTTGTGCTGGGCGGCATTGGCCATATCCCGGGCGTGATCCTGGGCGGCATCTTGCTGGTCGGCTTCCAGGAGCTGCTGCGCGTGGTGGCCGAGCCGGTCCAGCACGCCATCTTCGGTCATGTAGTGGTCGATGCCGAAGTGCTGCGCCAGCTGCTGTTCGGCCTGGCCATGGTGGTGGTGATGCTGTACCGCCCGGCCGGCTTGTGGCCGTCGCCGCGCAAGGAAGACCGGCCGGTGGTGCGCCGTGCCGGCACCGTGGGCCGTTTCTGAGCAAGAGGACGAATAATGAGTAATGACAACTTCCTCCTGTCGGTACAGGGGGTCAACAAGCGTTTCGGCGGGCTGCAGGCCCTGTCGGAAGTGGGCCTGCAGATCAAGCAGGGCGAGATCTACGGCCTGATCGGGCCGAATGGCGCGGGCAAGACCACCTTCTTCAATGTGATCACGGGCCTGTACACACCGGACTCTGGCGAGTTCGTGCTGGACAGCAAGCCTTACCAGCCCACCGCGGTGCATGAAGTGGCCAAGGCCGGCATCGCCCGCACCTTTCAGAACATCCGCCTGTTCGGCGACATGACCGCGCTGGAGAACGTGATGGTGGGGCGCCACGTGCGCACCAAGGCCAATCTGCTGGGCGCGGTGTTTCGCCCGCCCTCGGTGCGGCGCGAGGAAGAGGCCATCGAGGACATGGCGCACGACCTGCTCGAATATGTCGGCATCGGCAAGTACGCCAACTTCACCTCGCGCAACCTCTCCTATGGCCACCAGCGCCGGCTCGAGATTGCCCGCGCGCTGGCCACCGAGCCCAAGCTGCTGGCGCTGGACGAGCCCGCGGCCGGCATGAACGCCACCGAGAAGGTTGAGCTGCGCGGCCTGCTCGACAAGATCCGCTCCGATGGCAAGACCATCCTGCTGATCGAGCACGACGTAAAACTGGTGATGGGCCTTTGCAATCGCATGACCGTGCTCGACTACGGCAAGGTCATCGCGCAGGGCCTGCCGCATGACGTCCAGAACAACCCGGCGGTGATCGAGGCCTACCTCGGCACTTCGGCCCACTGACGGGGGAGCCGCAAATGAATGACATAGTATTGAAGATCTCGGGCCTGAAGGTCGCGTATGGCGGCATCCAGGCAGTCAAGGGCATCGACCTCGACATCAAGGACGGCGAGCTGGTCACGCTGATCGGCGCCAACGGCGCCGGCAAGACCACCACCATGAAGGCCATCACCGGCCTGCAGGGCTGGGGCGGCGGCGATGTCGAGTACATGGGCAAGTCCATCAAGGGCGTACCCAGTTATGCGCTGCTAAAGCATGGCATGGCGATGGTGCCGGAAGGGCGGGGCGTGTTCGCCCGCATGACCATCACCGAGAACCTGCAGATGGGCGCCTACACGCGCAACGACGAGGCCGGCATCAAGGCTGACATCGACCGCATGTTCGGCATCTTCCCGCGCCTGAAGGAGCGTGCCAACCAGCTGGCCGGCACCATGTCCGGCGGTGAGCAGCAGATGCTGGCAATGGCGCGCGCGCTGATGAGCCAGCCGAAGCTGCTGCTGCTGGACGAGCCGTCGATGGGCCTGTCGCCGATCATGGTCGAGAAGATCTTCGAGGTCGTGCGCGACATCTCGGCGCAGGGCGTGACCGTGCTGCTGGTGGAGCAGAACGCGCGCCTGGCGCTGCAGGCTGCGCACCGCGGCTACGTGATGGAGTCGGGCCTGATCACCATGAGCGGGGACGCCAAGGAGATGCTGGACGATCCGAAGGTGCGGGCGGCTTACTTGGGCGAGTAAGGGGCTAACGGTTTTGGGTGCTCCAAAGCCATTCGAACCCGCCTAAGCAAGGTGTTCTCCCTCTCCCCTCATGGGGAGAGGATTGTGGTGGTCTAATTTCCTCGGACAGGTCGATAGGAGGACAATCCGGAATCGACGAGGAAAAAAGATAGATGACAAGAAGGCGCCGACAATTTGACGCCAGCTTCAAGCTGGAAGTAGTACGGATGGTGCGAGACCAAGGATTATCGGTCAGCGAGGTTTGCCGGTCGATGGAGCTTGGTGAGACGGCCGTTCGGCGCTGGATGGCGCAGTACGATGCAGAGTGCGCCGGCGGGCCTGGCGTGGGCAAGCCGCTGACGGCGGAACAGCAGCGCATCCGGCAACTGGAGGCGGAGAATCGGCAACTGCGCGAGGATAACGCCTTGCTAAAAAAAGCCTCGGCCTTCTTTGCGCGGGAACTGAAGTGAGCTACCGGGTGGTAGCCCACTTGCAACAGGAGGCCGTATCGGTCAGTAACGCCTGCCGGGTATTGCAGGTGAGCCGCTCGGGCTACTATGCGCACCGCCGCGCCAAGCCAAGCATGAAGACTCTGCAGGAGCAGACCCACGTCAAAGCGGCGTTCGCTGCGAGCGGCGCCAGCTACGGCAGCCGGCGTGTCATGCATGCGGTGCGGGAACAAGGGGTGCGCCTTGGCCGCTACCGGATTCGTAGGCTGATGCGCGAAGCGGGCTTGCGCGCGACCTGGAAGCGTAAGTTCGTGTCGACGACTGACAGCAAGCACACGCTGCCAGTGGCAGAGAACGTGCTGGACCGGCAATTCGACGTGGCCGAGCCGAATCGGGCCTGGACTTCGGACATAACGTATATCCGCACGGCTCAAGGCTGGCTGTATCTGGCGGTCGTGCTGGACTTGTACTCGCGCAAGGTCGTGGGCTGGTCGATGGCGCCGACCATGCCGGCCGACCTGGTGATGTCGGCACTGAGCATGGCGCTGCAGCAGCGAAGGCCAGCGCCGGGACTGGTGCTGCACTCGGATAGGGGCAGTCAGTACGCGAGCGCGGAGTATCAGACCTTGCTGGCACGCCATCAGATTGTTTGCAGCATGAGTCGAAAAGGCAATTGCTGGGATAACGCGGTGACGGAACGGTTCTTCCTGAACCTGAAGATGGAGCGCGTGTGGCAGCGTCAATACGCCAACCACGCCGAGGCACGGCGCGACATCACCCAGTACATCGTTGGTTTCTATAATCCGGTGCGCTTGCACTCAACCCTGGGGTATCTGTCGCCCGCTGCCTACGAGGCGAAATCGATAGAAAAAGAACCTATCTGCCTGTCCGAAATAACTTGACCACTACAGGTTGGAGTGAGGGGTGGTCTAGCCAGGAACCACATCAAGCAGGGCCAACGGTTTTTTATAAGCTCGTAGCGCTGGCAAACGCCTGCCCTCACCCCCACCCCTCTCCCGCAAGCGGGAGAGGGGAGCCTGCTGCGAGCGTCATCGACGCATCGGCACGCAGTGCTCAACAGTAGCCCTCACGCCTCGCCCCCGCGAGGCTTTTTTGTCAGGCCAGCTTCTTCAGCAGCGTGCGCAGCATGCCGGTCATCTGGTCGATCTCTTCACGCGTCACGTTCAGCGCCGGCATGAAGCGCAGCAGGTTCGCGCGCGGCGCGTTCAGCAGCAGGCCTTGCGGCGCCATGTCGCGGGCTTCTTCCACCAGTTGCGGGCCGATGTCCTTGCCCAGCATCAGCGCGCGCAGCAGGCCGTCGCCGCGTTCGCCGCCCAGGCCAAACTCGGCCGACAGCGCCAGCAGCTGTTCCCGCAGGTATTCGCCCTTGGCCTTGACGTCGTCGAGGAAGCCCGGCGCGGTCAGCTGCTCGATCACGGCGCTGCCCACCGCGGTCATCAGCGGGTTGCCGTTGTAGGTGCCGCCCTGGTCGCCGGCCTCGAAGCTGGCGGCCTCGGCCTTGCACAGCAGCGCCGACAGCGGCACGCCGCCGCCGATGCCCTTGCCCAGCGTCATGATGTCCGGCTCCACGCCCGCCAGCTCGTAGGCGAACAGGGTGCCGCAGCGCCCGCACCCGGTCTGCACTTCATCGACGATCAGCAGCAGCCTGTGCTTGTCGGCCAGTGCGCGCAGGCCCTGCATGAACTCGCGCGTGGCGGGGAGCACGCCGCCTTCGCCCTGCACCGGCTCGAGCATGATGCCGACGGTCTTGTCGGTGATCAGCTTCTCCACCGAAGCCAGGTCGTTGAGGTCGGCCTTGGGGAAGCCCGACACCTGCGGCGCGAAGATGGTGTCCCAGCCGGCCTTGCCCGACGCGCTCATGGTGGCGAGCGTGCGGCCATGGAAGCTGTGGTCCATGGTGATGATCTCGAAGGCGCCGTCCTTGTGCTTGCGGCCCCATTTGCGCGCCAGCTTGATCGCGCCTTCGTTGGCCTCGGCGCCGCTGTTGGCGAAGAAGACCTTGTCGAAGCAGCTGTGGTCGGTCAGCTGCCGGGCCAGCTTGAGCATCGGCTCGTTGTAGAAGGCCGGGCTCGGGTTGATCAGCCGGTGCGACTGGGCCACCAGCGCGTCGATCATGCCCTGGTTGGAATGGCCCAGGCAGTTCACTGCCCAGCCCTGCACGAAGTCCAGGTATCGCTTGCCGTTGTGATCCGTCAGCCAGGAGCCCTTGCCCTCGGTGAACACGAGCTCGGGCCGGTTGGTGATGTACATCAGGGATTGGACGGGATACTCAGCAAATGCCATGGCGGACTCCAGGGGTCGGCTTTAAACGATGGACGGACGGGCGTAACAACCGGGATAAAAACAAAAAGCCACGGGGGTTGCCCGTGGCTCGTTGACATGAACAGACGCAGTCGACGGTTAGCCGCGCGGCACCCCAGTGGGGAGCGACGTACGGAAGCTGCGGCGTCGGTTGAAGGTCATGTGCATGCGGGCAAATATAAGGCGCATGCGCCCGGGTGTCAAAACGAATTTTGGCAGGCCCGGGCATTGTTGCGCTGACGGAACGGCTGGCGGCGGCTTGCGCCTCAGGCCGCCGGGGCCGAGCCGGCCGGGTGCATGTCGGCCTCGGAAGTGAACGAGTCGGCGAAGAACGCGTCCTCGTGCAGGTTGCACTGGCGGGTGAAGTCGCCGCGCGCGGCATTGATCATCACCGGGGCGCCGCAGGCATAGACCTCGTGGCCCGACAGGTCGGGATGGTCGGCGATCACGGCCTGGTGGACAAAGCCGGTGCGGCCTTGCCAGTTGTCGTCAGGCAGCGCGTCGGAGACCACCGGCACGTACTGGAAGTTGGGCAGCTCGCGCGCCCACTGCTCGCACAGCGCGTGCATGTACAGGTCCTTGGGCCGGCGGCCGCCCCAGTACAGGGTCATCGGGCGCTCGATGCCGGTGTAGGCAGCGTGCTCGACGATGGCCTTGATCGGCGCGAAGCCGGTGCCGGAAGCCAGCAGGATGATCGGGGCCTCGGATTCCTCGCGCAGGAAGAAGCTGCCCAGCGGGCCCTCGAAGCGCAGGATGTCGCGCTCCTTCATGACCGGCTGGCCTTCCTTAGCGCCGAACACGTAGTCGGTGAAGGCGCCGCCCGGCATATGGCGGATATGCAGCTCGATCGGGCCGTCTTCATGCGGCGGCGTGGCGATCGAATAGCTGCGGCGCTTGCCGTCGCGCAGCAGGAATTCCACGTACTGGCCGGCCAGGTACTGCATGCGCTCGGTCGCCGGCAGCTGCAGCTTGATGGCGATCACGTCGTCGGCCAAGCGCTCGATCGCGGTCACGCGGCACGGCACCTTCTTGATCGGGATGTCGCCCGCGCCGTGGACTTCGCGGCACTCGATGGTGACGTCCGAGGCGGCGTTGGCGCAGCAGAACAGGGCGCGGCCCTCGGTCTTCTCCTGCGCGGTCAGTGCCGCCGGGGCGTGGTCGCCCTGCACGATGGTGCCTTCGAGCACGCGGCCCTTGCATGAGCCGCAGGCGCCGTTCTTGCAGCCGTAGGGCAGTCCGATGCTGTGGCGCAGGGCTGCGCCGAGGATGGTTTCGTCCGCGGCCACTTCAAACTTGTGGCCGCTGGGCATGACGGTTACTTGATAAGCCATAATCGGTCTATGAGCCAAATTCTGTCGAAGCTGCAGCCCTCGCGCCTCCCACAAGCTCCGCGGCTGCCGGCACCTTCGCGCCGGCTGGGCCGCCCGCGCCTGTTGATCGTCGGCTGCGGGGATGTGGGGACGCGCTGCCTGCGAATCCTGTCGTCGCGCATGCGTGTCTTTGCCGTGACTTCACAGCCGGCGCGCCGCGCTGAACTGCGTGCCGCCGGCGCGGTGCCGCTGGTGGCGGACCTGGACCGGCCGGCCACGCTGGCACGGCTGCACGGGCTGGCCACGCAGGTGCTGGACCTGGCGCCGCCGCCCGGGCAGGGCGAAGGCGATCCGCGCACGCGTGCCTTGCTCGCCGCCTTGCGCCGGGCGGCCTGGCGCAAGGCCAGGACGTCGGCCGGCATGCTTCCCGGCGAGCCCGCCATTCTACCCGACCGGGGCAGGCCCCGCGCTGCGTTTGTCTACGCCAGCACGTCGGGTGTGTATGGCGACCGGCAGGGGGCCCGGGTCTCGGAATTCCACGCCGTTCGGCCCCAGACCGCCCGCGCGCGCCGCCGCGTGGCCGCCGAGCAGGCTGTGCGCGGCTTCGGCCGCGATGCCGGCTGGCGTGCCAGCATCGTGCGCATCCCCGGCATTTATGCCGAAGACCGCCTGCCGCTGGCGCGCCTGCACCGCGGCACGCCCGCGCTGGTGCCGCAGGACGATGTCTACACGAGCCATATCCACGCCGACGACCTGGCGCGCACCATGGTCGCGGCGCTGTTCCGCGGCCGCGCGCAGCGCGTGGTCCATGCCAGCGACGACACCGAGCTGCGCATGGCCGATTACTTCGACCTGGTCGCCGACCGTCGCGGTCTGCCGCGCCCGCCGCGGATCACGCGTGGCGAGGCGCGTGAAGTGATCGACAAGACGCTGCTGAGCTTCATGAGCGAATCGCGCCGCCTCGACAACCGCCGCCTGAAACGCGAACTGCGCCTGCGGCTGCGTTATCCGACCGTCACTTCCTTCTTCGACGCCTGACCGCCTGGCCGGCGCGCTCCAGTACGCTGGCACGGGGCTTGCAGCCCCTGTGCGTCGTTTTACTCCTGTCTATACAACAACACTTCCGCCGCCCCGGCCTGGTGCCGGCACCACAATCCATGAACCGGACCGGTGCGAGGCCTGTTGAGAAATCCCCGCCGGAAAGCGCCTTTCAAGGTGCTTATCCGCCTAGTTGCTTGGTGGAAGCCCTACGTTGACTTGTATATACAGGTACTGTTTAATGTCCGAAAACGAGCGCGGCCGCACGCATGGCCTGGCGTCGACGGACACACCAAAGGAGCGTACAGATGAGGAATCACAGCAGGATTCGCGGTCGGATGGCAGTGCAGGCCGTGGTGCTGGTTGCGGCATTGGGGGCTGGTGCGGCCCAGGCGCAGAACACCCAGGTCACGCTGGGCATGAGCGGCTGGACCGGTTTCGCGCCGCTGACGCTGGCCGACAAGGCCGGTATCTTCAAGAAGCACGGCGTGGACGTCGACATCAAGATGATCCCGCAGAAGGACCGCCACCTGGCGCTGGCCTCGGGTGCGATCCAGTGCGCGGCCACCACGGTGGAAACGCATGTGGCCTGGAACGCCAACGGCGTGCCCATCACCCAGATCGTGCAGCTCGACAAGTCCTACGGCGCCGACGGCCTGGCCGTGCGTAGTGACGTCAAGGGCTTCGCCGACCTGAAGGGCAAGACCATTGGCGTCGATGCGCCGGGCACCGCGCCGTATTTCGGCCTGGCCTGGATGCTGAAGAAGAACGGCATGACGCTCAAGGACGTCAAGACCACCACGCTGTCGCCGCAGGCGGCCGCGCAGGCCTTCGTGGCCGGCCAGAATGACGGCGCCATGACCTATGAGCCGTACCTGTCGACGGTGCGCCAGAACCCGGACAAGGGCAAGATCCTGGCGACCACGCTCGACTACCCGATGGTGACCGATACGCTGGGCTGCGCGCCGAAGTGGCTTAAAGAGAATCCCAAGGCCGCGCAGGCGCTGGTCGACAGCTACTTCGAGGCGCTGGAGATGATCCAGAAGGAGCCGGCCAAGGCCAACGACATCATGGGCGCGGCGGTCAAGCAGACCGGCGAGCAGTTCGCCAAGTCCTCCGCCTACCTGCGCTGGCAGGACCGCGAGGCCAACCGCAAGTTCTTTGCCGGCGAGCTCGCCAGCTTCAGCAAGGAAGCGGCAGCGGTGCTGCTGGATATCGGCGTGATCCGCCAGGTGCCGGACGTGACGGCGCTGTATGACGCGCGTTTCCTCAAGTAACCGACAGTCTTCAGGAGGCGTGACGTCATGACGCAAGCCAGACTTGGAACACCCGCCCCGGCCGCTGCCGCGGCGGCCCCTGCCGCAGCGGCGGCGCCGGTGCGCCGGCGCCACCCGTGGCTGGCCCCGCTGGTGCCGGTGGCACCCAACACGCGCTGGATGCTGGGCCTGTCCTTCTTTGTGCTGTTCTTCGGCATCTGGGCCGTGGTGACGCTGGGCGGCTTCGTGCCGCGCACGTTCCTGGCCGATCCGATGACGATGGCCAGGGAAGGCGTGCTGCTGTTCACGGAGTACAACTTCATCGGCGACATCGGCATGACCGTGTGGCGCGTGGTCGGCGGCTTCGTGCTGGCTGCGGTGCTGGCGGTGCCGCTGGGCATTTTCATGGGCGCCTACAAGGCGGCCGAGGCGTTCTTCGAGCCCTTTGTGTCGTTCTGCCGCTACCTGCCCGCGTCGGCCTTTATCCCGCTGCTGATCCTGTGGGCCGGCATCGGCGAGACGCAGAAGCTGCTGGTGATCTTCATCGGCTCGTTCTTCCAGATCGTGCTGATGGTGGCGGTGGCCGTCGGCGGCGCGCGCAAGGACCTGGTGGAGGCGGCCTACACGCTGGGCTCCAACAGCGCCGGCATCGTGCGGCGCGTGCTGATTCCCGGCGCCGCGCCGGAGATCGCGGAGATCCTGCGGCTGGTGCTGGGCTGGGCCTGGACCTACGTGATCGTGGCCGAGCTGATCGGCTCGTCGTCGGGCATCGGCCACATGATCACCGACAGCCAGGCGTTGCTCAACACCGGGCAGATCATCTTCGGCATCATCGTGATCGGCTGCATCGGCCTGGTCTCGGACCTTGTCTTCAAGCGCGCCAACCAGCGCCTGTTCCCGTGGAGTTCGATCCAATGAGCGCACTGTCCATCCAGCAGGTCTCGCGCACCTTCTCCAACCCGCGCGGCGGCCAGACCCTGGCGCTGCAGCCGGTCGACTTCGAGGTCCGCGACAATGACTTCGTCACCATCCTCGGGCCGTCGGGCTGCGGCAAGTCCACGCTGCTGCGCATCGTCGCAGGGCTGGATACGCCTACCAGCGGCCGCGTGCTGCTGGACGGCCAGCCAGTGTCCGCCCCCGGCGCGGACCGCGGCATGGTGTTCCAGTCGTACACGCTGTTCCCGTGGCTGACGATCGAGCAGAACGTGCGTTTCGGCTTGCGTGAGCGCGGCATGAGCGCCGCCGAGCAGAAGGAGCGCAGCGACTTCTTTATCCAGCGGGTGGGGCTGTGCGGCTTCGAGCACCATTACCCCAAGCAGCTGTCGGGCGGCATGCAGCAGCGCACCGCGATTGCGCGCGCGCTGGCCAACGATCCCAAGATCCTGCTGCTCGACGAGCCCTTCGGTGCGCTCGACAACCAGACCCGCGTGCTGATGCAGGAGTTGCTGCTGGGTATATGGGAGGCGTCGCGCAAGACGGTATTATTCGTGACCCACGATATCGACGAGGCCATTTTCATGGCCAACCGGGTGGCGGTGTTTTCTGCCAGGCCGGGTCGGATCAAGAGCGAGATCGCGGTGGATTTCCCGCATCCGCGCCATTACACCGTCAAGACCACTCCGGAGTTCTCCGCGCTCAAGGCGCGGCTGACCGAGGAGATTCGCGCCGAGGCCATGGCCTCGGCCGAGCACTAGGCATCCAACCAACGCCATGAACCACGCCGCCGGCACCGCATCCTCCGCTTCTGCCTCTCCCACCGCGCTCTACCAGCAGGTGAAGGAGTACATCGCCCGCCAGATCCAGAGCGGCGCGTGGCAGCCGGGCGACCGGGTGCCGTCGGAGCAGGAACTGGTGAACCGCTTCGGCGTCTCGCGCATGACCGTCAACCGGGCGCTGCGCGAGCTGCAGGAGCAGGGCCGGGTGGTGCGGGTGGCCGGCGTGGGCACCTTCGTGGCGGAGCACAAGCCGCAGTCGACGCTGCTGTCCGTGGTCAACCTGCAGGACGAGATCCGCATGCGCGGGCATGACTATGCCTGCGACGTGATCCTGGTGGAGCGCGTGTCGGCCTCGATCGAGGTGGCCGCCGCGCTGGAGCTGCGCACCGGCGAATCGGTGTTCCACTCGGTCTGCGTGCATCGCGAGGACGGCGTGCCGGTGCAGCTGGAGGACCGCTACGTCAACCCGCGCGTGGCGCCGGACTTCATCAGCCAGGATTTCAGCGAGACCCAGCCCGGCGAATACCTGCTGCGCCATGTGCCCTACGATCAGGTAGAGCACGTGGTCGATGCCATTGCCGCCACGCCGGAGCAGGCCGCGCAGCTGGAAATGCCGGCCACGCAACCTTGCCTGATGCTGACGCGCCGCACCTGGACCAACGGCGTGCCGGTGACCTTCGTGCGCTGCCTGCATCCGGGCAACCGCTATCGCCTCGGCAGCCGCTTCCGCGCCGATGGCAACCCCGCTTTCGGCTGAATCCACAGGATCCGGCCCACGGTTCAACTTTTACTCTAAGCTGTATAGACAGGAACATACAAATGAGCGCCAGCCAACACGACGACCAAGCCTCCCGCCCGCTGCTGACCCTGCAGCCGGGCCAAGTCACCCTGGCCGACCTGCGCCGCATCTACCGCGGCGAAGTGCGCCTGGCCATGGCCGAATCGGCCTGGGCCGGCGTGCGCGCCGCGCAGGCCACGGTGCAGGACATCATCGACGCCGACGCCGTGGTCTACGGCATCAACACCGGCTTTGGCAAGCTGGCGCAAAGCCGCATCCCGCACGACAAGCTGGCCCAGCTGCAGCGCAACCTGGTGCTGTCGCACAGTGTCGGCACCGGCCCCGACCTGGCCGAAGACACGGTGCGCCTGATCCTGGCGATCAAGGCCGTGAGCCTGGCGCGCGGCCATTCGGGCGTGCGCCCGGAACTGATCGAGGCGCTGCT
Source organism: Cupriavidus necator N-1 (assembly GCF_000219215.1). Taxonomy (NCBI): domain Bacteria; kingdom Pseudomonadati; phylum Pseudomonadota; class Betaproteobacteria; order Burkholderiales; family Burkholderiaceae; genus Cupriavidus; species Cupriavidus necator. Next base: position 3,093,571 of record NC_015726.1, on the reverse strand, counting down.
GGCGCTGGCCAACCGCGGCGTGACGCCGTGCATCCCGGCCAAGGGGTCGGTGGGCGCCTCGGGCGACCTGGCGCCGCTGGCGCATATGTCGTGCACGCTGATCGGCGTGGGCGACGTGCTGGTCGACGGCAAGCGCGTGCCCGCCACCGAGGGCCTCGCGCACGCCGGCCTGCAGGCCTTCGAGCTTGGCCCCAAGGAAGGCCTGGCGCTGCTCAACGGCACCCAGGTGTCGACCGCGCTGGCGCTGGCCGGCCTGTTCGCCGCCGAAGATGCCTTTGCCGCCGGCCTGGTGGCGGGCGCGCTGTCGCTGGAAGCGATCAAGGGCTCGGTCAAGCCCTTCGACGCCCGCATCCATGAGGCGCGCGGCCAGGCCGGCCAGATCGCCGTGGCCGGCGCCGTGCGCGCGATGCTGGACGGCAGCGAGATCGTCGATTCGCACAAGGCCTGCGGCCGCGTGCAGGACCCGTACTCGATCCGCTGCCAGCCGCAGGTGATGGGCGCGTGCCTGGACAACCTGCAGCACGCCGCGCGCATCCTGCAGATCGAGTCTAATGCCGCCTCGGACAACCCGCTGGTGTTCTCCGCGCAGGGCGACGTGGTCTCGGGCGGCAACTTCCACGCCGAGCCGGTGGCCTTTGCCGCCGACATCATCGCGCTGGCGATTGCCGAGATCGGCGCGATTTCCGAACGCCGGCTCGCGCTGCTGCTCGACACCGGGCTGTCGGGCCTGCCGCCGTTCCTGGTGCGCGACGGCGGCCTGAACTCGGGCTTCATGATCGCGCAGGTGACCGCGGCCGCGCTGGCCTCCGAGAACAAGGCGCTGGCGCATCCGTCCAGCGTCGACAGCCTGCCGACCTCGGCCAACCAGGAAGACCATGTGTCGATGGCCACCTACGGTGCGCGCCGCCTGGGCGAGATGGCCGCCAACACCGCGGTGGTGGTCGGCATCGAGGCCATGGCCGCGGCGCAGGGCATCGAGTTCCACCGCCCGCTGAAGTCGTCGCCGCTGGTGGAGCAGGAACTGGCCCGCATCCGTGCGCGCGTGGCCTTTGTCGAAGAAGATCGCTACCTGGCGCCGGATATCGAAGCGATGAAGCAATGGGTGGTGCAGGGCGATGCCGGCGCGGGCTGGCCCGACGCCGTGCGCGCGATCCTGCCGACCAACCTGTCGTAACGCGCCCCGCGCCGACACTGCCAGACCAGACCCGCAGCAGGAGAACAAGACATGAACGCCAACGAAAACCAATTCATCCAGCGCGGCCAGCGCGAAATCCGCGCGCCGCGCGGCAGCCAGCTGCACTGCAAGAACTGGCTGATCGAAGCCGCCTACCGCATGATCCAGAACAACCTCGACCCGGATGTGGCCGAGCGCCCGCAGGACCTGGTGGTCTACGGCGGCATTGGCAAGGCGGCGCGCAACTGGGAGTGCTTCGACGCCATCCTGGACAGCCTGCGCCGCCTGGGTGAGGACGAGTCGCTGCTGGTGCAGTCGGGCAAGCCGGTGGGGGTGTTCCGCACCCATGCCGATGCGCCGCGCGTGCTGATCGCCAACTCCAACCTGGTGCCGCACTGGGCCAACTGGGACAAGTTCAACGAACTGGACCGCGCCGGCCTGATGATGTACGGCCAGATGACGGCGGGCTCTTGGATCTACATTGGCACGCAGGGCATCGTGCAGGGCACCTACGAGACCTTTGTCGAGGCCGGCCGCCAGCACTACAACGGCGACCTGTCGGGCAAGTGGATCCTGACCGCGGGCCTGGGGGGCATGGGCGGCGCGCAGCCGCTGGCGGGCGTGCTGGCCGGCGCCTGCGTGCTGGCGATCGAGTGCCAGGAGTCGCGCATCGATTTCCGCCTGCGCACGCGCTATGTCGATAAGAAGGCCACCACGCTCGACGAGGCGCTGGCGATGATCGCCGAGGCCACGCAGAACAAGCAGGCGATCTCGGTCGGCCTGCTCGGCAACGCCGCCGAGATCCTGCCGGAACTGGTCAAGCGCGCTCAGGCCGGCGGCATGCGCCCGGACATCGTCACCGACCAGACCTCGGCGCACGACCTGGTCAACGGCTACCTGCCGGCCGGTTGGACCGTCGACCAATGGGAAGCGGCGCGTACGCAGGATCCCAAGTCGGTGGAAGCCGCCGCGCGTCCGTCCATCGTGAAGCACGTGCAGGCCATGCTCGACTTCCAGAAGATGGGCGTGCCGACGGTCGACTACGGCAACAATATCCGCCAGGTCGCGTTCGACGAGGGTGTGAAGAACGCCTTTGATTTCCCGGGCTTCGTGCCGGCCTATATCCGCCCGCTGTTCTGCCGCGGCAAGGGCCCGTTCCGCTGGGTCGCGCTGTCGGGCGATCCGGAGGATATCTACAAGACCGATGCCAAGATGAAGGAGCTGTTCCCCGAGGACAAGCACCTGCACCGCTGGCTCGACATGGCGCACGACCGCATCGCCTTCCAGGGCCTGCCGGCGCGCATCTGCTGGGTGGGTCTGGATGAACGCCACCGCGCCGGCCTGGCCTTCAACGAGATGGTCAAGTCGGGCGAGCTGAAGGCGCCGGTGGTGATCGGGCGCGATCACCTGGATTGCGGCTCGGTGGCCTCGCCCAACCGCGAGACCGAGGCCATGCGCGACGGCTCGGATGCGGTGTCGGACTGGCCGCTGCTCAACGCGCTGCTGAACACCGCGGGCGGCGCGACCTGGGTCAGCCTGCACCACGGCGGCGGCGTCGGCATGGGCTTCTCGCAGCATTCGGGCGTGGTGATCGTGTGCGACGGCACCGATGCCGCGGCCAGGCGCATCGAGCGCGTGCTGTGGAACGACCCGGCGACCGGCGTGATGCGCCATGCTGACGCGGGCTATGAGATTGCCATCGAATGCGCGCACGAGAAGGGCCTGAACCTGCCGATGGTGAAGGGCGCATGAGCCTGACGCTATTTCAACGGTTCGCGCTGGCCGACATCGCGCCCACGCGCTGGAAGAACGGCGGCGGCAACACGCGCGAGATCGCGGTGTGGCCGGCCGGCGCCGGCATGGATGACTTCGTGTGGCGGCTGAGCGTGGCCGATGTCGGGCAGGACGGGCCGTTCTCGGCGTTTCCCGGCATTGATCGCCAGATCGTGCTGCTGGAGGGCGCCGGCGTCACGCTGCGTGCGGACGACGCCAGCTTCAGCCACCGCCTTGAACATATCGGCGAGCCGTTCGCCTTCTCCGGCGATACCAGCCTGCAGGCGACGCTGATCGACGGCATCACGCGCGACTTCAACGTGATGACGCGGCGCGGCCACTGCCGCGCGCGCGTCGAGGTGTTCCGGCAGGGGTTTGCGCCTGGCACCGGCGGCCATGCCGTCTGCCTGCTGGCCGTCAGCGGCGCATGGCAGGCGCAGGATGCCGGCCTGCTGCTGCAAGCGGGAGAAGGGGCGCTGTACGGCGCTGCCGAACCCTCATCCACGCCATCGTTTGAACCTGTGGGTGACGCGGCCCTGTGCCTGTGCGTCACCCTTGAGACGGAGCCCGGTCAATGACGCTGACCTCTCGATCCTCAACCTTGTCCGCGCCCAGCGCGGACGGCGTCTGGCACAACTGCCACCTGCTGCCCGATGCCGATCCGGCGAATGCGATCCGCGACGCCGCGCTGGTGGTGGAGCATGGGCGTATCGCCTGGCTGGGCGCCGCCGCGGACCTGCCGGATGCCTATCGCGGCGCGGCGCGCCATGATTCCCATGGGGCATGGATCACGCCCGGGCTGGTCGACTGCCATACGCACCTGGTCTACGGCGGCCAGCGCGCAGACGAGTTCGCGATGCGGCTGGCCGGCGCCGGCTACGAAGAGATTGCGCGCGCCGGCGGCGGCATCGTCTCGACCGTGCGCGCCACGCGTGCCGCGGATGAAGACACGCTGTTTGCCCAGGCCGCCGCGCGCCTGCAGCCGCTGCTGGCCGAGGGCGTCACGGCCATCGAGATCAAGTCGGGCTACGGGCTGAACCTTGAAGCCGAGCGCAAGCAGCTGCGCGTGGCGCGCCGGCTTGGCGAGCACTTCGGGATTTCGGTCTACACGACCTTCCTGGGCGCGCACGCGTTGCCGCCGGAATACGCGGGCCGTGCCGACGACTATATCGACCTGGTCTGCAACACCATGCTACCGGCACTGGCCGGGGAAGGGCTGGTCGACACCGTCGATGCCTTCTGCGAATCAATCGGTTTTTCGATTGCACAGACCGAGCGCGTGTTCGAGGCGGCGGCGCGCCATGGCCTGCGCGTCAAGCTGCATGCCGAGCAACTGAGCAACCTCGGCGGCGCCGCGCTCGCCGCTCGCCACCGCGCCTTGTCCGCCGATCACCTCGAGCATCTCGACGAGGCCGGCGTCGCGGCCATGGCAGAGGCCGGCACGGTGGCGGTGCTGCTGCCCGGCGCCTACTATTTCCTGCGTGACACCAACCTGCCGCCGATCGCGCTGCTGCGCCAGTACGGCGTGCCGATGGCAATCTCGACCGATCACAATCCGGGTACGTCGCCGGTCACTTCGCTGCTGCTGATGATGAATATGGCCTGCACCCTGTTCCGCCTGACCGTGCCGGAAGCGCTTGCCGGCGTGACCCTGCACGCCGCGCGTGCGCTGGGTGCATCGGATCGCCACGGGCGGCTGGAAGCGGGGCGCGTGGCCGACTTCGCGCTGTGGCGCATCGATTCGCCCGCTGAGCTGGCGTACTGGTTCGGCCGCAACCCGGTCGCGACGGTGGTGCGGCAAGGGCGAGTGCATGCGCACGAAGGAGCCTCGGCATGAGCGGCACGCAACTCTTTGCTCCGTTTGCGCTGCTGCCGACCGGCTGGGTGCGCGATGTGCTGCTGGCCTGGGATGAGCAGGGCCGCTTCACCACCGTGCAGACCGGTGTACAGCCGGCCGCAGGCGTGCCGCATGCGGCCGGCCCCGTGCTGCCCGGCATGCCCAACCTGCACTCGCATGCGTTCCAGCGCGGCTTCGCCGGCCTGACGGAATTCCGCAGCCGCCCGCAGGGCGACGATCCGGCTGGTGCCGATTCGTTCTGGAGCTGGCGCACGCTGATGTACCGCTTCGCGCAGCGGCTCTCGCCCGACACGCTGGAGGCCATCGCCACCCAGCTTTATATCGAGATGCTGCGTGCGGGCTACACCAGCGTGTGCGAGTTCCACTACGTCCATCACGATGCGGGCGGCACGCCCTATGCCGATGCCGCCGAGATGTCGCTGCGGCTGCTGCGCGCGGCCCAGCGCACCGGCATCGGCATGACGCTGCTGCCGGTGCTGTACCAGACCGCCGGCTTTGGCGGCAAGCCGCCGCTGGCCGAGCAGCGCCGCTTCCTGCACGACACCGACGCCATGCTCCGGCTGCTGGAACGGCTGGCCTCCGCGTGCGCGCAGTCCGGCGCGCGGCTGGGGCTGGCACCGCACTCGCTGCGCGCGGTGCCGGAGGAAAGCCTCGCGCATGCACTGGCGGGACTGCAGGCGATCGACCCACAGGCGCCCATCCATATCCATATCGCCGAGCAGCAGAAAGAGGTCGACGACTGCATCGCGTGGTCGGGCACGCGCCCGGTGACGTGGCTGTTCGACCATGTACAGGTCGACGCGCGCTGGTGCCTGGTGCACGCCACCCATATGGACTGGGACGAGCGCCGGCGCCTGGCGCACAGCGGCGCGGTGGCCGGCATTTGCCCGACCACCGAGGCCAACCTGGGCGACGGCGTGTTCGAGGCTGCGCCCTACCTGGCGCAGCAAGGCGCATGGGGCATCGGCTCCGACAGCCATGCCAGCGTCAGCGTGGCCGAGGAGCTGCGCTTGTTCGAATATGGCCAGCGGCTCGGCCTGCAGCGGCGCAACGTGCTGGCGTCCGACACGCATGCGCAGGTGGCTGACCGGCTGTATCTCGAAGCCGTGGCTGGTGGCACGCGTGCCAGCGGCCGTGCCGTGGCGGGGCTTGTGCCGGGGCAGCAGGCCGATTTCGTGGTGCTGGATGGCGCGCATCCGACGCTGGCGGGCCTCGATGGGCCGCAGGCGCTGGCGACGCATGTGTTTGCCTGCCATGGTCATGAGACACTAGCAGATGTCCGCACCGCCGGACGCAGCCGCGTGCAGCATGGCGCGCATCCGCTGCAGGCGGATGCGGGGCGCCTGTTCATCGCGGCGCGCGCCAGCCTGCTGGCCGACTGAAACCGGGCGCACGCCCACTGCATCGCAAAGACAATGTCCTTCTCCACCGACACCCCCGCCTTCACCCTGCATCGCGGCACGCGCCCGTTGCTGGTATCGATGCCGCACGTCGGCACGCACTTGCCGGCTTCGGTCTCGCAGCGCCTGACGGCCGAAGCGCGCACCGTGCCCGACACCGACTGGCACCTGGAACGCCTTTACAGCTTCGCCCGCGAGCTGGGCGCGTCGGTGCTGGTGGCCACGCATTCGCGCTATGTGGTCGACCTGAACCGCCCGCCCGACAACGCCAACCTGTATCCCGGCCAGGACACCACGGGCCTGTGCCCGGTCGACACCTTCGACAAGACGCCGCTGTACGCCGACGGCAACGGCCCCGACGATGCGGAAATCGCCGCGCGCCGCGATGCGATCTGGCGCCCGTACCACGAGGCGCTGGCCGCGGAACTGGCCCGCCTGAAGGCGGAGCACGGCACCGTCGCGCTGTGGGATGCGCATTCGATCCGCTCGGTGCTGCCGCGCTTCTTCGAAGGCAGGCTGCCTGACTTCAACCTCGGCACGGCCAACGGCGAGAGCTGCGACGCGTCGCTTGCGGATCAGTTGCTCGAGCAGGCGGGCGCGGTGGCCGGTCATACCGCGGTGCTCAACGGGCGCTTCAAGGGCGGCTATATCACGCGTCAATACGGCAAGCCGCAGGACGGCGTGCATGCGGTGCAGCTCGAGCTGTCGCAGGTCGCCTACATGAGCGAGACGTATCCGTTCGCCTACGACGAGGCGCGTGCGGCGGCATTGCAGCCGGCTTTGCGAGGGATGCTGGCGACGGTGCTGGAGTTCGTCGAAACGCGCTAGGGCGCTGGCGCGGCACGACGGCTGCCGCGCGGCGCGACAAGCTCACGTCAAGCGCTGACCAAGCCGCAGGCGGTAGAGCGAAGTGCTGGCGGCGATGAACCACGCATTGCCCTCGGCGCCGCCGAAGTCGAGGTTGCCGACCTTCTCCGGCACGGGAATATGCGCCAGCCGTGCCCCGTCCGGATGGAAGACATGCACGCCGCTGGCGCTGCTGGTAAAGAGCCAGCCGCGCCGGTCGACGCGGAATCCGTCCGGCAGTCCGGGCTCGATGACGGCGAAGACCCGCGGATTGGCCAGCACCCGCCCCGCAACGACGTCGAAGGCGACGATATGGTGATGGCCATCGTCGCGCAATGCCGCTGGTGTCGTGAGCAGTGCGCGAGGGAAGTGAAGCGGGGCAGTCGGGAGGGAGGTGCCGCCTCACCGGAACAGGTGCGGCGGCAAGGGCAAATGCGTCGCTGTCAGCGCCCGCCGGCTAGGCGGGCTTCGATATGCTTGGCGCGCTCCAGCGATCCCGGGTGCGAGCTGAGCATGCTCGACTGTCCGCCATCGAGGGTCGACATCTTGCGGAACGCCGACGCCAGGGCCTGGCGGTTGGCGCCGTTCCTGGTCAGCAGGTCGAACGAATAGTCGTCGGCCGCAGTTTCCTGCCGCTGCGAGAACTGCGCATTGACGAACTGCTCGGCGAGCGCGCCGATCTGCGACGACGACAGCGCCGTCAGCGAAGCCACGCCAGTCGACCCCAGCAGCCCGCGCGCCGCCGCCGTGGTGTAGGCCACCTGCATCGCGGCCTTGGTATGGCCCAGCGACACATGGCCGATCTCATGGCCCACCACGCCACGCACTTCATCGTCGCTGAGCAGGTCCATCAGGCCGCTGTAGACCCGCACGCAACCGTTGGCCATGGCCCAGGCATTGACGTCCTTGGTCATATACACCTTGGCATTGAGTGGCAGCCCGGTGTTGCCCAGCCCGCTCATCACATTGGCGAGGCGCTTGGCGTAGGTGCTGTCCGCCGGCGCGATGGTGTTCTTCTGGTCCATTTCCGCGCAGGACTGGTCGGAGAGCGTCTTGACGTTGCTGTCCGACAGCGTGGCGGCGGTAAAGAGGCTGCCGCCGGCCTGCGTCAAGCTTTCCATATCGGCGCCGGCACAGCCGGCCAGCAGCGCGGAACAGGCAAGGGCGGAAAGGGCGAGTCGCTTCATGGGTTGCTCCGGGAACGGGGGGTTGGCAATGCCATAGGATAGGAAGCCGGGCGAGGGCGCGCCAGTGGGCGCCGTCCGACAGGTTTGGCGTGAAAGTGGCGCGTATGACACCTGATGAAGACCGGGCCTGCCAATATGGCAGGACGCCTACCTTAATGTGATATTTGACGCCAAGGCGGCCAAGCTGGATTGAGTGGAGAAGCCGCAAGGCCGCGACCGGCGGGCGGCTCTGATGCCGGCCTGCCGGGCCGCCGGGCATCGGGCTGCCGGCCGCTTTTTCATTTCCCTAATTTCTGACAGAAATGGCAGTAACATCTCGTGCGCATAAAAGAGCACAAATCAGCATTGTTAACGATGTTATTAATTTAATTTAATACTGATCTGCGCGATGTTTCATTCTTGAAACCTCTCAGCCGGGCAGGCTCATTCCTACCAGCCTGAGCCAAATGAATGAGTTTCATGGCTACTGCATAATGCCTTCCCCGCGTCAATCAACTTTTTGGCCTAGGCCGCCGGATTAAGCCGCTCCATTTGTCGCCCACCCTTCCCACCGCTCTCATCCTGACCCGTTATCACACCGGCAAGGTCGCAACAAGCGTGGTGCACTCCCAGCCGCGGCACCCGATACCCGACATGGCGAAGCGTCCATGGCGCCCGCCGCCTCCAATGCCACTTATCGCGGAGGTGAAGTCCTGTGCGGTGCAGCATTGGCCACGCGTTGAGGTCGTTATCCCGACGGGCGTGGCGGAATAAGTAACAACTCTGCAACCGCAAGAGCGTCCGAGGTCGGCGCTTGCTCTTGTCGACATCGAAGAATTCCCAATGAATTCAATGGGCTACAGCCCGATGGCACAGGCGTCGCTCTCCTACGTCGTGGTGTGCACGTCCGGGACATCACGAAGCGCCGATCAGGTTGGCTGACGCAAGCCACGGCGCCATTCCTGCAGGAACGTGAGGACCAGGCGATCGAAAGCAGTCGCCAGCCAACGCACCGGCAAGAATCCTTGCGAGCCGAGAGAGACCCACATGCCGAAGAAAGTTCTGGCTGTATTCGGGACCCGCCCTGAGGCCATCAAAATGGCACCGCTGATTCATCGGCTCAGGGAGTCGGGCAGTTTCGACCTGCGGGTCTGCGTGACCGGCCAGCACCGGCAGATGCTAGACCAGGTACTGCGGCTCTTCGAGATCGCGCCGGACTTCGACCTCAACGTCATCAGCCAGGGTCAGAGCCTGTCCGACATTACGACGCGTGTGCTTTCGGGCGTTCACTCGGTGCTGGATCGCTTCCTGCCCGATGCCATGCTGGTCCATGGCGACACCACCACCACGCTCGCCGCCACGCTCGCCGCGTTCTATCGCAATGTGGCCATCGGACACGTCGAAGCGGGACTGCGCACCGGCAATCTAAGTGCCCCCTGGCCGGAAGAGATGAACCGGCGCGTGACCGACGTGATGGCGTCCTGGCATTTCGCGCCAACGCGGCAGGCACAGGAAACCCTGTTGCGCGAAGGCGTCGATCCGGTCCGCATCAGCCTGACCGGTAACACCGGTATCGATGCCCTGCTCCAGGTCAAGGGCTGGCTGGACGCCGATGCGGACATGCGGTGCCGGCTGGCCGGCCAGTACCCCTTCCTCGACGAATCGCGGCGGCTGGTGCTGGTGACCGGACACCGGCGCGAGAACTTCGGCCCGCCGTTCGAGCGCCTGTTCACGGCGCTGCGCATGCTGGCTGACCGCAATGCGGATATCCAGATCATCTATCCGGTGCACCTCAACCCCCACGTGCAGGAGCCCGTGCACGCGATCCTGAGCGGACACCCGAACATCCACCTGATCGAGCCCCAGGATTACCTGCCTTTCGTGTTCCTGATGTCGCGCGCCTACCTGATCGTCACCGATTCCGGCGGCATTCAGGAAGAGGCGCCGGCCCTGGGCAAGCCGGTCCTGGTGACGCGAGAAACCACCGAGCGGCCCGAAGCGTTGGCCGCCGGCACCGCGCGCCTGGTGGGCACGGACCCGGAACGCCTCATCGCCGCCGCGGAGCGGCTGCTGAACGACCCCGAGGAATACGCCTGCATGTCGCGCGCCCACAACCCGTTCGGCGACGGCCACGCCAGCGAACGCATTGTCGTTGCCTTGCTGGCGGAACGCCCGGACACGTATGCGGAGTGCGGCGATGCGTCGGTCGATGCCGGCGTCGTCAGCCTGTAGCGCAGCACCAAGCTAAACCAGCGGTTCAGCGCAAAAGTTCAACTTCTGTCTGGCCGCTCTATAAGCAGGAGCAAAGGCAATGAGGCTCTCACGTATTGCAGCAGCGGCAACCGCGCTTGCTGTCGCGGGTGTCCTGGCATCGGCACCCGCCGCCCATGCCGCCCTGACCGCGGACGCCGCTGCGGCCGCGGCCGAGACCCCGCTCTATCTCCCCGCGAGTCCGGCGGATCCCGGCGGGCTGCTGGGCTATGACCACAGCTTCCAGATCGACTTTGCGTACGAGGCGGAGAAGGGCAAGAGCAAGGCAACCCTCAAGGCCCTCAAGGATGAGCTGAAGGCGAAGAAGCCCAAGAAGCTAAAGGCCGGAGCCAAGGTGAAGGCGGGCACATACACGCTCGCGCCGGCGCCTGGAGCCGAGCCGGACTGACGGGCTCTGCATGCTCGCGTACGTCGATGCGCCGCAGCGTCTTGCACGCCGAGGCAACTTGTAGTCATCGCGCTGGGAGAAGACCGTGCTCTACCAATCCTATTCACTGCTGCGGCGAAGCAGCGTCCTGGTGCTTCAGCTATGCCTGGCACTGGTGCTCGCTTTGCCGGCAATCTCGCACGCCGCCACCAATCAGATCGCACTGCTGGTGCCGGACGGCTTCTCCCTTCCCGATCCGCGCGTGTCGGCCTGGCTCGACGGGGCCCAGGAAGAAGGCCTGAAGATCACCGTCATCACGGACACCCAGTTCCAGCAAGGCACGACCCCGGCGCAGTTCTCGGGCGTGATCCTGCCGGACCAAGTGCACGTGAAGGCCAGCGATGCGCTGATCGCGGCGCTGGAGACCTACACCAGCCAGGGCGGCAAGCTGATGCTGGTCTACGACTTCGGCGCGCTGACCCCTACCGGCTTCTACGCGCCGCAGAAGAGCCGGCTCAGCAACCTTGCCGGCGTCGACTACGTGCTCTATGACCAGTTGCTCGGCAACATGATCGGCGTCGGGCCAATCACCGCGCTGGGCACCACGCTCAGGACGCTGCAGGTGCCGCCGGGCAAGTCGATGTTGTGGGACGCGAGCACGACGCCTCCCATCGAAGGCATCTCGGGCTACGTCTATGGCTTCCTGATCTATCCGAGCTTCGTCACGCAGGGCACCTATACAGGCTCCGCGCTGATCACGTCGCCCAACTTCGGGCTGGTGGCAGGGCTGCGCAACTTCGGCTCAGGCAGCGTGCTGTTCGTCAACCTGCCGCTCGCCTACCTGAAGGGACAGACCGACGGCATGCTGATGCACGGCTTCCTGCGCTACTTCGGCGGCAACCTGATGAAGACGGCGCGGCTTTCGGCGCAGCCCAAGGCGCGCGGCGGGCTGGTGCTGAACTGGCACTTCTGCGCCGGCGACCAGATCGCGCCTGCGGCGGAAATGAATACCTGGGGCACCTTCGACAGTAGCAATAGCCCGTTCTCCATTTCCGTGACTGCGGGCCCTGACCAGATCAACTTCGGCGACGCCAAGGGCATCAACCTGTCGCAGAACACCGCGGCAAAGAATCTGATGCTGTCCCTGCAATCGAAGGGACACAAGATCGGCAGTCATGGCGGATGGATCCACGACTACTGGGGTGCCAACGCCAGCGAGACCAACCAGTCCACCTTCGAACAGTACCTGGTGATGAACAAGCAGAGCGTCGAAGGCGTGACCGGACGCGCCGCGGTCGAGTACGCCGCGCCGGAAGGCAATACGCCGCAGTGGTCGCTCAACTGGCTCGAAGCCAACGGCAACACCGGCTACTACTTCCTGGGCCACACCGGGATGGCGCCGACGCGCAGCTATCGCAATGGCGTGCTGACGAACAACACCATCCGCGCCTTCCCGGTGATGCCGTTCGGCCAGTACGCGACGTTCGAAGAGTTCGAGGAATTCAACGTGCCCGTGGCCGACATCAACACCTGGTACAAGCAGCTGATCGATTTCGTGGCGAAGAACCGCACCAGCCGGCTGATCTACATGCACCCGGTGGGCGCTATCCAATACCCGAAGACGCTCAACGTCATCTTCAACAAGGCGGACAACGTGAAGGCAAGCGGACTGTTCAGCTGGTACACGATGGATACGCTGGCGCAGTTCAGCCAGCGGCGCCAGCAGACCACCTGGCAGGCCACCGATACCGGCAACGCATGGTCGTTCCAGGCCAGCCACCCGACCGACCTGACCGACATGGCGTGGGTGCTGCCGCGCACCGGCTATGCCCAGCCGGTGGTGACGCAGGGACTCGCCACGGTGACATGGGATTCGGCCAACTGGATCGTGACATCGCAAGGAGGCACCTCGCTGGCATTCGTCGCCGGCAAGCTGTAATGCGCAGGGGCTGGCTGGGGGAGCACGGCCAGCCTCCAAGATGAAAACATAGACGGAGGTCATTGAGCATGCGCCTGGCGTATCGCCTGTTCCTCTCACTGAGCGGGTTGCTGGTCTTCACCATGCCCGCGCCCGATGCGAAGGCCACGGAAACTCCCGTGAGGGGAGAGGCCTTCGTCCGCGGATCCGGAGCCCCCGAAGCCGCCCTCAAACCACTGCCAAGAAAATCCGTAAAGCTTGCTGACTCCGACCCCGGCAGCGCTGCGATGGAAGTTGCGATGGCAAGGCCGGACACGCTGGAAGACGATGGCCGGCGGGAGCCGGCGCTGCGCCCGCGCCCCTGGCCCAAGCCCGCGCCGCCGAAAGCGCCGTTGCACGAGGACGCGCAGGCGATCGTGCCGCCGCTGACGGTCATGCTGTTGCTGATCGTCGGCCTGGTGATCTTCTATGCCGTGCGCCACTACCTGTTCACGCTGAACCGGCTGTTCGGCAGGCAACGCCACCCGTACCTGGACATCGATATCGCAGACTGGCCCACCCTGACCGTGCTGGTCGCGGCGCACAACGAAGAGGCGGTGATCGCCGGTTCGCTGACGTGCCTGCTGCACGCGGACTATCCCGTCGACCGGCTCACCATCATGCCCGTCAACGACCGCTCCTGTGACCGCACGCGCGAGATCATCGACGACTTCGTGCAGCAGTACCCCGGACGCATCACCCCATTTCACCGCACCGGCGGCAAGCCCGGCAAGGCCGCCGCGCTCAAGGATGCGAGCGACGCTGTCGCCAGCGACATCATTGTCGTGTTCGATGCCGACTACCTGCCGCCGGTGGGCCTGCTCAAGCAACTGGTGGCACCGTTCTTCGACCCCGAAGTCGGCGCGACCATGGGCCGCGTGGTGCCGATGAACCTCGGCAGCAACCTGCTGACGCGGCTGCTCGACCTGGAGCGCTCCGGCGGCTACCAGGTGGATCAGCAGGCCCGAATGAACCTGGACCTGGTGCCCCAGTATGGCGGCACCGTCGGCGGCGTCAGGATGCGGGCGCTGCGCAGCGTCGGCGGCTGGCACGACGATGTGCTGGCCGAAGACACCGACCTGACCTACCGGCTGCTGCTGGCCAGCTGGAAGACGGTCTACCAGAACTGGTCGGAGTGCTATGAAGAGGTGCCCGAGACCTGGCCCGTGCGGGTGCGGCAGATCATGCGCTGGACCAAGGGCCACAACCAGGCGCTCTATCGGCACGGCTGGAAGATGGCAGCGTGCCGGCACCACGGGCTGTTCGAGAAGATCGACGGCGTGGCGCTGCTCGGCATCTACATGATGGCGCCGCTGATGCTGTTCGGCTGGCTGCTGGCGATCCTTCTCTTCTATGCCGGCGGCCTGCCGTTGTTCGGTGAAGCCGTGATCCTGTTCGCGCTGATGTCGTACGGGACGCTGGGCAACTTCGCCGCCTTCTTCGAGATCGCTGCGGCCGTGCACCTGGATGGCACCCGCGAACGCATCCGCCTGCTGCCGCTGAATTATTTCGGCTTCCTGGTCAGCATGCTGACCGTGTCGCGCGCCATCATCGGCCAGATCGTTTTCGATTACCTGCTCCGCCGCGAACTGCGGTGGGACAAGACAGCGCGTTATCGACAGAGGAGCTGAGCGTGTGGCCCTTGCTGCTAGGCACTCTCACCATGCTGGTTTTCGCATTGCCGCTACTGCCGGCGGTGCTTGAATGGCGGCGCCGGCGCGACATCCGTCCGCTGGCGATCGATGGCGAACACACGCTGGACGTTGCGGCCGTGGCCGCGGTCTTTCGCGCGATGGTCGAGCGGCAGGACGAGACGTCAGGTCTGCATGGCCTGGCGCACCCGGTCAGCGCCTTGCGGCCTGTCGTCCACGTGACCGGCACGTTCATGCCGACGGCGGCGGAGGCGTTCATCGGCGTCTGCGCGCGCACCATCGTCACCAGCGGATCGCTGGTGCTACCGGACAACTATACGTTCTCCCGCGACATCTACGGCCGGCGCGGGATCTCCACAGGCCGGCTCAATCGCATGCAGGTGCTGCTGTCCGAAGGCGAGATCCTGATGCGCGGCGCCAGCGAGCTGCAGCGCTGGGCACACGCGCGCAGCATCCACGTCGAGCCGCAGTGCCGCTTGCTCGGACCGGTTTCCGCCCTGTATTCGATCCGCCTCGAAGACGAATGCGAGTTCACCTCGGTCAGCGCCGCGGTGATCGGGTTCGGGCCGCGTCACCTTGCCGCGCCGCCCGGCATGGACGCCACCGCCCCGGCGGGGGGAGACTGGGCACATGCCGTCATGGCTCCCGACGAAGCCGCTGACGGCCGCTGGCTGGTAACGCGCGATCTGACGTTTCCCGCTAACACCCTGTATCGCGGCGACCTTGTCGTGCATGGCGACCTGTGGCTCGGCACCGGCGCGCGCATTATCGGCAGCGTCAAGGCAAGTGGCAGCATCTGGCTGGGCGCGCGGGTGCGCATCGACGGCGCACTGATTGCGGCGGGCACCATTTCCGTGGCCCGTGAATGCGTCATCGCCGGCCCGGTGGCTGCCGAGCGCGAGATCGATGTCGGGGCGCGCTGCACGATCGGCGCTGCGGACAAGCGCACTACCCTGGTGGCGCCGGTGCTTCACGTCTGCGCCGGTACCGTGGTTCATGGCGCGGCGTGCGCCCCGGAGGAAGGAAGGGTCGTGTCCGATGGCCTGGTGGCCAGCCCATGACACAGCCCTGCACACCATGAAAACCTTGCTTTCGCTGCTCCTCGTGATTGCCGCATGCGTTCACCAGCCGGCCGGCGCCGCCGAGCTTGTGCTGGCTGACTACCAGCGTCCCGACGGGGCGATCACGACCTACTTTAATGGCGACTCGATCGATCCCTACTTTGCAGCCAAGGCACTGCTGGCCGCGCAAGACGCGGGCATGACCACGAAAACCGCCGCAACCCGCTGGATCGCATGGCTGCTTCCGCGCCAGCTCGCCGACGGCCGCTTCGACCGCTACTGCATGAAGGGCCAGCGCTTCGTCTCCTGCCAGGAGGCTGACGCCGACGACGCGTTGATGGCGGCCTGGATGGAACTGCTGGTCCGTTCCGCGCCGCCCAAGGGCATGCCCCCGGCGTGGCAGGCCAGCTTCGACAAGGCCAGCCGGCACCTGGACACACTGCGCGACCCGGGTTCCGGGGTCTACCTGATCTCGGCGAAGCTACCGGTGGCCCTGCTGATGGACAACGTGGAAGTCTCAAGCGCCTTCAAGGCCGCCAGCGACTATCGCCAGCGCCACGGAGACGCCGTAGGTGCCGCCGGCTGGATGCGCAAGGCCGAACAACTCGACAAGGACATCCTGCGCGTGTTCTGGCGCCCCAACCAGGGCTACCTGGTCAGCACCCAGCCACGCGACCAGGCGGCGTTCTATCCCGACGCCGTAGCGCAGATCTTCCCCATCCTGGCCGATATCAAGCCGGCCAGCCGGCCCCATGCCGCGGCCTACTACTTGTGGATGAAGGAGAACCGCATGGCCTGGCTGCAGATGTCCGAAGTCGATTTCCCCTGGGGGCTGGTGGCCCTGGTAGCCGACAAGATGGGAGACAAGGACGCGATCGCGTGCTGGCGCATACGATCCATCCAGTTCCGCCATGGCAAGCACTGGAATGTCTTGGAGGAGGCACTGTACCTGGCGTTCGAGGCACGCCTAAGTCCGGAGCAGGCGCTGGCGCCACCTTCCCCGGGCATGCGGTGTCGCTGATTTGCATCACGTCCATGCGAAACGCGCCAATACCGAGGGAGGCATTATCGACTGCTCACTGCGAAGCAGTGTATGGTTCAACAGCAGCTTGCGGGCCGGAGGATCCTCGCGGGACCCTCTGTGCGACATCGACACGATCGACAGGATACGCATGGCGAAGCTCTCGGATACCAGAACCCACGGCGCTCGGGCCCTGCCCCTTCTGGGCATGCTGGCACTGCTTGCCGCCACCGATGTCCGCGCCCAGGCAGAAGCCACCGCGCCCAGGACGTTCGCTCCCTTGCTCACCGGTTTCATTGAAGGCGGCCTCGGCCACGCCAACCTCACCGGCGACAATGCCAGCTGGAACGACCAGTACCTGCGAGGCGGGGTCAACTTCACCCCGAAGGACTACGTGACCGGCGAAATCAGCCACCAGAACCACTTCGGGGACCAGGGCACGTTCTTCGGCCTGGGCTACACGCGCACCTTTGACGAGAACTGGTATGGCTTCCTGAGCGCCGGCACCAGCGCGGGCGGCTTCTTCCTGCCCCAGTTCCGAACCGACGGCATGCTGTTCCGCAAACTGCTCGAAAAGAAGAACCTGGTCGTGAGCGCCGGCTTCACCTACTACCGCGCCAAAGAGGTCTATACCGACAAGACCTTGCTGCTCGGCCTGACCTACTATTTCGACGCCCCCTGGATCGTCCAGCTGGGTGCGCGGCTGAACCGCAGCGATCCCGGCAATATCCGCTCCAATCGCGGCATCGTCGCCGTCACCTACGGCCGCGACAAGGACCAGTACATTACCCTGAAATATGACGGCGGCAGCGAAGCCTACCAGCTCACCGGCGCGCAGACCCTGCTGAGCGACTTCAACAGCCATGAGGTCTCGCTGACCTGGCGCAAATGGTTCACCAAACGCTATGGGATAAACCTGCGCGCCATTTACTACGACAACCCCTCCTACACGCGCAAGCAAGCAGAAGTGGGGGTCTTCGCGGAGTTCTAGCCATGACGCACCCTGCCGGGCACACCGCAGCCACACGCGACCAGAGCAACGCTCTTGGCCTGACTATCCTGTGCCTGGCCAGGCATCGTTCGCTGGACCACCTGACCCTGTCCGTCCCCGCACTCGCGGGGGTCCTGCTGGTGCCCGTGGCGTTCAATGTGGCCGAATGGATGCTGCGCGACCATATCAGCGGGATATGGGCAGGAGTGCTGCGCTTCTGGATCGACAAGCTCGGCATGGATGGCGTCGTCATTGAACAATTGACGCGGGTGGCATGGTTCGACTTCAACCTGCCCTACACCAACGTCGTTGCTCCGGTGCCAGACGTACTGACCTGGTCCGTGACGCTGATCGCGACGCTCGCCGTCTGCCTGATGGCGTTGCGGATACGGGACCAGTACCTGCCGCTGCGGTACTTCCTGCTGTTCGCCGTGTTCATTGAGGCCACGGCATTGCTGTTCTTCGCGGTGGCGCCGCAGAGTTTTCCGTACACGGCCAGCAGATATGTGGACAACGGCGTGAAGACCTGCGCCAGCCTTTTGTTTCTGTTGCCGTGGGCGCATGCGCTGGTCTACTACATCTTTGACTTCTCGTGGCCTAAGAAGATCTTCCTGACGCTGCTCACGCTTGTGTTTGTCATGATCGCGGTGCCGATGCAGCTGGCACTGCACGTTTATCTGATGGTGAGCTGTTCGCTGTTGATGATGCCGCTGCTGTCGTTTGTGTTCGGGCCTACGATGCTGGTATTTGGGTGTATTGCCTTGTATGGGTGGGCAATGAGTTGGGAGAGGATTGAGCGCAGCGCGCTTTAGAAGCAGAGGGGGTTGCCGGCATGCAGACGCTACAGCGCCGCCTCTGCGGTCTCGTCCAGCGCTCCTGAGGGGGGTAGACCCCTGAGCGCTGGTGGCAGCATTTCAAGGTGATGCGTTTGATTAACATGGGCAACTTACCACGGAAGTTGCCACAGAAACACCACCGAACTGCCCGGAAAGGCTTATGGGATAAGGCTTTGCGCCTAAGCTGATGGTGCCCGGGGTCGGACTCGAACCGACACGCCTTGCGGCGGGGGATTTTGAGTCCCCTGCGTCTACCTGTTTCACCACCCGGGCAGGGTGTATGGCGCCGGAACCGGTGCCGTGCTGAGCCGGGAATTATGCCGGAAATCCTGGCGTCGGACAACCGGCGCCGGGCACATCAGCGGCCGCGCAAATCCGGTAGCATGGCGCCCAGCCTCTCACACGCCCATCGTCCCGATCACCCCCGACCGCCATGACCAACCAAGCTTCGCTGGCGCGCCTCGCCAGCCTGCCTTCGCAGGACCCCGGCTTTTATGACCGGGAATACAACAACCGCGCCAATGTGCCGGACAACGCAGTGCATATGGCGCGCTGGGCGCAGTGGTCCGCCGGGGTGCGCGCACGCAGCCCCTATCTGGCGGACCTGAGCTATGCCGGCGAGGACTCGCGCCATGCGCAGGGCGAGACGCTGGACTACTTCCCCGCGCAGCGGGCCAACGGGGCGCTGCCGCCGCTGCTGGTCTTCGTGCACGGCGGCTACTACCGGGCGCTGGACAAGCACGACCACAGCTTTGCCGCCAGCGCGCTGCCGGCGCTGGGGGTGGCGGTGGCGGTGGTGAACTACACGCTGGTGCCTGCGGTGACGGTGCCGGAGATCGTGCGGCAGGTGTTGCGCAGCGTCGCCTGGCTGTACCGGCAGGCGGACCGGCTGGGCCATGATCCGGACAAGCTCTTCCTGGCGGGGCATTCCGTCGGCGGCCACCTGGTGGCGATGCTGATGGCCGCACGCTGGCCGCAGCTGGGTGCGGACCTGCCGGCCGACCTGGTCAAGGGCGGGCTGTCGGTCAGCGGGCTATACGACATGGAGCCGCTGCGGCGTGCGGCCTTCCTGCAGCGCGACCTGCGGTTCTCGGAAGACGATGTCGCGCGGCTGTCACCCGCGTATATGCCGCCGGCCAGCGGTGCCCCGCTGGCGATCGCGGTGGGGGAACTCGAGGCCGCCGAATACCATCGCCAGCACGCGCTGATCCGCGCGGCGTGGCCGGCCAAGGTGGCGCATCCGGCCGCGAGCGACCTGGTGCTGCCGGACTGCCATCACTTCAATGTGCTGGACAGCTTTGCCAGCCCGGACGGTGCCCTGACGCGCGCGGTGCTGCGGCTGATGGAGCGCTGAGCGCGCACCGGGCGCAAGGGCGTCAGCCCTCCAGCACGCGCAGCAGCGACGAGGTATCGTCCTTGCCCCAGCCGTTGGCCATCAATGTGCGCAGCTGCGCCGAGGTGGCCTGCATCGCGGGCAGGTCCAGGCCGATTTCTTCGGCGATATCGCGCGCCAGCCCGAAGTCCTTGTCGTGCAGCCGCGCCTCGATGCCGGCGGCGAAGTTGCGCGCCACCATCTTGGGACCCATCAGGTCGAGCATGCGGCTACCGGCCATGCCGGTCGCCATTGCCTCGAACACGCGGCCGGTGTCGACATTCTGCGCGGCGGCAAAACGCATGGCCTCGGCAATGCCTTCGATATTGACCACCTGCGCGATCTGGTTGCACAGCTTGGCAACCTGGCCCGCGCCGTGGTCGCCGATATGGGTGATGGTCTTGCCCAGCAGTCGCAGCAGCGGGCTCACGCGCTCCAGCATCTCGGGCTTGCCGCCGACCATGATGGTCAGCGTGCCCGCCTCGGCGCCCATGGTGCCGCCAGAGACCGGGCAGTCCAGCGCTTCGATGCCGCGCGCGGCCAGCGCCGCGGCGATCTCGCGCGTGACGATCGGCGAGATGGTGCTGTGGTCCACGCAGATTGTGCCCGGCGCCGCGCCGTGGACCACGCCCTGCTCGCCCAGCAGCACTTCGCGCACGTCTTCGGACGAGGTCACGTTGGTGAAGACGACGCTGGCGCCGCGCGCCGCTTCGGCCGGGGTGAAGAAGGGTTCCGCCCCCAGCGCGCGCGCGGCCTCGTCCGCTTCCGGGCGGCGCACGAAGGCGCGCACGGTGTGGCCGGCGGCCAGCAGGTGGCGGACCATGTGCGAGCCCATGGCGCCCAGGCCGATGAAGGCGACGGTGGTGGGGGTGAGAGTGGTGCTCATGCCATGCTTCCTTTCTTGATACGGCGGGCTACTTATCGCCCGCATAGGCGAACTTGCCGTTGCGGATCACCCCCATCACGCGCGAACGCTGGTCGAAGCCCTGGTGGTCTTTCGGGTTCAGGTTCATCACGCCGTTGGGGATGGTGAGATTGGTGGTGGCTTCCAGCGCGTCGCGCATGGCGGCGCGGAATTCGCGCGTGCCGGGCTGGGCGCCGCTCTTCAGCGCGCGGCGGGCGGCGTCGTCCAGCAGCATCCACGCGCCCCAGGCGTCGCCGGCAAACTGCGTGACGCTGTCGGCGCCGTACTTGCTTTCGTAGCGGTTGACGAAGTCCAGCGCCACCTTGCGCACTGGGTGGCTCTCGGGCAGCTGGCGCGCGACCACCACCGGCCCGGTCGGGAAGAGCGTGCCTTCCACATCCTTGCCGCCCATGCGTAGGAAGTCCCAGGTGGCGATGCCGTGGGTCTGGTAGACCTTGCCCTTGTAGCCGCGCTCGCCCAGCGTTTTCTGCGGCAGTACGGACGGCGTGCCGGCGCCGGCAATCAGGATCGCGTCCGGGTTGGCCGCCAGCAGCTTGAGCACTTGCCCGGTCACCGAGGTGTCGTTGCGCGAGAAGCGCTCGTTGGCGACCACCTTGATCTTGCGCACCTCGGCCAGCTTCGAGAATTCGCGCCACCAGCTTTCGCCGTAAGCGTCGGCAAAGCCGATAAAGCCGACGGTCCTGACGCCGTGGTTGCTCATGTACTCGGTCAGCACGGTCGCCATGTGCGAGTCGTTCTGCGGCATCTTGAAGGCCCAGCGGCGCTTGGCGTCGGTCTGCGGCTCGACAATGGAGGCCGAGGCGGCCAGTGCCACCATCGGGGTCTCGCCTTCGGCCACGGCGTCGAGCGCGGCGATGGCGGTGGGGGTGATGTTGGGGCCGACGATCACGTCGACCTTTTCCTCGGAGATCAGCTTGCGCACGTTGCGCACCGCCGCGGCCGGGTCGGTGCCGTCATCCAGGATCACGTAGTGCGCCTTCTGGCCGCCCAGCGTCTGCGGCCACATCAGCACGGTGTTCTTGGAGGGGATGCCGATCGAGGCCGCCGGACCGGTGGTGGACACATCGATGCCGACGCGGATGTCGGCATGCGCGGCGCTGGTGAAGAGCAGGGCGCCGGCCAGCAGCAGGGGGCGCAAGGGCAGTGTCAGCATCGTCTCCTCCGTTCTTATATGTGACGGGAAGGATAGCCGAACTCGGCCGGCGGGGCACGCCTGCGCCCCGCCGCGGCCGTGCTGGTCAGCGCACGCCCAGGCGCCAGAGCGTGGTTACCTCGGCGGAGCGCGCCGCGTGCAGCGGGTCGGCGGCATCCGTCGCACGCGGGTGGCGCGGGCGGATATCGGAGCGGCCCAGCACCTTCAGCCCGGCGGCGTCGATCCAGCCCATCAGTTCCTCGCGCGGGCGCAGGCCGAGATGCTCGGCCAGGTCCGACAGCAGCAGCCAGCCTTCGCCGCCCGGCGCCAGGTGGTCGGCCAGCCCCTGCAAGAAGCCACGCAGCATGGTGCTGTCCGGGTCGTAGACCGCGCGCTCGACCGGCGAGCTGGGCCGGGCCGGCACCCAGGGCGGGTTGCACACCACTAGCGGCGCCCGGCCCTCGGGGAACAGGTCGGCCTGGACGATCTCGACCTCCCGGGCGTAGCCAAGCTGGGCGATGTTCTCTCGCGCGCAAGCCAGCGCGCGCGGGTCCTGGTCGGTGGCGACCACGCGCTGCACGCCGCGGCGGGCCAGCACTGCGGCCAGCACGCCGGTGCCGGTGCCGATATCGAAGGCGAGGGTCTTGGCCGGCAGCGGCTCGGCAGCGACCAGGTCGACATACTCGCCGCGCACCGGCGAGAACACGCCGTACCAGGGGTGGATGCGGTCTTCCAGCGCCGGGATCTCCACGCCCTTCTTGCGCCATTCATAGGCGCCGATCATGCCCAGCAGCTCGCGCATCGACGCCACGTAGGGCTCGCTGGCCGGGCCATAGACCTGATCGCAGGCGTCGCGCACATCCGGCGCGCGGCGCAGCGGCACCTCGTGGCTGGCCTCGAACGGCAGCAGCAGCATGCCCAGCGTGCGGGCGCGCTGCGACTGGGCCAGACGGTGCAGGTTGAAGGCCTCGATTGGCGAAGCGGCCCCGCCCTTGGCCTTGTCCTTGGCTTTCTGGCCGGGGCGGCTGGCCTTCTTGGGCTTGCGCTCGGTGCGGCGGGCCAGCGCGTGCAGCAGCTGGCGCGCGTTCTGGAAGTCGCCTCGCCACAGCAGCGCGGTGCCTTCGCAGGCCAGGCGGTAGGCGGTGTCGGCGCTGGTGGTGTCGTCGGCGATGACCACGCGGCGCGGCGGCGGCAGGCCGGCTTCAGAGCGCCAGGCGGCGCTGCGCTCGACGCCGTCCTCAGTCCAGTGAATGCGGGGCAGGTCGCTCACAGGGCCTCCGGCCGGCAGGGCTTGATGGGCAGCAGATGCATGGTTGGGTTTGCTTCTTATATAGAGAGAGGCGGCGGTGGGGGGCCGACCTCAGAGTTCGTAGGCTTCGTGTTCGCCGGACATGGCCTGCTCAACCAGCTTGCGGTTGAGCGTCGGCGAGAACAGCTCGATGAAGGTGTAGACAAAGCTGCGCAGGTAGGCACCCTGTTTGACGGCCAGGTGCGTCACGTTGCTGCCGAACAGGTGGCCGGCCGGGATGCCGCGCAGGTTGCGGTCGCGCTCGGCATCATAGGCGACGCCGGCGACGATACCCACGCCCAGCCCGATCTCGACATACGTCTTGATCACGTCCGCGTCGATCGCCTCCAGTACGATGTCCGGCTCCAGGTGGCGCAGCGCGAAGGCCTTGTCGATCTTGGTCCGGCCGGCAAAGTTGGCATCGTAGGTGATCAGCGGGTATCCCATCAGGTCTTCCAGCGCCAAGTGCTTCTTGTCCAGCAGCGGATGCTCGGGTGTCGTAATCACCATATGGGTCCACTGGTAGCCCGGCAGCGACACCAGGTTCTTGTCGGCGGAGATGCCTTCGGTCGCGATGCCGATATCGGCCTGGTCGTGCAGCAGCATGTCGGCGATCTGCGCCGGGTTGCCCTGCTGGATCGACAGCCGCACCTTGGGGTAGCGCTTGGTGAACTCGCTGATCACCCGTGGCAGGGCGTAGCGCGCCTGGGTGTGGGTGGTGGCGATGGTGAAGTTGCCCTGGTCCTGTGCCGCATAGTCCATGCCGACGCGCTTCAGGCTTTCCACTTCCTGCAGGATCTTCTCGACCGAGCTCAGGATGCGGCGGCCCGGCTCGGTCAGGCTGCGGATGCGCTTGCCGTGGCGGGTAAAGATATCCACGCCCAGCTCTTCTTCCAGCTCGATGATGGCCTTGGACACGCCGGGTTGTGACGTGTAAAGCGCTTTTGCAGCCTCAGTCAGGTTGTAGTTCTGCCGGACGGCCTCACGCACGAAGCGAAACTGGTGCAGGTTCATATATCTGGGTTCGTATAAACAAACAACTTCTTATTAGTTTGAGGTATGAGGCCAGTTTATTACGATTCTCGAACTTTGTTAATTAATGGCCAGCCCTCCGTGCGTCTTCTCGCAGCAGCCACTTTGTGATGCGAGATCCACGGGCCAGGCCCCACCGAGTCCCCCATGTCTGTTGCCTATACCGTTTCCGGTCTGTTTGTAGGCGTCCTCGTCGGTCTGACCGGGGTGGGTGGGGGCTCGTTGATGACGCCGCTGCTGACGCTGCTGTTCGGCTTCTCGCCGGCCACCGCGGTCGGCACTGACCTGGCCTTCGCGGCCATCACCAAGGGCTTCGGCACCATCGCGCACCGCGCCCACGGCCATGTGCAGTGGCAGGTGGTGCGGCGCTTGTGCATCGGCAGCCTGCCGGCGGCAGTGGCCGCCATCCTGGTGCTGAAGAGCGCCGGCGAGCTCAACGCCCAGTGGCTACATGCGATCCGCCTGACCATCGGCGTGTCGGTGCTGCTGACCGTATTGTCGCTGCTGTTCCGCAAGCAGATGCTGGCCTGGCTGGAACGCAATCCGCGCTTCCAGCTGCACGGCCGCGCCCAGGTCATTGCCACCATCGCCGTCGGCGCCGTGATCGGCGTGCTGGTGACGGTGTCGTCGATCGGCGCCGGCGCCGTTGGCGCCACGCTGATCCTGCTGCTGTACCCCCATATGAAGCCGGCTGAAGTGGCCGGCACCGACATTGCCTACGCCGTCCCGCTGACGGCGCTTGCCGGGCTGGGCCATGTGTGGCTTGGCACGGTCGACTGGAATTTGCTGCTGGCGCTGCTGGTGGGTTCGATCCCCGGCATCTGGCTGGGCGCGCAACTGTCGCGGGCGCTGCCCGAACGGCTGGTGCGTGCCGCACTGGCGACCACGCTGACGCTGGTCGCCATCAAGCTCGTTTCCTGAATTCAACGAATACTGAACGGACCCCGCCATGTATCAGTACGACCAATATGACCAGCGCATCGTCGCCGAGCGCGTCGCCCAGTTCCGTGACCAGGTGCGCCGCCGCCTGTCCGACGAGCTGACCGAGGAAGAATTCCTGCCGCTGCGCCTGCAGAACGGCCTGTACATGCAGCGCCATGCCTACATGCTGCGCGTGGCGATTCCGTACGGCCTGCTGTCGTCGAAGCAGATGCGCAAGTTGGGCCATATCGCGCGCGAGTACGACCGCGGCTATGGCCACTTCTCCACGCGCCAGAACATCCAGTACAACTGGATGGAACTGGAGCGCGTGCCTGACGTGCTGGCCGAGCTGGCCAGCGTCGAGATGCACGCCATCCAGACCTCGGGCAACTGCGTGCGCAACATCACCACCGACCACTTCGCCGGCGTGGCGCCGGACGAGTCGGTGGACCCGCGCGTGCTGGCCGAGCTGCTGCGCCAGTGGAGCACCTTCCAGCCGGAATTCGCCTTCCTGCCGCGCAAATTCAAGATCGCCATCTCGGCCTCGGCCAATGACCGCGCCGTGGTGCAGATGCACGATATCGGCATCTACGCCTACAAGAACGCCGAAGGCGAAACGCGCCTGCGCATCCTGGCCGGCGGCGGCCTGGGCCGCACGCCGATCCTGGGCACGATCATCAAGGACGACCTGCCGTGGCAGCACATGCTGTCCTACGTCGAGTCGGCCATCCGCGTGTACAACCGCTATGGCCGCCGCGACAACAAGTACAAGGCGCGCATCAAGATCCTGGTGAAGGCCATCGGCGCGGACAAGTTCGCGCAGGAAGTCGAGGAAGAGTGGCAGCACAGCAAGGACGGCCCGGCCACGCTGACGCAGGCAGAGTTCGACCGCGTGGCGCAGTACTTCACGCCGCCCGCCTATGAAAAGCTGGCCGATACCGATGCGTCGTACGAGAACCATCTGCTGGAAGACAAGGCCTTTGCGCGCTGGGTCAGCCGCAACGTGCACGGCCACAAGGTGCCGGGCTACGCCGCGGTGACGCTGTCGACCAAGCCGGGCGTGGCCTCGCCCCCGGGGGACGCAACCGACGCGCAGATCGAAGCCGTGGCCGACCTGGCTGACCAGTTCGGCTTCGGCGAGCTGCGCGTGGCGCACGAGCAGAACCTGATCCTGCCAGACGTGAAGAAGCAGGACCTGTACGCGCTGTGGCAACTGGCCAAGAAGGCCGGCCTGGCCACCCCGAATATCGGCCTGCTGACCGACATCATCGCCTGCCCGGGCGGCGATTTCTGCTCGCTGGCCAACGCCAAGTCGATCCCCATCGCGCAGGCGATCCAGGACCGCTTCGACGACCTCGACTACGTCTATGACCTGGGCGAGATCTCGCTGAACATCTCGGGCTGCATCAACGCCTGCGGCCACCACCACGTCGGCAATATCGGCGTGCTGGGCGTCGACAAGGATGGTTCGGAGTGGTACCAGGTCACGCTGGGCGGCGCCCAGGGCAACCAGACCGCGCTGGGCAAGGTGATCGGCCCGTCGTTCAGCGCCGAGGAAATGCCCGAGGTGGTGAGCCGCATCATCGACACCTTCGTGGCCAACCGCATCGAAGACGAACGCTTTATCGAAACCCTGTCCCGCATCGGCATCGCCCCGTTCAAGGAGCGCGTTTATGCCGACAAGCAGCCGCGCGAGCGCGCTGAAGCCTGAGGACCGGAGACTGAACATGGCAAAGATCATTCAACTGCAACAGGACGGCGCTACCGTCGCCCCCGTCATCGTCGATGACGCCTGGACCGTACTGCGCGGCACCGCCGAGCAGCCGCTGACCGACGAGCAGATCGCCGCGGCCGTGCAAAGCCAGGACGCGGTGCTGTTCCCGCTGTCAGTGTTCAAGGCCAACGAAGCGCTGCTGGCCGGCCGCGACGCGGCCCGCACCGGCGTGTGGCTGGCCCCGGAAGACGAGCCGGGCGATGCCGAGGCGTACTTCGCGCGCGTGGCGCTGGTGGCGGTGGACTTCCCGGTGTTCCGCGATGGCCGCGGCTTTTCCACGGCCTACCTGCTGCGCACCCGCTACCACTGGAAGGGCCAGCTGCGCGCCATCGGCGACGTGCTGCGCGACCAGCTCAACTTCATGAAGCGCTGCGGCTTCGATGCCTTCGCGGTGCGCGCCGACAAGAACATCGACGACGCCATCAAGGGCTTCACCGAGTTCACCGTGACCTACCAGGCTTCGGTGGATGAGCCGCTGCCGCTGTTCCGCCGCGCGCGAGCAGAGGTTGGCGCGCAACCGAAGGAAGCGGCATGAGCACGGTGCTGAGCGACATCGCCGTGGTCGACGCCGGTGCGGCGTCGGCGTTGCGTCCGCCCGCGCTGTGGGTTGCGCCGGAATACACCGGCAGCATCGCCGCGCTGGAGCAGAAGGAGCGCGAGCTGGGCGAGCGCCTGGCGGGCATCGCCGCGCGCTTCTTCCGCGCGCGCTTTGCCTCGAGCCTGGCGGCCGAGGACATGGTGCTGACCGACGCGATCCTGCGCGGCACCGAAGCCGTGCGCGCCGGCATCCGCGTGTTCACGCTGCAGACCGGGCGCCTGCACGCCGAGACGCTGGCGGTGCTGGACAAGGTGCAGTCGCACTACGGCTACAGCATCGAGCAGTTCACGCCGGACGCCGAGGCCGTCGAGAACTACCTGAAGAAGAATGGCCTGAACGGCTTCTACGACAGCATCGACCTGCGCAAGGAATGCTGCGGCATCCGCAAGGTTGAGCCGCTCAACCGCGCGCTGTCGCACGCCGACGCCTGGATGACCGGCCAGCGCCGCGAGCAGGCCGTGACGCGCGCCGAGCTGCCGTTCGAGGAAATGGACGAGGCCCGCGGCATCCCCAAATTCAACCCGCTGGCGGACTGGAGCGAGGCCGAAGTGTGGGCCTACCTGAAGCGCCACAACGTGCCCATCAACGACCTGCACGCCAAGGGCTACCCGAGCATCGGCTGCGAGCCGTGTACGCGTGCCGTGCGCGCGGGCGAGGATGTCCGTGCGGGACGTTGGTGGTGGGAGAGCAAGGACTCGAAAGAGTGCGGGCTCCACGAACAGAACATCAAGCATTGAGGCCGGACGAAATGGGCATCATGAACGACATCGCAGAAGCCACCAGCAGCGTGGCGCACCTGTTGCAGGTACAGAACGACCATCTCGACCGGCTCGAAGCCGAGTCGATCTACATCATCCGCGAGGTGGTGGCCGAGTGCCGCAACCCGGCGCTGCTGTTCTCGGGCGGCAAGGACTCGATCGTGATGCTGCACCTGGCGCTGAAGGCCTTCCGCCTGGGCGACCGCAAGATCGAGCTGCCGTTCCCGCTGGTGCATATCGACACCGGCCACAACTATCCGGAAGTGATCGCCTTCCGCGACCAGCGCGTGGCTGAGCTGGGCGCGCGCCTGGTGGTGGGCCATGTCGAGGACTCGATCAAGCGCGGAACCGTGCGCCTGCGCAAGGAAACCGATTCGCGCAACGCGGCCCAGGCCGTGACGCTGCTGGAAACCATCGGCGAGCACCAGTTCGACGCGCTGATGGGCGGCGCCCGCCGCGACGAAGAGAAGGCCCGCGCCAAGGAGCGCATCTTCTCGTTCCGCGACGAGTTCGGCCAGTGGGACCCCAAGGCCCAGCGCCCCGAGCTGTGGAGCCTGTACAACGCCCGCATGGCGCAGGGCGAGCAGATGCGCGTGTTCCCGATCTCGAACTGGACCGAGCTGGACGTGTGGCAGTACATCGCCCGCGAAAAGCTGGCGCTGCCGCCGATCTACTATTCGCACCAGCGCGAAGTGGTGCGCAAGAACGGCCTGCTGGTGCCGGTCACGCCGATCACGCCCAAGCAGGACGGCGACGTCAGCGAAGTGCTGTCGGTGCGCTTCCGTACCGTCGGCGACATCAGCTGCACCTGCCCGGTGGCCAGCGTTGCCGATTCGCCGGAAGCGATCATCGCCGAGACTGCGGTGACCGAGATCACCGAGCGCGGCGCCACCCGCATGGACGACCAGACCAGCGAAGCCTCGATGGAACGCCGGAAGAAAGAAGGCTACTTCTGATCCCGGACGCAGCAAAGGAATTCAACATGACTCACCAAGCAACTCATCAAGGCCTGCTGCGCTTCATCACCGCCGGCTCCGTCGACGACGGCAAGAGCACGCTGATCGGCCGCCTGCTGTATGACAGCAAGGCCGTGCTGTCCGATCAGCTGACCGCGCTGGCCAACGCCAAGAACAAGCGCACCGCCGGCGAGCAGATCGACTTCTCGCTGCTGACCGACGGCCTGGAAGCCGAGCGCGAGCAGGGCATCACCATCGACGTGGCTTACCGCTACTTCTCGACCGCGCGCCGCAAGTTCATCATCGCGGATACCCCGGGCCACGAGCAGTACACCCGCAACATGGTCACCGGCGCCTCGACCGCGGACGCGGCCATCGTGCTGGTCGATGCCACCCGCGTCACCGTCACCAACGGCCGCGCCGAGCTGCTGGCGCAGACCAAGCGCCACTCGGCGATCCTGAAGCTGCTTGAGATCCGGCACGTGATCGTCGCCATCAACAAGATGGACCTGGTCGACTACAGCGAACAGCGCTTCAACGAGATCCGCACCGCCTACACCGAACTGGCCGAGCAACTGGGCCTGAAGGACGTGCGCTACGTGCCGGTGTCGGCGCTGCGCGGCGACAACATCGTGCACGAGAGCGATGCCATGGCCTGGTACCAGGGCGAGCCGCTGCTGCCGCTGCTGGAAGAACTGCCGGTGGAAGAGGCCGCGCCCGAGGATGACGCCGCGCTGCGCTTCCCGGTGCAGCTGGTGATCCGCCAGGACGGTTCGCAGTCGGACGACTTTCGCGGCTATGCCGGCCGCATCGAAGCCGGCACCGTGCGCGTGGGCCAGAAGCTGCGCGTGCTGCCTGCCAACCGCGAGGCCGTGGTGGCCGAAGTGCTGACGCCCAACGGCGCCGCCGAATCCGCCAATGTCGGCGACACGGTCACCGTGCGCCTGTCCGAGGACGTCGATGTATCACGCGGTGACATGTTCGTCGCCGCCGATGCCGCCACCGCGCCGGCCAAGAAGCTGCAAGCCGACCTGTGCTGGTTCGACGACGAATCGCTGAACCCGGCGCGCAAGTACGTGCTCAAGCACACCACGGCCAGCGTGTTCGCGCGCGTGTCGGCGGTGGACCGCGTGCTGGACGTGCATACGCTGTCGCACGAGACCGGCCGCCACGATATCCGCCTGAACGATATCGGTTCGGTGCAGATCTCGCTGCAGAAGCCGATCGTGTGCGATGCCTATGGCGACAACCCGGCAACGGGCGCCTTCGTGCTGATCGACGAAGCGACCAACCACACGGTGGCCGCGGGCATGATCCGTGCGTTCTCCTGATCGGTAACGACAGGAAAGGGACCGGAGATGAACAAGCAGGCGCAGAAGACTTACGGCAAGGTGTTCCTCATCGGGGCAGGCCCCGGTGCAGCAGACCTCATTACGGTGCGTGGTGCACGGCTTTTGGGCGAAGCCCAGGTGGTGCTGCATGATGCACTGGTGTCGCCGGAGATGCTGGCCTGGTGTCCGCAGGCCGAGCTGGTCGAGGTGGGCAAGCGCTGCGGTCAGCGTTCCACCGCGCAGCTGTTCATCAACCGCCAGATCGTCGACCTGGCCAGCAAGTACGAGCGCGTGGTGCGCCTGAAGGGCGGCGACCCGATGCTGTTCGGCCGCGCCGACGAGGAACTGCAGGCGCTGGAAGCCGCCGGCATCGAGTATGAAGTGGTGCCGGGCATCACGGCGGCGCTGGCGGCCGCTTCGGCGATCGGCAAGCCGCTGACCAAGCGGGGTGTGTCGCGCAGCGTGGCGTTTGCCACGCAGGCGAAGGCTGCGGATGGTGACGGCTCGGCCGATATCGAAGCCGCGGTCAAGGCCGATACGCTGGTCTACTACATGGGCCGCGACCAGGCGGCGTCGATTGCCGCGCAGCTGATCGCGCATGGCAAGCCGGCGTCCACGCCGGCGTGGGTGGTGGAAGCCGCCAGCACGCCGCGGCAGCGTAGTCGTGAGTTCACGTTGGGCCGGATGGCAGCGGGCGAGGCCGCGGCCTGGATCGATCCGGTGCAGCCGAGCCTGCTGATGATCGGGGCGGCGCTGGCTGCGCGGGCTACCGAAACGCCGCGCGAAGGCGTGGACGATACCGTCGTGCAGGCGCCGCGCGCTGCCTGACCGCGCTCCGCGCCACTAGAAAAAAAGCCCTGTACCGGCATGCCGGTACAGGGCTTTTTTCATCGGGGACCACGTTTCTGCTCAGGGCTGGCCGCTTGCCGGCATTGAGGCAACGCAGTACGCCGCCATCGCATCCAGCACCGCATCGGCCTCGCCTGCTGCCGTCGCGCAATGGATACGCAGCCCGGGATGCGTTTGCCGGCATTGGTCGAGCAAGGCCGGCAGGTCGCGCCGCAGGTGGCCGCCCTGGCCCAGGAACACCGGCACCACGGTGGCGTCGGACACGCCGCGCGCTGCCAGGTCGGCGAGCGCGTCGGGCAGCGCGGGCGTCATCAGTTCCAGGAACGCCAGCCGCACCTCGCACCCGGGCAGGGCCGCGGCCACCTTCTGCTGCAGGCGGTCGAACGGCTCGCGCCAGCGTGCATCGCGCGCGCCATGCGCAAACAGGACCAAGGCCCGGGTGGGTGCGGTCATGGCAGCCTGCTCCTCAGTGCCGATCCACCCACCGAAGCGCCAGCAGCGCCACCATCAGGTAGAGCGTGCCTGGCACCAGGGCTGAGATAATCGGCGGCCACGTATGCAGCAGCCCCACGTGCGAGAACAGCGTGTTCGACAAGTGGAACGACAGCCCCAGCATGATGCCCCCGAACACCTTCACGCCGACAGCGCCGGCACGCGCGTGCAGGTAGGCGAAGGGCAGGGCCAGCGCCACCATCACAAACAGCGTCAGCGGGTAAATCACCTTCTTCCAGAAGGCGATCTCATAGCGCTGCGTATCCTGCTTGTTGTCGCGCAGGTGGCGGATATAGCGGAACAGGTCCAGCGTCGACATCCGCTCCGGCGTCACCAGCAGCACCGATAGGATCTGCGGCGTCAGCTCAGAATGCATGGTCACGCGCGGGAACTTGATCTGCTCGGCGCGGAAGTCCGGGGCCAGCGCATCGCGTGCCGGCTTCGCCCCCTGTGCCGCGGGCGCCAGCTCGATGAAGCGGGTCTCGTTGACGCCCTGCAGTTCCCACAACTGGCCACCCTGGTAGCGCCCCTCCTGCGCCACGCGGATCACGCGCAGGCGGTATTGCGGGTCGAACTCGTACATGGTAATGCCGGTGATGGTCTGGTCCGGCCGCAACCCCGCCACGTTGACGAAGCGGGTGATCTCGCCGCCGCCGGTGGCGGCATCCTTGTCGCGGTCCTTGACCCAGACGCCCGAACGGAAGCCCGACGACACGGTTGCGCCGATTGCCTCGAGCTTAATCTTCTGCGCGTACTGCTCGGCGCGGGGGCCGATGAACTCGCCGAAGATAAAGGTCACGATGGCCAGCGGCACCGCCAGCTTGAACAGCGAGAACAGCGCCTGGCGCGTGTTCAGGCCGGCTACGCGGAAGATGGTGTACTCGGACTGGCTGGCCAGCTGCGAGAACACGTAGATCGCGCTGATCAGTACGGCGATCGGCAGCACCTCATACACCCGCGTGGGCGCCTGCAGCAGGACGTGGAACAGCGCGATCAGCGAGGTGTACTGGTTGGTGACGCTCTCCAGCTCGTTGAGCATGTCGAAGAACACGAACAGCGACAGCACCGCGAACAGGATAAAGGCGAACACACCATAGACCAGCCGGCCGAAGTAGCGTTCATAAACACGCAGGATCCTCATGCCCGGCCTCCGGTGGCCGCGGCATCGCGCCTGCGCAGGCCGAACACGGCGCGCCAGCCGCCCAGGCTGCGGTTCTGGCGGTAGCGGAACAGCAGTAGCGCCCCCACGAACACCACCAGGTGGATCGGCCACCACGCCAGCCAGAACGGGATCGCACCCGAGCGCACCCAGGACTGCGACAGGTTGATCAGGTTGCTGTAGGTCAGGTAGATCAGCACCGCGAACACCAGCGGCGTGTAGCGGCCCAGGCGCGGGTTCACGTAGGCCAGCGGGATCGCGATCATGACGAAGTTGAAGGCCAGGATCGGCAGCGAGATGCGCCATACCAGCTCGCCCAGGTTTTCACGCGTGGGGTTGCGGATCAGGTCGATGGTGTCGCGGCTCTTGGGCGGCTGGTCGGCCTCGGACTCGGGCGGCTTGTTGTCCACCTTGACCGCATAGCGTCCAAATTCAACGATGCGGTAGTCGATCTGGCCGGGCGTGCCCGAGTAGCGGCGGCCGTTTTCCATCACCACCAGGCGGTCGCCGTTGGGCATGGTCTCGAACTTGCCCTGGTGCGCCAGCGCCACGCCGATCTTGTCGGCCTCGGAGTTGGCGACAAAGACATTGCGCGCATACTTCATGTCGGCATCCATGCCCTCGATGAACAGCACGTAGTTGGCCTTGGCCGGCTCGATAAAGCGCCCCGCGGCAATCATCGACATCACGCCGCGCTGCTCGAAGCGGTCGCGGAACAGCGCGCTCTGCTGGTTGGCCCAGGGCCAGGCAAACATGCCCAGCAGCAGCGCCAGGACGACGAAGGGTGCGGCGAACTGCAGCACCGGCTTGACCAGGTCGCGCAGCGAGATGCCGGCCGAGAACCACACCACCATCTCCGAATCCTTGTACCAGCGCGTCAGCACGATCAGGGTGGAAATGAAGAGCGTGGCCGACAGCAGGATCGACAGGTAGCCGATGGTGGCCAGGCCGATCAGCATCAGCACGTCGTTGGGGCTGGCCTTGCCGTTGGCGGCCATCCCCAGGATGCGGATCACGAGCGACGTGAGCATGAAGGTCAGCATCACCAGGAACACCGCCCCGGCGGTGTAGGCAAGCTCGCGTCGCAGGGCTTGTTGAAGGATCATGCGGGTTCGGTTCCGGGCTGCCGGCCGGAGCGGGCGATGTGCCGTGCGAGGTGCCTGGCAGAACAGCTGGCTGGCAGCACAACAAGCTGTCAGCGTGGCCGGGGCGTATCAGCGGCGGCAGGTCGCGGGATAAAAATCGCGGATAATGGAGGCTTTCGTGTCTAACGAGCCCCTGGAAGGAAGCGCGATGGAATTTAGCACAAAAGCCTTGGATTGGAGCAAAGCCGGCCAAAATGGTTTCCTGGCGACCAAGACCGACTGCCTGGTGGTCGGCCTGTTCGAAGGCCAGAACCTGGCCGGAGTGGCCAAGGCACTGGATGTGGCCACCAAGGGCTTGGTGGGGCGGCTGGTCAAGCAGGGCGACTTCGAGGGCAAGCGCGGCACCCAGCTGATGCTGCATGAGGTGGCCGGCGTGGGCGCCGCGCGCGTGCTGCTGGTGGGCCTGGGCAAGGAAGCCGATTTCAGCGACAAGGCCTTTGCCGATGCGGTCCGCACCGCTGTGCGTGCCTTGTCGTCCACGCGTGCCGCCTCGGCCCTGTGGTGCCTGGCGCAACAGGCGCCGCAGCAGCGCGATGTCGCCTGGGGCGTGATTACCACCATCACGCTGGTGCGCGAAGCCGGCTATCGCCTGCTGGAGCGCCATCCGGGCCTGAAGCGCGCCAATGCCAACGGCAAGCCCAACGGCAACGACAAGTCGTCGCTGCGCAAGGTCGTGATCGCGGTCGACAGCGGCGATGCCCGCGCCGCCACCCAGGCCGTGGTGCGCGGCACCGCCATCGCCAACGGCATGGAGCTGACGCGCGACCTGGGCAACCTGCCGTCCAATATCTGCACGCCGACCTACCTGGCCAATACCGCCCGCGGCATTGCCAAGCGCCACAAGCTCAAGGCCGAGGTGCTGGGCCGCAAGCAGATCGAGGCCCTGAACATGGGGGCCTTCCTGGCCGTGACCAAGGGCAGCGAAGAGCCGCCGCAGTTCATCGTGCTGCGCTACGACGGCGCCGGTGCCAAGCAGGCCCCGGTGGTGCTGGTGGGCAAGGGCATCACCTTCGATACCGGCGGCATCTCGCTCAAGCCGGGCGAGGGCATGGACGAGATGAAGTACGACATGTGCGGCGCCGCCTCGGTGCTGGGCACGATCCAGGCCGTGGCCGAGATGGGCCTGAAGCTCAACGTCATCGCCGTGGTGCCGACCTGCGAGAACATGCCCAGCGGCATCGCCACCAAGCCGGGCGACGTGGTCACCAGCATGTCCGGCCAGACCATCGAGATCCTGAACACCGACGCCGAAGGCCGCCTGATCCTGTGCGACGCGCTGACCTACGTAGAGCGCTTCAAGCCGGCCGCGGTGATCGACGTGGCCACGCTGACGGGTGCCTGCATCATCGCGCTCGGCCATGTCAACAGCGGCCTGTACGCGCGCTCCGACGCGCTTGCCGATGCCCTGCTGCAAGCCGGCCGCCGCGCCATGGACACCGCCTGGCGCATGCCGCTGGACGACGAGTACCAGGACCAGCTCAAGTCCAACTTTGCCGACATGGGCAATATCGGCGGCCGCCCGGCCGGCAGCGTGACGGCGGCGTGCTTCCTGTCGCGCTTTGCCGAGAAGTACGACTGGGCCCACCTGGACATCGCCGGCACCGCCTGGAAGAGCGGCGCGGCCAAGGGGGCCACCGGCCGCCCGGTGCCGCTCCTGGCGCAGTTCCTGATGGACCGCGCGGCCTGATGGCAGCGGCGGCAGGCAACAGAGGCAGCAAGGGTTCATGACGCGCATCGATTTCCACAGCAACGTGCCGGACGTGCTCGGCTATGTCTGCCGGCTGGTCCGCAAGGCCTACGGCGCCGGGCAGAAGGTGGTGATCCACGGGGCGCCGGCGCAGCTGGCGGACCTGGATGCGCGCCTGTGGACCTTCTCCGCGCTGGACTTCCTGCCGCATTGCGGGCTGGAAAGCCCCAATGCGGCGGTCACGCCGATCCTGCTGGCCGCCACCACCGAAGGCGTGCCGCACCACCAGCTGCTGATCAACCTGGCCGACCAGGCCCCGGCGCAGTTTGCCAGCTTCGAACGGCTGATCGAGGTGGTGGGCGCGGGCGATGCGGCGCGCGAGGCCGGCCGCCAGCGCTACCGTTTCTACCGCGAACGCGGCTATCCGCTGACGCACCACGACATCGGCCAGCCCAAGGGAGACGCCGCATGAGCGAACGCACCACCTCGCGGGTGATCCCGCGGCTCGATCCGAACGACAGCATCCCGCTGCTGACCGAGGTGTTCGAACTGCCGGATGCAGGGACAGCAGCGCCGGCTGCCGCTGCGCAGGAGGGCGTGATCGATACCTTCGGCATGGCCGATTCGGGCCTGGTCATGCATGTCGGCGATACCGGCGACGCCGTGGCGGACGAGGGCGCCGTGCCGGCATCGGCGATGCCGGCAGATAGCGGCGCCCCGGGCGAGGACGACCTGCGCGCCGTGCGCACCGAGTTGCTGACGCGCGTGATGATGCGCTTTCGCACCGAATGGCCGCAGGTCGTGGCGGCCCATACCGAAGCCACGCTGCAGTCGCGGCTGGCGCCGCTGACGGCGCAACTGGCCAGCGAGCTGACGCAGTCGCTGGAGGCGCGGCTGGTGGAATGGCTGGATGCGACGTTGGAGGAGATCGAGAAGACGCCGGGGGCGGATTAACGGCGGCTGAAGGGCTGGAGAAAACCGGCGGGGCTCGACAGACGTCGGCAAACAAAAAAACCTGCGATTGCTCGCAGGCTTTTTTGCATCAGCGCGGCTGAAAATCAATCCGTCACCGCACCCTTGCTCGCCGTCGACGCCAGCTTCGAGAACTTCGCCAGCACGCCGCGGGTATAGCGCGGTGCCGGCTGCTTCCAGTTGGCACGGCGCCTGGCCAGTTCTTCGTCCGGCACGTTCAGCTGCAGCAGCAGCTTGTGCGCGTCGATGGTGATCGAGTCGCCTTCCTGCACCAGCGCGATGGTGCCGCCCACATACGCTTCCGGCGCCACGTGGCCAACCACCATGCCCCAGGTACCGCCCGAGAAGCGCCCGTCGGTGATAAAGCCGACCGACTCGCCCAGGCCCTTGCCGATGATGGCCGAGGTCGGGGCCAGCATTTCCGGCATGCCGGGGCCGCCCTTGGGGCCGAGATAGCGCAGCACCAGGATGTCGCCGGCGTTGATCTTGTCGGCCAGGATGGCTTCCATCGCGCTTTGCTCGTCCTCGAACACGCGCGCCGGGCCGGTGATGACCGGGTTCTTCAGGCCGGTGATTTTGGCGACCGCGCCTTCTTCGGCCAGGTTGCCCTTCAGGATGGCCAGGTGGCCCTCCTTGTACAGCGCCTTCTCGATCGGCAGGATCACGTCCTGGTCGGCGCGCGGGGTGTCGGGTACGTTTTCCAGCTCTTCAGCCAGCGTGCGGCCGGTGATGGTCAGGCAGTCGCCGTGCAGCATGCCGGCCTTGAGCAGGATCTTCATGACCTGCGGAATGCCGCCTGCCTTGTGCAGGTCGGTCGCTACGTACTGGCCGGACGGCTTCAGGTTGCAGATCACCGGCACCTTGCGGCGGATGCGCTCGAAGTCGTCGATGGTCCATTCCACTTCGGCGGCGTGGGCGATGGCCAGGTAGTGCAGCACGGCGTTGGTCGAGCCGCCGGTGGCCATGATCAGCGCCACGGCGTTCTCGATCGACTTGCGCGTGATGATGTCGCGCGGCTTGATGTCCTGCTTGACGGCTTCCACCAGCACGCGGGCCGACTCGGCGGCGCTGTCGACCTTTTCCTGGTCCGGGTTGGCCATGGTCGACGAATACAAGAGCGACATGCCCAGCGCCTCGAACGACGAGCTCATGGTGTTGGCGGTGTACATGCCGCCGCACGACCCGGTCGACGGGCAGGCGTTCTTCTCCACGCCTTCGAAGTCTTCCTGGCTCATGCGCCCGGCGGTGAATTCGCCCACGGCCTCGAACGACGACACGATGGTCAGGTCCTTGCCTTTCCAGTTGCCCGGCTTGATGGTGCCGCCGTAGACGTAGATGCCCGGCACGTTGGTGCGCGCCAGTGCGATCATCCCGCCCGGCATGTTCTTGTCGCAGCCGCCGATCACGACCACGCCGTCCATCCACTGGCCCTGCGCGGCGGTCTCGATGCAGTCGGCGATGACTTCGCGCGAGATCAGCGAGTACTTCATGCCCTCGGTGCCCATCGACATGCCGTCCGAGATGGTCGGGGTGCCGAACACCTGCGGGTTGGCGCCGGACGCCTTGATGGCGTCGATGGCGGCATCGGCCAGGCGCTGCAGGCCGGCGTTGCAGGGGGTGATGGTCGAGTGGCCGTTGGCAATGCCCACCATCGGCTTGTCGAAGTCTTCCTTCTGGTAGCCGAGTGCGTAGTACATCGAACGGTTGGGCGAACGCGCCACGCCTTGCGTGATGTTCTGCGAGCGTTTGTTGAATGCCATGGTGGGGAATCTCCGGGGGGTCTTCAGTGCCGCTCCGCACCGCGCCCGAAGGCTGCACGAACGCATGGCGGCGATGTTGTGGGCCAAAGAATGACGCTTGCGTTTTGGAGTGTCAAATATATTATTTGACCTTTATTGAGTCGAAAAACATATCAGGAGGGCGTTTGGACCTGCGTCAGCTGCGTTACTTCGTCACAGTGGCGGAAGAGTTGCATTTCGGCCGCGCGGCAGGGCGCCTGTCGATGACGCAGCCGCCCTTGTCGCAGCAGATCCAGGCGCTGGAAGAGGAAATCGGCGTGCAGCTGTTCGTGCGCACGCGGCGCTCGGTGGCGCTGACGCCGGCCGGCCAGCAGTGGCTGCCCGAGGTGCGGCGCGTGCTGGCCGATGCCGCGGCGCTGCCCGGGCTGGCGCAGCGGCTGGCGCGCGGCGAGCTGGGCTCGCTGTCGCTGGCCTTTGTCAGCACCGCCGACTACGGCATCCTGCCCGACCTGTTGCGGCGCTTTCGCGCCCGCCACCCGGAGGTGCAGCTGCAGCTGCGCGAAGCCACCAGCGACGTGCAGCTCGAAGCGTTGATGGAGGGGGCGATCGATGCCGGCCTGGTGATCCGGCCGCAGCTGCCGGCCATGCCGCACGGGCTGGCCTACATGCCGCTGGTGAGCGAGCCGCTGGTGCTGGCCGTGCCCGACGGCTGGCGGCCGTCGGGCGGGGTGCTGGCGGGCGACAATACGGTCTCGCTGCGCGAGGCCGCCCATGAACCGCTGATCATCTTCCCGCGCCGAAGCGCGCCGGCGTTTTATGACATCATTACGGGCTACTATGCGCGCGAGGGCCTGGTGCCCGTGATCGCGCAGGAAGCCATCCAGATGCAGACTATCGTCAGCCTGGTGTCGGCGGGCATGGGCGTGGCGCTGGTGCCGGCGTCGCTGTGCAACCTTCGCCGCACCGGGGTGTCGTACCTGGCGCTGCGCGAGACCGGCCCGCAGATCGAGACCGGGCTGGTCTGGCGCGACGGCGCGTCCGCCGGCGTGGCGCCGGTGCTGCGCTCGTTCATCGATATTGCGACCGCGCTCGCGCAAGAAGCGGGCGCAGCCGGGCCCGCCCCTCGCTGACACGTCACCAATGTCACCGAGGCCACTGACAAGACGCAGGCCGCGGCCTTTACAACCTCCATTCACGCCAACATGCTGATTCATCCCCAGTTCGACCCGGTTGCCATCCACCTGGGCCCGCTTGCCATCCGCTGGTACGGGCTGATGTACCTGGCCGGGTTCATCATGTTCCTGGGCTTCGGGCGCCTGCGCATCCGCCAGCCGCATATCGCGGCCAAGGGCTGGACCACGCGCGACCTGGACGACATGCTGTTCTTCGGCGTGCTGGGCGTGATCCTGGGCGGGAGGCTGGGCTATGTGCTGTTCTACAAGCCGTCGTACTACCTGGCCCATCCGCTCGAGATCCTCAAGGTGTGGGAAGGCGGCATGGCCTTCCATGGTGGCTTCCTGGGCGTGATCGTGGCGATGTGGCTGTTCGGCAAGCTGCGCCGGCGCCACTGGATGGAGGTGACCGACTTCATCGCGCCGATGATCCCCTGCGGGCTGGCCGCCGGGCGCATCGGCAACTTCATCAACGGCGAGCTGTGGGGCCGCGCCACCGACCTGCCGTGGGGCATGATCTTCCCGCAGGCGGGCGACAACATCCCGCGCCATCCGTCGCAGCTGTACCAGTTTGCCGGCGAGGGCGTGGCGCTGTTCATCATCCTGTGGCTGTTCGCGCGCAAGCCGCGGCCGATGGGCGCGGTGTCGGGGGTATTCCTGATCGGCTATGGTGCCTTCCGCTTTGCTGCGGAATTCGCGCGCGAGCCCGACAACTTCCTGGGCCTGCTGGCGCTGAAGCTGTCGATGGGCCAGTGGCTGAGCCTGCCGATGATCCTGGC
Source organism: Cupriavidus necator N-1 (assembly GCF_000219215.1). Classification (NCBI taxonomy): domain Bacteria; kingdom Pseudomonadati; phylum Pseudomonadota; class Betaproteobacteria; order Burkholderiales; family Burkholderiaceae; genus Cupriavidus; species Cupriavidus necator. The sequence continues at coordinate 3,053,117 of NC_015726.1, read as the reverse complement.
CGGCATCGCCATGGTGGTCTGGGCCTACCGGCGCCAGCCCGGCGCCGGCGCATCGCAGCCGGCGGCCTGAGAACGGGTTCTAAGTTCCGGTCCGCGCTATTTGCCGGCGCGGCGCAAGGCGTCGATGCGCGCCTGCGTTTGCGGGTGGGTCGACATGAAGTCCTGGCCGCGTTCCGGTTCGGCGTCCGACGCCGCACCGCGCCGGTGGTCCAGCCTGACCAGCACATCGGCCAGCGCCGCGGGCGGCAGGCCGTTGCGCTGCATGACCTCGATCGCAAAGGCGTCGGCCTCGCGCTCGTGGTCGCGTGAATAGCGCAGTGTCAGGATCGCGGCCGGCACCCCGGCCAGCACCGTCGAGATATCCCCGAACAGGTAGGCCGACAGCGCGGCCAGCGCCGACCCCTGGATCACCTGCTGCAAGCCGTGCCGGTTGGCGACATGGCCGGCTTCGTGGGCCAGAACGCCCATCATGCCAGGGCCGGTGCCGGCAAGGCCGACCAGCTCGTCGGTGACCACGATGGTGCCGCCCGGCAGCGCCAGCGCATTGGCGCCGATCTCGCCGCCCTGGCGGAACAGGATCTGGTAATCGTGGCCGGCATCGCGCGGCCGCTTCAGCGCCGCGAAGCCCGAGCGGATGCGTTGCTGCTCCGCGGGCGGCAGCTGCGTCGGCTTGACCATGCCGTTGTCCAGGCTCGCCAGCGTCAGCTTGCCGAGATGGGCCTCCACCTCGGGCGGCACCGCGCGCGCCATCATGCCGGCGCCCCACGGCAGCAGCACGTAATAGCCCAGCACCAGCACCGCCACCAGTGCCGCCACGGCCAGGCCGGCCAGGCGCCAGCTGTTCTGCGCGCGCGCCACCAGGCTGTCGCGATGGCCGGTCGCGGCCAGCATGTGGTCGAAGGCGGCGTGGTCGGTGATCTCGCAGAAGGCGCCGTCGGCAAAGGTGACCAGCCGCGGCGCGCGACGCACGCGCTCGGACACGCGCACGTCCGACAGCGGCGCGCGCCGCAGCTCGGCGCCGGAGTCGTCGCGCAGCACGGCCTGCTGCGCCTCAACGGCCAGCGTGGCCGGATGCGCGCGCGACGAGCGGCCGTCGAAGAAGGTGGCAGGGATCATGGTGCGGGCCGGGTCAGCGCACGGCGTGCTCAGAGCGCGATGTCGATGTCGTACCAGTCTACCGCCGCATCGCCCAGTGCACCCACTTGCTGCGCCTCGCCGGCCACGAAGGTGTCGAGCGGGCCCGCCGCCAGCATGGTTACGCATTCGAGCCGGTAGCGCGCCGAACGCACCCGCGCGAACGGCAGGTACAGGCCCAGCGTCAGCGCGATGGCGATCAGGTTGGTGACGAAGATAAAGACCATGCGGCCGGCCCCCACCTCGCTGCGGAACGCATGCGGCGCCAGCGTGGTGTGGCTCCACACGACATTCTGCAAGCGCGCCATCACGTAAGGGCTGACGGCCAGCAGCGCCAGGTAGAAGCCGCCCACGCCGATGCTGAACGACAGCACCACGCCCGCCTTGCCCGACGCGGTCGCGCCCAGCGCGAATCCGGCCAGCGCCGCGGCCGCCACCAGCGCGACCATCATGCCGAAGGCACGCAGGTAAACGCCGTAGAAATCGCCCGCGCCGGCGTGGAAGGCAAACGGTGCGGTGCCGAAGCGGGTGTGGTTGTGCTGGTAGCGCTTGAAGCGCTGGTGCGCCAGCGGCCCCAGCAGGCCCAGCGTGGCCACCGCGGCCAGCGGCCACAGCACGAACACCTTGTAGGCCTCGGCATCGCCGCCGGTGAAGGCGAAGCGCAGGCCGCGGTAGCTGGAATTTGCCATGCGGAAACGCAACGAGCGCACCAGCAACAGGGGGAACACCGCCAGCAGCGCCACCAGCATCGCCAGCGCAAGGAAGGGCGAGACCGTCGAGGCGAGCTGGAAGGCGAACACCAGCGCGAACACGATGGCGCGGCCCTTCAGGATCGCGGACGGCTTGCCGTGGTAGTCAAAACTCGCGCCGTCGAGCCGCGTGTTGCGATAGAAATACTGCAGCGTGCGCACCTTGGCCCAGGCCGAATAGATGCCGAAGGTGACGATGGTCAGCAGTGCATTGACGATCCAGATACGGAAGTACTCCGAACCCGATCCGGTAAAGGACAGGCCCAGCGGGCGCGGCACGGCGTAGCGCGGCTCGGCAGGCACCGGCGCTTCGTTTGCCGGAGTGCCGGCCAGGGTGAAATCGCTGCCAGCTTGCATGGCGGGGCTCCAGTGTGTGTGGAAAGCGACAGTCAGGATTGCGGCCTTGACCGCAGTTTCAGGAATGCAACCACTTTAGATCGGGCATTTGCGGCGATGCGCTCACATTCTCGCACTGATAAATAGCGACCACGGCACAATCTGCATATGCCATTGCCGCCAGGCGGGCAGGCGTATAAAAAATGTGGGAAAACCCTCGTAACACTCTAGAAACATTCTGTTACACTAGACGTATTCTGTAACAACTTCCGAATGCGTGTTGCCAATGAAATCAGGGACTTAGTCCCGCTGGCACGTAAATCGCTATCTTGATTGTTACAAAGATGAGCGGCACGCCACAGCCGCCAACGGAAGTGCCAGGGAGGGAGTGACGGCTGAGAGGCCACACTTGCCGGCATTTCACGTACAGCCAGGGCGACGGGAAAATCCGCGCGTCAAGCGCGTTTCAAAAGGGGGGCGCAGGGCCAGCGCCGGCAATCCATGGACCCACGCGGTGGATACTTTTGAAAGTACCCGCCGACGATGAAAAGCAGTGCTGCAGTATTTTCAGGCGCGGGCGTTTCCTTGCAGGGAGGCATGGAAACGCCCGCCGCACCTCATACCGTACCCACGCCGCACCTCACAGACCGCACCTCGCCGGTCAACATCAGACACCAATCGCTCCGGCTTGTTTGCAGCGCAGCATCGAAATCCCTTGTATCGTTCGCGTCCTAATCCATAATTATAAATTATGGCTAACGGGGCGCATCTACCCTGACCGATGCCAGATCGTGGCCGGGACGCATCGGTCACGCCATCCGACCCTGGGGGAAGCATGCGCATCGTCCAGCAGGCGTTGTACCTGGAAGTGGCAGACCGGCTGCGCGCCATGATCGACGCGCATACGCTGGTGCCCGGCGCATGGATCGACGAGAGCGCGATGGCCGAAACGCTGGGCATCTCGCGCACGCCGCTGCGCGAGGCGCTCAAGGTGCTGGCCGCCGAAGGCCTGGTGCGGTTGGAGCCGCGCCGCGGCTGCTTCGTCAATGAACTTTCCGAGCATGACCTGGACGAGATCTTCCCGCTGATGGCACTGCTGGAAGGGCGCTGCGCCTATGAGGCCGCGCGCAACGCCACCCGCGCCGACCTGGACGCGCTGGACGGCCTGCATGCCGACCTGGCGCGCTACGCGCAGGCGGGCGACATCGATGCCTATTACGAAACCAACTTCCAGATCCACGAATCGATCCAGCGGCTGGCCGGCAACCGCTGGCTGTCGGGCCTGATCAGCGACCTGCGCAAGGTGCTGCGGCTGTCGCGCCACAAAAGCCTGAAGCTGCCGGGCCGGATCCAGGAATCCTGCGCCGAGCACCTGTCCGTGTTCGCCGCGCTCAAGGCCCGCGACCCCGAAGGCGCCGAGGCGATGATGAAGACCCACCTGCTGCGTCAGCGCGCGGCCCTCAAGACGCTGGATGCCGGTGCCACCGCCGGGGCGGCAGAGACCCAGGCCGTGCGCGCGCCGCCGGTGCTGCGCGTGGCCGGCGGCGAAGAGTAGCCGCGGCCGCAACCCCAGTCCGATGTTTTTCCCACATTCCGATCGATGCATCAAGGCAGGTACCGCATGAATTCCTTCGACACGGGTGACCAGAAGATCAGTGCGCCGCTGGGCGAGAGCGAGCCGGCAGGTTCCAAGTTCCTGTCACGGCTGGGCCGCTGGTGGGGACGCAAGGGTGAGGGCGACGCCAAGGCCAGCGCCAAGGCCGCCGCCGCCACGCCGGCCGACGGCGAGGCGCCGCTGCCGCCGCGCGCGGTGCGCCGCCAGCGCGAGCAGCTGCGGCTTTGCTTCGACGCGCGCCTGACCGATGGCGCCGCCAATGCTGCCGCGCAGGCGTGGCAGGCCGAGTATGAAGCCGCCGGCGAGGCCACCCGGCGCGGCATGCTGGCGGTGCTGGCCGAAGTCGCCAGCAGCAGCGGCGGCAAGGGCAGTGAAGACGCCGGGGCCGACGGCGACAAGGGCGCGCGCGCCGCCCGCGCGCAGGCCGGGCCTTCGGGCCTGGCCCAGGCGCTGTCCAATGCACGCATCCGTTTCTTCAAGCGGCTGGCCGCGCTGCATGGCCAGCGCGGCAACAGCGCCTGCGGCCTGCACTTCCTGATCCAGCTGCGCGCCGACATGCTGCGCTGGCAGCGCCGCATGCCGGGCCTGCGCCCGCTTGACGAAGACCTCGAGGCGCTGTTCTCCAACTGGTTCGACGTGGGCCTGCTGGAACTGCAGCCGATCACCTGGGATTCGCCGGCATCGCTGCTGGAAAAGCTGATCCGCTACGAGGCCGTGCATGAGATCGCCTCATGGACCGACCTGCGCAACCGCCTCGATTCCGACCGCCGCTGCTATGCGTTCTTCCACCCGCGCATCCCGCGCGAGCCGCTGATCTTTGTCGAGGTGGCATTCGCGCCGGAGATGGCGGCCAATGTCCATACATTGCTGGATGAGGCCGCGCCGCTGGAAGACCTGCGCCGCGTCAAGTGGGCCATCTTCTATTCGATCAGCAATACGCAGGCGGGCCTGCGCGGCGTGAGCTTCGGCAACTTCCTGCTCAAGCGCGTGATCGAGGAAGTCCAGCGTGAATTTCCAAAAGTGAATCAGTTCGCCACGCTCTCGCCGATCCCCGGGTTTGCCGACTGGCTGCGCAAGCAGGATGGCGATGCCATTGCGCGCGTGCTGGGCGACAAGCGCCTGGCGCGCTGGAGCGAGCGCCACGACAAGGCGCCCGCGGACGGCGCCGGGTGGCTGGAGGCGCTGGTGCCGGACGCCGCCGATACCGTGATCCGCGATACCGCCATGACCCTGGCCGCGCATTTCCTGGTGCGCGAACGCAACCAGTCGATGCCGGCCGACCCGGTGGCGCGCTTCCACCTGGGCAACGGGGCCTGCGTGGAGCGGCTGAACTGGGGCGCCGACCTGTCGCGCAAAGGCCGCAGCCAGAGCTGCGGCATGATGGTCAACTATCTTTACGTGCCCGAGGCGCTGGACGACAATCTGGCACGCCTGGGCGCCGGCAACCCGCGCATCAGCCGTAGCGTCGGGAAGCTGCTGTGACCCTGGTCCGGTCACGGCACAGGCCCTGGTACCCGCGGCGCCCGACGCGCCGCATTTCTTTGTCGGGACCCATGCAGTAACTTCGCGCCGCGGCGGTGTCGCGCGGCCATCAGATTGACTTTCCGCAGAAGAGAGAGGAGACAACCCATGAATCGTCGTCAGTTCAGCCTGGCCGCGTGCGCGCGCGCAACGGGCATGGCCCTGGGCCTGGCCGGCCTCGGCGCCGGCGCAATGCTCGCCGCGCCCGCCGCGCATGCCGACACCTGGCCGTCCAAGCCCGTCACCGTGATCGTGCCGTTTCCCGCCGGCGGCGGCACCGACGCCTTTGCGCGCCCGCTGACCGCGCAGTTGTCCAAGCAGCTCGGCAAGCAATTCGTGATCGACAACCGCGGCGGCGCCGGCGGCACGGTCGGCGCCAGCATTGCGGCCAAGGCCGCGCCGGACGGCTACACGGTGTTTATCGGCGGCGCGCACCACGCGATTGCGCCGTCGTTCTACAAGAAGCTGGACTACGACATCGAGAAGGACTTCATCCCGGTCACGGTGATCGCGCAGCCGCCGCAAGTGGTGGTGGTCAATCCCAACCGTGTCAAGGCCAACACGCTGCAGGAGCTGATTGCCTACGCCAAGGCCAATCCCGGCAAGCTGAACTACGGTTCGGCCGGCAACGGCTCGTCGCACCACCTGGCGGGCGAGCTGTTCAAGCTCCAGACCAAGACCTTCATCACCCACATCCCCTACAAGGGCGCGGGCCCGGCGCTGTCCGACCTGATCGCGGGCCAGGTCGACCTGATGTTCGACGGCCTGGGCTCGTCGGCGCAGCATATCCGCGCGGGCCGCATCAAGGCGCTGGCGGTGGCTTCGAGCAAGCGCTCGGCGGCGTTCCCCAACGTGCCGACCGCGGCCGAGGCGGGCGTGCCCAACTATGACGTGTCGACCTGGTATGCGTTGTGGGTGCCCAAGGGCACGCCCAGGGAGATCGTCGACCGCCTGTACGCAGAGATCGAGAAGGCGCTGAACACGCCTGAGCTCAAGCAGGTCTGGCTTAACAACGGCTCCGAGACGCCGGCGTTTACGCAGGAGCAGTTCGCGCAGTTCCTGCACGCCGAGATTCGCCGCTGGGCGCAGGTGGTGCAGCAGTCCGGCGCCAAGATCGACTGACGGGGCGCCATGTCAACGCTGATCCGATGCAAGGGGGCGCGGCGATGAGCGGCACCGTATTGTTCGCCACGCAGGGCACCACCGCCACCGTGACGCTGTCGCACGCGGGCAAGCTCAACGCCATTTCCGCGCAGATGTGGCGCGAGCTGGCCGCGGGCTTTGCGCGCCTGTCCGCCGATACTTCGCTGCGCTGCGTGGTGGTGCGCGGTGCCGACGGCAACTTTGCCGCCGGCGCCGACATCGCCGAGTTCCCGGCAGAGCGCGCCGACGAGGCCGCGGTGCGCCACTATCACATGGCTACCATCGCGCCGGCACTGGCGGCGGTGGCGCAATGCACGCACCCCACCGTGGCGATGATTGAAGGCGTCTGCGTGGGCGGCGGGCTGGAAATCGCCAGCCACTGCGACCTGCGCATCGCCGCCTCGGACAGCCGCTTCGGCGTGCCGATCAACCGCCTGGGCTTCCCGATGGCGCCCGGCGAACTGCAGGGCCTGCTGGCGCTGGCGGGCCGCGCCGCCGCGCTGGAGATCCTGCTGGAAGGCCGGGTCTTCGACGCCGCCGAGGCGCGCGACAAAGGGCTGCTGACCCGCGTGGTCGAGCCCGGCGCGCTGGCCGCGGAGGTCGATGCCACGGTGCGCCGCATAGCCGCGGGCGCGCCCGTCGCCGCCCGCATCAACAAGGCCACCATCCGCCGGCTGGCGCCGCTGCCGGCACCGCTGTCGCCCGCCGAGCTGGACGCGCATTTTGCCTACGCCGCAGGCGCGGACCACGCGGAAGGGGTGGCCGCCTTCCTCGCGCGCCGGCCACCGCAGTTCCGTGGGGAGTAGGGCACGCCGCCATGACTGCTTCCACGCGCGATTGTTTTCTTCGTTTTCCTTAGCCTTTCGTTCGATCCCCGACATGAACGCCAACCTGTTCGCCCTGTTCGAATCCCGCTTCCCCGCCGACCGCACCGCCTGCTGCATCGAGACGCATGACGGGCTGTACTACAGCTGGGACGACCTTGACCGCGCCACTGCCAAGCTGGCCAGCCTGCTGGCCTCGCTGCAACTGCCCGAAGGCGCTCGCGTGGCCGTGCAGGTGGAGAAGTCCCCCGAAGCGCTGTTCCTGTACCTGGCCACGCTGCGCGCCGGCTACGTCTACCTGCCGCTGAACACCGCCTACCAGGAGGCAGAGATCGACTACTTTGTCGGCAATGCCGAGCCGTCGGTGGTGGTGTGCAGCAGCAAGAATTTCGGCTGGGTGTCCAAGGTGGCGTTCCGCCACGGCGTCAACCACGTCTTCACGCTGGACGACGACCGCAGCGGCTCGCTGCTGTCGCGTGCCGCGGGCAAGTCGGATGCCTTCGAGACGGTCGCACGCCAGGATGACGACCTTGCCGCCATTCTCTACACCTCCGGTACCACCGGCCGCAGCAAGGGCGCGATGCTGACGCACCGCAACCTGGCCTCCAATGCGCAGACGCTGCATGAATTCTGGGGCTGGCGCAGCGACGACGTGCTGCTGCACATGCTGCCGATCTTCCACGTGCACGGCCTGTTCGTGGCCTCGCACGGCGCGCTGCTGGCCGGTGCCAAGATGATCTGGGCACCCAGGCTGGACATGGCGCAGGTGCTGAAATTCCTGCCGCGCTGCACGGTGATGATGGGCGTGCCGACCTACTACGTGCGCATGCTGCAGGAGCCGCGCTTCGACGACGACACCTGCCGCCGCATGCGGCTGTTCGTGTCGGGCTCGGCGCCGCTGCTGCTGGAGACCTTCGATGCCTTCCGCGAGCGCACCGGCCATACCATCCTGGAACGCTACGGCATGAGCGAGACCGTGATGCTGGTGTCCAACCCGTACGATGCCGCGCTGGGCGAGCGCATCGGCGGCACCGTCGGCATGCCGCTGCCGGGCGTGTCGGTGCGCGTGGTCGATGGCGAGGGCCAGCCGTGCGCGCCGGGAGAGATCGGCAATGTCGAGGTTAAGGGCCCGAACGTGTTCAAGGGCTACTGGCGCATGCCGGAGAAGACCAGGGAAGAGTTCACGGAGGACGGCTGGTTCAAGACCGGCGACGTCGGCCGCTTCGGCGGCGCCATTGTCAGCCAGGCCGGCGAGCGCGCGGTGCCCGACAACTACCTGACCATCGTCGGACGCAGCAAGGACCTGATCATCTCGGGCGGCTACAACGTCTACCCGAAGGAAATCGAGAGCTTTATCGACGAGATGCCGGGCGTGGCCGAGAGCGCCGTGATCGGCGTGCCGCACGCGGATTTCGGCGAGGCGGTGGTGGCGGTGGTGGTACGCAAGCCGGGTGCGGAAATCGACGAGGCGGCGCTGATCGGCACGCTCAAGGGCCACATTGCCAACTTCAAGGTGCCCAAGCGCGTGCACGTGGTGGACGAGCTGCCGCGCAATACCATGGGCAAGGTGCAGAAGAACGTGCTGCGCGAGCAGTTCTCGACGCTCTGAGCGCAGTGATGATGGCCGCGCCCTGCGCGATGGCGCAGGGCGCGGCTGTCTTACTTCAGCATCTGCACGGAGCCGTTGACCGACACCGTCACCTGCGTCTTGCCGCCCTCAACCGGCACCGGCACCGCAGCGTCGGCCATCATGGCCTTGGCAGCACCGTACATGCGCGGCATCGGCGGCACCACGCCGGTTTCATTCAGGCTGACTTCGCGGATGGTGTAGCTGTTGTAGCCGAACAGCTTGGTGGTCGACTGCGCCTTGCCGCGGAACGAGGCGATGGCCTGCTCGGCCAGCTTGGCTTCGGCCGCCTCGCGCGCTTCGCGCGACAGCGAGAAGGCGATGTTCTGCACCTGCATCTGGCTGGCCAGCTCGCCGGCGAGCTTGGACACGGCCGAGAAATCGCGCGACTTCAGGATGACTTCGGAACGCCCGCGCCAGGTGCTGATGCGGCCGTTGCGGTCGGTATTCGGGTGAATGGTGAAGCCGCCCGACTCGGCGGTCACACCCTGGACGCGGCGCGCCTGCGTGATGACGGCCTGGGTCCGGGCCGACAGGCCCGAGGAAATCGCGGCCGGTTCAGCGCCTTCCTGCTCCGCGGCAAGCGTCAGGTGCACGATATCGGTCGGCACTTCGGTGACTGCCTGCGCGCTCAGCGACAGTACGCCCGACGGCGTTTCAGTGGGGCCACCGTGCGCCGAGGCGACGATGGCGGTAGTGCCCAGCAGGGTGGCGGCAAGCCATTGTTTCATGTTGTTCTCTTGTTCGAACGTGATGGGTATCAGACGTGCCCGGGTGCCCGATCGTTCCGCGACATTGCAAACGATTGTTGCGAAGCCGGGCGGGCGCGCCTCCCCCGTCCGGGTCAGAATGCCTGCCAGGCCTTCCACAACATATAGCTTGCCAGGCACAGCAGCAGCACGGCAAAGACCTTGCGCAACTGGCCCACATCCATCCGGTGCGCGGTGCGCGCGCCCAGCGGCGCGGTCATCACGCTGGCGGCGGCGATCACCAGCAGGGCCGGCAGGTAGAGATAGCCGAGCGATCCCGCCGGCAGTCCCGGCATCTGCCAGCCGCTCCAGACATAGCCGGCCACGCTGGCCGCGGCGATCGGGAAGCCGAGCGCGGCTGAGGTGGCCACCGCGTTGTGGATCGGCACGTTGCACCAGGTCATGAACGGCACCGAGACAAAGGCGCCGCCCGCGCCCACCAGGCTGGACAGGAAGCCGATCACGCCGCCCGCGCCTGCCATGCCGGCAAAGCCGGGCAGCTGCCGGCCGGGCTTGGGGCGACGGTTGCGCAGCATCTGCAGCGCGGAAAATCCGACGAAGCCGGCAAAGGCAAGCGACAGCCAGCTGGTCTTGAGCGCCGCGAACACCTTGCCGCCGCCGATCATGCCGCCGAGCACGATGCCCGGCGCCAGCGCCAGCACGATCGGCCAGCGCACCGCGCCGCGCTGGTGGTGGGCGCGCACGGACGACAATGAGGTGAACAGGATGGTGCCCATCGAGGTGGCGATCGCCATATGGACGATGGCCTCGTCGGCAAAGCCCAGGCTGGTGAACAGCAGCGTCAGGAAGGGCACCATCATCATGCCGCCGCCGACGCCGAGCAGCCCGGCGCAGAAGCCGGTGAAAGCGCCCAGGGCAAGCAGGGCAGGAACCAGCACCGGCAGGTTGTCGAACTGCATCGTGTCTTCAGGGTTGTTGTGATCAGCCTTGCCCGGGCCGGCCGGGCAGGGTTCAGCGCATCAGCTTGCCGGTGATGAAGCGCCATTCTGCCGGCGTCACCGGCGTGATCGACAGCCGGTTGCCGCGACGTAGCACCACCATGTCGGCCAGTTCCTCATGCTCGCGCAAGGCGGCCAGCGGGATCAGCGCGCTCTTGCGCTCGAAGCGCACGTCGACCAGCAGCCAGCGCGGCGCGTCGGCCTTGGAGGCGGCATCATAGTACGGGCTCTTGCGGTCGAACTGGGTGGGGTCGGGGTACGGTACTGAGCAGACCTCGGCCAGGCCGGCAATGCCGGGCTCCGGGCACGACGAGTGATAGAACAGCACGCCGTCGCCGATCTGCATGGTGTCGCGCATGAAGTTGCGCGCCTGGTAGTTGCGCACGCCGGTCCAGGGCAGCGTGCCTTCGCGGGCCAGGTCGTCGATGCTGGCTTCATCCGGTTCTGATTTCATCAGCCAGTACTGGCGGGCGCGTTGGTTCTGGTTCGGGCTCACGGCGCAGCTCAGGAATGGAAGGCAGATCAGGGCGCCGCGTGCACAGCGTGTGCACGCGGACGCGCAGGCAAGAAAAAAGGCGATGGTTCAGAAAACCACCGCCTTTTTAAGGGGTCCCCGCCTTGGCCGCTGGGTCGGCATCCTGAACCCAAGTGAGGTTCAGAGTGGCTGCGGAAGTCGCATTTCGGGTACATCATCCACTCAGGGAGTCCAGGCCAGGCCCAGACTATGAATGCGATGACGCGCTCGCCCACGCGACATGATCCCGCACCATGCAATGCATATCGGTTCAAGGAGTTTATGACCCTCACGAACCAGGCAGGGAAACTGTCAAACGTCTGACTTTCCAGGCGCATCATCGTGCCCGGAAAACCGGATCCGCGTGCGGGATGTCAGACGTTTGCCGTTTCTGACTAGGATGGGATAAGAACGGCGGCCGGGCGCGATAACCTGGCCTGTCGCTGCACATCTATGGTGCCTCGTGCAGTCTGGCTACACTATACACCGCGTCGCAGGGCATACCAAGTCCACTCGCGCGTATCGTTACATTTTGCGCGACAGCGCGGCATCCGCAGCACATCCCTGCGTCATCGCTCAGCCGCGCGTACCGGTGCCCACGTGCGCATATTGCCGCAGGGCCTCGTCGGCGCGGTCGTTGAGTTCGCGGATGCGCGCGCGGATGGCATCGACCGGGATCGCGCCCTCGGCCTGCTGCTTGCGCTGCATCGACAGCAGGTCCGAGGCGATGCTGATGGCGGCCATGACTGCCACGCGCTCCACGCCCTTGGCCGCGATGCCGTTGCGCAGCTTGTTCATTTGCGTGTCGACCAAGGCCACGGCTTCGAGCAGCGCGGCCTCGTTCTCGGGCGCGATGGCGAAGCGGTAGGGCTGGCCGGCGATATTGACTTCGACTTGCTTGTTGCTCATGCGTGTTCTCCGGGGGCCTTGTGCGGCTCGGCGTCCTGCGCCGCAGCCTCTTCGCCGAGCAGGTCGAGCTGGCGCGTGTCGCTGGCAGTCGGCAGCTTGTCAAGGATGGACTGGATGCGCAGCTGCGCTTCCTCGATCTTGATATTGAGCAGTTCGCGGTCGGCGGCCATGGCCTCGCGCTCGCCGCGCAACTGCGCGGCTTCGCCCTCCAGCCGGGCGATCTCGTCGCGCAGCCGCTGGTTCTCCGCCGCCAGGGTGTCCGCATGGTGCAGCACGCGCCCGATCTTGGCGGCCAGTTGTTCGAGTTCGGTGAGCATAGGGCCTGTCATGATGGGAGTAGTGTCAGGTATCGCGATTCTAGCCGATGCGCCGGCTTGCACAATGCGGAGGAAAGGGTTTGTGACCGGCGACCCGCGTGGAAGTTGCAGGCTTCTGCACCTAAAACGCCACCAGAGTTGTGACAAAGCACTACTGGCAGCCGCGTTGACGCGGGGGGCGAAACGCCCTAGACTCGCGCACGTTCCAGGTGCTCGCCCTTTTCGTCCCTGGCGAAAGGGCAGTTCAACGGGAAACAGGGAGCCGGGCCGGCTGCGCGCCGGACAGGCCAACCTGTGCTGCCCCCGCAACGGTAAGCGACCGCGGTGTGCATCTGCCAGACTCCGACATCGCCGACAGCCAGCCTGCCGGCAACGCCGCTGGCAAGGCCGGATCCCATTCCCGGCCACATGCACCGCAGGACCGGCCACACGCCACTGAACCGCAGGTTCGGGAAGGCGCCGGTCCAGTGTCGCCAGCCCGGATACCGGCCTGAACGCGGGCTGCCGCCCGTGCGCGGCACGCCTCATCGCCATATGGTCCGCGGGGGAACGGGCCCGGCCGTTCCTATCCAGTCCTGCATCATGCGTTCATCGCTCCACAGGTCGACCCGCCCGGCAACCCCGGCGGTGCGTCCGTCCGTGCCCGCCATCCTGGCGGCCATCGCCTCGTTCACCCTGGTTCCGGCCACTTCGTTCGCGCAAGCGGCCGACAGCGGCACTGGCAGCCGCCCCGACAGCCACACCACGCAGCTCGCGCCGGTGGTGGTCACCTCCACCCGTACCGCGCAAGCCATTACCGAGGCGCTGCCTCACACCACGGTGGTGACGCAGCAGGACATCGTCAACTCGCAGGCGCCCGACCTGCGCACGCTGCTGCGCAACCAGGCCGGCGTGGAGTTCTCGACCAACGGCGGCATGGGCAGCAACACCACCCTGTTCATGCGCGGCGCCAACTCCAACCAGACGCTGATCCTGATCGACGGCGTGCGGGTATCGTCCGTGAGCAGCGGCACCGCGCAACTGGCCAATATCCTGCCCGACCAGATCGAGCGCATCGAGGTTGTGCGGGGCAATGTGTCGGCGCTGTACGGCTCGGACGCCATCGGCGGCGTGGTGCAGATCTTCACCAAGAGCGGGGCGGGCCAGGCGCCGGCGGCCAATGCGCAGGTGGAATACGGCAGCAACAACACGCGCCAGGGCACGGTCGGCTATGGCGGCCAGGTCGGCGATACCTCGTTCAACCTGACCGGCTCGGCGTTCAAGACCGACGGCTTTTCGTCGATCAACACGAAGCAGGCGCCGCGCGCCAATCCCAACGACAACCCGTACGAGAACCAGAGCGTATCGGGCCAGGTCAAGCACCGCTTCGCGCCGAACTGGGACGCGGGCTTCACCGGCTACTACTCGAAGAGCAAGCTGTCGTTCGACAGCGCCTTCGGCCGCCCGACCGACGACAACCGGACCAACAGCGAGCTGTACACGCTGTCGGCCTTCGTCAACGGCAAGGTGGGGGCGGACTGGTCCACCCATTTCAAGCTGTCGCAGAGCGAGGACCGCAGCGACACCTTCCTCAACGGCAGGCCCAACGGCACCTTCAATACCCGCAACCGCCAGTTCAACTGGCAGAACGAGTATGCGCTGGCCGCCAACCACACGCTGCTGTTCGGCACCGACTACCTGCAGCAGGAGCTGGACTCCAGCGCCTACGGCGCGCCCACGCGCAATGTGTTCTCGGTGTTCGGCGGCTATGACGGGCGCATCGGCCAGCACCAGCTGCAGCTCAACGCGCGCAACGACCACTATTCCGACTTCGGCAACCAAGGCAGCTTCCGCGCCGGCTACGGCTACTACGTGACCGATGCGCTCAAGCTGATCGCCAGCGTCAGCAATGCCTTCCGCGCGCCGACTTTCAACGAGCTGTACTTCCCCAACTTCGGTCAGCCGAACCTGCAGCCCGAACGTGCCAAGTCGGTCGAGGCCGGCGTGCAGTACGCCACCGCCAGCGCCGGCCTGCTGCGCGTGACCGCCTTCGAGACGCGCTACGACGACCTGATCGTGTCGGCGCAGCAGCCCAACGGCATGTTCCTGGCGCAGAACGTCAACAAGGCCAAGGTGCAGGGCATCGAAGCCTCGTGGCGCGCCAGCGTCTACGGCACCGACTTCGGCGCCAGCGTGACCTTCCAGAACCCGGTCGACGAGCAGACCAACACCCAGCTGCTGCGCCGCGCGCGCCGCCATGCCGCGCTCGATGTTGGCCGTGATTTCGGCAACTGGCGCTTCGGCGGCGAATGGCTGGTGTCGTCGTCGCGCATGGATGCCGGCTCGCGCCGGCTGGGCGGATACGGTATCGTCAACCTGAACGCCCGCTACAACATCGACAAGCAATGGTTCATCGCCGCCCGCGTCGAAAACCTGTTCGACAAGGATTACCAGCTCGCCTACCCCTACAACACCCAGGGGCGCGCGGGCTTCATCACGCTGGGCTGGCGCCAGCGATGAGCGCACGGGCGCGCCATGTCTGAGTTCCGGCGCGCCCTGGCGATCTGGCTGGTGCTGGCGCTCGCGGCGCTGCTGGCGTTCGCGTTGTCGCTGGCGCTGGGCAGCGTGCCGCTCGATGCGCGCGAGCTCTGGCTTGCGCTCAGCGGCACCGACACCGGCACCGCCGCAGCGATCGTGCGCGAACTGCGGCTGCCGCGCGCGGCAGCGGCGTTTGCCTGCGGCGGGCTGCTGGCCCTGTCCGGCGCGCTGATGCAGGTGCTGCTGCGCAACCCGCTGGCCGAGCCCTATGTGCTGGGCGTGTCGGGCGGCGCCTCCACCGCCGCGCTGCTGGCCATGCTGCTGCTGGCGCCGTGGTGGGGCGTGCAGGCCGCCGCCGCCGTCGGTGCACTGGGGGCGATGGTGCTGGTGGCGTCGCTGGCGCGGCGCGACCTGCTGCATCCGCAGGTGCAGGGCGGCCACCGCGAGGCGGGCGCCCGGCTGTTGCTGACCGGCGTGATCCTGGCCGCAGGCTGGGGTGCGGTCATTACCCTGATCCTTTCCATTGCGCCGGAGTCGCGCCTGCGCGGCATGCTGTTCTGGCTGACCGGCGACCTGAGCGGCACCGCCGCCTACGGCGGCGCGCTGGCCATGCTGGTGGTGGCGCTGCTGCTGGCCATGCCGATGGCGCGCGCGCTCAACGTGATGCTGCTGGGCGAGACCGTGGCGCAGTCGCTGGGCGTGCGCGTGGGCCGCGTGCGGCTGGCGACCTTCCTGCTGGCGTCGCTGTGCATCGCCGCGGCCATCACCACGGCCGGCTCGATCGGCTTTGTCGGGCTGGTGGTGCCGCACCTGGTGCGCCTCGCCTGGGGCAACGACCAGCGCCTGCTGCTGCCGGCCGCCACGCTGCTGGGCGGCGCGCTGCTGATGGCCGCTGACCTGATCGCACGCACCGTGATTGCGCCCGCGCAGCTGCCGGTGGGTGTGATCACCGGGCTGCTGGGAGTGCCGACCTTCCTCTACCTGCTGCTGCGGAGGCCGCGATGAGCCAAGGCCCGCACTGGTCCCATCCGCTCACCGCCTGTCCGCAGCTTGCGCTGCGTGATGTGCGGCTGCGCACCGGACAGCGCGTGCTGGTGGATCGCCTGACGATGACCATCGGCGCGGGGCAGCTATGGTGCATTGCCGGGCCCAACGGTGCCGGCAAGTCCACGCTGATGATAGTGCTGGCCGGCCTGCGCCACGCCGATGGCGGCAGCGCGGAGATCGACGGCACCGCGGCGGCGCAGATCGCGCCGGCGGTGCTGGCGCGCCAGCGCGCCTACCTGCCGCAGGCCGTGCATGACACCTTCTCGATGTCGGTGCAGGATGCCGTGCGCGTGGGGCGGCATCCGCACCTGTCCGGCTGGGGCTGGAGCGGGCGCGAGGACGACCGCATCGTGCACGAAGTGATCCGCGCGATGGATATTGAGGCGCTGGCCGCGCGCGATGTGCTGACCCTGTCCGGCGGCGAGCGCCAGCGCGCCTCGCTGGCCGCGGCGCTGGCGCAGCAGGCGCCGCTGCTGCTGCTGGACGAACCGGTCTCGCACCTGGACCTGCGCCACCAGATCCTGGTGCTGGAACAGCTGGCCGCGCTGGCCCGGGCCGGGCGCCATGCCATCGTGCTGATCCTGCACGACCTGACGCTGGCGCTGCGCTACGCCACCCACGCCCTGCTGATGGCAGAAGACGGCACGACGCTGCATGGCACTGCCGCCCAGGTGCTGACCCCTGAACACTGCTCGCGCGCGCTGCGCACCGCCATCGTCAGCGTCACCGACGGAGCGCATACTGCGCTGATTCCCGACGGCGCCGCCCCACCCATACCCGACACACATCATGACTGATACCCAGAACCCGCCTGCAGAAGACCCGGACCGCGATGCCCGCCACAAGGCGCGCATGGAGCGCAAGAAAGAAATCGTCGACGCCAAAATTGCCGCCGCGCAGGACGAGCGCGGCGTGATCGTCATCACCACCGGCAATGGCAAGGGCAAGTCCAGCTCGGGCTTCGGCATGGTGGTGCGCGCGCTCGGCCACGGCATGCGCACCGGCGTGGTCCAGTTCATCAAGGGCGCGCAGCCCACCGGCGAAGAGATGTTCCTGCGCCGCTTCCCGGACGAGTGCGCCTTCCACGTAATGGGTGAGGGCTATACCTGGGAAACGCAGGACCGCGCCCGCGACGCGGCCAAGGCCGAGGCTGCCTGGGAAGTGGCGCGCGGCATGCTGCGCGACCCTGGCATCGGCCTGGTGCTGTTCGACGAACTGAACATCGCGCTCAAGCTGCACTATCTTGATGTGGAGCAGGTCATCGCCGACCTGCGCGCGCGCCCGTCGATGCAGCACGTGGTCATCACCGGCCGCGGCGCGCCGCCGGCGCTGGTGGAGGCGGCCGACACCGTCACCGACATGACGCCGGTCAAGCATGCCTTCCAGCAGGGCATCAAGGCGCAGCGCGGCGTCGAGATGTAGTCGCATCCTTTTAGAATACAAGGTCAAAGCATCATGCAGTTTCCGGAAATCACTCCCCTCGACGATGCCCTGCGCCCCGTGCTGCAGGCCGCCATCGACGACAAGACCAAGCCGCTCGGCGCACTGGGCCGGCTGGAATCGCTGGCCCTGCAGCTGGGCCTGATCCTCGGCACGGCGCGGCCGGTGCTGCAGCGCCCGACGGTGATCGTGTTTGCCGCCGACCATGGCGTGGCCGACGCCGGTGTCAGCGCCTATCCGGCCGAGGTCACCGCGCAGATGGTTCAGAACTTCCTGGCTGGCGGCGCGGCGATCAATGTGTTCTCGCGCCAGCACGGGATTGCGCTGGAGATCGTCGACGCGGGCGTGCGCGTGCCGCTGCCGGCGGCACCGGGCCTGGTCAACTGCCGCATTGCCGACGGCACCCGCAACTTCGCGGTCGAGCCGGCGATGACACCGGAGCAGGCGGCCGCGGCGATGACGGCCGGCATGGCGCGCGTGCTGCGCCATGCGCAGCAGGGCTGCAACGTGATCGGCTTCGGCGAGATGGGCATTGCCAATACCTCGGCGGCCGCCTGCCTGATGCAGCGGCTGACCGGCCTGCCGCTGGCAGACTGCATCGGGCGCGGCACCGGGCTGGACGATGCCGGCCTCGCGCGCAAGCGCGAGGTGCTGGAGCGCGCGCTTGCGCTGCATGCCGATGTGCAGGCGCCGCTGAATGTGCTGGCCACCTTCGGCGGCTTCGAGATCGCGATGATGGCAGGCGCCTTCCTGGCCGCCGCCGCGAGCCGCATGGTGATCCTGGTCGATGGCTTTATCGCCACGGCCGCGCTGCTGGTGGCGCAGCGCCTGGACCCCAACGTGCTGCAGTACTGCGTGTTCACGCACTGCTCGCATGAGCGCGGCCACCGTGCGCTGCTGGACCAGTTCGGCGCCGCGCCGCTGCTGGCGCTGGACCTGCGCCTGGGCGAGGGCACGGGCGCCGCGCTGGCGTGGCCGTTGCTGGCCTCGGCGGCGGCGTTCCTGAACGAAATGGCGACCTTCAGCGGCGCCGGCGTCAGCACCGCCTCGCCATGAGCGTGCCGTCCGACCCGGTGCCTGCACCAGCACCCGAACCACGCAGCCCCGCCGGCGTGGCCGGCGAGCTGCGCTATTTCCTGACCGCGCTGGGCTACTTCACACGCGTGCCGCTGCCGGGCTGGCTGGCGCGCTGGGCCGGATTCGAACCGCATTACCTGCACGCCGCCGCGCGCTACTTCCCGCTGGTCGGGCTGCTGGTGGGAGGCGTCGGCGCGCTGGTCACCTGGGGCGCAATGCTGTGGTGGCCGCCCGGCGTGGCCGTGCTGCTGGGCATGGCCGCCACGCTGCTGCTGACCGGCGCCTTCCATGAAGACGGCCTGGCCGATTGCGTCGATGCCTTCGGCGGTGCGTGGCAGCGCGAGGACGTGCTGCGCATCATGCATGACTCGCGCATCGGCGCGTTCGGTGCGATCGCGCTGGTAGTGGCGCTGCTGCTCAAGTGGCAGTTGCTGGTGGCGATTGCGGGGCGCGGCGGATTGATGGTGCTGCTGGCGGTGATCGTCGCCGCGCATGCCGCCAGCCGCGCGATGGCGGCCAGCTATCTGGCCACGCTGACCTACGTGCGCGCGGAAGGCAAGGCCAAGCCGGTGGCGCAGAAGCTGGCCGGCGCGGGGCTGGCGTTCGCGCTGCTGTGCGGGCTGGTGCCGCTGTGGCTGGTGTCGCCGTGGTTCTGCGCGACGGCAGTGGTCGCGCTGCTGGGTCTGCGCCTGCTGCTCGGTCGCTACTTCGTGCGCCGCATCGGCGGCTATACCGGCGACTGCCTGGGCATGGCCCAGCAGTGCGCCGAGATCCTGCTCTACCTGGTGGCTGCGGCATGGATGTGGTCCTGATCCGCCATGCACAGCCGCAGGTGCCGGCGGGCACCTGCTATGGCTGCCTCGACCTGCCGCTGGTGGCGCCGCTGACGCCTGCGGCAGCACGGATCGCCGCGGGCCTGCCCACACCGGATCGCATTGTCGCCAGCCCGCTGGCGCGCGCGCTCGGCACCGCGCAGGCGCTGGTGCAGACGTTATCGGCCGGCGCGCCGGCTATCGACACCGAACCCCGGCTGCGCGAAATCGACTTCGGCAGCTGGGAGGGCGTGGCCTGGGATGCGATCGACCGCGCCGCGCTCGACCAGTGGGCGGCCGACCTGCTGCACGCGCGCCCGCATGGCGGCGAAGCGCCGGCGCAGGCGATGGCGCGGGTTGCCGGCTGGGCCGCAACGCTGGCGGAGGATCGCGTGCAATGCCTGTGGGTGGTCGGCCATGCCGGCCCGATGCGCATGCTGGCCGCGCACTGGCTGGGCGTGCCGCTGGCGGCGACGGTCAAGTGGGAGTTGGGCTTCGGTGCCAGTTGCGGCTTTACGCTGGGGCCGGGCGGGGTCCGGCTCGGCTGGTGGAACCGCGCCGCCTGATCAGCGTGCGGGCCGGCGCTTGCGCGCGGTTTCGAGGTCCTTGCAGATCAGCTCGGCACCTTGCACCACGCGCGGACCGGCGCGGTTGACCAGGTCGCCGTCGATCACGAACAGGTTGTTGCGCGCCACCGCCGTGACCTGCTTCCAGCGCCGCCACATCTCGAAATCCGGCAGCGGTTGGTCAGAGCGCGTGGCGCCCATGCCAGCGGTCAGCATCGCTTCCGGGTTGCCCGCGATCACCGCTTCGACCGACACGGTCGGCACCAGCGGCGTCTCGGCCGCGAACAGGTTGCGCCCGCCGCACAGCGCCAGCATGTCGCTGACCAGGTGCTGGCCGTTGAGCGTCATCAGCGGCTGCTGCCAGACCTGGTAGAACACCGTCACCGGCGGGCGTGCCGCGTAGGTCTTGCGCAGAGTCTCCACCTGCTGGCGGAAGCCGTCGGCAGCGCGCCGCGCGGTGGCTTCGGTGCCCAGCAGCGTGCCGAGTTTCTCTATGTTCTCCGGGATCGCTGCCAGCCTGCGCGGCTCGCTGTAGAACAGCGGGATGCCGAGCGCGCGCAGGCGGTCGGTCTGCTTCTGCGCATTGCCGTGGCGCCAGACCACGATCAGGTCCGGCTTGAGCGCGGCGATGCGCTCAAGGTCCAGCGCCTTGTTGTCGCCCACGCGCGCGATCTCGCGCGCCTGCGGCGGGTAGTCGCTGTAGCTGACCGTGCCGACGATGCGCTCGCCGCCCCCGGCCGCGAAGATCATTTCGGTGACGTGCGGCGCCAGCGAGATCACGCGGCGCGCGGGCTGCGCCAGCGTCACGGTCTGGCCCGAGTCGTCGACGGCAGACACCGCGGCGGCGGCGGGCAGGGCTGCCAGCAGCAGCGTGGAAGCGATAACGGGCGTCAGGCGGTTCAGCATGGAATCGGGGAAAGTGGTTCAGGCAGTGGCTGCGGCCAGTGCCGCGTCCAGCCGCTGCCAGGCGCGTGGCTGGTCCGGCGGCAGGCCCAGGCGCAGGCTCGGCGGGCAGCCGCCGGCGGCGTCGAAGTAGCGGGTCCAGACGCCTTGTTGCGCGAGCGCGTGGTGCAACCGCGCGGCGTCGTCATGCGGCACCCAGCAGAACAGCGGATGCATCACCGGCGCCAGGCCATGGCGGTCCAGCAGCGCGGCCAGCTTCACCCCGCCTGCTTGCAGCCGCGCGCGGGTGGCATCCTGCCAGCCGTGGTCGGCCAGCGCATGCCGCGCGACCTCGCGTGCCGGGCCCGATACGGTCCAGTGGCCCAGGCGCTCGCGCAGCGCGTCCAGCAGTGCCGGCTGCGCCAGCACGAAGCCGCAGCGGATGCCGGCCAGGCCATAGAACTTGCCGATCGAGCGCAGCACCACCAGGCCGGCCTTGCCGCTGTGCGCGGCCGCCGAGCCATCGGGCAGGCAGTCGATAAAGGCTTCATCGACCAGCAGCGTGCCGCCGCGCGCCGCCAGCTTCGCGTGCCAGCGCAGCAGCGTGGCGGCGGGCAGCATGCGGCCGGTCGGGTTGTTCGGGTTCACGACGACGAGATGGTCGAGCTCGTCGGCCAGCGCCGCTTGCGCGAAAGCCGCCTCATCCAGCGGCGCCACCGCATGGCCCGCGGCAGCGAAGGCCGGCGCGTATTCGCTGTAGCCGAGCGCGGCGATGCCCACGCGGCCCGGGCGCAGCAGACCCGGCAGCGTGCGGATGGCGGCCTGCGAGCCGGCGACGGGCAAGGCCCGCGGCGCGCCGCAGGCCTGTGCGGCCAGTTCGGCCAGTCCGTCGTCATCCTGCGGCAGCCGTTGCCACGCTTGCGCAGGCAGCGCCGGCACGGGATAGCCGTCGGGATTGATGCCGGTGGACAGGTCGAGCCAGTCGCCGGCGGGGCGGCCGTAGCGGCGCACCGCGGCAAGCAGGTCGCCGCCGTGGCGGATCGTGGGCAGGGCGGTGTTCATGTCGGCTTGGCAACCGCAAGGACGGCCAGCGCGCTGGCGCCTGCCAACGCCAGCCACAGCCACAAGGTGCGCTCGACCAGCCGCAGGCACGCCATCACGTGCGCGGCTTGCGGCGCGGGGCCGGCGCCCAGCGGCGGGCGTTGCTCGATCTCGCCGTGATAGCGCGCCGGGCCGCCGAGCCGCACGCCCACCGCACCGGCGCCCGCGGCCATCACGGGGCCGGCATTCGGACTCGACCATGCCGGGGCCTGCGTGCGCCAGCAATGCAGCGCCTGCGCGGTGGCGCCGAGCAGCGCATAGGACAGCGCGGTCAGGCGCGCGGGCACGAGGTTGAGCCCGTCGTCGATGCGCGCCGCGGCCCAGCCGAAATACAGCAGCCGCGGCGTGCGGTAGCCCCACATCGCATCGAGCGTATTGGCCAGCCGGAACACGATCACGGCGGGCGCGCCGCCGACCAGGAACCAGAACAGCGCCCCGAAGACCGCGTCGTTGCCGTTTTCCAGTGCCGACTCACAGGCGGCACGGGCCAGTGCTTCAGCATCGGCATCGGTGGTGTCGCGCGAGACGATGCGCGCGGTCAGCGCGCGCGCGGCGGGCAGGTCTGCCGCGGCAAGGGCGGCGGCGATCGGGGCGATATGCTGGCGCAGGCTGCGCGCGCCGAGTGCGGCGTACAGCGCCACCGCATGCAGCGCCAGGGCGGCAACCGGGTGCAGGCTGGCCGCGGCGTCGACCAGCCACCATGCGAGCGCTGCCGGCACCAGCACCAGCACACACCAGCCGGCGAGACCGGCAAGGCGCTGGCGCCAGGGCGCACCGCGCTGCGGCGCGGGGTTGAGCCGCCGCTCAAGTGCGGCAGCGATGCGGCCGAAGCCCACCAGCGGATGCCAGCGGCGCGGCTCGCCCAGCCAGCGGTCCAGCAGAACGCCCGTCAGTGCCGCTGCCACGCATGCCGGCCAGGCCAGCATCAGCATGTGGGATCGGCACCCTTCACCGCAACCGGAATGCCTGCCACCATCAGCCGCACGCAGTCGGCGGCGGCGGCCAGCTTCTGGTTCAGGCGGCCCAGTTCATCGACATAGAAGCGGGTGATGGCGCCCATCGGGATCACGCCGAAGCCGATCTCGTTCGTGACCAGGATCACATGGCCCGGCAGCGTGGGCAGCGCGGAGAGCAGCGCTTCGATTTCTTCGGTGAAGGCATCCGGCGGCGTGATCACGCCATGCTCAGGATACGTGCGGCCGTCGGGGAAGATCAGGTTGTTCATCCACAGCGTCATGCAATCCACCAGGATGCAGCCGTCGTGGCGCGCGTTGGCGTAGAGCGCATCGGCCAGGTGCACCGGTTCTTCCACCAGGCGCCAGTCGGCGGGGCGGCGGGCGCGGTGCAGGGCGATGCGGACCTCGAGCTCCTGGTCGGCGTGCGCCGGGTCCTGGTGCGCGGTCGCGATGTAGGTGACCGGGCCGCCGGTGATGGTGGCATGGTCGGTGGCGAGCTGTTCGGCGTAATGGCTCTTGCCGGAACGCGCGCCGCCCAGCACCAGGGTGAGCTGGCGGTTACCGTGTCCGCCGGCGGCACGCGGCTGGGTGGCGGTGTCGGGGGCGGAGGCGGGTGCGATGGCCGGGGTTTCCATCCGCGTATTGTAGCCGCCGCATCCGGGCATCGCACGGGAGGTGTTGCAGGCACCGGTGCGATAATCCGCCAATGCAGACCGACTCCTCGCAATCCCTGCCGCCGGGTGCCCTGCGCGGCACGCTGATGGTCCAGGGCACGACTTCCGATGCCGGCAAGAGCACCATCGTGGCCGGCCTGTGCCGGGTGCTGGCGCGTGCCGGCACGCACGTGGTGCCATTCAAGCCGCAGAACATGGCGCTGAACAGCGCGGTCACCGCCGACGGCGGCGAGATCGGTCGCGCGCAGGCGCTGCAGGCACAGGCCGCGCGGCTGGCGCCGCATACCGACATGAACCCGGTGCTGCTCAAGCCCAGCAGCGACACCGGTGCGCAGGTGATCATCCACGGCCGCGCGCGGCTGGACTTGGATGCGCGCGCCTACCATGCCTACAAGCCCGAGGCGATGAAGGCCGTGCTGGCTTCGCACACGCGCCTGGCGCAGGCCTATGACGTGGTGCTGGTGGAGGGCGCCGGCAGTCCCGCCGAGATCAACCTGCGCGAGCGCGACATCGCCAACATGGGCTTCGCCGAGCGCGTCGACTGCCCGGTGGTGCTGGTGGCGGACATCGACCGCGGCGGCGTGTTTGCGCACCTGATCGGCACGCTCGACTGCCTGTCCGACAGCGAACGCGCGCGCGTGACCGGCTTCATCATCAACCGCTTCCGCGGCGATATCGGCCTGCTGGAGCCGGGACTGGACTGGCTGGTCGCGCGCACCGGCAAGCCGGTGTTCGGCGTGCTGCCCTACCTGCACGGCCTGCATCTGGATGCCGAGGACGCCATCATCGGCACGCAAGCGGACAAGGCAGGCACGCCGGCGCAGCGCCTGCGCGTGATCGTGCCGGTGCTGCCGCGCATCGCCAACCATACCGATTTCGACGCGCTGCGCGCGCACCCGCAGGTGGACCTGCAGTTTGTCGGGCCCGGCATGCCGATCCCGCCCGCGGACCTGGTGGTGCTGCCCGGCAGCAAGAACGTGCGCGGCGACCTGGACTTCATCCGGGCCAATGGCTGGGACGCGGTGCTGGCCCGGCACCTGCGCTACGGCGGCAAGCTGATCGGGATCTGCGGCGGCATGCAGATGCTGGGGCGGCAGGTGCACGATCCCGATGGCCGCGAAGGCCCGGCCGGCAGCAGCGCGGGGCTGGGCTGGCTGGATTTCGAGACCACGCTGGCGGCAGAGAAGCAACTGCGCCAGGTCGGCGGCCGGCTGGCGCTGGATGAAGCCGATGCGCCGGTGCGCGGCTACGAGATCCATCTTGGCGTCACCACGGGCGCGGGGCTTGAGCAGCCGGCCCTGTGGCTCGACCGCGGCGACGGCACGGTGCGGCCCGACGGCGCACGCTCGGCCGACGGCCAGGTGCTAGCCACCTATGTCCACGGCCTGTTCGACGAGCCCGCCGGCTGCCAGGCGCTGCTGCGCTGGGCGGGGCTGGACGGCGCCCAGGCGGTGGACCTCGATGCACTGCGCGAAGCATCGATCGAGCGGCTTGCCGACACCATGACCGCGCACCTGGACCTGGATGCGATGCTGGCGCCGCTGCGGCGCTGACGCATGCGGCACGGCCGCCTGGCGGGGCCCTGTTAGAATCGCGAATCTTTCGCATTTGCATTCTGCGTGAAAGTGGCTTGTGCGCCATATTCCACGCATGGCCGCGTCCGCTCAACGTACTTCAGCCCCCTCATGGTCACCGGCCGCCTGCGCGTCGTCCTCGTCAAACTGCACCTGTATATCGGCCTGAGCCTTGGCCTGCTGTTCGTCCTGTTGGGGCTGACCGGCATGACCATCGCCTGGCGCGACGAACTGGATGCCTGGCTCAACCCTGACCTGCTGGTGGCGTCCGCGCCGATGACGGAGCCGGTCTCGCCGGCCACGGTCCAGGCAGTGACCGAGCGGCTGGCTGCGCCCCCCTACGGCAAGCCCAACCTGCTGATGCTGCCGGCCCATGCCGACGGCGTCTTTATCGCCTGGTATCCGGTCAAGGGGCCCGACAGCGTGGTGCCGGGCCGCTCACGCCAGGTGATGGTCGATCCGGTCACGCTTGCTGTGAAGGGCGAGCGGGTCTGGGGCGAGGCGGGCCTGTCGCGCCGGCTGCTGCTGCCCACGCTGTTCCACCTGCATCGCTACCTGCTTAGCGGCGACACCGGCAAGACCATCACCGGCGTGGCCGGCATGCTGCTGTTGCTGACCACGCTGGTGGGCGTGGCGGTGTGGTGGCCCAAGATGAAGCTGCGCTCGGTGGTGCAGGCGTTCCGCATCACGCACGGCGGTTCATGGTCGCGCTTCAACTATTCGCTGCATCGCGCGGGCGGCATCCTGGCCGCGCCGGTGCTGGCCATCATTGCCTTTTCCGGCTGGTACCTGAACCTGCCGAAGTGGGTGACACCGATGGTGGCGGGCGTAATGACTGTGACGCCGCCGGTGAAGCACGTCTCGGCACCGGCGCCTGCCGGGGCCCGGCAGCTGGGCGTGGGCGAGATCATGGCGGCGGCGCAGGCCCAATACCCGCAAGCGCAGGTGACCCGCATCAGCTTCCCGCGCAAGCCGGGCGACGCGTTCGAGGTACGGCTGCGCCAGCCCGGCGAGGTGCGCAAGGACACCGGTGCCACGCGGCTGTGGCTCGATGCCTGGAGCGGCAAACCGCTGGGCGTGCGTGATCCGCACGAGGCGCCGGCGGGCGACACGCTGCTGAACTGGCTGTTCCCGCTGCATACCGGCGAGGCCTTCGGGCTGCCGGGGCGCGTCTTCATCACGCTGTTC
Source organism: Cupriavidus necator N-1 (assembly GCF_000219215.1). Taxonomy (NCBI): domain Bacteria; kingdom Pseudomonadati; phylum Pseudomonadota; class Betaproteobacteria; order Burkholderiales; family Burkholderiaceae; genus Cupriavidus; species Cupriavidus necator. Next base: position 3,026,886 of record NC_015726.1, on the reverse strand, counting down.
GGGCTGGCCCCGCTGGCGTTTGCCGTGACCGGCGTGCTGATCTGGTGGAAGCGGCGGCGGGGCCATCAGCGGCATATGGTGAAGGCCGCACAACGCTCCGGCATGCGCCGGGCATGAAAAAAGCAGGCCGGCGGCCTGCTTTTCTTGTCTGGTGCGGCGGCGCCGCTCAGATTTCCAGGTTGTCGATCAACCGGGTCGCGCCCAGCTTGGCGGCCGTCAGGATCACCAGCGGCTCGCCGGCGAGGAATTCCTCGCGCGTCGGCGCCTGCAGGTCGACGCGCTTGCGGATCGACACGTAGTCAGGCTTCCAGCCGCGCCTGGCCAGCGATTCCTTCGCATTCGCCTCGACCGCAAGCAGGTCGGCCGCGGCGCGGTCGCTGCCCAGCACGGTGTCGCGCACGTCATGCAGCGTGCGGTACAGCACCGGCGCCTCGGCGCGCTCGTCGGGGCTCAGATAGCGGTTGCGCGACGACAGCGCCAGGCCGTCTTCGGCACGGATGGTCTCGGCGGGGATGATGTCAATCGGCAGGGCAAACTGCTGCACCATGCGGCGCACGATCATCAGCTGCTGGTAGTCCTTCTTGCCGAACACCGCCACCCGAGGCTGCGCGCACGAGAACAGCTTCATCACCACCGTGCACACGCCCTTGAAGAAGCCGGGGCGGAACTCGCCTTCCAGGATGTCGCCCAGGTCATGCGGCGGCTCGACGCGGTATTCCTGCGGTTCGGGGTACATATCGCGCTCGGACGGCGCGAACAGCACGTAGACGCCTTCCCGCTGCAGCTTCTCGATATCGTCCTGCAGCGTGCGCGGGTACTTGTCGAAATCCTCGTTCGGGCCGAACTGCAGGCGGTTCACGAAGATCGATGCCACCACCGGGTCGCCGTGCTGGCGTGCCAGGCGCATCAGCGACAGGTGGCCTTCGTGCAGGTTGCCCATGGTGGGGACGAAGGCAGCGCGGTTCTGGCCGCGCAGTTGGTCGCGCAGCTCTTGGATGGAGGAAATGACTTTCATCTGCCTTGGTGTGCTGGTCGTGATAGGTGTGACCCGGGCGCCGGTCCATCGAGGGGCGGCACATGGACTACCGGTCTCGGCCTTCTGTCGGGCGTGGGGCCTTCGGGCACTTGCCGTCGGGGCCTGCGCCGTGGGCCGTTGGGCCGGCTGTCGGCGGATTGTAGAACAAGTGGGACGGGGCCGGACCCCGCACCGCGGGTGGGTCAGGTCGGGCTGTACGCCAATCGCACATAAATTGGTGCGAACGGTTCGGCCTGGGTGATCTCCACCAGCGCTTCGCGCGACAGCTCCAGCATGGCGATAAAGTTCACCACCACCACCGGCACGCCCTTGCCGGAGCGCACCGCGTCCTCGAACAGTTCGGAGAATTCCATGAAGCGCGAGTGCTGCAGCCGGCGCAGGATCTGGCTCATGTGCTCGCGCACCGACAGTTCCTCACGCGAGATCTTGTGGTGCTGGTTGAGCTTGGCGCGCTTGAGCACATCGGCCCAGGCGGACTGCAGGTCCACGGTTTCCACTTCGGGGAAGCGCGGCGCCAGGCTCTGCTCGATATAGACCTGCGAGCGCAGGAAGTCGCGGCCCAGCTGCGGCACCGTATCCAGGCGCTGCGCGGCTAGCTTCATCTGCTCGTATTCCAGCAGTCGGCGCACCAGCTCGGCACGCGGGTCCTCGGCCTCATCGTCGCTGTCGGCCTTCTTGACCGGCAGCAGCATGCGCGACTTGATCTCGATCAGCATGGCCGCCATCAGCAGGTATTCGGCGGCCAGCTCAAGGTTGGTCTTGCGGATCTGCTCGATGTAGGACAGGTACTGCCGGGTGACCTGCGACATCGGGATGTCGAGGACATTGAAGTTCTGCTTGCGGATCAGGTACAGCAGCAGGTCCAGCGGGCCCTCGAAGGCTTCCAGGAAGATCTCGAGCGCGTCCGGCGGGATGTACAGGTCCTGCGGCAGCTTGAACAGCGGCTCGCCGTACAGGCGCGCGAAGGCCATCCCGTCGACCATGTCGGCAGGGCCGGCTGCAACGGCCGGGGCCACGGCCGGCAGCTCGACGGGCAGCGGCAGCTTGTCCTGGTCGCCTGCGCTCATGGGCGGCGTGCGCTCGCGGGGGCGGCGGGAATCAGTTGTCCTGCGAGTAGACGTATGGCTTCTGCGCCACGCGCGAAGCTTCGGCGCGGGCGCGCTCTTCCAGGTCGATCGGCGACTTGTCCCACAGCAGGGCACGGCCGTCGCGCTGCTCGGCCTCCAGCGTCGGGCGCTCTTGCTTGAGCTGCTTCAGGAACTGGGTGATTTCGGATTCGTAAATGGCCATGTTCAACCGTGATGCGCCCGCGCGGGCGCCAGATGGGTGCAGTGGGCCACGATTTTACAGTATCGGCCCCCCGGAATGCATCCAGGCCTGGTGCAAGGCGCCGGAAAGTTCCGGGCGTAAGGCCGGGTGTGGTCAAATACCGACTTTGTATGTGTGGACAATCGGCGATGCCGCAAGACACCGCTATTACCGCTAACTCCGCTGGCCGCGCGCGCGTGGCCGTTCGCGTACTGGCCGCGCTGGGCGCGGTGCTGGCGCTGGCGGCCGGCCCGGCCCGCGCCGCCTACGAGGTCGAAGTCGAGGCACCCAAGCCGATTCGCGAAATGCTGGAAGAGCATCTCGACCTGGCACGCTACAAGGACCGCGCCGACCTTTCGCCGGACCAGCTCGACTATATGGTCGAGACCGCCGGCGAGCAGGTGCGGGCGCTCACCTCCACCGAGGGCTACTTCGACCCGACCACCACCACCCGCGTCGAAGGCGAGGGCGACAAGCGCGTGGTCCACGTGATGGTCGACCCCGGCGCGCGCACGCTGATCCGCAATGTCGACGTCCAGGTGACGGGCCCGGCAGCCACGCGCTCGCCCGAACAGGTGGCAGAGATGCAGGCCAAGTGGGGACTGCCGGTGGGTGAGCCGTTCCGGCAGGGCGACTGGGACAAGGCCAAGGAAGACGCGCTGGTCACGCTGCAGAGCCACAACTACTACGGCGCGCGCCTGGCCGCGTCGCAGGCGCGCGTGGAGCCGGACGACCAGCGCGCGGACTTGTCCGCGCATTACGCCAGCGGCCCGGCCTACCTGCTGGGGCCGCTGAAGGTGACCGGCACGCGCCGCTATCCGGAACAGATCATCTACAACGTCAACCCGCTGAGCGAGGGCGAGCCGTACCGCGTGGAGCGGCTGCTGGAGCTGCAGCGCGCGATCCAGAACCAGCCGTACTTCTCCAACGTGCAGGTCGACCTGGAACCGCCGCCGGACGCCGACAAGGCGGCTGACGGCGTGGTGAGCTCGCCAGTGCTGGTGCGCGTGCGCGAATATCCGGCGCACCGGCTCAACAGCGGCGTGGGCTTTACCACCGACACCGGCGCGCAGATCGAAGGCCGCTATTCGTACTACAACCTGTTCAACCGCGCCTGGACCTTCGACTCGCAGGCGCGGCTGGAGCAGAAGCGCTCCTATCTGTTCGCCGAGACCGCGATGCCGCCGGACAGGGGCAACTACCGCAACAGCGTGTACAGCAGCTACGAGCGCACCATCGACATCGAGAACACCGACACCACCAGCCTGCGCGCGGGCCTGAAGCGCTCGCGCTCGCGCGAGAAGTACGACGTGACGACGTCGCTGGATTTCTACTACGACAAGCTGCTGCCGGAGGGCCAGGCCGCCCAGATCAGCAAGGCGCTGGTGCCGGCCTTTGCGTGGACGCGGCGCGACGTCGACAATCCTGTGTTCCCGCGCCGCGGCAACGTGATCAGCACCCAGGTCGGGGTGGCCGCCAAGGGTTTCCTCAGCGATGCCACCTTCCTGCGGCTGTACGGCCGTATCCGCCAGTACATACCGGTGGGCAAGCGCGACCTGGTGGTGGCACGGCTGGAACTCGGTGCCGACCTGACCGGCGACAGCTCCAGCCAGATCCCGGCCACGCTGCGCTTTCGCGCCGGCGGCACCGATTCGATCCGCGGCTACAGCTACCAGTCGATCGGCACGCCCAGCGGCTCCAGCATCTTGCCGGCCAAGTACCTGGGCACCGGCAGCCTGGAGTACCAGTACTGGTTCAAGCCGGACTGGGGCGTGGCGGTGTTCTGGGATCTCGGCACTGCCGCCGACAACCTGCGCGGCGTGACCATCTACAACGGCGTGGGCGTCGGCGTGCGCTGGCGCACGCCGGTGGGCCCGCTGCAGCTGGACCTGGGCTACGGCATCCAGGCGCAGCAGTTCCGGCCGCATATCTCGCTGGGGGTGGCGTTCTGATGCGGCACCCTTGTCTTTCCCGCCTGACCCGGATGCTGGCATGAGCGCTCACGATCTGCCTTCGGTGCCCGGCGGCGATTCGGCCCGGACGCCGACCCCGCCCGCGCCGCGCAAGCGGCGGCGGCTGTGGCGCGTGCTGGCTTGGCTGGCCGGCATCCTGCTGCTGCTGATGGTGGCGCTGGTGGCGGCGGGCGTGGCGGCGCTGCACACCGAGACCGGCACCCGCCACCTGTGGACGCTGGCCACGCGGCTGTCGGCCGGCATGCTCAGCGGCCGGCTGGAAGGCGGCACCGTGACGCACGGCCTGCGCCTGCGCGACGTGGTGTTCGCCAGCGGCCAGACGCGCGTGGCGGTGGACCGCGTGGATGGCAACTGGGCGCTCAACTGGCAGGCGCGGCGCCTGCACGTGCAGTGGCTGCGCATCGGCAAGGCCGAAGTGAAGCTCGGACCGTCCGAGCCGAGCACCGAGCCGATGCAGAAGCCCACGTCGCTCGAACTGCCGCTGGCCATCGATGTCGATTCCCTGACGCTTGAGCGGCTGTCGCTGCTGCAAGGCACGGCGCCCACGGCCGAGCCGATGGTGTTCAGCAACCTGGCCGGCGCGCTGCACAGCGACGGCCAGCGCCACCGCGTCAGCGTGGACAAGCTGGAAACACCATACGGCAAGCTGGCGGCCAACGCCCAGCTGGGCGCACGCGCCCCGTTCGCGCTCAGCGCCGAAGCCTTGCTGGAAAGCAGCTGGCAGGATGAGGCCTTTGCCGTCAATGCCACCGCCAAGGGCAACCTGGACGCGCTGCGTGCCGAGCTGCAGGCCAGCGGCGACCGCATCCACCTGCGCGCAGGCGCCGACCTGACGCCGTTCGGCAAGGTGCCGTTCACGCACCTGCTGGTCGATGGCGATCGCATCAACCCGCGCCTGTTCAGCCCGTCGGCGCCACAGGCCAACCTGACCGTGCATGCCGAGCTGCGGCCGGTGGGCGGCGTGGCGGCGGGTGCCGGCGCGCAGGCAGCCAGTGCCGTGGCGGCATCGGCTCCCCCGGCGGCATCGGGGGTCTCCGCATCCGCTCCTGCGGCGGCGCCGGCGCCCGCACCGCTGGCGGTCGCCGGCGACATCGCGATCCACAACCTGGAAGCCGGTCCGCTGGACAAGGAGCGGCTGCCGGTCCAGTCGGTGCGCGCCCACGTCGAGCTGAGCGAGATGGCACAGGCCGTCTCGGACCTGCGCGTGGCGCTGGCCGGCAAGGCCGAGATTGCCGGCGGCGGTTCGCTGCGCGGCGGCCGTGGCGGTTTCGACCTGGATGTGCGCAGGCTGGACCCGGCCGCGCTGCATGGCTCGCTGACCAGCGCCAGCCTGTCCGGCCCGGTGGTGGTGCGGATGGAGCCGGGCCGACAAAGCGTGGCGCTGGACTTGTCGGGCGGGCCGCTCAAGCTTTTCGCCGATGCCAGCATCGATGCCGAGGCGGTCACGCTGGCCACGCTGCGCGCCGCGGTGGGGCCGGGTTTGCTGACCGCGGAAGGCAAGCTCGGCCTGAAAGACAAGCAGCCGTTCAGCTTCAAGGGCAAGCTGGCCTCGTTCGATCCCTCGCGCCTGGCCAAGGTTGCCGCCGGCCGGATCAACGCGGATTTCACCGCGACCGGCGAGATCGCGCCCGAGCTTGGCGTGGCGCTGGATTTTGCCGTGCATGAGAGCGAATACGCGGGCCTGCCGATGACCGGCGGCGGCAAGGTGCGCCTCGCAGGCGAGCGGCTCTTGCCAAGCGAGGCCTCGCTGAGCATGGCCGGCAACCAGGCCAACCTGCGCGGCAGCTTCGGCGCGCGCGGCGATGCGCTCAAGCTAGCGGTCGATGCGCCGCAGCTGGAGCGGCTCAAGTTTGGCGTGGCCGGCAAGCTCAAGCTCGACGCCACCATCACCGGCACGCTGAAGAAACCTGAAGTGGTGGCCGACTACAACGCGCAGGCGCTGGAAGTGGGTCCGCACAAGGTGGCCAGCGCCAGCGGCCGCGCCGAGGTGCGCGGCGGGCTGGACGGTCCGCTCTCGGTGCAGCTGGCCGCGCGCGACTACCGCGGCCCACAGGCCAGCCTGAGCACGCTCGATGCCACGCTCAACGGCACCCAGGCCAACCATACATTCGACGTCAAGGCGACCGGCAGCCTGAACAAGCGGCCATTGCAGCTGGCGCTGGCGGGGCAGGGCGCGTGGAAGGGCAAGGAGGGCTGGAACGGCACCATCCGCACGCTGGAAGAGCGCAGCACCGTCAACCTGCGCCTGGCAGCGCCGACGCAACTGCTGGTGGCCGACCAGCGCGTGCGCCTGGGCGCCGCGCGCCTGCTGCTGGACCGCGCCACGCTGGCGATCGACAGCCTGGACTGGGACCACGGCCGCATCCGCAGCGCGGGCAGCCTGGACGGCCTGCAGGTGGGCCATGTACTGGAGCTGATGGAAACCATCACCGGCGAGAAGCCGCCGGTGCGCTCCGACCTGGTCATCGACGGCCGCTGGAACCTGGCGCTGGCCGAGACCGCGACCGGCTTTGCCGAACTGCGCCGGCGCAGCGGCGACCTGTCGGTCAATGCCGGCCGGGGCTTCACCACGCTCGGCCTGGGCGAGACGAGCCTGCGCGCCGAGGCCGGCGGCAACCGCATCGCGCTGCGCGGCGGCATGGTGTCGGGCCGCATCGGCAAGGTGGTGGTGGACGCCTCCGCCGGACTGGTGCAGGAGCAGGGGCTGCAGACCGTGGGCCCGGCCTCGACCCTGGGCGGCACGGTCACCGTCGACGTGCCGCGGCTGAAATCGCTGGAAGCGCTGACCGGCCCGCAGTACGCCTTCGACGGCAAACTGGCCGCGGCGATGCGCCTGGCCGGCACGGTCGGCGCGCCGCTGCTGACCGGCACCGTCGACGGCGACAATCTCGCCGTCACGCTGTATGACCTGGGCCTGCGCCTGACCGACGGCACCGTGCGCGTGGTGCTGGACCAGAACACGGTCGAGCTCAAGCACGTGGAATTCCACGGTGGCGACGGCAAGATCACGGCCACTGGCAGCGTCAAGCTGGGCGAGGCCGATCCCAACCTGACCGGCAAGATCGTCGCCGACAAGCTGCAGCTGTTCGCCAGCCCAGAGCGCACGCTGGTGGTCTCGGGCGATGCCACCATCGCCAACGAGAACAAGCAGGTCGTGATCCGCGGCAAGATCCGCGTCGACCGCGGCCTGTTCGACCTGCCCAAGGCCGGTGCGCCAGTGCTGGGCGACGATGTGGTGGTGATCCGGCGCAAGGACCAGCGCGCCGTGAAGACTGCCGCCACGCCGGCGCCGGAGACCAAGCCGGCAAGCAAGTTCAGCCCGGTGATCGACCTGACCGTGGACCTGGGCAACAACTTCCGCTTCCGCGGCGCGGGCGCGGACCTGTTGCTGGCCGGCCAGATGGGCGTCAAGAGCGAACCCCTGGCACCAATGAAGGCCACCGGCACGGTGCGCGTGACCGAAGGCACCTATGAAGCCTTCGGGCGCAAGCTGGACATCGAGCGTGGCGTCATCAACTTCAACGGCCCGATCGACAACCCGAACATGAACATCCGCGCCATGCGCCGCAACCAGGAAGTGGAGGCGGGCGTGGAGGTGACCGGCACGGTGCGGCTGCCGCGCGTGCGGCTGGTGTCGGAGCCCAACGTGCCCGAAGAGGATAAGCTCTCGTGGCTGATGTTCGGCTACGGCGCGGAAAGCGCCGGTGCCGGCCAGCAGCGCCAGCTGGGTGGCGCCGCGCTGGGCGGCGCGGCGCTGGGTATGATCGGCGGCAAGGCCGGCAAGGGGATCGTGCAGCATTTCGGCATCGACGAATTTTCGATCGGGCCCAGCACCGCGGGTCTCAATGACCAGCAGGTGGTCAGCATGGGCAAGGCCATTTCCGATCGTATGTCGGTCGGCTATGAGCAGAGCCTGACATCGGCCTCGAACGTGGTGAAGCTGACCTGGCAGTTCTCGCGGCGCTGGTCGCTGATTGCCAAGGGCGGGTCCATCAACGGTTTGTCGGTCTTGTTCAACCGCCGCTTCGACAGCTGGGCGAACCTGTTCAGCGGGACCTCGGGTCGCAGCGACACCAGAAGGAGCCAGCAGGATGAGAGCCAGCCAACCAGTCCCGACAGCGCGGCACAGGCAGCCTCGGCAGCCGTCGCCGAACCCGTGCGCCGCTGACGGGCGCCCCGCCACTTTCGCGTCGCCGCGACGCCTTGCCGCCATGGGACTCTTTGCCGCTTTGCTTGCGCTGTTCGGCTGCGACCAGCAGAAGGTCGATGAAGCCATGAAGAAGGCGGGCGACACCGCCCGCAACACCTGGAACGCGATCAAGCCCGACAGCGAGTTGTTCAAGGGCATCGTCCCCGGCCAGTCCACTGAGGAAGACCTGCGGCGCCAGGCCGGCAAGCCGGAGATCGTCTGGGAGGAAGCCGACGGCGGGCGCCGGCTGGAGTACCCGCGTGGCCCCGAGGGCACCACCACCTGGATGGTCACCATCGGCGCCGATGGCAAGGTCGCGAAGATCGAGCAGGTGCTGTCAGCCGAGAACTTCGCACGCGTGCGCGCCGGCATGAGCAAGGACGACATCCGCCGCCTGCTCGGCAAGCCCACCAAGGTGGAGGCATTTGCGCTGAAGAAGGAAGAGGTGTGGGGCTACCGCTGGATGGAAACCTCCACCGACAAGGCCTTTTTCAATGTGCATTTCAACAGCGACGGTACCGTCACCACGACCTCGCGCAGCGACGATCCGTCGAAGATGCAGGGCGGCTGACCCGTGCCCAGGCCCTCAGTGGAGCAGGTGGCAGGCGGCCACGTGCACCGGCGCGGCTGAGCCGGCGGCCGGGTCCAGCCGCAGCATGCGGGGGATCTCGGTGGCGCAGGCCGGCACCGCCCGCGGGCAGCGCGGATGGAACTTGCAGCCCGCCGGCGGGTTCAGCGCCGAGCCGATATCGCCCAGGATCAGCCCTTCGGCCGGCTGGTGGTCAGGGTCGGGACGCGGCGCCGAGCCCAGCAGTGCCTGCGTGTAGGGGTGGCGCGGGGCGCTGAACACCGCGGCGCTGGGCCCGCTTTCGGCCATATTGCCCAGGTACATCACGCCCACGGCCGAGCTGAAGTGTTCCACCAGCGCCAGGTCATGGGCGATCACCACATAGGCCAGGCCGAAGCTGCGCTGGATATCCGACAGCAGGTTGACGATCTGCGCCCGGATCGAGACATCCAGCGCCGAGGTGGGCTCGTCCAGCACGATCAGCCGCGGCTGCAGCGCCAGCGCGCGCGCAACGGCAATGCGCTGGCGCTGGCCGCCGCTGAACTCGTGCGGATAGAGGTCAAGCGCGCCGGGCGGCAGGCCGACGATCTCCAGCAGCTCCAGCAGCCGCCGGCGCAGCGCGGCGCGGTCGCCGCCCTGGCCGTGCGCAAGCAGCGGCTCGGCCAGCAGCATGCTGACCTTCAGGCGCGGATTGAGTGACGAGGACGGATCCTGGAACACCGCCTGCACCTGGCGCCGGTAGCCCAGCACGCCCTTGCGGTCCAGCGCCAGCACGTCCTGGCCGTCGAAGCGGATGGTGCCCGCGCTGGGGCGCTCAAGCAGCAGCAGCTGCCTGGCGATGGTGGTCTTGCCGCAGCCGGACTCGCCCACCAGCGCATAGGTCTGCCCGGCATCCACGGCAAAACTGACGCCGTCGACGGCGCGCACCGTGCCGCCGCCGCGCGCGGGGAAATGCTTCTTTAGGTTTTCGACTTCGAGCAGCATGGCTGCCTCCTGGGTTCTTAGCCGGCCGACGCCAGCCAGCAACTGACCTTGTGGCCGGATTCAAGTTCGATCTCGGGGGGATAGGCGTCATCGCACAGCGGCTTGCGGTGTGGGCAGCGCGCCGCGAAGCGGCAGCCGTGCGGCGGGTCGATCAGGCTGGGCGGGCTGCCCTGGATGGCGTACAGGCGCTCGCGCTTTTCGCCGAAGTGGGGGATGGCCTGGAGCAGGGCCTGCGTGTAGGGATGGGCGGGGCGCTGGTACAGCGTGCGCACGTCGCCGGTCTCGACAATGCGTCCGGCGTACATCACCGCCACCCGGTGGCAGATGCTGGCCGCCACGCCCAGGTCGTGCGTGATCAGGATGATGCCGACACCGGTCTGCGCCTGGATCTTGCGGAACAGCGCCATGATCTGCACCTGGATGGTCACGTCCAGTGCCGAGGTGGGCTCGTCCGCCACCAGCAGGCGCGGCGCGCTGGCAATGGCCATGCCGGCTACCACGCGCTGGCGCATGCCGCCGCTGAACTGGTGCGGATAGTCGTCCAGCCGCGTCTCGGGCGAGGGGATGCGCACGCTGTCCAGCACCTGCACCACCTGGCGGCGTCGCGCCTCGCGGCTGTCGGCGCGGCCGTGGTAGCGCAGCGGCGCGCCGACCTGGTCGCCCACCGTGAAGACCGGGTTCAGCGAGGTCAGCGGATCCTGCGAGATCATCGCGATCTTGCGGCCGCGGTACTGCGTGCTCATGGTCTTTTCGGGCAGCTGCAGCAGGTCCACGCCATCGAGCAACACCTTGCCGCCGAGTTGCACGCCGCCCTGGCGCGGCAGCAGGCGCAGGATCGATAGGATAGTCATGGACTTGCCGGAACCGGATTCGCCCACCACGCCCAGGGTCTCGCCCTCATGCACGTGCAGGTCGACGCCGTCCACGGCGCGCACCGTGCCGCGGCGCAGTTCGAGGTGCGTGGTCAGGCCCTGTACCGACAGCATGGGCGCGCCGCGTAGGGAATTCTGGGCAGCTGGCGTTGGCGACGGGCGTTGCGTCACGTGCGGGTCGGGGCCGGTCATAGCTGCCTCCTTTTCGGGTCGAAGTGGTCGCGCAGCCAGTCGCCCAGCAGGTTGGACGCCAGGCAGGTGGCCATGATGGCCAGTCCGGGCATGGTGATGGCCCACCACGCGTTGGTGATGTAGTTGCGCGCATCGGCTAGCATCAGCCCCCACGACACATCGGGTTGCTGGATGCCCAGGCCGAGAAAGCTTAGCGAGGCCTCGAAGATGATCACCTGGCCAACCTGCAGCGTGGCCAGCACCAGCAGGGTGTTGAGCAGGTTGGGCAGCAGGTGGCGGCGGAAGATGGTGAGCGTGCCGCAGCCGGCCACGCGCGCCAGCGCCACGTAGTCGCGCTGCTTGAGCGACATCACCTCGCCGCGCACGATGCGCGCGTACCAGGTCCAGTAGGTCACCACGATCACCAGCACCACGGTGTTGAAGCCCGGGCCCAGCACCGCGGCCAGCACCAGCGCCAGCGCCAGCGCGGGGATCGACATCTGGATATCGACCAGCCGCATGATGAGCGCGTCCAGGCGCCCGCCGAAGTAGCCGGCCAGCATGCCGGCGGCGGTGCCGATGCCGCCCGAGATCAGGATGGCGTACAGCGCGACCACCAGCGAGATGCGCGTGCCGGCCATGATGCGCGAGAGCAGGTCGCGCCCCATGTTGTCGGTGCCCAGCGGATAGGCCCAGCTGCCGCCCGCCAGCCAGGCCGGTGGCTGGAAGGCCAGGCCGAGGTCGAGGCCATTGGGGTCGTGCGGCAGCAGCGCCTCGCCGCCGACGGCGCAGACCAGCAGCACCGGGAAGATTACCAGCGCAAACCAGGGCAGGCCACTCAGGTCACGCCGCTGGCGCTTGCGGGCCGGCGCCGCCGGGGCGCTGGCAGGAGGAACGGCGATCTCAGGCATGGCGGATCCTCGGGTCGATCAGGCCGTAGCTGAGGTCGACCATCAGGTTGGACAGCACGAACAGCACGGAGGTGAGCATCACGCCCGCCTGCACCACGGGAAAGTCGCGCGCGAACACGGCCTCGACCACGGTGCGGCCGACGCCTGGCCAGGCGAAGATGACTTCGACCACGAAGGCGCCGCCCAGCATCGCCGCGAAGTACACGCCGAGGATGGTCACCAGCGGAATGGCCGCGTTGCGCAGCGCGTACTTCCAGATCAGCACGCGCTCGGGCAGGCCCATGGCGCGGCCCATGCGGATGTAGTCGCTGTCGAGCACATCCAGCATGGCCGAGCGCACCACGCGGGTCTGCGCCGCCACCGGATACCAGCCCAGCGCAATCGCGGGCAGCACCAGGCTGTTCCACGAATCGCGCCCGAACGCTGGCAGCCAGTTCAGCTGCACCGCGAAGAACAGGATCAGCAGCAGCCCGACCCAGAAGTTGGGCATGGCCTGTCCAAGCATGGCGAAGACCTTGGCAAAGCGGTCGAACCAAGAGCCGCGGTAGACCGCCGACAGCACGCCGAACGGCACCGCCATCGCAATCGAGAAGCCCAGCGCGGCCAGCGCCAGTTCCACCGTGGCCGGCAGCCGCTCCAGGATCAGCCCCAGTGCCGGTTCCTGCCAGCGGTAGGAGTTGCCGAAGTCGCCGGTGACGGCATGGCCGAGGAAGACCAGGTACTGCGCCACCAGGGGCTGGTCCAGGCCGAGATGGCGGCGCGTTGCCTCGATCACCTGCGGCGGCGCGTCGGCCGGCAACAACAGGGCAAGCGGGTCGCCGGACAGGCGCGAGATCAGGAAGATGATCACGCTCGCGCCAAGGATGCTGATCAGGCCGTGCAGCAGGCGTTTTGCAATAGGCATGACAGGCTCCGTCGGAGAATTGTCAGCGGGAATGCCGCGCCCGGCTCGGGCGCCGGGCGCGGCGGCGGATCACTGCTTCCAGCTGACTTCCTGGAATGAGCGCCAGTAGTCGCGGATGGGCCAGGGCACGTAGTTGATCTTGTTGTCGCGCCAGGCAAAGGTCACCAGCGGCCGGTAGGTCGGCAGGCCGCCCAGCACGCGCTCCTGCTTGAGCCGCGCGATCTGGCGCAGCAGCGCGGTGCGCGCCGCGGGGTCCATGGTCTGGCGCTGCTTCTCCAGCAGCGCGTCGACCTCGGGGTCGCTGGTGTAGGAATAGGTGCCCCAGCCGCCGCCGCCCTGGTAGCTGTGCAAATGGCCGGACCAGGCCAGTCCCGGGTCGCCGGGCAGCCCCTGCGACCACATCCAGCTCAGCACGCCGTCCATCTCCGGCGGGCCCGAGCGGCCGCGCTTGCCCAGGCTGATCCAGGCCCCGTACTCCAGGTTGCGCACCTGGCAGCGGATGCCCACGGAACTCAGGTAGGCATACATGGCTTCGCCCACTTCCTTCACGCCCGGTTCGCGCGGCGTGGTGAGGTTGTAGCAGGGGGTCTCGAAGCCATTGGGATAGCCCGCCTGCCTGAGCAGCTCGCGCGCACGCTTCTGGTCGAAGGCGTAGGGCTTGAGCTCGGGGTCGTAGCCATTCGACTCCTTGCCCACCTGCGCATAGCGCTCGCCCTGGCCGAACAGCACGCGCTTGATGATGGCGTCGACATCGATGGCGTGCGCGGCCGCCTGCCGCACGCGCACATCGTTGAACGGCGACTTCGGCATCTGCGTGTTGAAATTGAGGAAGAGGTTGTTGCCGCTCACCAGCGTGACGGTCTTCACCCCCGGCATCTTCTTGAATTCCTCGACCATCGACGGCGGCACGTTGTCGATGAAATCGACCTTGCCGGTCTTGAAGGCCGCCACCCGGGTCAGGTCCTCCGGGATCACCTTGATGGTCAGGTCCTTGATGCCCGGGCGCTTTTCCTTGTTCCAGTAGCCGTCGAAGGCTTCCAGCTTCAGCTCGTCCTTGACCGTGCGCGAGACAAACTTCCACGGCCCGGTGCCGACCGGCTTGCGGGCGAACTCTTCTTCACCGACCTTCTGGATGTACTTCTTGGGCATGGCCCACAGCTGCATGTTGCCGACGATGAACTGCGCATCCGGCTCCTTGAAATGCAGCTTGAAGCGGTGTGCATCCACGATCTCGAAACGCTCGATTGACGAGACATAGTGCGAGAAGAAGCTGCTCTTGGGGTCGCGCTGGCGTTGCCAGGAGAACTCGAGGTCCTCGGACGTCAGCGGGTCGCCGTTGTGGAAGCGCACGCCCTTGCGCAGCTGCACGTCGAGCACGGGCTTGCCGTCCTTGCCGTTTTCCAGCTTCCAGTTCTCCGCCAGCCAGTTCTCGTCCTTGAGCGCGGCATTGCGGCGCACCAGCATCTCGAAGATCTGGCCGACAAAGTAGTGGTCGACGCCGGCCGAGATCTTGACCGGGTCGAGCGTGGTCGATTCCGCGCCGAAGGCGACGGTGAGGCTGCCGGTGGCCGGCGCGGCCGGTGCGGCCGGTGCGGCGTGAGCCGCGGGGATGGCGGCGGCCAGCATGCCGGCCAGCAGGCGGCGCCGGGCGGCGCCGGTCAACTTCACTTGCATGGTGCTCCTCCTGTTGCGCCGTCTCGTGGCGGCGCTGTTGGTGTGAACAACGGATGCGCTCAGCGCGGGAAGCTGCCTTCCAGCTGGCGTACCACCTCCAGCAGGCGCGGGCGCACCTCGTCGAGCAGGAATGACGGGGACAGGCGGAACGACGGTCCGCCCACGTTGATGGCCATGGGCGGCATGCCATGGCCGGGCTCGAAGCCGCGCGCAATGCCGTTGACGTCCGGCTGCCAGTCGCCCATCGAGCAGGTCACGCCCAGGGTGAGGTGGTCCGCCAGGCCCTGCTCGATGCCCTGGCGCAGGCGCGGCCACGCCATGTCGTCGACGTCGCGCACCTGTTCCATGAAGGCCTGGCGCTCCTGGTCCGGCACCACCGCCAGCCAGGCGCGGCCGATGGCCGAGGTGGCTACGGGAATGCGCGAGCCGGTATCGAGCGTCAGCGCAATCGCTGCGCAGCTGCGGCAGTGCTCGACATAGATCATCGAGAAGCGGTCGCGCGTGCCCAGCGACACCGTGCCGCCGGAAAAGTCGGCCAGCTCCTGCATCAGCGGTCGCGCCACCTTGCGGATGTCCAGCCGCGACAGCATGGCGCTGCCCAGCCGCAGGCAGGCCGTGCCCAGGCTGTACTTGTGGCTGCCTTCGGCCTGCGCCAGGTAGCCCAGCCGCGTCAGGGTGGAGGTCAGGCGCGATACCGTCGACTTGGGCAGCCCGCAGCGCCGGGCGATTTCCTGGTTGCCCAGCACGCGGTCGCTGGTGCGGAAGCAGGCCAGCACTTCCAGCCCGCGCGCCAGCGCGGTGACGAAGTGGCGGTCTTCTTTGAAGGCATTGCCGGTGGATCGGTCCTGCATAACCGTTGGCTCCCTCGTTGTGCCGTTGCATGCCAGCCGCGCTTGTTCGACGCGCAGGCGTGCGGGACGCGCGCGCGGCGTCCTCGTCCGGTACGGCGGTACTACCCGACAGCGGTCCCGTTCAGCCGCCGGCCTCGGTATCCAGCAAGGCCTGCAGCTCGACCTTGCGCACCTTGCCGGTGGCGGTCAGCGGGAACTCGGGCAGGATGCGGATCTCGGGCACCTTGTAGACCGCCATCTGCTCGCGGCACCATGCATGCAGCGTGTCGGCAGTGATGCCGTCGGCATGCTCGGGGCGCAGGCGGATAAAGGCCACCGGGACCTGGCCCTTGTCCGGGTCGGGGCGGCCCACCACGGCCGAGCCCAGCACCGCCGGATGGCGTGACAGCAGCACCTCCAGCTCGGACGGGAACACGCTCATGCCGCGCACCTTGAGCATCTCCTTGCGTCGTCCCAGGAAATGCAGGTAGCCCGCCTCGTCATAGGCGCCGATATCGCCGGTGCGGAACCAGCCGTCGCGGAACACCTCAGCATCCACGTCGGGGCGGCCCCAGTAGCCCTTGAACAGCGACGGCGTGCTGACCACGATCTCGCCTTCCTCGCCGACCGGCAGCACCGCGCCGGTGTCGAAGTCGCAGATCTTGATGCGCGTGCCCGGCACCGGCAGGCCGACAAACACCGGGCGGCCGCGCAGGTCCATATCGTCGTCCTGCATGCCGGTGGTGAAGGTGTCGCTGGTATGGGTCTCGGTCATGCCCCAGGCGCCTTCGGCAATGATGCTGCCGGTCAGCGCGTGCCAGCGCTGGCGGATGTCGGGGGTGATCTTGCGGATGAACGAGGCGGCGCGCGTGTGCTGCAGCGAACGCAGGTCGTAGCGGCCGCATTCGGGGTGGTTCATCAGCTCGACCGCGTTGTCCACCACCACGAAGGTGCGGTTGACACGATAGCGCTCGATCGCGGCCATCACCGCGACCGGGTCCCAGCGCGCCAGCAGCACCACCGTCGCGCCGCTGAAGATCGGGTAGATCAGCCCGAGGTTCTCGCCCGCGATCCAGAACATCGGCAGGAAGTTCAGCATCACGTCGCCGGAGCCTTCTGCCAGCCGTTCCGCATCGACACCGCCGGTGAGCGCGTAGGAAGCCGCCGCGGTGTAGACCATGTCGCGCTGCGTGTGCATGCAGCCCTTGGGCAGGCCGGTGGTGCCGCCGGTGTAGTTCAGTGCGGCCAGCGTGTCCATGTCGGCCGGGGGCTGTGCGACCGGCTCGGTGTCGCGCAGCGCCTGCAGCAGGTCGATGGCGCCTTCCACGGCCAGCGGGGGCGCGTCGAGGCCCGCTGGCAGCGGCAGGTCCGGCTGCGCCGGCAGCATCGCGCCGGCACTGGTGGTGTAGACAGTATGCAGCAGCGTCTGCGCGCGCACTGACATCAGCAGCAGCGCCAGCTGGTCCTGCACGATGACGGTGGTGGCGCCGGCATCGTTCAGCTCATAGACCAGCTCCTGTTCCTTGAAGAGCGGGTTGACCGGCACATACACCGCGCCCAGCTTCAGGATGCCGTAGAAGACCACGTGGAACTGCGGGCAGTTGCCCATCATCACCGCCACCCGGTCGCCCGCACCCACGCCGCGGCCCTTGAGCAGCGCGGCGCAGCGCTCGGACAGGTCGTCGAGCTCGGCGTAGCTCACGGTGGTGCCGTACCAGACCAGCGCGGCGTGGTCCGGGCGCTTGCGCGCCCACGCGCGCAGGTAGTCGCCCAGCGGGGCCTCGCCATGGGGGTAGACCGGTGCGTCGGGCAGGCCGGCGGGCCAGATCTTGCGATGCCGGACTTCCAGGTCCTCGAAGAACGCCTGTTCGTTCATCTGCTGTCTCCTGTTGCTTTCGCTCTGGTTCTGTCTGCCGCCGTGCCTACCAGGCGTCGACGAAGGTGCGTACCGGACGATGGGGATTGGCGGCGCCGGCCTCGAGCCCGCTGACCACCCACTGGCGGGTGGCGGCGGGGTCGATCACGGCGTCGAGTTCCAGTGCCGCCGCGGCGTTGATGGCATGGCCGCGCTCGTACATCTGCGCCACCAGTTGCTGGTACAGCGCATCGCGCTGCGGACCGGCCGGCAGCGCTTCCAGCTCCTTGCGGAAACCCAGCCGCACCGCGCCCTCGAGGCCCATGCCGCCGAATTCGCCGGTCGGCCACGAGACCGTGAAGGTCGGCGCGCGGAAGCCGCCCGCGGCCATCGCCATCGCGCCCAGGCCGTAGCCCTTGCGAAGCACTACCGCCAGGAACGGCACGCGCAGCTTGGCGCCGGCGACGAACATGCGCGACACATGGCGCACCTGGGCGCGGGCCTCGACCTCCGGGCCCACCATGAAGCCCGGGGTGTCGATCAGCGACACGATCGGCAGCCCGTGCGCATTGCACACCTGCATGAAGCGGGCGGCCTTGTCGGCGGCATCAGCATCGATGGCGCCGCCGAGGTGGCGCGGGTTGTTGGCGAGAATGCCCACGGGCCGGCCTTCGATGCGCGCCAGTGCGGTGTGGATGCCGGTGCCAAAACCTGCGCGCAGTTCCAGCACGCTGCCCGCGTCGGCCAGGCCGGCGATGGCGGCGCGCGTGTCGTAGACGCGCAGGCGGTTCTCTGGCACCACCTGGCGCAGCGCCAGCGCGTCAGGCGCCTGCCAGTCGTCGACGCGGCCCTGGAACATCGACAGGTAATGCCTGGCCGCGGCCACGGCGTCGGCCTCATCGTCGACCAGCAGGTCAACCACGCCGTTGTGGTACTGCACCGTGGCCGGGCCGATATCCTCGGGGCGGAACACGCCCAGGCCGCCGCCTTCGATCATGGCGGGGCCGGCCATGCCGATATTGGCGTTGCGCGTGGCGATGATCAGGTCGCAACAGCCCAGCAGCGCGGCATTGCCGGCAAAGCAGCGCCCGGAGGCGATGCCCACCACCGGCACTTCGCCGCTCAACTCGGCGAAGGCGGCGAACGACGGCTGGTACAGGCCGGCCACGGTGGGGAAGTCGATGTCGCCCGGGCGGCCGCCGCCGCCTTCGGCAAAGATCACCGTCGGCAGCCGGTTCCGCAGGGCCACCTCCAGGATGCGGTCGGTCTTGATATGGTTGCGCTTGCCTTGGGTGCCGGCCAGCACTGTGGCGTCGTAGGCCAGCACCGCGCAGCGCGCGCGCTCCGGTGCGAACAGGCTGCCGTTGACGGCGCCGGTGCCGGTGATCAGGCCGTCGGCAGGGGTGTTGGCGATCAGGTCGGCCTCGCTGCGCCGGCTGGCCTGTGCCGCCAGCGCCAGGCCGCCGTATTCGCGGAAGCTGCCGGCATCACACAGGTCGTCGACGTTCTCGCGCGCGGTGCGCTGGCCGCGCGCATGGCGGCGTGCCACCGCCTCGGGGCGGGCCGCGTCGTACAGGAAGGCATGGCGGTCGAGCACGCGCTGCAGGTCGGCGCGGATCGCCGCCGGGTCGGCGTGCTCGGCTTCGCCATCGGCATGGGCGCCGGCGTCGGCCGGCTCCAGCACCAGCATGACCTGGCCCTCGGCCACCTGCTCACCTGAGGCGGTGCGCAGGTCGATCACGCGGCCCGCGTGCTCGGCCACGATGGCATGTTCCATCTTCATCGCATCGAGCACGGCCACGGTCTGGCCGGCCTTGACCAGGTCGTTCTCGCGCGCCAGTTCGATCACGCGTCCGTGCATTGGCGCGCGCACCGCGCACAGGCCCTCGCCCAGTTGCTCCTCGAAGCTTGCCGTGCTGGAAGGTGCCGCCACCTTGGGGGCGCTGCCTCCTGCCAGGGCCTGTCGCGCCGCGTCTTGCGCAGCAATCTGCGCGGCGCGTTCCAGCAGGGCGGGCAGCGCAGCTTCCATATAGCGCGTATGCACGTGCTGGCTGGCAAAGTCCTCGCGCTCGGCCAGCGCCCGCAGCAGGTTGAGGTTGGTGGCGATGCCGCCGATATTGAATTCCCCCAGCGCGCGCTGCAGGCGCCGCACTGCGTCAGCGAAGTTGTCGCTGGCTGAGGTGACGATCAGCTTGGCCAGCAGCGTGTCGTAGTGCGCGGACGGTGCATAGCCGGTATAGCCGTGGGTGTCCACGCGCACGTCCGGACCGGTGGGCGGATCGAAACGCTCCAGCCGCCCCTGTGCCGGCCGTGCCAGTCCTTGCGCGTCGGTGGCCTCGGCATTCACGCGCACCTGGATGGCATAGCCGCGCACGCGCGGCGGGTGTTGCGGGTCCAGCCCCAGCTCTGCCAGGCGCCGGCCTTCGGCCAGCCCCAGCTGCACGGCCACCAAGTCCACGCCGGTGACCTGCTCGGTGACGGTGTGCTCGACCTGCAGGCGCGGATTGGCTTCGATAAAGACAAAGGGCAAGGCTGCGCCATCGCGGCGCGCGCCGTCCTCGGGCTCTTCGACCAGGAATTCAAACGTGCCCAGGCTGTGATAGCGCGCTTCGCGCGCGAGCGTGCAGGCGGCATCGACAATGCGCTGGCGCAGCGCCGGATCCAGCGCCGGGCTGGGCGCGATCTCGACCACTTTCTGGAAACGGCGTTGCAGCGTGCAGTCACGCTCGCCCAGTGCGATCACGTGGTGGCCGTCGCCGGCGATCTGCACTTCGATATGGCGCGCGCGGGCCACCAGCCGCTCGGCGTAGATGGCATCGATGCCGAAGGCCGAGCGCGCTTCGGAGCGGCAGCGCGCATAGGCTTCGGGCAGGGCGTCGCGCTCGCGCACCACGCGCATGCCGCGCCCGCCGCCGCCGCCCACCGCCTTGAGCACCACGCCGGCGCCGTCCTGCTCGTCGAAGAAGGCGGTCACTGCATCGAGCGTGGCGCCGCCCGCAGTAGCGGGCATCACCGGTATGCCGCAGCGTGCGGCCAGCGCCAGCGCGCGGCCCTTGTCGCCGAACAGGGCCAGCTGCTCGGGCTCGGGGCCGACAAAGACGATCTGCGCGGCTGCGCAAGCGCTAGCAAAGTCCGCGCGCTCGCTGAGAAAGCCATAGCCAGGGTGGATGGCGTCGCAGCCGGTGGCGCGCGCTGCGGCGATGATGGCGGGAATGTCGAGATAGGCGGCGGCCCCCTGGCCCTGCAGCGCGACAGCTTCGTCGGCCAGCAGGCGGTGCCGGCTGGCATCGTCGTCGGTGGCATAGACGGCCACGATGGCGATGCCAAGGTCTCGTGCGGCGCGCTGCACGCGCAACGCGATCTCGCCACGATTGGCGATCAGGAGCTTCTTCACAAATGTCCCCTTCCATGCGAAGCGGCATCGCGCAAGCAGCGTTGCGTGGCCGGCTTCTGTTTTTTGGTTTGTGATTCTGCGAGGTGGAATCTACGCGGCTCGTCCAGGGGTCACAAGCGCGATGCGCCGGAACCATGTATGACATGCCGCGCGTGCATAGCGCGCGAGCGAGGGGGAGGGGAAGTGCTGCCCGTTCTGTTCTGCATTGCAGAATCTCGGGCGCTGTGGCGGGTCGATCCAGAGGCCTGGCTGGCCGTGGATCGCTACCGATGGGACGCGCGGAACATGGCGTTACCGCGGATTTACCGCCCACTCCCGCGAGCGGGAGAGGGGAACGGCGATGCGTGCTCTGCTTCAGCCGATGCGCATGCCCGGCACCGCGCCCTCGTGCGGTTCCAGGATATACAGGCCCGGCGCGGCCTTCTCATCCGCGGCCGATGCCGCCAGCACCATGCCTTCGGACACGCCGAACTTCATCTTGCGCGGGGCCAGGTTGGCCACCACCACGGTCAGCTTGCCGACCAGCTGCTCCGGCGTGTAGGCCGACTGGATGCCGGAGAACACGTTGCGGGTGCGGCCTTCGCCCAGGTCCAGCGTCAGCTGCAGCAGCTTGTTCGAACCTTCCACCTTCTGGCATTCGACAATCTTGGCGACGCGCAGGTCCACCTTGGCGAAGTCGTCGATGGTGATGGTGTCGTCGATCGGCTCGATTGCCGCGCCTGCGGCGGCCGGCGCCGCGGTTGCCTGCAGCGATTCGCGGTTGGCAGCCAGCAGCGCATCGACCTGCTTGGCATCGACGCGCGTCATCAGGTGCTGGTAGGCCTGCACCGGGCTGGCAGCCGAGAGCTGCTTGTCGATGGCACGCCAGTCCAGCGGCTCGACGTTCAGGAAGCGTTCCACGCCGGCAGCCACGTTCGGCACCACCGGCTTCAGGTACACCGTCAGCAGGCGGAAGGCTTCCAGCGAGACCGAGCACGCCGCATGCAGCGCCGCGCGCTTGTTTTCGTCCTTGGCCAGTTCCCACGGCTTCTCGGTGTCGACGAAGGCGTTCACCGTGTCGGTCAGCTCCATCACCAGGCGCAACGCCTTGCTGTACTCGCGGGCTTCATAGAGGTGGGCGACCTGCGGGGCGGCCTGGCGCAGCTGCTCGAGCAGCGGGTGGGCCAGCGCGGCTTCATCGACTTTGCCTTCGAAGCGCTTGACCAGGAAGCCCGCGGCGCGACTGGCGATATTGACGTACTTGCCGATCAGGTCGCTGTTCACGCGCGCAATGAAGTCATCGAGGTTCAGGTCGAGGTCTTCCATGCTCGCGTTGAGCTTGGCGGCGAAGTAGTAGCGCAGCCATTCCGGGTTCATGCCGGTGTCGACATAGCTCTGCGCGGTGATGAAGGTGCCGCGCGACTTGCTCATCTTGGCGCCGTCCACGGTCAGGAAGCCGTGGGCAAACACATTGGTCGGGGTGCGGTAGCCCGAGAAGCGCAGCATCGCCGGCCAGAACAGCGTGTGGAAGTACAGGATGTCCTTGCCGATGAAGTGGTACTGCTCGGCGGTGGAATGCGGGCCGACCCAGGCGTCGAAGTCGATGCCTTGCTTCGCGGCCAGGTTCTGGAAGCTGGCGTAGTAGCCAATCGGGGCGTCCAGCCACACGTAGAAGTACTTGCCGGGCGCGCCGGGGATCTCGAAGCCGAAATAGGGCGCATCGCGCGAGATGTCCCAGTCGGAAAGGGTCGAGGCCTCGCCTTCGGCGCCCAGCCATTCCTGCATCTTGTTGGCGGCTTCGGGCTGGGCCAGGTCGGCCACCCATTCGCGCAGGAAGGTCTCGCAGCGCGGATCGGACAGCTTGAAGAAGTAATGGGCCGACGACTTGCGCACGGGCGTGGCGCCGGACACCACCGAATACGGGTTCTTCAGGTCGGTCGGCACGTAGGTGGTGCCGCAGACCTCGCAGGAGTCGCCGTACTGGTCCTTGGCGCCGCACTTCGGGCACTCGCCCTTGATGAAGCGGTCCGGCAGGAACATGTTCTTGACCGGGTCGAAGAACTGCTCGACCTCGCGCTCGGCGATCAGGTCCTCGGCCTTCAGGGCCAGGTAGATCTTCTCGCACAGTTCGCGGTTTTCTTCCGCGTCGGTGCTGTAGTAGTTGTCAAACGACACCAGGAAGCTGTCGAAGTCGCGCTTGTGCTCGGTCCAGACGCGGTCGATCAGTTCCTTGGGTGTGATGCCTTCCTTCTCGGCGCGCAGCATGACCGGCGTGCCGTGGGTGTCGTCGGCGCCGACGTAGTAGACCTCGTTGCCCATCATGCGCTGGAAACGCACCCAGATATCGGTCTGGATGTATTCCACCAGGTGGCCGATATGGATCTGGCCGTTGGCATAAGGCAGGGCGGATGTGACGAGGATGCGACGTGCGGTCATAAACAGGAGCCGGTCAGGAGCGGGGAAATATCAGGGGGACGGCGCCAGCCAGGAGGGAAGGGCGCGTGCCGGGAAGGGGCTATTTTAGCAACTGGCCAGCGCCTGCGCGCCGGTTCCGCATGGCGGAATGGCGAAACCCACGGATCCCTTCGGCCAAAAAAAAAGCGCCGGTCAGAGCCGGCGCAGCTTTCCACAACGGAAAAGGAGGAGAAATCAGGTACCGCCCGGGAGGTCAGCCACCCATCGCGAGCCAGCAACGGTGGCAAGCGGCACCTGTTTCTATGACTAGGTCATCCTTGAATTGGTTTCAAAAAAATTTCGACGCGGCGATTTTGTGCCCGTCCGGCCTCACTGCCGTTGTCCGCAACCGGCTGGGATTGCCCGCGCCCTTCGGCGGTCAGGCGATTGCGTGCGACGCCGCGATCACCCAGGTAGCCGGCCACGCTCTGGGCGCGGCGCTGCGACAGCTGCATGTTGTAGTTGGGGTTGCCGGTGCTGTCGGTATGGCCCACCACGCTGGCGCTCACGTCCTGGTGCTGGCCCAGGGTCTGCGCGACCTGGTCGAGCACCGAGCGGAACGACGGCTTGATCGTGGCGCTGTCGGTATCGAAAGTCACCTGGCTGGGGATGTTGACCTTCAGCGTGCCATCCGGCTGCTCGGTGATCTGGGTGCCCGTGCCCGCGGTGTCCTTGCTCAGCTTGCCGCGGATGGCGTTCCAGTTGTAGCCGGTTGCGCCGCCGATGGCACCGCCCACCGCCGCGCCCACCAGCGTGCCGGTGGTATTGCCGCCGATCAGGTTGCCAAGCCCGGCGCCGACCGCGGCGCCCACGCCGGTGCCGACTGCCGTATGGGTCTGCTGTTCAGTGGCGCAACCAGCGGCCAGCAGCGTGGCAGCGGCGAGCGAGACGGTAACGAGCTTGATCTTCATGCTTTCTCCTTCTGATGTTCCCGTAAATGTTCTTGGTACCGCATCGCGATGGTAACGCCAAGGCTAGCGGCAGGTAACCTTTTGTACGCGTCGGGCCCGGCCGGTCCTGGCACCGGCTGCGGTGCCGACGTACCGGACCGTCCAACCGCACTACAATATGGATATGGCGGCGCGCGCACAAGTGCAAGCTTGTGAGATTTGTAAATGTCTGTAATCCCACACCCCATGCAGGGTATTGCGCGTGGATTTCCGGCCTTCATGGCCGGTGCTGCATACTTTGATACATTAGGCGCAGGCCACCATGCGCCAGTCCCCCAATCATCGAAGCGGAGTATGTCTTGAGCATCAGCACTGAGCAGGTCACCGAAGCCCTGCGCACCGTCATCGATCCCAATACGGGCAAGGATCTGGTGTCCACCCGATCGGCCAGGAATATCCGTGTCGACGGCGGCGATGTCTCGCTGGAAGTCGAACTCGGCTACCCCGCGAAGAGCCAGTTTGATCCGATCCGCAAGCTGGTGGTTGCTGCAGTGCGGCAAGTGCCGGGCGTGAGCAATGTCAGCGTGGCCGTTACCATGAAGATCGTCGCGCACGCGGTGCAGCGCGGGGTCAAGCTGCTGCCGGGCGTGAAGAATGTGATCGCGGTGGCGTCGGGCAAGGGCGGTGTGGGCAAGTCCACCACGGCCGTGAACCTGGCGCTGGCGCTGGCGGCAGAAGGCGCGCGCGTCGGCATGCTCGACGCAGACATCTACGGCCCGAGCCTGCCGATGATGCTGGGCATCGACGGCCGCCCGGAATCCGCCGACGGCCAGACCATGGAGCCGCTGGAAGGCCACGGCCTGCAGGCCAACTCGATCGGCTTCCTGATCGAGCAGGACAACCCGATGGTATGGCGCGGCCCGATGGTGACCTCGGCGCTGGAGCAATTGCTGCGCCAGACCAACTGGCACGACCTGGACTACCTGATCGTCGATATGCCGCCGGGCACCGGCGACGTCCAGCTGACGCTGTCGCAGAAGGTGCCGGTCACCGGCGCGGTGATCGTCACCACGCCGCAGGACATCGCGCTGCTGGACGCCAAGAAGGGCCTGAAGATGTTCGAGAAGGTGGGCATTCCCATCCTGGGCATCGTCGAGAACATGGCGGTCTACTGCTGCCCGAACTGCGGCCACGTCGAGCATATCTTCGGACACGGCGGCGGCGAGAAGATGTGCGCCGACTACGGCGTGGACCTGCTCGGCAGCCTGCCGCTGAACCTGCAGATTCGCGAGCAGGCCGACTCCGGCCGTCCGACCGTGGTGGCCGAGCCCGACAGCCCGGTGGCCGAGATGTACCGCGCCATCGCGCGCAAGGTGGCGATCAAGGTCGCCGACAAGGCGCGCGACATGACCAGCAAGTTCCCGAGTATCGTGGTGCAAAACACCTGAGGGCGCGCCGCGCCGCGCGCAGCAACCATGGAAAGCCAGCCTACCCCCGACCTGCCGGCACCCGGAGCCCGCCCCGCCGTCACCATGGCGGTGGTGATGCGCAAGGTCGCGCTGGCCAACCGCTGGCAGCCATGGAAGTGGGAGCTGGACGCGGTGCTGCCGGACCTTGGCGAGTTCGGCACGCACCCCGTGTGCCTGGAGCATGACGCCCATGGCGCGCACTGGCTGTACCCGGGCTTTGAGGTGACGCTGTTCCGCGACCAGGGCGAAGGCTATTACCTGAACCTGACCTCGACTACGCCGTGCTGGTTCGTGCTGTGGCGCATGCCGGAGGACGACGGCGATGGCGCAGAGGCACATCCGGTGCCGATGACCGTGACGCTGTCGTACAACGAGGCCGGGCGGTGGCTCGATGCCGGCGAGACCGTCGAGAACGTGCCGCTGGCGCCCGAGCAGCGCGAGTGGCTGCAGGCCTATGTCGACGAGCACTACCGGCCCGAGCCCAAGCAGCGGCGCCGGCCCGAATCCTTCAAGGCGCCGGAAGACCGCGCCCGCTACTGATCCTGACGACCTGAGCTTGCCCTGCCGATGAGCGATTCGTCCTTCCTGTCGCGCTGGTCGCGCCGCAAGGCCGCGGTGCGGGAGGGCGTGCCCGTGCCGGCCGAACCGGCACCACCGGCAGTTGTTGCCGACGCCGTCCCCGTGGCCACCGGGGCCGCGCCCGAAGCGCCGCAGGTACCGGCCCCGACGCTGGAGGACGTGGCGGCGCTGCGCCCCGGCGACGAGATCGCCCGGTTTGTGGCCCGCGGCGTGGATGAATCGGTCAAGCGCGCGGCGCTGAAGACGCTGTTCGCCGATCCGCACTTCAATGTGATGGACGGGCTCGACATCTATATCGACGACTACAGCAAGCCCGACCCGATCCCGCCGGAGATCCTGCGCCAGCTGCGCCAGGCCGAGACGCTGGGCCTGTTCGAGCCGACCGACGAGGAACGCGCGGCGGCACAGGCCGCGGCCGCTGCCGCGGGGCCTGTGGATGTACCGTCGGCGACGCCCGCCGAGTTCGCCGAATCCGGCGAGAGCGCCGACACTACGGACATACCCTCACCAGTCGAAACGCCGCAGCAAACGGTAAGTCAAAGCGCAGAACAGGGCCCGCAAGACCCGCATAAATGCGCGTAGCCCCGCAGGTGCAGCGCAGCCTACAATAGGCATCCCCACAATCCGCCGGCCCGCAGACCCCTCGCCAAGAAGGACGTCCGGACCGGTCAGCCGCATTCGCCATGCCGACGCTGATCTGCAACTGCAACGACACCATGCCGCTTGACGGGGCGGCATTGTCCGAAGCAACCAAGGACGCCAACCAGGGCCCCTTGAAGGTCCATCACCTGCTGTGCCGGCGCGAGATCGGCGACTTCACCGCCGCGCTCGACGGCACCGACGACGTCATCGTCGCCTGCACGCAGGAACGCCAGCTATTTACTGAAGTTGCAGCGCAAGCCGCGCAGGGCAGCGATGGCCGCCCGGTGGTGACCGCGCCGGTGCGCTTCGTCAATATCCGCGAGACCGGCGGCTGGTCACAGGGCGCCCGGCGCGACCCGAAGACCGCCAATGCCAAGATCGCCGCGCTGCTGGCCGTGGCCGCGCTGCCGGAGCCTGACCCGGTGCCGGTGGTGGATTACCGGTCCGACGGCGCGGTGCTGGTGCTGGGCCCGGCCCAGCGGGCGCTGCCGTGGGCTGAGCGGCTGGCCGCGATGCAGCTGGAGGTCACGGTGCTGCTGACCGGCAGCGACAGGCGTGAAGGCGCCGCGGCGCAGCCGGCGGCGCGCGCTTATCCGGTCCACAGCGGCCGGCTGGCCTCGCTGACGGGCTGGCTCGGTGCATTCGAGGCCAGCTGGGAGACCGGCGCAGGCCGCAGCAACCCGATCGACCTGGACCTGTGCACCCGCTGCAACGCCTGCATCGACGCCTGTCCCGAAGACGCGATCGATTTCAGCTACCAGGTCGACCTGTCGCGCTGCCGCTCGCACCGTGCTTGCGTGCGCGCCTGCGGCGCCGCCGCGGCGATCGACTTCGACCGCCCGCAGGGCACTGTGCAGGGGCGCTTCGACCTGGTCTTCGACCTGTGCGACACGCCCGCCTTCACCATGCACCAGCCGCCGCAGGGCTACCTGCACGCCGGCGCCGATGCCTCGCACCAGCAGGCCCAGGCGCTGATGCTGGCGGGGCTGGTGGGCGAGTTCGAGAAGCCGAAATTCTTCCGCTACAAGGAAAACCTGTGCGCGCATGGCCGCAACCAGACCACCGGCTGCACCGCCTGCATCGACATCTGCTCGACCGAGGCCATCGGCTCGCGCTGGCATGACGGCAAGGGACGCATCGAGGTCACGCCCAACCTGTGCATGGGCTGCGGTGCCTGCACTACCGTGTGCCCGAGCGGGGCCATCAGCTATGGCTACCCGGGGCCGGAGGTGACGGGCGCGCGCCTGAGGACGCTGCTGTCAGCGTACCGCCAGGCCGGCGCGCGCGATCCGGTGGTGCTGCTGCACGGCGAGGAATACGGCACGCCCGCGCTGCTGGCACTGGGCCGTTCCGCTCGTGGCGGCAAGGCCAAGGGCGTGCCCGCCAATGTGATGCCGTTGTCGCTGTTCCACCCGGCCTCGGCGGGGCTGGAGCTATGGCTCGCCGCGCTGTGCTGGGGCGCCAGCCGCGTAGCGGTGCTGCTGACCGGCGACGAGGCACCGCAGTACCGCACCGCGCTGCTGGAGCAGATCGCGGTCGGGCGCGCCATGCTGGCGGGCCTGGGTTATGACGGCGAGGTGCTGTCGCTGGTCGAGGCCGCCGATACCCTGGCGCTGGATGCCGGCCTGGCGGCGCTGCGCCCTGGCCGCAACGCATTGCCGCCGGCGCCGTTCGGCCCCGTCGCGGCCAAGCGCGAGATGCTGGACTTTGTGCTGGACCACCTAGCGCGGCACGCGCCAGTGCCCGCGCAAAGCGTGCCGCTGCCGGCTGGCGCGCCGATCGGCGCGATCGCGGTGGATACGGGCAAGTGCACCATGTGCATGGCCTGCGTCGGCGCGTGTCCGTCGCAGGCGCTGCGCGACAACCCCGAGCGCCCGGTGCTCAGCTTTATCGAGCGCAACTGCGTGCAGTGCGGGCTGTGCGAGAAGACTTGCCCGGAAGACGCCATCAGCCTGGTGCCGCGCCTGCTGGCCGGCGACGCGGCGCGCCGCCCGGTGACCCTCAACGAGACCCAGCCGTTCCATTGCGTCCGCTGCGCCAAGCCGTTCGGCACGGCGCAGATGGTGGAGTCGATGCTGGTGCGCCTGGCCGGCCATCCGGCCTTTGCTGGCGCCGCGGCCGAGCGCCTGAAGATGTGCCCTGACTGCCGCGTCATCGACATGATAGAGCGCGACACGGGAACCGCCACCGGCGCCACGCTGCGCTGACGGCGGCCGGCCACCCAGGACAAATCATCACGACATGACAGATTTCCAGCCGATCCAGCTCACCGCCGCGCCGCCGGCCGACGATGCCGAGGACACCGCCCGCGCCGACCTCTATGGCCTGCTCGCCACGCTGTTCTACCACGCGCCCGATGCCGCGCTGCTGCACCACATCGCCGCCAACCGCGCCGTGGGCGAGGACGCGAACACCGTGCTGGGCAAGGCATGGAACGCGTTGTGCGATGCAGCATCTGAGACCACCGCGGCCGAGGCCGAGGAGGAGTACCGGCAGCTGTTCGTGGGCGTGGGCCGCCAGGATGTATTCCTGTACGGCTCCTTCTACATGACCGGCTTCCTGAACGAGCGCCCGCTGGTGGCGCTGCGCGAAGACCTGGCCCGCTACGGCCTGGAGCGCCATGAAGATGTCAGCGAGACCGAGGACCATATCGCCACGCTGTGCGAGGTGATGCGATTCCTGGTGGCGGGCGACGACCTGTCGGTGTCCAACCTGGGCGAGCAGCAGCGTTTCTATGCGCAGCACCTGCAGCCCTGGGTGGAGCGATTGTGCGATGCAGTGACGACGCACCCGCAGGCGCGTTTCTATCGCGGCGTGGCCGGCTTGCTGGGCGCGTTTACCGGCGTGGAGGCTGTGGCGCTCGAGATGCATTGAGCGGGCGGCATTGAATATCGGCGCGCTTCGAGGCTTCTTTAGCGCCGCGGGCCCATGGCAGCCGCTTACCGAAAATGGGTTGGAAAGTAAGGAAAAACCCGTGCATATCATGGTCTTTCCTGCTAGATGATTCTAGAATATGCATAACAACGCATAACGGCTAAAACCATCGGGCTTGGACAGCCGAGGAGCCCCCACATGACAGAGAAGCAAACCAGGGTCGCGCGCCGCACGTTTCTCGCGGGCGCTGGAGTTGTGGCTGCCGCTACGGGTGCGGCAGCGCTGACCGCGCGCGGTCCGGCCATGCCGGGCCAGGCCGCAGCTCTGCCGGAACCCACCGATCCTCCGTCGGACAGCAAGGGTTACCGGGTCTCTGACCACATCCGCAAGTACTACCGGACCACGCTGGTGTAACTGCCAGGGCGGTGTGGTCTGCCGCGCCGCCTGCAACCGGACGCGACCAGCGTCCGCATCTGAGGTGAGACATGATCTTGACCCGCAAACGCGCGGCGCAGGGCGCATCCGCCCGCCTCGCTGACGGCCTGGCCAACCGGCCTGAACCTGCCGGCGCAGCCTCCGGCCGACTCTCGCAGCGGCTCGCGGCCAGCCTGGCCGGCGCGATGCCGACCATGGACCGCCGCAGCTTCCTCAAGCGCTCTGGCATCGGCGTCGGTGCCGGGCTGGCGGCTTCGCAGCTGACGCTGATCCGCAAGGCGGACGCCGCCGACGACAAGAAGGCGGCAGCCGACGGCAAGACCGGCATCGTGGTCAGGCGCACCGTGTGCGGCCACTGCTCGGTCGGCTGCGCGGTCGACGCGGTGGTGCAGAACGGCGTGTGGATCCGCCAGGAGCCGGTGTTCGATTCGCCCATCAACCTGGGCGCGCACTGCGCCAAGGGCGCGGCGCTGCGTGAGCACGGCCACGGCGAATACCGCCTCAAGTACCCGATGAAGCTGGTCAACGGCAAGTACAAGCGCATCAGCTGGGACCAGGCGCTGGATGAGATCACCGCCAAGATGAAGGAGATCCGCCAGCAGACCGGCCCGGACTCGATGTTCTTCGTCGGTTCGTCCAAGCACAGCAATGAGCAGTCCTATCTGCTGCGCAAGTGGGTGTCGTTCTTCGGCACCAACAACACCGACCACCAGGCGCGTATCTGCCACTCCACCACTGTGGCGGGCGTGGCGAATACCTGGGGCTACGGGGCGATGACCAACTCGTACAACGATATGCAGAACGCGAAGGCAGCGCTGTATATCGGCTCCAACGCGGCCGAGGCGCACCCGGTGTCGATGCTGCACCTGCTGCACGCCAAGGAGAACGGCTGCAAGGTGATCGTGGTCGACCCGCGCTACACGCGCACCGCGGCCAAGGCCCAGCACTATGTGCGGATCCGCTCGGGCACCGATATCGCGTTCCTGTTCGGCGTGCTGTACCACATCTTCCAGAACGGCTGGGAAGACCAGAAGTACCTGCATGACCGGGTCTATGGCATGGACAAGGTCAAGGAAGAGGTGCTGGCTAAGTGGACCCCCGACAAGGTCGAGGAAGTCTGCGGCGTGCCCGAGGCGCAGGTGAAGATGGTCGCCGAGATCATGGCCAAGAACCGCCCCAGCACGCTGGTGTGGTGCATGGGCCAGACCCAGCACACCATTGGCAACGCGATCGTGCGCGCCTCGTGCATCGTGCAGTTGGCGCTGGGCAATATCGGCGTGTCGGGCGGCGGCGCCAACATCTTCCGCGGCCATGACAACGTGCAGGGTGCCACCGACGTGGGCCCCAACCCGGACTCGCTGCCGGGCTACTACGGCCTGGCCACCGGCGCTTGGAAGCACTACGCCGCGGTGTGGGGCGTGGACTACGAATGGATCAAGAAGCAGTTTGCCTCGCAGGCGATGATGGAGAAGTCCGGCACCACGGTGTCGCGCTGGATCGATATCGTCACCGAGAAGAACGAGCTGATCGACCAGGACAACAACGTGCGCGGCGTGTTCTTCTGGGGCCATGCCCCGAACTCGCAGACGCGTGGCCTGGAGATGAAGAAGGCGCTGGACAAGCTCGACCTGCTGGTGGTGGTCGACCCCTATCCGTCGGCGACCGCGGCCATGGCCAACATGCCGCCGGCCGAGGGCGACAAGGTCAACCCGAACCGCGCGGTGTACCTGCTGCCGGCCTGCACGCAGTTCGAGACCTCGGGCACGTGCACGGCGTCGAACCGCTCGCTGCAATGGCGCGAAAAGGTCATCGAGCCGCTGTTCGAGTCGATGCCCGACCATACGCTGATGCAGGCGTTTGCCGATCGGCTCGGCTTCGGCAAGGAACTGTCGAAGAACATGAAGCTGATCGAGGTCAAGCGCGCCGGCCGCACCTGGATGGAGCCTGAGCCGGAATCGATCCTGCGCGAGATCAACGCCAGCAACTGGACCATCGGCTACACCGGCCAGTCGCCGGAGCGGTTGAAGTCGCATATGCGCAATATGCAGATGTTCGACGTCAAGACGCTGCGCTGCAAGGCGGGCAAGGACCCGGTGACCGGCTACGACCTGACCGGCGACTTCTTCGGCCTGCCGTGGCCGTGCTACGGCACGCCGGAACTGAAGCACCCGGGCTCGCCCAATCTGTACGACACGAGCAAGCACGTGATGGACGGCGGCGGCAACTTCCGCGCCAACTTCGGCGTGGAGCGCGATGGCGTCAATCTGCTGGCCGAGGACGGCTCTTGCTCGCTGGGCGCGGAGATCACCACCGGCTATCCGGAGTTCGATCATGTGCTGCTGAAGAAGCTGGGCTGGTGGGACGACCTGACCGATGCCGAGAAGGCCAAGGCCGAAGGCAAGAACTGGAAGACCGACCTGTCGGGCGGCATCCAGCGCGTGGTGCTGAAGAACCATGGCTGCCATCCGTTTGGCAACGCCAAGGCGCGCGCGGTGGTATGGAACTTCCCCGACGCGATCCCGCAGCATCGCGAGCCGCTGTACTCCACGCGCCCCGACATGGTCGCCAAGTACCCGACCCACGACGACAAGATGGCGTTCTGGCGGCTGCCGACGCTGTACAAGTCGGTGCAGCAGCGCAATATCGAGAACAAGGTCTATGAGAAGTTCCCGATCATCTTGACCTCCGGGCGGCTGGTCGAGTACGAGGGCGGCGGCGAGGAAACCCGCTCCAACCCGTGGCTGGCCGAACTGCAGCAGGAGAACTTCGTCGAGATCAACCCGCGCGCGGCGTCCGACCGCGGCATCCGCAACGGTGACTTCTGCTGGGTGAAGACACCCACCGGGGCCCGCATCAAGGTGCGCGCGCTGGTGACCGAGCGGGTAGGGCCCGATACCGCGTTTATCCCGTTCCATTTCTCGGGCTGGTGGGAGGGCAAGGACCTGAAGGACTACTACCCGGAGGGCGCGATGCCGGTGGTGCGGGGCGAGGCGGTCAACACGGCCACCACCTACGGCTATGACGCGGTCACGATGATGCAGGAAACCAAGACCACCGTTTGCCAGATCGAGCGGTTTGCATAAGGGCAGAGGGACACCATGGCACGCATGAAATTTATCTGTGACGCCGAGCGCTGCATCGAATGCAACAGCTGCGTCACTGCCTGCAAGAATGAGCACGAGGTGCCCTGGGGCGTGAACCGGCGCCGCGTGGTCACCGTCAACGACGGCATGGTCGGCGCCGAGAAATCGATCTCGGTGGCCTGCATGCACTGTTCGGACGCGCCCTGCATGGCGGTCTGCCCGGTCGACTGCTTCTACCGCACCGAGGACGGCGTGGTGCTGCACGACAAGGACGTCTGCATCGGCTGCGGCTACTGTTCCTACGCCTGCCCGTTCGGCGCTCCGCAGTTCCCGTCGACCGGCACCTTCGGCGTTCGCGGCAAGATGGACAAGTGCACCTTCTGCGCGGGCGGCCCGGAAAAGAACGGCTCGGAAGCCGAGTTCGAGAAGTACGGCCGCAACCGCCTGGCCGAAGGCAAGCTGCCGCTGTGCGCCGAGATGTGCTCGACCAAGGCGCTGCTGGGCGGCGACGGCGATGTGATCGCCGACATCCTGCGCAACCGCGTGATCAAGCGCGGCACTGGCGGCGACGTGTTCGGCTGGGGTACCGCCTACGGCACCGCCAAGGGCGGCGCGGCCCAGCCGGGCCAACCGGCCCAACCGGCACAGCCGGCGCCCGCTGCACCGGCCGCACCCGCGGCCTCGGGAGGGCAAGCGTCATGAACCGCGTCCGCGTTATTGCATTGCTGTCGCTGTGCGGCGTGCTGCTGGCGGCGTGCGGTGAGAAGCCGCAGACCATCGGCCCGTCGCACCGCAAGGCTGACGCCCAGGCCTACCAGGGCGCCCCGGACGATCCGTTCGTGGCCAAGGGCTGGACGCAGGGCGACAAGACCAGCTGGGGCAACCAGATTCGCCAGCGCAACCAGTTGCAAAACGAGTACAACCGCACGCAATGAAGGCGCTGCAGTTGGGCCGCCCCGGCAGCCGGGCGCTGGTCCTCGACGATCCGAAGGAGCGCACATGACGCCGTTACAGAATGCATGCCGCTTAGGCTGGCGGCGCTGGCTCAGCGCCGGCGCCCTGGCACTGGCGGCCATTGCCGGGACCGCCGCCGCACAGGCGCCGGCCTCGGCACCGCCGGCACCGGCCGCCGCACAGGCCAGCGCCGACACCAACAACCCCGCCACGCACCCGGTCCAGCCGCTGGCCGGCATCGCGTCGGAAAACATCTTCAACGTGCCACGCCGCGACATCGCCGCCGAGGCGCAGTCGCAGAAGCGCCGCACCGTCGAGCAGCCCGGCAACAATGCGCCGGTCTGGCGCGAGGTCAATTCCGACCAGCGCCACTACAGCAGCCTGCCCGACAAGGAAGCCGGCGTGCTGATCCAGCGCACCGGGCAGCAATGGCGCCTGTTCCGCAACGGCGTCATCACCGTCTGGGGCGGCTGGCTGCTGCTGGTGGTGCCGCTCGCCATCCTGGGTTTCTTCCTCTGGCGCGGCACCATCCCGCTGCGCACGCCGCGCACCGGCCGCATGATCGAGCGCTTCACGCCGCTTGAGCGCATCGTCCACTGGACCATGGCGATCTCATTCGTGGTGCTGGCGGTGTCGGGCATCGTGCTGCTGCTGGGCAAGCATTTTCTGCTGCCGCTGATGGGCCACATGCTGTTCGGCTGGCTGACTTACGTGCTGAAGAACCTGCACAACGTGATCGGCCCGATCTTTACGCTGTCGGTGATCGTGGGCTTCGTGGTGTTCGTGCGCGACAACCTGCCCAGCCGCGACGACGTGCACTGGGTGACCAGCCTTGGCGGCCTGGCATCCGGCAAGCATGTGCCGAGCGGGCGCTTCAATGCCGGCGAGAAGATTTGGTTCTGGATCGGCGTGTTCGTGTTCGGGCTGGTGCTGTCGGCCTCGGGTTGGGTGCTGGACATGATCGTGCCGGGCATGGACTACTACCGCGCGACCATGCAGATCGCCAACGTGATCCACGGGATCTCGGCCGTGCTGATGATCGCGATGGCGTGCGGCCATATCTACATGGGCACGGTCGGCATGGAAGGCGCTTACCGCGCCATGCGCGACGGCTGGGTGGACGAGGCCTGGGCCAAGGAGCACCACGAGCACTGGTACGACGACATCAAGTCGGGCAAGATCCCGGCCCAGCGTTCGGCCAGCCCGGAAGCCGCCGCGGGGCGCAACACCCGGCATACCCCGGGCGAAGCCTGAGGCCGGCGCCAACCAGACCATGCGGAACCCACCATGACGATGACACGCACCCTGACGCTGCTTGCCCTGTGTGCGGGCGCCACCTTTGCCACCGGCGCGCTGGCCAAGCTGCCGCCGCCGACCGAGGCCCAGCAGGCCAAGGCCGCCGAGACCAAGGCGCGCGCCGCCTGGGCCGACAAGGTCGCCGCCTACCAGTTGTGCCACGCGCAGGACAAGACCGCGGCGCGTTACTTTGCCGAGCGTAAGGCCCACGGCCAGGAAGCCCGCGCGCCGTCGCAGACTGCCGAATGTGCCGATCCGGGCCCGTTTGTGGCGCCGACCGCCGCTGCGCCTGCGGCCCCGGCACCAGCCGTGGCAAGCACCGCGGCCGAGGCCAAACCGGCCGCGGCCGGCGCGGTACAATCGCCTGCAAAGGCGCCGTAACCACAGCCCCACGCACGCCGCGCGCGGCGCGGGGCCCTCACCAGCAGTCCCGAGCCCCTCGTCATGACCCTGCGTCCCGAGCTTACCCAGGCAGCCGTTCCCCTGATCGAAGAGGTTGAAGTCGTCGACGAGCAGGGCCGCGTGCGCGCGGCCTACCTGCCGGGCGAGCGTCCGCTGACGGTCTACCTCGACAAGCGCGAGCTGGTCACGCTGATGACCCTGGGCGGCGCGCCCGAGCACCTGGTGCTGGGCTACCTGCGCAACCAGCGGCTGGTGGAATCGATCGAAGATATCGCCGCGGTGCAGGTCGACTGGGAAACCGAGTCGGCCGCCGTGACCACGCGCAACGGCGTGGACCGCATCGAGGAGCGCACCGCGCGCCGCGTGGTGACCACCGGCTGCGGACAAGGCACCGTGTTCGGCTCGCTGCTCGATGAAGTTGACAACATCCGCTTGCCGGTTGGCGCCACGCTGGACCAGGACACCCTGTACGGCATCATCGACACCATCCGGCTGCAGCAGTCGGTCTACAAGCAGGCTGGCTCGGTGCACGGCTGCGCGCTGTTCCAGGGCACCGAGCTGCTGATGTTCATCGAGGACGTCGGCCGCCACAACGCCGTGGACGCCATCGCCGGACGCATGTGGCTGGAAGGCATGACGGGTAGCGACAAGATCTTCTACACCACCGGCCGCCTGACCTCCGAGATGGTGATCAAGGGCGCGCAGATGGGCATCCCGTTCCTGCTGTCGCGCTCGGGTGTGACGCAGATGGGCTACCAGATGGCACGGCGCGTCAACCTGACGCTGTTTGCGCGCTGCACCGGCAAGCACTTCCTGCTCTACACCGGGCGCGAGCGCTTCCACCACCGCCTGCCGGAAGACGCGGTGGCGTAAGCGGCACTTGTGCTTGCGTTTGCTTGCAGGGGCGGGCCCCGATTGGTTGTACAATGCGGCGCACTCCGAGCCAGTGTGTTTACCCTCCCAACCTTATGAGCATCAAATCCGACAAGTGGATCCGCCGCATGGCGGAGCAGCACGGCATGATCGAGCCGTTCGCGCCAGGCCAGGTCCGGGAGCAGGACGGGCGCAAGATCGTCTCGTACGGCACCTCGAGCTACGGCTACGATATCCGCTGCGCCGACGAATTCAAGATCTTCACCAATATCAACAGCACCATCGTCGATCCGAAGAATTTCGACGAGAAGTCGTTCGTGGATTTCAAGGGCGATGTCTGCATCATCCCGCCCAACTCGTTCGCGCTGGCGCGCACGATGGAGTACTTCCGGATCCCGCGCAGCGTGCTGACCATCTGCCTGGGCAAGAGCACCTATGCCCGCTGCGGCATCATCGTCAATGTGACGCCGTTCGAGCCCGAATGGGAAGGCTATGTGACGCTGGAGTTCTCCAACACCACGCCGCTGCCCGCCAAGATCTACGCCGGCGAGGGTTGCGCCCAGGTGCTGTTCTTCGAGAGCGACGAAGTCTGCGAGACCTCGTATCGCGACCGGGGCGGCAAGTACCAGGGTCAGCACGGTGTCACACTGCCGAAGACCTGAGCGCATTACAATGCCGGCGTCTGCCGGTGCGGCTGGCCCAGAGCGGCCGCCACAACTGACGTGAGAGCCACATGTCGCCGTCGCGGGGAACCTCCCGCCGGCCATGTGGCTCAAGTCCTTTATGTCCTGCTTTCCATCAAGGATGCCCGATGAAATTCCGTTTCCCCGTCATCATCATTGACGAAGACTTTCGCTCCGAGAACATCTCCGGCTCGGGCATCCGCGCGCTGGCCGAGGCGATCGAGAAAGAGGGCATGGAGGTCATGGGCCTGACCAGCTACGGCGACCTGACGTCGTTTGCCCAGCAGTCCAGCCGGGCATCGAGCTTTATCGTGTCGATCGACGACGACGAGTTCACGCGCGACGGCGACGACCAGCTCGAGGCCGCCGCGATCGAAAAGCTGCGCGCCTTCGTCGCCGAAGTGCGCCGCCGCAACTCGGACCTGCCGATCTTCCTGTACGGCGAGACCCGCACTTCGCGCCATATCCCCAACGATATCCTGCGCGAGCTGCATGGCTTCATCCACATGTTCGAGGACACGCCGGAATTCGTGGCACGCCACATCATCCGCGAAGCCAAGGTCTACCTCGACACGCTGGCGCCGCCGTTCTTCAAGGCGCTGATCGACTACGCGCAGGACAGCTCGTACTCGTGGCACTGCCCGGGGCACTCGGGCGGCGTGGCGTTCCTGAAGAGCCCGGTGGGCCAGGTGTTCCACCAGTTCTTCGGCGAGAACATGCTGCGCGCCGACGTCTGCAACGCGGTCGACGAGCTGGGCCAGCTGCTGGACCACACCGGCCCGGTGGCCGCGTCGGAGCGCAATGCCGCGCGCATCTTCAACTCCGACCACATGTACTTCGTCACCAACGGCACCTCCACCTCGAACAAGATGGTGTGGCATGCCAACGTGGCGCCGGGCGACATCGTGGTGGTGGACCGCAACTGCCACAAGTCGATCCTGCACGCGATCATGATGACGGGCGCGATCCCGGTCTTCCTGATGCCTACGCGCAACCACTACGGCATCATCGGCCCGATCCCGAAGAGCGAGTTCGACCCGGAAACGATCAGGAAGAAGATCGCCAACCACCCGTTCGCGAGCAAGGCCAAGAACCAGAAGCCGCGCATCCTGACTATCACGCAGGGTACGTACGATGGCGTGCTGTACAACGCCGAACAGATCAAGGAAATGCTGGCCGCCGAGATCGACACGCTGCACTTCGATGAAGCCTGGCTGCCGCACGCGGCCTTCCACGACTTCTATCGCAACATGCACGCGATCGGCAAGGACCGCCCGCGCAGCAAGGACGCGCTGGTGTTCGCCACGCAGTCCACGCACAAGCTGCTGGCCGGCCTGTCGCAGGCCTCGCAGATCCTGGTGCAGGATTCCGAGACGCGCAAGCTGGACCGCTACCGCTTCAACGAGGCGTACCTGATGCACACCTCGACCAGCCCGCAGTACTCGATCATCGCCTCGTGCGATGTGGCCGCGGCGATGATGGAAGCGCCGGGTGGCACCGCGCTGGTGGAAGAGAGCATCCAGGAGGCGATGGACTTCCGCCGCGCCATGCGCAAGGTCGAGGGCGATTATGACGACGGCAAGAACGGCGACTGGTGGTTCAAGGTGTGGGGCCCGGACGCGCTGATCGAAGACGGCATCGGCGACCGCGAGGAGTGGATGCTCAAGGCCAACGAGCGCTGGCACGGCTTCGGCGACCTCGCCGATGGCTTCAACCTGCTCGACCCGATCAAGGCCACCATCATCACCCCGGGCCTGGACGTGGACGGCGAGTTCAGCGAACGCGGCATCCCGGCGGCCATCGTCACCAAGTACCTGGCCGAGCACGGCATCATCATCGAGAAGACCGGGCTGTACTCGTTCTTCATCATGTTCACCATCGGCATCACCAAGGGCCGCTGGAACTCGCTGGTGACCGAGCTGCAGCAGTTCAAGGACGACTACGACCAGAACCAGCCGCTGTGGCGTGTGCTGCCGGAATTCGTCGCCAAGCATCCGCAATATGAGCGCATGGGCCTGCGTGACCTGTGCGATGCGATCCACAGCGTGTACAAGGCCAATGACGTGGCCCGTGTGACGACGGAGATGTACCTGTCGGACATGGAGCCGGCGATGAAGCCGTCGGACGCCTGGGCCATGATGGCGCACCGCGAGATCGAGCGCGTGCCGGTCGACGACCTCGAAGGCCGCGTCACCGCCATCCTGCTGACGCCGTACCCGCCGGGCATTCCGCTGCTGATTCCGGGCGAGCGCTTTAACCGCACCATCGTGCAGTACCTGAAGTTCGCGCGCGAGTTCAACAAGCTGTTCCCGGGCTTCGAGACCGACATCCACGGCCTGGTCGAGGACGAAATCGACGGCAAGAAGGCGTACTTTGTCGACTGCGTGAAGCAGGACGGCTGAGCGCCAGTCCGCGTCCCGCTGATGAGATCAGGGCCCCGCTATGCGGGGCCCTTTCCTTTTCGCGCTAGGTGAACAGATTCAGCAGCATCGCGCCCGTGCCGCGGAAGTCTTCCTCATTGCGCGTGACAACGGTCAGGTCGTGGATCAGCGCGGTGGCGGCAATGAACTTGTCCAGCGCATGCTCAGGCCGCGGCGCGCGCAGCTGGCCCCAGACCTGGGCGACGTCGGTATCGACCGGCAACACCTGCCGGCCAAAGTCCTCCAGCACGGTTGCCAGCCATTGCTCCAGCACCGCGGCCTGCGCCGTATCGCCGCGATGGCGGGTCAGCGCAACGGCGCGCTGGAGCTCGCCCACAGTCAGCGCCGACAGGTAGAGCGCGGCACCTTCCCGCGCCGCCTGGCGGAAGAACGCGCGCACGCCGGCGCCGGCGCGGACCCGCGCCAATGAAAAGGCCCCGCATTGCTGCGGGGCCTTGGATCGGCTATCTGATCAGTTCTTCTTTTCGAACTCGAACTGTGGTGCCGCGGGCTCAGGTGCCGGTGCCGCGCCTGGCAGTTCCAGCGAACCCGGCGGGGCGGCTGGTCCTGGCGCCGACGCCGGTTTCTCCGGCTCTCCGCCAAGCGGGATGCTGACCTCTGCCGCGTTGCTGTGCTTGAGCGATCCCTTGTCCAGCAGCCCCGTCACCATGCCTGGCCAGAACATCACCAGCAGCACCATCACCATCTGCAGCCCGACCCAGGGCAGAGCACCCCAGTAGATGTCGGAGCTTTTTACTTCCTTCGGGGCGATGCCGCGCAGGTAGAACAGCGCGAAGCCGAACGGCGGGTGCATGAACGAGGTCTGCATGTTCACGCACAGCATCACGCCGAACCACACCAGCGCCGCCGTCGCCGCGGCCTCCGGGTTGCCGCCCATGGAGTCGGCCACCACCGGCGCCAGCACCTTGACCGCCACCGGTGCCAGCATCGGCACCACGATGAAGGCGATTTCGAAGAAGTCCAGGAAGAAGGCCAGGAAGAAGATAAACAGGTTCACCACGATCAGGAAGCCGATCCAGCCGCCTGGCAGCGAGGTGAACAGATGCTCCACCCAGGCGCCGCCGTCCACGCCCTGGAACACCACCGAGAAGCAGGTGGAGCCGATCAGGATGAACACCACCATCGCGGTGATGCGCGCGGTGGACTGGTAGGCATCGACGATCAGCAGGCGCAGCTCGGTCATCTGGCCTGCGCGCAGCAGCAGCCAGAGGATGACCAGGTACACCACCGCCAGCGGGATGCGGAACACGTGCGAGCCGAAGGCGAAGAAGCCCACCGCCGCGGCCACCAGCGTGGCGGCGATGCCGACACGGTAGACCTGGCGGTCGATCCGGCTAAAGGCCTTGTCGCGGATCACGGCCAGCACCAGCGCGCCGACCGCGCCCATGGCGCCGGATTCCGTCGGCGTGGCAATGCCCAGCATGATGGTGCCGAGCACCAGGAAGATCAGCACCGCGCAGGGGATGATGCCGCGCAGGCATTTGCGCCACAGCGCCCAGCCGCGCAGCGTGCGCGCTTCGGCGGGAACCGGCGGCAGCCAGTCGGGCTTGAAGCGCGTCAGGAAGAAGGTATAGAGTGCAAACAGCGCGATCTGGACCACCGATGGGCCCCACGCGCCCAGGTACATGCTGCCCACGTCGGCGCTGCCCAGCGGGGTCTTGAGCTGGTCGGCCAGCACCACCAGCACCAGCGAGGGCGGCACCAGCTGCGTGATGGTGCCCGATGCGGCCAGCACGCCGGTGGCGTACTTCATGTTGTAGCGGTAGCGCATCATCACCGGCAGCGAGATCATCGCCATGGCGATCACCTGTGCGGCCACCGTGCCCGTGATCGCGCCCAGGATGAAGCCGACGATGATCACCGAATAGCCCAGGCCGCCGCGCACCGGGCCGAACAGCTGGCCCATGGAGTCCAGCATGTCCTCGGCCAGCCCGCACTTCTCCAGGATGGCGCCCATGAAGGTGAAGAACGGGATCGCCAGCAGCAGCTCGTTGGCCAGCACGCTGCCGAACACGCGGCTCGGCACGGCCTGCAGGAAGCTGATCGGGAAGTAACCCCATTCGATCGCCAGGAAGCCGAAGGCCAGGCCCACCGCCGACAGCGAGAACGCGACCGGGAAGCCGATCAGCATGAACAGCACCAGGCCGCCGAACATCATCGGCGGCATATATTCCAACGGAATCATTGAACCGGCCTCTCGTACTTGGATTCGATGCGCACCAGGCCCTTGAGGGCGGCGAAGCGCTTGATCAGTTCGGACACGCCCTGCAGCGTCAGCAGGGCAAAGCCGATGGGCACCACCAGCTTGATCGGGTAACGCGGCAGGCCGCCGGAATTTCCCGATTGCTCGAGGATGCGCCACGAGGGCAGGAACAACGAGTCCCACGACAGCCAGGTGAACAGCAGGCACGACGGCAGCAGGAACACGACGATGCCGAAGATGTCGATCCAGTGCTGCGCGCGTTCCGAGACGTTGCCGTAGATCAGGTCTACGCGCACGTGCTCATTGCGCTGGAAGGTGTAGGAGGCGCCGAACATCACGGCAATGGCAAACATGTACCACTGCAGTTCGAGTGGCCAGTTGTCGCTCAAGTTGAAGCCATAGCGCAGAAGGGCGTTGCCTGCGCTGATCAGGCACGACAGCAGGATCATGATGTTTGCAAGCCTGCCAGTGTGCTGATTCAACCTGTCGATCTGTCGTGACAGACCAAGCAAGTAATACATGGGTTGTCTCCCCGGTTTTTGCGGCGATTAGTTTATCTGTAACAAAATCTACAGGCGCTAGGGGCTACTACCTACGGGGGCGACGAGATTGCGCCAGAATGGGGAACATCAACAAAAAAAGCCACCGGGCTCGCGCCGCGGTGGCTTCTTCTTGCGTAAAACTTACGCGAAACTTACAGCACGGTCCGGTATTACAGCGCCGCGCGTGCGGCCGCGATGGCGGCGCGCACTTGCGCCGGCGCCGTGCCGCCGATATGGTCGCGCGCGGCGACCGAGCCTTCCAGCGTCAGCACCGAGTGCACGTCGTCGCCGATCAGCGCGGCCTTGTCGCCCAGGCCCGAGACCTCGCGCAGCTCAGCCACGGTCAGGTCGGCCAGGTCGCACTGGCGGCTGTCGCAGGCGCGCACCGCGTGGGCCACGGCTTCGTGGGCGTCGCGGAAGGGCAGGCCCTTCTTGACCAGGTAGTCGGCCAGGTCGGTGGCAGTGGCATAGCCCTGCAGCGCGGCGGCGCGCATCGCTTCGGGCTTGACGGTGATGCCCGGCACCATGTCGGCGAAGATGCGCAGCGTGTCCACGACGGTATCGACCGTGTCGAACAGCGGCTCCTTGTCTTCCTGGTTGTCCTTGTTGTACGCCAGCGGCTGGCCCTTCATCAGCGTCAGCAGGCCGATCAGGTGGCCGTTGACGCGGCCGGTCTTGCCACGCGCCAGTTCGGGCACGTCCGGGTTCTTCTTCTGCGGCATGATCGAGCTGCCGGTGCAGAAGCGGTCGGCGATGTCGATAAAGCCCACGCGCGGACTCATCCACAACACCAGCTCCTCCGAGAAGCGCGACACGTGCGTCATCACCAGCGCGGCGGCGGCGCAGAATTCAATGGCGAAGTCGCGGTCCGACACGGCGTCCAGCGAGTTGCGGCACACGCCGTCGAAGCCCAGCTGCTGCGCCACGAACTCACGGTCGATCGGGTAGCTGGTGCCGGCCAGCGCAGCCGCGCCCAGCGGCAGGCGGTTGACGCGCTTGCGGCAGTCGGCCATGCGCTCGGCGTCGCGCGTGAACATCTCGTTGTAGGCCAGCAGGTGGTGACCGAAGGTCACCGGCTGCGCCACCTGCAGGTGGGTGAAGCCGGGCAGGATGGTGTCGGCGTTCTGTTCGGCCAGGTCCAGCAGCGCGGCGCGCAGCGCGCCCAGCAGCACGATGATGTTGTCGATCTCGCTGCGCAGCCACAGGCGGATGTCGGTGGCGACCTGGTCATTGCGCGAGCGGCCGGTGTGCAGGCGCTTGCCGGCATCGCCCACCAGCGCGGTCAGGCGCGCCTCGATGTTCAGGTGGACGTCTTCCAGGTCCAGCTTCCACTCGAAGCCGCCGGCCTCGATTTCGGCCTTGATCTGCGCCATGCCGCGCTCGATCTCGGCGCGGTCGGCCTCGGCGATGATGCCCTGCTTTGCCAGCATGGCCGCGTGGGCCAGCGAGCCCTGGATGTCGAACAGGGCCAGGCGCTTGTCGAAGAACACCGAGGCGGTGTAGCGCTTCACCAGGTCGGACATCGGTTCGGAGAAGCGGGCGGACCAGGCTTCGCCTTTCTTGGCAAGTTGGGAGGTGGACATGGACGTCGGCTGCAGTGGCTCGCGCGGGCAGGCGCCGGCGTGTGGACGGCGGCGGGCGCGAGAAATTGGGAAACGGCGATTATATCGCCCGCCGGCCCGCTGGCGGCGCTGGCCGGCACGGCAGCGCCGATCATCAGAGCCGGCTGTGGATCACCGGCCCCTTGAACACCACCGGGCCGCTTGGCCCATCGGCATTGGGCGAGCCGCCCGGCGGCTCGATGCTGACCGCCAGCGCGGGCACCGCCGCGGGCAACCGCGCCAGCGCCAGCCGGGCTTCGGGTGCCCGGCCGATCACGCCCA
The DNA here is from genome assembly GCF_000219215.1 of Cupriavidus necator N-1. Classification (NCBI taxonomy): domain Bacteria; kingdom Pseudomonadati; phylum Pseudomonadota; class Betaproteobacteria; order Burkholderiales; family Burkholderiaceae; genus Cupriavidus; species Cupriavidus necator. The sequence continues at coordinate 2,982,535 of NC_015726.1, read as the reverse complement.
GCGACTGCGGCTTGCTGCCCGCAGGCAGCGCCCACAGCTGCAGTACCTGCTGGTCGCTCAGGGCCAGGTGATCCAGGCGGCGCACGATCAGGCTGCGTGCGCCGGCATCCCACGACACCAGCATCGCAGGCTGGGCACGGTCGTCGTTCAGCACGGCGACGACCTCGGCCGGCGCCGTCTGATCCTGCCGGGCCAGCTGGATGCCGATGCCGACGGCCAGCACCGCCACCATGGCCATTGCCGCCGCGGCGCCACGCCAGAAGACCGGGGCCGACCACAGGCGCTGCCACCAGCCGTCCGCGGGACGGGTGTCACGGGCCGAGTGCGTCGGCCGACTGGCCGGATCAGCCACCTTCCAGCCGAGGCGATCCTCGATCCCACACCACACCTTGTCGACCGGCTCGGCGGCCGCCTGCAACTCAGCCACGCCCGCCAGCCGCGCCTGCCAGCGGTGGATCGCGGCGCGCACCGCGGGCTCTTCGCGCGCGAGTTGTTCCAGGCGGCGCCGTGCGCCGCCGCGCAGCACCCCCAGCGCGTACTGCGCGGCGATGCGGTCGAGCAGGTCGGGATGGCTGGCCAGCTTCATGCCGCGCCCTCCATGCAGCTGCGCAGCCGTTCCAGGCCGCGCCGGATCCAGGACTTGACCGTCCCCAGCGGCGCGCGCAGCCGGGCAGCCAGCTCGGCGTGGCTCAGGTCCTGCAGGTAGGCCAGCATGATGGCCTGGCGCTGCGGCTGCTCGAGGCGCTGTAGGCAGCGGTTGAGCGCGCGTGCCTGCTGGCTGGCATCGGCCAGTTCCGCGGGGCCGGCCGCGTCGTCGGCCAGCCATTCGCCCAGGTCTTCGTCAAGCTCGACCGTCTGCCCGACGCGTGCCGCGGTTGCCCGGCGCAGGCAGTCCAGCGCGCGGTTGCGCACGATCGCGGTCATCCAGGTCATCGGCGCGGCCAGGTGCGGCCGGTAGTCGCCGGCGTGGTGCCAGATGCTGACAAAGCTTTCCTGCACGACATCCTCCGCCCAATCGCGCCTGCCAGTGATACGCAGCGCAAGGCCAAACAGTTTCGTCGCGGTGAGGTCATAGAGGCCGCGCAGCGCCTGCCGCTCGCCGATGGCCACGGCCTGGAGCAGGGCCGCAAGGCGCTCGGCGCCGGGCGGCGCGGCGTAGGTTTCGGTGGAAGGGGACACCGGAGAAGGGGGCACCGGGGCGTCTCGCGAAAGGGTGTTGCCGGATTATAGGCACGACCTTGCATCCGATTGGCCCCGGCGTGCGTATCAGGTGGCAGGCGCACGATGGCGGCCCCGGGCTGCGGGCCGCGGCGCCGTTGATCCCACACAGGAGAACACCATGGAACGCATGCGCACGACTGCCGCCACGGCAGATCCGACCGATTCCCGTGACCGCATTGTGACCGCGCCCGATGCGCGCCGCCGCGGGCTGCTCAAGGCGCCGGGGCTGTTCGCGCTGGGCTCGCTGGCCGTCATCAGCCTTGGCGAGTCCATGCCGGCCTGGGCGCAGACCCAATCGGGCAGCACCAGGGACGACATCAATATCCTGAACACCGCGCTGGGGCTGGAATACCAGGCGATCGCCGCCTACCAGGTCGGCGCGGAAAGCGGCCTGCTGCAAAAGCCGGTGCTTGCCACCGCGGTCAAGTTCCAGGACCACCACAAGGCGCACGCGCAGGTGCTGGCCGGGACAGTGTCGAAGCTGGGCGGCACGCCGGTGGTGGCGAAGAAGGCGTCGGAATACACCTTCCCGACTGAAAAGCTGAAGACCCAGGCCGATGTGCTGCGTTTTGCCGCGGGACTGGAGAAGGGCGCCACCGCCGCCTACCTGGGCGTGCTGCCGAACTTCCACAACCGTGAACTGACCCGCGCCGCCGGCAGCATCCTCGGGGACGAGGCGATGCACTGGGCGGTGCTGCTGCACGCGCTGGGTGAAGATCCGGTGCCGGGGGCGTTTGTGGGGTGAGGGGTCAGACTGGCGCCATTTGAAAAAGCTGTCGCCCGATGTGGACGCGCCCCTCTGCCGCACGCGGGAGAGGGGCGCAAACCGGCAGCACTCTGACGCCAATCAGCCCGTATTGCGCAGGCCCGCCGCGACCCCGTTGATGGTCAGGTGGATGCCGCGCCGCACCCGGATGTCATCGCCATCCTTGCCCGAGCGGAAACGCTTGAGCAGCTCGACCTGCAAGTGGTTCAGCGGGTCGAGGTAGGCAAAGCGGTTCTTGATCGAGCGCGCCAGCAGCGGGTTGTCCGCCAGCCGTTCCTGGTGGCCGGTGACCAGTGTCAGCATCTCGCAGGTCAGGTGCCATTCCTTGCTGATGCGGTTGAACACGGTGCGGCGCAGGGCCGCGTCGTCGCACAGCTGGGCGTAGCGCGAGGCCACGGCCAGGTCGGTCTTGGCCAGCACCATGTCCATGTTGGACAGCAGCGTCGAGAAGAACGGCCAGGTCTTGACCATGCGGCGCAGCGTGGTCACGGCCAGCTTGCGCGCCTTGTCGTCCGGCGCAGTGTCCAGCAGCGACTTGACCGCGCTGCCGAAGCCGTACCAGCCCGGCAGCAGCAGTCGGCACTGGCCCCACGAGAAGCCCCACGGGATTGCGCGCAGGTCTTCGATGCGGCGGTTCTTCTTGTCCATCAGCTTGCGCGAGGCCGGGCGCGAACCCAGGTTCAGGTCGGCGATCTCGGTGATCGGCGTGGTGGCGAAGAAGTAGTCCTTGAAGCCCGGGGTCTCGTAGACCAGGTCGCGGTAGGCGGTGAAGGCGCGGTCCGACAGCTGCTGCATGACGGCCTCGAAGGTGTCCAGCTCCCTGGGCGCATTCTGCTGCGGCAGCAGCGAGGCTTCAAGCGTGGCCGCAACCACCGTCTCCAGGTTGCGCCGGCCGATCTCGGCGTTGGCGAACTTGCTGTTGATGATCTCGCCCTGCTCGGTCAGCCGGATCTGGCCGTTCACCGTGCCCGGCGGCTGCGACAGGATGGCCTGGTAGGTCGGGCCGCCGCCGCGGCCGACGGTGCCGCCGCGGCCGTGGAACAGGCGCAGCTTGACCTGGCGCTGCTCGAACAGCTGCACCAGCGCCAGCTCGGCCTTGTACAGCTCCCAGGTGGAGGTCAGGAAGCCGCCGTCCTTGTTCGAGTCCGAGTAGCCGAGCATCACTTCCTGCTCGACGCCATGGTGCGCGATCACCGAATCGAAGCCCGGCAGGTCCAGCAGCGACTGCATGATGCCGGCGGCGTTGCGCAAGTCCTCGATGGTCTCGAACAGCGGGATCACCATCAGCTCCATGCGCGCCGGGTCGGTCTTGCTGCCCAGCGTGCCCTGCAGCATGCCGGATTCCTTCTGCAGCAGCATCACTTCGACCAGGTCCGACAGCGTCTCAGTGTGCGAGATGATGTAGTTGCGCGCAATGCGCTTGCCATAGCGCGCGCGCAGCTCGCGCGCGGCGGCGAAGATCGCCAGTTCCTTGCGGGTCTGCTCAGAGTACTCATGCCACGGCAGCGTCAGCAGGCGCGGCTGGCGCAGCTCGGCCAGCAGCAGTTCCAGCTTGCGCGCCTCGGGCAGGGCGGCGTAGTCGGGGGCGATGCCGGCGGCGGCGAACAGCTCGGCGATGACCGCCTCGTGCACGTCCGAGACCTGGCGCATGTCGACCGATGCCAGGTGGAAGCCGAACACGCCGATGGCGCGCGCCAGCGCGTCGATGCGGCCATTGGCCAGCGCCTGGCCATGGTTGGCGCGCAGCGAGTCGACCACCACCTGCACGTCGGCGGCAAAGGCCTCGGCACTGTCATAGGGCTCGGCCGGCGCCACCGGGCGGCGCGGCACGGCGTGGCCGGTCAGCGCCTTGCTGGTTGCGGCCAGGCGCGCGTAGATGCCGATCAGCGCACGGCGGTAGGGCTCGTCGGCGCGATGCTCGGAGTGGTCGGGCGAGCGCTCGGCCAGCGCCAGCAGTTCCGGGCTGGCGTCGACCATCAGCGTGGACATCGACAGCTCCGCGCCCAGCGCATGGACTTCGTCCAGGTACCAGTCGATGATCATCTGCCCCTGCTGGCTGGCGGCGTGCTCCAGCGTCTCGGCGGTGACGTTGGGGTTACCGTCGCGGTCGCCGCCGATCCAGGAGCCCATCTGCAGGAACGGCGCCAGCGGCGCCGGCTGTGCGCCGGGGGTGCCCTTGCGCTTGCGCGTGGCCGGGAACACCGCGGCGATGTCTTCTTCCAGTTCGCTCATCAGCTGCGGAATGCCGCGCAGGAAGCAGGTGCGGTAGTACGACAGCGCATTTTCGATTTCGTCGGCCACCGTCAGGCGCGAATCGCGCAGCATGCGGGTCTGCCACAGCGTGGTGACCTTGGCGCGCAGCTGCGCGGTGTTGTGCTCGCGCTCGCGCGCGGTCATCGGCAGGTCGCGCTCGGCCAGCAGGCGGGCGATCTCGCGCTCGGCGTCGAGAATACTCTTGCGCTGGACTTCGGTCGGGTGCGCGGTCAGCACCGGCACGATCAGGGCCTCGTCCAGGAACTTGCGCAGCTGCTTGCCGGTCACGCCGGCAGCGTCGATCGCCTCCAGCGCGTGGGCCAGGCTGCCCGCCTGCGGCGGCGAGCCGGCCAGCGCGTGCACGCGGCGGCGGCGGTTGTGGTGCTGGTCCTCGGCGATATTGGCCAGGTGCGAGAAATAGCTGAACGCGCGCACGACCTGGTTGGTCTGGTCGCGCGACAGGCGCTTGAGCAGGCGGTCCAGCTCCGCGCCGGCGGCGCGGTCGTTCTCGCGGCGGAAGCGCACCGCGGTCTGGCGGATGGTTTCGACCACCTCGAAGGCTGCGTCGCCTTCCTGTTCGCGCAGGCATTCGCCCAGCAGGCGGCCCAGGAAGCGGATGTCCTCGCGCAGCGGCACGTCCTTGTCGGCGGTGCGGCGGGCGGTGGGGGCGATGGCGGTTCCGTTGCTCGACACGATGGAAAGCTTGGGCTTGGGGGAACGTTTGGTCCCGCTGCGGGTGGCGGGGCGTTTCGATTCGGTGGTGGATGCGCCGTTTGCGTCACCTTGGCCGGCGCCGAGGGCAGGGCTTTGGTCTTTCGCAGCCGGGGCGGTCCGCCGGCCGTGGGGGCGCGCAGCATGCTGCGTCATGCAATCTCCTCGTTCTGCTTCTCTAAGCTTATCTATTGGTGCGGAGGGGCTATTGGGGCGCGTGCTACCATTGGCGCATGTCGTCTGCCACCCTGTCTTCCTCTACCGCTGTCGTGTCTCGCAATCTTCCGCAAAAGCTCGTCATTGCCTCCCGAGAGAGCCGTCTGGCCCTGTGGCAGGCAGAACATGTGCGTGCTGCGTTGCAACAATACTATCCCGCGTGCGACGTGTCCATTCTTGGCATGACGACGCGCGGAGACCAGATTCTAGACCGTACGCTGTCCAAAGTCGGCGGCAAGGGTTTGTTTGTCAAAGAACTGGAGTTCGCGATGGACGAAGGCCGGGCAGACCTGGCGGTGCATTCGCTCAAGGATGTGCCGATGGAGTTGCCCGAAGGCTTCGCCCTGACCGCGGTGATGGAACGCGAGGATCCGCGCGACGCGCTGGTGTCTTCCGCCTACGCCTCGCTGGACGAGATGCCGGCCGGCACCGTGGTCGGCACCTCCAGCCTGCGCCGTGAAGCCGCGCTGCGCAGCCGCTACCCGCAACTGGTGATCAAGCCGCTGCGCGGGAACCTGGACACGCGGCTGGGCAAGCTGGATCGCGGCGAATACGGCGCCATCATCCTGGCCGCCGCCGGCCTCAAGCGCCTGGGCCTGGGCGAGCGAATCCGCGCGCTGATCCCGATCGAGGTGTCGCTGCCGGCCGCAGGCCAGGGCGCCCTCGGCATCGAGATCCCGGCGAACCGCCCTGAACTGGCGCAATGGCTGGCAACCCTGAACCACCAGCCGACGGCGCTGGCCGTGACCGCCGAGCGCGCCGTGTCGCGCATGCTGGGCGGCTCGTGCCAGGTGCCGCTGGCCGCCCATGCGCGCTGGGAAGGCGATCAGTTGAGGCTGGACGCCTTTGTCGCCTTGCCCGATGGCACGCGCGCCATCCGCGCTGCCGCGTCCGGACCGGCTGCTGACCTGGCCGCCGCCGAAGCGCTGGGCCAGGCCTGCGCGCGCGACCTGCTGGCGCAGGGTGCCGAAGCCATCCTCGCGGCACTGGCCGATTCTGGCGATCCCGCCGGCTCCCAAGCTCCTGCCTGAGGCTGCCCCATGCCCAGCCCGACCGTCGTTGTCACACGACCCGCCGGGCAGTCCCGGCAACTGACCGAGGCGCTGCAGGCCGCGGGCCTGGACGTACTCAGCTTTCCCTTGCTGGCCATCGGCCCGGCCGCTGACGACGCGCCGCTGCGCGCGGCACTGGCGCGGCTGGACACCTTTGCGCTGGTGGTCTTTGTCAGTCCCAATGCCATTACCTACGCGCTCGACGCGCTGGCCGGCGTGCAGGGCGCGTCCGTGGCCCAATGGCCGGCGCAGGTGCCGCTGGCGGTGGTCGGGCCGGCCAGCGTCGCCGCCCTGGCCGAGCGCGGCATCACGCCGCCCGCGTGCCGGGTGATTGCGCCCGCGGGCGCTGTCGCGAACGGGCAGGGCGCCGATGACGCCGCGCCGGACGCCGAAGCGCTGCGCTTTGATTCCGAGGCCCTGTGGGCCCGGCTTGATCCCGCCGCGCTGGCGGGCAAGCCGGTCCTGATCATCCGCGGCAACGGCGGGCGCGACTGGCTGGGCGACCGCCTGCGCGAGGCCGGTGCCCAGGTCGAGGCCGTCGAGGCCTACCAGCGCACGCTGCCCGAACCCAGCGCCATGCAGTGGCAGGCCGTACGCGACAACCTGCGTCCCGGCGCGGCGCCGCACGCGTGGCTCATAACCAGTTCTGAAGCGGTGCGCAACCTTGACGCGCTGGCACGCCAGCATCTGTCGCCTGAGGAAGACGCTGCCCTGCGGCAGGTGCAGTGCATCGCGCCGCATGCGAGAATCGCCGAACAGGCGCTGGCGCTGGGTTTCCCCCATGTCCTGCGCGCCGCCCCGGGCGATGCCGGCTTGCTGGCGGCGTGCCTGCAGTGGGCCGATGCCCATGCCGGTCCGGCGCCGGCAAGCATGGCCAGCGCGGCAATCGAAGCCAGCCCGCCGAGCGCCAAAGCCGAAGCGCCGCCGGCCCCCGTGCCGGACGCAGCAGTTCCCGCAACGTCAACGAAGGTCGAACGCGTGACGCAAGAAACCACGTCCTCCTCCGCTACGCCGCCGCCCACGGCGGCCTCCGCAGCATCGGCGCAAGCCGCGCCCGCGCCGGGCCCCGCGACCCCCGCTGCTCCCAGTGCAGCCTCACGGCGGTCCGCTGCGTTGTGGGCGCTGGTCGCCGTGCTGGTGGTGGCAACGGCTGGCGGCTTCTGGTGGCTGCAGCAGCGCGTTGACCACCTGACCGGCGAGCTGGCGCGCCGCCAGCAAAGCAACGATGCGCTGGTGCAGGAGTCGCGCGTGCTGACCCGCAACGCGCAGGAGACGGTCAAGGAACTGCAGGCCAAGGTCGGTGCGCTGGAGAACCAGGTCGGCGAGACCCGCGACAAGCAGGTGGCGCTGGAACAGGTCTACCAGGACTTGATGCGCAACCGCGACGACTGGGAAATCGCCGAGATCCAGCAGCTGCTGACCAGTGCCGGCCAGCAACTGCAACTGACCGGCAACGTGCAGGTGGCGCTGGCCGCGCTGCAAAGCGCCGACGCCCGCCTGGCGCGCGCCGACAAGCCGCAATACAACCTGCTGCGCCGCGCGATCGCGCGCGACGTCGCGCGCATGAAGGCGGTGCCCGACACCGATCTGACCGGCGCCGCAATCAAGCTGGACGAGGCCATCAACCAGGTCGACGCACTGCCGCTGCTGTCCAGCGAACGCATGCTGGAACGCAGCGAGGCCGACGCCCGCAAGGGTGCCGCCGGCAACGGTGCCAGCGCGCCGGCCGCCGCCAACGGCACGGGTCCGGGCTGGTTCACGCGCCTGTGGGACTACCTGCGCGAGGAACTGGCGCAGGTGGTCCGCATCCGCAAGGTCGACGACGCCGAGGCGCTGCTGCTGTCTGGCGATCAGGGCTGGTTCCTGCGCGAGAACGTCAAGCTGCGCCTGCTCAATGCGCGCCTGGCATTGCTGTCGCGCAACGAACCCGTGTTCCGCAATGACCTGGCCGCCGCGCAGGCGATGATCAGCCGCTATTTCGATACCAAGTCGCGCCGGGTGCAGGGGGTGCTGACGCTGCTGCGGCAGGCGCAGGCGGGGGCGGTCACGGTGCAGCTGCCGACCATGTCCGAAAGCCTGGGCGCGCTGCATGCCCTGAAGAAGGAGTAAGCCCATGCGCCTTCTGTTCTGGGTTGCGGTCCTGTTTGGCGGCGCCGTCGGGCTGGCCCTGTTCACGCAGTTCAACCACAGCAATGTGGTGCTGTTCTATCCGCCGTACCGCGTCGAGTTGTCGCTGAACCTGGCGCTGGCCTTGCTGCTGCTGCTGTTCTTCGTGGTGTGGACGGTGATGTCCACCGTCCGCCATCTGGCCGACATGCCGCGCCGCGCCGCCGCCTACCGCGAGCGCAGCCGCATGAGCAAGGCACAGGCGGCGCTGCGCGAGTCGATCGAAAACCTGTTTGCCGGCCGCTTCGCCCGCGCCGAGCGCGCCGCGCGCGAGGCGCAGTCCTGGGACGACCAGGCCCAGACCGCCGCGCTGATCGGCGCCCGCGCCGCGCACCGGATGCAGGAAACCGAGCGGCGCGACGCCTGGATGTCGCAGGTCACCGACCCCGAGCGCGAGCAGGCACGGCTGGTGTCGATGGCCGAGTTGCTGGTCGATGCCCGCGACGCCGACGGCGCGCTGGAAACCATCGCCCAGCTGCAGTCGCAGGGTGCGCGCCAGATCCACGTGCAGCGCATCGCGCTGCGCGCGCACCAGCACCTGAAGAACTGGACCGAGGTGCTGCGCCTGGCGCGCTCGCTGGAAAAGCGCAACGCGCTGCATCCGGTGCTGGCGCTGCGGCTCAAGCAGATGGCCGTCGAAGCCATGCTGGACGAGCGCCGCCACGACGCCGACGCGCTGTCTGAGTTCTGGCGCTCGCTGTCCGCCGACGAGCGCCGCGCCACCCGCATCGCCGAGCCCGCCGCGCGCTACTTCGCAGCGCTGGGCCGGCAGAACGAGGCCCGCCGCATCATCGAAGACGCGCTCAAGGTCAACTGGGACAGCCGCCTGGTGCTGCGCTATGCCGATTGCGCAGTTCCCGGCCACGCGCTGCCGCAGATCCAGCAGGCCGAGAAATGGCTGGCGGCGCATCCCGCCGACGCCGACCTCTACTACACGCTGGGCGTGCTGTGCCTGGGCGAGAAGCTGTGGGGCAAGGCCCAGTCCAGCTTCGAGCGCGCGCTCAAATACGCCGAGCCCGACCAGCAGCGCCGCCTGCGCGTGCGCACGCACCTGGCGCTGGCGCGGCTCTTCGAGGAAACCGAGCGCTTCGACGACGCGCAGCGGCATTATCGCGAGAGCGCGATGCTGGCGGCGTGAGGATTTCAGGCTGCACGTGAACTAACCGATCGAGTGCTCCCTCTCTCCCGCAAGCGGGAGTGGGGCGCACCGACCGCAGGCAAACTGCGGCAGCAATCCGGACTGCCACACAGCATCCGCGTCACCATCCATCCCTATCACCATCCATTACATGACACTCGACCGCATCCTCCAATCCCAGGGCTTTGGCACGCGCCGGTACTGCGGCGACCTGATCGCCGCCGGGCTGGTCGAAGTCAACGGCGAACTGTGCGAAAACCCGCGCGCGCAGTTTGAAGTCGACGGCCTGCGGCTCACCGTCGACGGCGAGGAATGGCTGGCCTGCACCAAGGCCTACCTGATGCTGAACAAGCCCACCGGCTACGAGTGCTCGCAGCGTCCGCGCCATCATCCCAGCGTCTACAACCTGCTGCCGGTGCCGCTGCGCCAGCGCGAGGTGCAGGCCGTGGGGCGGCTGGACCACGACACCACCGGGTTGCTGCTGCTGACCGACGATGGCCAGTTCATCCACGCCCAGACCTCGCCCAAGCGCAAGGTACCCAAGATCTATGAAGTGACGACTGCCGAGCCGGTCACGCCGGAACAGGCCGAAGCGCTGTGCAGTGGCGTGCAGCTGCTCGACGAACCGGCACCGATCGCGGCAGAAGCGTGTGAGATCACCGGCGAACGCAGTCTGCGGCTGACCCTGGTGCAAGGCAAGTACCATCAGGTCAAGCGCATGGTGGCGGCGGCCGGCAACCATGTCAGCGCGCTGCATCGCAGCGCCATTGGCGGCCTGCAGCTCGATCCGGCCCTGGCCGAAGGCGGGTGGCGCTGGCTGACGGCGCAAGAGCTGGCGGCGCTGGCCGGCAAGGATTGAGCCAAACGACAGTTCCAGAGCGTGGCGGGGCGCTCATTGCTGCACTGCAGCGCCCGCCAATCTTTTCCGGAAGACCCCCGGCGATTTGATAAAATGCAAGGCATGGCGAAGCCCGAAGCACCTATCAATCTGACCAATCAGTTCCTGATTGCCATGCCTGGCATGGCCGATCCGACTTTTTCGGGTTCCGTCGTCTATATCTGCGAACACAATGATCGTGGCGCGCTCGGGCTGGTGATCAACCGGCCCATCGACATCGACATGGCCACGCTGTTCGACAAGATCGACCTCAAGCTTGAAATCCAGCCAGTCGCGCACCAGCCGGTCTACTTCGGCGGCCCGGTGCAGACCGAGCGCGGCTTCGTGCTGCATGACCCGGTGGGCGTCTATGTCTCGTCGCTGGCTGTGCCGGGCGGGCTGGAGATGACCACCTCCAAGGACGTGCTGGAGGCTGTGGCCAACGGCAGCGGCCCGCACCGCTTCCTGCTGACGCTGGGTTACTCCGGCTGGGGTGCCGGCCAGCTGGAGGAAGAGCTCAGCCGCAACGGCTGGCTGACGGTCCAGGCCGACCCCGAGATCATCTTCAGCGTGCCGCCCGACGAGCGCTTCGCCGCCGCCATTCGGTTGCTGGGCATCGACTTCACCATGCTGTCCGGCGAGGCCGGGCATGCCTGATGCCGTGGGGCGTGAACTGCCCCGCGACGGCACGGTCCTGGCATTCGACTACGGCGAAAAAAAGATCGGCGTCGCGCTGGGCAATTTCATCACGCGCGAGGCGCGTGCGCTGACCATCCTCCCCAATATCACCGTGGAAGGCCGCTTTGAGGCCGTGGCGGCGCTCATCCAGGAGTGGAACCCGGTGCAGCTGATCGTCGGCATGCCGGTCAACCCCGAAGGTGGCGAGCAGCCCTCGATGAAGCTGGCGCGGCGTTTCGGCAACCAGCTCAATGGCCGCTTTGACCTGCCGGTGGAGTGGGTGGACGAGCGCTATACCTCGCGCGCCGCGTCGATGGCCGGCGCCCGCCGCGGCGAGCTCGATGCCGAGGCCGCCCGCATCATCCTGCAACAGTATTTCGACCAATTCCCGCTATGACGCAGATTTCCGTTCCCGACGCCGAGTCGCTGTACCGCAAGCTGCTGGACCAGGCCCAGGCATTGATCCCCGAGGCTGAGCGCGCGCGCTGGTCGGTGGCCGGCATCTACTCAGGCGGTGCGTGGATCGCCGCGCGGCTGGCCGCGGACCTGAAACTGCCCGAGCATGGCGTGATCAACGTTGCCTTCCATCGCGACGACTATGCCAAGAAAGGCCTGCACAGCCAGGCCCAGCCGACCACGCTGCCGTTTTCGGTGGATGACCGCAATATCCTGCTGATCGATGATGTGCTGGCCACGGGCCGCACCATCCGTGCCGCCGTCAACGAGCTGTTCGACTACGGCCGTCCCGCGCGCGTGGCGCTGGGCGTGCTGGTCGACCGCGGCGGGCGCCAGCTGCCGATTGCCGCCGACCTGACTGCCGCCGAGATGGCGCTGCCGCCCGGCACCACGCTGGTGCTTTCGCGCCAGGGCGAGGGCGCCGGCGCGCATTTCGCCTTTGCGACCGAACCTACCGATTCCGCCACCGGCTGAACCGGCCCGAATGCCCCAGGCGCGCCGTGCGCGCCTGACCCCCAGCTCCGAGACCAGACCACCCCCGTTTTTTGCCCGCGCCCGACCAGCCATGACCAAGACGTTCCGCAACCCGCAGCTCACCAAGAACGGCGAACTGAAGCACCTGCTGTCGATCGAGGGGTTGTCGCGTGACATGATCACGCACATCCTCGACACCGCCAGCCAGTTCGTATCGCTGTCCGACTCAGACCGCGATGTCAAGAAGGTGCCGCTGCTGCGCGGCAAGAGCGTGTTCAACCTGTTCTTCGAGAACTCCACCCGCACCCGCACCACCTTCGAGATCGCCGCCAAGCGGCTGTCGGCGGACGTGCTGAACCTGAACATCAACGCCTCGTCGACCAGCAAGGGTGAGTCGCTGCTGGACACCATCAACAACCTGTCGGCGATGTCCGCCGACATGTTCGTGGTGCGCCATGCCAGCTCGGGCGCACCTTACCTGATCGCCGAGCACGTCGCGCCGCACGTGCACGTGATCAACGCCGGCGACGGCCGCCACGCGCATCCGACGCAAGGCCTGCTGGACATGTACACGATCCGGCACTTCAAGAAGGACTTCACCAACCTGACGGTGGCCATTGTCGGCGACATCCTGCACTCGCGCGTGGCACGCTCCGACATCCACGCGCTGACCACGCTGGGAGTGCCCGAAGTGCGCGCGATTGGCCCGCGCACGCTGCTGCCGTCGGGACTGGAGCAGATGGGTGTGCGCGTCTTCCACAACATGGAAGAGGGCCTGAAGGGCGTGGACGTGGTCATCATGCTGCGGCTGCAGAACGAGCGCATGAGCGGCGCGCTGCTGCCGTCGGCGCAGGAATACTTCAAGGCCTACGGCCTCACGCCGGAGCGCCTGGCACTGGCCAATCGCGACGCCATCGTGATGCACCCGGGCCCCATGAACCGCGGCGTCGAGATCGACTCCGCCGTGGCCGACGGCCCGCAGTCCGTGATCCTGAACCAGGTGACCTTCGGCATCGCCGTGCGCATGGCGGTGATGGGCATCGTGGCGGGAAATAGCGACGAATGACGCGGTCGAGCGACACGAGCCAGAACACACTGAACCAGCCAAGCGACACGACAAGCCACGCTATGAAGATTCACATCAAGGGCGGCCGCCTGATCGATCCGGCCAGCAACACCGACGCCGCGCAGGACCTCTACATCGCCGCCGGCAAGATCGTCGGCGTGGGCAGCGCCCCGGCGGACTTCACCGCCAACAAGACCATCGACGCCAGCGGCCTGATCGTGTGCCCTGGCCTGGTCGACCTCTCCGCGCGCCTGCGCGAGCCCGGCTACGAATACAAGGCCACGCTCGAATCCGAAGTGGCCGCCGCCACCGCCGGCGGCGTGACCAGCCTGGTCTGCCCGCCCGATACCGATCCGGTGCTCGATGAGCCCGGCCTGGTGGAAATGCTGAAATTCCGCGCCCGCACCCTGAACCAGACCCACGTGTACCCGCTGGGCGCGCTCACGCTGGGCCTCAAGGGCGAGACCCTGACCGAGATGAACCAGCTGACCGAGGCCGGCTGCGTCGGCTTCAGCCAGGCCGAGGCCCCGGTGCATAACACCCAGGTGCTGCTGCGCGCGCTGCAATACGCACAGACCTTCGGCTTCACCGTCTGGCTGCGCCCGGAAGACCCCTTCCTTGGCGGCGGCGTGGCCGCCAGCGGCGCGGTGGCGTCGCGCCTGGGCCTGTCCGGCGTGTCAGTGATCGCCGAAACCGTGCGCCTGCACACCATCTTCGAACTGATGCGCAGCACCGCCGCGCGCGTGCACCTGTGCCGCCTGTCGTCCGCGGCCGGGCTGGAGTTGGTGCGCCAGGCCAAGCGCGAAGGCCTGGCCGTGACCTGCGACGTCAATATCCACCACGTCGCGCTGACCGATATGGATATCGGCTACTTCAATTCGCAGATGCGCTTCTCGCCGCCGCTGCGCAGCCCGCGCGACCGCGACGCCATCGTCGCCGCGCTGGCCGACGGCACCATCGACGCCCTGTGCTCCGATCACACCCCGGTCGACGACGACGAGAAGCTGCTGCCGTTCGCCGAGGCATCGCCAGGCGCAACCGGCCTGGAACTGCTGCTGCCGCTGACCCTGCGCTGGGCCACCGACCACAAGGTCCCGCTGGCCCAGGCACTGGCCCGCATCACAGCCGAACCCGCCCGCGTGATCGGCCTCAAGGCCGGCACCCTGGCCGTAGGCAGCGCCGCCGATGTGTGCGTGTTCGATCCCAAGCAAGTCTGGAAGGTCGACCGCCGCTCCATCAAGAGCCAGGGCAAGAACTCGCCGTGGCTCGGCTACGAGATGGAAGGCAAGGTCCGCATGACCCTGGTCGGCGGGCAAGTCGTCTACGGAAACCACGCCCACGCATGATCTGGCTGCGCAAGACCGCGCTGGTGCTGCACCTGCTGCGCGGGCTGGTGACCTGCGCCTTGCTGTTCCCGTGGCTGGGTGTGCGCACGCGCGAGTGGCATATCCGCCGCTGGTCGCGGCGGTTGCTGCGGATTTGCGGGGTGGAGGTCGAAGTGGTGGATGCCACCGGCGCAGCGTCGCACGGCGCCGGCCGCCAGGGCGCGATGGTGGTTTCCAACCACATTTCGTGGCTGGATATCTACGTCATCCACAGCTGGCAGCCGGTGCGCTTCGTCGCCAAGTCGGAGATACGCGACTGGCCGCTGATTGGGTGGCTGTGCGGCAAGACGGGAACGATCTTCATCGAACGGGCGCGTAAACGCGATGCCCACCGCGTGCTGCACGACATCACCGACGTGATGCTGCAGGGCGACCTCGTCGGCGTGTTCCCCGAAGGCACCACGACCGACGGTACCGAGGTGCTGCCGTTCCACGCCAACCTGATGCAGGCGCCGATTTCTGGCGGGTTACCGGTGCAGCCCCTGGGGCTGAACTACCTCGATGCCGCTACGGGTCAACCGACGCTTGCCGCCGCCTACATCGGCGAGACCACACTGCTGCAGTCGCTGGAAGCGGTCTTGCGCGCACCCAGGATCAAGGCCAGATTGGTAATCGGGCCTGCGCTGGTGCCGGCCTCCGGAGACCGCCGCGAGCTTGCGAACTCCGCCAGGGAGGTGGTCGCCCACCTCAGCCAGGGCGCGCCGGAACACGCTGCCGCCGCGGCCCGACGGCTGAATCACCCCGTCGAGCCCGGCGGCGTACCCCAGCCAAGCTCCGCTGCCATCAGCTAGCCGTCCTGTCGTCCCCGCCAACGCGGGATTGCCAGTCAGGCCAGCGGGTCACAATATTGCGGGCATTCAACCTGAACGACCGTCCGTTCGGCAGGATCCTGTGCCAACCGGGCCGCCGTCAGCTTGCCACCCCAGACGCAGCCTGTATCCAGCGCCATCAGGTTTGGCCGCATGACCAGGCCCAGCGTCGACCAATGGCCGCATACCACCGTCACGTCCTCGGTACGCCGCCCCGGCACGTCGAACCACGGCATGAACCCGTCCGGCGCCTTGCCCAGGCCTTCCTTGGTCTTGAAGTCCATCACGCCATCGACAGTGCAGTAGCGCAGCCGGGTGAGGGCATTGATTACCACGCGGTGGCGTTCGATGCCGCGCAGGCCGTTGTGCCAGCGGTCGGCGGCGTTGCCGAAGATGTCGGCGAGGAAGCCTTGCCAGTTGGGGCCTTGGAGTTGGTCTTCGACTTCGCGGGCGAGGTCGATGACTTGGGTGGCGGTCCATTGGGGGAGGACGCCGGCGTGGACCAGGAGGAAGTTGTTTTCTAGTAAAGCCAGGGGGCGGTGGCGGAGCCAGGTGAGTAGGTCCTCACAATCGGGGGCGGTGAGGATGTCGTCCAGGGTGTCGGATTTGCCCTTCTTGCGCACGCCTGCGGCGACGGCGAGGAGGTGGATGTCGTGGTTGCCCAGGACGGTTTTAGTGCGGCTGCCCATGTCGCGGATGGCGCGGAGGGTTTGGAGGGAGGCTGGGCCGCGGTTGACCAAGTCGCCGACGAAGCGGAGGGGGGTGTCCGTGGGCAATTGGTCCAGCAGGGCGATCAAGGAGGCGGCGCAGCCTTGGAGATCGCCGATGGCATGGAGTGTCGAAAAATGCACTTTAACGTTGACCATCAAGAGAAGGAAAAACTATTTCGCTTCTATTTGTAGTTTTGTGACCGATATACCGTGGCATGGTTACATGAGGCTACAAAAAGAGGGGGAGGGGATGTAGGTTAGGGCATTCCGTCGGATAGAATACCGCCACTTCTGCAGGCACTTAACGCCCCGCCGTCCAGGAAGAGGACAAGGTGGGCGCTCGGCTTTTGTCGGGTCGTCGAAACATATCGAGGCAAGGAGCAAGTTTTGTCGCATATTTTGGTCACTGGCGGTGCCGGGTTTATCGGCGCCAACTTCGTTCTGGCATGGCTGGGCGACAAATCGGCGGATGGGGTCATCAACGTCGATAAACTCACCTATGCAGGCAATCGGAAGACGCTGGCGTCGGTCGAGGACGATCCACGGCACGTGTTCTCGCAAACGGATATTTGTGACCGTGACGCCCTGGACAAGCTCTTCACCACCTACAAGCCGCGTGCAGTCGTGCACTTCGCGGCGGAAAGCCATGTAGACCGGTCCATCCATGGTCCGGGCGAATTCATCCAGACGAATATCGTTGGGACCTTCACGCTTCTGGAAGCGGCTCGCGCTTACTGGGGCAGCCTCGAAGGGCAGGCCAAGTCGGACTTCCGCTTCCTGCATGTCTCAACCGACGAGGTGTTCGGCTCGCTGAGCGAGACCGATCCCCAGTTCTCGGAAACTACGCCGTACGCGCCCAACAGCCCGTACTCGGCATCCAA
Source organism: Cupriavidus necator N-1 (assembly GCF_000219215.1). NCBI lineage: Bacteria > Pseudomonadati > Pseudomonadota > Betaproteobacteria > Burkholderiales > Burkholderiaceae > Cupriavidus > Cupriavidus necator. The sequence goes on along the minus strand of NC_015726.1, from coordinate 2,965,676 downwards.
GGCGGCCTCGGATCACCTGGTGCGCGCGTATCACCATACCTACGGCTTGCCGGTCCTGACTACGAACTGTTCCAACAACTACGGTCCGTACCATTTCCCGGAAAAGCTGATACCGCTGATCATCGCCAATGCGCTGGCGGGCAAGCCGCTGCCGATCTATGGCGATGGGCTGAATGTGCGCGACTGGCTGTACGTGCGTGACCACTGCTCGGCGATTCGTGAGGTGCTTGCCAAGGGGCGACTCGGCGAGACCTACAACGTCGGCGGCTGGAACGAGAAAACCAACCTCGATGTAGTGCACACGCTGTGCGACCTGCTGGACGACCTGTCCTCCAAGGCAACCGGCTCGTATCGTGACCAGATTACCTTCGTGAAAGATCGTCCTGGCCACGATCGTCGTTACGCGATCGATGCCCGCAAGCTGGAGCGCGAGCTTGGCTGGAAGCCGGCGGAGACGTTTGAGTCCGGCCTGCGCAAGACGGTGCAGTGGTACCTGGATAACCAGGCGTGGGTGCAGGACGTGATGTCTGGCGAGTATCGAAACTGGGTGACGAAACAGTATGCAGCCTGACGTCGCCATCCCCACCGTTCTCGTTACCGGCAGCAACGGCCAAGTGGGTTTCGAGTTGCGGCGTAGCCTTGCGCCGCTTGGCAAAGTCGTGGCGCTCGATCGTTCGGGCTGTGATTTGTCGCGCCCGGATGACATTCGTCGCGTGGTGCGCGAGTACCGGCCCGATGTTATCGTCAATCCTGCCGCTTACACCGCGGTGGACAAGGCCGAAACGGACGCGGATCTGGCCTTTGCCATCAACGGAATCGCTGCCGGTATCCTCGCTGAAGAGGCTAGGGCACTCGGCAGCTTGCTGGTTCACTATTCGACCGACTATGTCTTCGACGGTACCAAGGTCGGCGCCTACGTGGAGAGCGACGCGGTCAACCCACAGTCGGTTTACGGCAAAAGCAAGCTCGCTGGCGAGCAGGCCATTGCGGCCATTGGCGCGCAGGCGCTTATCCTTCGCACCTGCTGGGTGGCCGGTGCGCACGGTGGCAATTTTGCAAAGACCATGCTGCGTCTTGGCCGCGAGCGCGACAGCCTGCGCGTGATTGCCGACCAGTTCGGCGCGCCTACCACGGCTGCGTTGATTGCCGACGTGACCGCGCAGATTGTGGCCCGGCACTGGCTATTCGGTGATCGGCAGGTCTTTGCCTCCGGCATTTACCATCTGGCTGCAGCCGGTGAAACCACCTGGCACGCCTATGCTACCGAAGTGCTGCGCTATGCCGCGACTAAAGGCGTAGAGCTGAAGGTAGATCCGGCGCGTATCGAAGCCATCCCCGCTACGGCGTATCCGCTTCCAGCTCCACGCCCAGCCAACTCACGCCTGGGCACGAGCAAGCTGCGCCAGACCTTCGGTATTCATCTTCCAGATTGGCAGCAGGGCGTACATTTTCTGCTGGACCAGATCTTTTCCTGAGCAAGACATCATGCGCAAGGGCATTATCCTCGCCGGAGGCTCCGGTACTCGGCTCTATCCGATCACGCGATCGGTCTCCAAGCAACTGCTGCCGGTCTACGACAAGCCGATGATCTACTATCCGCTGACCACGCTGATGCTGGCGGGGATTCGCGACATCTTGATTATCTCGACGCCGGAAGACACGCCGCGCTTTGCCGACATGCTTGGCGATGGCAGCAAGTGGGGCATCAATTTGCAGTATGCGGTGCAGCCGTCGCCAGATGGGCTGGCCCAGGCTTTTCTGATCGGCCGTGAGTTCATCGGCAAGGATCCGTCCACACTGATCCTGGGGGACAACATCTTCCATGGGCACGACCTCGTGCGCCAGTTGGATCGGGCGGCCAAGCAGAAGGAAGGTGCGACAGTCTTCGCATATCACGTGCACGATCCGGAGCGCTATGGCGTGGTGGAGTTTGATGACAATTTCCGCGCGCTGTCACTGGAGGAGAAGCCGGCAAAACCGCGTTCTCACTATGCGGTGACCGGTCTGTACTTTTACGACAACCAAGTCTGTGATATCGCCGCAGATATTAAGCCGTCACCGCGTGGCGAGCTGGAAATCACTGACGTCAATAAGCGTTATCTGGAGATGGCGCAGTTGGACGTGGAAATCATGGGCCGGGGGTATGCGTGGCTGGATACCGGCACGCATGAGTCGTTGCTGGAGGCGGCGAGCTTTATTGCCACGCTTCAGCACCGGCAGGGGCTGATGGTTGCCTGCCCGGAAGAAATTGCCTTCCGCAGCAAGTGGATTAGTGCCGAGCAGGTCGAAGCATTGGCCGCTCCCCTGTCGAAGAATGGCTACGGCAAATACCTGCAGCAAATCATCTCGGAGTCCATCAAATGAGTCTGAACGTCATTCGCACTGCGATTCCGGACGTCATGATTGTCGAGCCAAAGGTATTCGGCGACGATCGTGGTTTTTTTTTCGAGAGCTTTAATGCTCGTCAGTTCGAGGAAGCGACTGGCGTGAGGCGGGCGTTCGTGCAGGACAACCATTCCCGTTCAGTGCGTGGGGTCCTCCGCGGCCTGCATTATCAGATCAAGAACCCGCAAGGCAAGCTGGTGCGCGTGGTGGCCGGCGAGGTCTTCGATGTTGCCGTGGATATCCGCAGGCAATCCCCGACATTCGGTCAATGGGTCGGTGTCACGCTCTCCGCCGAGAACAAGCGCCAGTTGTGGGTGCCTGAGGGGTTTGCGCATGGCTTTGTCGTGACTTCAGAGTACGCAGAGTTCCTGTACAAGACCACTGACTACTGGTATCAGGAGTTCGAACGTAGCATTGTCTGGAATGATCCGACGCTATCGATCGACTGGCCGATAGCCGAACCGATGCTCGCAGCGAAGGATGCTGCAGGCCAGCGCTTCGACGCGGCGGAAGTTTTCGAAGACGCAGTTTGAGTTTGCTCTCTTTCTGCCCGATGTTGGTAGCGAGGACGATGTGAGTCTGATTCCAATCATTCTGAGTGGCGGTGCTGGTTCCCGGCTCTGGCCGGTATCGCGCGAACACCATCCTAAGCCATTTATCCGGCTCGCGGATGGACAGAGCCTGCTGCAGAAGGCCTATCTTCGGGCGGCGGGCTTGCCTGAGGTTGAGCATGTCATCACGGTGACCAATCGTGAGCTCTTTTTCAAGACCGTCGACGAGTATCGGGAAGTCGGTATCGATGGCGTTCGCACGTCGTTCCTGCTGGAGCCTGCGGGGCGCAATACTGCAGCCGCGATCGCGGTAACTGCGCGGTATGTGGCCGATACGTTCGGTGAGGACCAGGTCTTGCTGGTCCTCACCGCCGATCACCTGATCGCCGATCAGTCTGCGTTCGCTGAAGCCGTTGCACGTGCGGAAGCACTATCGCGCGATGGCAAAATCGTGACGTTCGGGATCCAGCCCGATTCGCCGGAAACCGGCTTTGGTTATATCGAGGCGGATGGTACGAAGGTTGTTCGCTTCGTAGAGAAGCCAACGCTGGAAAAGGCTCAGGAATATCTTGCCTCGGGGCGTTTCCTGTGGAACTCCGGCATGTTCTGTTTTACCGCCGGCAGCATCCTCCGCGAGCTGAATGAGCACCGGCCGGACATTCTTGCCGCCGCTACCGAATGCATGGAGCAATCGCATGTCGCAGCTGGCCCGGAGTGGACCCAAATCGACTTGGATTCAATCGCTTTTCGCGCGGTTCCTGATGAGTCACTTGATTACGCCGTGATGGAGAAGTGCACGAGTGCCTCGGTGGTGCCTTGCAACATTGGATGGAGCGACATCGGGTCATGGAAGGCGCTTGGCGACCTACAGAAGGCTGACGCGCACGGAAACAGAATCGACGGCGACGTGGTCATGTACGACGTCACCAACTGTTTCGTGATGAGCCATGAGCGCCTGATTGGAGCGGTGGGCGTCGAAAATCTCGTTGTGGTCGATACACCCGACGCGCTGCTGATTGCCCACAAGGATCGCACGCAGGATGTGAAGCACATCTACGGCGAGCTGAAGAAGCGCGGTCACGATACCTATAAGCTACATCGCACTGTGCGCCGGCCTTGGGGCGCCTATACGGTGCTTGAAGAGGGTCCGCGTTTCAAGATCAAGCGGATCGAGGTGAAGCCGGGCGCGAGTCTCAGCCTGCAAATGCATCACCATCGCAGCGAACACTGGATCGTGGTGCGCGGCACGGCGAAAGTGGTCAACGGCGAGAAATCGTTTCTGGTTGCCACGGATGAATCAACCTACATCCCTGCGGGACACAAGCACCGGCTGGAGAATCCGGGTGTTGTCGATCTCATCATGATCGAAGTGCAAAGCGGAGATTACCTCGGGGAGGACGACATCGTCCGCTTCGAAGACGTGTATGGACGTGTCTGATATGGATATTGCAGCAACTGGACGCACGGAACGGCATCTCGCGGAGCATGCTGGGAACGATGACCTGATCATCGGCATTCGCTCGGCGCGGATCTGGGGAACGCTAGGCTGGCATGACATCAAGCAGCGGTATCGACGCTCGGTCATTGGACCATTCTGGTTCACGCTGAGCACGGCAATCATGGTCGTGGTTCTTGGGGCGTTGTATTCAACGTTGCTGCACCAGGAAATCCGCGACTATCTTCCATACTTGGCTGTCGGCCTGGTGGTATGGCAGTTCATTGGTGCAGTGGCCAATGAAGGCTGCTTGTCGTTTATTGGGGCGGCATACCTGATCAAACAGGTTCGGATTCCGTTGACAATTCACGTTTGCCGGATCGCGTGGCGTAATTTTGCGATCTTGCTGCATAGCCTCCCGGTAGTGGTGATCGTGCTGATCGCGTTCGGTCACTGGCCGACCTGGGAGTTTTTTCTGGTGCCGCTGGCTCTCCTGCTGTTGCTTCTACACGGCATTTGGGTCGGCGTCTCGCTCGGCGTCTTGTGCGCGCGGTTCCGCGACATTCCGCCAATCGTCGGCAATTTGATCCAGATTGTGTTTTTCTTCACGCCGGTTATGTGGTCGCCGGAGATATTGAAAGAGCGCAGCTGGGTGGCCGAATATAACCCGTTGTACCACCTGATCGAGACGGTTCGCGCGCCAATCACCGGTCGGCCTCTCCATTGGGAGTCGTGGGCATGGTCAATCGGTTTGCTGGTGTTTGGCTTTGCGGTCGCGCAAATGTTGATGCGTCGCTATCGCAACCGTGTTCCTTACTGGCTGTGACATCGTGAGTTCATACATTAATGCCCGGGAAATTTCGGTTTCCTTTCCCATCTACGAAAACTCGCATCGTTCACTCAAAAAGGCGGTGTTGAACCTGACAACCGGGGGCCGGATTGGCCGGGATGCAGGCAATCACGCGGTAGTGACGGCGCTGGATCAGCTTAGTTTCCGCTTTTCTGATGGCGAGCGGATTGCTTTGGTCGGCCACAACGGTTCGGGCAAGACCACGCTGTTGCGGACACTGTCCGGAGTCTACGCCCCGGTGAGCGGTATGCTGGAAACAAAGGGCAAGATCGCCTCGCTGCTCGACGTGTCAATGGGACTGGACCCTGATGCGACAGGCTTCGAGAACATTTATCTTCGCGGTATTCTGGATGGCCTGACACCGGCAAAGATCCGCAGCAAGATTGATGAGATTGCCGATTTCAGCGAGTTGGACGAATACCTGAACTTGCCGGTACGGACGTATTCGAGCGGCATGATGTTGCGCCTGGCGTTTGCTATCTCGACGAGTGTTGAGGCAGACATATTGATCATGGATGAATGGTTGAGCGTCGGTGATGCTGCTTTTGCCGAGAAGGCCGAGAAGCGGCTCGGGGCGTTGGTTAGCAATGCCTCGATCCTGGTGGTTGCCTCACATGACCCGAATATGGTGCAGCGGATTTGCACTCGGCGAATCGAAATGCAGCACGGCAGCATCGTATCCGATACTCCGATTGCTCCCGCAGCGGCCGAAGAAGTGACGTGGCAGGAGGCAGGCTGACTTACAGACGAACAGTCTGGACACGCAATGCCGCGGCGACGTTGCTGATCGCGGAACAGAGAGCTTGAAAGACAATCACCCATTGCGGCGACCGATATGCATCAGCCGCCAGCAGTGCGGCGGAAGCCCCAATTGAATTGAGATGCGAGCTGATCATCCTTTGCTCCAGTATGGCGAAACGCTTTTCGCACACCAGCCATTGAGGCTGGCCAAAGGCATCGTAGGCGGCTATGTCGCGTATCCGATCGCTCATCGCATGGAGCGACGTGACGTGGCCGCCAAAGTGGCAGAGCTTCGCCATCATTACAAGTTGCCGTTTCCGCAACGTCGCGCCATTGCACTAGGGCGGTTGCGTGACATTCTGTGCTTTGCCGGCTCCGAGGTGCCGTACTACCGAGACCTGTTCCGAGCGATCTCATTCAATCCCGAAAGAGTCACGGATGCGCGCCAGCTTGAAGCGCTTCCCTATCTGACGAAGGACATCATCCGCGAACAGGGCAATCGACTGCTCTCCAGGCCATTGGAAAGCCTTCGTCATCATGCTTGCAAGACTGGCGGTTCTACTGGTCTGTCGTGCACAATATTCTACGATCAGCCTGCTGCCGACTATTCGTCATCCGTAACGTATTTCGCACGCCAGGCAATCGGCAAGCTGCGCCATCGTTCGGAGTTGCACTTTGCGTGTCGTTTCCCCAACGATCCAATTCCCGAATGGCCATCGCGCGAAGACTTCAAATGCTTCGCGATGAATCGCAGCAATATCTTCTTTGACCGTATCGATGACGTCGGCCTGGAGGAAATCTGGACCACGCTGAAGCGGCGCAAGCCCTATCTCGTGCACGCGCATCCGTCGACGATCCATGCGTTGGCCGCCTATGTTCAACGTCGATATGGCGGCGGCAAAACATTTGCCGTGTTCGAGTCGAGCGGTGAGCTGCTCGAGCCAAAGGCGCGCGAGCTGATTGCATCGGCATTGCGTTGCCGCGTAGTGGATCGTTACGGCCTGGCCGAGCTGGGCGTGATGGCTTATGAATTGAACGGCTCTGGAAAGGGCTTGCAGGTCCTCGAGTCGGAAGGCTGGCCCGAGAGTCGGCCGCTTTCCGACAACGCCGATGGCGCGCATGAACTTGTTTTCACCGGTTTTCGCAACAAGCTCATGCCGTTGATCCGCTACGCCACCGGGGATCTTGCTGCCGTTGAAGAGCGTTCGGACGCGTTCGTTCTGACAAATATCACAGGCCGTATCCACGATGTCGTCCCGATCAACGGCGTCGACTACCCCACCCACCACATTCAGGACATCCTCGACCACCGGGTTGGTGGAATTCAGGAGTTTCAGATCGATCTGCGTACGACGTTGCCGACGCTGCGACTCGTGCTCGAACCATGGGCGAACCCCGACGAGACGCGCCAGAAGCTCAGGACGTTTTGGCCGTCGGGATTCGATATTGCCTTCGTAGGACATGAGGACTTCGTGCGCGTGGGGCGCCGCGCAAAGTTCAGGCATGTGGTGACAGCATGATCGGCGTATTGTTCGCGCAACCGTCGAGTACAGCGGGCCGGCTTGTTGCCGCGGCACTGCGCCGATCGGTCAGCCGCGCGCAAGTTGCCCTGGCCGGACACGGTGCACTCGATGTCGGCTATCCGATACTTGCCGCCGTCGATTTGCCCGATTCCTGGGGGGATCTACTGGTCGGTTGGCTGCGAGGTGGGCGCCGGAAGCTGATTCTTTTCGGTACGCTTCCACCTGTATTGGCAGACAGGCTGGGGTGGGCATCCGCAGAATGGCCGGCGTCGCTACCTGAAGCGAGCCGGAGCCAGGCGGCGCCAAGCCGCGCCTGGCGCGCCAGCCCAGCAGTTGTCGCCTATGGTGAGCGTGCCGCCATACTAGGCGGTGCGAAGTGGGAACGGGCCTTCGAGCGATTCGACTTCACAGACGAGTGGAATAACCTTGGCTTCGGCGCGATCCGGGCTGATGGTTCGCCCTGGGCCGTCTCTCGTGCTATGGACGCAGGCGCCGAGGAAATTGCTGCAGTTACTGTCGATGGCGTTCGTGCCGGTTCGTATGCCGCACTGGGGGAGTTGGCCGACGCGAGCGTGTTGTGGTTCAACCGTCCAGTTGGGCCTTGCGATTCGTTCGAATGGCGGATTGTTGAGGCGTTTCTCGCGAACCATCGCGCGGAGACCTTGCCATGCCAACCAGTTCTGAGCGAGATCCCATGGGGCTATGATGCCGCGATCACCTCGCGTTTGGATTGCGACGAGGACGTGGAATCGGCGCGCCCGTTGTGGGACGCCTATCGAGACATGGATGTGCCATTCAGCCTCGCGGTTCACACAAGCAATCTCGCCGCTGCACGCAATATTCCGCTGCTTAACGAGTTGCTTGCTCAAGGCGGTGCGCTTCTGTCGCACACGGCCACACATGCACCTAACTGGGGGGGCAGTTACGAGGCTGCTTTGCAGGAAGGCTCACAATCTGTCATCCGTCTCCGCGAGGCAACAGGACGCCACGTGCGCTACGCCGTTTCGCCGTTTCACCAGTCGCCAGGCTATGCGCTTCATGCCCTGGCCGACATAGGCTACCAAGGTTGCATCGGTGGCATTATCCGCAATGATCCCGAATTCGTTCTCGCGCGCGGCGGGGAACTTGCCGGCTTGCCGGCCGGCTTCATCGGACATAGTCAGCAATGCATGCTGCACGGCGAATGCATGCTGGCAGAAGGCGATCCACTGGCGATCTTCAAGCAGGCGTTTGATGTTGCTCGGGACACCGGCACACTGTTTGGCTACCTTGATCACCCGTTTTCCGAGCGCTACGCCTATGGTTGGCAGGATGAGCGGAGTCGGATCGACGCACATCGTGCGCTAGTCGCCTATATCCGCCAGACGAGCGATAAGCCGCTCTTCATGAATGAGGATATCGCCATGGACTTCGTGCGCGCTAAGTCGTTGACGCAGGTCGTAGCTGGAAGCGATGGCTATAGGATCGCGGCGGCACCGTTGCATGTCGGCGATCTCGGGCTCGCGGTTGAATACAAGGGCCACCGTTTGCCGGTATCAAAGGAGTTGTGCTTGTCATGAAGGTCTTGGTCGTCATGGGTACGCGCCCGGAAGTCATCAAGCTGGCCCCGGTTATCACCGCTCTGCGGCCGCTAGTGGATACCGTTGTTTGTAGCAGCGGCCAGCATCGCGAGATGCTTGAGCATGCCATGTCGTTTTTTTCGCTCAAGCCGGACTTGCGGTACGACGCAATGGTTCCAGGTCAGTCGCTGAATGCGCTGACAGCACGTCTGATTGCGCAGTTCGACGCGGCATTTGAAGTGGAGCAGCCAGATTGGGTGCTCGTGCAGGGGGACACGACTACAGCGCTGTGCGCCGGCCTGGCAGCTTTCCATCGCGGGATCAAGGTTGGGCATGTGGAGGCAGGCTTGCGCACCGGCGACCTTGCGAGCCCATTTCCAGAGGAGGCAAATCGGAGCCTGCTTGGCCGCATTGCTACTCGGCATTTCGCGCCGACTGCACGCGCACGCGCGAGCCTCCTCAGCGAAGGTGTTCGCGATGCTGCGATTGTCGTGACCGGCAATACAGTTGTTGATGCTATCAACGCAGTGCGGCAGAGTTGGAGCGAAACCCCGCCGTCGATGCCGGCGGAGCTTGTCGCACTGAAGGACGGAGCGCCCCAGATTCTCGTCACTTGCCATCGTCGGGAGAATCATGGCGAGGTGTTGCTTGCTATTTGCCGAATGCTCAGGCGCCTCTGTGCCCGGTATCCGGAATATCAGTGGGTCTTCCCGGTCCACCTGAATCCAAAAGTTCGGAAGCCGGTTCTCGAAGAGTTGTCGGGCATCGCGAATCTCATTTTGCTTGACCCGGTTGACTATCCGACTAGTCTCTATCTGATCAGCCGCAGTGTGCTGGTCGTCAGTGATTCTGGTGGGATCCAGGAGGAGGCCCCCACGTTTGGCGTGCCTACTGTCGTCATGCGTGATGTGACAGAGCGAATGGAAGGCATCGATGCCGGCTATGCCACACTGGCCGGGCGTTCCGATATCAACATTGAGCGGGAAGTGATTCGCTGGCTGGAAGAACCCGCACGCCGGGAGGCTCTGGCTGCCAGAAGCAATCCCTATGGCGACGGCCGCGCTGCGGAGCGGATTGTGGCAAGCCTGACTGGCGAGCCAATGGAGGCGTTCCTTGGGTAGCCATCAAGCGCCTGGCGCCGTTGGGGATTGCGTGCTCTTTTCGACCGCCGACTGGGACGAGCCGTATTGGACTAACAAGCAGCATACGGCGCGCGTCCTTGCCCGCATGGGCTGGCGTGTTCTCTATGTGGAGAGCGTCGGGCTGCGTGCACCGCGCATGGCGAGCCAGCGCGACTGGGGCCGACTCTGGCGCCGGCTCTGGCGGGGCATGCAGTCAGTGCTGCTTGGCGCTCCCAGGCGCGATACCAATATATGGGTGTTTTCGCCCTTGGTCGTGCCTGCCCTCCATCACTGGCCGCTGGTCCGACGTTTCAATCAGGCATTGCTGCGCAGCGGCATCAGCCGCTTCGCGCGCGCGCGGTATGCGCAAACCGCTGGTTTGGACGTATCACCCGTTCATGATGGATGCCGTCGACAGCCTGGAACGCGGTGCGCTGGTTTATCACTGTGTTGATGACCTGGCCGCAGTTCCCGGTGTCGATGTGGAAGCATTCAACATGGCAGAGCGGCGCCTGCTGGCCGGGTGCGATGTAGTGTTCGCCACGGCAATGTCGCTCAAAGAACGTTGTCAGTCATTTAATCCGAATACGTACTTTCTTGCCAATGTCGTGGATGACCGCCATTTCGGTCGGGCACTTGAGCCAGGACAGTTGCCACCGGAACTGGCCGCGATCCCCGAGCCGCGCGTCGTCTACCATGGTGTGTTGTCTGACTTCAAGGTTGACTTCGGTCTGCTGCTTGCGGCAGCACGCGCGCGCCCAGACTGGCAGTGGGTATTCATCGGCGAGGAGCGCGAGGGTCAGCGGAGTAAGCCGGTCGCTGAACTTGCACAATTGTCCAATGTGCATTTTCTGGGCTACCGCAGCTATGCGCAGTTGCCGGACTACCTTCGGGCCATGTGCGTCGGTTTGCTGCCGACATTGCTCAACGACTACACGAAGTCCATGTTCCCGATGAAGTTTTTCGAGTACCTTGCAGCCGGCTTGCCGGTCGTATCTACGCCGCTCGCGTTCACCGAGGCACGTTCGGAAGGCCTCGAGGTCGGCGCTGACGCCGACAGCTTCGTCGCTGCAATCGAGAAACAGCTCGCGCGCGGCAAGCTGAGTCGTGACGAGGCATGCCGTTTCGTTGGCGACAATACCTGGGAAGCGCGTACCACCAAGATGCTTGATACAGTTCGCAGCCTGGAGGCACGCGCATGAACGATATGCGACTGCCCGTATGCCCCCCTGGACGCGCTGCCGGTACTGACGGCGGCGTGAGGCCGCTTCGCGTGCTGCATATCTATCGCACTTACTTTCCTGATCCGCCAGGTGGCCTTCAGGAGGCTATTCGGCAGATTGCGCTGTCTTGCTCTGAGCGCGGAATCGAATCGCGGATATTCACGCTGTCGCCGACGCCAGAGCCGGAAGTGGTGAGCTTGCCTGAGGCCCAGGTCGTTCGTACCAGGTCGTGGGCGGCGCCGGCTTCTTGCGATCTCGGTGGACCCCAGTCCCTGCTCCGCTTTCGCGCGCTCGAGCGTTGGGCTGATGTGCTTCACTTTCATTTCCCGTGGCCATTCGGCGACATGCTGCGCATGCTGGGCCGAAGGAACAAGCCGGCGGTGATGACCTATCATTCGGATATTGTTCGCCAGCGCTATCTGGGAATGCTGTACAAGCCGCTAATGCGGCGAATGCTCGACTCGATGGATGCGGTAGTTGCGACGTCTCCGACATATGCCCACACGAGTCCGGTACTCGGAACGATGGTGAAAAAGCGGCGGCTGCATGCGATTCCGCTGGGTATCGGGGACTACGCTAGCGCGACGCCGACATCGAACGACGCGGCGCTGCTTGCGCGCTTCGGCCTGGATGATGATTGCGCCGGTGCTCCAGTCTTCCTGGCGCTTGGCGTGCTTCGCTACTACAAGGGCCTGCACACACTGATTGAGGCTGCAGGTGATGTACCGGCAACGATCGTGATCGCAGGATCCGGCCCTGAGATGGAACGCCTGAGGGCGCTGGCTGTGAAGCATCGCGCCGACCGGGTTGTGTTTGCCGGTCAGGTTTCCGACGCAGAGAAGGTCGCACTGTTACGCCGCTGCCGCGCGCTTGTGCTCCCGTCGCATCTCCGATCGGAGGCATTCGGCATGGTGCTGGTCGAAGCCGCAATGTTCGGCAAGCCAATGGTCTGTTGTGAGATTGGTAGTGGCACATCGTTCGTGAACGAGCACGGTGTGACCGGCTTCGTGGTTCCGCCTGAGGCGCCAACAGAGATGGCCGCAGCGCTTCGCCAATTGCTGGCTGATTCGGCACTTGCTACGAGGATGGGCAAGGCCGCGCGTGAACGATATTTGCGCTTGTTTTCGGGCACCGCGCTTGGCAAGGCTTATGACGATCTATACCGGGAGGTCGCTCAAACGCATTACGCTGCGCACAGGGTCACTGGAGCAGGCGCGACGGAAGGCTCATGTTGATCGGCAATGCCGAACAATTGGCGAGCCTGACTGTGATGTCGACGGCGGGCGTGGAAGTTGCTCCGGCGGCATGCACCGTGCAATGAATAACGCATGACCCGCGTGGTCGCTGCACTGTAGTGAAGAGTACTGCGAATGAAGGCACTATTTTCTACCTATCCAATGGCATTCCACACCCCTGGCGGTGGGGAGATCCAGTTGCTGGCGTACCAACGCAATCTTTCGCGCTTCGGTATCGACGTCACGCTGTTTGACCCTTGGAATCCACGCTTCCTCGATCACGAACTGGTTCATTTCTTTTCGTGCGTGGGTGGCTCGGTCCACTACTGCAATTTTGTCCGGCAACTGGGTTTGCCGCTGGTCGTATCGTCCAGCTTGTGGGTTACCGAAGATACCGCACACCTGTATCCGATGGCCGAGATCGCACACCAGTTTTCGCTGGCCGATCGTGTGATCGCGAACTCGGAGATTGAATGCGACACGCTCGCGCGCGTATTCGACCAGCCCCGCGAGCGCTTCGTCTCGGTGCTCAATGGTGTAGAGCCGATGTTCTATGAGGCGGTTTCGCCTGATCTGTTCCGCGAGCATTTCGACATCGGCAGCGCCTTTGTGCTCAATGTCGGGAATATTGAGCCGCGCAAGAACCAGCTTTCGCTGGTGCGGGCGATGAAAGCTTTCCCCGAGCGTAAGCTCGTTCTGATTGGCCACCAGCGCGATCCGGTCTACGCGCGCCAATGCCTGGAGGAGGGCGGCAGCCAGGTGGCCTATCTGGGCCCCCTTCCACATGATTCCCTGCTGTTGCGCTCGGCCTATGCGGCATGTGAAATATTCTGCCTGCCCAGTACGCTTGAAACGCCCGGCCTCGCGGCGCTCGAGGCCTACGCAGCCGGCTGCCGCATTGCTGTTACCCAAGTTGGGTCTACCTGTGAGTATTTCGGCGACGACGCGGCCTACCTGGATCCGGCCGATACCCAAAGTATCGTTCGCGCGATCCTGGCCGCTATCGGCGGCTCAATTGGATCCAGTCAGCATACCCCGACGCGGGACTTTCGCTGGTCTGCTGTGCTTGAACCCATGGCGACAATCTATAGCTCTGTGATTACGAAATGAAAATCCAACTGAAAGCATTCAGGAACGTCGAGGCCGCCACGGAAGCCGCGTTCCAGTGGCAGGCAATCTCCGGAGATCCTCAATTCCTGATAGAGGGCTGGGAGCAGATGCGAGAGCAGGTTGTGCGGTTCTCATTCAGGCTTGCCACCAAGCATCTGCGCCGTTCGCCCTGCGTGCTCTATGTTGATGTCGGTGCGGGCCTGTCGGAGCAGGGTGCTATCTATTTCAATGTCGATCCTGATGGTTTCGTAGATCAGGAGATAGTTTTCCCGGCGTCGCTGCGTGGTTTGCGATTCGATGCGGTCTCGCATCCGGGCTTGTTCTCAGTGCTTGATCTGCGTATCGAGATTGTCGGCGGTGTCGATCAGGCCGAGCCCGACTCGCGGCGCATAGTTGTGACGGATGAGAGTATTGGCAATGGTTCGAGCTGCGCAGGTAATCAGGTTGATCTGAGCTACGACCGCTGGATCGAGAACAACGAGCCGTCGCCGGCGAACTACCCGCGCTATCGCGAATGCGCTGCGCGTTGGGCCCAGCGGCCGCTGATCAGCATTGCGATGCCGACCTACAACACGCCGGCGCAATGGCTCCAGAAGGCTATCGAGTCGGTAGCCGGGCAGGTCTACGATCGTTGGGAGCTTTGCGTCGCGGACGACTGTTCGTCTGAACCGCATGTTCGCGAAATACTCGATGCCTATGCCGCACGCGATCCACGCATTAAGGTGACCTATCGCGAGACCAACGGTCACATCAGTGCGGCGAGCAATACCGCAATCGAGATGGCGGCGGGCGAGTATGTCGGCCTGCTGGATCACGACGACGAGCTACATCCACTTGCGCTGTTCCATATGGTCGAGGCGATCAACGCAAGGCCAGATGCCGTTCTGCTATACAGCGACGAGGACAAGATTTCCGTGGAAGGTGTCCGCTCGGAGCCTTATTTCAAGTGCGATCTCAACTATGCGCTCTTCCTGAGCCAGAATATGATCTGTCACTTTTCCGTCTACAAGACGGCCGCATTGCATGAAGTGGGAGGGTTTCGCATAGGCTTTGAGGGTGCGCAGGACTATGACCTCGCATTGCGCGTGATGGATGCCTACGGCAGTGACGCCGTGCACCATGTGCCCAGGGTTTTGTATCACTGGAGACTGATTCCGCAGAGCACCGCGTCGAGCCATGAGGTGAAGCCCTATGCTTCGACTGCTGCGCAGCGTGCAATCGCCGATCACCTAGTGCGCATAGGCGTCTCAGGCACGGTAGAGCCCGCACCGCGAGCGAGCGGCTTCAACAAGGTTGTTTATTCCCTGCCGGAAAAGTTGCCGCGCGTGGAGATCATCATCCCAACGCGCGACGCTGCAGTTCTCGTTCGCCAGTGTGTCGATTCAATTCGTGAGAAGACGACATACGCGAACTATGTGATCACCATCATCGACAACGGCTCGACCGAACAGCCGACGTTTGATCTGTTCGCATCCTATGCGGGCGACGCACACATCCGCGTTTCACGTGACGAATCCCCCTTTAACTATTCGAGAATCAATAACCGAGTAGCATTGGCCAGCGATGCCGACTTCATTTGTCTGATAAACAATGACATCGAAGTCATTGACCCGGACTGGCTTACCGAGATGGTGTCATTGGCGGTTCAGGACAGGGTCGGTGCGGTGGGTGCGAAGCTGCTCTATCCCGACGATACGGTTCAGCATGCCGGCGTGATCGTCGGCCTGGGAGGCGTAGCGGGGCATTCGCACAAGCATTCGCCGCGCCACGCCCCAGGCTATTTCTATCGGACGCTGCTGCGTAGCGACATGAGCGCCGTGACGGCAGCCTGCCTGCTGATTCGGGCATCGATTTACAAGGAGGTTGGCGGTCTCGACGAGCAGCTGGAAGTCGCCTTCAATGATGTCGACTTCTGCCTGCGCGTGCAGCGGGCTGGTTATCGCAACGTGTGGACGCCGTATGCCGAACTTTATCATCACGAATCGGCGTCGCGAGGATATGAGGATACGCCCGAGAAGAAGGCGCGGTTTGACCGCGAGATTGCCTTCGTCAAATCCCGCTGGGGTGAGAAACTCCTGAATGACCGCTGCTACTCCCCCAATCTCACTTTGGATTCGGAAGACTTCGCGATTGCCATGTATTCGCGTGTCCCCGGTTCGCATTGAACTCGCATGAAGTCGAATATTACCGGTTGGCTTGCCGAATACCGGCACCCCCTCGAGAGTGCACCCTTCGCGTTACCTAGCGCGATCTATTTCCTGATTAAATTTCGGGCTGATTTGGCGCACTTCGAAAGCCGCACCGTTCGTGGGCGGATGGTGCTGTATTTTTGGTGGAAGGCCCTCGGCCGGAAGGACTATCCAGACTTCGACTGGGAACTTCGCGAACAGGACGTGGCATTCATAGATCAGTTCGATAGCAATACGCTGATTGATGAGTTTCCGGAATGCGTAGCGCTATGGCTGCGCAGCTCGACCCCGGATGTACTAGAGCCCGAACCCCTGATTCGTGCACTGAGCGAGCGCCGCCCTATCGCTGGTAGCGGCATCGAGGAATTCCCGCGCTTTCTGGACCTGATCATCAACAGCAGACCGGATCTGCACCGGACGTTGGACCTGTCTACATTTGCCGGGCAACTAGCGGCGATGAATTGGTGGGAATCACACGGGCGCGAAGAGTACCCGCGCCTTAATTGGAGCTCGACTGCGATATGGCTACACCTGAGTGAGCCCGCCGGTGTTCCAATGGCGCTGGGGATACCTGCACCTCGATTCCTCCCAATGCTTCTGGCTGAACGGCCAGACCTCAAGCCCGTACTTACGACGAACACGCTGCTCGGGATGTTCGCATGCGTGAACTGGTGGGAGCGGCACGGTAAGCAAGAGTATCCTCGTCTCAGTTGGTCCACTGCAGGCATTTGGACCGGGATGAATGAGATCGAGCGCGTCGACGCCCAGACCGGGGTGCGGCTACCCCGTTTTCTCGAAACTCTGTTGGCGGAGCGTACGGATTTCTCGCTTTCGATGACGACGGACTCCCTGAAGGGCCTGTTCGAATGTGCGAATTGGTGGGAGCGCTTTGGCCGGCATGAGTATTCGAAACTAGCCTGGAGTACAACGCCGCTTTGGAACTATCTGAACGGCGTGGCTGACGATTCGCAAGCCGTCTTGAGGCTGCCGCGTTTCCTAGCGGTCATTTTTAGCATGCGCCCAGATTTGCAGAAGGCAATGCAGGTGGACACGTTCACCGGACAGTTGGCATGCTACGAATGGTGGAACCAGTATGGCCGCAATGAATATCCCATGCTTGAATGGTCAGCGGATGGCCAGTGGGAACGCCTGCTAGAGCCATACCAGGCGCGCGATAGCCTTCATCCGTTGCCAAAGTTCCTCTACGCACTGTGGTTGGAGCGCCCAGACCTTCGTGCAAGTTTCGACCTGAGCAACGTCGAGGGCATACGCGGACTTGTGCAGTGGTGGCAAATCTCAGGGAGTAAGGAATACAAGGCACTGATTGGCTTGGACGTTCAACTGGATGATGAGCGTGGTCAATACGTAGGTGCTGCGACGCAGCGCTTTGGCATGCTGCCGTTTGGCGTCAATATCGTTGGCTTTCCACAAGGCTCACTTGGTCTTGGGGAGGACGCACGAACAGCAGCGCGCGTATTCGAACGCCTGTCGGTCCCGGTGGTGCTTGTCAACGCGCCAATGGTGGGGCCGGCAAAGCGCGACCACTCTGCCGATCATCTGCTCAGTGCCGATCTGCGCTACGGCGTATCCCTGTTCTGCTTGCCACCACCGGAGATGGTCCGTCTTGCGCTCGAGGGCGGCCGCCGGATCATCGATTCAAATACGTACAGGATTGGCGCATGGCCGTGGGAGCTGCCCCATTGGCCCCAGGCGTTCGGTGAGGTGCATGGCTTTGTGGACGAAATTTGGGCGCAGAGTCGATTCGTCGAAGCGGTCTATAAGCGCCTTGGTCACTCACGTGTTGTCCACATGCCGATGGCCGTTGAGATCCCAAAGCCAGTGAACCCGGATCGTCAGCGCTTTGGAATGGCTGAAGATCGCTTCCTGTTCTATCTGATGTTTGACGGTAACTCCTGGCTCAGCCGCAAGAACCCAATAGCGGGCGTGCAGGCATTTCAGAAAGCATTCGGCTCGGACAACGAGCCGGTCGGCCTTGTGATCAAGGCAATGAACGTGCGCGACTCCGATCCGACCTGGCAAGGTGTCCTACGGATGGCAGAAATGGATCCACGCATTCAGATCGTGTCCGAACACATGAGCCGGCAGGACTCGGTCGATTTCATGGCTGCTTGCGATGCATACATCTCGCTACACCGCAGCGAGGGCTTTGGGCGTGTGATCGCCGAAGCCATGGGTCTTGGCCAACCTGTCGTGGCGACCAATTTCTCTGGCAATGTCGACTTCTGCGACCCGCAGACTTCGTACCTTGTGGACGGAGAACTCGTTCCGTTGCGTGCCGGCGAGTATCTGTTCAGTGAAGGCCAATATTGGTGTGATCCAGACGTGTCGATCGCCGCTCAACAGCTTCGCCGACTTTATGAAACTCCTGAGGAGCGCGCGCGCATTGCGGCCGCTGGTCAAGAGCGCATCAAAGACAGTTACTCGCTTGCCGCGGTCGCACGCGCTTACGAGGCACGCTTGAAAGCCATCGTTGCGGAAGGCGGAGTACAAGGGGGGCAGCAATGAGGCTGATGATCTGCGCTATCGACATCTTCGTCGGAGACGCCGTTGGCAATCACTGCCTCGGCATTGCGCGTTGCGCGCAGCGATCCGGCTGGGAGGTGCGGTTGTACGCGCGCAATTTCGATATCGGCGTCGCGGATATCCGCCCGATAAGCGCCTTGTTCGACGAGATCGCTCCTGATGATTTATTGCTGGTGAGCTACTCCATTGTCGATCCGCAGCTCGACAGGCTGCTGGCGCTTCCGAATCGCAAGGCTTGTTATTTTCATGGTGTCACGGATCCTGAGCTTCTTCAGGAGTTCGAGCCCCGCACGGCCGAACTCTGCGCGGAGGCAATCCGGCAGTTGCCGCGCCTCGTTGGATTCGATGTGCTAGTGGCAAACTCGCACTTCACAGCAGGCAGCCTGGTTCAGGCAGTGGATAATAGACCGGTACATGTCATACCACCGGTGTTCGCCGACATGCCGGGCTTCGAGCGCAGGCGCCCGCGCGCCCGTTCGAACGGGCGCCGGAACCTGTTGATGGTTGGGCGCGTGGTCCCGCACAAGCGGATCGAAGACGCGCTGGAGGTCCTGCAAGTCCTCCGGCACGATAACGTCGAGGTATCGCTGTCGATCGTCGGCAGTACGCCCAACCACGAGTATTTGCGTTACCTGATCAATCGCGCCCGCGCGCTGGGGATTCTGGAATATCTGGATTTCAAAGGGGTGCTCGATGACGAAGATCTGCTCGATTGCTTCGAGGACAGCGACGTCATGTTGGTCATGAGCCGTCACGAGGGCTTCTGCGTGCCGGTGCTCGAAGCGATGTTCAGGGGCATGCCTGCGCTTGTCCGGGGTGGTACGGCTGCAGAGGAGCTGTGCGATGCAGGGGACGTCTACGCGCCGGATGCGACTGCTGGTAAGTGGGCTGCTGGCGTCGTCCGGCACTTGGATGGGTCTTCAGTTGACCGCGCGGCGCGCGTTTCGCGCGCATTGGAAGTGCTGGACAGGGCATCGGATTCGCACTGGGCGGAAGTGCTTGCCTTTGCCAGAGAGGGAGGTCGCAAATGAACGGCTTGAAGTTCTTGCTTACGACTTACAGCACGGCTTTCGCCACCAGCGGCGGTGGCGAGTCTGAAATGGTGCAGGTGGCGGAGATCCTCAACACCTCGGGTATCCACGCGGATATCTATGGCATCGGCAGCCGGCCATTCAGCTTCTATGATGGAATCATGCATTTCTCGGTTCACGCCGATGGCGATGCGATGATTCGTGAGGCTCGGCACCGCAACAAGCCAATTTTCCTGTGGCCGAATGTCTGGTGGAACGAGCCGCCGTCGCAATCAGAAGTCGACCGGATAGAGGGCATCATCGGCGTGGTGCACAAGCTGCTGTTCAAATCCGAGTCTGAGCTGCTGAACTTCAGTCGTTACGTGAACTTGCCTGATGGCAAGGCGGAGGTCGTCCCGGCCTGCGTGTCCCGGCGCTTTCTCGCACCGGTTGATAAGGACTTGGCTTCTGCGGTCTGCGGTGCGAGCGACTACGCACTTTGTCTTGGTCTGATTGAGCCCGTCAAGAACCAGCTGCAACTTATTCGCGCCCTGAACATGCTGGGCATGGATGGCGTATTTGTCGGCGGTGCGCGCGACGACGAGTACTATCGGCAATGCGTGGAGGAAGCGCATGGCCGCATCGTATTCCTGCCATTTGTGCAGCCGTGCAGTGCGTTGCTTCGGTCGATCATCGACAACTGCAGCGTGATGGTGGAGGTCAGCAGCGACCCGCCCGGGCGGTCCAGCCTGGAGGCCGCGATCATGAAGAAGCCGATGATCATGGCAGATGGCCCCTGGCAGCGGGAGCACTTTGGCGACGATGTCTGGTATGCGCCGCCGGACTCCGCGGAGGCGCTGGCGACCACGATCAGGGGGAGCCTCGCGGATGCCGATTGGGAGCGCAAGATCCAGGCGACGTACGAACGCACGATGAGCCGGCACTCCGCAGAAGTGATTGGGCGCCAGCTAGCCGAGTTGCTGGAAAATGAGGATACTTGACATGAACAGGATTCCTCGCCTACTGGTTGTCCAGCGTATCTCCCTCTCTCACGACAAGCTGATGTCGCGGTCGATAGCGGCACGTTTTGGTCCGTTGCTGACCTACATGGCCAACGCGGGACTGATCGAGTGGGAAGAGATAGTTGAAGGCGATGTGACGATCAGCCAGTTGCGGCGCTTCGATGCCGTGCTCTTCAACAAGCACACCTCGACGCGAGCGGTCGACCTTATGAAGATGGCCAACGACCTCGGGTTGAAGACCATTTACGATATGGACGACTGGATCATCGACTTGCCGATGTACAGCGTCACCGACCTGAGCGATGACCTGCTCGCTAATATTATGTGGATGGTGCGCCATGCTTCCGTGGCGACCGTATCCAATCGAGTTCTCCAGGAACGCCTCAGGCGCATTCGGCCATCTGTGGTGATTATTCCGAACGGATTCGATCATCAGTCGTCTGCATGTGCCGACGGCGAATGGCTGGAGGCTAGCCCGCCACGGATCCTTTTTTCGAATACAGACGGTATCAAGCTGGTCCATTTCAAGAAGGGCTTTCTTCAGGTCATCGCAGATTTCATGGAACGCCATCCGGAAGCGGAGCTTGATTTCTGGGGAGACCGCTTCCCGGAAATGTCTCGCATTCCGCGTTTGCGCGCACGCGGTTTCCTCGACAATACTGGGTATAAGCATGCGATCCGCGATGCCGGCTATCTTTTCGCAATCGTTCCTCTGGGCGGACGTGAGGATCCGGATGCGTTGTTCTTCAACAGCTGCAAATCCTGTATCAAATACATCGACTATGGCAGTCTTGGCATCCCGGGAATCTACTCTCGCACGCCGGTCTACGAGGATGCGATCACGCACCGCCAGACTGCAATGCTGGTGGAGAACAACGTGGGCGAGTGGTCCGAGGCGATGGAGGAGTTGTATCGAGATGAAACTCTGCGCAACGCACTGCGACAGAATGCGCATGAGGATACGCGTGCCCGATTCGGGCTTGAGCGCCCCGCGCGGACGTTCATGGAACTGCTGATGTATGGTGCGCAATAACGGTGTAACTGAGGACTGCATGGACCTGTTGATCATTCGTCATGGCCAATCGAACGCAAACGCCAATGGCCTGTTGATTTCCAATGACCAGGACGAGCTGTCCGAGCTGGGGCGAAGCCAGTCGGAATGCTTGCGCGAAACGCTGGCGCAGTACGACTATGCACCCTCGCGTGTTGTTAGTAGTCCCTGGCGCCGGGCGAGGCAGACTGCCGAGACGCTGTTCGATACTGCGGAGATTGCATTCGACGCACGCCTAGCCGAGACACATCCCGGTATTTTTGGAACGTGGCTCGAGCGCGACTTCAATTCCGCCTATCCCGATTTCCATCGCGATATCCGCAATACCTATGAGGGCGGCGAGTCGCATTGGGACATGACGGTGCGTGTTCGCGCGTGGACGGACGAGACTGTAATGGCCGGAATCGCAAACACCGGCCTGCTGGCCGTGGTCGCTCATGGCGGGCCAATCAGCGTCATCCTGCAGCACTTGCTAGGCGTGCCAATCGAGTCACATTATCCGACTTTCACCGTGCCCAATGCCTCTTTCACTTACTTGAGGTGGCGCGCGGATCTGAATCGCTTCTGCGTTGAGAGGCTTGGGCACGTATGAGCGCCGATATCGCGATCTTTGAACCGGTTTTCGCGGAAGGAGCGCAACTCGTCGAGCCCGCCTTTCTGCCGCTCCGGTTCGAGAACGCACGACCCGAGTGGCGTGAATTCCAGCTCCTAATCGATCTCTACCGGAACGGCGCGCATCGGCGCCACCGGCATATGGGGCTGTTCTCGCCCAAGTTCTGCTTGAAGGCTGGGATTTCCGGTGAGCGTTTCTTGCGCTTCGTGCGGGAAAATGACTCAGTTGATGTCGTGTTCATCAATCCGTTCCCGCAGATCGCCTACTGGTCCTATAACGTCTGGATGCAGGGCGAGTATGCCCATCCCGGGCTTGCCGATGCCGCGCAGGCCTTGCTTGATGCGAGCGGCGTGGCCATGGATGTGCGTCATGCTCCTCGCAACAACTTCCGTACCCTGGCCTACTGCAATTTCTGGGTCGGTAGCCAAGCCTTCTGGGATCAATACGTGGGAGGCGTGCTGGAGCCCATCGCTCGCTTTCTTGAAGGTCAGCCCAATCATACCGCGGCACGCGGCGTAATGCAGGAAACGGCCCATACCGATAGGGCGTCGTATCTGCCTTTCATAATTGAACGGCTGCTTAGCACCTATTTGGCGGTTCATCCTGAGCTCAGAACGTGTGCTTACGCGTTCGATCAGGAGCAGGTCGAGTCATATTGCGTCAATTCATTCGAGCGCTTGCTTCTTCAGCGGATGCGCGACGACATAGATGCTGCCGACAGGAATGGCTCCTTCACGTCGGAGTTGAAGAAGCGTATGGATCTTGCCTGCAGCCTTTGGCAGCAACATTTCTTTGATTATTTTGCGACACGGCCGCATCCGCATACAGGGCGCGTGGTGGAGAGCTTCGGCACCATCGCGGACGGGTCGAGATAGCGGCAGGACCAGCGGCAGGGTGCGCTAAGGAAATGCTTATGTGGACGCCTCCCGGATTGTAAGGCGAGCTGGTCGACAGGTGAAGGCAGCCCCTATGTCCGACCCGTATGTGCAGGCCGTTCAGGTCTGCTGGCCCATATGGAATTCGCTGGCGAAGTCCCCATCTGATTGGCGAGCTTGGTGGCTCATGTTCCCTATCGGGTTTTCCTCGCCCCGGTCCAACCTGTTAGCCATCATGCGACCATTGCTTGCGCTCCTTGAGAAGAGTTGGTTCAGGCTATTGTAGGGGCACGCGCCTGGCTATAAAGTGCCATGGCGGGTGCCGTGTATCTCGTATCCCTTGCGTTCGATCGACAAGGCCGTCCCCGCTGAACTCGATGTGCATTGCATCGTGGATAACTACAGCAGCCATAAGCACCCCAAGATCAAGGCGTGGTTGCCAGCCCGTCCGCGCTGGCACATGCATTTCATCCCTAACTACGGTTCCTGTTTGAATTCGAATGCTTTTTCTCGATCATCACTGACAAGGCCATCCGTCGTGGCTCATTCAGGTCGGTCAAGGAGTTCGTTCAAAAGGTCGATCACTTCGTCGCTCATTAACCAGAATTGCAAGCCAGTCAACTGGACGGCCACCGCGAATTCGATTCTCGCCAAGCTAAATAGACTTTGCGAACGAATCAGCGGAACAGGACACTAGATCAGCGTGGTCAGGGTCACCAATGCCGCCACGATTCCCGCTGCAAGGACTATCAGGCCGGCGCTGTTGCGCAGCGACGGCCCGTCGGGCGCTCGAAGATTCATTGTTCCCGTCTGTCATGATTGCCGTGTCGGCCTGGCGCTCTGCGATGCATTTGAATCGGCGAGATGGCATGCGTCCGTGCTTCAGGAGGCATGGCCTGTGATGCGCGCATGCGGCGTCGTGCTACCTCCGGGCTGGCTGCCGGGCGTCAGGATTGCGGCAGGTGTGCCACGTCGTTGCGCTGATACAGTCCGGCATCGTCGATCGAGATATTCTTGCAGGCATCCGGATTCTCCAGGTTGATCCGGATGCCCGTGATGTCCCGCGCGGTCAGCCAGCGGGGCGAAGCGTCGAGCGGGACGATCAATATGCCTTCGTCGGCCGTGAACACGAGTCCGCTGGCCGCGGCGTCAGCGCTTAGTGTATCCGTCGACCAGCGCACGCGCAGGCGAGGCGGCGCGTTGGCGCCGATGCACGCAAAGCGCATGCGCAGAAGACCTGCCGACTTGCCGGCCAGCGCAGGGGAAAGCGGCAGCGCGATGGGGTCCTGTCCATGCGCGACGGCCGGGGCGCCGCCTTTTACCGAGGTGCCGGCGACCGTCGGGGCGAGTTTTCGGACCAGCGTCATCTTGCGCTGCAGGCTGTGGTCGGAACGTCCCCAGGCGACAGGAATCTTCAGCAGATCGGACGGGGCAAACGCATTTTCCAACAGCGTCACCTCGGCCGGCGTCGGCTCCGCGTTGCCGGGTGCGGCGCTGTCATTGCTCTTCCAGGTGCCAAAGATGAAGGGTCCATCCTGGACCGGCGCGTAGTGTGCGACGATGAAGCGATAGAGCAGAGGGTCGCGCAGCGCGAGGCCGCCGCCGTCGTGAATGACGTTGTCTCCCTTGAACAGTGCCAGCCTGGGCGGATTGCGCATGATCATTCTGGCGGCGCGTAATTGCTGCGGGCCAGGCACCATGTTGTAGGCTGCAGTGACGGGCAGTGGGGGTAGACGATTCAGGTAGAAGTACTGTGCATTGCGCGAGGTCAGGTCGAGATAGCGCTCGCCGGGCGCAATCCGCGCGTCGACACGCTCCCGCAGCTCGGTCAAGCGCTGCCATTGGTCGTCCTGGACAATCCCGGTACCGAGATTGGGCAGCCCCACCGATGCCCCGTCCCGAGGCGACCCCACCCAGATCCGCGAAGGCGAGGCCGCGAACAGTGGCGTCACTGTGAGCGGGCCGAAACCAAGGGCACTGCCCATGGCGGCTGCCAGCACAAGCACACCGCCCTGCAGACCGGGGCGACCTACGCGCCAGAGCAGGATCGGGAGCAGCACGGCGCAGCTGAAAATGGCGACGCGGCCAGGCCGCGATAGATCGTTGGCGTCGATGCGTCCCATCGAGTAGGGAATAAGCAGCAGCACGAAGATCATCAGCACGATCGCTGGCGGGAGGATCTGCCAGCGCCGGGTGGCGTCGCGCCGGGCACTGAGCATTAGCCAGAGCCCGAACAAGGGTGTCAGCACCCATGAGCCGCGCAGAAGCTCATACAAAAGGCCAGAGCGCGGGCCGCCGTTCCAGCTCGCCTGCCAGGGAATCCCATAGGCGACCTGGTTGATTGGGCCGTTCTCAAGGACATACCGGGCGGCGCCGAGCAGCATCGCCACCAGTGGCGTGGCGAGTGTCGCGAGTCCGAGCAGGAGAAGTGCCGGCACCAGGTATTTCCATTCACGCTGCTCCGGATGTTTCCAGCAGCGCCACATCGCAAATACCGCCAGCGGCGCCGATCCGGCAACTAGCAGACTGGCTTGGGGCGGGAGCCCAAGAATCGCGACCGGCACCGTTAACAGCCAGCATGCTAGCCAGCGCGACGGACGGGCGAACAGCGTCGGGCTGCACCACAGGCAGATGAATGGCGTCAGGAATAACCATGGCAGGCGGTCGCCGATAATGAACGTTGCAACGAACGCCAGCGCCAGGCTGCGCGAGAAACGCAGCATGCACATATAGGCGACGAGCGACAGCAAGGCGCTGGCCAGGCGAGTGGCGTCGCCGATGGCCGCGGCGGTACCGTCGTAGAACAGCACCGCCACGATGCCGCGCAGATCGTCTTCCGCGATGCCGTGCGCCGGAATGTAATCGATATAGGGAACCGCGCCCTGAAGGTAGGACCACCATCCGAGTAGATACTCGCCGAAGTGATAGTCATCAGCCGGCACAAGCGGCGCTTGGGTCATGCCACTCTTGATCGCCACGAGCAATCCGAACAAAGCGACAGGTGACCAAAGCGCGCCGGGGTTTGCATCGACGGACGCTTGCCACCGGACGGCGCGTACGACAGCATCCACCGCGCCCCATGCGACGAGCACGGCGACCAGGATATCGAGCCGGTGGTGCGTGTGGTAACCGCTCCCGGTTCCATTTGCCGTGAGCCAGCCTGCGGGAATCAGTAGCACCATCAGCGTCGTCGTTCCCATCTGCGCGGCAAGCGCGGCAAATGGAAGGCACCGCTCCGCCCAACTGCGCCTGAGGCATGCGAGCGCGGCAGCTGCGACCAGACCTGCCCACATCAGCGCCTGGGAAATTTTCGTGAGCGAGGCAAGCCGGGCAGCGCTGATTTCCGGTGTGAAGAATCGTCCATGTACGATCGCGCCGGCGAGCGGTAGCGTAGCCAGCAGCATGGCCGCCAACAGCAGCACACCGGCAGTAGCCGGCGCAATTTGCGAAGTGCGTCCAGATCCGCAGCCGTATATTGTCGCAAGCGCGACCACGCCGCCGGCTGATATTTGTATCAGGTTGGGGTCTGCGGGAAAGCCGACGGCAAGCAGACCGACGGCAATGGCGAACGGAAGCGTCCACAGCAGGAACTGGCCAGCGAGTGCTTCCGCGTGTGCCTGCCCGTGCCTGGATTCCTGGATGCGCAGCAGCGCGCCGATGCTCCACAGCGTGGCGATGAACGCAAGGATCGCGATCGGCGGTGCCATTAGGTCCTGCAGCTTGGTGTTCGCGTGCCACGCGGTGTTGCCGACGATGAAGTCGGAGTAGACGGGCGCGTTCGTGAAGGTCAGGGCAGCTGACAGCGCCATGGCGGCGACGGCACAAGCCGACAGGATCGCCGCGGCCTTTTGTGGAAACGATGGCAGTGGGATCGACACGCTTGTCACTTACGAGACGGCCTTAGGGTTGTAGTGGCCCGCGCACGCACGGAACAGGACTTCGAGAAGCTTCAGATTGCCCCGCATGCCGCCGATCTTGGTCGGAACCTCCCCCTTGGGATAACGGCGCACCGTCGCGAGTTCCTGGCACCGATAGCCCAGTTTCGGTACGCGGTAAGAGAGGTAGGCGAGGAGCTCGTAGCCCGAAAAGACATCGCGAAACGGGGCCACGAGGGGATCGAGGAGCATACGGCTGCTGTAGGCCCGGAAGCCTTGCGTCGTGTCTGTCCAGTGAAAGCCTGAGCTCAGGCTGAGCGCAGGCGCGTGAATGAAGCGGATCGCCAGGTCTCGCGATTTCGGCGTGTTCTCGGCGAGGCCACCGGCGAGGAAGCGCGACGCCTGCACGAAGTCGACACCGTTCTTCAACGCTTCCACGAAACGCGGAATTGCCTCGGGATCATCCTTGTCGTTGCCATCGATCGTCACGATGCCGTCATAGCCCTGATCGAGCGCGAATGCGTATGCGCAGCGCAGCTGGGCACTCAGCCTGCCGGCGCCGGTCTTGACGATAAGTCCCGCCACGTCCCGGCTGCGCAGGAACTCGTGCTGAAGCGAGCCGTCTGTGCTTCCGCCGTCGACGATGACGATGTCCGCGATGTCCGCGATCCGCAGGGCCGACATGCGCGCAAGCAGGGTGCGGATGCGCTCGCCTTCGTTGATCACCGGAATGATCACGCACC
Source organism: Cupriavidus necator N-1 (assembly GCF_000219215.1). Classification (NCBI taxonomy): domain Bacteria; kingdom Pseudomonadati; phylum Pseudomonadota; class Betaproteobacteria; order Burkholderiales; family Burkholderiaceae; genus Cupriavidus; species Cupriavidus necator. The sequence continues at coordinate 2,938,021 of NC_015726.1, read as the reverse complement.
AGGGGTGGCGTCGCCCCTCCCACATCGCGATGTCGTACGTCGGCACTTGCCAAGTTGCTCGCGTGTCGGAAGGGATTTCAGATTTCATCGTTCGGGTCATGGTTAACGGTCAGGCCACCTTGGCGGTGATCAGGACGACGCCCGCGATGACAAGCAGGATGCCCGCGCCGGTAGTCCAGTGAAAAGGCTCGCGGAAGATGAGCACCGAAAGCGTTGCTACCGTCGCCACGGCCCCCGATGTCAGGACGGGGTGGGCGACGTTGAGCGGCAGCCGGGCAAGCGCCGCGGCATAGAGCAGAAAGGCTGCGCCATACAGGCCGAGGCCGACCCAGAATGGCCAGTTGGTGAAGGCGGCGAGCGGTTCACTTAGCGAGGGAAATCTGCGGGGGGGAATCATCGCCATCTTGACCAGTACGCTGGCCGATGCGTTGCTGGCGATGCCTAGAATCAGAATCAGCCATTTCATGCGAGTGGGACTCCTGGTGCTTGCCGATACCAGCGTTGGGCTGTCGCCAGCGCGCGTTGGATGGCTGGAAGGTGCGGCTCGTTCGCCTTGGCTACCATTTCAATGGAGACGACGTGTCCGGGCAGGTGCGTGGCTAGTTGTGCAGCCATGGCAGCGTGGTCGGTCGTGCCATCACCCAGCGGAACCAGCTGGGGCTCGCTGGCGTGGACATGACCGATCAGATCGGCGTTGTGCTCCAGCACGTCGGCGGGGTCTTCCCCATTGATGGCCAGCGATCCGGTGTCGAACTGCATGCGGATAGCCGGATGGGCGACCAGCCGCACCATGTTCACGGTCTCTGCGCTGGTGGTCATAAAATTCGCGCCGTAGCACACCGGGTTGGGCTCGAGGCAGAACGTCACGCCGTGGCCATGCGCAATGTCGCCCAGCTCGCGAAAAAACGGCACGGCAATCTCTGTAACCTCACGATCGTCAAGGGCGCCGCGATCCCGATTCCTTGGCGAGCCGAATACCAGTCGGGTCGCGCCAAGTTTGCCGCCGATCCGTGCTACGGCGGCGAGGCGATGCAGCATCGCCGAGCGCGCTGCCGACGAACCGAACAGATTGAGCCCGGAAGTACCGAACAGCAGCGATTGCATGCCGGTCAGCTCAATCCCGTGTGCCTTCCACTGATCGCGCACCCGCGCGATGTCGGCATCGCTCGCATGTTCGGGATCCGGGAAATATTTGCCAGGGGCTACGTCGATCGCGTCGACGCCGAACTTGTGCAACAGCGCCGCCACAGACTCGTCTTCGGCGACATCCCAGGCGATGTTCGAGATAGCGATTCTCATGCCCCGCTCCCGGCCTTCAAGGTGCGCGGCTCGGACTGGGCGTATGCGCGGACCGCCTGCAGCGTCGCACGTTGGTCATATTGGTATACGCCCGAGGCACCGAACACTGCCGCGTGGCGCGTGCGCAAGTCATAGCGGGTGGCATTGTCACCCACCACCTGCTCGAACGGCTTGCCGAAGCCCTGAGCCGACACGTCCGCGACACTGATTGGTGCGGCGGTCAGGTGAACTAGTTTTAGGCCCGCGTGCAACGCGACTTCGATGTCGTACCAGAGATTGACCATCGGGTAGAACTGGAAGACGCCACGACTGTCGATCGCGTGCAGGTTGTTGTCGTTCAGGAAGTCGAAGATAACGTTCTTGCGCAGGCTCGGACCGATCAGGCCAGGCAGGCGGACGATCAGATGGTTCGCGAAATGGCTGGCGACGAATTCCTCGAGCATTAGGCGGTGCAGGCCATAGGCATGCAATCCGCTCTTGTCCACCGGCGAGCTTTCATCGACGCCGACCGGCGTCTTGAACACATCGACAGTGCTGATCAGGACAAACGTCTTGCATGAGACCGTGCGAAGGTGGGCGATGAGCGCTTCGATTTTTTCACGGTCTGCTGCCGGCTCGCGATTTGCGATCCATTTTTGAGCGGGCGCGCCGGCACAGACCACCGTGTCAAAGTCCTTGCCATCGATCTCGCCAATATTGGTCGAGCGGTACAAGGCCTCGAAAGGGGCTTGCCTAAGAAGCGTCGTGCCAACGAAGCCCGAGAAGCCGATCAGTGCGTTGTTCATATGTTGCTTTTGCTCAGTGAGGCGGGCGCCGGAGTGAGTGTTTCGTCATCCAGTCTTTCAAGGACGTCGTAGATGTTGTCGATCTTGCCGCCGAGGATCGAATAACAGCCAGGCAGTTCCGCGTGCTTCTCGAAGAGGATGGGCCTGCCATCGTCCCCCTCGTTCTTGCGCAGGACGGTCTTGATCTCGAACAGCGAATCGATGTGACGCGCTTCGGCGACCAAAGGAACATAGCGCGAAACGTCGCGAATCATGCGGTCCACGCGTGAGGCCTTGTCATATGCCGCGAGTCGGTCGTAGGGACTGACACCACCACAGTCGTCCCAATGCAGATGCGGGGTATAGCGCACGTGCGAAAGTGTGTGCAAGCCGCGCGCAGGGAAGGGCATCATCGAGAAGAATGGGCCGTCCATGACAGTGATGCCGATATCCTTCAGGCCGGCCGGTGCATCCACCAGCGCCATCTCCGTGATTTCCTGCTTCAGCTCCGTCCGGGTGCCCGGAAAGTCTCCGCCAAACTGGTTCAGCCCGCTGTACGTGCAATTGAAGACGTTGGCGCTCTTGACCACGCGTCCATTCCCCGCGCGGTCATGCATTTCAACGGCGCAGAGTCCGGGGTCGCTGCGCGAAATGGCGCTGACCACGGTCTCGCAGCAGACTTCAACGCCGTGCTCCTCTAGTTCACGACGTGCCCATTCCGCGAGCCGTCTAGTGTCGAACGCGTACTCTTCGACAAGGAACACATCTTCGATCAGCCGCGGTGCGAACAGGTTGCGCAGCGTCGGACCGGCAGGCTCGATCCGGGCGCCGATTTCTTGGCAGAAGCGCTGAAACTGGCGTGAGCTGACCTTGGAGTTGCGCCGGGCAATGGCATACAGCTTGGTGAAATCCTGCTTGACCGCCTGCGGCCAGTCACGGACGAAGCGTGGAAGGTTGATCCGGCTCCGGTAGGCCGTTGTGAAGCTGCGCGGATAGTGGTACCCGTTGTGGACGCGCGCCTGGTTGCTATAGGAGGCGCGAGATAGCAATGCCGGCTCGCGCTCGACGAGCAGGATCTGCTTCAGTCCGCGCTGCTGCGCGAGATAGACGGCAATGGCTGCGCCGTAAAACCCTCCGCCGATGATGACCGCATCGTAAATGGTGCGCACACTGGCCATCAGGTGATCTGCTGCGGCTTCGCAGTCCGGTTCTCGGACGGTACAGACGCTACCACCTCGATATTTAGCTTCTCGTTGCGCGTCATGCGCGCGCTCGTGAATTCCTGTCCTACGTGGTAGAGCGGTCCCTCGTTGGAGGCAGTCGCCATATCAAGGATGTACTCGCCAAGCACTAGCAGGACCATCGAAATCAGGAAGAACATGCCCGACTGTTGCAGCGAAAGGCTGATCCATCCTGGCGCGACGTCGGGCTTGAAGAGCCAGATCACGACAACGTATGCCGAATACAGGAGGTTGGCGACCGCGCCGAACAGCGACAAGACCGTCACCAGCCGCATCGGCGCGCGCGTCGTGGAGACCAGCAGTCGCATGCCCCGATCGATGCTGTTGCCCAGGCGCTTGCGAGGCGCTTGCCGGGGCGCGGCGCTGTACGCGAGGTTGGCGCGCGCAAAGCCTCCCGTGGCAGGCAGGTGGCGATAGGTCAGCGCCGGCTGTCGGTGCTGAAGTATGAAGTTGATGACGCGCTTGCTAAGAAGTCGATATTGTGGCGCCTCACGAGCGAGGTCCACCCCGCTGAACCATCTGAACAGGCCGTTAAACACACCGAACGCACCGCGGTACAGCAAGCCTTGCGCCGGTTTCTGCTTGTTCGTCGCGAAGACGACATCCGCGCCGCTTGCTGCCTTGTCGAGCATTTCGGGGAGAAAGGTAATGTCGTCGACAAATGGATCGACAACCGCGACGAAGTCCCCGAGGGCATTTTCCAGGCCCACCCATGCGGCCGTGTCTGTGTCGACCTCCTTGGTCAACGCGTAGATCTGCAGATTGGGAAGACCGCCTTCTCCCGAAAGGCTTTTCAGGGTCTGGACGCTGTCGTCGGTCGATGCGTTGTCGACCACGATCAGCTCATAGTCGCTCACAAGTGGCGCAATCGCCGCAGATGCTTCGGAGAGGATCTTTTCGTACTGCGCAGCTTCGTTGCGCACCACGAAGAGAACGGAAATAAATACGGGGAAATAGGGCAAAGTCCTGTTCTCTTGATCGCAGCGAGTCACGTGTCGACAGCCAAGGCCTGAAGAATCGCGATATTTTAATCGGTGTGCGGGGATATGGCTATCACTTCGGCGCCCCCGGGCCGCCGACTCCGCTACCAGTCTTGGAGGGGCTGCTGCTTGCAACAGCCTGTTAAGTGTATGTCGAACTGTAACCGGGGCCGTTGCCTTCGCCTTTGGCCTGTGGGCACTTAATGGCCATTCAGAGCAGATATTGTCGGCGTTAATGCCATGGAATGGGGAAGACTCCGCCCCCGTTGTAAGCGATAGGAGGCCCTAAGGCAGGGCAGTGGGGCACAGGACGCGGTGCACATAGTATATAGTCCTGCACAATCGCGGCCAACTTCAGGCTGGGCTCGTGCTTCTGCAACATTTCTTCACGTATCGCTCCACCGAGCGCAAGTTGCGATGAGCAGGGTAAGCTACAGGAAGAGCCTGCTTGACGTGCTCCGGGCATGCTCTGCACGAGCCGGACAAACAGGCTGTGCAGGATCTATTCGGGTTTTCTAAATGTTTGATTTTTTTTGGGTTCCACTTTTCTCGCTGTTGGCCACGGTCATCGCGGTAGTCGCATTGCGACCGGTGGCAATTGTAGGCGGGTTGGTCGACCGGCCCGACTCGCGCAAGCGTCACCATGGCGAAATACCCTTAGTGGGCGGAATTGCCATCACGATCGCCGTCTGGGCGGGTGCGATGCTGTTCATGCGTTCTCACGGGTACTATGTCGCCCTCTTGGGGGGCTTGACACTCTTGGCAATTGTGGGGGTCATCGATGATATGAAGGGAATGTCGCCGGTGGCGAAGCTTGGAGCTCAGTTGCTGGCGGCCATTCTGATGACATCATGGGGTGGAATTTATCTTGGTACGCTTGGAGATATTTTTGGTCGCAGAGAAATTGAACTGGGTAATTGGGGAATTCCTCTGACACTCTTTGCAGCCGTCGCCGTAATTAATGCCATGAATATGTGTGACGGTCTGGACGGCTTGGCGGGAGGGCTAGCCGCCATCACATTTGCGTGGTTCGCATATTTGGCAGGGCAGGTCGATAATGGTGCCGCTCAACGCATGTGCGTAATATTCTGCGGTGCCATTCTTGGTTTTCTCTTGTTCAATATGAAGAATCCATTTCGGGGAGGAAAAAAGGTCTTTCTGGGGGATGCCGGTAGTTTAATGCTGGGGTTCAGTATAGTGTGGTTCGCGGTTCTTCTCTCGCAGCGTGGCTATAACGCGGATCGACAAATACCTCCTGTGGTGATGTTATGGGTACTTGGATTTGTCCTGATTGACCTCTTCACTGTGGTAGTGCGACGGGTACTGAAGGGCAAGAACCCGCTGGCGGCGGATAGGACACATCTTCATCACGTGCTGCTCAGGCTAGGGCTAGGGCCTGACGCAATTGTCTGGGTCATCCTGGTCAGTAACGCTATATTTGGGTTTTGCGGCGTATATGGCTGGAAAGCAGGATATTCTGAACAGACGCTATTTATTCTCTTTCTTGGGCTAGTCCTTGTTCACTTGATGATCATGCGCAACGCGTGGCGCTTGATACGAGTAGGCCGTCGTATTGTGGTTAGATTGACGCGCAAATCCTATTGATCCGACATTCAGCCGCCTGTCACGCGGTTCATTGCTGAATGGTGCTAGAGCGAGGCGGATGAGCCATGGGGACCCTGCGCAAGTACGTGTTAGTTGCCGCTCCTTCAAGGAACCCAAGCAAGTAGCGGGGGCGGCACAGGCCGGGCGGAGAATGAGATAACTCTAAAGGTCACTGGAGGCGACGCCAGTGGACCTGTCAGAAATTTTGTGTTTAGGGCATAACATGTCGATAAGGAGCATGTATGCCACGCAAGACGAAAACCAGCCAAGCCGCAGACCGTGAGCTGCCGGCCATTCCCGAGGACCTGATCGCCCATTTCGTGAAGGGCCCCATGACCGCCGAGGCGGTTCAGGACGCCTCGATGGCGTTCAAGAAGGCCCTGATCGAGCGCGCCTTGGGCGCCGAGCTCGGCCATCACCTGGGCTACCAGCCGGGCGCGGAGCGCCCGGCCGGCACGGCCAACCAGCGCAACGGCAAGAGCGCCAAGACCGTCCTGACCGAGGATGGCCCGCTGAGGGTGGACATCCCGCGCGACCGCGATGGCAGCTTCGATCCGATCCTGATTCCCAAGCACGAACGGCGCTTCACCGGGTTCGACGACAAGATCATCGCCATGTACGCCCGTGGCATGACCGTGCGCGAGATCCAGGCGTTTCTGGCCGAACAGTACGGCACCGAGGTCTCGCCCGAGTTCATCAGCTCGGTGACCGATGCAGTGATGGACGAAGTCACTGCCTGGCAGGCCCGCCCGCTTGAGGTGATGTATCCGGTCGTGTTCTTCGACGCGCTGCGGGTCAAGATGCGTGAGGACGGCGTGGTGCGCAACAAGGCCGTCTACCTGGCCTTGGGCGTGCTGCCGGACGGCACGCGCGACATCCTGGGCCTGTGGATCGAGACCACCGAAGGTGCCAAGTTCTGGATGAAGGTGTTCAACGACCTGAAGACCCGTGGCACCCAGGACATACTGATCGCGGTGACCGATGGTCTTAAGGGCATGGAACAGGCCCTGGCCGCGGTGTTCCCGAACACCACGCTGCAGACCTGCATCGTGCATCTGATCCGGAACAGTTTGGAATACGCCAGTTGGAAGGAGCGCCGGGCCGTGGCTGCGGCGCTCAAGCCCGTGTACACCGCGCCCACCGTGGAGGCTGCGCTGGCCGAGCTGGCGGCCTTCGAGCAAGGGGAATGGGGCAAGCGGTACACCCCGATCGCCGCGTCCTGGCGTCGCGCGTGGGACCAGGTGATCCCGTTCTTTACGTTCCCGCCGGCGATCCGCAAGATCATCTACACGACCAACGCGATCGAGAGCGTCAACGCCCAACTGCGCAAGATCATCAAGACGCGGGGTCACTTCCCCAGCGATGAAGCGGCGACCAAGCTGCTGTGGCTGGCCCTGCGCAACATCACCGGGAAGTGGGGCAGTTCAACGCATGACTGGAAGGCTGCCATGAACCAGTTTGCAATCCTCTACGAGGAGCGCTTCACCCATCCACATCGTTGAGATAATGCTGGCTCACCGGTCGAAATGACGATGAGCCTTTAACTGCCCTGCACACAAAAAAACTGACAGGCCCACGCCAGTGGGCGCGCCACTCGCCAGCCAAGAAGCGGTTCCGGACTGGCTTATGCCGATGCGATAGCAGTAGCAGGGCGCGTGCGAAGTACCAACGCTAACCCAAAGATCAATGCAACGGCATTAGCCATGGCATAACCCAGCACGGCCCCGCGTGCACCCAGACGCGGTACAGCAATCAGGTCGACAACTACCGTTGTTGCAAGCACCAGCGCCCACTTCACTGCTACCCACCGCGGCTTGCGCAGATACACCGGCAATAAACTCAATCCAACATCCGCAAAAATCAGCGTCGACGCCAGCGCTGCCAGCCGCAGCAGCACGACCGTCTCGCTGAACGCCTGCCCGTACAGCAACTGAACCACCCATTCAGCACAAAGTGCCAGGATGATTGCCCCGCAAAGCCCGATTGCGATCATGCCGCCAGTTACGCGCAGCACATTCCGTCGTGCCGCTCCCACCGAGTGCTGACCGAACACATACATCGGCGCAACCCCGGCCGCCAGGATCGTAGCGATAGTCGAAAAATTATCCAGCACTTGCATGGTCGCTGCATACGCCCCTAGCTCTGCAAGTGGCACGTACGGCTTGAGAATCAGCTGGTCCGCACGTCGCGCGCACACCATCAGCATGAAACTTACCCAGAACAGCGTCCCATCGCGTACCAGGTCTCGGGTCAGCGACGCGTCGCGGGTTGGTACGGTACGCGGCGCGCGTGACAGGTAGTACCAGGCTAGCAGCGCAGCGGCAATCAGCGGTTCGATGGCAAATGCTGTCGCATACGCAGGCAGCAGGTTGACGCCGGTAAAGAACAGTGTGCCGACCAGCCCAGCCTTCGCAGCCAGTGCAATGAGGTTGAAGACTACGTTCGGCCGGTTATGCGTACGCGCCTGCATCCACGCGATGACCACGCCGACGGGTTCGCGCAGCATGATGGCCGTGCCGAGGATGGCTGCGGGGATCCACGTGTCTGCCGGCTGTTGTGTGAATGCCAGGTAGGCGCACATCAGGGCATAGCCGGCAAGGCCTGCGGTCAGGCGGATCGCAAAGGCGTGGGCGAGCAGCGCGTGGGTGGCTTCTGGGGCCGGCCGGGCGACGAGCCTTGGTACCACGACTTCGGCGGAGCAGATCAATGGAATGGAGGCCGCGATGAACACCAGCGATTGCGCATACTGGAAATGTGCGAAGCCCTCAGTACCAAGCGCGCGCGCCAGCATGCCGACCACGGCGATGCCGACCGCGACCTGAAGCCCGCGGTCAGCGAGCATCCAAAGCAAGTTGCCGGCAACTTTGCGGCGCATCAGCGGGCTTCCTTCAGTTGAAGGTATTGCGCCAGCCATTGCCGTGCAACGGCGGCCATGTCGAAGCTGTTGATCACCTGCTGTCGGCGTCGGTGCTGTTGAGCTTGGGTGCCGGGCAGTTCTTCGATGGCGGTAGCAAGGCCACTGGCCAGAGCAGCAGCGTCGCCAACCGGCGTGATTGTTGCGACATCGCCTGCCAGTTCGGCCACGCCGGCCGCTGCGGTCGAAACTACCGGCAAACCGCTGGCCAAGGCTTCGCCAACGGCCAGCGGCATGCCCTCGATGCGCGATGACAGGACAAAGACATCGGCTGCGCGCAATAGCTCAGGGATGTCTTTCCTTGCGCCAGCCAGCAGCACGGCTTGATTTAACCCATACTTTGCAATCTGGCTCGCGAGTTCGGCGCGCAGCGGTCCGTCCCCGGCAATCATCAGTCTGGCCCCCGGAAGCCTGCGATACACCTCGCGGAATGCCTCGATCAACATAGCCTGGTCCTTCTCCGGCACCAGTCGGCCGACATTCAGCACCAGCACGTCCCCGGCGTTGAGGCCAAGATCCCGGCGCATGCGCTCACGCGAGGCATCGTCTTGCCGGAAGCGATCGGTATCGATGCCGTTGGGCATCACGATCACGCGGCCGCTTGGCACAGCGCCGCTCGCAATCATGGCCTGCCTGCCCGCTTCGCTGACATGGGTGGTGAGGTCGCACCAACGGTCCGTCGCGCGATAGGCGAGGGCGCGCAGCCTGCCGCCTTCCCGCGCGCTATGTGCGGAACAAATGACTGGTGGCATCGGGCACGTCCGTGCCAGCGTCCGTGCAAACAGGTTGCCGTGGATCATGTGGGCGTGGATCACGTCCGGCTGCCACTGGCGAATAACCTGTCGTGCCTTGCGCAGCGCAGCGAGCATCGACGCCGGCGTCTTGCGCATGCCAAGTTCGGTCACGGGGATGCCCGGCGGCAGGTCCACTTCCGTGCCTGCGGTCAGGTTCAGGATGGCTACGTCGTTTCCCAGGGCTATGAAGCGTCCGGCAAGCGCGGCGATTTGCTGCTCGGCCCCACCTAGCTTGAGCCCAGTGGTGATCACCATGATGCGCAATGGCCGTTGCGCATCAGGACTGCCTGCCTTCGTCATCAGCGGGCCCCGTAGCCTGTCAACAGCGTACGCATTGTCTTCAGCGCGATCAGCATATCCAGTGCCAGCGAGCAGTGCTTGACGTAGTACAGGTCGTAGCTCAGCTTGGTCACCGTTTCTTCATGACTACCGGCGTATCCCTGTTGTACCTGCGCCCAGCCGGATAGCCCGGGACGAACCAGGTGACGGTAGGGGTAGTAAGCAATCGTTTCCGAGAATTGCTCGACCATCGGCACCTGTTCCGGCCGGGGTCCAATGAAACTCATTTGGCCGATCAGGACGTTCCACAGTTGTGGAATCTCGTCGAGCCGGTATTTGCGGATGATGCGGCCCACACGCGTGACACGCGGATCGCGCCGCGCGGCGAACTGTGCCGGGGCGCTTTTATCGACGCCCATGCTGCGGAACTTGAGCATGACAAACGGCTTGCCAAACAGGCCCACGCGTGACTGGCGGAAGATGGCGCCGCCTGGTGTTTCCATCCGGATCGCCAATGCCACGGCCAGGCCGATGGGTAGGACAAATGGTGCCAGGCAAAGCACGGCAAGGATATCAACGGCTCGCTTGAGATAACCATAGAGGTAATGGGCGGCGTAGTCATCGAGGAAGTTCTCATCGATGTGGGATAGCCCAACCCGTCCGGTCAGCATCTCGCCAACGCGCTCCACGGAGTACATCCGCACGTCGCTCATCTTGTACTGGGCGAGCTGCCTGGTGCGCTCCGGGTCTGCCGTGGCGCCTCGGTCGAGCATCAGCCCGTCACAATGCTTGGCGTCTTCCAGGGAGCGGATGAGTTCGAATCGCATGTGCGCAGCTGGTGCTGCACCGGGCATGGCCAGTATGGTGTCCAGTTGCTCTAGCGCATGGGGGTCGGTATAGCCGAACAGCGGAACGTAGTTCTGCACGAAACGGCGGTAGCCCAGCCAGGTCCAACCCAGCGTGATGATGTAGGCGAGCAGCATGGCGCCGCGGGAATATTCGATATGGAATGCAGCGAAGACGAATAGAAGCGCTACGAATGGCAGCGTGGCGGCCAGCCCGACAAGGCTGTTCCCTTCCATCGCCGGCAGGTGCAGTGAGCGATGCAGGAGCATGAAACCGGCCAGATATGGCACGATCGACCACAGCAGCGTGCGCGTAAACACGTGGGTCACGAACCCGGCCCGATGGGCCAGCTCCGCCAGCGCCGCGTTGACTGCAAACAAGGCCAGTCCCAGCGCCGCCCATGCCAGCATCCGGCTGATGCGGCGAATGGTTTCGGAGCCGGCGATGCGCCGGCGGACCGCGTGACGGGGCAGGGTGTCGGTCTTGGTCGAATGCATCATGTCGGCACTCGCGTCGCGCGAGGCGGGATCGGGAGCGTGGCCTGGTAGATGGTCCATGTGGCGTCGGCCATCCGTTTCAGGCCGAAAAGTTGTTCCCAGCGTTGGCGGGCGGCGCGGCCAAGGCAGGCGCGGAGGGCGGGTTCGCCGGCAAGGCGCTCGAAGGCTGCGGCCAGCGCGGATTCGTCGTGGTGGTTGACCAGCAGGCCATGCTTGCCATCTTCCAGTTGTTCCCGGATTCCGGGCAGGTCAGAGGCGATGATCGGCAGCCCGGCTCGCATGGCTTCCAGCACGGAGAGGGGGAAGCCTTCATGGTCGGAGGCCAGCGTGAATGCCTGGGCAGTAGCCAATAGTCCGGCGATATCTGTCACGCTGCCTGGGAATGTCACCCGGCCGGGCGCGATGGCCTGGGCCAACTGCTGCATTGCCTCGCGCTCCGGACCATCCCCCGCCAGAACGAGTTCGCAATCGGTCAGGCTGGATCGAGCAAACGCCCGGATCACCGCATCGGGCCGTTTCGGCGCCGCAAAGCGTGCCACCATGACGATTCGGCGCATCGGATTCTCAGGCGTGGCCTGCTGAATGGAATCGGCGATCCCATTTGGAACGACAGCGATTCGATCAGCCGGCAAAGGCAGTGCCTGTGCCAGCCGCCGCTCCGCTTCCGCCACGCAGATGACGCGCGCCGTCAGCGGCGCCAACATCCATTCCGCCACGCGCGCAGCGAAGCGCTGGCGCGCCGGAGCCTCGGGCTTGAACGCGAAGCCATGGACTGTATAGATGACAGGTATGCCGAGCAGGAATCCGGCGATGCGGCCCAGCGCGCCGGCCTTGGCGCTATGCGCGTGGATCAGGTCGGGCGCGGCCTGTTTGAGCGCCTTGACCAGCTCGCGCAGGGTAGCGATTGCACGCCACGGAGACAGCGCATTGTCTAGCCGCGCCAGCCGGACGGCCTGGGCGCCTGCCTGTTTGGCAATATCGAACAGGGGGCCGTCGCCGCCGGCCAGGAGGACGGTATCGGCTTTGCCCACCATCGACTGCAACAGGTCAGCGACATGCGACTGCGCGCCGCCGATCTCCGAATTGGTGATCAGATAGGCGATGCGAGGGCGTGGCGAAGGCTGGGCAGTTGGTCTCAAGGGTCTGTACGTCTGTAGCCGGGTCGCGGCCGCCATATGTCACAGGGCAATGCAAGCTGAGAGGGAGGTTGCCGGGTGCCCGGGCAGATTGCTGCCAGCTACCATGGCGCCCCAAACGGGGAGCGGCCCAGGGGCGGCGGACAGGGCACCGCTCGATGTAGGACAGACTCCGAAAATTGTGTCCATCCGTGATAATGCGGCGATTATACCGCCCGGGGCTGCCGCAATCCGGCAAAATAGCACCCTTTGGTGCGTCGCATTTTCTGTTTTGAAAGTGCGGTGCGGCCGGAACGCGATACAGGAAGCCACATGCAAATCGATCCCACCATTTTTAAAGCCTACGACATTCGCGGAATCGTGGGTAAGACTCTCACGCGCGACGTTGCGCGCCAGATCGGGCTGTCGTTCGGTTCGGCGGCGACTGAACTGGGCGAAAAAACCATCGCCGTAGGCCGCGACGGCCGCCTCTCCGGCCCCGACCTCATCTCCGGCCTGGTCGAAGGCCTGCGCGCCGCCGGCCTGGACGTGATCGACATCGGCCTGGTCGCCACCCCGATGGTCTACTTCGCCACCAACATCGAGATCGACGGCGTTCGCCCGACCTCCGGCATCATGGTCACCGGCAGCCACAACCCGCCGGACTACAACGGTTTCAAGATGGTGCTGGCCAGCAAGGCGATCTATGGCGAGCAGATCCAGGCGCTGCGCCAGCGGATCGAAGCCGGCAATTTCACCAGCGGTGCCGGCACCTACAAGCAAGTCGATGTGCGCCAAAAGTACCTCGACCGCATCATCAGCGACGTCAAGCTGGCCCGTCCGATGAAGGTTGCCCTGGATGCCGGCAACGGCGTGGCCGGTGCCTTCGTGGGTGACCTTTTCCGTGGACTGGGCTGTGAGGTGACTGAGCTGTTCTGCGACGTGGACGGCAACTTCCCGAACCACCACCCTGATCCCGCACATATCGAGAATCTGCAGGATCTGATGAAGGCCCTGCGCGAGACTGACTGCGAGCTTGGCCTGGCCTTCGACGGCGATGGCGACCGCCTTGGTGTGGTGACCAAGGACGGTCAGGTGATTTTCCCGGACAGGCAACTGATGCTGTTCGCTGAAGAGATCCTGTCGCGCAACCCAGGTGCCCAGGTTATTTACGACGTGAAATGTACCGGCAAGCTGGCCCCCTGGATCCGAGAACACGGCGGCGAGCCGCTGATGTGGAAGACCGGCCATTCGCTGGTCAAGGCCAAGCTGAAGGAAACGGGCGCGCCGATCGCGGGCGAGATGAGCGGTCACGTGTTCTTCAAGGACCGCTGGTACGGCTTTGACGATGGCCTGTACACGGGTGCGCGCCTGTTGGAGATCCTGTCGCGCCACGCGGATCCGAGCGCGGTGCTGAATGCGCTGCCGAATGCCAACAACACGCCGGAACTGCAGCTCAAGTGTGCCGAGGGCGAGCCGTTCACGCTGCTGGACCGGATCAAGGCGAACGCGAAGTTCGACGGGGCGCGCGAGGTGATCACCATCGACGGCGTGCGCGTGGAATATGCCGATGGCTTCGGCCTGGCGCGCCCGTCCAACACCACCCCGGTGGTGGTGATGCGTTTCGAGGCGGACAACGACGCCGCGCTGGCACGTATCCAGGCGGAGTTCAAGCGCGTGATCCTGGCAGAGAAGCCGGATGCTCAGCTCCCGTTCTGAGCGCGCGACGGTGCCGGCGGCATCGTCGGACGCGGCCGGTGTGGCGCAGCCCACGCCGGCCGCGGTGCCTTTCACCCTGCCGGAACGGCCGCGCATCCTGCTGGTCAAGGTGTCGTCGCTCGGTGACGTGGTGCACAACATGCCGCTGGTGCACGATCTGCGCGCGCGCTGGCCGGGTGCCGAGATCGACTGGGTGGTGGAAGAGGGCTATGTCGAGCTTGTCCGGCTGTTGCCGGAGGTTCGCCGGGTAATTCCGTTTGCGCTGCGGCGCTGGCGCAAGCGCATCCTGCAGGGCGGCACCTGGCGCGAGGTGGGCGAGGTGCGTGACGCGTTGCGCCAGGAGCGCTATGACGCGGTGATCGAGAGCCAGGGTTTGCTCAAGACCGCGGTGGTCGCGCGCGTGGCCGCGCGGGCGCCCGGTGCGCCGATTATCGGGCTGGGCAATGCCACGCAGGGCTCCGGCTATGAGCCGGCGGCGCGGCTGCTATACACCGATCCGGTGCGGGTGCCGCGCCAGACGCATTCGGTGCGGCGCTCGCGCTTGCTGGGCGCTGCGCTGACCGGGCTTGCGCCAGCGGAGCCGCCGCAGTTTTTCGGGCCTGCCGCGCAATCGCTGCATGTTGACGATCCGCTGTGGGGCGACCTGCCTGCACGCTATGCCGTGTGCTTCCACGCGACTGCTGGCGCGCGCAAGAAATGGGCGGTGCAGAACTGGCATGCGCTGGGCAGGCGGTTGGCGGATGAGGGTCTGGTGATGTTGCTGCCGTGGGGCAATGACAAGGAACGCCAGGCTGCCGAAGAGATCGCTGCCGGTGTGCCGCAGGCGAGGGTGTTGCCGCGATTCTCCGTGATGCAGGGTTTCGGGCTGATCAACCGGGCCGAGGTGGTGATTGGGGTCGATACGGGCCTGGTCCATATCGCCGCGGCGCTGTGCCGGCCGACGGTGGAGATCTATACGGCCACGTGGCGCTGGAAGACTGAGGGCTACTGGTCCGGGCGCATCGCCAATGTCGGTGACGACGGCGTGGTGCCGTCGGTCGATGAGGTCTACGACGCGGCTTGCCGCGTGCGCGGAGTGGCTGCCTGATGCTGCGTTTGCTCTATAGCATGTTGTGGGTGGTGGTGCTGCCGCTGGCGCTGCTGCGGCTGGCCTGGCGTGCGCGCAAGGAGCCGGGCTACGTGCAGCATGTCGGCGAGCGCCTGGGTGTCTACGGCAGCCTGCCCCGGAAAGGTCCGTGGCTATGGGTCCACGCCGTGTCAGTAGGCGAGACCCGCGCCGCGCAGCCGCTGATCGAGGCGCTGCTCGGCGCCTATCCGCACCACCGTCTGCTGCTGACGCACATGACGCCGACCGGCCGCCAGACCGGTGCGCAGCTGTTCGGCAAGGAGCCGCGCATCCTGCAGTGCTACCTGCCGTATGACCTGCCATGGCTGGTGGGGTGTTTCATGCGGTATTTCCGGCCGCAAGCGGGCATGCTGATGGAGACGGAGGTGTGGCCCAACCTGGTGCGCGGCGCGCGCAAGGCGGGGGTGCCGCTGTTCCTGGTCAATGCGCGCCTGTCGCCGCGCAGCTTCCGGCGCACGGCGCGGTTTGGGCGCGCGGCGGCGGTCATGTATGGGGATTTTGCGGGCGTGCTGGCGCAGACGGTGGGTGATGCCGAGCGTTTCCAGGCGTTGGGCGTGCCGGCGGTGCAGATCACGGGCAACCTGAAATTCGATATGCAGCCGGCGCCGGCAGGCGTTGCGCTGGGCGAGCAGTTGCGCAAGGTCTTTGGCACGCGTGCGGTGCTGGCCGCAGCCAGCACGCGTGAGGGAGAGGAGCCGATGTTGCTCGACGCCTTCTCCCGTTGGCAATCACTGGCGGGCAATGTCCCGCGTCCCGCTCTGCTGCTGATCCCCCGTCACCCGCAGCGCTTCGATGAAGTCGCCGCGATGGCGGCGCGTGCGGGGTTCTCGGTCGAGCGCCGCAGTGCACTGGATCTTGACGGCATCCAGTCGCTGCTGACTGCCGATATCGTGCTGGGCGATTCGATGGGCGAGATGGCGATGTACTTTGCTGCGTCGGATCTTGCCTTTATCGGTGGCAGCCTGTTGCCGCTCGGGGGGCAGAACCTGATCGAGGCCTGCGCGGTCGGCACGCCGGTGCTGGTTGGTCCGCATACCTTCAACTTTGCGCAGGCGACGGAAGACGCGATTGCCGCAGGCGCTTGCCTGCGCGTCGACAATGCCGATGCGCTGATGCGCACCGCGGCAAGCGTGCTGGCCGATCCAGCGCGGCTGGCGGATATGCGCGCGCATGCGCAGACCTTTGCGGGTTTGCATCGGGGCGCCACCGTGCGCACCCTCGCTGCGCTGGCCCCGGCGCTGGAAGGCTGATCCGGTGCTTACCCTGGTGCCTTGACCAGGGCATCCCACTGCAGGGCAAGCCGCTCCAGCGTGAAATGGCTTGCCTTGTGGCGGCCACCGGCGCCAAGGCGGCTCGCCAGTTCCGGTTGGCGGATTACCGTCAGCAGCGCCTTGGCCAGCGCATCGGCATCATCCGCTGCAACCACCAGCGCATCCTGCCCCGGGGTGAGCAGTTCGCGGGGTCCGGTCTCGCAATCGGTCGATACGATCGGCAGGCCAAAGGCCATCGCTTCGATCAGCACCAGTCCGAATCCCTCATAGCGCGAACTCAGGCAGAAGACCGATGCACGCCCGTAGGCCTGCGCCGGATCCTGGCAGATACCCGGCAGGCTGGCCCGGTCTTGCAGTTGCAGCTGGCCGATCAGTGCAGTGAGGGCAGGGCGCTCTTCGCCTTCGCCGTGGATGACCAGTTGCCATTCCGGTTCCGCTTCCACTACCTTCTGCCAGGCGCGCAGCAAGACATCAAAGCCTTTCGCCGGGACCAGCCGGCCCATGGCCAGCACGGTCTTCTGCATGCGTGGCGCGGGTTCGGCCGGCATCGGAAATGGCAGCGGATTCGGCAGGCAGACGACCTCGCTGCGCGGCCGCAGTGCCTCAAGCCAGCGGCGGCGGTCCCGCTCTGTCAGCACGACTACCTGCCGGCAGAACTGCGCGGCCAGTCGCCGTGCCACCTTGCGCGCCGGCCTGCCGAGATCCTCGTCGAAATGGCAATGCTCCCACGCGATATGGTGCAGGCCCAGGCCGAGGGTGGCAGGCAGCACGAACAGTTCGAGCATGGTGTCGACCTGTACCAGCACATCGATGCGATGCGCGGTGCAGTGCCTGCGGATGCCGGAAACCGTGCCGAAATAGGCGCGTTTGAAGGAGGGCCGTTGCGCGTACAGCGCTACATGGCGCACGCGCGGATGCAACGGAAACTGGCTGGTAGCGTCCCAGAGGCTCAGGATGGTGACATGATGGCCAAGGTCGGCCAGCGCATTGGCGATCGTTGCGGTCATCCGTTCCGCGCCGGCCATCGCATTCAAGGTACCGGTCAGGAAGCAGATGTGCTGTCGTGAGCCCTGGCTCAACTGGCCGCCTGCGCGGGCAAGGCGTCCTTGCGCGCAACCACGTAGGCGAAGCACACGGCCATGATCAGGCTGTAGAAGGCATTGACCAGGGTCGTGGCGAACATGACCTCGGTCAGGCCGAACACCATGAAGCCGCAGCACAGGGCTAGGCCCATGGCGCTGGCGACTTGTGTATCCCGATCGTCATTGCGCAGGTGGCGCAGGAAGAAGGCGGCTGGCACAAGATACAGCATGAGCACTGCCAGCAGCCCTGGTATGCCGAGTGTGGCCGCCGCGTGCAGGATGTCATTGTGGGTGTGCGGCATGGTGGCGGCCTCAGCGGTAATCACGTGCTGTGCCGCCAGGGCCTGCAGAGCCTGTTCATAGTTGTCCGGCCCCACGCCGGTCCAGGGATGGGCCTGCACCATCTGGAGCGATGTTCGCCACAGCTGTAGCCGTATCCCGATCGACGTGTCCAGTGTTACATGGTGATCAAATTGAGACAGTTCGGATACAACGTCTGTCGTGCGCTGCTGCACAAAGGGGCTGCCGAACCACGTGAGGACCATGAGACCAGCCAGTCCAGCCAGTGCGGCCACCTTGTGTACGCGGGTCAATCTGCGTGATGCTGCCAACGCAATCAGCGCCAGCACGGGGATTGCGAGCCAGCCGCCACGCGTGCCGCTGGTGTATGAGGCGTACAGGCCAGCAGAGCCGGCCAGCAGCTTCAGGCCCGACTGCAGATAGCCCCTGGGGCGATCCCATCCAATTGAAATCAGGGCGAGAATTCCCATCAGCATGGACAGATTGCTAAGGGGAATGATATTGGAGAACCCTACGTGAGCTGGGCGACCGGCAGCTGTCGCCTCGTGGATCCAAGCGGCGGAAAGGAGTGCGCAGACCACGAAACCCCACTGCACACTCCGCATCCCACCCCTGCCAAGCCGTACCATCCCAAAAACCAACGGAATGAACAATGCAAAGCGCAGGTACAGGTAAGAAACATGCGGCTCCTCCGCCCCGGCCAGCAGTTGCTGCAACAGCACCGCAAGCGGCAGCGCCGCCATGGCCAGCATGAACAGCCAGTATCGGCGCAGCAGCGCGCCACATTCCGCCCGGCCCGCGCGCCCGCCGGCAACGAGAGTGATGGCGCTCCAGCCGAGCAGGAGTCCGTAGCAGAGGTTGCTAACCGTCGGCTTGACAAACATCAGCGCAGGGAACGCAGCCAGGACGGCACAGGCGGCCAGGTACAGAGCTTTGTCGACCCCATACGATTGGGATCTCTGCAATCTCGTCATCAAGAGCATGGAGAGAGGTTTCCGGAGGAAGGGTTGTGCACTCGGGATGCGGGCCGATCCATCCTTCTTATTATTGTTGCCGCCTGTTGAGCAGCGGAGCCTGTCGGTCACATTGCTGCGCCGGGCGAGGCAATTATATCGGATGGTCAGGGTGGGATTTCTTGACGTTCCGCATCCTAGCCCGCCGACGCGGTTGGGACGTTACAGGATGTATGTGATTTAATCGGTGCTTGACCGGGCTTTGGCGCAACCGCCTTGCTAAACTGATGTATCAGTAGGGGTGCACTTTTCGGCATGCCCTTTGTCAGATCTGTCGATTGCATCCATGCGGCCGTCTTGAGCGGCCTGTTACAGGAGCCCTTCATGCACAGCCGTACCAGCCTGTTCCCCTTCGCCCTGGCTGCCCGCAGCGCGGCCGCCTTGCTGGTGGCAACCGCGCTAGGTGCCTGCACGACCGCGACAGCACCGGACCTCCCCTCCGCTGGCACCAACCTCAACCAGACCCAACCCTCCGGCCCCAGCCGCTGGGAACTGGTGCGCTGGCAGCAGCCCGACGGCGCGCTGCGCGATATCCCGCACGGCGACAACGGCCAGCCCATCATTTTTGAGTTCAATGAGGGCATCGATGCCGCGCAGGGTACGGTCAGCGGCACCAGTGGGTGCAACCGCTTTACCGGCAGCTATGGCAAGACCGATACCGGCATCCGCTTCGACCGCATTGCCGGCACGCGCATGGCTTGCCCGCCGCCGCGTATGGAACTGGAATCGGCCCTGCTCAAGGCGATGCAGACGCCGTTTGCCACGGTCGGCACACAGCCGTCGGCGGGCAGCACGGGTCGGCAGATCATCTGGAAGACTGCCGGCGGTGACCTGCTGCAGTTTGTTGAGCGCGAAGGCCTGGGCAAGCGCGGTGCGAGCGTGGAAGCCGGGGGCGTGGATAAGGTGGTCTACATCGATTCGCAGCGCGTGGAGTGCTCGGGCGTGGGCAAGATGACGTGCTATCGCTGGCGCGAATCGCCGGAGGCGCCGTGGCAGCTCTGGTATGGCCCGATCGAGGGGCTGGACTTTGAGCCGGGCGTGGCCTACAAGCTGCGCGTGCGTGAGTACCAGGTGCCGAACCCTCCGGCGGATGCGTCGTCGATCCGCTGGCAGCTGCTGAAGGTGGAGTCGCGTACGCGGGCGAACTAGGGCGCGACGTCGTTCATGCAAATGGGCCGCAATTGCGGCCCATTTGCGTTGCGGCGCGCTGCGGAGGATCAGGTGCGCGGTGCGCCGGCAGGCGTGGCTTCGCGCCGCGTGCCGCGGCGCTCGACCGAGGCGCGCGGGGTTGCCGGGGCCCTGGCGCCGGCCTGGGCGGGCGCGGGCAGCTTGTACAGCGCACCGGGCGACGAGGTCAGCAGGGTGTTGATCTGCACCACGTCGGCTTCCTGCAGCACGCCAGTGGAGGCCTTCAGCCTCAGGCCGTTCATGATGGTGTCGTAGCGGGCTTTGGCGAGGTCGCGCCGGGTGGAGAACAGTTGCGCTTCGGCGTTCAGCACGTCGATATTGATGCGCACGCCCACTTCATAGCCGAGCTGGTTGGATTCCACCGCGCTGGTGGCCGAGCGTTCGGCGGCTTCCAGGGCCTTGACCTGGGCCAGGCCGTTGGACACGCCGGAGTAGGTCTGGCGTGCCGTCTGCGCGGCGGTGCGGCGCGCGAATTCCAGGTCGCTGGCGGCCTTGTCGGCCAGGGCCAGGGTCTCGCGCACGCGCGACTGGATCTGGCCGCCGGCGAAGATCGGCATGGTCAGTTGCACGCCGATCTGCGAGGCGTTGTAATGGGTGGAGATCGCCTGCGTGGCGCTGCCGGTCTGGTTGGTGAAACCGTATGACGCCACCAGATCGACCGAGGGCAGGTGGCCGGCCTTGGCCTTGTTGGTCTCGCGCTGGGCGGTTTCCAGGTTGTAGCTGGCCAGGTTCACCTGCAGGTTGCTGGTCTCTGCCTGCGCGGCCCAGGCGTTGACGTCGGGCGGCTGCGGGCCAGGGATGGGCGCCTCGGGGCGCAGGCCCAGCACTTCGTCGACCGGCTTGCCGGTGATCTGCTGCAGCGTGGCGCGCTTGATCTCCAGGTCGCTCTGCGAGGCGATCTCGGTCGAGGTGGCCAGATCGTAGCGGGCCTGGGCGTCGTTGGTGTCGGTGATGGTGGCGGTGCCGACCTCGAAATTGCGCTTGGCCTGCTCCAGCTGCTCGGAGATGGCCTTTTTCTGCGCGCGTGCCAGGTAGAGGTTGTCCTGTGCCGCCAGCACGTCGAAGTAGGCCTGCGCGCTGCGGGTGATCAGGTCGAGCTCAGCCTGGTGGAAGCTGACTTCACCGGCGAGCGACGCCAGTTCGCCCTGCTTGTAGGTTTCCCAGCGGTCCCAGCGGAACAGCGGCTGGCTCAGTTGCAGCTGCCAGTTGTTGTTGTTGAAGAAGCGCGTGCCGGAGGCGCTGGCCCCGGCGCCGACCGGCAGCGAAGCCGTCTGGTCGAGCTTGGTGCGGTTGGCGCCCGCGGTGCCAACCACCTGCGGCAGCAGCCCGGCGCGGCCCTGGGGCAGCCGCTCGCGTGTGGCCAGCAGCTGCGAGCGCGCGCTGGCAAACTGCGCGTCATTGGCTTGCGCATCGCGATAGACCTGCAGCAGGTCGGCCGCGCTTGCCGGTGCCGCCGGCAGCATGGCCAGCAGCGGGGCAAGCACGGAAACCGCGATCGCCAGGCGTGTCCGGATCACTCCGGGCAGGGCGTTGGGCGCAAACGTCATG
Source organism: Cupriavidus necator N-1 (assembly GCF_000219215.1). NCBI lineage: Bacteria > Pseudomonadati > Pseudomonadota > Betaproteobacteria > Burkholderiales > Burkholderiaceae > Cupriavidus > Cupriavidus necator. The sequence continues at coordinate 2,916,440 of NC_015726.1, read as the reverse complement.
AAAGCTCCAGGTTGCCGGGCGCGGGCCGCGGCTACAGTCATTTCTTCTTGGTGTTGCTGTGCTGGACTGCCGCTTCAGTACTTCGGCATGGCCGGGTCGACATCGCTGGCCCAGGCGTCGACGCCGCCGGTCAGGTTGTAGACCCTTGCGTAGCCCTGGCGCTCCAGGTAGGCCGCCACCTGCATGCTGCGTGCGCCGTGGTGGCAGATGCAGACGATGTCGGCGTCTTCGTCCAGTTCGGCCGCGCGCGCGGGGATGTCCCGCATCGGGATGTGGGTGATGCCGGGCATGGCGCAGGTCTGCACCTCCCAGCCTTCACGCACGTCGAGCAGGACCGGTTTGGCGCGGCTGGCATCGGCCAGCCACTGGGCCAGTTCGGCCGCTTTGATGACCTGCATGGTGGTTATGTCCTCAGAACTGGAATTGCGACGGCCGGGCCGCGCCCTGCAGGGGCTTGACCGCAGTTTCGAACAGGTTGACGACCTGGTATTCGGTCTCGGACACGCGCGTGACCAGGCGCGCTTCCATCACCGGCAGCTCGCCGATGAAGGCGGCGATGCGGCCGCCCACCTTGACCTGCGACAGGATCGACTGCGGAATCGCCGGCAGCGAGCCCGAGATGCAGATCACGTCGTAGGGCGCGGCGGCGCTCCAGCCGTCGGCGGCGTTGCCTTCGGCCACGTCGACGTTGGTGACGCCGGCGTTGGCCAGGTTGGTGCGGGCCAGCTCAACCAGCTCGGGCACGATGTCCACGGTCAGCACGTGGCGCGCGCGGTTGGCCAGCAGGGCGGCCATGTAGCCGGAGCCGGCGCCGATTTCCAGCACGTTCTCATGCTTGCGCACGGCCAGGTCCTGCAGGATGCGGGCTTCCACGCGCGGGGCCAGCATGTTCTGCCCGGCGGGCAGCGGAATCTCCATGTCGACGAACGCCAGCGAGGCGTACGCGGCCGGGACGAACTGCTCCCGCTTGACCACCGCCAGCAGGTCCAGGATTTCCTGGTCCAGCACGTCCCACGGGCGGATTTGCTGTTCGATCATGTTGAATCGGGCTTTTTCGAGATCCATCTTGCCATTCCTTACCAATGCCAACCGCTGTCGGTCTGTGCGCCGGCCGCGCGGTGCCACGGCCGGACAGTCTTATCAAACCCTTTATTTTAACCTTGCAGACGCCGCCGGGCTCATTCCGCGCTGGCGTCCGCCGGGGCCGGCCGGTCCGGAGCCGCTTGCCGGCCGGGTGCGGGCGGGGCGTGCGCTGCGGGCCCGCTGGCCGCCTTGCCTTGCCACAGCCGGCGCAGCCAGGCCCCGAAATCATCAAGATACGTATAGATCACCGGCACCACCACCAGCGTCAGGATCGACGAGGTAATGATCCCGCCGATCACGGTCTGGCCCATTGGCGCGCGCTGCTCGGCGCCTTCGCCCAGGCTGAAGGCCAGCGGCACCATGCCGAAGATCATGCCCAGCGTGGTCATCAGGATGGGGCGCAGCCGCACGCGCGCGGCCTCCACCAGCGCCGCCTCGCGCGACAGCGGCTGGCGGCCGTCGGCGCCGTCGACATGGCCCTGGCGCGCCTGGTTGGCGAAGTCCACCAGCAGGATCGCGTTCTTGGTCACCAGCCCCATCAGCATGATGAAGCCGATGATCGAGAACATGTTCAGCGTCGAGCGGAACAGCAGCAGCGCCGCGAACACCCCGACCAGCGTCAGCGGCAGCGAGGTCATGATGGCGATCGGCTGGAAGAAGCTGGCGAACTGCGAGGCCAGGATCATGTAGATGAAGATCACCGCCAGTGCCAGCGCCGACACGGCGTAGCCGAAGGACTCGTTCATCGACTTGGTCGAGCCGCCAAAGCGGTACTTGTAGCCGGCCGGCCAGTTCATGCCGTCCAGCGCGGCCTTGACGTCGCGTGCGACTTCACCGGCAGAGCGCCCGGCCACGTTGGCGGTCAGCTCGACCTCGCGGTTCAGGTCGCGCCGGCTGATCTGGTTGGCGCCGGTGGTCGGCACCAGCTCGGCGATCTGGCGCAGCGGCACCATCCTGGGCGAGCCGTCGGCGTTGGTCTGGCTGCTCGCGATCATCAGCGCGCTCAGGTCGGCCATGCCGGTGCGCGCGTCCTTGGGCAGGCGCACGCGCACGTCGTAGTTCTCGTCATCGGGCGCGCGCCATGAGCTGATGGCGTCGCCGGCCAGCAGCGGGCGCAGGGCGTTGCCGATCTGCGCCACGCCCACGCCCAGGTCCGAGGCCAGCTCGCGCCGGATGCGCACCTCGATGGTGGGGCGGTCGTCCTTCATGCTCGAGTCCAGGTCGGCCAGGCCGCGGATCGCTTTCATGCGTGTGCCCGCTTCCCTGGACAGGCGCCGCAGTTCGTCCAGGTCATCGCCCTGGATCGATACCTGAATCGCCTTCTGGCCGCCGGCGCCGTCGGGCATGCCCACCATGGTCAGCGTGATGCCGGCAATGCCCGCCAGGCGCTGCCGGATCAGCGGGTTGAGCTGCGCGGTGGACAGCTGGCGCGAGCGCCGCTCGGTCAGGCGCACCGACACCAGCGCGTTGTTGCGGCCCGAGGCATTGCCCGAGTTGATGGTGGCGTAGGTGTAGGCCACTTCGGGGAAGGATTTCAGCGCGGCTTCCACCTGCCGCACCTTGGCTTCGGTGACTTCGATCGAGGTGCCCACCGGCGTGGTGAAGCCCACCTGGGTCTCGCCCAGGTCGGCATTAGGCACGAATTCAGTGCCGATCAGCGGCACCAGCGCAAAGCTGCCGAAGAAGGTCACCGCGGCGATGATGGCGGTGGCCAGCCGGTGCTTCAGCGCCCAGCCCAGCATGCCGGCATAGCCGTTGCCAAGCTTGTCCATCTTTGCCGAGAACCAGTCCAGCAACCGCCCCACCGTGCGCCCGTACCAGCTCTTCTTGTTGCCGGTGCCGTGCAGGTCCGGGTCGTGCCAGACCGACGACAGCATCGGGTCCAGCGTGAATGAGACGAACATCGAGATCAGCACCGCCGCGACAACGGTGATGCCGAACTGGTGGAAGAAGCGCCCGATGATGCCACCCATGAAGCCCACCGGCAGGAACACCGCCACGATCGAGAAGGTGGTGGCCAGCACCGCCAGCCCGATCTCATTGGTGCCGTCCAGCGCCGCGGTGCGGTGGTCCTTGCCCATCAGGTTGTGGCGCACAATGTTTTCGCGCACCACGATGGCGTCGTCGATCAGCAGGCCCACGCACAGCGACAGCGCCATCAGCGTGATCACGTTGAGCGTGAAGCCGCACATATACATCACGCCGAAGGTGCCGATCAGCGCAATCGGCAGCGTCAGCCCGGTGATCACGGTGCTGCGCCACGAACCCAGAAACAGGAACACGATCGCCACCGTCAGGAAGGCGCCTTCGAGCAGCGTCGATCGCACCTCCTTGACGCTGCTGCGGATGCCGCGCGCGGTGTCGTTGACCACGTTCAGCTGCACGCCAGCCGGCACCAGCTTGCGTGTTTCCTCGGTCATGCGCACCAGGCCGTCGACGGTATCGACGGTGTTCTGGCCCTGTGCCTTCACCACCGACAGGAACAGCGCGCGCTTGCCGTCCAGCAGTGCCAGGCTTTCCTGCTCTTCCTGGCCGTCGCGCACATCGGCAATCTCGCCCAGCGTGACCGGCTGGCCGGCGCGGCGCGCCACGATGATCTGGCGGAACGCCTCCGGCGTGGGCACGCGGCCCTTGATCTGCACCACCGTTTCCGTGGCCGAGGAACGCAGCTCGCCCGCGGGCAGTTCCTGGTTCTCGTTGCGGATGGCGTTCATCACCTGGTCCACGCCGATCCCCAGCGCTTCCAGCTGCGCGGGCCGGATGCGGATCTCGACCTCGCGCTTGGTGCCGCCCACGATATTGATGGCGCCCACGCCGCGCACCGTCTCCAGCCGCTTGCGCACGATCTGGTCGGCGATGGTGGTCAGCTCGCGCTGGCTTCGGGTGGCGCCCGGTGCGTTGGAGACCGAGAGATAGAAGATCGGCGCGTCGGACGGGTCATAGCGCAGCACGCGTGGTTCCTTCACCTCGTCGCGGAACTGCGGGCGGATCAGCGCGATCTTGTCGCGCACGTCCTGCGCGGCCTGACCAACGTCGACGCTCAGGTCGAACTTGATGACGACGACCGAGGTGCCCTGGTACGAATGCGAGAAGATCTCGTCGATGCCAGAGATGGTGTTGACGATCTCCTCGACCTTGCGCGTGACGTCGGACTCCACCGACTCGGGCGCGGCGCCCGGGTATTCGGTCTGCACCACCACCACCGGGAAGGTGATGTCGGGGAACTGGTCGACCGGCAGCCGCTGGTAAGAGAACAGCCCCACCACGATGAAGGCCATCATCATCATGGTGGCCAGCACCGGGTTGCGGATCGACAGGCGGGTGAACCACATGGCGCGGGTCCCTATGCCTTGACGCGCTTGACCTGGCTGCCGCTGCGCAGCGTGCCAAGGTTGTTGCGGACGATCTCGGTGCCGGCGTCCAGCCCCGAGACGATTTCCACCATGCCGCTGGCCTCGTCGCGGATGCCAAGCTGCACCGGGCGCTCGGCCAGCGTGTCCTTGTCGATGGCATAGACGAAGGCGCGCTCGCCTTCCGTGCGCACCGCCGAGGACGGCACTGCCGCTACGCCGGCCCGCTCGCCCAGCACCAGCGCGCCGCGCGCGAACATGCCGGCGCGCAGCGTCTGGTCTGCATTCTCGACGCGGATATAGACCATGATGCTGCGCGTGCCCTGGCTGACCGCCGGGTTGATGCGTACCAGCTTGCCGGTAAAGCGGCCGGCGCCTTCCACGTCCAGCGCCACCGGCTGGCCGACCGCGGCGCGCGCCACGTCCGCCATCGGGATCGGTGCTTCCAGTTCCAGCACGCGCAGGTCGACCACGTCGACCAGGCGCGTATCCGGCGAGACCTTCTCGCCCGGCTGCACTGCGCGCGCGGCCACCATGCCCTCGAGCGGCGCCTTGACCACGGTGTCGGCCAGCGCCTTCTGCGCCACCGCCAGCCCGCCCTGGGCCGCGTCAAGGTTGGCGCGGGCGACGTCCAGGTCGGCCTGGTACTTGTCGAACGCGGTCCTGGAGATAAAGCCCTTGCCGACCAGCTCGCGGTTGCGCTCCCAGGTCTGGCGCGAGTTCTCGAACTGTCCGCGTGTGGCCAGCATCTGGCCGCGCGCCTGCGCGACCTTGGCTTCGTACTCGGTGGGATCGATGCGCACGATCACCTGGCCGGTGCGCACCGGCTCGCCTTCGCGCACCAGCACCGCCTTGACCTCGCCCGAGACCTTGGCCTTGACCGAGGCCTGGTTCAGCGCACGCAGGCCGCCCGACAGCGGCAGCGACACCCGGAGGTCCTGGCGCGCAACGCTGACCAGGTCGGTCTGCAGGAATTCCACCACGTTGACGGCGGCCTGTGCCGGCGCCTGCGGCTGGCGCGCGCTGCCGGCCTTGCGCACGGCGACCGTGGCGGTCAGCGCGATGGCGATGCAGGCGGCGGTGATCAGCAGGGTCTTTCGCTTCATGTTCAGGGGCCGGGTCGCGGCGCGGGGGGATCGGGGTCGGCGTCGGCTTCCATGGCGGCGGCGCGTTGCGTCAGCATGTCGTCGCGGATGCGTTCCCAGATATAGGGGCCGGTCTGCGGCGGCAGCGGGCGATTGCGGGCGTCGCCGGTGGTCAGCCCGAACAGCAGCGTGTCCAGCAGGCCGTCCAGGAAGGCCTCGGGGTTGATGTCCTTCTCGGCGGTGGCGCGCAGCGCGCGCTGCCACAGCATCAGGAACACCAGTGGCGCACAGACCAGCGTCGTGGTGGGGTTGGCCGGCATCGCGCGGAATTCGCCGCGTGCCACGCCGCGGGCCAGCACCTTGGCGAACAGCTCATCGCCCGGCACCATCACTTCCTGGTTATAGAAACGGGCGATGTCCGGGAAATTGGCCGACTCGGCCATGATCAGCTTGGTCAGTCCCGCCACCGGCGTGGCGCCGATCAGGCCCCACCAGCCGCGCAGCAGCTCGCGCAACAGCTCGGGCGTGCTGCCGTCGTAGGCGTCGACCAGGTCGGAGCCGCGCGCCAGTGCCGGCACCAAGTTCGCGCGTACCACCGACTTGAACAGCTCTTCCTTATTGGCGAAGTAAAGATAGACCGTGCCCTTGGACACGCCGGCCGCGGCGGCCACGTCTTCCAGCCGCGTGGCCGCATACCCGCGCTCCACGAAGAGGTCGAGCGCCGCGGCCACCAGCTCTTGCGGGCGGGCGGCCTTGCGCCGGCTCCAACGCGGGGTGTCGGCGTCCTTGTGTGGATCGGCGGGCGTTTTCACGGATGTCTTGCGGGTCCTGCGGGGCACGGGGGACGGGTCGGGAAGTTAATAACTTGTCGGTCAGTAATGTAGATGAGCGCCATGGGAGGGTCAAGCACAGGCCGGCGACCCTCGGGAACACACCGAGACGGCACTGAGGCTAAATTACGACTTGTGGCTTAGGGTGCGCTTTTTCCGGCGGTGCGCGGGCGCGGCTTACTGCGTTTTCCTTTTCTTACAGGACGGCAGGGGCCCTTCGGGCACAATGTCCCTTTTATGCTGGCCGCCTGGCGGCCGTCCATCCTGAACCATCGTCATGAGTTGCCGGTCAGACCTTTCCTGTCGCGCAGGCTGCGGCGCCTGCTGCATCGCCCCGTCGATCGCCTCGCCGCTGCCCGGCATGCCTGGCGGCAAGCCGGCGGGCGAGCCGTGCGCGCAGCTGCTGCCGGATATGCGCTGCGCGGTGTTCGGCAGGCCGGACCGGCCTGCGTTCTGCGGCGGCCTGAAGCCGTCGGCCGAGATGTGCGGCGATTCGCGCGAAGCCGCGCTGCACTGGCTGACACGGCTGGAAATCCTGACCGCGCCGCAGGCCACGCCCGGGCGGCCCTGTGCGCGCGCATGACGCCTGGTACGCGACCCGACTATCCCGCAATCGGAGGCAATATGATCCGGACTTCCCGACGGCGCTGGCTTGCCGCGGCTGGCGCGGCCACGCTGGCCGTGGTCCTGGCCGCCTGCGGCGGCTTCCGCAACGAATACACCTTCTCGCAAAGCCAGCTGCAGGCGGCGCTGGAGCGCAAGTTTCCGTTCAACAAGCGCTATATGGAGCTGTTCGACATCCAGCTGGCCAACCCGCAGCTGACGCTGGACCCGGCGCGCAACCGCGTCAACGTGCAGTTTGACGCCATGATCGACAACAAGCTGTTCTTCAGCCGGGCCCTGTCAGGGCGTTTTGCGCTGGACAGCGGCCTGCGCTATGACGAGCCCACGCGCTCGGTGGTGCTGCAGGACCCCGAGGTGCAGCGCTTCGACGTGCAGGGCATGCCCGCGCAGTTCTCGCGCCAGCTCAACGCCCTGGGCGGCATCCTGGCCGAGCAGCTGCTGCAGGGCTATCCGCTCTATACCTTCCGCGAAGACCAGCTGCGGGTTGCCGGCATGAATGTGGCACCCGGTACAATCACCGTTTTGCCCGACGGCATCAACGTCAAGATCAACCGCCCCTGACTGGGGCGCTCAAACAACAATCCAGGGCGGTCCCGGCGCGCATGCCGGGCAACGCCCATGACAACGTTTCTCCGTTCCGCATGGAAATCGCACTTGCCCTGAAAGCCGTGATACTCGGTATCGTCGAAGGACTGACCGAGTTTCTGCCCATCTCCAGCACCGGCCACCTGATCCTGGCCGGCCAGCTGCTTGATTTCAACGACGAGAAGGGCAAGATCTTCGAGATCGTGATCCAGTTCGGCGCGATCCTGGCGGTCTGCTGGGAATTCCGCACGCGCATCGGCAACGTGGTGCGCGGCCTGCGCGCCGACCCGCTGGCGCAACGCTTTGCCGCCAACGTGGTGATCGCCTCGGTGCCGGCCATCGTGCTGGCCTTTATCTTCGGCAAATGGATCAAGGCCCACCTGTTCAACCCGATCTCGGTGGCGCTGGCCTTTATCGTTGGCGGCGTGGTGATCCTGCTGGCCGAATGGCGCGACGCGCGCCGCGGCACGGTCTCGCATCCGCAGGGCAATGCACTGCTGGAGGCCGCCAAGGCCGGCGCGCCGCGGATTGAATCGGTCGATGACCTGAACTGGCGCGACGCCCTCAAGGTCGGCCTGGCGCAATGCTTCGCGCTGGTGCCGGGCACCTCGCGCTCCGGTGCCACCATCATCGGCGGCATGCTGTTCGGGCTGTCGCGGCAGGTGGCCACCGAGTTCTCGTTCTTCCTGGCGATCCCGGTGATCTTCGGTGCCACCGTCTACGAACTGTACAAGGCGCGCGCGCTGCTCAACGCCGACGACCTCGGCATCTTTGCAGTGGGTTTCGTCTTTGCCTTCCTGTCCGCCTTCCTGTGCGTGCGCTGGCTGCTGCGTTTCGTCGCCACGCATGATTTCAAGCCGTTTGCCTGGTACCGCATCGCCTTCGGCATCGTGGTGCTGGTGACCGCATACTCCGGCCTGGTGTCCTGGCACGCCTGAGTGGGTTTGCCGCGGGCAACAAAAAAGCGTGGCATCTGCCACGCTTTTTTGTTGGTCGGCTGCGAGCGCTTAGGCGCGCTTGCGGAAGACCACGTCCCACACGCCGTGCCCGAGGCGCACGCCGCGCCGCTCGAACTTGGTCACGGGCCGGTAATCCGGCCGCTCGGCAAATCCGTCCGCAGCGGTCGAAGTGTTCTCCAGCAACGGCTCGCCCGACAGTACTTCCAGCATCTGGTGCGCATACTCTTCCCAGTCGGTCGCGCAGTGGATATAGCCGCCCGGCTTCAGGCGCGCGGCCAGCACCTTCACCAGCGGCGGCTGCACCAGCCGGCGCTTGTTGTGGCGCTTCTTGTGCCAGGGGTCGGGGAAGTAGATATGCACGCCGTCCAGGCAGTCGTCGGTCAGCATATGCGCAATCACTTCCACCGCATCGTGCTGGAGGATCCGCACATTGCCCAGGCCGCGCTCGTCGATCAGCTTGAGCAGCGCGCCCACGCCGGGCTCATGTACCTCGCAGCCCAGGAAGTTGTCTTGCGGCCGTAGGCCGGCGATATGCGCGGTGGTCTCGCCCATGCCGAAGCCGATCTCCAGGATCGACGGTGCCTTGCGGCCAAATACAGCTTCCCAGTCCAGTGGCTGTGGCGCATACGGCACCATCATGCGCGGCCCGACTTCGTCGATGGCACGCTGCTGCCCGGTCGAGGTCCGCCCCGCGCGGCGCACGAACGAACGGATCCGGCGCGGATGCGCAACGCCTTCAGGATCGGCAGGAGAGGGAGCGGACGCTTGTCCGGCGCTGTCTACCGGCGCGGCGTCGTCAGCCGGCGTCGGATCGGTGCTGGGGTCTTGGGGAAGCATGGCAACAAAAAAGCCGCCGGGCAGATCACCGTAATGGTGGCAAAGGCGGCTTGTCTCGACTGGAAGTGGAGCGGGCGATGGGAATCGAACCCACGTCTTTAGCTTGGGAAGCTAAGGTAATAGCCATTATACGACGCCCGCGAACCCGCGATTTTATGCGGATTTCTGGCGAGGACGCAAGCAGCCATCTGCGGTGCTGGCAAAATAAGTGCCTGTTCCAGCACTAACGTCCTGATCCGCTACCACGTCGAAATCGCCTGCGGCGTAAACACCGGCATGCCGATACCAGCCGCCGCATCCGTCAACGGCTCGATTTCCACCGCGGGCCGCTCCGACCTTACCTGGCCGAAGATGGCCGCAAACGGTATGTCCGCGGCATCCCGGCCGGTGCCGATGCGAAGCAGGCCGGTGGGGATCGAGATGCCCGAAGGATCCAGCAGGTACCAGCGGTGCGACAGGTAGACCTCCACCACCGCGTGGAAATCCGGCGCGCCCGTGCTTGGGTCCGCACCATAGTCGAGGCTGCTGGACATGCGTGCCGGGATGCTCAGCGCGCGGCACAGGGCGATCATCAGGTGGGCGAAATCCCTGCAGACACCGGTGCGCTCCACGATGGTGTCGGCAGCCGAGGTGCGTTCGTTGGTGGACCGCGACAGGAAGCGCACGTGATTGCGCACCCACTCGCGGATGGCGTAGACGCGCACATAGCCCCGCAGCATGCCGCCGAACTCGCGGCTGGCGAATTCCATCAGGCGGTCAGACTCGCAGTAGCGGCTTGGTGCCAGGTAGGGCAGGACATCGAAGGGCAGCTCGGCAACGGGCACTTCCGACAACCTGTCGCCGTCTTCCAGGTAGTGATCGATGTCGATGATCGCCTCATAGCGGATGCCGAGGCGGCCCCGGGGCGCGCGCAGCCTGAGCAGCCGGTTGGCCAGCACGGGATCGGTGTAGCGGGCGGTCTCGAGGCCGGGCGGCAGCGTCAGCTGCTCCGAGACGACGGACTGCCGGGGCGTGCGGGCGGCTTCGATATTGAGCAGGAAGTCTGCCATGGGATCCATGACCTCATAGGACAGGCTTACTGCGTACCTGAGGCGGTTCATCGGGTGGTCAGCACTGGCTGGGGCCGGGAAAAGGCGGCCGGTTCCCTTGCGCCGGAAATGGCGGTACATCCATTTCCAGTGTAGTGCGGGCCGCCGGCCCTGCCTGCGCCACGGATGCCGCGGCAGGTTCCTGCTGTGCTAGTTCGCAAAGTTCACCAGCGAACTGACAAATCCTGTCCCGCCTGTGCCTTTGTCCTCCACTTCTACGTAGTACGCCAGCCGATACCCATCGCGCAGCGGCAGTCCGGCGGCATACATCTCGCCATCGGTGCGCATCGGCACCGACTCCCACCTGGCCTTGCGCCAGTCGGCGGCGACCGGGTTGTAGGCGTAATAGAGCAGCACGCGGGCAGGCGCCGCTTCGGCCCTGACGCTCGCCCGCACCGCGAACTGCCCGCCCTGCGCCACCCCGCTGGCTTCGATCGCGGGCAGCTTCCGGCCCAGGAAGGTATGCGCCAGCCACATGCGCCATGCAGCCAGGTGTTTGGCCGAGACCCACGAGTGAGGCAGGTTGTCCACCGCCAGGAAGGCCTTGTCGCCGGACATCTCGGTCAGCATGCTGTTGGGAGTGCCCAGCGCGAAGAACTCGTCGTTGGTGCCGAGCGCGACCAGGAAGCTGGATCGCATCTGCTTGCGCCACATATACGGGTCAAAGTGCGTCAGCATGCGAAAGCCCGTGGGGTTGTTGATCGTGCGCAGCACGGCGTCGGCGGGCTGGAAGCCGGGGCCGGTGCGCTGCTGCGCGGGGCCGCCGACGCCGGGGCCGAACTCGGCGTACTTGCGCGCAAGGAAGTACAGGCTGTTGCCGCCGTAATAGCAGGTGGCCATCACCCCCGCGACGCGGTCAGGGTCGACGCCGGTGGCGATGCTGACGGCGAAGCCGCGCTTGGAGCAGCCCATCAGCACGGCGCGCTCGGTGCGTACGCCGGGCAGGTTGTGCATCAGGGTGATCGCGCGCAGGTAGGCCATTGCGATCGGGTAATAGCCGTTCCAGGTCAGGTCGCCGGTTTCCATCACCTGCTTCAGCGCATAGCCGGTCAGGTCGGATTCGTTCATGCCCCAGTAGTCTTCGGCCGGGTTGGAGAACAGCATGACGGGCATGCCCAGGTCGATGGCGGTGCCTTCGGCGTATTCGGCTTCGGTGTTCAGGCCAGTGCCGGGGATGGTGTGGCGCGGCCAGGCAGGCTCGTCAAAGAACTGCCGTTCGGTGCCGATGATGCCCGCGTTGCCGCCGCCCTGGTAGCCGTCGGGCACGTAGATGCGCGCCGGGTGCGTCCATGGCAAGCCCTTCCAGTCCTGGCTGGTGAAGCGCAGTTCGATCACGCGCACGCGCTTGCCGGGGCGCGCGCGGCTGGGCACCACGGTATCGCGGGAAATCACCGGTGCCAGCGTGCTTTCGTCGCGTACGGCCTGCATGTCGAAGAACGCCGCCGGGCCGGCCGGCTGCGCTTGCGCTGCGGCGATGCCGGGCAGCAGCAGCGACGCAAGCAGCCAGGCCGCTTGCCGCGCAATGCCCATGATCCGTGTTGTCACGATGTCTCCTTCCTGTGATGGGAAGAGGCATTGTCGTGAGCGTGGCCATTACCGGCAATTCGCCAGTTTGCATAGCGCCATCACGAATCGATATGACCCGTCAGCGTTGCCGCGCGCGTGCCGGCGGTGCACCGGTGTCCTGCCTTGTCACCGCTTCGAGGGCTTCGCGCAACCGGATTACGGCGGGCGGCGCCTCGATCTCCGCCGGGGTGATGAAGACCAGCCGGCCCGAGGCAAACGGGGTGCGCAGCCGCACTTCCCGCACCATCGACATGGCCTGGTAGTGGGCCAGCGCCGTGGCCGGCGCCACCGTCAGGAAGCCACCGGAGGCGGTCATGGCCAGGTTGCTGTGGAACGAGGCCGATTCGATATGCGGCACGGGCGGCAGCTGGCCGGCGTCGAGGAATGGCTGCTCGAACACGTCGCGCGTGTGGGTGCCGCGCGGCGGCAGGATCCAGGGGCCCTCCTGCAGGTCAGCCAGCGCAACCTCGCGGCGCCTCGCCAGCGCGTGGCCGGGGGCGCAGACCACGGCCAGGTATTCGTCGCGCAGCGGGGTGATGTGGACCCTGGCCTTGAGCTGGTCGGTGTCGCCTTTCTGCAGCCGGCCCACGATGCAGTCGAGTTCGCCTTCGCAGAGCATTGCGGTCAGGCCGCCGACGGTATGTTCGCGTACTGCCAAGCGCGGCAGCGCGTCCTGGGCCCGCAGCAGCGCGACCGCCTGCGGCAGCACGTCCACGCCCACCAGCGGCAGCATGCCCAGCCGGACCAGTGGCACCTCCGGGCGCGCCTGCAGCGCCTCGCCGGTGGCGTCGATCACGCCCAGCACTACGCGCAGCCGCTCCAGCGCGCGTTCGCCCGCGGCGCTCAGCCGCCCGCCGCGCGTGGTGCGTTCGATCAGCTTGCAGCCGAAGGCGTGCTCCAGTTCCTGCAGCATCTTGGTGACGGCGGGCTGGCTGATATGCAGCGCTTCGCCGGCCGCGGTCAGCGAGCCGCTGCGCGCCACCAGGTCAAGCAGGCGCAGGTGCCGGATGCGCAGCCGGTCGATCCGGTTGGGAGAAGGGGTGGCGGCGGGGGCGGCGGCGCTGGCGCGCGTTGGGGAGGCGGGACTCATAACAAAGCGTGATGGCTCCATCAAGACTGGATAATTGTTTCGAATGGCCCGGCGCCGGACAATCGGGGCAAACCATGGAGGAGACATGCGATGCATGCCAACGTCGGGCGCCGCCTGCTGCTGAAGTCCCTGCTGGCGCTGCCGGCCGCTGCCGCGCTGGGCAGGGCCGGTGCGGCCAGTCCCTATCCCAACCGGCCGATCCGGCTGGTGGTGCCCTACGCCGCCGGCGGCGGTCCGGATATCCAGACCCGCAAGCTGGCTGAGTTGCTGGCGCGCGAGCTTGGCCAGCCGGTGGTGGTTGAGAACAAGGTCGGTGCAGGTGGCATTTTGGCCGCGGAGTTCGTCGCGCAGCAGCCGGCGGATGGCTACACGCTGATGCTGGGTGCCTCGACCCATGTCACGCAGAAGCTGCTGCAGCCCGGCGCAAAGTTCGACCCGATGGCGTTCACCCACATCATCCGCGTCGGCGTCAGCCCGGCGGTGCTGGTGGTCAGCGCCAGCTTGCCGTACCGGAACGTGGCCGACCTGGTCGCCGCGGCGCGCCGCGCGCCCGGCACGCTGAACTATGCCTCGGGCGGGATCGGCTCGGCCGCGCATGTGTCGGGTGCGGCGTTTGCGTCGGCCACCGGCATCGACGTGGTGCATGTGCCGTACAAGGGCTCGGTCGAGATCGTGCCATCGCTGATCAAGGGCGACACGCAGTTCGGCTTCCCGGTGGCGGCGACGGCGATTCCGCAGATCGCCAGCGGCAAGGCGCGGGCCCTGGCGGTGACCTCGGCCAGCCGCGCCGCGGTGCTGCCGCAGGTGCCCACGCTGAATGAGGCGCTGGGCCGCAAGGATCTCGATCTCGACGCATGGAGCGGCATCTGGGCGCCGCCGCATCTGTCCGCGCCGATCGTGGCGCGGCTGCATGCCGCGGTGATGCAGGCGCTGGGCGATCCCGGCCTGCGCCGGCTCTATGCCGAGATGGGCGCGGTGCTTGCGCCGACGCCCACGCCTGAAGCCTTTTCGCGGCTGGTGGCCGATGAGACCACCCGCATCCGCCAGGTTATCGACAAGAACCGCATCACCATCGAATAGGCCATCCCATGACCCTCACTCCACAACCAGACTTTGCCCCGATGGCCGGCATCAGCGTGCTGGATTTTTCGCACGTGATCGCCGGGCCGTTTGCCACCTTCCTGCTGGCGCAGCTGGGGGCGCAGGTCACCAAGGTCGAGAGCGCCGGCGGCGGCGACGTGATGCGCCGCGCGGGCAAGGGGCATGCCGCCTTTGTCGCGCTCAATGCGGGCAAGTCGTCGCTGGCGCTCGACCTGTCGGATGAAGCCGGGCGCGAACACGCGCTGGAACTGGCCGGCCGCTGCGACGTCTTCGTCGACAACCTGCGGCCGGGCGTGCTCGAGCGCTTCGGGCTGGGCTATGAGGCGGTGCGGGCGGTCAATCCGCGCGTGGTCTATTGCAGCATTTCGGGCTTTGGCCGCGGCGCGGCGCAGTGGCATGGCCGGCCTGCCTACGACCACGTGGTGCAGGCCGCCACCGGCATGGCCTGGATGGCCGGCACCGAGGGCGATCCGCCGATGAAGACCGGCTTCCCGGTGATCGACTCGGCCACCGGTATGCTGGCCGCCTTTGCCATCCTGGCCGGCGTGCGCGAGAGTGAGCGCACGGGGCGGGGCATGCTGCTCGATGTCTCGATGGCCACGGCCGGCCTGCAGCTGATGTATCCGATGACGTGCGATGCCATGACCGCCGGCGGCGTGCCGGCGCGGCAGGGCAACCAGGGGTATTCGGGCAGCCCGTCGGCCGATTTCTTCCGCACGCAGGATGGCTGGCTGGCGATCGGCGCGAATACGCCGAAGCAGTTGCTCGCGCTGCTAAAGGTGCTCGGGCTGGGCGAGCTTGCGCGGGATCCGGCCTTGTTCGAGATGCCGCTGGATGCCGGCGCCTTGCCTGCCTTCGTGCGCTCGCTCGATCCGGCCGCGCTCAAGCGGGCGATTGCGGGCGCGGTGGCGGCGGGCACCGCAGAGGACCTGGAATTGCGCCTCAACGCGCTGGGGATCCCGGCGGCCCGCCTGCGCAATATCGCTGAGTTTGCGGGGGAGTCGATGGCCAATGGCAGCCTGCGGCCGGTGGCGCTGCAGGAAGGAAAGACTGAGGTGCTGTCGCCGGGGCTGGGCTTCCAGGTCTACCGCCCGGTATGACACCCGGCGGCGTATAGTTGCTGGCACGGTGGCGCACGGCAGTGTGCCGCCATCGCCCTTCGCAACGTCAGGACGCCCCCACCTTGACCACCGATTTCTTCGCCCGCTTTGAAGCCGAATGCCTGCCGCGCATTGTTGCCGCGATCAGCCAGCATGACCGGCGCGTGCAACTCCACACGCTGCCTGCCGATGCCCCTGGCTGGCCGCCGCGCCTGCGCGTGACGGGCGATGGGCCGCCGGACCTGCGGCGCCATCAGTATGCGCTCGATATCACGCTCGCGTGGGACGGGCTGGAGGTGCAGCGGCTGTTCGCGGATGGTGGCGAGGCGCGCTTTGCCGGCTACCTGGCGGCGCTGCCATCCAAGCTGCGTGCCTGGCAGGAGCCGCGCGGGATCGATTTCCGTTCTCTATCGCAGGTTGACCCGCAGATCCTGATCGGCGGGCTGGATTTCGAGCACTGAGCGCGTGCGCTGATTCAGGCCGTCACCCGCAGCCGGCACACCGCACTTTCAGATTGCCCTGGTTGATCCAGCGCAGCCCCTGCCCGTGGTGGATGGCATCGGGCAGGCCCACCCACGGCTCCACGCAATAGAAATCGGAACTCGCGGACTGCGACCACATGGTCACGGCATGCCAGGGCGCGCTGCCGGGCAGGTCGAGTTCGAACCTGATGCGGCGACCCGGCATCGCCAGCGCCGCAGCCGGGTTGTCGCGGAAGACGTGGAAGGTGTCCTGCAGCCGTGGATCGTCGAGCTGGTATGTCGTCTCCCCGGGCTCCGCAGGCCCGGGGCTGCCATCAGGCGCTCTGATTATGCCTCCAGGCGCAACAATTCATACAAAATCGGTCTTTGCCAAGTGCTTGCAGAGCAGGTCTAATCACGCAGGTACGCCCCGCTGCATATGTCGATATGACGGTTGCGCATCGCCTGCAGACGGAAGAGACCCAGTATCCGTCATTGCATATGAGCGTTCCTGGGAGTTGTTGCGTACGCCCGGTTCGCGAAGCCGAAGGCAACAGGTTTGCCGAAGAGGAAACTCGCGAGATCGCATGCAGGGATTCCAGACTGGAGACTTGGGTGCACGCCTTATTGCCCACTGGCAATAAGCCGGGAACCTACGTTGTCTGCGTAGCGGTTCGAGCGACTGGCAATTTCACTATCCAACGCGGCAGAGATGTGGTCCAAGGCATTGCGCATCGACATTGACCCGGCTCCAACGGAGTGACGGATACCGATACACAAGGATAGCTTAAGACCAAGGAGTCGCGGGAGAAGGCCGAGTTACACACGGCGCGCTATCCCTTCCCGGCCTGAAGGCCGAGGTTTCCCGCGCATTCGGATGAATCTTCGGGACAAGGACGAAAAATTGATCGCGGCCAAGGCTCAGAGGGCCGTCCCTTCGGCGACAGCTGGGAGCGATCCCATCGCTGACACACCGATGATTGTGACGCTGGACCAATTGCGCTCGTATGACCACGATCCGCGCGTTATGCGCAATCCGGCTTATGAGGAAATCAAAGCCTCCATCCGAGAGCGCGGCTTGGACGCGCCACCGGCGATAACCAGGCGCCCAGGTGAAGCACATTTAATCATTCGCAACGGTGGCAATACGCGACTGGCAATACTTCGCGAGTTGTGGGCAGAGACCAAGCAGGAGCGGTTCTTTCGCATCTTCTGCCTATTCCGTCCGTGGCCGGAACGGGGCGAGATCGTCGCCTTAACGGGCCACCTGGCAGAAAACGAACTGCGCGGCGGATTGACTTTCATCGAGCGCGCCCTGGGAGTCGAGAAGGCGCGCAGACTCTACGAGCAGGAGGCAGGTAGCAAACTGAGCCAGTCCGAACTCGCCCGGCGCCTGACGGCCGATGGCTATCCGGTGCAGCAATCACACATCAGCCGCATGCAAGATGCGGTGTGCTATTTGCTGTCGGCGATACCTACCGTGCTGTACCAAGGGCTCGGCCGGCATCAGGTGGACAGGCTCGTGGTGCTGCGCAAGGCGTGCGAGCGAACCTGGGAACGAAGGGCTCAGGAGAGTCACCTCGTGGTGGACTTCGCCTCGCTGTTCCAGGATGTGCTGTCGCAGTTCGACGCGCTACCGGATGGCTTTTCGCTCCAGCGGGTGAAGGATGAACTAGTGGGCCAGATGGCCGAGCTGCTGGGCACAGGCTATGATGCGCTGAGCCTCGAAATCGACGGCAGCGAAAGCCGGCAGCGCGCGTTGAGCAGCGAGCCGGCGCCGGCGAAATCGACGGCCTCTACCATATTCTCGACGCCAAAGCCGGCATCCCTTCCTCAGGCGGCGGCGACAGCCCAGCCGGCCGGCCTATCGACTGAACTGGCGTTCAAAGAGGCCTCAACACGGGCTGCAATGGTGTCTGCGGCTGGCAGCGGGCTAGTTGAGGAAGAAGCTGCCGCGCCAGTACGGGATGACCGTGATGGGCAGCCCGTGCAGGGGCATATCGTGTCTCCGGCGCCGACCACCGAACGCATGCAGTGCGTTCAGGGCCAGGTATCGAGCCAGTTGGGCGACAGGCTACTCGACTTTGACACCAATGCTTCTTGCGCGATTCCGGTTCTGGTCGGTGGCCTCTACCCGATCTCGGATGTCTGGCATATCGAGCCAGGATTGGACGAGCCAAGCCGACTTCGGGTGCATATTGCACAGTTTGCCCGTGAAATTGCCGAAGAGGCGGCGGTTGCCAATCAGATCGTGCCAAGTGACAGTGGTATCGGCTTCGTTTGCATGATCCCCCGCGTTGGGCAGGTGAGCGCTTTGCCTGATTTCCCTCGCGCGCTTCTGGCGCTGTTGCATGCGTTGAGCATGCCCGAGCCAATCGCGACAGGATTGAATCGTGCGCGACTGGATAACGACCTGGCGCCGCTGCTGCATGGCGCTGGGGCAGCGTCCACGCGACTGAGCGACACTGGCCTGATGAAGTTGTTCCGGCTGCTGCGTCTGGCGCGACGGCTGCGAGACCTGGAGCACGGTACGGGGTTCGCCGATCAGGGCCGCGATTCCTGAGGGCCACCATGTCGTCATCTCACCCGCTCAACCAGGCTGTCATCGCCCAAGCGTTGCACGATCTGCGCAATGGCCAATTGCGTCGGTGCAAAGCGATGGGATTCGGCGAAGAGGAACTGGAGGCGCTCAAGCATCCGGCGCTAGTCAGTGTGCTGGTCAACGCCACGGTGTCGTGGTGTTCGGTATCGGTCAATCGTGAGGTCCTGAAGCGGCTGCTAAGCCAAGTGCATGACGTGGAGCAGGAAATTGCCACGGTGGATCGCATGCTGCGCCTGGGCGCGAGCACGGAGATGGTGAGCCGCTTCTACGGCCTCACGCATCAAGAAATCGCACTGCGGCGCGACATTCTCGGCTTGCCCAAACGCAAGGGCCGGCACCCGGTGCTAGACGAGACACAGGGCATCGCACTGTGGAAACACTGGAAGGCCGGAGTCGGCGAGCGTAATCTTGCGCTGGACGACGATCCGCCCATGCTGGGCCTGTCGATGGACCTGGCCGAGACCCTGACGTTACCGATGTCGGTGGTCTGGGCGTCGATCCGAAATTGGATCGACGAGGGGCTGGTGTAGACCATTGGGAAGGGCAGTGCGCCCTGGCGTGATGGCCCCATAGCACTGTCGGCATGGTTCCTCGATACACAAGAGAGCTGGCATCGGCCCCATCGATCGCCCAAACGGCATCCGGAGCAACTCCACGCCACGTATGGATGCAGCACTAGCGCGCAACCGGTTCATGAGCTTGACCAGGTGCGCGGCAAGCCTCGGCCTTTAGGCTGCCTTTAGGCCGGGGAAGGATAGCGCGGACGCCATCGGCGTCCTTTCGGCGGCTAATGCGGCGTCTGTTGTTGTTCAATGTATTGGCGGATGATCTCGATGGGCGCACCGCCGCAGCTCCCTGCGAAGTAAGACGGCGACCACAGCGCACCGCCCCATAGCTTCTTGCTGATGCTCGGGTAGTTCTTCTTTCGGATCATACGGCTGGATACCCCTTTCAAGCTGTTTACCAGTGCGGACACCGCGACCTTTGGCGGGTAGTTCTCAAGAAGGCATGCAGCGTCTTCAAGCCTTCAAATACGAATTGATGCCGAACGGCGAGCAGCAGCGCAACATGCGCCGTTATGCCGGATCGTGCCGGTTCGTCTATAACAAGGCGCTGGCGTTGCAGAAACAGCGTTACGATCAAGGCGAAAAGAAGCTCAGCTATGCCGGTCTGTGTAAGCAACTCACGGAGTGGCGCAACAGCACGGAAACAGCATGGCTGGCCGATGCACCAGTCCATCCTCTTCAACAGACGCTCAAGGACTTGGAGCGGGCCTACACAAATTTCTTCGCAAAACGGGCCGACTTCCCGCGTTTCAAGAAGAAGGGTCTGGGCGACAGTTTCCGCTATCCCGACCAGAAGCAAATCAAGCTTGATCAGACCAACTCGCGTATCTTTTTGCCCAAGCTGGGCTGGCTGCGATACAGGAACAGCCGCGACGTACTCGGTGAGGTACGCAATGCCTGCGTCAGCCTGTCGGGCGGCAAGTGGTTTGTTTCGATCCAGACTGAGCGGAAGGTCGAGCGACCTGTGCCGAAAGCCACCAGCGCCATCGGCATCGACATGGGCATCGCTCGCTTTGCCACCATGAGCGATGGCACTTTCCTCGCGCCGCTCAACAGCTTTAGGAAGCACGAAGCCAGACTGCGCCGTGCGCAGCGGGCGATGAGCCGCAAGACGAAATTCAGCAACAACTGGAAGAAGTCCAAGGCCCGAATCCAGCGTATCCACGCACGCATCGGTAACGCCCGCCTCGACTACCTGCACAAAGCCACGACCACGATCAGCGAAAATCAAGCGATGGTGTGTATCGAGGACCTGAAGGTACGGAACATGTCCAAGTCAGCGGCCGGTTCAAGCGGGCAACCGGGCAAGAACGTCAGGGCCAAGTCCGGCCTGAACAAGGCCATCCTCGATCAGGGTTGGTACGAGTTCGGGCGTCAACTGGAATACAAGCTAGCGTGGAATGGCGGCTGGCTAATAGCTGTGCCGCCACAGCACACCAGTCGCACGTGCCCTTGCTGCGGGCATGTATCTGCCGAGAACCGGCAGAGCCAGGCGAGCTTCGCCTGTGTGGCATGCGGCTATGCGAATCACGCCGACGTGGTCGGCGCGATCAACATTTTGGCGCGGGGGCACCGCGTTGCAGCCTGTGGAGAGTCGGCGTAGTCAAGCCGCTCTACGAAGCAGGAACCCACCGAAGTGACTACGTAGAGCATCACGTAGCGCCGTAGGAATCCTCGTCCTTTCCGCCGTAAGGCGGCAGCCGAAGGCTGAGGACGGAGAGATGTCAATGTTCGAGCTTCGTTGCCTACGTGACGCTCAGCGGGCCGCCTGGTGTGCAGAGCATACGAGGTATGGCGCCCACGGCTCTCCATGAAAATGGCTGACTGCCAGCTATCCCCAGGGGATAGCTGGCACACCCGGCCTTCCGCATCGAACAAAGCGGGCAATCCCGGTCTGCGCTTTTTTGACTGACGCCCTTCCGGGCGACGCGGATGCTAGCGACTCATTCCTCCTTTTTGAGTCGTCGCTATGGCTAATGAACCCTTGCAACTAAATCTCGGATCGTTGCGCAGCGCGATATCGCTGACGCTGCACACTCACCACGCTTCCCGTATCTGGCATGGCCGCCCCGCGGCAGAGGGGCGGCCCGGCATCATCGGCCTCAACGGCTACATCAGCGTGATGGGAAAGATGAAACGCGGCGCCGAGCAGGACGATCCCTACTCCGACTGGTGGATGCTTCGCATCGAAGACAAGCTGGACGAAACTAAGAGGTGCCTGCAGACGCTGCGCGAACAGGTGGAGCAGGTGCTGGCCAGCGTACCCCCTGCGCTCAGCCTTGGTGAGAACCTGAATCTTCAACCGGTGAAACTTCCGCTGTTCGTCAACGCCCAGCTCGGCTTTGCGGCCATTTACTTGCTGGCCGATTACGACGACCTCGCGCGCAAGCTGATGCTCGCCCACCATACGGCGCTGATTGACCGAAGCACGCTGGAGCGCTGGCTCAACGATGGCGCGCACGCAATGCGCAGCCTGTTTTCGCTCGCCCAAGAGTATTACTTCTCTGGCGCAACCCGCGCTGACTTTGCGGAGAACAATGCGGCGGCGCAGGCGGCAGTGCAGAAGCTCGGCGAGCTGCCACAGGAGGTGCTCGAAGGCACGCGCCGTTCACGCTTTGCACCGCCTATTGTGCGCCGAGGCGGTAGTCGCGAATCCGCGGCTGCGCCCACCGCGGTGGGGCCGACTTTCGCCTCCATCGATGACCCAACCGGCACTGCCGCACGCGACGAGGATGCGACGGAATGACGGTACATACCATGCCCGTCCAGCCGAGGCGCTTCACGGCGCTGGAACAGGCGGACTTCCAGCGGCTGGAACACGCAGGCTACCTAAAAGGCCTTTTACAACCTTTTAAAGGTAAGGGGAGTTTGGAGGCTTGGGCCGGTCAATGCCTGGCGCTGCGCGACAGCGTGATCGTGCTGGCACAGCGGCGTGTGCTGCCCCAAGCCAGAGCCTATCCCTTCAACCTGCTCAATGTGCAGCTGGCCCAGCAAACGACTGGCGCAGGGACGACCTTCCTACGCTGGCGCAATGTCGACCGCTCATCCATGGGCGTCGCCTTGTGGGAATCCCTGATCGGCAGCCCTGCGATACCGGCCTCGCTGATTGACGACCTGTATGCGATGGAGATGCAGCGTATTGCGCTAAACATGCAGATCAGCCTGACCCACAGCATCGCCCGCAACGCTTTGGAATGCGCCAACAAGATGGCCCAGGCTGAGGCCGCTTACCTGCGGCGCACCCATAGCCATGCCACGTCCACTGTCACCATTCCCAAGGAGTCACCATGAGCACATCGTTTGTCGGCGAAGGCAACATCGGTCTTGCGCCGGACTACCGCGAGTTTGCCAATGGAAATCGCAAGCCGGGCCGGCTGCCGCGCCACACTGTTCCAGCTCGGCGCGCGGGTCTGCGGCGAAGAGCGGGTGCCGACGAGAACGCTGTCGTATACAAGCGCCGGGCAGCTGTAGCATGCCCGCCGTGCGCCGTGTGCTATCGCCCGGGACAGATTCCCAGCGGTCGACTCGCTCCCATCCGCTCTCCTGAGGCAAGCTTGGGGTCCCCTTGCTGGTTGCGAACAATCGACGCATGCTGCGGCAATTGTTCCCTCGACGGTCATTAATCGGCGCCCATGCAGTCCGGCTTTTTTGTGGCCTGTCTCATTCGGCGCAGTCATGCTGTCACCCATCCGGCGAGCCGCCCATCGACAAGGAGCCTTCATTGTCGGATCCAGAAACCGAGGATGAAGATCTCGCCGGCAGGGCGGCGCATCTCGCAGTGGCGCGCATCAGCCAGGTCGCCATGACAGGTGGCGCTGGCCTCGCGAACCCTGCGTCACGCCGGCTGCATTAGCCGGCGTGGCCAATTGCTCGCATCCCGCGGGAAATCCCAGCGCATGTCACCTTCTGCAACGTTGCGCGCGTCTCACGGTGCCGTTATGCACATGCGAGGCGAGAAGGTCGTTCCTTGATAGACCGTGCTCGGCGCGGTTGCGTTGATCCAGTTGATTCCGTCGATGGCGAAGGGTCTCCTGGCGGCTTGCGGGCCTGTGCCGCAGCGAGCCTCGAGGAGACCCGTCGGGTCGTCGGTATTCGTTGCCGGTGCCCGCCGGTGGAACAACGGGCTCCCTTTGTGCACGGATGTGTGCCCAAGGATGTCGACCCCAGCCACGATACGGGTCGAGTGCGACTGCTGGCGCAGCAAATGCCGTTGACAGGGCTGCAGCAGCCACAGGTGGCGCCTTTGTCCAAGGCTGAAAGCCTAGTGCTTTCAGCCGATTGTTCTTTGCCTGGTCAGAAAGTGGCGCGGCCCTCGGCATGGAGGCTGCCGCCCGGTCAGCGCGAGGTGAGGCCGCTAGGATTTTCAAGTCTGTAAGACGTGATCGCCGCATGCATCGCAACAGTCCGCTTCGCATTGTCTCCCTGCGGCGGCGCGTCTTCCCGACGCCGATGCGCTTCTTCTGCAAGCCTTTGGAACGATTCCGTTTCCGTCATGGTGTGGGGCTTTCCGTCCCAACGGCCATCTGGCCAAGGCCTACACGGGCAAACACCCATCCTTGCAGGTGCTTTCCAGCGCCGCCGGGCACTACATCGGCACTGCCCACCGTGAAGGATCGGTATCACGTGAGGCAGTGGAGTATTTCCCCTCACGGGAGGCGGCAGAGGCGGCCCTGCCGACGGGGCACTGGCAACAGCGGTGCCAGGCATGAGCCCAGCCTGCAGGAGTGTCTTGGGGAGTCTTTATCCCAAGGCGTGATTGATCACACTGTGGCGGAAGAGCGGCCCCGCGGCGCTAACTGGCTCTCCTCGATCCCGGGGCTGCATCGCCAAACCGGTGACGATGCGATTCCCATTTGGTGCTGCCGTTTGCATCGAATGCGGCGAAGGTAATGGCTGCGTGTTTCGGAAGCCAATATAAATGCGACTGTCCGCCTATTCTCTCCCTCTCGCCGGTCTTGCCGGGGCCGTCCTTATCACGGGTTGTGCTACCACCGTACCACCGGCCGATCTGACACAGACGCCCGGGCCACCCCAGCAATCCCAAGCGCTGATATCCGGGACGAATACGCCAGGCAGCCCTGTGCCCGTCGTCCGCTACGGCCGCTACACCTTGACGGAACTGGTGGCGGAGCCGGGGCAGCGGGACCTAATGAAGCAGGTCGTGGACATCACCATCCCGCCCTCGCTCGACTCCACGGTCGGCGACGCCATGCGCCATGTCCTCCAGCGGTCGGGATATCGGCTGTGCGAGGGCTCGCAGGCCGTAATGCTGTATGCGCTGCCGTTGCCGGCGGCTCATCTACGGTTGGGACCGATGGTTCTGCGCGATGCGTTGCTGACGCTCGCCGGTCCGGCGTGGGACATGGCCGTTGATGAAACCTCGCGCCAGGTTTGCTTCAAGCACGCGGTGGCGCCCGCTACCACCACTGCCGAAGCAACGGCTGTGGATTCCCTCGAAGGCATTGACCGCGTTGATAATCCGGAGGTGCAACAATGAATGCACCGAACAAACCGGCCTCGTCCAAACGCGATCGACGCGTACGCTGGCCGTGGGTTGTCGCCTGCATCTGGCAGCTGCTTGTCAGCGCACTGACGATCCTCAATAGCGTTGGCTTGTCGCGTCTGACCGAGCATAGCCGCGCCAGCGCTCAGAATGCCCATGTCCAGGCGCTGGCGACGCGTGTCGACGGTCTGGAAAAGCAGGCCGAGGCCGTTAAGCTGCAGCCAACGCCCGTCATCCGGGCCGATCTCGATGCCACGCGCCAAGAGCTGGATGAGCGCCTGTCGCGGGTTGAGCAGGCTCAGACCGCCGATGATAGTGCCAGCGGGTTGCAGGCGTTGCAAGCGCGCGTCGGCGCCATTGAGGATCGCCTAAAGAGGACAGCGCCGGCCATGGCCATGGTACCGCGGCGCAAAGCTGAACCTCCCAAGCCAACGGTACCCGAGCCGCCCTTCAATGTCATCGGTCTGGAGCTGCGCGGTGGAGAGCGCCTTGTATCCGTCGCGGCGCGGGGCGCAGCTTCGGTGCGCGAAGTGCGGCTGCTTCGTGAGGGCGACACCATGGGCGCCTGGCGGCTCCAAGCCATCGAAGCGCATGGCGCGGTATTCCGCATCGACGGCCACACGCTGCGCATCGCAATCCCGTAGGGGCGGACTATGACGCAAGTACCTGTGGCCGTCCTTGCCGTGTTCCTGGTAGTCGGCTTACGCGGTGCATACGCACAGACAGCGCCGCTGGTGACCCCGCGCGTAGCTCAGAGCCAGCTTATGAAAAGCACTGACGCCGCGCTCGACGAGCGCCAGGCCAGGGATTGGGGCTTGCGTCCTGAAGAATGGACGCGATACCGGCAACTGATGCAAGGGCCGCTGGGCGTTTATTCCCCCAACCTCGATCCTCTCACGACCTTGGGCATCGAGGCACGCAGTGACGAGGAGCGTAACCACTACGCCGAGCTGCAGGTGCAGGTTGAGGCAAGGCGCGTGAACAAAACCCTCGCTTACCAGAGGGCCTACGACGCGGCTTGGAAGCGCCTCTATCCGGGCCAGCAGCGTGTCAATCTCCCGGGTGCACAGACACTGAGCGCTGGTAACAGCGGTTCTGGTCGCCTGGCCGTTTTCGTCAGGGCTGACTGCGCGCCGTGCGACCAGCGCGTGCGCCAGTTGCAGACGGCGGGCACGGAGTTCGATGTCTATATGGTCGGCAGCCGCCTGGACGATGCTTATATCCGCCAGTGGGCGACTCGGGCCGGCATCGACCCGGCCCGAGTCCGCGCACGCACGATCACGCTCAACCATGATGCCGGACGTTGGCTGTCCCTCGGCGTGTCGGGCGAGCTGCCGGCCGTGGTACGTGAGCTGAACGGCAGATGGCAGCGGCAGTAAATCCGCAATCCGCGTTGCGTGTCGCGCTCCTGCTAGTCGCCTGCGTCTGGGCATCAGTTGCGCCCGCGCAAGAGGAGCCGCCGCCGGCCTACCAGATTGCCGCGAAGCACGCAGGTGTGCCGTCGCCAGTACTGTACGCGGTGGCCTTGCAGGAGAGCGGCACCAGACTGCGTGGACGGTTGATTCCTTGGCCGTGGACACTCAATGTTGCGGGGAGGGGCGAGCGTTATGCCACGCGGGCTCAGACCTGCGCGCGCTTGCGCCAAGCGCTCACCCGCATCCCAGCCAACCGGATCGACGCCGGCCTCGGGCAGGTCAATCTCGGTTACCAGGCGCATCGCTACAGTCATCCCTGCGAGCTCCTCGACCCTTACAGGAATCTCGCGATCGTCGCGGAAATTCTCATGGAGCAGTACAAAGAGGGCGAGGACTGGCTAGCCGCCATCGGTCGCTACCACCGTCCAGCCGGCGGCGCACCGGCCGCTCGTTACCGCCGCAGTGTTCATCAGCACCTCGTTCGCGTGCTGGGGCCGCGCACAACGCCTTCCGCTATCAAGTGACCTGGCCATGAATCGGATGCTCTGTACTTCCGCCCTGGGGCTGCTCATTGCCACCACCGCCTTGGCGAAATCGACCGCCCAGCCCCTGATCGTTGTCGAGGACCGCGGCGGGGCCCCGGCACTGCCGTATTACCAGGCACTGAATGCCGAGGGTGAGGGGGCGCCAGGGCCGGCCGCACCGAAGCAGACACCCCGCATCGGAGATCGGGGAGAAGCCGAGGCGGTCATGCTGCCGGTGCGCTCGACACGGCTGTCGCCGGGTAATGAGCCGCGGCGCGTCATCCGCGCGCCGGCCATCACACCATTGTTCCTGATCGGCGACGATGACCGCTCCCGCGCTTGGCTGCTGCAGCGCCGGGGAGCGTTGAAAGCGTTGCACGCGGTGGGACTGGTGGTCAACGTGGTGTCGCCCGATGCACTGGCCACACTGCGCCGCCTAGCGCCGGGCCTGATGCTGTCGCCCGTCTCCGGGGACGACCTGGCTCAGCGGCTGGGCATCCGTCACTATCCAGTGCTGATCACCTCCACCGGCATTGAGCCGTGATGTGAGACGCCGGTTATGGCCAAGTCCCGGAACATCGAGGTTCTGCTGCGCCCCGCGGTGGAGCTGTACACCGTCGCGGCCTGTGCGGGCGCCGCGCTGCTGTGCCTGACGGCACCGTGGTCGCTCGCGCTGAGCCCTCTGTTGGGCCTGGGTAGCGCGCTTGCGTTCCTCATCTTCGGCGCCATCCGGCTGCGGGACGTCTGGGCCATCCTCCGCTACCGACGCAACATCCGCAGGCTACCGCGCTACGTGATGACCAGCCGGGACGTGCCCGTCAGCCAACAGCGGCTATTCGTTGGCCGTGGCTTTCGATGGGACCAGCGCCATACGCAGCGGCTTATGCAGACCTACCGGCCGGAGTTCCGCCACTACGTGGAACCGACAACGCTCTACCGAGCGGCGCGGAGGATTGAGGCGCGGCTGGAGTTCGCGCCATTCCCTGTGTCCAGGTTGGCGAAGGCTCTGGCCTGGGACAGTCGGCTCAATCCAGCGCGCCCGCTGCCGCCAGTCGGCGGCCTGCCACGTCTGCACGGCATCGAGCCGCACGAGGTCGACGTCACGCTGCCGTTGGGCGAGCGGGTCGGCCACACGCTGGTGCTGGGCACCACGCGCGTGGGCAAGACCCGCCTGGCCGAGCTGTTCATCACCCAGGACATCCGCCGCAAGGTGGGCGACCAGCACGAGGTGGTGATCGTCTTCGACCCGAAGGGGGACGCCGACCTGCTCAAGCGCATGTACGTGGAGGCCAGGCGCGCCGGCAGGGAAGGGGAGTTCTACACCTTCCACCTGGGCTGGCCGGACATCTCGGCACGATACAACGCCGTGGGCCGTTTCGACCGGATATCGGAGGTTGCCACGCGCATTGCGGGCCAGCTTTCGGCCGAGGGCAACAGCGCAGCGTTCCGCGAGTTCGCCTGGCGCTTTGTCAACATCATCGCGCGCGCGCTGGTCGAGCTGGGGCAGCGTCCCGACTACCTGCTGATCCAGCGCCACGTCATCAATATCGACACGTTATTCATCGAGTACGCCCAGCACTTCTTCGCCAAGAGCGAGCCGAAAGCCTGGGAGGTCATCGTCCAGCTCGAGGCGCGGCTAAACGACAGGAACACGCCGCGCAACATGATCGGCCGCGAGAAGCGGGTCGTGGCGCTGGAGCAATACCTTTCGCAAGTGCACATCTATGACCCCGTGCTCGATGGCCTGCGTAGTGCCGTGCGCTACGACCGCACCTATTTCGACAAGATCGTTGCTAGCCTGCTGCCGCTCTTGGAGAAGCTGACCACCGGAAAGATTGCGCCACTGCTCGCTCCGAACTACTCGGACTTGAACGACCTGCGGCCCATCTTTGATTGGATGCAGATCATCCGCAAACGCGCCGTGGTCTACGTCGGGCTGGACGCGCTATCGGACGCCGAAGTCGCGGCCGCCGTGGGCAACTCAATGTTTAGCGACCTGGTATCAGTCGCCGGCCACATCTACAAATTTGGCATCGAGGAAGGTCTGCCGGGCCCATCGACCGGCGTGAAGGTGCCCATCAACGTCCACGCCGACGAGTTCAACGAACTGATGGGGGACGAATTCATACCGATGGTCAACAAGGGCGGCGGCGCCGGGATCCAAGTGACAGCCTACACGCAGACCCTTTCTGACATCGAGGCGCGCATGGGTAGCCGCGCCAAGGCCGGGCAGCTGATCGGCAACTTCAATAACCTGTTTATGCTGCGCGTGCGCGAGACCGCCACGGCCGAACTGCTGACGCGGCAACTGCCGAAGGTCGAGGTGTATGCCGCCACGGTGACGAGCGGCGCGATCGACAGCTCGGACCCGAGCGGCAACACCGCCTTTACCTCCAACACCCAGGATCGCATCAGCAGCACCAGCGTGCCGTTGATCGAGCCCGCGCACGTGGTCGCGTTGCCCAAGGGGCAATGCTTCGCGCTGATCGAAGGCGGAAATCTATGGAAGATCCGCATGCCGCTCCCCGCCGCCGACCCCGATGAGGTCATGCCAAAGGATCTCCAGGAACTCGCCGCCTACATGCGGCAGCACTATGGCGAGGCGGGTGACTGGTGGGCGAGTCAAGGCGTTCCTGTCTCGCAGAAACAAGCGTTTCCAGACGATCTGCAAGCGAACTCTCAGCAGACTACCGCGGCCAATGAGGCTGGTGGCGAAGACGTCGAAACATGAGCGATCCGGTCGTCGCAGCGCAGCGCCAGCAGGTCTACCAACAGGGGCTGGTCGCGAGTGTCATCACCTTGCCGTTCCGCATCTTTGGTGTGCTGTGCGGCTCACTGCTTTTGTGCATCGTGATCGAATGCATCGGGTTGCACTTCTTCTGGCCTCAACAGGGCTGGCGTCACGCGCAGAGCATGCTCAATCACGAGTTGGCCCTGGTATCGGAGAGCTTTACGCGCGGCGTGATGGTGCAGGAACCAGGCCGCACCGCTCGGCATCTTGTCGAGCTGGCCTACGACTGGCTTTTCGTCAAAAGCGGGCTGCTCGACGTGATACGCGATGCCGCTACGCAGGCAAGCGCCGGTGTCCGCAGCCAGGCACATGATTTGCGCTACTACCTTGGCGTGGTCTATGTGCATGTTGAGAGCTACTTGATCGCCTCCGCCTACACTGCTCTCGTGTTTCTCGTGCGGCTGCTGGTGCTGACGCTGACCTTGCCGCTGTTTTTGATGGCCGCCTTCGTTGGCCTGGTGGATGGGCTAGTTCGGCGTGACGTGCGCAGCTTCGCAGCCGGCCGCGAATCGGGATTCGTCTACCACCGAGCGAAGGCGAGCCTGATGCCGCTGGCCATTCTGCCGTGGGTCATTTACCTGGCGCTGCCGGTGAGCGTTCATCCGCTGCTAATCCTGTTGCCCAGCGCGTCAATGCTGGGCGTAGCCGTATGCATCTCCGCCGCGACGTTCAAGAAGTATCTCTAGGCGATTTTGGAAGGTGAACGTGCCCGACTGCGCCTTGCCCGCAGCAAGGAACGTGCACTAGCCCCCACGCTTGGGGGCTGGCACTTTGTACCCTCTTCCCTCATGGCCGCGGCGGTCATCCCGACGTGTAGGTTCTACGCACTCATGGCATATGTGCTCAGCAGCTTCTGGGAAGGGAAAAGCTTGCGCGCTGAAATGCCGCCGTTGGCGCAACATGACGCCATCAATCTGGTTGTGCAGAAATTCTCTTTCTCTACGGCGCATGACTGCGGCGCGCTGCAGTATTGACACCATCCACTTCACCAGGGGATGGCAACATGAAACAAACATGCCGACGCACTGGCGCGTGGTCACGCCGGATAGTCATCTTGCTCCTGTTGCTTTCGTTCTCAAGTTTGCGTGCGGCCATGGCTTCCAATGGCGCCATGGAGCGTGAGCAACTCGGCGCCTTGGCGCGTCAGATTGAACTGGCGGACAGCATCGCAGCGCACGCCGCCAACACCGCAATGGATGAACGTGCCCGCTACCACTTCGATTATGCCCGGCTGCATGCTGACCTTGAGCGCGTCCGTGCAGGCGTGCAGGACTACCTCGCCCCCGAGCGTGCCCAGCCGCGCGATCCCGTTCCCATCGCCGGCGACTACGTACGAAGCCATGAACCGCAGGAGTCATCGCCATGACGCTTGCCGCTGATCAAGTCGCCGCTTTCCAGGCCAACAGTGGTTTCACGCCTGCGACCGTCTCCACCGTTGTCCTCGGCTTCGTCTTCGCCGTTCTGCTGCTCTGGGGTGTTTGGGCGCTGCGTACCGCCTATGTCGGTTGGGCCGAGAACCGGACAACCGAGCGCCAGTTCGTCGGCGTGGCCGTACGATTCGTCGCGATGTACCTGACGCTGAGCTTCTTTCTCCTGTCCTGACCACCACGAAAGTTTGAATCGCTATGAAAACCTGTTCGATTTTCCATCGCGCCACATGTGTTGCCACCGCACTCGTTGCGCTATGCATTACGGGCATGCCAATCGCCTCGTTCGCTGCCGGCCTGCCGACCATGGAAGACCCATCGCGCGGCGCGGGTAAAGGCATCCTCCAAACGCTGCAGAACTACGGCTACGACATCGTGCTGCTCATTGCGCTGCTTGTGGTTTCCTCGATGTTCATCGGGGTCTGCTACCACGCTTATACGCGTTATGCCGAGATCCACACCGGCCGCGCTACCTGGGGCCAGTTCGGCCTCACGGTGGCGGTGGGCGCCATTCTGTTGGTCGTTGGCATCTGGCTGATGACCAAGGCCACCGGTGTGCTCTGAGGGTGTGCAGCGATGACCGGCTACCCCCAGAACCCGAGGCAGGCTGCGCAGGATGGTCTCAATGATGGGCTCGTCGTCTTCCTGCCGCATCGCTTGAACCGCCATCCGGTGGTGATACGCGGATTGACTGCCGACGAGCTGTGGGCCTGCGCCGGCTTGTCCGGTGTGGCCGGCTTCCTGACAGGCTTGGCGGCGGCCTGGCTGACCCAGAGTATTGCCATGGTGCCGACCCTGGTCGTCGTTGGCATCGGGATCGGCGTGTTCGGGGGTGGCGGCTTCCTGCGCCGGAAGAAGCGCGGTCGGCCTGACACCTGGCTATACCGCCAGCTCCAGTGGCGGCTCGCGCTGCGCTACCCCTCGCTGGCTGCTCAAGTAGGCGGACGGCAGATCATCGCTTACTCTGGCTGGTGGACCACACGGCGCGAGTGGCCTTCCACATCCATTCGTCGGGGCGCCGCATGAGCCGGTTCAGGAACGAGGTCATGCACCTCGAGGCGCATGTCAAGACCTTGCGCCTAGCCGTGGCAGCGCTGTTCGCCCTGGCCCTGGTGCTGGGGTTCGGCTGGTGGAGCGCGCCGAAGACCCTGACCATCCACGTGCCCCCTGATCTGCGTTCGGGTAGCACCCGAAAGTGGTGGGACGTGCCTCCGGAAAACGTCTACGCCTTTACCTTCTACATCTGGCAGCAGACCCAGCGCTGGCCGGCCAATGGCGAGGAGGACTACCCGCGCAATCTCAAGGCGCTGTCCGCTTACTTCACGCCTGGGTGCCAGTCCTTCCTGCAACAGGACTACGAATTGCGGCGAAACAACGGCGAACTGCGCCAACGGGTGCGCGGAATCTATGAGATCCCCGGCCGAGGCTACGGCGATGATCCCACGTCGCGTGTGCAAGTCGTGTCAGCAGCGGATTGGATCGTCACGCTCGAGGTAAGTGCCGACGAGTACCTCGGCTCCGAACAGGTCAAGCGCGCACTGGTGCGCTATGCCTTGAAGGTCGTTCGCTCGGATGTGGACCCAGAGCATAACCCCTTCGGCCTGGCGCTGGACTGCTATGCGAGGGCGCCGCAGCGCATTGAATCGGCGCCGGCAACTGTATCCGGCCCCCAACCTGCCGCTGTCAACCCTCTGCAAGGAGAAGCGCCATGAAGCGGCGTATCCTTTCGGCCTTGGCTGGCCTTCTGCTCGGCATGGCACAAGTCTCCATCAGCCACGCTGTGGAGCTCCTGCGCTGGCAACGTTTGCCCCTGGCTGTGGCGCTAGTGGTCGGTCAGGAGCGCGTGATCTTCATCGATCGTAACGTGCGCGTCGGCCTGCCGGAGAACATCGCATCGCACCTGCGCGTGCAGAGCGCCGGCGGCGCGATCTATCTGCGCGCGAGCGAGCCGATTCCGCCCTCGCGGCTGCAACTGCAAGACGTGGAGTCCGGGGCGCTGATCCTGCTCGACATCGCTGCCGAGCCAGCCAAGGCAGGCCAGCCTGCGCTCGAGCCTGTGCGCATCATCGTGGGCGATGCGGCATCATCGCCGGCGAACGCTCTGGCCGGTACCGTCACAAGCGAGCACCAGCCGCGCGAGACGGCAGGCGCGGCGACGCGGCGCGCGAGCCCGGTGCCTGCGGTGCTGACACGCTATGCGGCACAAAACCTCTATGCACCGCTGCGCACGGTGGAGCCGGTGGCCGGCGTCCGCCGCGTGAATCTACGCCGCGATCTGGCTCTACACACATTGCTACCTGTGCTCCCGTTGCGCGCGCAGGCGCTGGCCGCGTGGCGGCTCGATGACCAGTGGGTGACGGCAGTGAAGCTCACTAACACGTCCGCACGGCGCTTGGTACTCGACCCGCGCGCACTGCAAGGCGATTTCGTCGCGGCAACCTTCCAACATGCGACCTTGGGGCCGGCTGGCGCTTCGACCGACACCACCGTGGTCTATCTTGTTACCCGTGGCCATGGCCTGGCCGAGTCGCTGCTGCCAAAGGTGGCAACCCTCGACGCCACCGCTAGCATGCCGGTGGCGGCCGCGGCCGGCCAGGCCGAAGGAGGAGATCCCCATAATGAAAAGTAATCCCCTCCTCAAGTGGTTGCTGATCCCGATGGTGCTGTTGATGGTCTTCGCTGGCATCAGGCTCTTCTCAAATGATCATGGTGCCGAGCCCGCCAGGCCCGATCGTGCCAATCCGCTCTCGCCTGAAGAGATGAAAGCCTTGGGTATCGAGGGCGATACGCCGCGCGATACCGTTGCCACGCTGGTCGCCCAGGTCAAGCAACTGCGCAACGAACTACAGGCAGCGCTCAACGACAACAAGGACCAGAAGGCCGAGAACGAGCGCATGCGTGTCCGTGAGAGTGCGATTGACCAAAGCATCCAGACCGCATTGGAGGGCGAGCGCGGCCGCGTGCAACAGGAGCGTGATCAGATCGCAAACGATCGTCAGCAGACGCAGGACCGGTTACAAGACTTGCAGCGGCGCCTCGATGGGCTTTCCGGCGAGGGCGGGCAGCCCGACCTGCCCATCGGGCTGGGCCTGGAGGAGGGCGATGGCAAGCACAGGGGCGGTGCGCGCAAGAGTGGCGGCATGCACTGGGTGGAACCAGATGACGCAACGCCTGTCAAGAGTGGCGATGTACGTAGCGGCCCGAATCTGCCCACCAGCTTCGGACCCGCGCAGAGAACTCTGACGGATATGGCTGAAAACACTGCGAGCGCCGCCGCTGAGGCTGTCAGCAGCGCCGCAGAGACCTACGCCAAGCCGATCTACACGGTGCCGTCCAACTCGACACTCATTGGGTCGATTGCCATGACAGCGTTGATCGGACGTGTGCCGATCGACGGTACGGTCAACGACCCGTATCCCTTCAAGGTGCTGATCGGTCCGGACAACCTTACCGCCAACGGCATCGATATTCCCGACGTAGCCGGTGCAGTGGTGAGCGGCACCGCCTCGGGCGACTGGACACTTTCATGCGTGCGCGGCCAGGTCCGCAGCGTGACGTTCGTTTTCCAAGACGGAACTATCCAAAACGTGCCGCAGAAGAGTTCGCGCAGCCAGGGCGCCACCGGTGACCAGGCTAGCAGCACCGGCATGGACGGCAGCGCGGTGCGGGGTAGCTTGGGCTGGATCAGCGATCCCCACGGCGTCCCCTGCGTCTCCGGCGAGCGTCGCAGTAACGCGCAACAGTACCTCGGTTCGCAGGCGTTGATTACCGCGGCCGGCGCAGGCGCGGCCTCGCTCATCAAGTCGGACACCGGCAGTGTAGCCGTGGTCTCCAACAGCAACGGCTCGCTTGGTACGGTCGGCATTTCAGGCAACGAGGCCATGGGCCGCATTCTCGCCGGGGGTGTGCGCGACATGGCCGACTGGGTCAACAAGCTTTACGGGCAGGCCTTTGCCGCAATCTACGTGCAGCCCGGGGCCAAAGTCGCTGTCCATCTGGAGCAGCCCCTTAACATCGACTACGACGTCAAGGGGCGGCGGGTCAATCACCGCATCGGAGAAGCTCATGCGTCAGATCTGGACTGAAGCCGCCGCGACGCTGATTGCAGCCTTGGTGCTGGGAGGGTGTGCCACCAGCAAGGACAAGCTACTACCACAAGGCGATCACACAATGCTCGATGTCTGGCAACAGGAGACCGGCGGCAGTGCGGGCGGTGGTCAGCCCGCGAGACAACTGATCGATGTGCGTCAGGGCTTGCGCCGGCCGCTGACTGAGCCAGATGTAAAGAGCATGCCCGCGGCCAATGCAGCCTACACCCGCACCGCCGCCAACGAGATCTACCGCCAGTTCCACCGACTGCCCAACCCGGACCTCGTGATGTACGTCTTCCCGCATCTGTCCGGAAGCGATCCAGTGCCGGTGCCCGGCTACACCACGGTGTTTCCGCTTTACCAGCGGGTGCAGTACGCGATGCCGGGTGAACGTTTGGAGGATTACTAATGATCCGCTCATTCTTTAGGACGCGCCGGGCCGAAAGGGCAACCGGTGCCAGTGAACCGGCTGACGAGGCCTGGACCCGGCATGTGTCGTTACTGGCCGCGCATGGCATTACCGAGCCCGGCAGCGCGTTGGCCGCCGGCCGCCGCAACCCGGCCACCGAGGCGCAGGCCCAGGCGCTCTATGATGTGGCCCCGTCCTTCGCCGATCTGCTGCCCTGGGTCGAATATCTTCCCGAATCGATGAGCATGCTGCTGGAGGACGGCGATTCGGTCGCGGCCTTCTTCGAGTTGGCCCCTGTCGGCACTGAAGGGCGCGAACTGGCCTGGCTGTGGCAGGCGCGCGACGCGCTGGAGAACGCGCTGCAGGATTCCTTCGATGAACTGGAAGAGCATCCCTGGGTGGTCCAGCTCTATGCTCAGGACGAGGCGAATTGGGACGGCTATCTGCGCACGCTGGCAGACTACGTCCGGCCACGTGCTCAGGGCATCGCCTTCAGCGAGTTCTATCTGCGCTTCTTCGCGCACCATCTGCGCGCGATCGCCAAGCCAGGCGGGCTGTTTGAGGACACCATGGTCACACGCTTGCCGTGGCGCGGCCAGGTCCGGCGCGTGCGCATGGTAGTCTACCGGCGCGCACCCGCGACAGCGGTTTCCCGACGCGGCCAGTCGCCCGAGCAGTCTCTCTGCACGATCTGTGATCGACTCGTGGGCGGGCTCGCCAATGCGGGCGTGAAGGCCCGCCGCATGCATGCGGCCGACATCCATGACTGGCTGCTGCGCTGGTTCAACCCGCATCCGACGCTGCTGGGGCCGAGTGCTGAAGATTGCGAGCGCTTCTACGCGCTGACCCGCTACCCCGAGGAGGGGGAAACAGGCGAGATCGAACTGGCTAGCGGCGACTTTGCCCAGCGCTTGTTCTTCGGGCAGCCGTGCTCGGACGTGGCCAACGGCGTCTGGCTCTTCGACGGGATGCCGCATCGGGTCATTGTGATGGACCGCCTGCGCATGCCTCCGGCGACGGGACACATAACCGGTGAGACTCGCAAGGGAAGCGATGCAGTCAATGCGCTATTCGACCAGATGCCGGAAGATACGGTGATGTGTCTTACCCTGGTCGCTACGCCTCAGGACGTGCTAGAGGCGCACCTGAACCACCTGAGCAAGAAATCGGTGGGCGAGACACTAGCTTCGGAGCAGACTCGCCAGGACGTGCAGCAGGCGCGCAGCATGATTGGCAGCGCGCACAAGCTCTACCGCGGCGCGCTGGTCTTCTACCTGCGGGGGCGCGACCTGCAGCAGCTCGACGCCCGCGGCCTGCAACTGGTCAACGTCATGCTCAACGCTGGTCTACAGTTGGTGCGCGAGGAAGACGAGGTGGCGCCGCTCAACAGCTACCTGCGCTGGTTGCCCTGCGTCTTCGACCCGGCCCTGGACAAGCGGCAGTGGTACACCCAGCTCATGTTCGCGCAGCACGCCGCGAACTTGGCGCCGGTGTGGGGCCGCAGCCAGGGCACGGGGCATCCGGGCATCACCTTTTTCAACCGTGGCGGCGGGCCGATCACCTTCGATCCGCTTAACCGGCTGGACAGGCAGATGAACGCGCATCTGTTTCTTTTCGGTCCCACCGGCTCGGGCAAGAGCGCCACGCTCAACAACATTCTGAATCAGATCACGGCGATCTACCGGCCGCGCCTGTTTATCGTCGAGGCGGGCAATAGCTTCGGTCTTTTCGGCGACTTTGCCTCGCGCCTGGGCCTGTCGGTCCACCGTGTCAAGCTCGCTCCCGGCGCTGGCGTGAGCTTGGCCCCTTTCGCCGACGCCTGGCGCCTGGTAGATAAGCCTGGTGAAGTGCAAACGCTGGATGCCGATGACCTGGATGAGGACCGCGCCGAGACAACGCGGGTCGCAGACGCTGAGGAGCAGCGCGATGTGCTCGGTGAGCTGGAGATCACGGCGCGGCTGATGATCACCGGCGGCGAAGACAAGGAAGAGACGCGGATGACGCGAGCAGACCGCAGCCTCATTCGTCAGTGCATCCTCGACGCGGCTCAGCGTTGTGTGGCCGATAAGCGAATGGTACTCACGCGCGATGTGCGCGACGCACTGCGCGGGCGCGCTCACGATTCGACACTGCCGGAGATCCGTCGCGCCCGACTGGCGGAAATGGCCGACGCAATGGACATGTTCTGCCAGGGCGTGGATGGCGAAATGTTCGATCGGCCCGGTACGCCTTGGCCCGAAGCCGACATCACCGTCGTAGATCTGGCGACCTTCGCGCGCGAGGGCTACAACGCCCAGCTCTCCATCGCTTACATCAGCCTCATCAACACGGTGAACAACATCGCCGAGCGCGACCAGTTTCTCGGGCGGCCGATTATCAACGTGACCGATGAGGGGCACATTATCACCAAGAACCCGCTGCTTGCGCCCTACGTCGTCAAGATCACCAAGATGTGGCGCAAGCTCGGCGCCTGGTACTGGCTTGCGACTCAGAACCTTGATGATTTGCCCAAGGCGGCCGAACCAATGCTCAACATGATTGAGTGGTGGATTTGCCTGTCGATGCCGCCGGATGAGGTAGAGAAAATCGCACGCTTCCGCGAGCTGAGCCCGGCACAGAAGGCGCTGATGGCGTCGGCACGCAAGGAGACGGGCAAGTATAGTGAGGGCGTGATCCTCTCCAAATCGATGGAAGTGTTGTTTCGTGCTGTCCCACCCAGCCTCTACTTGGCCCTGGCTCAGACGGAACCGGAGGAGAAAGCCGAGCGCTTCCAGTTGATGCAGCAGTACGGCATTGGCGAACTGGATGCTGCATTGAAGATCGCTCAGAGGATCGACTGCGCCCGCGGCATCGCATCGCTTCCGCTCGATGGATTGACGCCGTAAGGAGCGCATGATGAAACGTTCCGGCGCTACCCAATCCCGGCCCCTTTTTGCCGTACTGCTGGTGGCCGCCTCGCTGATAGGCGGAGGCGCCTGGCTGGTACTGCGTCCGCAGGCCATGGCGCCTGCTACTGTTCAGGTTGAGCCCCATGCCGAGGCGAAGACTGGGGGCACGACAGTACCCGTACCGCCTTGGCGCCGCGGCCGTTCTGACGCGCGCTTCACGGTGATCGAGTATGCCGACCTGGAATGCCAGTTCTGCCGAGCCTACTTCCCAGTTCTCAAGCGCTGGATCGATGAACACCCAGACGTAGCCTTGCAATGGCACCATCTGCCGCTCGCGATGCACGAGCCGGCCGCATCCGCCGAAGCCCGCCTCGTCGAATGCGTCGGTGCTGCCGGCGGCGATGCTGCGTTTTGGCAGGCGGTGGAATGGGTCTATACCCATACCCGCGGTAATGGCCAGGGCCTGCCGGAGGAACTGCGCTATCCCGACCTGTCGCCTGCCACGCAGCAGTGCTTGGCGTCCGAGCGGCCCAATGCAGTCATTCGCGCCCAAGCCGAGGAGGCGGCCAAGAACGGTGTCACGGCCACGCCGGCCCTGCTTCTACTGGACCGTGAGACGGGTAAGACGCTGCTGCTGCACGGGCCAGTCGAGGGCGATGCCTTGCTTTCGGCGCTCGATTTGCTTGCCGCTGGCGGCCACACCGCTGCCGATCCGTACAGTACTACAGATATGCCCGCCGCAATCGTCGGCGACATGCCCAGGTAGCCTCGATCTTCAAGGCTACGGCGCGGCGCGACCGCGTTGATCGAAACCCCGTTCGCATCGCATCCCTGGCGCGAACAGCCATCGCCACCGCGGTGGTGGATGCCTGTTTGTCCGATGCCTCATGCCGTCATCCATTGGAGGGTTTTGCCCTCCCGGGGCATGCGCCTC
Organism: Cupriavidus necator N-1; assembly: GCF_000219215.1. NCBI lineage: Bacteria > Pseudomonadati > Pseudomonadota > Betaproteobacteria > Burkholderiales > Burkholderiaceae > Cupriavidus > Cupriavidus necator. The sequence goes on along the minus strand of NC_015726.1, from coordinate 2,877,531 downwards.
CGACTTTAACCATTGGAGGTTTGCAATGTCTTTCGTGTCTGATTCCACCCCGCAGTCGCTCGCTCTGCTTGCCGCGCAGCACGAGGATTGGATCATCCAGCAGGCCATCACCGTGCTGGAGAAGCGTGTCTTCAAGTCTGGTCCGGTGCTGAACGGTCTCGCGGCCGTGTGCGACTTCCTGCGCCTCAAACTGGTTGCGGAGCCCAACGAGGTGTTTGCAGCGGTGTTCCTCGACGCTCAGGACCGGGTACTCGCCTACGAGCCGCTGTTCAAGGGCTCGCGTAGCGAGGTCGCGGTGTATCCACGAGTCGTTGTTCAGCGCGCCTTGGCCCTCAACGCATCGGCGCTCATCCTTGCGCATCAACATCCGTCCGGGATAACCAAGCCGTCGATGGCCGATCGAGTGCTCACGGACCAACTCAGCGTCGCCTTGGCGCTGGTGGATGTTCGTCTGCTGGAGCACGTCATCATCGGCAAGGGCACACCGTACTCGTTCGCCGAATCGGGGCTGCTGTAACCCGGTCACGGCGACGTTCCGGACGCGCATATTCCACCCTGCGGGAGCTTCGGCTCCCGCTTTTCTTGTCGCCAATGCAACGCGTTTCTTGCTGAGCCAACAAACGGAACGCGCGCAGTGCGTCTTGTTTGTCGAAGCGATGCCGCCTTCAGCGCTTGACTATGGCTCTGATCAGCTTCCAAGGATCCCGTGCATGTCAGCCCTTCTACTCAAGTTCTTGCCGGGGTGGCCGGCCCCAAGCTTCGCTGCTGTATTGCCAACCATGCTGATCACATTCTGCACGCCCGCTTTCGCCGCCGACGTGCTTGTCATCACCGACAGCCGCCATCCAGTACGAGCCATGGGCGGTGAGCGAATCATCGAACTGGACCTTCCCTCGCGGATCGAGGCCGAGCTGTCTGCGGGCCTGCCCGCAGATGCGATCCTCGCCGCCGACCTCGTGCGCAAGCGCCTACGCGAGGGCAAACTTCAGCGCCGGATAGGCCAGGCCTACCAAGGGTTCGCCGATGCTCGGGCCCTGGGCATCACCAAGGTGCCTGCCGTAGTGGTCGACGGCCGCTATGTGGTCTATGGCGAGCCGGACGTTGCGCGCGCCGTGGCGCGCATTGAAAACCATCGGAGGGAACAGCCATGAATCGCCTGCTCTTGCCACTCTCTCGCCGGTTTCGGCTGGCTATGGCTTTAGCGCTCCTGAGCGGTGCCGCGTCGGCATTCGCTTTGACCACGGCCACCATCGTGGCCTCTTCTGCGTCGCCCGGCTGTCTGGAATACCGCGTCGTCGGCATCTGCTACTGGCTGTATTGCTCATGGTCGGGGTGCAGTGTGCGTACGTCGTTGAAAGTACGTCATTACGTGCCGGATGCGGTGGTATCGAGCTATTCGAATACCGGCGAGAACCCATGGATGGAAGTGCGTGCGATGAGCATGCCGAATGACACCGCCCAAGCCGGTGGCGACGGCACCGTGAACCATGGCAATGATTACAACGTGGCGAAGTTCAAGAACACCGACGTGATTGGGCACCCTGCGGGTTCGGTATTCAGCGAGTTCGCCAGGACCTTTGGTTACACCTGTCAGGGCGCGGGTACGGCTTTCATGCCGTACTTTCTGAGCACGCTCGACACGGCGGCCTGGCGCTACAACGTGCCCGAGATGGCGTATCCGGAGGCGCTGACCTCTGGTATGCGAGAGATCGGTAGCCGCGTGACGGGGGATCTGTGGGGCAATGTCTATCCGCGCGGCGGATTCTTGCATCAGACCGATGACTACAAGAGCGCTGCCGTGGTCGCGCAGCGCGCGGGCGACGTCGTTACACGGCGCGCCCAGCCCCACGTCTATCAACCGCTGCTGGCGAATACCCGGGATGGTTACTGGCCGGCTGGCGCACTTTTGGAAGGCAACGCTTCCACCGGAAAGTGGCAAGAGCTGAGTCCGACGCTCTCGAACTCCTGTGCCGTTTTTCCGCACAGCAGCCCGCGTGTGCAGGCCAAGCAGGGCGACTACGCTTGGGCGCTGTGGCGGCCCTATGCCTGTTGCCAGCGTCGGGGACAGGTCTTCCTTGGTAGCGTTGATTTAACATGAGGTTTCCCGATGAAGGTGTTCTATTCCTGCATGACAGGGCGTGCTAGGCCCTACGCGTTGATTATCGCGCTCGCTTGCGCCGTCACGGCGGCAGCTGGCGTCACGTGGGCGCAGACCCATATCGACCGCAATGGCGCAAGCGCGAGCGGCAGCGTCATTGGCGATGACGTGCTCTACAGTGTGGGCGGTGGCCGGGCCGTGTCCATGAGCGGGGCTGGGAACATGAAAAGCATCGGCGTCGGTGTCGGCTGGAACAGCAACCTTATCTGCGGGGACATGAGTCTAACGACGACGCTGCAGAACCAGCTGAACGGTGCCACTAGCGGCTTCCAGTCCATCATGTCCTCAGTGATCCAGAACGCCACCAGCGCCGTGGCGTCGCTGCCGGCGCTGATCATCCAGCGCGCGGATCCGGCGCTCTACAACCTGTTAGCCAACGGCGTGCTGCAGGCGCGCCTGGACTTCGACCGCTCCAAGATGACCTGCCGGGCCATCGCCAACCGGATGGCGGATTTGGCCGGCGGCCAGGCGGGCTGGGACCAACTCGCCGAGGGTATGGCGCTGCGCAATGCGGTGAGTAGTACCGATGCCGTGTCAGCTATCGCGCGGGCCGAATCGAACAAGGGCAACAACGGCGTGCCATGGGTAGGCGGCCGCAATGCGGGCGGCTCTAGCCAGAGTCCAATCAAGGTGGTGAGCGACGTAACGCGTGCGGGCTACAATTTGCTCAACGGGCGCGACGTCACGGAGACGTCATCGATTCCGCCTGCGTCCTGCGGCAATAGGCTGACGTGCCTCACGTGGTCCTCGCCACAGGCTGCTATCAACTTCGCCACCCGTGTGTTGGGCGAGCGCGAGCAGCGCACCTGCGACAACTGCACCAAGACGCAGACCACGCCGGGCGTCGGCCTCACGCCGGTGATTCAGGAAGAGTACGAAGCCAAACTGCAGGCACTGCAGGAGCTGGTGACGGGTGTGAAGCCGACGACAGTAGCGAACCTCGAGGCGGCCGGCAGCAATTCGCTGCCGATCACCCGCGGCGTGATCGAAGCCCTGCGAGACGAGCCCGACCAGGATTTGCTGGGCAAGCGGCTGGCTTCCGAGGTGGCGCTGTCAAGTGTGCTGGAGAAGGCCTTGCTGCTGCAGCGCACGCTGCTGACCGGCAAGAAGGAGCCGAACGTCGCAGCCAATGAGTTGGCCGTGAAGGAGGTCGACCGGGAGAACGGCACGCTGGAGCAGGAGATCAACAACGTCAAGATCGAGCTGGAGTTGCGGCGCACACTGGCCGGGAACTCCGCCTTGGCGATCGTGCAGCGCCACGACACCCGCGCCGGCGGATCGCGCGGCATCTTCGAGGGCGACACCACGCGCGATCGGCTCAAGGAAGTGCAGAAGCCGCGGAGCACGCCGTGACTGCCCGGACCTGGCTGCGGCCGGCCTGGCTGCTCAGCCGCCGCGTGGGCATTGTGCTGCTGTGGATACTGGTGGCAGCCGGCATCTTCGTGGTTGTGAGTGTGGCCGGCATCCACGTCATCGGCAGCGTCGACGGCTGGGAGCACTGGCTGCGTGCTCACGCGACCCATTTCCTCGTCTGGCGGCTGCTTCTCTACGGAGCGACGGCTTATGGCTGGTGGTGGATGCGCGGGCGCCTGCGGCAGCGCGAGCCATCGGGCGAAGCGCATCAACGCCTGCTGCGAGTCGAGATCGCGGCCGTGATCACCATCGTGCTGCTCGAAGGCAGCCAACTGCTGCGCCATGCCTGAAGCTGGGATGACCTCATGACCCTCTACACGACCGACTACCTGGAGTATTACCTGACCTTGGTGGGGTGGGTGGTCAACAACGGCATCTGGAACATCCTCGTGGAAAGCGGCCTGTTCGCGCTGCCGTTCGTTGCCATCGTGATCCACGAGTGGCTGCGCGCGAGGACAGAAGGCGCGGACGAGGGCAACAAGGGCGTGTTGTCCTCGATGCGCATCGAGAACCGCGTGTGGGTTGCGATCGTAGTGATCCTGTTCGCCGGCATCCCCTTCATTCCGGTTGATCTCAGCACGATCAAATTCGACACGAGCCGTTCCCGGCAGTGCCAAGTCAATGTCCCCCAGCCGGCCGATACGGGTTGGTCCAGCTCCTATACGACGCTCAATGACCAGAGCGCACTGGTGCCGGTGTGGTGGTTCTTCATGCACGCCATCTCGAAGGCCGTCACGGGCGCCGCGGTGGCGGCGATTCCTTGTGGAACTGACCTGCGGCAGATGCGCATGGATGTTGACGCCACTCGCATCGATAACCCGGTGCTGGCCCAGGAAGTTGGCGATTTCGTGCGTGACTGCTATGGCCCTTCGCGCGCCAAGCTGTTCATGAGCCGGCCGACGCTCTCCGACGAACAGATGAACGACGTCACCTGGATCGGTTCGGGCTACTTCCTCAACACCGCCGGCTTCTACGACACCTACCATTCGAGCACACCGCGCACGGCTTGGCCTTATGACGCGGCCCGCGATGCGGGGCTGGCCCAGGTGGACAGTGGCGGCGGCTATCCGACCTGCCGGCAATGGTGGTCCGATGGCAGCAGTGGGCTGCGCGCACGCCTGTTGGGCCAGGTCGATCCCGATCTGCTCTCTCGTATCGGGCGATGGGCGGGGTTCCTCTCGCAGAATGAGGTCAACGACTCGGTGGTCCGCGCCGTCGTCTCGCCCCGGCATCAGAAGATGAACCAGGGGGCCGTTTATACCGACTACGGCGGTCAGATCGAGAAGACGCTGCCCAACATTGTGGCGCGCGGCACTGGCGATCTCGGCCTAGCCGCCGGGTCGCCTGGTTTCTTCCCAGCCATGGACGTGGTGCGCCAGGCACTGCCGATGGTGCTGTCGCTGCTCAAGATGGCACTCGTCATCTGCATCCCACTGGTGCTGCTGTTCGGCACCTACGAGCTGAAGGCCGTGGTCGCTGTGAGCTGCGCCGAGTTCGCGCTGTTCTTCGTGGACTTCTGGTTCCAACTTGCGCGCTGGCTGGACAGCACGATCCTCGATGCGCTCTACGGCTGGGGATTTGGTGCGAACCGGCCGCACTCAAACTTCGATCCCTTGATCGGCCTGAACAATGCCTTCGGCGACATGCTGCTGAACTTCGTCATGGCGACGATGTTTATTGTGCTGCCTACGTTTTGGGTGGCGGCTCTGTCCTTGGCAGGAGTACGTGCCGGCGGCATGCTCCAAGGTCTTTCGGATGTCACGCGGCCAGCGGGTCAAGCCGGAGGAAAGGGGGCGGGGGTCGTGTCGAACAAGCTCAGGTGAATACCGGCCTCTCCGCTTGCCGGTCTTCAGTCTTTGTCAATCCGGGGGGTCGTAAAACCCGGGGTCTGGAGTGTCGTTATAAAGAATGGGGTCGTATCCTGGATTCTTCTTGTGCTTAGCTTGCTCCCCGATCGCCCATTCCTCTGGTTCGCCATATTCGGTGTTCCGAGCCACCCGAGCCGCCGCCACAGCGAACGTGAGCAGCAGTGACGCCCAGAAAGCGGTGTAGAGCAGCAGTCCGAGTGCAACGAGCTTGGTGACCAGGACCACCACCTTGGCAACGCCAGGTGCCAGCCCATGCGCCGTCAGCCAGCCAGTTGCCTTCCTACCCAGGCGCATGACACGCCGCGACAGCCGGCCCAGGGTCCGGCCCACACCCTCCGCGAAAGTGGTTTGTGCAACGTGTTTCATCGTGGCTACCTCATGCCCCTGCACGGTTTTTCAACCGAGAGGCTGATTTCCCTGCAACATCCAATCAGACTGCGTGGCGTGCCCAAAATTCCGCGGGCGTGAGGACGGGGTACTGGCGGCCAGCAGCCCCTTGTCGCCGGTTATCAGGTGGTCGACCTTCGGCGCCAACAACGTGACAAGCCCTAACCTGGTCAGTGGGGTCTCGCAGGAACCGACGGTCAATCCGACTTTGGCGAAGCCCGCATTGACTGTGGCCTGTGAAGAACTGTTGACGCTATATCCAAGGATCCAAAGTTTGTCCGTCATCCGAAATTCGCCATGCTTTCGTTGTTCCTACGCAGGAGAGTGCCGCCCAACACCGACACCCGGTCTACGGCCACCATGGAGCCTCCTAATGGGCTGACGCGGCCAGAATCGGCCGCGTCACTGCTGGCGACACCGCGCCGACAGAAGCTGCTGGAGCACATTTGGCAGCGCACTTCCGTCTCCCGCAACCAGTTCGCCACGTTGTACGGCGCGCCGTTGGAACGCTACGCCGAGCTGGTCCAACTGTTTCCGGCCTCGGAAAGCCACCACCATGCCTACCCCGGCGGCATGTTGGATCACGGACTGGAAACCGTCGCCTACGCGCTGAAGTTGCGACAAGCCCATCTCCTTCCGGCTGGCTCGACGCCGGAAGCTCAAGCTGCCCAAGCGGAAGCCTGGACCGCGGGCACGGCCTACGCGGCACTGCTGCACGATGTCGGCAAGGTCGCTGTGGATCTGCAGGTCGAGTATGGCGACGGCACTGTCTGGCATCCCTGGCATGGGCCACTTCGACTGCCGTACCGCTTCCGTTACCCCAAGAATCGCGAGTACCGGCTTCACGGCGCAGCAACGGGGCTGCTGTACGCGCGCCTGCTCGATACGGACATTCTCGACTGGCTGAGTGGGTATCCTGACTTGTGGACCGCCTTGCTTTATGTCCTGGCAGGCCAGAACGAGCACGCCGGCATGCTAGGCGAGCTGGTGGTTCAGGCCGATCAGGCCTCGGTCGCTCAGGAGCTCGGCGGTGATCCGAGTAAGGCGCTGGCTGTGTCCCGCAACGCGTTGCAGCGCAAGCTGCTGGAGGGCCTGCGTTATCTGCTCAAAGAGGAGTTCAAGTTGAACCAGCCTCAGGCTTCCGATGGCTGGTTGACTCAGGATGCGCTCTGGTTAGTGAGCAAGACCGTTTCCGATAAGCTGCGGGCACACCTGTTGTCGCAGGGCATCGACGGGATTCCGGCGAGCAATACGGCCGTGTTCAACGTGCTGCAGGATCACGGCATCGCCTTACCCACTCTGGACGGCAAGGCGATCTGGAAAGGTACCGTGACAAGCGATGTCGGTTGGTCCCATACCTTCACGCTTCTGCGCCTCACACCCTCGCTGATCTGGGAAGGAGATCAGCGGCCCCCATCGTTCACCGGTACGGTGACGGTAGTCCAGGAAGCGGGGGAGGCAACGAATCTCGGATCGGTGCCGAGCAGTGCGCCTTCGCCCGCAACTCGGTCTTCGTCAGCTAGCCAGCCAACGGGCGATAGCGGCGAAGCGTTGGATCTGCTAGTCGCTCCCGGCGCAGCGTCGGCGGCTACCTTATCACTCACGGAAATCGACCCATCAGTTATAGAAGACCGGACCGTCGAGTCCGCAGAGTCGAGGGCGCCTATCGACTCGGTTTCCCTGGCACCCGCCTTAACTTCGGGACAGGAGCAAACGCCGTCAGGCGAGCATTTTGTTGCTTGGCTGCGCCGGCACATCGAAGCACGCACGCTCATCATCAATGACGCCAAGGCATTGGTGCATACGGTCGCCGATACCGTCTATCTAGTCAGCCCCGGTGTGTTCCAGCGCTATGCCCAAGAACATCCCAAAACCGCTTTCCTTGCCAAGCAAGCTCGAGTGCCCGATTGGCAATGGGTGCAGAAACGGTTCGAGAAACTGCACTTGCACCGCAAACAGCAGGACGGCGCGAATATCTGGACCTGCACCGTGGTGGGGCCGCGGAAGTCGCGGAGACTTCATGGCTACCTGTTGGAAGACCCACGAGTCCTGTTCTCCGATATGCCGCCGAACAACCCTTACCTGTCGCTATCCCCGTCCGCCAGTTCTGGGCAGGAGTCACCGCGTGTAGTCCCGGCCTAAAAAGCATAAGGTTGCGCAGCGGGCATCTTCCATGGAACTGAAGGAGGCGCTGCGACGCAAGCGGGGAGCGTAATTTCAATTTTGATCGGCGTCCGTCTGACTTTGACGCCCCTGAGCGAGCGCGAGGGAGCCGGCAATATGTGCGATTCCTAACTCCTGGGGGGCGGTACCGCATTGCCGATGCGCTCGCGTCAATTTTGCAATAGCTTGCATAGGTATTGGCGCGGCTCGGTAAGCTACTGGAAGCCAAGATGACCAGGGTAGTCGACGTATGGCAATCTGTCACATTGTTGTTATGGCGTGCGTCTTGATCTTTGTAGCTTACATAGCGCTGTTCTGGTTCTGCGCTTCCTCGTTTGTGATGAGCTCAGTCCCGGTCGCGGCGGTCGTCACGGTCACTCACGGGACTTGGACGGTGAGGTTGCAGATCAGCGCGGCGTCGATGTCAAGCAGGAACGGGTCGCGGATCATGCCTGCTCTTTGCCTGGGTGCGTCGTCGAATTTCAGGGTCCCTAGGTTGGTCCCAAGCAGGGGAGGGCCGCTAGTCAAAGGCCGCTGCGCCGCTTTGTGACTATGTCAGTCTAATTCAAGACGACGGCGGTCCAGATCGACATATCTCGGCGCGGCGTGGAAAGAAGTCAGCCAGTCGAGCGACCCTAGGTGTCCATGACCATCTCTTACACGCCTGACTGAGTGAGAAGCTCACCGGCAGACGTGCCTAGCACGCTCGCGATCCTAGCCAAGTTGAGCACTGTCAGATTGTGTTCGCCCCGCTCAATACCGCCGATGTAAGAGCGGTCCATATCTGTCGCAAGCGCCAAATCTTCTTGTGAAAACCCTTGGACCTTCCGAATAGCACGGACCGTCTTGCCAATGGATGCAAGTGCGGGGTTGCCAGAGTGTTTCGGTGAGGGTCTCGCCATGCGTCAATGGTCGCAATTTGACGGACGCGATACCACGGGATAGGATACCCAAAAAATGATCTTTTGCTGCTGCGGGCGTGGCCCGCGCGGTCCCTATGCGCGAGCTTCGGCGCGCAAAGTTCGGGGGGACGCCAGGCCGGCCCCGCTATCGCCTTGCCCCCCGCCGGTGGAGTGAATTTTTAGGAGAAACATCGATGTACCCAACCCTAATCACCGAGGAGCAACGTGCACAGCTACTCGCCAACGGCCACGCGTACGCAACCGGCCACGCCAGCGACCCGCTGCCTGTGGTGCGGCTGCTTACGCCTGACGCGCATGCGACCTGGCTACTGGCCGCGCTCGACCCCGCCGATGGTGACACCGCCTACGGTTTATGCGACGTGGGTATCGGCATGCCCGAACTGGGCCATGTGAAGCTGTCCGACCTGGCATCCATCGTTGGACCGCTCAAAAAGCCGATTCTTCGCGACCTGTACTTCCGGCCAAACCGATCGCTATCGGCATATGCGCAGCTCGCGCAGGTTGACGGTTCGATCCCCGACTGACCGAACCAGCCGGCCATTCCGGTAGGCGGGCCCGACAGCCCTCTGCTGCGCCTCATTGATTGATGCAGGGGCGTCGATTCCGCGAGTAACCAGCATGGAAAGACGGTGCGGCAACTGACCGCTTCCATGCGGGCGTGGCGCACCGAACGATGCCTGATCGGCATCGCTCACGCGCAACCAATGGGGTCTCGGTCTCAAAAGGACCGGCCCTGACCGAAGTCCATTGATCACTACCTAACGAGGACCGACCGTGAATCCACAACAGGAACCACCTGTGAATCCCCTGAGCGTACCTGGCGGCGTCTTACCCGCTCCGGTACGCACGCTGGCTGCTCGCGACTACAAGACCTTGGGTCTTGCCGCCCTCGGCGGCACGCTTGAATTCTATGACTTCGTCATCTACGTGTTCTTCGTCACGGTGCTGGGCGCGCTATTCTTCCCGCCCAACATGCCTGATTGGCTGCGACAACTGCAGGCGTTCGGCATTTTCGCCGCCGGCTATCTGGCACGCCCGCTGGGCGGCATCGTGATCGCCCACTTTGGTGACCGGCTTGGCCGCAAGCGCATGTTCACGCTGTCGATCTTGCTGATGGCAGCGCCCACGCTGATGATCGGACTGCTGCCCACCTACGCCAGCATCGGCGTCGCGGCGCCACTGTTGCTGCTGGCGATGCGCGTGCTGCAGGGCGCGGCCATCGGTGGCGAGATGCCCGGTGCCTGGGTGTTTGTCGGCGAACACATGCCGAGCCGGCATTACGGTTTCGGTATCGGCACGCTGACCTCGGGTATCACCGGCGGCATTTTGCTGGGTTCGCTCGTTGCCGTCGCCATCAATCGCCATTACTCGCCAGAGCAGGTGAGCGATTTCGCCTGGCGCATCCCCTTCATCCTGGGCGGCGTGTTTGGACTGGTATCGGTGTATCTGCGCCGGTTTCTGCACGAGACACCCGTGTTCCGCGAGTTGGCTAGCCGCAGCAATCTGGCGCGCGAACTGCCGATCCGCACCGTGCTGCGCGAGCACCGCTCGGCCAGCCTGTTCGTCGCATTGCTGACCTGGGTACTTTCTACCTCTATCGTCGTGGTGGTGCTGTACACGCCCGCCTACCTACAGAAGGTGCACCACATTCCCGCCGCGCTTGCGCTCGAGACCAATGCCTTCGCTACGCTCGCGCTGACCATCGGCTGCGTGATCGTCGGTTGGGCGAGCGACCGCATTGGCACGCGCGCCGTCATGCTGATCGGCTGGGGTGGCCTGTTCGTGACCGCTTACCTCTTCTACGACAGCCTGCCCGGCACGCCTGGCACGCTGTTCTGGCACTACGGACTACTGGGTCTGTTCGTCGGCACCATCGCCACTGTGCCGATTGCCGGCGTGCGTGCCTTTCCGGCACCGGTGCGGTTCACCGGTCTCTCGTTTGCCTACAACATGTCTTACGCAGTTTTTGGCGGCCTCACGCCGATGATTCTCACGCTGTGGCTGCAGCACGACGCAATGGCGCCGGCGCACTATGTGGCAGTGCTGGCCGCTGTCGGATTCTTGCTTGCGTTCTGGCCCCTCGCCAGGTGCGGCCATGCCATGCGCAATGGCGTGGCCAGCATGGCTGGCCACGTCAGTCGATAACGAAGGAGCAACGAAATGAATGCGACGGAAAACACGCCACCAGTACGCCTGCTGACTCCCGCCGAGCTGGCTGTCTGCATCAAGGTGTTCCGCGACGCCCGGCAATGGACGCAAGAGCAGCTAGCCGTGATCGCAGGACTCAACGTGCGAACCGTCCAGCGCGTCGAACAAGGCTGGCCCGCTGGCCCCGACATCTGCCGGGCGCTGGCCAGCGCGTTCGATTTCCTGGACATCGACGCGCTTAACAAGCCATTCGCGATTCCACCAGAAGACGAACTCAAGGCAGCGCAGGAACAGTTCGACCGGGAGCACGTCACCTTCGCGGCGATTCGGCTGACCACGGGTAAGCAGTTGGCGGAGCTGGCGCAGACCAGCACGATGGACATGTCGGAGCTGGCCTTCGAAATGGGCGGCGAAGCGGACAAACGCTTCGCCGCACTGATGGAATATTTCCGTAACTACCGCGATGCCCTGGACGCCTATACCGAAGCAGAGAAGCGCGAGGCGTCGGACACAATGCAAGCCAACATCGATGTGCTCAAGACCCTTGGCGTTTCGCTCTGCTATGCCGAGCGCCAAGTGCTGCTGAAGGGAAGCTCGGACCCGGACAGGCCAATGCCAGCTAACGTCCTGTACGTGATCGGATTTCCGCTCGGCAAGGAACCCAAGCTATTCGCCACGCCAGCTTCCATTGATATCCGTCTGTAGAAGGCTGAAGGGTCAAGATTCGCGCTTGCAAGCGCCGCTCCAAGCCCAACCATCCGAATCGCCCCAGGCATGGGGTTTGAGGAAGAAGGCAGACGCGCAGTGACAAACAGGTCGCCTGGTATTGAGCACGAGAGGTACAGCGTGCGCAGCCCATGAACTAGCCGAACTCTGCCAGCTATCCCCAGGGGATAGCTGGCACAGCCGGCCTTCCAACGGCTGGAACACGTAGCCTACCTAAAAGGCCTTTTATAACCTTTTAAAGGTAAGGGGAGTATGGAGTCCTGGGTCACCAGTGCTACTAGGGCGATGTGGAGCCACTCACCTGGCTGCTGGGTGTACCGGCCAGCCTGACGCCGGCTGGCGTGTAGCGGCTGGCACGATGGCGCACGGCTGTGTGCCGCCATCATTCCAACTCGCAACGTCAGGACGCCGCCACCTTGACCACCGATTTCTTCGCCCGCTTTGAAGCGGAATGCGTGCCGCGCATCGCCGCCGCGATTGGTCAGCATGACCGGCGCTTCCAACTCCACTCCCTGCCCGCCGAGGCCCCCGGCCGGCCGCCGCGCCTGCGCGTGACCGGGGAGGGTCCGCCGGACCTGCGGCGCCACCCTTATGCGCTGGATATCACGCTGGCGTGGGATGGGCTGGAGGTGCAGCGCTTGTTCGCGGGGGGTGGCGAGGTGCGCCTTGCCGGTTACCTGGCGGCGTTGCCGGCCAAACTGCGCGCCTGGCAGGAACCGCGCGGGATCGACTTCCGCTCGCTATCGCAGGCTGACCCGGCGATCCTGATCGGCGGGCTGGAATTCGAGCACTGAGCCTGGTGCACTGGCTCAGCCAGCCACCCGCAGCCGGCATACCGCGCTTTCCGTTTGCCCCGGCGCGATCCAGCGCAGCCCCTGGCCGTGGTGGATCGCGTCGGGCAGGCCTGCCCACGGTTCCACGCAATAGAAGTCAGAGGTTTCGTTTTCGGACCAGGTCGTCACGGCATGCCATGGCGCGCTGCCGGCGAGGTCGAGTTCGAACGTGACGCGGCGGTCTGGCATCGCCAGCGTGGCGGACGGGCTGTCGCGGAAGACGTGGAACGTGTCCTGCAGGCGTGGATCGTCCAGCCGGTACGTCGTCTCGCCTGGCTCTGCGGGCCCGGGTCTGCCATCGGGTAGCTGGCGCATGCGGTCCGTGCCCGGTAATGCCAGCGACGCGGCGGCACGTTGCGCGTGCGGCAGCGCGAAATAGAAATGGTGGCCGGGATAGCAGGGCAGGCGCTGCGTGCCGGTATTGGTGGTGCGCAGTGTGACCTCGAGGCCGTCGGGCAGCAAGCGGTAGATGGCGTCGAAGGCGAATGTAAAGGGGTAGCCGGCGCGCGTTGCATCGCTGTCGCGCAGCGTCATCGTGATCGCGCCTTGTGCGTCGATGGCGCTCACGTCGAAGGGCAGGTCGCGCGCAAAGCCGTGCTGCGCCAGCGTGTGCACCGTCCCTTGTCCGTCGCGCCACTGCCCGGGATTGCCATTGGCAAAATGCCGACCGATAAACGGAAACAGCAGCGGGTTGCCGCCGCGGACCTTGGCCGGGCGGGACCAGTCGGCGGCGTCCGGCCAGTAGAGGATGTCCTGTCCGCGGTGCACCCAGCGGACCAGCCGGCCGCCGTGTTGCGGGGCGAGCAGCAGGAACGTGTCGGCATCGCCGACCCGGACCAGTGGCTGGCCCTGGAAGTCTTGTGTCGGAAGCAATGGCATGTTGATCGTTGGTGCCGCGCCGTGCGCGTGCCGCCCGGCGCAGCTGCCATGATAAGCCAGGCCAGCGCGCTGCCGTCCTAGCTGCTGGTGTAGATGATGTTGCGCACCAGCGGGTACACCTGCGTCTCCCATCGCCTGCCGTTGAACACGCCATAGTGCCCGACTCCGGTCTGCACATGATGCATGCGCATGTAGGGGCTCAGGCTGGTGCACAGGTCTTGCGCCGCCACGGTCTGGCCGATGGCGCAGATATCGTCGCGCTCGCCCTCCACGGTCAGCAGGGCGGTGCGGTGGATGGCGCGCGTGCACACACGGCGACCGCTCACGTCAAGCAGGCCCTGGGCCAGCAGGAAGCGCTGGAATACCAGGCTGACGGTTTCCAGGTAGAACTCCGCGGTCAGGTCCATGGTGGCGAAGTACTCGATGTAGAAGTCGCGGATGGCGTCGGCCTTGTCGTGCTCGCCGCGCTCGCGCAGGGCGTAAAGCTCGCGCAGCGCCTGTTCGTGCCGCTCCGGGTTCATGCTCATGAAGGCCAGCAGCTGCACGTGGCCCGGGTAGACGCGCCGCATCGCGCCGGCAAAGCGCAGCGGCACCATGCCAATCAAGGTGCGCTCAAACCATTCGAGGGATTGGCTCATGGCCAGCACGTTGACCTTGGTCGGATTGACGCGCGCGTCGATGGGGCCGGCCATCAGCGTCAGGCTGGGCGGCTGGGCAGGGTCTTCGTCCTCGGCCATGAGTGCGGCCGCCGCCAGCGCTGCCACGGTTGGCTGGCAAATCGCCACCAGATGCGTGCCGCCGCCCAGCGTCTGCAGGAAGCCGATCAGGTGCTGCACGAATTCATCGAAGCCGAAGCGCCCGGCCAGCAGCGGAATGTCGCGGGGGTTGTGCCAGTCAGTGAGATAGACGTCGTGGTCGGCCAGCATGGTCTGGACCGTGCCGCGCAGCAGCGTGGCGAAGTGGCCGGACATCGGCGCCACCAGCAGCACGCGCGGCTGGCCGACGATGCCGTGGCGGCGGAAGTGCAGCAGCGAGCAGAACGGCGTGCGCGCGACGACTTCCTCGGTGACCGGCACCGGCTGTCCGCCGACGGTGGCGTGGTCGATGCCGAAGGCCGGCCGGTGGTGTGTGAGCCGCACCAGCGCGATGAGCTCGCAGGCGGCGCGCAGGCGGGGCACCGCATCGAAACCGCCGGACCTGGGATTTGCCGCCAGCGTCGCGGCAGCCAACTCCGCCAGCGTGCAGGCCGGCAGTATCATGTCCGCGTAGATCTGGTAAGCGTGGTACAGCATGGCTCGGCTCCCCGCTATTCTGGTACTTGCCAGCCGCAATATGTATGCCATCAGTTTAGACCTGGCACGCGCCTTGCGCTTTGTGCGGTGAGCGGGGCGGACGATGCCGCGCAAGTAGCGAGGCATGCGCCTGGCGCATGGGCGTGGCGCCGCTTCGCGGCGCATTGCGCGCAGCGGCTTCAGACTGGTGCCTGCCGGATGCACTGCATAGGTGCGCGGCCATGAGCGGCAACAAGCAGTAAAGGAGGCGCGATGTCCAAGACCACACTCACCATCAGCAGCAAGACCTATTCCTCATGGTCGCTGCGCGGCTGGCTGCTGGCGCGCTTTGCCGGCCTGGAATTCGAAGAAGTGGTGGTGCCGCCGGACGATGCCGCGGCGCGTGCGGAAATCCTGCTGCTGTCCCCGTCGATCCTGGTGCCGTGCCTGCGCCACCACGGCGTCACGGTGTGGGACACGCTGGCGATCGCCGAATACCTGAACGAAATCCACCCCAAGGCCGGCCTGCTGCCGGAAGACCGCGCCGCGCGTGCCCACTGCCGCGCCATCTGCGGCGAGATGCATTCCGGGTTTGCCGCGATGCGTTCGGCGCTGCCGATGAACCTGAAGGGGCATTTCCCCGGGATGAAGGTGTGGTCGCGTGCGCAGGCGGACATCGACCGCATCACGGCGATCTGGACCGAATGCCTGACGCGCTATGGCGGGCCTTACCTGTTCGGCACGCGCACCATGGCCGACGCCATGTACGCGCCGGTGGTGACGCGCTTTGTCACCTATGGCGTGATGCTCGATCCCGTGCCGGTTGCCTACTGCAAGCAGATCCTGTCGATGCCGGAACTTCAGGAGTGGATCGCGGCGGCGCGCGAGGAACCCGACGAAATCAGCGAACTCGATGTGGAGTTCTGATGTCCTCGCTGGCAACCGCCGCGGCCGCCGGCGTTACGCCGTGGCGGGGTCGGCCTGCCGTGCCTTCAGGAAGCGTTCGGCGTAGTCGAAGTACCAGTCGAGCGTGTCCGGGTTGGCCATCGCATCGCGGTTGGCGATGCCCTGTGGCGCATGGCCGAGCAGCAGCTTCTTGATCGGCACTTCCATCTTCTTGCCCGACAGCGTGCGCGGCACGCCGGGTGCCTGCACGATCTCGTTGGGCACGTGGCGCGAGGACAGCGCTTCGCGGATGCGCAGGCGCAGGGTGTCGCGCAGCGCATCATCCAGCACCAGGCCTTCGCGCAGCACCACAAACAGCGGCATGTAGGACTCGCGGCCCAGGTATTCCAGGTCGACCACCATGCTGTCGAGCACTTCCGGCAGGTCTTCCACCACGCGGTACAGCTCGCTGGTGCCCATGCGGATGCCGTGGCGGTTGATGGTGGCGTCCGAGCGCCCGTAGATCACCGCGCCGCCGCGCTTTGTGATCTTGATCCAGTCGCCATGCCGCCAGACGCCGGGATAGGTGTCGAAATAGCTGTCGCGATAGCGCTTGCCGTCGGCGTCGCCCCACAGGTAGAGCGGCATCGACGGCATCGGCTCGGTGCAGACCAGTTCGCCCACCGCGTCGAGCAGCGGCTGGCCGTTGTCGTCGAAGGCCTCCACTTTGGCGCCCAGGCAGCGGCATTGCATCTCGCCGGAATAGACCGGCAGCAGCGGGCAGCCGGCGACGAAGGAGCCGGCAAAGTCGGTGCCGCCCGACATCGGCACCAGCCAGATGTCTTCGCGCACATGGCGGTAGATCCAGTCGTAGGCCTCCACCGGCAGCGGCGAACCGGTCGAGCCGAGCCCGCGCAGGCGCGACACGTCGGCGATGCGTGCCGGTTCGATGCCGGCCTTCATGCAGTTGATGAAGAAGGCCGCGCCGGCGCCGAACAGCGTCACACCGGCGTCGTCGACAAAGCGCCACAGCACGCCCGCGTCGGGCCAGGCCGGGTTGCCGTCATACAGCGCGATGGTGGTGCCCAGCAGCAGCCCGGCCACCTGCGCGTTCCACATGATCCAGCCGCTGCTGCTGTACCAGTGGAAGACATCGTCCGTGCCCAGGTTGTTATGGAAGGCCATCAGCTTGAGCTGCTCGATGACGATGCCGCCATGGCCATGCACGATCGGCTTGGGCATGCCGGTGGTGCCGGACGAATAGACGATCCACAGCGGATGGTCGAACGGCACCGGCTCGATCGCCAGCGGCACGTCGTGCGCCAGCACCTCCTGCCAGGCATGCGCGCGCACGCCGGCAGGCGGCGCTGCAGGGCTGCCGATCTGCGGCACCAGCACCAGGTCGGTCAGCGAGGGCAGGGCGGCGATCAGGTCGGCAAGCACCGGGGTGCGGTCGTAGACCTTGCCGCCATAGCGGTAGCCGTCGACGGCGATCAGCACCTTGGGCCCGATCTGGCGGAAGCGGTCGATCACCGCCACCTGGCCCATGTCCGGCGCGCAGCCCGACCAGACCGCACCCAGGCTGGCCGTGGCCAGGAAGGCGACGATGGTGGCGGGGATATTGGGCAGGTAGCCGGCAACGCGGTCGCCGCGCTGCACGCCCATCTGGCGCAGCGCATGCGCCAGCGACGCCACCTGCGCTTGCAGCATGTCCCAGCTGACATCGGCCAGCGGCTGGGCCTCGCCGGCATGGCGGATCGCGGTGCGCTGGCGGGCGCTGCCCGCACCGGCGTGGCGGAATACCTGCTGCACGTAGTTCAGCGTGGCACCCTCGAACCAGCGCGCGCCCGGCATGGTGCGGCGGTCCAGCACCTGCGTGGCGGGCGTGTCGAAGCGTACGTCGAAATAGGCGCGCACGGCGTCCCAGAAGGCTTCCAGCTCGGTGACCGACCACTGCCAGAGGCTGTCGTAGTCGTCAAAGGCCAGGCCGCGCTCGGCCCGCAGCCAGTGCATGAAGCGCGCGACCTGGCTGCTGTCGCGGAACGCCGCGGAGGGCGTCCACATCAGGTTCCCTTCGGTCAGAGGGGCGGGGGTGCTCATGTCTCCTCCTCGGGCCCGTCTGTCGCGGGCATCGGATGGTGGCGATGGGTATGCCGGGCGCCTGTGGCGGCAGCTGGCATCAGCCTGCCATGATAACGGCCCTTAGGTTCAGTTGCCGGCCGGACGCTCGAACAGGCTTTCCCACATGGTGTCGACCTTCGCCTTGACCGCGGCATCCATGGAGATCGGCGTGCCCCATTCCCGCGTGGTCTCGCCCGGCCACTTGTCGGTCGCGTCGATGCCCATCTTGGAGCCCAGGCCCGACACCGGCGAGGCGAAGTCCAGATAATCGATCGGGGTGTTGTCGACCAGCACCGTGTCGCGGCTGGGATCGACCCGGGTGGTGATGGCCCAGATCACTTCCTTCCAGTCGCGCACGTCGACATCGTCATCGACCACCACGATGAACTTCGTATACATGAACTGCCGCAGGAAGCTCCACACGCCGAACATCACGCGCTTGGCATGGCCGGCGTACTGCTTCTTCATGCGCACCAGCGCCATGCGGTAGCTGCAGCCCTCGGGCGGCAGGTAGAAGTCGGTGATCTCCGGGAACTGCTTCTGCAGCAGCGGCACGAACACTTCGTTCAGCGCCACGCCCAGCACCGCCGGCTCGTCGGGCGGCTTGCCGGTGTAGGTGGAGTGGTAGATCGGGTCGCGCCGCATGGTGATGCGGTCGATGGTGAACACTGGGAACCAGTCCTGCTCGTTGTAATAGCCGGTGTGGTCGCCGAACGGGCCTTCCAGCGCATGCTGGTAGCCGGAGGGGTGGTTCGGGTCGGGCTGGATATGGCCTTCCAGCACGATTTCGGCAGAGGCCGGCACGCTCAGCTCGGACAGCGTCGGCGTGAGGCAGCCGGCCAGCGCCGTGCGGCTGCCGCGCAGCAGGCCGGCGAACTGGTACTCGGACAGCGTATCGGGCACCGGCGTCACCGCGCCCAGGATGGTGGCGGGGTCGGCGCCCAGCGCTACCGCGATCGGGAACGGCTTGCCGGGGTTGGCCAGCGCATGCTCGCGGAAATCGAGCGCGCCGCCGCGGTGCGCCAGCCAGCGCATGATGACCTGGTTGCGGCCGATCACCTGCTGGCGGTAGATGCCCAGGTTCTGGCGCTTCTTGTGCGGGCCCTTGGTCACCACCAGGCCCCAGGTGATCAGCGGCGCAGCGTCGCCGGGCCAGCAGGTCTGGATCGGCAGGCGCGCCAGGTCGACGTCGTTGCCCTCCCACACCACCTCCTGGCAGGCCGGGCTGCTGACGCGCTTTGGTGCCATATCCCACACAGATTTGGCCAGCGTGAACAGCTTGCCGGCCTCGCGCAAACCGCGCGGCGGCTCCGGTTCCTTCAGTGCTGACAAGACCCGGCCGATGTCGCGCAGGTCTTCCATCGATTCGGCGCCCATGCCAAGTGCGACTCTGTGTGTCGTGCCGAACAGATTGGCCAGTACGGGGACGCTATAGATACCGCCATCGGTGCTGGCTCCGGAAGGTTTCTCAAAAAGGACCGCGGGGCCTCCAGCGCGCAGCAGCCGGTCGCAGACTTCGGTCATTTCCAGGTTGGGCGCGACCGGCCGGGCGATGCGCCGTAGCTCGCCAATGCCTTCGAGTTGGCCGATGAAATCGCGCAAGTCTTTGTATTGCATAGTGAATTCTGTTGTGGTGCGGGGCGGGGGAAAGCGTCCGCAAGGCGGCGTCCAAGTCGGTGACGATACACATTCACCGGCGCCGCGGCAAAAAAATCATCAAAACCAAGCCGCGCAAATTGTAAGTTTTTTGTCACTGACAGCGTACTTTTCCGAGCGACCAGCCAAGGCCAGGCCTGCGTTTGCGGGCAATCGGGTGCTCCGATGCCGACATGGCAACCATTGTTACAAATAACTATAAGTAGTAGAAATCGAAGTTATTATTCTTGACGGGATATAACACCGTTCCTACAATCCGGTCTTGCTCCATGGAGTGTTGCGTCGCAACATGGATTTTCCCCCTGTGTCAAGGGGTGCACATCAAGTAAATGTGCCAGAAAGTCCCTCCAGCAAAGACCGATGGTCAGGCCCGAATGCAAGCGGGCCGGCCGGTCGCCTCCGGCGACTTGCCGGAGCGTAGTGAGTTTAGTCGTGGCAGGGTGCGCTCCCCCAGAGCGTAGCCTGTTTCCAGTTGGGCGCACGGGGAGCGCCTGCCAACAGATGCTTGGTCGTCACTGCTAGACGGCGCGGCATCCTTACTTGAGTACGTTGAGATCGGGCGCGTGCCGCAGTCGGGCGCGCGAAGCGGGCAACGGATGGAGGTAAGCATGAGCGGTTGGAAAACCCTTCATCTTCCCGGCATCGGGCGGGCCTTGCAGGTCCGTCTCCGACAGCCGGTACCCGGAGTGAGTCGGGCATTGCAGGTCCGTCTCGCGCATCCGGTCGCGGGCCGCGCGTTGCGCGGTGGCCGCACAACGCTGAAGTACGCCCTGAACAGCCTGGGCGTGGTCGCGGTCGTTTCGGCCGTGTCGCTGTCGCTGAGCCAGGAATGGCGCACCACGCTGGCCGCGCTGCTGGCGGGTGACGAAGCACCCGCGGTGCTGGTTGGCGCCGCCATGTCGGCCGCGCCTGCCGTGGCCAGCACTGCCGTGCCGCCGCATTCGGCGGACGTCGCTGCGGCCAAGCTTGCCTTTGGCAAGGGTGGCCTGCCGACCGTGTCGGGCGTGGACGAATGGAGCCTGGCGGCTGCCGCCAAGGTGCCGTCGGTCGCGCACCTGGCCGCGCAGATCCCGGTGACGCGCGTGGCGATGGATGCCCGCAGCACCAGCACGCTGGGCACCGCCCGCGAACAGGCGGCCGTGGCCGACTACATCGCCCGCAAGTACCGCGTGGCGGCCCAGGCCACCGCGCAACTGGTGAAGGCGGCCTACCTGACCGGCCGCGAGGTCGGTATCGACCCGCTGCTGATCCTGGGCGTGATCGCGATCGAGTCCAGCTTCAACCCGTACGCTGAAAGCGGCGTGGGTGCGCAGGGCCTGATGCAGGTCATGACCAAGGTCCACCAGGACAAGTACGAGGCCGTCGGCGGCGTTGCCGCGGCGCTGAACCCGTACGCCAATATCAAGATCGGCGCGCTGGTGCTCAAGGACTGCATCGCCCGCGCTGGCTCGATCGAAGGCGGCCTGAAGTACTACGTCGGTGCCACCACGGCCACCGATGGCGGCTACGGCGCCAAGGTGCTGGCCGAGCGCGCCCGCCTGCGCCAGCTGCTGGGCGTGCGCAACGCGCCCGCCAACGCCGAAAAGCCGGTCGAGGTCAAGGCCCCTGCCGAGCACCTGGCTCCGAGCGAGAAGCTGGAAGCGAACAACGGTCCGCACAACGCCTGAGCGCGGATCGCCAATCAGAAAAGCACCCCGCGGGGTGCTTTTCTTTTGCCTGCTTCAGCCGCGGCAGAGACCGGTCAGCGGAACAGCTTGCCGAGGCGCGCCATCGCCTCCTCGATGTTCTCGCGCGAGGTCGCGTACGAGATCCGGATGTAGTCCTTCGCCGTATGCGGGCCGAAATCCTGCCCCGGCACCATGACCACGCCCGCATCGTGCAGCATCGCCTGCGTCAGCCGGTCGGCATCGCCGGCGGCGGGGTGGTTGACGCCGCGGCAGTCGGCATAGACATAGAAGGCGCCGTCCGGGCGCACCGGCACGCGCAGGCCAAGTGTCTCCAGCGCTGGCACGATCAGGTCGCGGCGGCGGCGGAACTCGGCCTTGCGTTCGTCGTAAATCGCCAGGGCCTCGGGGGTGAAGCAGGCCAGCGCGGCGTACTGCGCCACGGCCGACGCGCAGATAAACAGGTTCTGCGCGACCTTCTCGAAGGCGTCCACCAGCGCCTCCGGCACCACCAGCCAGCCCAGGCGCCAGCCCGTCATGTTGAAGTACTTGGAGAAGCTGTTCACCGTGACCACGTTCTCGTCCAGGCTCAGTGCCGAGACCGGCGGGGCGTCATAGGACAGCCCCTGGTAGATCTCGTCGAGGATGGCAAAGCCGTTGCGCGCGCGCACGGCCTGCAGGATGCGGGCGAGCTCGTCGGGCAGGATCGAGGTGCCGGTCGGGTTGGAGGGCGATGCCAGCAGCACGCCGCGCGTTTGCTCGCCCCAGTTGGCCTCGACCTGCGCGGCGGTCAGTTGGAAGCGCTCGGCCGGGCCGCTCGGGATCATGCGCGCGGCGCCGTCGAAGGCGGCGACGAAGTGCCGGTTGCACGGGTAGCTGGGGTCGGGCATCAGCACCTCGGCACCGATCTCGACCAGCACCGCGCACGCCAGCAGCAGCGCGCCCGAGGCACCGGCCGTGACGATCACGCGCCGGGCCGGGATATCCAGCCCGTAGGCCGTCTTGTAATAGCCGGCGATGGCCTCGCGCAGCGGCTGGATGCCGAGCGCACCGGTGTACTGCGTGACGCCGCGGCGCATGGCGGCTTCGGCCGCGCGCACCACCGGCTCGGCGGCGGTGAAGTCCGGCTCGCCGATGCCCATGTGCACAATGTGGCGGCCGGCGCGCTCCAGCGCGGCGGCCTGCTTGGCCAGCTCCATCACGTGGAAGGCGTCGATATTGGCGAGGCGGGAGGCGGTGGCCAGGTGCTGCGTGTCCATGGTGGTCCGGGACGGGCCTGGGGCCCGTTCAGCAAGAGGGTGGGTAGGAATGAAAACACCCGCCGGGGCGGGTGTCGTCTGCATCATTGCCGGCGCAAGCCAGCCGTGATGGCGTGGGCCGGCCCGCGGGCGGCTCGGTTGGCAACTCAGCGGCGCGCCGCGACCTCGGCCGCGCGCACCTGGGCGGCAAGCTTGTCCAGCACGCCGTTCACGTACTTGTAGCCCTCGACGCCGCCAAAGGTCTTGGTCAGCTCGACGGCTTCATTGATCACGACCTTGTACGGGATGTCGAGGCAGTGCACCAGCTCATAGCTGCCGACCAGCAGGGCGGCACGCTCCACCGGCGACAGCTCGTTCACGGTGCGGTCCAGGAAGGGCTCGAACGCGGCGGTCAGGCGGGCTTCTTCGCGCACCGCGCCGTTGAGCAGCGCGTCGAAGTGCTCGCGGTCGGCTTTGTTGAAGCCTTGCGCATCATGCAGGTGGGCCTGGATTGCGCCGATGTCGTTGCGGTTCAGCAGCCACTGGTACAGGCCCTGCAGCGCCAGCTCGCGCGAGCGGCGGCGCGCGCTCTTGGGCGGCGCCTTGGCCTCGGTGCGGGCCGCGGCGGGCTTGCCGCCGGCTGCCTTGCCGCCGTCGTTGTCGGGGGTGTTCGACGTATCACTCATCGTCGTCCTCGTCTTCATCTTCCTGGCCACGCAGCGAATCGAGCGCGACGACCAGGTTGGCCATCTCCACCGCGGCGCGGGCGCAGTCGCGGCCTTTCTCGCGGGTGCGGGCGTGGGCCTGCTCGTCGGTATCCACGGTCAGGATGCCATTGGCGATCGGCACATTGAAGTCCAGGCCGACGCGGGTGATGCCGGCGCCCGACTCGTTCGAGACCAGCTCGAAGTGGTAGGTCTCGCCGCGCACCACGGCGCCCAGTGCGACCAGGGCGTCGAACTGGCCGCTCTCGCACATCTTCTGCAGCGCCAGCGGGATTTCCAGCGCGCCGGGGACGGTCACCACCAGGGTGTCTTCGCCCTCGACGCCGAGCTTTTCCAGCTCGGCCACGCAGGCTTCGAGCAGCTCGGCGCAGACCGGCTCGTTGAAGCGGGCCTGCACGATGCCGATACGCAGGCCTTCACCGTCGAGGTTGCTGGGGTAGAAGCCGTGATCCATTGTTCAGTTCTCCAGTTTTCGGGGCGGCAACGGCGCTGGTGCGCGCTGCCGGGGTGTTCGGGTGGCGCAGGCTCAGTCGGCCTGGCCGTTCATGGGTTGGTAGCCGGTGACTTCGAGGTCGAAGCCGGTCATGCTGGGCATGCGCTGCGGCGACGCCAGCACGCGCATCCTGCCCACCCCGACGTCCTTCAGGATCTGCGCGCCCATGCCGTAGGTGCGCAGGTCCGGCTTGCGGCGCGGGCGCGACTGCGGCGCGTCCAGCGCGCTGAACTGCGTGAACAGCTGGTCGGCCGAGTCGCCGCAGTTCAGCAGCACCACCACGCCATTATCGGCGCCGGCGATGGCTTCCAGCGCGGCGGGGATGCTCCACGAGTGCGTGGTGCGCTTCACTTCCAGCAGGTCCAGCACCGAGAAGGGCTCGTGCACGCGCACCAGCGTTTCCTGGTCCGGCGCGGGCGAACCCTTGACCAGCGCCAGGTGCGCCTGGCCGGTGGGCTTGTCGCGGTAGGCGATGCTGCGGAAGGTGCCGTAGGGGGTCTGCATGTCGCGCTCGCCCACACGCTCGATAATGCTCTCAGTGCGGCTGCGGTAGTGGATCAGGTCGGCAATGGTGCCGATCTTCAGGTCATGTTCCTGCGCGAACTCGATCAGGTCCGGCAGGCGCGCCATGGTGCCGTCGTCCTTCATGATCTCGCAGATCACGGCCGCTGGCGTCAGGCCTGCCAGCGCGCCCAGGTCGCAGCCGGCCTCGGTATGGCCGGCGCGGATCAGCACACCGCCGGGCTGGGCCGTCAGCGGGAAGATATGGCCGGGCTGGACCAGGTCGGCCGACTTGGCATCGCGGGCGACGGCGGCCTGCACGGTGCGGGCGCGGTCGGCGGCGGAAATGCCAGTGGTCACGCCTTCGGCGGCCTCGATCGACACGGTGAAGTTGGTGCCGTGCTGGGTGCCGTTGCGGCTGACCATCGGGTGCAGGTCCAGCTGGCGGCAGCGCTCGGCGGTCAGGGTCAGGCAGATCAGCCCGCGGCCGTGCTTGGCCATGAAATTGATAGCTTCCGGTGTGACGAAATCGGCAGCCAGCACCAGGTCGCCTTCATTCTCGCGGTCTTCCTCATCGACGAGGATGACCATGCGGCCGGCGCGGATGTCGGCAATGATGTCTTCGGTACGGGCGATTTTCATGGCGTGCTGAACGGCAAATTGGGGCGAATCGAGCGAAAAACCGGCGAATAGCTGGGGCAGGAACCATGGCCGCGGTTGAAAGCGGCCGGACTGAGGCGGGGCGTCGGGCCGGGCCGGCTAGGCCATATACGCCCGGCAGGTCGCCCAGTCAAGCCGGGTATTGTACGCCAAGGCAGGCAATGCGGGAGGCGACGGCACCGGAAAGTACGGCGCCTGCCTGAAGCGGGTGAGGAGTGCGGTGCTGCATGGGCCGCCCCGTTGCCGGCAGGGCGCCGGCGCCAGGCTCGGCGGGGGCCTATGCGGCGACGGCCAGCGGTGTGGCGTCGTGGCCTGCGGTGCGCAGCCAGTGAGGAGTGCGGTGCTGCATGGGCCGCCCCGTTGCCGGCAGGGCGCCGGCGCCAGGCTCGGCGGGGGCCTATGCGGCGACGGCCAGCGGTGTGGCGTCGTGGCCTGCGGTGCGCAGCCGCGAGGTCCTGGCGATGCGCGCCCTGGCCGCGCGGGTCGCGTCAGCCAGCGCGAGCTCGCGCGTGAGGAAGCCGGCGTTGGGCTTGGTGAACCTGGCATGCGCGTCCAGCGCATAGGCCCATTCCCACTTGCCGAAGGTGACCTCGGCCAGTGTCACGACGACGTGGCAATGCTGATAGAAAAAACTCTCGCTCATGCTTGTTTCCTTTGTGGGACAGCACGCTGGCCATGGCCTGAAAGCCATGCGGGCCAGTGGCGGTCCGTCAGCCAGCCGCGCAGGTGCAGCCGGCTATGCTGTGTGTCGATGGCGGCGGCGCCGGCATCCTGGGCGATCTCGCAGAGCCGCCCCTTTGCGTGCGGGTCGCACGCGCAGATCATCATCAGCTGGCCTGCCGTCATTTGCCGCTTCTGCCGCCTCAGGCCGGCGCGCATGACCCGGGCACCGATCACGCTGCCCAGCCACCGGCCGATCACGGCGCCAAGCGCCATGCCGCCGAGGTAGGCCATGAAGCCCGCGGCCGCGTTGGCCGGCGTGCCGTAGCGGAACACGATCCAGGCCACCAGCAGTGCGCCGGCGACCAGGCCGGCCGCCGCGACTTCATTGCGATAGGTGATCTGCGCCGCGTGGGGCGAGGGCAGGCCTTCGGCCGGCTGGTCGTCGCGCAGGAAGAACCAAGGGCCGTCGATGCGTGCGAGAGTCGCGGCCAGCTCGCCAAGCTGCGCGTGCGCGCGCCTTGCCGCGGCAATGTCGTTCAGCCGGAAATACAGTAGGGTGAGCATGGTGATGCCTCGCTTGATGTCAGGTCCATTTGCCGCTGGACCACGGAAAGCCTGCGAAACGCCGGGCGCCGGGGCGCCGGAATGTCTTCGCCAGGGGTGAGGACGGTGGCTGCAGCCGCGGCCATCCGTCGCCCACGGCCTGGTCCCAGTCGATCAGCAGCGTGACGGCACGGTGCAGGTGGGTCGCGGCCAGGCGCACAAAGCCAAGGCGCGCGCGCATCGGCGCAGTGGGATGCCGGTCACGCAGCAGGCGCGTGGCCGGAAGTCGCTGATACAGGATTCTGGCGGTGGGATCGGGCACAGTGAGTTCCTTCATGGGTGCCGGGCAGCAATCCGGCCGGCAATCGAAAGCAACGGCGGGGGCGCCAGCTCGCGGACGAGCGCGCGGCGCGGCGGGCAGGGGTGCATGAAGGTCCAGGTGGTCCCCGTGAGTGGCTTCAGCAGCCACCAGTGCTAGACGTTGTCGAGGGGGGAGGCCCGGGAACGAGTGGCGAGCGCCTGTGGGCATACATGGACTGCAAGCGCTGCTTAACCATTCTAGGCCTAGGGCGTTGCAGGAACCAGCTGACTTACAACAAAGCCGCCGGGCCCCGCGCGGCGCACCTTCCCCGGGGGGCGACAGCGCAAGCAAATTGCCACAGGAGGGGGTTGTCAGCGTATGCTCGGGACAAAAGGGCACGCCCCGCCCTGAATGCCGCCGCGCTGGCAAGCGGCGGTTCGGACTTCAAATCAGGGCGCCAGCCCGATCGCGCCCGCGGACTTTGCACAACAAAGGAGACAAAGATGTCGAGGCAGATCAAGAACAAGGCCGAACTGCGTGCCCTGGTACGCGCCGAGCAGTCGAAGTTCGCCGCTTGCGAGGGCGCCTGCTTTGGCGATGTGGTCTGGCACGCGCCGGACACCGGCGGCTGCAACTGGAGCCTGTCCACGATGGAGGGCGGCAACAGCAGCGCCTGCGTGGAAGCGCTGCGTCCCTTCACCGACAAGCTGCGCGAGACCTATAACGTGCCCGACGAGGACAGGTAGCCCGCGGTATTACGCGGGGGCCTGCGCGGTCGACAGCATCCGCTCCACATAGCGGGCGATCAGGTCGATCTCCAGGTTGACGCGCGCGCCCGGCTTGAGTTCCTGCAGCGTGGTGACTTCCACGGTGTGCGGGATCAGGTTGATGGAGAACACGCAGCCGTCGGCTTCGTCATTGACGCGGTTGACGGTCAGCGACACGCCGTTGACCACGACCGAGCCCTTGTATGCCAGGTAGCGTGCCAGCACGCGCGGGGCGCGGATGCGCAGTTCATGCGATTCGCCCACCGGCGCGAAGTGCACGACTTCGCCCAGGCCGTCGACGTGCCCGGACACCAGGTGGCCGCCCAGGCGGTCGGCCAGGCGCAGGGCCTTTTCCAGGTTGACACGGCCGGTGCTCTCCAGCCCCACGGTCTTGTCCAGCGACTCGCGCGAGACTTCGACGTCGAAACTGTCGGGCGCCATGGCGATCACGGTCATGCACGCGCCCTGGATGGCGATGCTGTCGCCGATGATGACGTCCGACAGGTCCAGCCCGCCCGCGGCGATGCGCAAGCGCACGCCGGCATCGGCGGCGCCCAGCGGGGTAATGGATTCAATGCGGCCGACTGCCGCGACAATGCCTGTAAACATGGTGGTGTCTTCTGCTTAGGGTATTTGGAATCTGGATACGCGGTGCCGGTGTGTGTCGCACTACGCGTCGTTGCGCCGGGCGATCAGCCGCAGGTCGTCGCCGATCTGCCGGATCTCATGCCAGCGGAACTGCGCGGCGTCCTGCAGCCGCGCCAGCGGCGGCAGGTTGAACATGCCCTGGGCATCGCCCAGCAGCTTGGGCGCGAGGTAGATCAGCAGCTCGTCGGCGCAGTGCTCGCGCACCAGCGAACCGTTGAGCTTGAAGCCGGCCTCCACGTGCAGCTCGTTGATGCCGCGCCGGCCGAGTTCTTCCAACATGCGGCGCAACTCGACCTTGCCGTGCGGGTTGGGCAGGACCACGACTTCGGCGCCACGGCTTTCCAGTGCGCGCTGGCGCTGCCGGTCCTCCACCGCGCAGAACACCAGCACCGGCTTGGCGAACTCGCCAGTGTCCGGCGTTAGGATCCGCGCGTCCAACGGGACCTCCAGTCGCGAATCGACCAGCACCCGCTGCGGCTGGCGCAGCGTGGCGATGGCCCGCACCGTCAGCGCGGGGTTGTCGTCGCGCACGGTGCCGATGCCGGTCAGGATCGCGCACGCACGTGCGCGCCAGGCATGGCCGTCGTCGCGCGCGGCCTGGCCGGTGATCCACTGGCTGGTGCCGTCATGCAGCGCGGTGCCGCCGTCCATCGATGCCGCCACCTTGACGCGCACCCACGGCAGCCCGCGCGTCATGCGTGAGACAAAGCCGATATTCAGGTCGCGCGCTTCCTTTTCCAGCAGGCCGCAGCGCACGTCGACGCCGGCCTCGCGCAACCGCTGCAGGCCGCGCCCGGACACCGAAGGGTTGGGGTCTTCCATGGCCGCCACCACGCGCGCCACGCCCGCGCGCACCAGCGCATCGGCGCACGGCGGCGTGCGCCCGAAATGGCTGCACGGCTCCAGCGTGACATAGGCGGTGGCGCCGGCCGGGTCCAGCCCGCGCGCCAGCGCGTCCTTCATCGCCTGGATCTCGGCATGATCCTGCCCGGCCGGCTGGGTGAACCCCTGGCCGATGACCTGGCCATCCTTGACGAGCACGCAGCCGACGCGCGGGTTGGGCGTGGTGTTGAACATGCCCCGCGCGGCGAGCGCAAGGGCCTGTTGCATGGCGGCGTGGTCGGTATCGGAAAACATTCGGCGGTTGCGTTTGCCTTGGCGCAGCGATCTGGAATACAGGGCTGCCGGGGTTATGGTGGTCCGGAGGACTCCGTCGCATCGCAGTCAGCGTCGCAGCCGGGTGTGCAGAGTCGGATACGTCCCTGCGCGCCCAGCCTGACTTGCCGCTGCTCGCCACGGCAGCCGAGCGTGAAAGTGGCGGCCTGGAAACCGCCCTGCTCAGATCGAGAGTATCCCACAGGCAGGAATTTCAGCACATTCGTGCCGCGGGCGGTCTGGCGCCGTCACCCACAGGCAGGGCATGCCCGGTTCCACCACGGACAGCACCGCGCGTCGCTCCGGGTCGCCGTCTGCCGTGACCAGTTGCCAGCCGGGGCCCAGCGTCGCCTCGCCCGGCAGCGGCTGCAGCGTCACCTCGAGGCGGCGCGCCAGTGCGGTGGCCCGCGCCGGCGCCAGCGAGGCCGCCAGCCGGTCGGCCGCAGGTGTGACCTGTTGCCGGGCGAGCAGGCCGCTGAACACCGGATAGGATGCCGCCGCCAGCAGTGCCAGGACGGCCAGGCCGGCGAGCAGCTCGGCCAGGGTCAGGCCATGGCGGCGGCGGAGTGCGTGGCGGGCCATCGCGCCTTCAGCAATGGACGGAAGCGGCCGCGGCACGGCTTCACCTTCGGGCAGCGCCAGCCACTGTCCGGTGCTGCGCAGGATCAGCACGCCGCACTCCGGGTCGGGCCGCTGCGGGACGGCATGTAATTCAACACAGGTATCCAGGGCGGCCTGCGGGCATGCCGCGGCTGTCACGATATGACGCACGATGCCGGCGGCGGGTACGGGAAGTGGCCATTCCCCGGCGGCCACTTCGGCACCGGGCTCGGCGGCAAAAAACGTCATGGCGCCGACGGCGTGGCGCTCCAGTTGCAGCATTCCCTCGGTCAGCGCGGTACGCGCCTGCGCCGGCCATCCCCGCATCAGGTGGCCGTGCCACGCGGGAATCGCGATGGCAGGGCCTGCGACGGCGGCGCCGGGTGTTGGCAACGGGTCGGCGCCTTATGGGCGGTCACCGAGACTGGCAGGGACCGTCAGACTAGCTGTCGCGAGCAGGCGAATACGTGCCTAAGCGTGAAGGATTTGCAGAATGTTGTTTCGGTCTTCCTGGGAACAGCTACCAAGCAGCCTCGCTTACTGACACACCGAGGTTTGTGTCGGCACGGGCGCGCATACGCGGACCCTGCCCAACTGGCTGATATCGATGAGTTTCTGGTTGCCGGTGCCCAGTCCCATCAGCACCTGGGCAGACTGCATCGCATCCGCCAGCGTGCGTGTATAGCCTACGGGCGAATAGGAGAGGACCGTCGACTGCGGCGTGCTGGAGAACGCTACAGTCAATCCCTGGGCGGAGGGGACATGCTGAACCAGCGCGGTTTGGCCAGTGCAGTCCGCGTTTCGATTGGGGTTCAGGCAGACAGTCCAGCCGTTGTGCCAGTCATTGCTGACGGGCGCCACGGTGACCCAGCTATTGCGCGATAGCGCACTGGCCCGTGCCAGGGAAAGCGACGAAGCCAGCGCGTCTGCTTCAGTGGCAAGCGTGTTGCGCTGAATGAACGAAGTGTAGGCGGGTGCCGCCATGCCGGCGAGGATGGCCAGCACGACCAGTGTGACCAGCAGTTCGATCAGCGTGAACCCGGTCTGAGGTTGGGGGGATTGATCGCGCATCACCAGCATCCCTGGGGCAGGTTCGCGAAGGCGGTGACATTGTTGATCAGCACGCCACGCTCGCCGGTGCTGCGTAGCAGCAGCGTGCCGCACCGGTTGTCGGCGATGACGGGCGTGGCGCTGACCTGCACGCATTCGTTGAATGCCAGGCCCGTGCACGCGCCGGATGCGATCGTGTAGTTGCCGCTTTCCGAGGTTTGCGGGAAGCCGCGCCAGGCGCGCGTGCTGTCGGCGGGGTCGACGTAGGAGTTGGCCTGTGCGTAACGACGCTCCAGTGCCTGCATGGCCGTCATCAGTGCGGCCTTGGCTTCGGTGCGGCGCCCGCGGGCAACATGTTCAGCGTAGTTGGGATACGCAATGCCGGCGAGGATGCCAAGGATGGCGATGGCAATCAGCATCTCCATCAGCGTGAAGCCGCTGGCGTGGTGACGCCAGTGACCGTGGCAGCGCTTCATTTTGCGGCTCCGAAATTGCGAATCTCGCGCCAGCCAAGGCGCCCGGTGGTGGGATGCCCCCCGTCGGTGGCCGTGTTGCCGGACACAAGCGGCCTGCTGGACAACGACGCGTCTGCGCTGCGGCCGCCACCCGATGCGCCGAACGAAAACACGTCGATGAACTTCAGCGTAGTGATCTGGCCGACAGCATTGCGTTGCGGATCCACCGTGGTCCTGGTCTGGATCAGCACCGGCGCACCCAGGATGCCGAAGGTGGAGGGATCGCCGGTCGATGTCCCCGTGGCGGGCATGCCGGTCAGCGCATTGATCTGGTAGCGG
Source organism: Cupriavidus necator N-1 (assembly GCF_000219215.1). Taxonomy (NCBI): domain Bacteria; kingdom Pseudomonadati; phylum Pseudomonadota; class Betaproteobacteria; order Burkholderiales; family Burkholderiaceae; genus Cupriavidus; species Cupriavidus necator. The sequence continues at coordinate 2,846,298 of NC_015726.1, read as the reverse complement.
CCGCTGTTGCTGGAGGCACCGCAAAGGTCATCACCGGTCATCAGCGAATTGAACCAGATCTTTCCGTAAGCCGGCACGAGCGCGGTGACCTGGCGTTCTCCGTTGCCCGGGAAATCAAAGTACCACCCCGCCTTCTGTCCCGTCTTTGAGCCGAGGCTATAGCTGCGTGACGAATATTCGTAAGCGCCCTTGCTGTTGCGGGTCAAGGTGACCGGGTTCAGCATGCTGCGGTCTGCAATCGACTGGGAGCCTCCGGCATCGTAGATGCCGTACATGGCGTTCCGGGTCAGCGTGCCGGTGGTGATGGTGTCGGCAGGCTCCAGGTACTTCCCGGTGCCGAACACCACCATATAGCCTCCGGGCGCGTAGACCCATTTGGGCTGGACCGTGATCGGCTGCGGTTTTCCGCTGGCATCGCGGGCCTGGAACAGCGGCCGGCCGTAGTTGCCGCCGCCGTAGTACGGTAGTGCCCCGGCAGCGTTCCAGGTGGATGGGCCGCCATTCAGGATGAACTTCCAGAGGCGGCCCTGGAGGTCGCCGGCGTAGGCGGCGACGGTCTGCCCGTCGGTCAGCCGCACCAGCGCCGGCGAGCTCAGCCCGTTGGCAATGCTGGCGGTGGCGTCCGCTGCCATCGAGATCTTCCAGTAATTGACGCCCAGTTGCCACGGCGTCCCGGCCGGCTTGTCCAGTGCCACGATGAACAGCACCGAAGGCGCAGCCGGATTGCTCGCGCCATCCGCATCGTTGGCATTCAGGCCGTTGCCCGTCATGGCAAACCACTTGTACACAGGCTTGTTGTCGGAGTCCTTGCCGGCAAACAGCTTGACGATCTGGGGCGGCGACATGACGTTGCCCATGTCGGCATCATCCTTGTCCGTGAACTCCCACAATACATTGCCGGTTCCGACGCTGGCAGGATCGCTGACATTCAGCGCAAAGAGGCCTTGCGCGCCGCCACCCATGCCAGAGACCAGCACGGTCTGCCAGGCGTTGCCCACCCTGGCTTCCGCCACGGCAGGCGTGGCGTCCACGTACGGCCGATGGATATAGCTCGGCGAGGTCAGCTGGGTCAGGTTGGCGAACACTGCGTTTGGCACGTAGGCAAACAGTTCAGAGCCATTGGCCGCATTGAAGGCGTGGAGCATGCCATCGTTGGCGCCGATAAATACGGCGGCAGTACGCCGGCTGTGGGCCTTGTAGAACGTGGTGTAGTCGCTTTCCGCGATGGTCCCGGACGGGGCCGCCATATAGACGGGGCCCGAATTGACGATGTCGCCCAGCAGTGAGTCGCGCAAGCGCATGGTCCCCGTGCTGCCGGTGGCTTGTTCCTGGCTGCGCTCGCCACGCAGGTAGCTGAGCCGGCTCTGGGCTACGGTGTCAGTCTCTGTCGGCACGATCTTCAGTGCGGCCTTCTGCGCGGCGTTGAGAGATTTCCATTCGAAGGTGGCGCCCGCACCCGCGCCGGTTCCTGCATTGTCGACCGTGCCCGACGGGACCCAGGTCAGCAGATTGCGGGCAGCGGTGCGCGCAGTCAGCACCTTGCCGGCCTCCCAGGTTTCGGTGTTGGAGATCTGAACGCCGGTGTTGGGATCATTGGTCACCGCCAGTGCCGACAGGCGCCCGTTCCAGCGCTGGTCGAATCCGGGGGTGAACAGGAGGGTGTCGCTCGCGACCTGGGAAGAGGTCAGTGCCACGCCAGACAATGTGCCGGCCGCATTGACGATTTGCGCGAAGACCTTCTTGATGGAAGCAATCATGGCGGCCGGCTGCCCGGCCAAGAACCAGTTGGCGGGGACATTCGATCCGCCCGACGATTCCCATTCGGCATTGCTGGTGACGGTGGTGCCGCTGGCCCCCTTGGTGCGGAACGGATTGCCATCACCGTTCTGGTCGTCAAAGCCGCCGTACTTTGCCGCCAGGTACATCTGGCTGCGGCGCTGTTCATCGCCCACGCTGCCGTTCCCGTTCTCATTGACGTCGATGCTGAACGTGGTGACTCGCAATTCCGGCATATCCGGGCGGAAGCCGTAGGTATGGGCCCAATACGCGACGCCGGCCATATAGTAGGTGCCGTGGCCGCTGGAGCCGGTGTCGGCGCCAGCCAGGTTGGCGAGCGAGGCATCGGGGCGGCTGTTGCCAGATGTTCCCGAACTCTCAAGATCGGCCACCGCCTGCGTCCAGGTCATGACATCGAAGCTGTACTTGCTGAATTTCGACATCGCGTCTGCCGGCCTTGCCGGGTCATTGGCAGAGACCGGCTTGCCACCGGAGAGGTAGGTCGTCCTGCCGTTGCCAGGGATGTATCGGTCCCAGTGCGTGTTGATATCGGCAATGGCAAGGACGTAGTTCTTCTGGCAACTGGCAAGGATGGGGTCTGTCCATTGCGTGTAGACCGGAAATCCATCCTTGTACGCGCTGGCGTTGTCGATGGCTTCGGGCGTTGGTTGTCGGCCTTGCAGGTAGCGGATGCTCTCGTAGTAGAGTTCGCCGACGGGATCCAATGACTTGTAGGCGCCGGAACGCCCGAACTGATTCAGGTAATTGATGACACCGCTGATGTTCTCTGACGCGCTCTCGGGGTTCTGGATGAATACGCCGTCGTCATCCCATTCCCGGCGCAGGTTGCTGGCTTGATTGAAATTGCTGTCGACAGTGTTTGGCCCCACATACTTCAGGGGCGCGCGCAAGACACCGCCATAACGGGTATTGGCACTGTCGTTCAGATAGCCAAACGCGCCAAAGCGGACCTTGTCGGCGTTGCGCTGCATTTCACCAGCCGGCTTGTACCCGGTGCGATACAGCTTGCAGAGATCGGTGCGGGACTTGGCTTCGCTTGCATCGCAGACTTGCACCCGTACCAGGTAGGTGCCCTGGTTCTTGTACTTGCCGGGGCTCGCGCAGCTGGCGCCGGATTCGGTGCTGTCCCCGAAGAACACCTTGTTGCCGCATGAAGTGATGTAAAGGGTCCGGCTGGTGAAAGGCGTGACCGAGGACGCCTTGTCGTAAGTCTTGCGGGGGAAGTAGGAGCTGCTGTTGAAAAAACTGTCCTGCAGCACGGCACGTTGCAGGATGGTCTGCGTGGCGGTGTCAACCACGCGGTCGCCCCCGGTCAGCGCGTATCGCAGCATATCGATGGCCGAGGCCGTGGCCCAGTTCATGAAGTTGCCGCTGAACTGGCCCGCGCATGTGTGATCGGCCGTGTTGGCATCGCCAGCAATGACAAAATAGCCGTTGCTGTCGCCCCCGCTGTAGTTGTAGCACTTGAGCGGATTGAAGTAGCCGATGTATTCGGTGGCCGGTGAATACGTGCCGGAGCGATAGGCTGCCCCAACCGTGGGGAACTCTACCGAGAGCGTCAGCAGCAGGTTGGGGTGGATATTCTGATTGCGGCCGTACAGCGGTGCCTGCGCGATCTTGACGGTCGCGAGGCTGCTCTGTTCTGTCGCGGCAAGCAACGCGCCGGCGGGCAGGCTGAGAAGCGCAGCCATGGCCGCGAACAGGAATTTCCGGATGCGGCTCATTTGCCGTGCTCCGCGACAGTCATGGGCGTTGCCATTCATTCCCCCTTTCGGTAGTACGACTGCAACATGACCCGGGTCGCCGGGTTTGCGCCAAAGCCGACGGCCGTGACGCGGAAGATGTATGCGCCCTCGCTCGCGCCTGGCGACATGTCGTTGATCGGCTCGATGATGTAGCGCGGCAGCGCGGCAGGCAGCAGCCCGCCGGTCGCGGTCGGGAACCTGCGGCCGGTGAAGGTGCCATAGGCGGTGGTGCGTGCGTTGGCGCCAGTCTGGCTGAAGTCAACGGTGAGCCAGTTCGGCGTACCGTCGAGCACCGGGTCGCACAGTCCCTGGAAGGGTGAGGCGCCTGTCACGCCCGTATTGCAGCCCGCCACGAACGGCAGGACATTCATCGTGGTGCCGGAGAAGATGGCCGACCGGCTGGTTGGCGCGGCGACACCCTGGATGTCGATTTCTGCATCCAGCAAGGCTGCCTCGGCCGCTTGCTGAGCCAGGTCCCGGTCGCGCTGGTTCGATGCCATGCGCTTGCTGCCAATGGCCAGCCGGGCGCCGGCGATGGCGATGACGCTGATGATCAGCAGCATCACCAGGGCGGTGATCAGCGCGATGCCACGCGGGTTGGGTCGCGCGGTGCGGGCGTTCATGTCGGCGAGCACGTGGTGCAGGTGGCCATGTTCCGGAGCTGTACTGTGACGGTGTACAGTCGTCGCATCCGCTGCAGTTGCGTGGCTGGTGTGAAGGACGTGTCGTTGCCCGGCGAGCCCGGGAACAGGCGCCCAAACAGGCGGAAGGTTGGCGGATCCTGGGGCGATGCGCTGGCGGTATCGCCCATCAGCACCATGGCAATCTTGATGGCGACGACGTTCTGCCAGGTGGTGGGCAGGGCCAGCACCTCGGTGGCTGACAGGAAGCGGTCCGGGGTCTGGTCGAAATTCGTATCCACGCCGTAGAGCACCTGGAAGACTTCGACGCCTGAGATCAGCGAAACAGCCTGGTACGCCGTGACTGCCGTGAGGATTTCCTTGTTGGCGGCGTCCCGTGGACGATACCCACACATCAGCTGAGGCATGCCGCTGGCATCGTTGCTGACATAGAAGACCGCCATGCCGCGCGCGAGATCTGCGTCTTCCCAGGCCTGCGGCTCGGCGACGCCGTTGCCGGAGCAGTCGATCATGCTGTTGTCCGGAACGGTGCGGTCCTGCTGCGTGCCCGAACCGAAGAAGCGGACCTGCAGCACATCGCTCTTGTTCACGGCGCCCGCCTGGGCAGGACACGCGAGGTTTTGCGCCGGGTTGCCGAGGTCTTGCGTGGGGGCGCCGCAGCTGTCGAGGCCGCTGATGGTCGGCGACAGGCTCGTGGTCGTGAGCATGACGCCTCCAGGGCTGGGCGCGGGTGGCCCGCTGGCGCCGGGCGAGGCCGCGGCGCTGTTGCCCGCATAGTTGCTCCAGGCGGCCTGGCGCACGATCCGCACCACGGTATCCACCGCAAAGCGGCCTTTCTCATCCAGCGCCGTGGTGTCGTCGATGCTGTTGTAGTTGGCTCGCCCGGTCAGGTAGAGCGCCGCGGCAGCCATGATCAGGAGCAGGCTCAGCGTCATCGCTACCATCAGCTCCACCAGCGACAGCCCCAGCTGACGATGCCGGCCGGGGTTGAGATACGTCCTGGCGTTCCGCATGTCAGTTCACCGTACCCTGCGTGGCCACGATGACCACCTGGGGGCGCGTGCCCATGTCGGACATGTCGACCCGTGCCGCGACGGTTTTGGCGGCAAGCCGCGAGATCCATCCGATCTTGATGACAATCGGTGCGTCGTCCGGGCGGCCAGTGGCCGATGGCGTGCATCCCCATGAGAAGCCGGTGGTCTGGTCGTACGCAACCATGTCCCGGCAAATCACGGCGCGTCCGCCAGGCAGGCCTGTGCTGACACGCTCCCAGAACTCGGCGACATCGAAATCCGCCAGTTGCTGCGCGCACCCGGCCGCCGTGCCCGAGCAGGCGATCGCGTACGGGCTGTTTGCTGCCGTGAGCGCGGGTGGCTGCCCGGTGGCGGTGTCGATGAAGTAGCGGTTCGGGGTGATGGCTTCCGCCGCCGCGCCGGTTTGCGAGACGGCAGGATTGGCACGCATGCGCTCGGCCATCTCGGTGGCCAGCTGCATGGCAGTGGTGTCGTAGGAAGCTTGTTGCGTGAAGCGGGATGAATTCAGCAGCAGGCTGGCGACGCCGAGCACGCCAACCGCCAGAACGACAATTGCCACCAATGCTTCGAGCATGGCAAAGCCGGCTGCCCCGCGGCAGCGTTGACCCATTCTGACCCCCGTCAAAAGACGTCCGACTTCGTTAACTTCTTTTTTTGGTCTGCAATCCGGGCCCTTTTAATATGCGACAGCGGGCCTTGCGGAAATGCAACGGGGATTAAACAACGATTTTGTTACTTTTACTACCCCTTCCGGGGGGTGGACGCCGCAAATTCATCCAGCACGTCGCGGAATTCCGACACGTCCTCAAAGCTCCGGTACACCGAAGCAAAGCGGATATACGCAATCTTGTCGAGCTTGCGCAATTCGCGCATCACCAGCTCGCCGACCTGGCTGCTGGGGATTTCCTTTTCGCCCAGGGCCAGCAGTTTTTCTTCGATACGGGTGATGGCTTCGTCGATGGCTTCGGCCGAGACCGGGCGCTTGCGCAGCGCCAGGCGCATGGAATCCTTCAGCTTGGCGCGGGTGTAGTCGACGCGCGAGCCGTTTTTCTTGACGATGGCGGGGAAGAACAGCTCGATCCGCTCATAGGTGGTGAAGCGGCGGTCGCAGGCTTCGCAGCGGCGGCGCCGGCGCACGGCATCGCCGTCTTCCGACATGCGCGTGTCGAGTACCTGGGTATTGGAATGACCGCAAAAGGGGCATTTCATGCCGGACCACCTTCAGTTGAACCCCGTCGCCTTGTCCGTGTTGTCGTTCTGCGGTGGCGGGGCGGGTTGGCGAGGCCCGCAAGCCGGTGCCCCGGGGCGCCGGCTTGCGGAGCTGCCGGCCGCTCATGCGAACCCGCATGGGCGGCCTCGATGCATCAGCCGTAGACCGGGAAACGCTTGGTCAGGGCTGCCGCCTGCTCGCGCACGCTGGCGATGTTGGCGGCGTCGTGCGGGTTGTCCAGCACATCGGCGATCAGGTTGCCGACGATGCGGGCTTCTTCTTCCTTGAAGCCGCGCGTGGTCATGGCCGGCGAGCCCAGGCGGATGCCCGAGGTCACGAACGGCTTTTCCGGATCGTTGGGGATGGCGTTCTTGTTGACGGTGATATGCGCCTCGCCCAGGATGCGCTCGGCTTCCTTGCCGGTGATGTTCTTGGCGCGCAGGTCGACCAGCATCACGTGGCTTTCGGTACGGCCCGAGACAATGCGCAGGCCGCGCGCGATCAGGGTCTCGGCCAGCACGGCGGCGTTCTTCACCACTTGCTGCTGGTAGGCCTTGAACTCAGGCGTCAGCGCTTCCTTGAACGCGACCGCCTTGCCGGCGATCACGTGCATCAGCGGGCCGCCCTGGATGCCGGGGAAGATCGCCGAGTTGATGGCCTTCTCGTGCTCGGCCTTCATCAGGATCACGCCGCCGCGCGGGCCGCGCAGGCTCTTGTGCGTGGTGGTGGTGACGAAGTCGGCGTGCGGCACCGGGTTCGGGTAGACGCCCGCGGCGATCAGGCCGGCGTAGTGGGCCATGTCGACCATGAAGTAGGCGCCGATCGACTTGGCCACCTTGCTGATGCGCTCGAAGTCGATGCGCAGCGCGAAGGCCGAGGCGCCGGCGATGATCAGCTTGGGCTTCTTCTCTTGCGCCAGCTTTTCCAGCGCATCGTAATCGATGTCTTCCTGGGCGTTCAGGCCGTAGCTGACCACGTTGAACCACTTGCCGCTCATGTTCAGGGCCATGCCGTGGGTCAGGTGGCCGCCTTCGGCCAGGCTCATGCCCATGATGGTGTCGCCCGGCTTGAGCACGGCGAAGTACACACCCTGGTTGGCCTGCGAGCCCGAGTTGGGCTGCACGTTGGCGGCTTCGGCGCCGAACAGCTGCTTGACGCGGTCAATGGCCAGCTGCTCGACCACGTCGACGTACTCGCAACCGCCGTAGTAGCGCTTGCCGGGATAGCCCTCCGCGTACTTGTTGGTCAGCTGCGAACCCTGGGCGGCCATCACGGCCGGCGAGGTGTAGTTCTCGGAGGCGATCAGCTCGATGTGGTCTTCCTGGCGCTGGTTTTCCTGCTGGATGGCGGCAAAGACCTCGGGGTCGATCTGGTCGATCGTAAAACGGCTGCGTTCGAACATGGCGAAACTCGTCTGAAAAATAGGGAATCCGATTCACGCATCGGGGGTAGGGCGCGCGGGGAAGGCTAGCGGCGACCAGCACCGGCGGCACGTTGTAACCGTCGGTGCAGGGCGCACCCTGCTTCCCATTCGCTGCCCAGGCGAGCGGCAGGCGCAAGCAACTTCACGCCTAGGCGTGCTGAACGTTACGCGAACGCGCAATGAACGTCACGCCAGAGAACTTGCGCTTCCTCGTGGTAGTGCCCACTGACTTCGCCAGTCGCGCAAGATGGAATGGTTGCGCGCAGTGTAGCGCGAGGCGGGCGCCCGCCGCAAGCCGTCGGCCCCGCCAGGCAAGCGCTGGCAAGGGCTGGCCAGCAACTTGCTGTTGCAAAGTCGTCATGCGGGTTTACACGAAACCGCTATCGCTCTCCGTTACAATCGCGGCCATGACAAACTTTGTCTGGACCCTGCGGGTGTACTGGGAAGACACCGACGCGGGTGGCGTAGTGTTCTACGCCAACTACCTGAAGTTCTTCGAGCGCGCCCGCACCGAGTGGCTGCGTGCGCTCGGCATCGAGCAGCAGTCGCTCGCCGACGAGGCGGGCGTGGTCTTTATCGTCCGCAGTACGGCGGTGGACTACAATGCGCCCGCCCGGCTGGATGACCAGCTCGAGATCCGCACGCGCATCGACCGGGTCGGCCCGGCGTCGGTCCAGTTCACCCAGGAAGCCTGGCGTGGCGAGCTGATGCTGGCATCTGGCGCGATCCGCGTTGGGTGTGTCGATCGAAGCACTTTCCGTCCCGCCCCGATTCCCGACCCCGTTCTAGCTACCATCAAGTCCGCACGATGAATCCCGTGACCGTCACGCAAGACATGTCGATCGTAACGCTGGTGCTCCACGCCAGCCTGCTGGCACAGGCCGTCATGGTGCTGTTGCTCGTCATGTCCCTATTTTCGTGGACCTATATCTTCCGCAAGCACCTGGCGGTGCGCTCAGCACGCACCCAGACCGAGGGGTTCGAACGCGACTTCTGGGCCGGCGGCGACCTGCAGGCGCTATATAACAGTGCCGTCAACAACCGCCACAACACCGGCGCGCTGGAGCGGATCTTTGAATCCGGCATGGGCGAGTTCCTGAAGGCGCGCGAGCGCGGCAACGAAGCCGGCGCGCTGCTCGATGCGGCCCGGCGCGCGATGCGCGCGGCCTACCAGCGCGAGATGGATGTGCTGGAATCGCATCTGCCGTTCCTGGCGTCGGTGGGTTCGGTGAGCCCGTATATCGGCCTGTTCGGCACGGTATGGGGGATCATGAACGCATTCCGCGGCCTGTCGAATGTGCAGCAGGCGACGCTCGCATCGGTGGCCCCCGGTATTGCCGAGGCGCTGGTGGCGACCGCGATCGGCCTGTTCGCGGCGATTCCGGCGGTGATCGCCTACAACCGCTATGCCACGGAGATCGACCGCCTGGCGATCCGGTTCGAGAGCTTCATGGAAGAGTTCCTGAACATCCTGCAACGGCAGGCACGCTAACTGCACACGTATCGAATCTAATCCAGACGGTCCGGGCGCAAGCCCGGGCCGGCGTTTCCAGGAGTCCTGCAATGGCAGCCATTCAGCGCCGCGGCGGCTCGCGCCGCCGGGCCAGCGCCGAGATCAATGTCGTGCCGTATATCGACGTCATGCTCGTGCTGCTGGTCATCTTCATGGTGGCGGCGCCGATCGTGAGCCCCGCCACCGTCGACCTGCCCACCGTAGCCAACGCCACGCCGCAGCAGAAGGCGCCGCCGATCGTGGTCACCGTGCACGAGAGCGGCCAGCTCACCGCGCGCGGCAAGGACAACGCCGGCAATGCCTTCGAGCGCAAGGTCGACAAGCAGGGCCTGCTCGACTTTGTGCACCAGCGCCAGAACGAGAATCCCGACCAGCCGGTGGTGATTGCCGCCGACCGCTCGGTCAAGTACGAGGCGGTGCTGGACGTGATGTCGATCCTGAAAGCCGATGGCATCAAGCGCGTCGGCCTGATGGTCAAGTCCAAGACCTCCTGACGCATTGAAGCGCCTATCTGATTGCCGTTGCGCCTGATGAAGACCGTCGCCGCCTATCCCTACCAGCCGGTCAAGGAGCGGGGAACCCTGCGTTCCTTCCTGTTCGCGCTCTTCATGCACATGCTGCTGGCTGTCGTGCTGTACTACGGCGTGCGCTTGCAGAGCAGCACCCCGGTCGGCGCCGAGGCCGAGCTGTGGGAAGAGATTCCGGCCGCCACCGCGCCCCCGCCGCCGCCGCCGGCGCCGGTGGTGCAGCCGCGCCCGGCCCCGCCGCTGCCCGAGGTGAAGAGCAAGGTCGAGGACGACGCCGACATCGCGCTGGAACGCCAGAAGCGCCGTGCCGAGGCGGCAGCGCGCGAAGAGGCCGAGCGCAAGCAGGCGGCCGCGCGCAAGGAAGCCGAGCGCAAAGAGGCGGAACGCAAGGAAGCCGAGCGCAGGGAAGCGGAACAGCGCGAGGCCGAGCGCAAGGAAGCCCAGCGCAAGGACGACGCGAAGAAGAAGGCAGCGCAGCAGCAGGAACAGCAGCGCAAGGAGCAGGCCGAGCGCAAGGAAGCAGAACGCAAGGAAGCGGACGCCAAGGCCAAGGCCCAGGCGGACGCCAAGGCCCAGGCGGACGCCAAGGCCAAGGCTGACGCCGAGAACAAGGCCAAGGCCAAGGCGGATGCCGACGCCAAGGCCAAGCGCGAGGCTGCGGCCAGTGCCCAGCGCAAGAGCGAGCTGGCGCGCCTGCAGGCGCTGGCCGGCGGCTCCGGCGCGGGCGGTGGCGGCGTGGGCAGCACGGCCGGCGCGGGTGCCGGCGGCGGTGGCAAGGCTTCGCCCGGCTATCCCGACCGCGTACGCCGCCGCGTGAAACCGAACATCGTCTTCACCGACGACGTAGACGGCAACCCGACTGCGGTGGTGTCTGTGCGGCTGGCGCCGGACGGCTCGCTGATGTCGGCGCGGCTGGCCAAGTCCAGCGGCAACTCGGCGTGGGACAACGCCGTGCTGCGCGCGGTCGAGCGTTCCGACCCGCTGCCGCGTGACGAGGACGGCAAGGCGCCGGCCAGCTTCACCATCACCTTCCGGCCGAAGGACTGAGTGGCCCGTAACGCATGATTTGCAACATAATGCAACCTTCATCGCCGGGTTTCAGTCCCATCGCTACCATGGCAGGTTGCCTGACGCGGCCGGCAGTGTGCAGCACGCACGCAGATCGGGCATGCGCCATGCGCAGCGCCCGACCTGCCCGTTTTGCCGATTGCCTGCCGTGCCCGACGAATCTTGTAATCGACTGAGGAGCAGCATGCGAAAGCTTTGGGCCCCCAACTGGCTGTCCGCGAGGCGGCACAACGCAACCCAACCCGAATCCCAACGCGCCATCGGCCCGGCCCCCCTGGCCGGCCGCCGCGCGCTGATGGCCTGGCTGGCCGCGGCGATGACGATGGCAGCCGGCGCCGCGCACGCGCAACTCAACGTTGAGATCTCCGGGGTCGGTTCCAGCCAGATTCCGGTTGCGACCGCCAACTTCCAGGGCGAGGCCCAGGCCCCGCAGAACCTGACCGCGATCATCCGCGCCGACCTGACGCGCAGCGGGCGCCTGCGCAATGTCGATCCGGGCGGCGCCACGGTGGCGGAATCCGCCAATGTCGACCTGGGCAGCTGGAAGTCGCGCGGCGCCGATGCCTTCGTCGCCGGCAGCGTGACCCCGGCCGCCGGCGGCAAGTATGAGGTCCGCTTCCGCCTGTACGACACCGTCAAGGGCCAGAGCCTGGGCGGGCTGGCCTTTACCGTCAACCAGTCCCAGCTGCGCGTGACCGCGCACAAGATCGCCGACTACATCTATGAAAAGCTGCTGGGCGAGCGCGGCGTGTTTGCCACGCGCCTGTCCTACGTGTCGAAGGTGGGCGGCCGCTACCAGCTGCTGATTTCCGACTCGGACGGCCAGAACGCGCAGGTGGCGCTGACCAGCAACGAGCCGATCATCTCGCCGTCGTGGTCGCCGGACGGCGCGCGCGTGGCCTATGTCTCGTTCGAGGCCAAGAAGCCGGTGGTGTATGTGCACGACCTGGCCAGCGGCAAGCGCACGCTGGTGTCGAACCAGAAGGGCAACAACAGCGCGCCGTCGTGGTCGCCTGACGGCCAGCACCTGGCACTGGCGCTGTCGCGCGACGGCAATACCCAGGTCTACCAGGTCAATGCCGACGGCTCCGGCGTCCGCCGCCTGTCCCGCAGCAGTGCCATCGACACCGAGCCGCAGTACTCGCCCGACGGCAAGAGCATCTACTTCACCAGCGACCGCGGCGGTGCGCCGCAGGTTTACCGCATGCCCGCTTCCGGCGAGGAAGGTGGCGGTGCGCAACGTGTCACCTTCAAGGGCAGCTACAACGTGAGCCCGCGTATTTCGCCGGACGGCAAGTACCTGGCGTACATCTCGCGCACGGGCGGCTTCAAGCTGCAGCTGCAGGACCTGAGCAACGGCGACGTGACGTCGCTGACCGATACGGCCAACGACGAAGCGCCCAGCTTTGCCGCCAACGGCAAGTACATCCTCTATGCCACCCGAGTGGGCGGTCGCGCGGTGCTGGCGGCGGTTTCCACTGACGGGCGTACCCGGCAGGTTCTGTCCCTCCAGTCCGGCGATGTTCGCGAGCCGTCCTGGGGTCCTTTCATGCAATAACAGGAGTCATTCACCATGCCCCAACTGATGAGCAAAACCCTTGCCGTTGCCGCACTGCTGGCCCTTGGCGCCTGCAGCTCCGGCGTCAAGCTGGACGACACCGCCAAAGCCGGCGCCGGCGCGGGCACCGGTGCCGATGCGCGCGCCGTGACCCCGGTGACGGCCGCCGATCCGCTGAACGATCCGAACAGCCCGCTGGCCAAGCGCAGCGTGTACTTCGACTTCGACAGCTACAGCGTCAAGTCTGACTACCAGGGCATGCTGGGCGAGCACGCCAAGTACCTGGGCTCGAACAAAGGCCGCAAGATCCTGATCCAGGGCAACACCGACGAACGCGGCACCAGCGAGTACAACCTGGCGCTGGGCCAGAAGCGTGCCGAAGCCGTGCGCCGCTCGCTGGCCTCGATGGGTGTGCCCGACACCCAAATGGAAGCCGTGAGCCTGGGCAAGGAAAAGCCCAAGGCCGCCGGCCATGATGAAGCCTCGTGGGCCGAAAACCGCCGCGCGGACATCAACTACTGATCTGCGGATAGCCATCCATGAAAGCACGCGTTTCCACCTTGTTGTGGCTCGCCGCCGTCGCCGGCGGCGGCATGCTGCCGCTGTCGCAGGCGCATGCCGGAGTGTTCGACGATGACGAGGCGCGCAAGGCGGTCATCACCCTGCGCGACCAGTTCAACGGTTTCCAGGCGACCGCGACGCAGCGCATCGAGCAGAACAGCCGCACCACGATCGACATGGAGAACCAGCTCGAGGGCCTGCGCCAGGAAGTGGCGCGGCTGCGCGGCCAGAACGAAGTGCTGCAGAACACGGTGGACGCGCTGCAGAAGCAGCAGAAGGACTACTACGCCGACCTGGACGCGCGCCTGAAGAAATTCGAGCCGCAGCAGGTCACGGTCGAAGGCCGCGAAGGCCTGTCGCAGCCTGGCGAAAAGCCCGAATACGATGCCGCGCTCAAGCAGTTCCAGGCGGGCGACTTCAAGAGCGCCGGGAGTTCGTTCTCGGCGTTCATCAAGAAGTACCCGCAGAGCCCGTACGCGCCGCTGGCACAATACTGGCTCGGCAACTCGCTGTATGCGCAGCGCGACTACAAGGGCTCCACCTCGGTGCTGCAGAACATGATCAACGCCAACCCGACGCATCCCAAGGTGCCGGACGCGATGATCGCGGTTGCCAACAACCAGCTCGAGTCCGGCCAGAAGGCGGCCGCGCGCAAGACGCTGGAGCAGGTGGTGGCCAAGTATCCGGGCACCGAAGGCGCGCAGGCGGCCAGCAACCGGCTGAAGACGTTGAAGTAACTCCGGAAGCGGCCGGCACGCCCGGTCCTGTCTGCAAGGCCCGCTTCGGCGGGCCTTTTTCTTGGGCCGCGCTAAAATACGCGATTCGCCTGAATCTTTTGCGCGCCCAGACGGCGCGCTCCCGATCATGACCCAACGCGCCATCGTCCTGCTGTCCGGCGGACTCGACTCCGCCACCGTACTCGCCATGGCCCGCGCCCAGGGCTTCGAGACCTATGCGCTGTCGATGCGCTATGGCCAGCGCCACTCCTCTGAACTGGAAGCCGCCAAGCGCGTGGCGGCCGCGCTGGGCGCCACGCGCCACGAGATCATCGACCTGGACCTGCGCCGCTTCGGCGGCTCGGCGCTGACCGACGACACGCTCGCGGTGCCGACCGACGGCGCTTCCGGTGGCATCCCGGTCACCTACGTGCCGGCGCGCAACACCATCATGCTGTCGCTGGCGCTCGGCTGGGCCGAGGCCGTCGGCGGGCGCGACCTGTTCTTCGGCGCCAATGCGGTCGACTACTCCGGTTACCCGGACTGCCGCCCGGAATACGTCGCGGCCTATGAAACGCTGGCCAACCTCGCCACCAAGGCCGGGGTCGAGGGCGACCGCTTCCGCGTGCATGCGCCCATCATCGACATGACCAAGGGCGAGATCATCCGCGCCGGCATCGCGCTGGGGGTGGACTACAGCCTGACGGTGTCGTGCTACCAGGCCGACGACGACGGCCGCGCCTGCGGCGTGTGCGATTCGTGCCGCATCCGCCGGGCCGGCTTTGAAGCCGCCGGTGTGCCCGATCCGACCCGCTACCAGGCCGCTGCCTGATCTCAAGCCGCCGTTCACGCCCCCGACATGCCTGAAATCGACCTCGCCGCGCTCTCGCGCACCGTGCTGCTGAGCACGTTCGTCCTGACCTTCCTGTTTGGCGCCGTGCTGCAGCGCACGCACTTCTGCACCATGGGCGCGGTCTCTGACATCGTCAACATGGGTGACTGGAGCCGCATGCGCATGTGGGTGCTGGCGATCGGCGTGGCCATGATCGGCACCGGCGTGCTGGCCTGGACCGGCGCGATCGACCCCACCAAGACCATCTACACCGCCAGCAAGCTGGGCTGGCTGTCGGCGCTGGCCGGCGGGCTGATGTTCGGCTTCGGCATGGTGCTGGCGTCGGGCTGCGGCAGCAAGACGCTGGTGCGCATCGGCGCCGGCAACCTGAAGTCGCTGGTGGTCTTTGTCTTCCTGGGCCTGTCGGCCTACATGACGCTGCGCGGGCTGTTCGGCGTGGTGCGCGTGAATACCGTCGACGCGGTGGCGCTGACGCTGCCCACCACGCAAGACCTGCCGTCCGTGCTGGCGCAGGGCACGGGGCTCGCGCGCGGCGCGCTGCAGCTGGGCCTGGGCCTGGCGCTGGGCGGCGTGCTGGTGCTGTGGGCGCTGGCCGGCCGCGGCTTCCGCTCGTTCGACAACCTGCTTGGCGGCATCGGCGTCGGGCTGATCATCGTGGCGATGTGGTATGTGTCGGGCCACCTCGGCTACGTGGCCGAAGACCCCAACACGCTTGAAGAACTGTTCGTCTCGACCAACAGCGGCCGCATGGAAAGCCTGAGCTTCGTCGCACCCTATGCCTACACGCTCGACTGGCTGATGATGTTCAGCGACAAGAGCAAGGTGGCGACGGTCGGCATCGTCAGCGTGTTCGGCGTGATCGCCGGCGCGGCGGCCTATGCCCTGGCCACGCGCACGTTCCGCTGGGAAGGCTTCGGCAATGCCGAGGACGTCGCCAACCATATGGTCGGTGGCATCCTGATGGGTGCGGGCGGCGTGACCGCGCTGGGCTGCACGGTCGGGCAGGGGCTGTCGGGCGTGTCGACCCTGGCGCTTGGCTCGTTTATCGCGCTGGCGGGTATCCTGGCCGGCGCGGTGCTGGCATTCCGCTACCAGATATGGCGTCTGGAGCGCATGGCCTGAGGCGCATGCTTGACACATCGAGAACTGCATCCCTATAATCGCGGTTCTGTTTTTTCGGGTCGTTAGCTCAGTCGGTAGAGCAGCGGACTTTTAATCCGTTGGTCGCGTGTTCGAGTCACGCACGACCCACCAATAAAATCAAGGGGCTAGCAGCGATGGCGGCTAGCCCCTTGTCGTCTTGTAAGCATGGCGTAAGCGCTTCGCCCGCTTACGAAGCGGAAAGTGTCCACTGATGGCCGATTCGCGCACGGAAGCTGATTCGCCACCGACCCGCATTAAGAGCCGCTGACAATGCTGCGTGTTCTGTCGGCGCGGCGCCTGGACGGAGGTATGTTCTCATGAATCCCACGAGAACTCGGTGACGAGCCACTAAGGGCGGCTTCAAGCATGGCGGCACTGGCTGCTTGCTTGGCGTTCATTGACTTGCGAATTTCCATCTGCCACGTTGCGGCGCTGCCTATCCCGTGCAGGCGGGCTTGGCGAGCGACCAAATAGGCCGATACGGGCTCTCTTCTAGCCTGAAGGCATGTGATTATCATTTCATATGCCGTCACCATAAGTCCTCGATATCGACCAGGGTGGTCGTCTGCCCGAAGCGGTTCGTCGCATCCGCCAGGGATCAGCCCCCGCGCGGCCAATGCCGGCATTAGATATTCGAGCCCGGAAATAGGAATTATCTGGGCCTTGTAAGCTGCCGCACGCAGCGGCAATTGCGGCGCACCGATGCCAGTGTGGTACGCAATGACAAGACCGAGCTCCGCGTACTTCGGCGAGGTACGCCGGGTCCGCCGGGCTTCATCAATCATCGCTTGCCAGACGGTGACTGCCTCAAGCTGATTGTTCTGCGCGCTCGTGTCTTGATATTTCATCCAAGCAAGGAAATCTGCGCCATTATCACTTGGGTACTTGGCTAATATATCGCGTGCCTTCTCACCTTCACGTGGGCCGCCAAAGCCATAAAAGTAGTACTCGGCGAGGTCTGCGGCTACAGCCAAAGTGAGACCCGGATATCGGGGGTCTGGATTTGCTAGCGCCTTCTCCATGGTGGCCCGTGCTTGATTAGGCATTGTCGGGAGGTCATCGGTTCCGCGTTCATAGAGTAGCGCTAAGCGGCGCAGGGTAAGGATACTGGTCGGCCCCTTCATGTACGCATCCCGTGCGAGTAGCCCGCGCCCGCCGCCCTTTGCTGATGCGTAGAAGTTTCCGATCTCCTCATAGGCCCTTGCTTCTCCCGCTTCGCCAGCTCTTTGAAGCAGGGAGAGACCTGACTCAACGTCACGGGGGACTTCCTCTCCTTTAACTAGAAGTTGTCCATGCGCATAGAGGGCGTCAGTTTGTCCTTGGGACTCTGCCGCTTTATACAGAGATACTGCTGCGTCGATGTTCTTTGAAACGCCGCTTCCGTAGCGGTGCATTTCGGCCAAGTAGTACTGCGCGTCTTTGTCGTGTGAATGCTGTTCAAATATTTTTCTGGCGGTTATATAGTCCTGTTTTTCGTATGCTGCGATCCCATCTTTAACGCTAGATCCACACCCGGAAATTAGGGTGATGGTAGCGAAAATAAGCGGAAATAGACGCATAATGTCTTTCCTCTTCTGGCGGTTTAGTGACTGTTGACTATTGGTAGCAGGCATAGGTGGTACTTCCTCTCCCATTGCACCAAAGGACATTGTCGATCTTTCGCGATGTCCGGTACTTGATCAGGGTACATTCCGGCTCGTCGGTACTACCGAATTCTCGCGTACCGATTGTGATCGGTTATACAAGAGACTGGGGCGATTTTCTATCCAACTCAGCCATTTGGCTGAGGCATTACCTTACGGCTTTACTGTGTGCGAGTCGGTGGCGGTCAGGTGGTTGAGGATCGCTTGCCGAAGAAACTGATAGTCGCGCTTTCAAAGTCGCCCACCAGGGGAAAAGTGAACGGAGCAGCTCGGACTTGTATGACACATGCGCACTGTCGATTATTTGAAATCAATTTCAAACTTCCTCAAGAAATCGCAGCTTACGCCGTTGTTTGACCATTAATGGGGTTTGTGTCGGGAAGAAGTATCCGACGGAATGCGTTCTTTGCCTCTTCCCAGAGAAGCGAGGGATTCCACCAGTCTGGCGGCTGGCACGCCCGTAGAGCATCCCTGTATTGCGTCCTTATCCGTCGATTCTCGATCAGTGAGAGGGCCGCTTGCGCCCCGCGCACTTCGCAGGAGTCTAGAAAATGTACCCAGTGATGATCTTGGGATGGCGCGCGAGCCGAACGGAACGTGGTTATCGTGTAGTTCTCGTATGGATTAGGTAATGTGAGAAAATCCCGGTAGGTACCTACGTCCCTGAGTCGAAGCTCAAACCTCGTCCGTGGTATGGGGCGATAGCCTACAGTGGTGCCGTTTTTATATAGGCCAATCCCCCCAATTCCGCGCTTTCTCCGTTCGATATTCTTGTCATAGATCACTAGATACCTATCGGCATCATAACGCCCCAAATCTACTGAATTTAGATACCCGCGCGGGCCGTAATCCTGTTGTAATTCTGCGAAACGCCTGGAGTTCGGCTTTCGGAGGATTGTGAATGCCAGAAGAGAATCTACCGGTACGCGAAATAGGTCAAATGAGATGTCAATCCGTGTAATACTGGATTCAGTAATAACGGCTATGGGGTCGAAGGTCGGTATGCATTCGCTTAGGCAATGGAGTATCCGGTCAAACGAATTCCCCCCGCCTCGACTTGATTTGTGTGGATTCCATTCTAGACGCATAAATCTCCTTCGGTCTCCGCGATCCTTCGGTGCAATCTGAATCGTGCAAGCTTGGTCTGGGGAAATATTGACCAGGTATGCGTAGCGATAGCTCTTGAGCAGGTTACTATCTGCGTTCGTTACACGTAAGACGTCCTCGTGCAACTCCATGGCTTGAAGGCGCTGCAGGACACCGCTATGAGCGCGACTGTTGATGTCTATTGTCATACTAAGTTTGTCTATCATTACTGGCGTTCTATACGCCATCCTTCTCTCCTTGTACGCTTGCCCTCCTTATAGACTGGCGCTTTCAGTGGAGGCCAGGCTGAAATTAATTTCATTTGCCTAGCTGGCTGGTGGAGATGAGCCGGGGTTGTGAGTTGAGCCATTCGAGAACGTCGGTCAATTGGTAGCGAACATGCCGCCCAATTTTTCGATAGGGAATGCCGCCGCCTTCCCATCGCTTGCGTGCAAGCCACGCAACGGATTTCCCCACCATTTCAGATGTTTCCACGGGGGTAAGTAGTCGCTCATTGAATGTGATGTCTTTCACGGTGTCTCGCTATTAATCAATATTGGAGACCCAATTGTTGCGTACGCGGTGGCGGAAGCCTACCCCCATTTAATCGGCAGATTTATCGTGATGGCAAAAACCGAAATAATCATGCGCTAGAAGTTGACGTGTGACGATATGTTTTGATGTCAGCTCCAAATCTTTCCGCCGCAGGCTGATGCTGATCGAATCTATCGATAAGTTGATGGATTCCGTTTGTGTGCTCAGTTCGGATTAAATGCATTAACCGTTCTCGCGATCAATTGACCAGAGTATCTTGTCAATTTTCCGTGGCGTCCAATAATTGCAGAAGAATATTTGGTTTAGGGTGCGTGCTTTCGAGCGCATAATCTCGATTAGGAACACCGCTTGTTTGATCGTTAGGCGTTCTGGATTCATGTGTTCAAGTAGTATTTTTTGCTCCCACGGCAGTGTAGGTATTTTGCGTAGGCTTTTTACCACGAACTGGTCAACCGTCCCGAACTTGTCGGGAAACAGTAATGCCACCAGTCCGGATGCACCTGCGGTTCCTAGTCCAAGAATTCTATTCGCTGCCAATAATGTTTCTCGTATATCATTCGTCTCCGCCCACATAAAGATGAGTTCCTTAACGTCTAGAATCCAGTCGATGCCTGGATCTTTTGCTTGGCGAAATAAATGCATTGTTGTGGTGGCATAGCGGTTTGGTGCTGTGAATTTCCATAGGAAATATTTGTGTAGAAGAAAATCAAACCATTCGTGCGCGTCCATTTTGAGAACGGCGGCCGGATCTAGGGTGTTCATTTCCATTTCTAGTGCAATGTTCTTTGGTTTTATTGGTTTCCAGTATCCCACTTCTTCTGCCCAGCGCCAGTCCTTCTCGTCTCTTGATTCCCATAGGGTGGCTATGTCTAATTGGTGGCTCTGAAATTTTTCTGACATGACTTCCTCCGGTTGGAATTAAGAGGGTAACGGGGGAAAACCGTATTGCAATTGCTGCGTTTCCGGTCCACGCGCGGGTCATAAGAAAATAATGGAATGGATGCACTATATTGCTAACTGTTTTGGCTCATCCTTCCGATTGATTTCTTGCATGGGTTTGGTGAGGCGGTACTGTCGGTTAGCGCGCGGAGAAAGTGGTGTGAGTATGGGTCACGTTAAATGCGGCTCTATCGTGAGGAGTAGGCAAGACCGAGATAACCGTGTGCGACGAGCTGGCGGGCTATTTGCCAATCGCGCTCGATGCGATATTGCCCAGCATAGAGCGATCCAGCGCTATCCGATGAGTAGAGACGGTCGGCAATGAATTGTTGGGCGATTTCTCTATTTGATGCTCCTGCGTGTTTCGCATCTATCACTCTCAAGTATCGAGCGAGTGCTGCAGGACGCTTGCGGCGCGGGATCGGTGATTTGATTTTGCGGCGATCACGTTCCTCTACAAACTGAATTCTTGCTAGTTCGAGTTGCTGCTCCAGCGGCAATCGAAGGTCGAATACGAATGCGAGGTGGTGGCGTTCTAGCATTCCTGGCGGTTGCCTGTTACAGCTATCAATCTGGGGAAGAATGGATGTGGCTAGAAAGGGAATATACGCGGGTATTTCCTCATCATATGGGCACATAATCGATAGTCCATAGCGACGGGCGACGCTCCGTGCTTCGGTGCTGCCCAAGTGACGTTGCAATCCACGGTAGTCTGCTTGATACACTTCACTCCGTCGAAGAAACTGCCAAGCCCACGCTTTGGAGGTATAGAAGGGGTCATCTTGGCGCCGGTATGGTTCAGCAAAGGAATTCGCTGTGGGATACGACGTTGCAGATCGCCAGTTCGGGAAGCCGGTCATGTTGTGGATGCCGGCAGGCCGTTTGCAATCAGTTGCAACATGTAGTTGGTGACTCGTTGAGCTGGTTCTCGCAAGCGCTCCACCCCTTGCTTGTATCCCTCGGTAACATCCTGACCGCCAGTTAGGTGGTTCATGAGGCGCTTTATGGTCGACTGATTGTCGATAACGGTACTAGCGCATGTGGCAAAAGTTCGGCGGAGATCGTGGAGAGTGAAGGGGATACCGGAATCGTCCGCGACCTTGGCTATTGCCTTCTTGGGCTCCACAAGATGTCCAGTTTTCCCCCGGCCTGGAAACACATAGTCATTGGAACGCTGAGCCCAGCGACGTTGTAGGATTTCGAGCGTCAGCGTTGTCAAAGGGAGAGGGTGGCTTCGCTTGTTTTTCGTGTTTTCGGATGGGATCGTGAATCGCCTACCCTCCAGATCAACATACTCCCAGCGTAGGGACATTGACTCGGATCGCCGTAAGCCAGTGAAGAGGACGAACAGAAGATAGTCCCGCATCGTGTCGGCGTCGTCCGATGCAAGGGTATTGCCGAGCGCCATGACGCTTTGATGCCAGCGAGCAAGCTGTTCCTCCCGGACGTACGATTCTCGCCGGGGAGGGCGTGCCCACAGCTTCAGTGCCCGTAGCCGCTTTGTTGGGTTCGATGAGACTAGCGGCTCACCGGTGACCTTTTCATATTTCCCTTCCGCATAGTTGAAGAGCGCGCGCAAGAACCGCATTGCTCCATCAGCTTGCGCCCCTCCACTGCGACTGACTATGGCAGCATGGCGCTTCTCGACCATATCGGCGGTGATGGTGGTAAGTGGCTTCATGGCCCAATCCGCGAACGCGCGAGCCATGAAGCCGTTATAGTCGTACTGCGTCCGTGGTTTCAGAGGGTGTTGTGTCAGGTAGTCGTTGAATACCTGCGTCAAGGATATTCCCTCGATCTTGCGCGCCCGCGCGGCGGCCTTCGGGTCGGTGCCGTCTGCCATGAGCGCCAGCGCTTCACGCGCCTTTTTGCGGGCTTCCTCTGCAGTGAGAACGCCGTGTCGGCCAATGCTGCGACGCGTGTCCCGCCCGGCGATACGAGCCTGTACGATGTAGGTCTTGGTCGTGCCACTGATGCGCAGCCCAAACCCTGTGAGGGCGGTATCCCAATAGAAGCCTGGGGTGCTGCAGCTATCAACGTACGCTTTTGTGAGCTTGGCCTTGGACGTCATGAGTAGCCCCAAGAAGTAAGCATCTTGTAAGCGGAGCGGCAAAAACTCCTTCGCTGCTTTTCGATGTCATTCTAGGCGCGGGGCCAGTAGCCACAAGGGATTAGAGCTTCTGGACGATGTTCTTCAACTGGGCTCTATCCTGAAGGTTGAGAACTTTTAATCCGTTGGTCGCGTGTTCGAGTCACGCACGACCCACCAGTATTACGAAGGGCCTGTGGCGCAAGTCACAGGCCCTTTTTGCGTCTGGCATGCCCCGACAGTGGGGGGTGCTTTAACTAGTTCGAGGTAGAGACTTGGATCTGCCTGCGCAGCACAATGGGTCAGCCGCGGCGTGTTGACCGCGGTCCATCAGGACGGCCGCGAGACACGGCCCACCAACAAGACCCTATGCGGCAAGCAGGCGTTTCCTTGCCGGCCAGCGGGCACGTGCTGCGCATCATCTGGCCGTTCGTACCGGTGGTCGTTGCGCTGGCGTTGTTCAGCATCGCCAGCCTGGACCTGTTGTCGGCTGCACGCGCCTTTGTCGCGGGCGAGAGCCAGTGGTCCAAGGGCCAGAAGAACGCCGTGCTGCACCTGCTGCGCTACGGCGAGGATCGCGATCCGGCGGATTTCGAGGCATATCTGGAGTCGATCGCGATCCCGCTGGGCGACCACCACGCGCGCCTGGAGCTCGACCGCGACGAGCCTGACCTGGGGCGCATCCATGAAGGGCTCCTTGCCGGCGGCAACCATCCCGAAGACATTCCGCGGATGGTGCGGCTCTACCGGAATTTCCGCCATATCCAGGAGGTCGATGCCGCGATCCGCGTGTGGGCCGCGGGCGACATCGAGATCGCTGCCCTGCACGAACAGGCACTGACCCTGCGCCGGCTGATCCGCCAGCCCGGCTGCAGGGACGATTGCGTGGCGCCGGTGCTGCGCAACATAGCGCAGATCGACGCCAGGCTGACGCCGCTGGAGCAGGCCTTTTCGGGCCATCTGGGCCAGGCCTCGCGCCGCGTGACGCGGCTGCTGACCACCGGCAGCGCGGTGATGGCGGCGGCGCTGCTGATGTCGGCGATCCTGCTGTCGGTGGCGCCGCTGCGGCGCGAGCGCCGGCTGCGCGAGGCGCTGGCGCAGCGCGAAGAGCAGTTGCAGCTGGCGGTGGAGGGCAGCAACGACGGGTTATGGGACTGGCATCTTGGCCGTGGCGAGCTGTACTTCTCGCCGCGCTGCGCGCAGATGCTCGGTTACCACGACGACGAGCTGCCGCATGCGCGCGAAACCGTGCTGGGCCTGCTGCATCCTTCCGACTTGGCCGCCTTCGAGGCCAAGCTGGCCCACCATCTGCGCAGCGGCGAGCCCTACGACGCCGAATTCCGCCTGCGCAACCGCGCCGGCGATTACCTGTGGGTGCGCGCCCGCGGCCGGCTGGTGCGCGGGGCGGGGCGCCGGCGCGCGCGCATGGCGGGGTCGCTCACGAATATTTCCGACCACAAGCGCTACGAGACCCAGCTCTTTGCCGAGAAGGAGCGCGCCCAGGTCACGCTGCAGGCCATCGGCGACGCGGTGGTGACGGCCGATGTGTGGGGGCGCGTGGAATCGCTCAACCCCGCGGCCGAGGCCCTGACCGGCTGGCGCGAAGCCGACGCCCGCGGCCTGCCGCTGAGCAACGTCTGCGTGCTGCGCGACGAGGACAGCCTGGCGCCGCTGCCCGATATTGTCACGCTGGCGCTGCGCCAGCGCTGGCGCAGCCGGTCGGCGCAGCTGGTGCGGCGCGATGTGTCCGGGCTGCCCGGACAGGCGCTGGCGGTCAAGCCATCGGTGGCGCTGATCCGCGACCGTGCCGCGCAGGCCATCGGCGTGGTGGTGGTGCTGCACGATATCAGCCAGGAACGCGCCCATGCGGCGCGCCTGGCGTACGAGGCCAGCCACGATGCGCTGACCGGCCTGGTCAACCGCGCCGAGTTCGAGCGCCGGCTGGGCGCGGCGATCACGCGGTCACGCGAACAGGGCACCACCCATACGCTGATGTACCTGGACCTGGACCAGTTCAAGGTGGTCAACGACACCTGCGGGCATGCCGCCGGCGACGAGCTGATCCGGCAGATGGCGGAGGTCATGCGCAGCCAGCTGTGCCGCAGCGACACGCTGGCGCGGCTGGGCGGCGACGAGTTCGGCGTGCTGCTGGAGCATTGCGGCACCGGCGATGGCGAACGCGTGGCCGAGGCCTTGCGCCACGCCATTGCATGTTTCCGCTTTGCGCATCGCCAGCGCACCTTCACGCTGGGCGTCAGCATCGGCCTGGTCACGCTGGACCGACAGACCGTCAACGTCGCCGAGGCGCTGAGCGCGGCCGACGCGGCCTGCTACGTGGCCAAGGAGGGCGGGCGCAACCGCGTGCAGGTCTACCATCCGCTGGACAGCGTGGTGCAGGCGCGCCACGGGGAGATGGAGTGGGTCAGCCGCGTGCATGCGGCGCTGGGGGCCGGCCGCTTCTGCCTGTACTCGCAGGAGATCGTGCCGGCGCACGATGGCGCGTTGCCGCAGACGGGCCGCCATGTGGAACTGCTGCTGCGCATGGTCGATGAACGTGGCCGGCTAGTGCCGCCGATGGCCTTCGTGCCGGCCTGCGAGCGCTACAACCTGATGCCGATGATTGACCGCTGGGTGGTCGAGACTGCGTTTGCCACCCTGGCGGGGCGGCAGGCGGAGATTGCCACCTGCGCGATCAACCTGTCAGGCTCGTCGCTGGCGGACATCCAGTTTCCCGATTTCGTGCGCGAGCAGGCGCAGCGCTTCGGCATCGCGCTGGACGGCATCTGCTTCGAGATCACGGAAACCGCGGCGATCTCCAACCTGGCGCAGGCCGGCGCGTTCATCCTGCAGCTGCAGCAGCTGGGCTGCAAGTTTGCGCTGGATGACTTCGGCGCGGGCATGTCGTCGTTCACCTACCTCAAGCACCTGCCGGCGGCCTACCTGAAGATCGACGGCAGCTTCGTGCGCGACATGCTGGCCGACCCGGTCAACCTGGTGATGGTGGAGGTGATCCAGCGCATCGGCCACGCCATGGGCAAGCAGACCATTGCGGAATTCGTTGAGAGCGAGGCCATGCTCGAACGGCTGCGCGAGCTGGGCG
Source organism: Cupriavidus necator N-1 (assembly GCF_000219215.1). NCBI lineage: Bacteria > Pseudomonadati > Pseudomonadota > Betaproteobacteria > Burkholderiales > Burkholderiaceae > Cupriavidus > Cupriavidus necator. Next base: position 2,821,097 of record NC_015726.1, on the reverse strand, counting down.
TGGACCTGGTGCAGGGCTATCACATTGCGGCGCCGGTGCCGTTTGCCCCGGCGGATGCCGAGGCCGGCGACCGGCCGGCGCTGGCGCTGGCGGGCTGAGCGGCCAGGCCCGGCCGCGGGTCAGGGAACGAGCGGATCGCGGAAGCCGGTATCGGCGCCGGGCGGGGTACCGGCCGGCGCGGGTGTTGGCGCGGTTGCGGGCGGCACGGCCTGGTGCCTGGCCTCGCGCCAGGTGTTGTACACCCAGTAGGCGGCGCCGGCTGCCAGGCCGACCTTGGACAGCTTCCAGGTCCAGCGCAGCACCGGCGTGCGCTTGACCAGCGGCAGCGCCAGCGTCAATACGGTGCTCAGCAGCGGGTAGTCCTTGGTCATGCCGACCACTTTCATCCACGACCCCGGACGGGCGATGCGCGGCAGCCAGTGGCCGATAGTGCCAAGGCGGTGCGCGCCACCCCGCACCTCGTGCAGGGCCTGCAGGCAGTCGTAGCGTTCCAGCGCGGCGCGGGTCAGCAGCAATTCCTTGCGCACCGCCAGTGGCAGGCGTACCTCTTGCGTGAACCGGGCCCGCCGCGGGTGATCGCGGCGGTTGTGTCCGGCTGCGCTGTCGTCGGGTTCCAGGGGGCTCATCGGCGCAGGATCTCCCGGTCTTTGTCGATTTCGGCGAGCGTGGCCTCCAGCATCGGCGGGGCGTTGCGCACCAGGTTGCGTGCGTACGCCAGGCAAATCGCGCACAGCACCAGGTAAAGGACCGTCAGTGCGCCCAGCGCCTGCCAGCGGTAGGTGTCCCAGAACAGGATGGCGATCAGCCCGGTCAGGGTGACCAGCCCGATGCCAAAGAACACCAGGCCGAAGCAGGCCAGCAGCGCGACCTTCATCAGGCGCGTGCGTTCCTCGGCAAGCTCCACGCTGGCGAGTTCGAGGCGGGTCTGGATCATTGCCACCAGCGAGCCGGCCAGGTTGCGCACGGATTCGAGGAACTTGGGGGAAGGGGGGGATTCGCTCATGCGGCTCCGGCGTGAAAGAGCGGCGCGACGGCGTGGCCGTACGCGCCTTTCCAGCAGGCGGGGCCGGGTGTGGCGTCATGGTGTGTCGCCAACATGCTTGCGCCCCGGCCACTGGCAACCCGATGACCGGGTTGCCGCTCAGGCGCGGCATCAGCATGCCGCGCCGGGTTGGAATCGCTTACTTGCGGTTCAGCAGCAGACCGATCAGCAGGCCTACGCCGGCGGCCACGCCCACGGCGCGCCACGGGTGGTCATGCACGTAGTCGTCGGTGGCGCGTGCAGCGGCCTTGCTCTTGGTCACGACGGCGTCTTGCAGGTCCTGGGCCTTTTCCTTGGCTTGCTTGAGCAGGCCCATGCCACGCTCGCGCAGTTCGGCGGCCTTTTCCCCGGTGGTCGAGGCGGCTTGCTTCAGCAGTTCCTCGGCGTCGGACAGAACGGTCTTGACATCGCTCATCAGTTTCTCCTGTTTGCGGGCGGTTGGTTCGGTTTGTGCGGATTCTGACATTTTCTAAGCTCCGAGGCTAACGGCATTTGTCGGTCTGATACTTAGCATATGTGGCGGGCGGCCGTGGTTTCAAGGCTACACGCCAGCAAGCGCGACGCCAGTGCCTAGTATCGCAAGCATGCCGGAAAGCACGCGTGATGACTGTCAGAAAATGTTTATATGACTTCGAGTGATTTTGTAGTGACTTTATATTCGTTTGGGTTGGATATCAATCCGGATACTCTGGTTCCACCCCGAAATCAGGAGAACAGAACATGGCATTGCGTCTTGGCGATATCGCCCCGGACTTCGAGCAGGATTCGAGCGAAGGCCGCATCCGCTTCCATGCGTGGCTTGGCGACAGCTGGGGCGTGCTGTTCTCGCACCCGGCCGACTACACCCCGGTGTGCACCACGGAACTGGGCCTGACCGCGAAGCTGAAGGATGAGTTCGCGCGCCGCGGCGTCAAGGCGATCGCGCTGTCGGTGGACGGCGTGGAGTCGCACCATGGCTGGATCCGCGACATCAACGAGACCCAGTCGACCACGGTCAACTTCCCGATCCTGGCCGATGGCGACCGCAAGGTGTCGCAACTCTACGACATGATCCACCCGAACGCGAACGAGACCCTGACGGTGCGCTCGCTGTTCATCATCGACCCGAAGAAGAAGGTGCGCCTGATCATCACGTATCCGGCCAGCACCGGGCGCAATTTCAACGAGATCCTGCGCGTGATCGACTCGCTGCAGCTGACCGACAACCACAGCGTGGCCACGCCGGGCAACTGGCAGGACGGTGATGACGTGGTGATCGTGCCCTCGCTGAAGGACGAGGCGGTGATCCGCGAGAAATTCCCCAAGGGCTACCAGGCGGTACGGCCGTACCTGCGGCTGACGCCCCAACCCAACAAATGAACGCGGCCCCGCGTGAAGGCGGGGCCGGCGTTCAGGACAGGTGTTTTATCGACGGGGGCAGCCTCGTCGTCTCCTTGGTAGTGTGCTTGGCCCGGCTTTGCAGCCGGGCCTTTTTATTGCGGAGAGCCTGTGCGCAAGTCGCGGATGGCGATCAGAAGAAGGCCTGCAGGCCGGTCTGGGCGCGGCCCAGGATCAGCGCGTGGATGTCGTGGGTGCCTTCATAGGTGTTGACCACCTCCAGGTTCACCACGTGGCGGATCACGCCGAACTCATCCGAGATGCCGTTGCCGCCCAGCATGTCGCGCGCCACGCGGGCGATGTCCAGCGACTTGCCGCACGAGTTGCGCTTCATGATCGAGGTGATTTCCACCGCGGCGGTGCCTTCGTCCTTCATGCGGCCCAGGCGCAGGCAGCCTTGCAGGCCCAGCGTGATCTCGGTCTGCATGTCGGCCAGCTTCTTCTGCACCAGCTGCGTGGCGGCCAGCGGGCGGCCGAACTGCTTGCGGTCCAGCGTGTACTGGCGGGCGGTGTGCCAGCAGAACTCGGCGGCGCCCAGCGCGCCCCAGGCGATGCCGTAGCGGGCCGAGTTCAGGCAGGTGAACGGGCCCTTCAGGCCGCTCACGCCCGGCATGATGTTCTCTTCCGGCACGAACACCTGATCCAGCACGATTTCGCCGGTGATCGAGGTGCGCAGGCCGACCTTGCCGTGGATGGCCGGCGCCGACAGGCCCTTCCAGCCCTTTTCCAGGATAAAGCCGCGAATCTCGTCCTTGCCGTTATCGCCCTGCAGCTTGGCCCAGACCACGAACACGTCGGCGATCGGCGAGTTGGTGATCCACATCTTGGCGCCGGTCAGCTCATAGCCGCCGTCGACCTTCTTGGCGCGGGTGACCATCGAGCCCGGGTCGGAGCCGTGGTTCGGCTCGGTCAGGCCGAAGCAGCCGATCCATTCGCCGGTGGCCAGCTTGGGCAGGTACTTCTGCTTCTGCGCTTCGGTGCCGAATTCATGGATCGGAACCATCACCAGCGACGACTGCACGCTCATCATCGAGCGGTAGCCGGAATCGACGCGCTCGACTTCACGCGCGATCAGGCCGTAGCTGACGTAGTTCAGGCCGGGGCCGCCGTATTGCTCGGGGATGGTGGGGCCGAGCAGGCCCAGTTCGCCCATCTCGCGGAAGATCTCGATGTCGGTCTTCTCGTTTCGGAAGGACTGAAGCACGCGCGGCATCAGCTTGTCCTGGCTGTACGCCGCGGCGGCGTCGCGCACCATGCGTTCTTCGGCGGTCAGTTGCTGGTCCAGCAGCAGGGGGTCGGCCCAGTGGAATTCGGCGTTGGCAGCCATGCAGGTCTCCTTCGGTAGCGCGGGGGAAGCATCGGGGGCGGGCGAATGGTCGCTTGCCGCACCGGCGCTTCCGGGAATCATGACGGGTTTGGTGATCTTCGCGGAGGGTTTTTGTGGTTCCGCATTGCGGAACTGTGTTCCGTTGAATTAGTATATCGCAATGGGTTTGCCGTGCAACAGGCAAAACCCCCGACACCCATGCCTTTGTGCGATGAGCGGACAACCGCCGACCTGAGAGGAGCCGCCCTTGACCAGTCCGTCACTTTCTCCCGATGCCACGCCGCCCGCGCCGGTGCGCGACAGCGATCCGAACTTCGTCACCGCCCTGGCGCGCGGGCTGGAACTGATGCGGTGCTTCCGCACCGGTGAGGCAATGCTCGGCAACCAGGACTTCGTGCGCCGCACCGGCTTCCCCAAGGCCACGGTGAGCCGGCTGGCCGGCACGCTGGTGCAGTTGGGTTACCTGCGCTATGACGAGAGCCTGGGCAAGTACGCGCTGGATGCCGGCGTGCTGGCGCTGGGCTATGCCTACCTGTCAGCGTCAGACGTGGTGTCGCTGGCGCGGCCGCATATGCTGGCGTTCGCCCAGTCATACGGGGTCTCGGTCTCGCTGGGCAAGCGCGAGCGCATGGAAGTGATCTACCTGGAATCGATCCGCAACGATGCGGGCGTGATGCTGGGGCTGGGCGTGGGCTCGCGGCTGTCGCTGGTGTCGAGTTCGATGGGGCGCGCGTACCTGGCCGCGCTGCCGGCGGCGCGGCGCGAGCGGGTCATGGCTGAGTTCAGCCAGGCGTTCCCGGAGCAGTGGAAGCAGCAGGAGACGGCCACGCGCGCGGCCTTGGCCGAGGCGCAGCAGCGCGGCTATGCGGCGTCGTTCCGCGACTGGCATCCGGCCATCCATGCCTGTGCGGTGGCGTTCCGGCCGGTGGGGGAGAAGGAGTTGCACATGCTGAGCTGCAGTGCTTCCTATGGGGCGGTGGATGAGGCGGTGTTCCACCAGACGCTGGCGCCGGCGTTGCGGGCGCTGGCGGCAAGGCTGTCGGACCCGGCGGGCTGACGGCCAGGTCCGACGTGCGCAGGTGTTACAGGTCCGTGCGCAACTTCCACAATTCCGGAAACAACACTACATCCAGCATCTTGCGCAGATAGCTGACGCCTTCCGTGCCGCCGGTACCACGCTTGAAGCCAATCACCCGCTCAACCGTGGTCACATGCCGGAAGCGCCATTGCCGGAACGCATCTTCCAGGTCGACAAACTTCTCGCCCAGTTCATACAGTTCCCAGTGCGCACCGGGATTGCGATAGACCTCCAGCCAGGCGGCCTCGACCGACGCGTTATACGCGGTGGGCTGCGTCCAGTCCCGTTCGACGCAGTCCGCATCGATCGCAAAACCACGCCTGGCCATCAACCGGATCGCCTCGTCATACAGCGACGGCGTCTTCAGCGCCGTTTCCACCAGCGCCAAATGCTCCGGCCGGTGCGCGTGCGGCTTCAGCATGGCAGCGTTCTTGTTGCCGAGGATGAACTCGATCTCGCGGTACTGATACGACTGGAAGCCTGACGACATGCCCAGGTAGGGCCGCATCGCCGAGTATTCCGGCGGCGTCATCGTCGCCAGCACGTTCCACGCCTGCACCAGCTGGTCCATGATGCGCGACACCCGCGTCAGCATCTTGAACGCCGGCGGCAGGCTGTCGGTCTTGACCGATTCGCGCGCGGCGCGCAGCTCGTGCAGCATCAGCTTCATCCACAGCTCGGTGGTCTGGTGCTGCACGATAAACAACATCTCGTTGTGGTCCGGCGACAGCGGGTGCTGCGCGTTCAGGATCTGGTCCAGGCCGAGATAGTCGCCATAGCTCATGTCCTTGGCGAAATCCATCTGCGCGCCGTGCCAGTTGTCACCTTGCGGCGCAGCCTGGCCTGCGGTGCCGGCCGCGCCGGAAAAAGGGCATCCCTTGAATTCACTCATGATGCGCTCCCGATCAGGTCACCTGGCCGCGCGTCTGGAACCGCGCGTCGCGATAGGCGCCGCTGTCCAGCACATCGCGCAGGATTTCCACAGCATCCCACACCTCGGTGAAGCTGGTGTACAGCGGCGTGAAGCCAAAGCGGGCGATGCGCGGCTCGCGGTAGTCGCCGATCACGCCGCGCTCGATCAGGGCCTGCACCAGCGCATAGCCGTCCGGGTGCTCCAGGCTGACCTGGCTGCCGCGGCGCGCGTGCTCGCGCGGCGTGACCAGCGTCAGCGGGTGGTGGCCGCAACGGGCTTCCACCAGTTCAATGAACAAGTCGGTCAGCAGCAGTGACTTGGCGCGCAGCACCTGCATCGTGGTCTGGGCGAAGATGTCCAGGCCGCATTCCACCATCGCCAGCGAAGTCACCGGCTGCGTGCCGCACAGGAAGCGGCGCACGCCGTCGACCGGGCGGTACTGCGGCTCCATCGCGAACGGCGCGGCATGGCCCCACCAGCCCGACAGTGGCTGCCAGAAGGCATCGCGCAGCGCCGGCGCGACCCAGACGAAGGCGGGCGAGCCCGGGCCGCCGTTCAGGTATTTGTAGGTGCAGCCGATGGCGTAGTCGGCCCCGGCCGCCTTCAGGTTGACCGGCACGGCGCCGGCGGAGTGGCACAGGTCCCACACCGTGAGCGCGCCGCGGGCATGGGCCAGATCGGTCAGCGCGGCCATGTCCAGCATCTCGCCGGTCTTGTAGTTGACGTGGGTGAGCATCAGCACGGCGGTATCGGCGCCCACGGCGGCGTCGATCTCGGCCGGCGAATTGACCAGGCGCAGCGAATAGCCCTGCTGCAGCAGGTCGGCCAGGCCCTGCGCGATGTACAGGTCGGTGGGGAAGTTGCTGGCCTCCGACACGATCACCTTGCGCGCCGGGTCGCGCGTCTGCTGCACGCGCAGCGCCGCGGCCAGCACCTTGAACAGGTTGATCGAGGTGGTGTCGGTCACCACCACTTCATCCTGGCCCGCGCCGACCAGCGGGGCCAGCTTGTTACCCAGCCGCTGCGGCAGCTCGAACCAGCCGGCGGTGTTCCAGCTGCGGATCAGGCCCTCGCCCCATTCTTCGGCCACCACCTGGGCGGCGCGCGCGGCGGCGGCGCGCGGGCGGGCGCCCAGTGAGTTGCCGTCGAGGTAAATCACGCCCTCGGGCAGCGCGAACTGGTCGCGCAGCGGGCGCAGCGGGTCTCGCTCATCGAGCCGAATACAGTGCTCGCGGTCAAATGTCGTCATGTCGTGGGATTGGCCAGGGGTTGTTCGGGAGTGGTTCAGTCGAGGCTGCGCAGCACCGCGCGCACCGGGCTGGCATCGAGCCCGGCAAAGCGCAGCGGCAGCGCGATCAGTTCGTAGTCGCCGGCATCGACCTCGTCCAGCACGATGCCTTCCAGGATAGCCAGCCCGTGCCGGCGCACGGCGTTGTGCGCGTCCATGGTCTTGGATTCCTGCGGGTCCAGCGACGGTGTGTCGATGCCCACCAGTTGCACGCCGTGCGCGGCCAGCAGCGCGATGGTCTCGGCCGCGACCGCGCAGAAGTGCGGGTCCCACTGCGCCAGCGGCGCCCGCCGGTAGGTACGCAGCAGCACGCGCGGCGGCAGGCCGGCCAGCGCGTGTTCGATATGGCGCGGCTCCACCACTGGCGAGGCGCCGATGCAATGGATCACGCGGCAGGTGCCGAGGTAGGGCGTGAGCGGCACGGCGCCGATCGGCGCGCCGTCTGCGGCGTAGTGCAGCGGTGCGTCGGCGTGCGCGCCGGTGTGCGGCGACAGCGTGATGCGGCCGACATTCACCGGGCAGTGCTCGTCCATCTGCCAGGCCGGCTGCTGCTGGAACGGCGTGTCGCCGGGCCAGACCGGGGTGGCGGGGGAGAGCGGCGGGCTGATGTCCCACAGCCGGCGTGGGTCTTGATTGGGGGCGGTCATAAGGGTGCGCGGCGCCTTTGCAAGGCGCCGTCGTTGTCTGCCTCGATGTCGGAAATCATAGTCAAAATTGGCGACAAGAGGCTTGCTAAATGGACCGTCGATGCGGTCTTCTTTCGCATAAAATGCGAAGAATTGATGATTTGTCGAAGGAAATTCGAATGAACCTCGATCCCACCGATCTGCGCATCCTGACCTGCCTGCAGGAGAACGGCCGCATCAGCAACCAGGACCTGGCTGACCGCGTGGCGCTGTCGCCTTCGGCATGCCTGCGGCGGGTGCGCCTGCTGGAAGAGTCAGGGGTGATCGGCGGCTACCGCGCCTGGTTCGACGCCGAGCAGCTCGGGCTGGAGCTTGAGGCGATCGTGCAAGTGTCGATGCGCCATGACGTGGAAGGCTGGCACGACACCTTTATCGCCGCGGTGCAGTCGTGGCCGGAAGTGCTGTCGGCGTACATCATCACCGGCGACAGCAATTACATCCTGCGGGTGCAGGCGCGCAACCTGAAGCACTACTCGGACTTCATCGTGAACCGGCTGTACCGCACCAAGGGCGTGATGGATATCCGCTCGAATATCGTGCTGCAGCGGATCAAGGTGGACAGTTCGCCGCTGGCGATCCTGAAGGCGGGCGCGGAGGGGGCCTAGCCTAGCCTAACGTTGCGTATGCAGCGCAATCAGCTGCCGCAGGGTTTCCTTGAGCAGCGCGCCCTGGCGCGGGCCAAAGTCGTCCAGCACTGCGCGCTCGTGCTGGGCGGCGCGCGCCAGCAGCGGCTGGGCCTGCGCGAGGCCGCGCGGGGTGATCGAGATCAGCGCCTGGCGGCGGTCGGTCTGGCCGGCGCGGCGCGTCACCAGCCCGTCGGCGGCCATGCGGTCGACCAGCTTGGTCAGCGTCGGCTGCTTGGTCAGCGTGATTTCGGCGAGCGTGCCGATGGTGCAGTCGGGGCGGTCTGCCAGCGTGGCCAACACGCGCCATTCCTGCACGGACAGGCCGCTGGCTTCCACTTCGCGGTGGAATTCGCCCGAGATCAGGTGGCTGGCGCGGGCCAGCAGGTAGGCCAGGTAGCCATCGACAAAGGGCAGGGGGGATTGCGCGGGCACGTCCGCCATGATGAGCCGGTGCCGTTCAGAGGTCGAGGGGGGCGGTGGTGGTGAACTGGCCACCCTGGAATACCAGCGGGCCGTCGCTGCCATCGAGCACGCCGCAGCGCTCGACTTCGCCCACGAAGATGATGTGGTCGCCCTCGTCGTAGCGGCTGCGGTTGTGGCATTCGAACCAGGCCAGCGCATTGGACAGGATCGGCAGGCCGGTGGCCGAGAGCCGGTAGTCGACGCCGGCGAATCGGTCGCCCTTGAGGGTGGCAAAGCGCTGGCACAGCTCCAGCTGCGAGGCCGACAGCACGTTGATGATGTAGTGCGTGCCGTCGCGAAACATCGGCAGGCTGTTGGCGCGCGTGGCCATGCTCCACAGCACCAGCGGCGGATCCAGCGACACCGAATTGAACGAACTGGCGGTGATGCCGATGAACGGCGGCGCGCCGGCGGCGACAGACTCGGCGCTGGCGCGCGTAGTGATCACCGTCACCCCGGTCGCGAACTGCGACAGGGTGCGGCGGAAGTGCTGCGCATCGAAATCTGGTGCGGCGGCGCTGGCGATCTGTGGCTGGGCCTCAGGCATGCCCATGGGGGCTCCGCTGGAGTTCATGAAATTTCATATATATTATTTGCGCCAGGGGCAGCAAGTTCAAGCCCGGCCGTGCGCTTATTTGCGGCCGCGGCGCTGGGCTGGCGCACACAACAAGGCGGGCACTGCCGCCGATACAACAAGCAGGAGACTAACGTCATGCTCATCGAGCAGATCGAACACCGCTGGCTGGCGGCGTTCCGGCGCACGCTGGAACTCTGTGCCCTGCAGGGTGCGGAAGTCGTTGGAATTGTAACGGAGTCGCAATCCCGCCCTGTCAACGTGGCCTTGGCCGAACTGGCCGTGCAGTCGCTGGGCGCCACCCCGGTGCGCATCCAGGTGCCGACACCGGCACTTAGTGCGCCCGCGCCGGTGCGCTCCACCGGCGCCAGCGATGCCTTGCAGAGCCTCGCTCCGGTGGTGGCGGCCTTGTCGCGCTGCCACCTGGTGCTGGACTGCACGGTGGAAGGCCTGCTGCACGCGCCGGAACTGTCGCTGATCCTGCGCGGCGCCGACGGCATCGTGCCGCGCATGCTGATGGTCAGCAACGAACACCCCGAGATCCTGGAGCGCTGCCAGCCCGACCCGGCGCTGGAAGGCACCGTGCGCGCCGCCATGAAGCGCCTGCGCGGCGCGCGCGAGATGCGCGTGCATTCGCCGGCCGGCACCGAGTTGCGCATCGGCCTGGCCGACGCCCGCGTGGGCGGGGTCTGGGGCTTCTGCAGCAAGCCCGGCCAGGTCTCGCACTGGCCCGGCGGGCTTTGCCTGGCGTTCCCGGCCAGCCGCCAGGTCAACGGCACGCTGGTGCTGGCGCCGGGCGACGTCAACCTGACCTTCAAGACCTACCTGCGCGATACCGTGGTCTGCCATATCGAGGACGACTACATCGCCGGCGTCGAGGGGCAGGGCGTGGATGCCGACATGATGCGCGGCTACTACCAGGCCTGGGCCGACCGCGAGGGCACGCGCGATGCGTACGCGGTCTCGCACGTGGGCTGGGGCCTGAACCGGCTGGCGCGCTGGGACGCGATGACCTTCTACGACAAGCGCGACTGCAACGGCACCGAGCTGCGCGCGTTTGCCGGCAACTTCCTGTTCTCGACCGGCGCCAACGAGGTGGCCGGGCGGCATACGCTGGGCCATTTCGACCTGCCGCTGCGCAACTGCACGGTATCGCTGGATGGCCGCAATGAGGTGGAAGCAGGCACGCTGGTGGAGGTGGCGGCATGAGCGCGAGCGCGACGATGCAACGCCACGCCAACGGCATCGCCACGCTGGCCTGGGGCGATGGCCCGGTGGCGGTGGTGATGCTGCACGGCATCGGCGGCGGCAAGGCCGCCTGGCCCGCGCAGGGCGAGGCGCTGGCGCAGGCCGGCTACCGTGCCGTGGCCTGGGACATGCCCGGCTACGGCGACAGCGCCCTGATCGATCCCTATGACTTCGACGGGCTGGCGCAAGCGCTGGCGCCGCTGCTGCAGGCCGAGCGCGACGCCGGCCGGCGCGTGGTGCTGCTGGGCCACAGCATGGGCGGCATGGTGGCGCAGCAGGCCTGCGCGGCCGCGCCCGCGCTGATCGACGGCATGGTGCTGTCCGGCACCTCGCCCGCCTTTGGCAAGGGTGACGGGCCCTGGCAGCGCGACTTCGTCGCCGCGCGCACCGCGCCGCTGGACGCCGGCAGGACCATGGCCGAGATGGCCGCCGGGCTGGTGCGCACCATGGTCGCGCCCGATGCCGAGCCACAAGCCGTGGCCTTTGCCACGGCGGTGATGGCGGCGGTGCCGGCGCCCACCTACCGCGCGGCGCTGGGCGCGCTGGTGCGCTTCAACCAGCGCGACGCGCTGCCGCGCATCGCGGTGCCGGTGCTGGCGCTGGCCGGGCAGCACGACACCAATGCCGCGCCCGAGGTGATGGAGCGCATGGCCCAGCGCATTCCGGGCGCCGAGTACCGCTGCCTGCCGGATGTCGGCCACCTGGCCTGCATGGAGCGCCCCGCGCTGTTCAACGAGGCGGTGCTGGATTTCCTGCACCGGCGCTTCCCCGTGCACTGAACCACGCCGCTTTCCGGCAACGCAACACAAGAACCACCGCCGCGCCGCGACCGCATCCGGTGCGAGCAGGAAAACAGGAGACCGCGACATGCCATCCGGACAGCTCGACTTCATTCCCGCCATCGGTACGGCGGACTTTACCCCGCAACAAGCGCGCCTGCTGGCGCTGGCCAACCGCCTGGGCCGCGAACGCTTTGCCGCGCGCGCAGCCACCTGGGACCGCGAGGCCAGCTTCCCCTTCGCCAACTATGCCGACCTGCGCGAGGCCGGCCTGCTGGCGCTGTGCGTGCCGCGGGCGTTCGGCGGCGAGGGCGCGGACTTTGCCACCTACTGCATGGTGGGCGCCGAGATCGGCCGCTTCTGCGGGGCCACGGCGCTGACGTACAACATGCATATCTGCTCGACCATGTGGACCGGCGTGCTGTCCGACGGCATCGAGATGACACCTGACCAGCGCGCCGAGCACGAAGCCCGGCGCGAGCTGCATTTCGCACGCGTGGTGCGCGACGGCGCCGTCTATGCGCAGCCGTTCTCCGAAGGCTCCGCCGCCGCCGCGGGCAAGGCGCCGTTCGGCACCACCGCGCGCAAGGTCGATGGCGGCTGGGTACTGAACGGGCGCAAGATCTTCGCCTCGCTGTCGGGCGCGGCCGACTACTACGGCATCCTGTGCACCGAGGACCGCGGCGACCAGCATCCCGACATGCGCGACACGCTCTACATTGCCGTGCCCGGCAAGGCGGAAGGGCTGACCGTGACCGGCGAGTGGGACCCGATGGGCATGCGCGGCACGGTGTCGCGCACGCTGCTGCTCAAGGACGTGTTCGTGCCCGACCACGAGCAGCTGATGCCGCGCGGCGTCTACTACCGCGCGGCGCAGACCTGGCCGGCGATGTTCTTCACGCTGTCGCCGACCTACCTGGGCGTGGCCCAGGCCGCCTACGACTTTACCGTGCAGTACCTGCGCGGCGAGGTGCCGGGCCAGCCGCCGGTCAAGCGCCGCATGTACCCGACCAAGCAGATCGCGGTGGCGCAGATGCGCATCCAGCTGGAAACCATGCGATCGCTCTTCTGGCGCGTGATCCATGAGGCGAAGCCCAATCCGACCAAGGACGAGCGCCTGCGCCTGTACGCCGCGCACTACACCGTGATGGAAGGCGCCAACGACATCGCCCGGCTGGCGATCCGCACCTGCGGCGGGCAGTCGATGCTCAAGGACCTGCCGCTGGAGCGGCTCTACCGCGACTCGCGCTGCGGCGCGCTGATGCTGCCCTGGACCGCCGAGCTGATCCTGGACCGCATGGGGCGCGAGACCCTGTACGAATCCGGCGAGCGCGACGAATGAGCGCCGCCCGTCGCGCCATGCGTGCGGGCGCCGCCGGGCTGGGCGCGCTGCCGGCCATGCTGCATGGCCATGCCGCCGCGGCGCCGGGGCGGCCGGCGTTGCACTACCTGGGCCGCACCTTCACCTACGGCAAGCTGTGGCGGCGCGTCGAGCGTGCCAGCGCCCACCTGGCAGCGACGTGGGGCATCCGCGCGGGCGAGCGCGTCGGCACGCTGTGCCTGAACCACGAACTGCAGCTGGTGCTGCTGTTCGCCTGCGCGCGTGTCGGGGCGATGTTCGTGCCGCTGAACTACCGGCTGGCGCCGGCGGAGCTGCGTACCATCGCCGCCCACACGCAGCTGGCCGCGCTGTTCCATGACGAGCGCCATGCAGGGCTGGCGCAGGAGGCTGGCGGCGGCTGCCAGGTCGCGCATCTCGACCGGCTGGTCGACCATCCCGCGCCGTTCGGCGTGCCCCACCCGCCGGTGCCGGACGAGGCGCCGCTGCTGCTCGCCTACACCTCCGGCACCACCGGCAAGCCCAAGGGCGCGGTGCATACGCAGGCCGGGCTGCTGGCCAATGCGCGCGCCAGCTGGTGGGCGCATGGCATGACCGCGGACGATCACGTGCTGTCGGTGCTGCCGATGTTCCACGTCGGCGGGCTGTGCATCCAGACGCTGCCGGCGCTGCTGGCCGGGGCGCAAGTCACGCTGCACGACCGCTTTGCGCCGGATGCCTGGCTTGGCGCGGTCGCGCAGGCGCGGCCGAGCCTGTCGCTGATGGTGCCGGCCACGTTGCGCGCGGTGCTGGAGCATCCCGGCTGGCCCGGGGCCGACCTGTCGGCGCTGCGCGGCGTGATGGCAGGTTCGTCGACCATCCCGCTGTCGTATATCGAGGCCTTTCATGCGCGCGGTGTGCCGCTGGGGCAGGTCTATGGCGCGACCGAGACCGGTCCGGTGTCGGTGGTGCTGAAGCTGCAGGATGCGCTGGCCCGGCCTGGCTATGCCGGCTGGCCGCAGCCGGAGGCGCAAGTCCGGCTGGCCGGCCCGGACGGTGCCGAGGTGGCGCAGGGCGCAGTCGGTGAACTCTGGGTGCGCGGCGCCAACGTGATGGCGGGCTACTGGAACCAGCCTGATAACGGCCTGGCCGACGGCTGGTTCCATTCCGGCGACCTCGCGCACCGCGATGCCGGCGGCTGCATCGAAGTCGTCGGCCGCAGCAAGGACATGATCATCTCGGGCGGCGAGAACATCTATCCCGCCGAGATCGAGAACGTGCTGGTCGGCCTGCCCGGGGTGCAGGAGTGCGCGGTCGTCGGCGTGGCCGACGCGCGCTGGGGCGAGGTGCCGGTGGCGGTGATCGTGCCCGCGCCGGGCGCGCCGCGCGACGCGCTGGGGGCGGAGCCGCTGCGCGAACTGCTGGCTACGCGCATTGCCCGCTTCAAGCTGCCGCGCGAGGTGGTGCTGCTGGACGACCTGCCGCGCAGCGCGCTGGGCAAGGTGCTCAAGCCGCAACTGCGCGCGATGCTGGAGGCGCAGCGCCAGCCTGGCTGAATCTGCTGCAAGGGCGCCAATCTGCGCTTATGCTTGAGGCCGTGACACCACAGACGACAACGCAAGGGGGCGGCGCAAATGGAACATGGACTTGAAACGGCCACGCTGGGCGGCGGGTGCTTCTGGTGCCTGGAAGCGGTTTTCCAGCAGGTCGATGGCGTGGTGGCGGTGGAGTCCGGTTATACCGGCGGGCATGTGGATCACCCGACTTACCAGCAGGTCTGCGAGGGGGATACCGGGCACGTCGAGGTGGTGCGTGTCACCTTCAATCCGTCGGTGATCAATTTTCGGCAGATCCTGGAGATCTTCTTCGCCATCCACGACCCGACCACGCCGGACCGGCAGGGTAACGATGTGGGGCCGCAGTACCGGTCGGCGATCTTTACGAATTCGGAGGCGCAGCGGGCCACGGCGGAATACGTGATGCGGGAGTTGGCCGCGGCCAAGGTTTTTGATGCGCCGATCGTTACGCAGGTCGAGCCGGAGCAGCCGTACTGGCGCGCCGAGGCAAGTCACCAGAACTACTATCAGGACAATCCGAGCCAGGGGTACTGTGCCTTGGTGATCTCGCCGAAACTGGCCAAGTTTCGAAAGCAGTTTGAGGGGAAGTTGAGGAAGTAGGGACTGGGCGCCTGGGTCGGCGCCAGAAACCGGCCCTAATTTCCCTGCGCAAACATCGCGCCGACAATCGCTCCCATCTCATGCCGCCGCGCCGCCGGCATCCGCGACGCGGTAGACATGATGCTGATGGCCGCCTCGGCGCCCATTTCCAGGGGCAGTGCAATGCCCACGCCTGCCACCCCCTCCGCGCCGGCAAGCGCATAGCCCAGCTTGCGGGCGCGCTCTACACCGCGCAACAGCCTGAGCAGGCTCAGGCCCCCGGCTGCGTACTCGGCGCGGTGCCGCTCGTAATGCGCACGCACCGCCTCGTTGTCCATCTTCGCCAGCAACGCCATGCTGCCGGTGCCCTGGCCCAGCAGGCGGGAAGTGCCGGTCAGCAAGTGGAAGGTCTTGATCCGGTGGCTGCCTTCCTCGGTATGCAGGCAGTGCCCATGGTCGCCGATGCGCACGGTCAGGAACACCGCGTCGCCCGTGAGCCGGGCCAGCGCCTTCATCTTGCTCACCAGCGCGCTGTTGGGCGGCGGCCAGTTCATCGCGCGCAGGCCCAGCGCCATGGCGGCAGTGCCCAGGTGATAACGCTTGCCCCCCGACTCGCGCTCGACATACCCCGCGGATTCCAGAAAGCGCGCCATCCGGTGCGCGGTGGTACGGTCGATCTCCGCTATCGCGGCGAGCTCGGGCAGGGTCAGTCCCGCCTCGTGATGCTCGGCGAGCAGCCGGAGCAGGGCGAAGGCTCGGGACAGGCTCTGCACGCCGCCGGGCGAGGGGGTCTTGGTGGGCATGGGAAGGTGCGTCGGGGGGCGCTTTGGGGGTGGCGGATGCCGCGCCCTGCGTCCCGGGTTTCTGGCTTGTGCACATTATGCACAACCTGAGCGATTGCGGTTGTCCCGGGCAGCGTGTTGGTTTGCAATCCATGCATCACGGAACCTCACGCAAGCCGCCATGATTCCCATCGACTCACGCATCGACTCATCTTCCGACGCCTTTGCCAGCCAGCGCGCCGGCATGCAGGCCCTGATCGACCGCCTCCATGGCCTCGAACAGCGTGCCGTGGCCGCCTCGGAGCGCGCCCGGCCCACCTTTGCCAGACGCGGGGCGCTGCTGCCGCGCGAGCGCATCGGCCGCCTGCTGGACGCAGGCGCGCCGTTCTTGCCGATGGCCACGCTGGCCGGCTTCGGCATGGACGATCCCGACCCCGAGACCTCCATCCCCGGCGGTTCGCTGGTGGCCGGCATCGGTTTCGTCTGCGGCGTGCGCTGCATGGTGCTGGCCACGGATTCCGGCATCGACGCCGGTGCCATGACCGAGGCCGGCAACATGAAGCTGATGCGCTGCCAGGAGATCGCGCTGGAAAACCGGCTGCCATTCATTCACCTGGTGGAATCGGCCGGCGCCAACCTGCGCAAGTACCGCGTGGACAAGTTCGTCCGCGGCGGCGCGCTGTTTTACAACCTGGCTCGCCTGTCCGCGGCCGGGCTGCCGGTGATCACGGTCGTGCATGGCTCGTCCACGGCGGGCGGCGCCTACATGCCGGGGCTGTCCGACTACGTGGTGATGGTGCGCAATCGCGCGCGCGCCTTCCTGGCGGGGCCGCCGCTGCTGAAGGCCGCCACCGGCGAAATCGCCACGGATGAGGAGCTGGGCGGCGCCGACCTGCATGCCACGGTCAGCGGCCTGGCCGAATACCTGGCCGAGGACGACGAGCACGCTATTGCCACCGCACGCGACATCGTCGCCAGCCTGGACTGGCCGACCGTGGCGACGGAGCCCGCGCAGCTCGCCCGCCCTCCGCGGCTCGATCCGTCGGAGCTGGACGGCGTGATGACGCTCGACATGAAGCGCCCGGTGGACATGCGCGAAGTGATCGCGCGCATTGTCGACGACTCCGCCTGGCTGCCGTTCAAGCCCGACTATGGTCCCGGCACGGTGTGCGGCCACGCCCGCATCGAAGGCAATACGGTCGGCTTCATCACCAACAACGGTCCTATCGACCCGGCCGGCGCCACCAAGGCCGCGCAGTTCATCCAGCTATGCAATCAGTCGGACACGCCGATCGTGTTCCTGCAGAACACCACCGGCTTTATCGTCGGCCGTGCCTCGGAAGAGGCCGGCATGATCAAGCATGGCGCCAAGATGATCCAGGCGCTGTCGAACTCGACGGTGCCGCAGATCACACTGTACTGCGGGGCCTCGTTCGGGGCGGGCAACTTCGGCATGTGCGGACGGGGCTTCCGGCCGCGCTTCTGCTTCTCGTGGCCGAACGCGCGCACCGCCGTGATGGGCGGCGAGCAGGCCGCCATGACGCTTGAGATCGTGGCGCGCCAGCAGGCCGCGCGCAAGGGCGTGCCGGTAGATGAGGCGCAGCTTGCCAGCCAGACCGCCGATATCGTTGCCAACTTCGAGCGCCAGGCCAGCGCCTTCGTCACCAGCGGGCTGCTGCTGGACGACGGCGTCATCGACCCGCGCGACACGCGCGCCGTGCTGGCCTTCGTGCTGGCCACCGCGCGCGAGGCCAGCCTGCGCAAGCCGCATGCGATCCAGTTTGGTGTCGGGCGCTTTTGAGCGCCGCCGCCATCTCGACACGTCCCGAACCAACAAGACACCAGGAGACCACCATGCTTTACACGGAAGACCACCGCAACATCATGGACAGCATCCGCCGCTTCGTCTCGGCGGAGATTGATCCCTTCGTCGATGAGTGGGAAGCCGCCGAGATTTTCCCGGCGCATGCACTGTTCAAGAAGATGGGCGACCTCGGCTTCCTCGGCATCACCAAGCCGGTCGAATACGGCGGCATGGGGCTCGACTTCTCCTATGCCATTGCCGCCGCCGAGGCGCTGGGCTATGCCCACGCACAGGGCGTGGGCATGGGCGTGGGGGTGCAGACCGACATGGCGACGCCGGCGCTGACCGCGTTCGGCTCGGACGAGCTCAAGCGCAACTACCTGGCCCCTGCCATCGCCGGCGACATGGTGTGCTCCATCGGCGTGTCCGAAGCCGGCGCCGGTTCCGACGTGGCCTCGCTCAAGACCCGTGCGGTGCGCGATGGCGACGACTATGTCATCTCCGGCTCCAAGATGTGGATCACCAACGGCACCCAGGCCGACTGGATCTGCCTGCTGTGCAATACCTCTGACGGCCCGGTCCACAAGAACAAGTCGCTGATCGTGGTGCCGCTCAGGGAAGACGGCAAGCGCGTGCGCGGCGTGGAAGTGCAGAAGATCAGGAAGTTCGGCATGTGGTGCTCCGACACCGCGCAGATCTTCTTCGACGAAGTGCGCGTCCCGGTGCGCAACCGCATCGGCGACGAGGGCATGGGCTTCATCTACCAGATGAAGCAGTTCCAGGAAGAGCGGCTGAACGGCGCGGCGCGCCGGCTGGCCTGCAACGCGCTGATCGAGGAAACCGCCGACTATCTGCGCCAGCGCATCGCCTTCGGCAAGCCGCTGCTGGACAACCAGTTCATCCAGTTCAAGCTGGCCGAGCTCAAGACCGAGATGGAGGCGCTGCGCGCGCTGGTCTACATGGCCACGCAGACCTATATCAATGGGGGCGAGGTCATTGAACTGGCCTCAATGGCAAAGCTCAAGGCCGGGCGCCTGTCGCGCGAGGTGGCCGACTGGTGCATGCAGTTCCAGGGCGGCATGGGCTACACGTGGGACAACCATGCGTCGCGCGCCTATCGCGATTTCCGGCTGGGCTCGATCGGCGGCGGGGCGGACGAGGTCATGCTCCAGGTCATTGCCAAGCAGATGGGCCTGATGTCGCGCGGCTGACGCGTTCCTGAACCAACCACCAGCCAGGATCGCCATGCCTGACAGCTCATGCAACGATGCCGTGATCGTGCGCCGCGCCGGCGGCGTACTGTTTGCCACCCTCAACATTCCTGCCACCCGCAACGCATTGGCGCCCGAAGTGGTGGCCGCGCTGGCCGCCGCCGTGGCGCAGGCCGAAGCCGACCCGGAAGTCCGCGCGCTGGTGCTGCGCGGCTCCGGCGGCAGCTTCAGCGCAGGCGGCAACGTGGGCAGCTTCCAGTCCCGGCTCGATGCCGACGCCAGCCAGGAAGACCCGGTCGCCACGCGCAACCGCCAGTTCGGCTACTTCATGGAGCGCCTGAGCGTGCTGCCGGTGCCGGTGATCGCCGCGGTTGAGGGCGCGGCCATGGGCGGCGGCATGGGCCTGGCCTGCGCGGCCGACATCGTGCTGGCTACGCGCGATGCGCGCTTTGCGTTGTCGGAGACCACGCTGGGCATTGTCGCCGCGCAGATCGCTCCCTTTGTGGTGCAAAAGCTGGGCGCTGCCGCCACGCGCCGCCTGGGCCTGACCGGCGAGCGCGTCAGCGGCGATGCAGCGGTAGCCATCGGCCTGGTCGACCAGCTCGCGGCCGACAGCGCGGAGCTGGACGCCCTGATAGCCGAGTGGCTGACGCGCATCGGCCGTTGCGGCCCGAATGCCAACCGCGTGTTCAAGGCACTGGTCGGCCGCTGCGGCCACGAGCCGCCAGGCCCGCTGCTGGACGAGGCCTCGCGCCAGTTTGCGCAATGCATGCGGCGCGAGGGCGCCGAAGGCGTGGCGGCATTCCGCGACAAGCGCGATGCCGCCTGGACCGTTCGCTTCGATGCCGACACGGTGCGCGCCGCGCAGTCGACCGGCTGACCGCGCCAGCCGCATCTTCCACGAGATTCACAGGATTTCCCATGTCTGCTACCCGCCGATCCTTCCATACGCTGCTCGTTGCCAATCGCGGCGAGATCGCGGTGCGCATCATGCGCACCGCCCGCCGCCTCGGGCTGGCTACCGTCGCCGTGTATTCCGAAGCGGACCGCCACAGCCCGCACCTTGCCTGCGCCGACCGCGCCGTGTGCATCGGCGCCGCCGCGCCGCGCGAGTCGTACCTGAACATTGCCGCCATCGTCGAAGCAGCCCGCGCCAGCGGTGCCGATGCCGTGCACCCCGGCTATGGCTTCCTGGCCGAGAACGCCGCCTTTGCCGAGGCGGTCACCGCCGCCGGCCTGGTCTTCGTCGGCCCGCCCGCCGCGGCGATCCGCGCCATGGGCAACAAGGCCGAAGCCAAGCGGCTGATGCTGGCTGCCGACATGCCCTGCGTGCCCGGCTATCAGGGGGCCGCGCAGGATGACGCCACGCTGCTGGCCGAGGCCGGGTCCATCGGCTTCCCCCTGATGGTCAAGGCTGCGGCGGGCGGCGGCGGGCGCGGCATGCGGCTGGTGCGCGACGCGGCGGCGCTGCCCGCGGCGCTGTCGAGCGCACGCTCCGAGGCGGCGGCAGCGTTCGGCTCAGACGAACTGATCCTGGAGCGCGCCGTGATCGCGCCGCGCCACGTGGAGATCCAGGTCTTTGCCGATACCCACGGCAATGTCATCCATCTCGGCGAGCGCGACTGCTCCGTGCAGCGCCGCCACCAGAAGGTCATCGAGGAAGCGCCGTCGCCCGCGGTCGGCCCGGTGCTGCGTGCGCGCATGGGCGAGGCCGCCGTGCGCGCGGCCAAGGCCATCGGCTACGTCGGCGCCGGCACCATAGAGTTCCTGCTCGATGCCGAGGGCAGCTTCTACTTCATGGAGATGAACACCCGGCTGCAGGTCGAACACGCCGTGACCGAGGCCATCACCGGCTTCGACCTGGTCGAATGGCAACTGCGCGTGGCGGCGGGCGAGCCGCTGCCGGTCACGCAGGACCAGGTCCGGCTCAACGGGCATGCCATCGAAGTGCGACTCACCGCCGAGGACGTGCCGGCCGGCTTCCTGCCGCAGGGCGGGCCGCTGCTGCGCTGGCGCCCGCCCGCCGCTGGTCGCGATGTACGTGTGGACCATGCGCTGGAAGAGGGCGGTGCCATCCCCACCCACTATGACTCGATGGTCGCCAAGCTGGTCGCGCATGGCGCCGACCGCGAAGAGGCGCGCCGCAAGCTGCTGCGATCGGTGCAGGACTGCACGCTGCTGGGCGTGCCCACCAACCAGGGGTTCCTGGCCGCGTGCCTGGCGCACCCGGCGTTCGCCGGCAATGACGTGCATACGGGCTTTGTCGACACCCATATGCAGGCGGCGCTGCAGGCCCCGGTGCCTCCGGTGCATGTGACGGCAAGCGCCGCGCTGGCCGCATCGGGGCTGCTGGGCGGCAGCGGCAAGCCGGCCACGCTTGCGCGTGCGGCTTCCAGCGTGGTGCTGAATGCGGCCGGCAAGGCCTGGGAAGCGTTCCTGCGCGTGTCCGCCGACGGCTGGCGCGTGAGCCTGCGCCAGCGCGGTGAAGACCACCCGCCGGTGGAATGCAGGCTGCGCGTGCTGCGTGCCGATGCCGCCAACGGCACGGCCCTGGTCGAATGCGACGGCGTGGCCTATCCGCTGGTGTTCGCCGCCGAAAAGCACGCGCTGCACCTGTTCCAGTCCGGCCGCGCCTGGCAGTTCCCGCTGCACGATCCGCGCCGCCGCCGCGATGCGGGCGACGCCGACGGCGTGCTGCAGGCGCCGCTGACGGCCCGCATCGTCGCGGTCAATGTGGCCGAGGGCGACCACGTGGAAGCGGGCCAGGCGCTGGTGGTGCTGGAGGCCATGAAGATGGAGCACACCATTTTGGCGCCGTTTGCCGGCGTGGTGGCGGAGGTGCCCGCGCGCGCCGGTGGGCAGGCCAGTGCCGGTTCGTTGCTGGCGCGGGTGGAGGCCGATGTGGCCGCAAAGGAAGAAGCATGAGCGAATCCGTGCAAGGCGAAGCGCGCGCCGGCAAGACTGTGCGCATCGGTGGCGCTTCCGGGTTCTGGGGCGATTCCGCCATCGCCACGCCACAACTGCTGGCGGTGCCCGGCCTGCAATATCTGGTCTATGACTACCTGGCCGAGACCACCATGTCGATCCTGGCACGCGCCCGTGCCAAGGATCCGGCGCAGGGCTACGCCACCGACTTCGTGCACGCGGCGATGGGACCGAACCTCGGTGAAATCCTGCGGCGGGGGATCCGTGTCGTTGCCAATGCGGGCGGCCTCAATCCGCACGGCTGCCGGGACGCACTGCTCAAGGTGGCGGCGCAGCAGGGGCTGTCGCCGCGCATCGCGGTGGTCAGCGGCGACGACGTGCAGCCGCGCTTCGCGCAGTGGTGCGCCGAGGGGCTGGCTGACCTTGCCGGCAATCCGGTGCCAACCACCGAGCCCTGGTCGGCCAACGCCTACACCGGCGCGCAAGGCATTGCCCGCGCGCTGGCGCTGGGCGCGGATATCGTCATTGCCGGGCGCTGCGTCGACAGCGCCGTCGTGGTGGGCGCGCTGGCCCACGAGTTCGGCTGGAACTGGACCGACTGGGACCGCCTGGCCGCCGGCACGCTGGCGGGCCACGTGATCGAGTGCGGCGCCCAGGCCACGGGCGGGCTGTTTACCGACTGGCAGCGCGTGCCGGGCTGGGAGCGCATGGGCTACCCCGTGATCGACTGCGCGCACGACGGCAGCTTCGTGCTGAGCAAGCCCGCGGACACCGGCGGGCTGATCGATCCGGCCGCGGTCGCGGAGCAGGTGCTGTACGAGGTCGGTGATCCCGCCAACTACCTGATGCCGGACGTGACCTGCGACTTCCGCATGGTGCGCACGGAACTGGTCGAGCCCGGGCGCGTACGCGTGCATGGCGCGCGTGGCCGGGCACCCGGCACGCACTACAAGGGCAATGCCACCTGGCAGGACGGCTACCAGATCAGCCTGATGATGGCGATCCGCGGCATCGATGCTCCCGCAAAGGCGCGCCGCACCGCCGAGGCGCTGCTGGCGCGCACCCGCGCCATGCTGGCTGAACGCCAGATGCCGGACTACACCGAGACCGTGATCGAGCTGCTCGGCTGCGAATCGCAGTATGGCCCGCATGCGCGCGCGTTGCCGACACGGGAAGTGGTGCTGCGCATCGGCGCGCGCCATCCGCTCGCCAGGGGGCTGAGCCTCCTGCAGCGCGAATGCTCTTCCGCGGGGACGTCCATGGCGGCGGGCACGCGCTCTTCCTTCTCGGGTCGGGTGGACATCCAGCCGGTGGTGAAGGTGTTTTCCTTCCTGGTGCCCAAGTCGGACGTGCCGATGCGCGTGGAGTTCGAGGCTGGCGAGATCCTGCTGCCCAACGCCGCAGAGAGCGCGGCGCAGGAGCCGCCGGTCGCGCTCGACGCGCCGGCATCGCCTGCGCTCCCCCGCGAGCCGCGCGTCGAGCGGCCACTGGTCACGCTTGCCTATGCGCGCAGCGGCGACAAGGGCGATGACGAAAACATCGGCGTGATCGCCCGCAAGCCAGAGTACCTGGCACTGCTGCGCGAGCAGCTCACTCCGCAAGCCGTGCGCGCGTACTTTGCCCACCTGGTGCAGGGCGAGGTCGAGCGCTTCGACGTGCCAGGCCTGCACGCGCTGAACTTCCTGATGCACGGCGCGTTGGGCGGTGGCGGCGTGGCGAGCCTGCGCTCGGACCCGCTGGGCAAGAGCTACGCGCAGATGCTGCTGGACTTTCCGCTTTCCGTACCCCGCAGCTGGGCATAGACCCGGCCAGAGACCTTGCGCGCCGGCACTGGCGCGCGCAACCAGGAGGAGACATGACCCGACCCAAGCCCGACGCGCGCATCCGGCGCCAGCTATGCCTGGGCCTGTTCGCAGGACTGGCCGCAGGCAGCCTCGCCGGCCCCTTGCCCGCCATGGCGCAGGGCGACGCCTATCCCAACCGCCCGATCCGCGTGGTCGTGCCATACACGCCTGGTGGTGTGTCAGACGCCGTGACGCGGCTGGTGATGCAGAAGTTGGCGCAACGCATCGGCCAGCCGGTGGTGGTGGAGAACCGCCCCGGCGCCAACGGCATGATCGGCTCGGAGAACGTCGCCAGGTCCGCGCCGGACGGCTATTCGCTGCTGGTGGTGGTGGCCGGGCACGCCATCAATCCCAGCCTGTATCCGAAGATGAGCTATGACCCGCTCAAGGACCTCACCGGCGTCAGCATGATCGGGCGGATTCCGCTGCTGCTGGTCTCCAGCGCGCAGCTGCCGCCGACCACGGTGAAAGAGCTGGTGGGCTGGGGCAAGGCCAATCCCGCGAAGATGACCTTTGCCTCCAGCGGCAATGGCTCCGGCGCGCACTTGGCGGGCGAGCTGTTCGCGCAGTCGGTCGGCATGCAGATGACGCACGTGCCTTACAAGGGCATTTCGCCGGCGCTGCCTGATTTGTTCTCGGGGCAGGTTGCCATCATCTTCGATTCGGTGCAGACCATGATGCCGCAGGTGAAGGCAGGCAAGGTGCGCGCGCTGGCGATCTCCAGCCCGACGCGCTGGCCGGCCGCGCCGGAGGTGCCGACCATGGCCGAGGCCGGTTATCCGGGCGTCACGGCAGGCAGCTGGATCGGCCTGATCGCACCGGCGATGACGCCGCCGGCGGTGCAGGCAAAGCTGGCCCGGGAAATGGAAGCGGTCCTGCAGCAGCCCGACGTACGGGCAAGGCTGATCGACTATGGGATTGATCCGGTCGGCGGCAAGCCGGAGCAGTTCCAGGCGTTCATCAAGGCCGAAGCGGTGCGATGGGGTGAAGTGGTGAAGAAGAGCGGACTGCGGCTGGAGTAAGAGGAAGGCGGCTGCGGACGGCACCTGTCGGCACCGTCCGCGGCTTGCTACAGGCTCAGTTGCTTCGCCGCCAGGTCCTTCATGATTTCCTCGGCGCCGCCGCCGATCATCATCACCTTGACCTCGCGATACAGGCGCTCCACCCGGCTGCCGCGCATATAGCCCATCCCGCCCAGCAACTGCACCGCGCGGTCCGCGCAGAACTGGAACGTGCGCGTGGCCATGTTCTTGGCCATCGCGATCTGCGCCACCGGCGCGACGCCGTCGTCCAGGCGCGCGGCCAGGTCGTCCAGCAGGGCGCGCGTGGATTCGATGCGCGTGGCCATGTCCACCAGCTGGTGGCGCACTACCTGATGGTCGGCCAGCCGCTTGCCGAAGGTGCGCCGTTCGCGCGCCCACGTCAGTGCGTCATGGAAGCAGACTTGCGCATAGCCGCAGGCGGCCGCGGCCAGCGCCAGCCGCTCGTGGTTGAAATTCTTCGTGATGGCGGCAAAGCCCTTGCCTTCCTCGCCGATCAGGTTTTCCACCGGCACGCGGCACCCGTCGAAGAACAGCTGCGCGGTGTCGGATGCCCACCAGCCCATCTTCTTCAGCGGCGTGCGCGTCACGCCCGGCGTATCGCCCTCGATCAGCAGCAGCGACACGCCGCTGGAACCCGGGCCGCCGGTGCGCACGGCCACGGTGAAGTAGTCCGCGCGCATGCCTGAGGTGATGTAGAGCTTGGTGCCGTTGACCACGTAGTGGTCGCCCTCGCGCCGCGCGCTGGTGGACAGCTGCGCCACGTCGGAGCCGGCGTCGGGCTCGGTGATGGCGAGCGCGGAAATCTTTTCGCCGGCAAGGATCTGCGGCAGCACGCGCGCCTTCAGCGCCTCGCTGCCCACCGCGGCGATCGGTGGCGCACCGATGGTGTGCGAGAACAGCCCCGAGGCGATGCCGCCCGAGCCGCCCCAGGCGCGCTCTTCGAACAGGATCATGCGATAGAAGGCATCGCATGGGGCGCCACCGTATGCTTCCGGAAAGCCCGGCTGCAGCAGGCCGGCTGCGGCGGCCTTCCGGTACAGCTCGCGCGGGAAGCTGCCGGCTTCGTCCCAGGCCTCGGCGTTGGGCGCCACCTCTTTCTCGAAGAAGCGCCGCACGCTGGCGCGGAAGGCTTCGTGGTCGGCGCTGTAGTAGCGTGGATTTGGCGGTTGCAGGGTCATGGTGTCTCTGATTCGGTGGCTGGCGTCAGGCACTGCGGCAGCGTGTAGAGCGGGAAGCCGTTGAAAGGCTCCGAGCGCTGGTGCTCGGGCTGCGGCCAGGTGTGCTTGGCGTTGGGCACGCCGCCGTCGACACGGATGGTCGAGCCGGTGATGAAGGCCGCCGCCGGCGAGAGCAGGAACACCACGGCCGCTGAGACTTCGGCTTCGGTGCCCAGGCGCTGCAGCGGCACCTTGCGCGCCAGCTGGCGGATCTTGGCCTGGAATTCCGGCGGGTAGGTGTCAAAGCCGCTGGAAGCGATCCAGCCGGGCGCCACCGCGTTCACGCGCACTCCTGCAGCGGCCCATTCGCAGGCGGCGGTCTCGGTGAAAGACAACATGCCGGCGCGCGCGGCGCCCGAATGGCCCATGCCCGGCATGCCATTCCACATATCGGCAATGATGTTGACGATGGCGCCGCCGTTGGCTTCCATCCATTGCGTGAAGCATTCACGTGCCACCAGGAAGCCCCCAGTAAGGTTGTTGCGCACCACGGCTTCCCAGCCCTTCAGGCTGATATCGCGCAGCGGCGACGGAAACTGCCCGCCGGCGTTGTTGAAGAGGCCGTTGATGGCGCCGTGCGCGGCCAGCACGGCGGCTACGGTCTCGCGCACCTGGGCCTCGTCGCGGATGTCGCAGCTGTGCAGCGTGATGCGGCTGGCGGCTTCCGGCTCGACGGCGATGATCTCGGCCTTCACCTGCTCAAGCTTCTCGAGCTTGCGGCCGGCCAGCGCAAGGCGCGCGCCAAGACTGGCCAGTTCGTGTGCCGTGCAACGGCCGATGCCGCTGCCGGCGCCGGTTACCAGCACCGTGCGGCCGGCGAACAGGCCGCGATGGAATACGGAACGATAGGACATTGCGGTCTCCGCGGTCATGGATTGGCCGTCAGGCCGAGGCGCTTCACCAGCCTGCCCTGGCTCTCGTAGCGCTGGCGCGCGAAGGCGGCGTAGTCGGCGCTGTTCAGGTAGGCGCTCTCCTGGTCGAACCGCTCCAGCACCTTCTGCATGGCGGGGTCGTTCAAGGCCTTGCGGAACGCATCGTGCAGCACCTGCACGGACTGCGGGTCCATGTTGCGCGGCCCGGCGATGCCGAACGGCGAGGTTGACACCATGTCGATGCCGACATCGCGCAGCGTTGGCACGCGGGCCCAGCGCCGCGAGTGCTCGGCGGTCCACAGCACCAGCCAGCGCGCCTTGCCGCTATCGACGTAGGGACCGATGCCGCCGGCGGTGACCGCCAGGTCGATATGGCCGCCGAGCATTGCGGTGATGATCTCGGACTCGCCCTTGTAGGGCACATGGTTGAGCTCGATGCCGAGCTTCCCGCTGATCTCTTCCATCGTCACATGCATGGTGCCGTTGGTGCCGGTACTGCCATAGCTGATCTTGCCAGGACGGCGCCGGGCATCCTCGACCATGTCCTGCCAGGATTTCCATGGCGCGTCGGCGCGCGCCGCCACCCCCAGCGTGTAGCCGGTCAGGTGGATCACATATGTGAAGTCCTGCAGCGGGTCGAACTGCGTCTTCTGCAGGTGAGGCAGCCGGAACACCGGTTCAGGGATCACGGTCACGGTGTAGCCATCCGGCCTGGCCCGCGCCACGACATTGGCGCCCAGTACGCCCGCCGCGCCCGGGCGGTTTTCCACGACGACAGGCTGGCCCAGCGTCCTGGCCGCGCCATCGGCCAGCGTGCGCACCAGCGTATCGGTGGCGCCGCCCGCCGCGAAGGGGACGATCAGCGTGACCGGCTGGGTGGGAAAACTGTGCGCCAGTGCCTTGCGCGATGCCAGGGCGCCGAGCGGGGCCAGGGCGCCCATTGCCAGCAGCGTGAGCGTTTCGCGGCGCCGGCCGTCCACGATCCCGGGTCTGGTGATATCCCGCGTCATTGCGCACCTCCCTCGGGGTTCTGAGGCTGCATCAGGACCAGCGCGTCGAGGGCGACGGCACCGCGCCCGGCAGCGCGCACCAGCATGGGATTCACTTCCATTTCGGCGAGGCTGTCGCCCAGCGACATGGCGGCGTCGGAGAGCGCGGCAATCGCGTCGGCCGCCGCGTCGAGGTCGGCCGCGGGCTTGCCGCGGAAGCCTGTCATCAGCCGGTAGCCGCGCAGGCTGGCCAGCATGTCGCGCGCCATGGCGCGGTCCACCGGCAGCAGTCGGTGCGCGACGTCGTGGAAGATCTCGGTGAAGATCCCGCCCATGCCTACCGTCATGGCCAGGCCGAAGACCGGGTCGCGCGTCACGCCGACGATCAGCTCGCACACGCCGCTTGCCATTTGCTGCACCAGCACGCCGCGCTGTCGTGCCTGCGGCAGGGCTTGCGCGGCGGCGGCAGCCACCTCGGCCGCCGCCTCGCGCACCTGCCGCGCGTTGGCCAGTCCCAGCCGGACGCCGCCAACCTCGGTCTTGTGCACAATGTCCGGGCTCAGCACTTTCACTGCGACCGGGAAGCCGATGGCTTCGGCGGCGCGCGCGGCGTCCTCGGGCGTGGCCGCGGCCGCCTCCGCGCCGACCGGCACGCCGAAGCCCGCCAGCCACTGCTTGGCCTGGTGCTCGTCCATGGCGGCGGCGGGCGCACGGGCGGCCGCGTCGCCGCCGGCCCGCGCGCGCAGCGCCATCCAGTGCGCGGTCGGCGCCGCCGTGCCGAGCCAGCCCACGTACGTGCCCAGGGCCCGGGCCGCGCGTGCGCAGTCCGGGAACAGTGCCACACCGGCGTCGGCCAGCCGTGCGCGGCTGGCCGGCTCGCCCGTGGTGGCGACGATGATCAGGCGGTCGGTCTTGCCCGCCACCTCGATCAGCTCGTCGGCCACGCGATCCAGCAGGTAGGCGGTGGCGTAGAGGAAAATGACGTCGATGCCGTCAGTGGCGGCAAGGTGGTCGAGCACGGCGTAGGCCAGGCCGCTGCGGTTGAACAGCTGGCCGGTCAGGTCGACGGGGTTCGCCACCGCGCCGAGCTCCGGCACGACCGCCAGCAGGCGCTGCTGGACCGCCTCGTGCAGGCGCGGCACGTCGAGTCCGGCCGCGCTGAGCAGGTCGGCCGACAGGGCACCCATCGCGCCCGACACGGAAGCCACTACCACCCGGCGCCCCGCGCTGCGATGGCGGAAGCCGGCCAGGTATGCCAGGTCGGTCAGGTGGGCCGGATCACTCGCCTGCATCGCGCCGATCTGGGCGAAGGCGGCGCGGTAGATGGCCTGGTTGCCGGCCAGCACGGCGGTATGGGATTGCGTGGCCGCCGAACCGGCCTCGCTTTCGCCGGCCTTCAGCAGGATCAGTGGCTTGTTTGCCGCGCGCAGGCGCGCAGCGGCTTCGATGAAGCCACTGCCGTTGCGCAGGCCTTCCACGTAACCGACCACGGCCGCGGTTTGCGGATCGTCCGCGAGGTAGTCGAGGTAATCCGAATAGTCCAGGCAGGCTTCGTTGCCGGTATTGATGAACTGGTGGAAGCCCACGTCCATCTGCCTGCCTGTGGCGTAGACGATGGCGCAGACGTTGCCGCTCTGGGTCAGCAGGCTCACGGCACCCGGGCCGTCCTGCGGCGGGAACGCGCGGAACGTGGTGGCAAATGCGGTGATGGCGCGCGTGGTCAGGTTGGCCAGCCCCATGCAGTTGGGTCCGGCGATTGCCATGCCGCTCTCGCGGGCGAAGGCCGCAAGTGCGGCCTGGCGCCCGGCACCCGCTTCACCGGCCTCGGCAAAGCCCGAGGCGTAGACGATGGCGGCACGGACGCCGCAAGCATGGCAGCGCTGCAACTGCGGCAGCACCTCGTCCGCGCCGAGCGCCAGCACCGCCACGTCAGGCACCTGCGGCACGGATTCGATATCGGGATAGCACGCCAGGCCGGCGATCTCCGCATAGCGCGGATTGACCGGATACACCTGGCCCTGGTATCCAAGGCGCTGCAGGTGGTCCAGCGCCACGCCGCCGATGCGGCTGGTATCGCGCGAGGCGCCGACAATGGCTATCGAGGCAGGATCAAGCAGCTGCGGCAGGGCGGCGCGGCCCGGTGTGCGCGCCGAAGTGGAAAGGGGCATCGTCGTCTCCATCCTTCCTCGGTCGGAAGGTGCCCCGATTCAATCCGATCGCGTGGGTGGCGACAAGCGCATGGTCTCCGGCTGTGCACATTGTGCACAAGTCTTCAGGCAGTGGCGGCCCTTGCCTGCGGGAGCGGCCTATCGGTCACCGTGCGCCGGCCGTCAGTCATTCACCGCGCCAGCCTCGCAATGATCGCCTCGGCCAGCCGCACGCAACTCAGTGGCGCGCAGCCCTCGGCGTTGTTGCTGACAATGACGATGGCAGGCTGCCCCGCGCGCAGCGTGCGCGCCACCACATCGGCGATGGCATGGCGGGTGTCGGGGTCGTCGTCGACGATGCGGTCGAAGGGTGCGTACAGCTTTTCCGCGTAGGCGTAGGGCCGGCCCCCATGCAGCATCCAGCGCAGCACCAGCGGACCCGGCGCTTCCTCGTCCATCAGCGCCTGCGCCGCGGCCTGGCGCGGCACCGGCGGCAGGCGGTCGCGTGCCGACAGGCAGAAGCGCACGCCGCGGCGGCGCAGCAGCCGGATGTAGCGTGGTGTCAGCAGTGCCGGGTCGCGCAGCTCAACCGTGTAGCACGCATGCGGGGTGATCGACGGGTCGAGCGCCGGCAGCGCGCCCAGGAAAGCGTCGAGCCGTTCCAGGAACATGGCGCTGTCGGCCAGCGGCCCCATCGGCGACAGCTGGAACAGCAGCGGCCCGCATTTGCTGCCCAGCCCGCTGGTGGCGGGCACGATGAAGTCGCGCACCGCGATCTCCGCATCCAGGAAGGCGGCATTGGCCAGCCGGCCGGCGCCGTCGGGGCCGCGCAGCCAGGCATCGCAGACGCTGGCGGGCGCCTTGACCAGGAAGCGGAAGCCATCGGGGACCTGCGCGGCGTAGGACAGGTAGTCCGCCAGCGGGATCGGCCCGTAGAAGCCGCGGTCGATGCCGGCGGCGCGCAGCAGCGGATGGCGCGAATACGCGGCCAGGCCCTTGCGCGACAGCAGGCTGTCGCCGTACTCGCCGTCATAGACCAGCCCGTTCCAGCCGGGGTAGGCCCAGGAGGACGTGCCGAAGTACAGGTTCGATGGCAGCTTCGCGGCGAGCGCGCGCAGGGCTTCGTCCGCCTGTGCGGGTTGCACGCTCTTGCCGCGCGCGGGTTTGCCGGAGGGAGCGGGCGGGACGGCCGCGCCCGGGTGGGAGGCGGGCCGTTCCGGAGGGGCAGGTGGGGTGGGCAGGGGCAGCCCGCCAAAGAGGTCTTCAGTCAATCGCCAGCGTTGCCTTCAGTCGTTGCGGCCAATGGGTTGGCCGTAGATATAGCGGCGCGACCACGGCAGCGTATCGGCCGGCAGCCCGGCCTTGTGGCAGAGCACCTGGTAGATCGACATCTTCTCGGTCTCGAAGGCATGCGCGCAGCCGGCCAGGTAGACCCGCCAGATGCGGTACTTCTTCTCGCCGACCAGGCTGCGGATGGTGTCGCCGCGGGCCTCGAAGTTGTCGGCCCAGTGGTGCAGCGTCTGCGCGTAGTGGCGGCGCAGCAGTTCGACGTCGAAGGCTTCCAGGCCGCCTTGCTGCAGCGTACGCAGCACCAGCCCGATATGCGGCAGCTCGCCCTGCGGGAACACATAGCGGTCCATGAACTCGGCGCCGTCCATCGGCGTCGCGCCGTTGTCCGGGTCGGGCGAGGTGATGCCGTGGTTCATCGCATAGCCGTCGTCGGCGAGCAGTTCGCGGATGCGGCTGAAGTAGCCGGGCAGGTTGTCCTTGCCCACATGCTCGAACATGCCGACGCTGGTGATGCGGTCGAAGGTGCCGGCGGTGTCGCGGTAGTCCTGCAGCCGGATCTCGATGCGGTCGGACAGGCCCGCGGACCTGACGCGCTCGGTGGCTAGGTCGAACTGGTTCTGCGACAGCGTGATGCCCACGCAGCGCGCCCCGAACTTCTGCGCGGCGCGCAGCACCAGCGCGCCCCAGCCGCAGCCGATGTCCAGCAGCGTCTGGTCCGGCTGCAGCCGGATCTTGGTCAGAATGTGGTCGATCTTCTTGAGTTGCGCCGTGGCCAGGTCTTCGTCGCCGTGCTCGAAGTAGGCGCAGGAGTAGACCATGTTGGGATCGAGCCAGAGCTTGTAGAAGTCGTTGGAGACGTCGTAGTGGTACTGGATCGAGTTCCTGTCTTCCTGCTTGGTATGCGTGAAGTGCTGCGCCACCTTGAACAGCGCGCCGCCAGCGCGGTGCGTGGCCGCGGCCGAGAAGCCGTAGGCGACCTTGATGATGTCCGTCAGCCTGCCCTCGAAGTCGATTTTCTCCTGCACATACGCTTCGCCGAGGTTGTCCAGGCTCGGCGTAAGCAGCAGCGGCAGGGCCGCGGCCTCGCGTACGGTCAGCGTGACAGCCGGCTTGTCGAAGTGCCCGAGCGGGTATTCGGTGCCATTCCACAGCCGCAAGCTGACCGGCAGATTGGCATTCTCTCGCAGGTCGGCGATCCAGTTGTCGAGTTGCTTTTCCAGGGCTTGCTTGAAAAACATGCGCTTTACCTCCTGATGGGTTGCGGCACACGCTTCGGCCGACGCATCAGGCAAGGTTGGTACTGAGCTGGAACCTTGCCCAATCCGTCGTGAACGCTGCAAGAAAAGAGTAACCAAGCGACGCCTGTCTCACTTTAGTCCAATTCCGCAGCTTGTGCAGCGCACCGTCCAGAAGACCCAACTACCGACCCGTTCGGCGCTGTTGGCGCATGTTCAGGTGCGCGCCAACCGCTTCAGGGCGACAGCCGCACGATCTGCCAGTCGCCTCCGGGTTGCAGGCGGAAGGCGATGCGGTCGTGCAGCCGCGACGGGCGGCCCTGCCAGAACTCCAGCGCGGTCGGCACCAGGCGGTAGCCGCCCCAGTGCGGGGGGCGCGGCGGGTTTTCGCCGAACTTGCTGCGGTATTCCTGCTCGCGCTGCTCCAGCACGTCGCGGCCGGGCACCTCGCGGCTTTGCGCAGAGGCCCAGGCGCCCACGCGCGAGCCCAGCGGGCGCGTGGCGAAATAGGCGTCACTCTCGTCATCCGAGACTTTCTCGACGCGCCCTTCGACGCGTACCTGGCGCTCCAGTTGCACCCAGTGGAACAGCAGCGCCGCGCGCGGGTTTGCCGCCAGGTCCAGGCCCTTGCGGCTTTCGTAGTTGGTGAAGAAGGTGAAGCCCCGGTCGTCGATGCCCTTGAGCAGCACGATGCGCGCGGACGGCTGGCCGTCGGCGTCGACCGTGGCCAGGGTCATGGCATTGGGTTCGGGCAGCTTGGCCGTGACCGCCTCGTCGAACCAGCGTTTGAACTGGCTCATCGGGTCGGGCGCTACGTCGGTTTCGGACAGAGAGCCCAGCACATAGGTACGGCGAAGGTCGGCAAGTTGAGTCATGTCGCAATCATCAGGATATCGGTCGGGATGCGCGGTGCGCCCGGGGGCGGGGGCCGCAGGTCCGGCTGATTCGAGTATAGCGAATGCATCGGGGATCGCATTTGCGTGGCGACAAGTGTATCGGCAGCGCCACCTGCCGCGGGGGCTAAACCGGCGGCGGCAGCACCTTGCGCCCCTGGCGCTGCGAGTAGTAACCGGCCACGCCCATCGCGCCCGCCATCGACAAAAAGATCGGCAGCATGCCCAGCGCCGTGCCGACCACGCCAAACGTGAGCGGCCACACCACCTGGCCGGTATTGAGCACCGCCGAGCGCAGGCCCAGTGCCTCGCCGGCGCGGCCGTGCGGCGACGCTGTGTGCAGGATGTTCATGACATTGGGCTGGGCGCTGCCCAGTGCCAGGCCCAGTACGAAGGCCAGCCCGCACATCAGCCAGAAGTGCGTGACGAAAGGGTAGGCCAGGTAGGCCAGCGCGCCCACCAGCAGCGCGCTGCGGATGATTTTCCACTCCGAGAGCTGGCGCGACACCGCCGGCATCGCCACGCGGATGGCAAAGGTGGCCATGGCGAAAGCGCCCAGCACCCAGCCGATCGATGACGGCGACAGGCCGATGCGCGAGCCCTGGATCGGGATCAGGAAGGCGTGCAGGTCCCATGCGGCGGACAGCACCGCACTGGCGATGAAGACCGCGCGCAGCTCGGGTTGCTGCAGCAGGTCCAGCGTGGAGTGGCGGCTGCCGTCCTCGATGGCGATGCGCCCGGCATTGCCGCCTTGCGCCGGCAGGCGCGGACGCAGCCATTGCAGGCCGGCCTGGCCGACCAGCGCCACCGTCACCAGCACCATGAAGGCGGGGCGGAAGCCCGCATGTTCGATCACGTAGCCCATCGTCACCGGCCCGAGCGTGCCGGACACCGACAGCCCCAGCGCATGCCAGGTGTAGTTGCGCAGCCGGGTCTCATTGGTGGAAACCTGGCCGATCAGCAGCTGCATCGCCACCTGCACCAGCATGAAGCCCACGCCGATCAGCGCGCATGACAGGTACAGCGCGCCGAGGTCGTGCCAGAGCACCGGCAGCAGCGTGCCCGCCACCACCATCAGCGAGCCCGCGGTCATCGGCTTGCGCGGCCCGATCTCGTCGATGTGCTTGCCGGCGCGGATTGCCAGCAGCATCGGCAGCACCGCATACAGCGACATCAGCACGCCGAGCGTGACGGTGGAGGCTTTGAGGGAAATCGCGAACAGCGACACCACCACGCGGCTGGCATTGAAGGCCACGTGGTTGCACACCGTCAGCGCGATCAGCCAGGTGATCGGCGGGACGGCGGCGTGCGGCAGCGACATGGGAACGGGGGCTCGCAGTGGCCGCGCTCATGGCGGCCGGCGGCCGTGCCGAGGCGGGAAACAAAGAGGAAACAAAGGGCGGCCGCAGCCGCGCCTTCAGAAGGATGCAACGGGCGAACCCGCACCGCACCCGATGCTTGCCATGCTTAAACTTCTTATAAATGGCCGTTTAATTATGCGCCGGGCGTGGGCGCGGCACAACGGCTGCGTGCGGCACGATGTCGCAGCGGGGCAAAGTGTTGCGATTTTGCTTCAGACAAGGGCGGCCATGTGGCCGCCAGGCGACGCGCCTTGGTTCGCACGCGCCTCAACCGCCCTTGTACAGGGCGTCGTTGTCCGGGCGCGCCGGTGCTGGCGCCGGCTTGCGCACCTCGCGCTCGCTGGCGCGTGCCGGCTCGCGGGTCTGGGCGTCAGCCTGCGCGGCGGTGCCCGGCGTTTCCTTCGGGATCGGCTTGCCGGCGGTCATGCCGGCGGTCTTGCCGGTCCTGGGATCCTTGTAGGTCTTGCCCGGCGGCGGCGCGACCGGGCGTTTGCGCAGGTCGGCCAGCAGCGTTGCGCACAGGTTGTCTTCGCCGCCCGGCGACAGGTCCACCAGCGGCAGCACCGCCGTCGCCACCGGTGCCAGCAGGGCCAGCGACAGCGCGCCGCCGGCGCGCAGCGCCAGCACGCCGATATCGGGGCTGACGGACGGCTTCTTCATGGTGCCGCCCACGTAGAGCGGAGAGCGCAGCGAGAACACGCGCAGGCCCTTGGAGTCCGGGTGGATGGTCAGCGCCAGCTTTTCATTGCGCAGGTCGATGCCGCCGGTGGTCTCGATCACCGCATCGTCGGTATCCAGCACGAAGGTGCGCGCGCGCGCGATGCCGTCGGTGAAGGCAAAGTCGCTGACGCCGCAGTTGATCCGCACCGGCCTGTCGCCGAACAGCTTGCGGATCACCACGCTGCCCACGTTCAGCCCCATCGCTTCAAGCAGGAACTTGCTGACCGTGCCGTTCTCGACCAGCAGCTTGGCTTCGCCGTTGGAAGAGGCCATCAGCGCCGCCACTGAATTGCCGGTGGCCGAGAGCTTGGCGCTGCCGTTGAGTTCGCCGATGCTGGCGCGCATCAGGTCAAATGTGGGGAACAGCTGCTTCAGCTTCATGTGCCGCGCGGTCATGTCGACCGTGGCCCCCATCGGCTCGCGCTTGCCATCGAGGCGCATGGTCGACACCAGGTTGCCGCCGGCGACGCCGAAGTTGAGCGGGTCGAGCAGTAGCACGCCGCCCTGCAGCTTCAGGTGGGTGACCAGGTCGCTGATCGGCAGTTCTGCATCGCGGATGATGCGCTTGCCGGTGAAGTGCACGTCGGCATCGATCTCGTCCCAGCGCTCGGTGCGGAACGGGGCCACCGGCAGCGCCTTGTCGGCGGGCTGGGCTACCGGGCTGTCCTTGGCGGGGCGGCCGGGCCTGGCATCGGCGCCGATCAGCGGGGCCAGGTCGACAAAGCGCAGCTGGTTCGACACCAGGTTGCCCGCCAGCAGCGGGCGCGGGTCACGCTTGGTGAAGGTCAGCGTGCCGGACAGGTCGCTGCCGCCGACGCGGCCGGTGAACTTCTGGTACTCGTAGACCGAGCCTTCCTTGCGCAGCGTTGCCATCAGCCGGCCGCGGGTTTGGTATGGCGGCGTGGATGGCAGCACCACGCCGGTCAGCGCATACAGCTTGGCCATGCTGTCGCCGGTCAGCGTCAGATGCACGTCCAGCGCGGCCAGATGGGCGGGGTTGGTCACGGTGCCTTCGATCACGGCGCGGGTGGTGCCAACCCGCACATCGGCCAGGAACGGGAAGGGCACGTCGGTGTTGCGCAGGCTCAGCACCGTGCCGGCCTTGCCGCTGGCGTTGATGGTGGCTTCGTTGTAGCGGCCGGTGGCTTTCCAGCGCACGCCGTAGCGGCCGTTGGCAGCGGCGGCCGAGGCCGGCGGGCCCGATGCCCCGGGTGCGCTGGCCGCGCCGGATGCCGAAGCCGCCGGCGCGGAGGCTGCCGCGGCCGCACTGGCGGGCGGCCCGGGCGGCACCTGGGACGCCTCGGGTGCCACCAGCGCGCCGTCGCGGGCCTTGTCATAGAGCGGGTTGCCGCCGATGGTGTCGAGCTCCGCCTGCAGCTCGATCTTCTTGAACTGGTCAGCCAGCGCCAGGTTGCCGCGCGCCAGCACCACCTCGCCGATATCCAGCTCCCATTCGGACGGGCCCTTCTTGGGGCCGAACTCAAGGGTCCAGTTGTTACGGGCGTCCGGCAGGCGCTCCAGCCACACCGCCGGGCTGTCGACAACAATGGTCGGCACCGCGATCTGGTG
The DNA here is from genome assembly GCF_000219215.1 of Cupriavidus necator N-1. NCBI lineage: Bacteria > Pseudomonadati > Pseudomonadota > Betaproteobacteria > Burkholderiales > Burkholderiaceae > Cupriavidus > Cupriavidus necator. The sequence continues at coordinate 2,784,321 of NC_015726.1, read as the reverse complement.
TGCCAGCAGCGGTATCGGACGCAGCACGAAGATCAGTTCGCGCACGGTTGCCAGATGGGGCTGTCTGGCCCAGTCGGTATTGCCGATGGTGATGTCGCGCGCCGACAGCCGCGGCCACGGCACCAGCGTATGCCAGCCTTTCTCGCCCTCACCGCGGCGCCAGGTCACGGTCAGGTCGCCGTTGATGGCAAAGGGGCGGCCGATGGCCTCCGAGACGCGGTCGTTGAGCCAGGGCTTGAGGCGGTTCCAGTCGAAGGTCAGGATCACGACCACCAGCAGCGCGATCAGCGCAACTGGTGTCAGCACACTCCACAGAACAACCTTGCGGCGCACGGGCATGAGGCGGGCTCTCCTGTCTGGCGGGGGGCAGGGCCGGGGCCGACCACGCCAGTGCGGGGCGGCGAACGGACTACTGCACGTCTATTGTATAGTTGCGCGCTTCCTGTCTTTGTCGGGGATTGGCTGACATCGCCGCCGGAAAATGCCGGATTCTTGCCCACTGCAGCCGGGCGCCAAACCTGCCGATCTCCATCGATTCGATTCCTCCAGCATGAACGATGCCGCACACGAGCTGGCCGGCCTGCCCGAGCCGCTGACCCACGAAAGCCCGGCCGAAGACGAATACCACCGCCGCTTCGGCGGCGTGGCACGGCTCTACGGCGCCGCCGGCCTGGCCCGCCTGGAGGCGGCCAGCGTATGCGTGGTCGGCATTGGCGGCGTCGGCAGCTGGGCGGCCGAGGCACTGGCGCGCAATGCGGTCGGGCGCATCACGCTGATCGACCTGGACCATATCGCGCTGTCCAACACCAACCGCCAGATCCATGCGCTGGGCGATGCCTACGGGCGCGCCAAGGTCGAGGCGATGGCCGAGCGCATCGTGGCCATCAACCCGCGCTGCCAGGTGACGCAGGTCGATGATTTCGTCACGCCGGACAACGTGCCCGAGCTGCTTGGCGCCGGCTATGACTATGTGATCGACGCCATCGACGCGGTGCGCGTCAAGACCGGGATGCTCGGCTGGGCCCGGCGCCAGGGCGTGCCGGTGATCACCTGCGGCGGCGCGGGCGGCCAGCTCGACCCCACGCGCGTGCGTATCGACGACCTGGCGCGCACGATTCAGGACCCGCTGCTGTCCAAGGTGCGCGCCGGCCTGCGCAAGCAATGGGGCTTTACGCGCGACCCGAAGAAGAAGTTCGGCATCGCTGCGGTCTATTCGGACGAGCCGCTGCAATACCCCGAACCCGAGCAGCAGGCCTGCGAGATCGACGAGGCGCCGCCGCTGGACGGGCAGCCGGGCCAGCCAGCCATGCGCGGCCCCCAGGGGCTGGCGTGCGCGGGCTTTGGCTCGTCGGTGGCGGTGACGGCGGTGTTCGGCTTTGTCGCGGCGTCGGCGGTGATCGGCGAGATCGCGCGCGGTTGAAGGCCGCGCGGGCCGCTCAGGCGTTCAGCGCGCTCAGCAGCCCGTCGATCTCGGCGTCGCCGGGTGCCTGGTTGTCGAAAAAGATCAGTTCCGGATAGTCCGCGGGTGCCGGCATGAAGCGCCGGGTGCGGTAGGCCTCCCAGTGGCTCAGCTTGTAGGCGTCGTTGGGATTGCCGCGCCGGATGATGCGCGCATGGGCCTCGTCTTCAGGCAGATGGACCCAGACCGTGCGCACCGTGGTGCCGGCGGGCACGTGCAGCCAGTCGGGGTCATGCAGCAGGTGGGCCTTGACCTCTCGCGACAGCGGGCCGATCACGATCACGCTGATGCCCAGCGCCAGGTTCTCGCGCGCGGTGTCGAGCAGGCCCTGGTATTCCGGGTCGCGCAGGTTGTCCAGGTAGGCCGGGCTGTCGCGGTCATTGGGGTCGCCGGTGATCGCGGCCATGGCCGCGGCGCTGTAGCGGCCGTACAGGGTGTCCTTGTCGAGCAGGCAGAAGGGCTCGCCGGTGGCCTGCATCAGCGGGCCGATCAGGCGGTGGGCGAGGGTGGTCTTGCCGGTGCCGGCATGGCCGCAGAAGAAGATCAGTCGTGGCATGAGGGATAGGTGTAGCGGACAGGGCGCATCGCTCACAGCATACCCCTGGCTTGCGCCAGATCAGGCCCGGGCCGCGCCGATTCGGTATCCTTGCCGTTTTTCCCCACGATTGCCGTCGATCCCATGGACGCCAAAGACCAGCTTTCCTCCGCCGGCCTGCCGGACCACCTCCATCTGGGCGAACCGGTCACCGACGCCACCCATGCCGAGTTCGTGCAGCTGCTGGCCGCGGTGGCCGGCGCCGACGACGCCGGCTTCCTGGCGGCGATGGACGCATGGATCGACCATACCCGCCATCATTTCGCCCAGGAAGAGCAGTGGATGGAGGCGATGGGCTTCGGCCCGCGCCATTGCCACGCGGGCGAGCACCAGCAGGTGCTGGCCGTGGTCGTCGCGGTACGCGACAAGGTGCACACCGATGCCGAGTTTCAGCTGGGCCGCCGCCTGGTGGCCGAGCTCTCGGGCTGGTTCGACCATCATGTCAAGTCGATGGACGCGATGATGGTGGAGCATATGCGCGAACACGGCTTCACGCTGGTCGAAGGCCCCGTCACCGCGGCCTGAGCACCGTCAGGCCGGGTGCGCGGCGTCGCGGTCGATCACCACGAAATACTTGCGCACCGGCGCCAGCACCTCGAACAGCCCGGTAAAGCCGGCCGGGATCACGCAGGCGTCGCCGGGACCGAAGTCGCTGGCCTGGCCGGCATCGTCGCTGATGCGGATCCGGCCGCTGATGACATGGAAGAACTCTTCCTTGCCGGCCGGGAAGGCGATGCGCCACGCCCCCGGCTCGCACGCCCAGATGCCGCAGTCGAAATCGCCGTGCTGCGCGCTGTAGTGCGTCCAGGTGGTGCGGTCGGGGTTGCCTGACACCAGCCGGTCCGGGCGCGGGCGGTCGTGGCTGGGGGCGGGCTCGGTCTTGAAGTCGATCAGGCGGGGCGCTGGCATGGCGGATGGCAGGAAAAATGGCGGAACTGAGTCCGCCAGTTTACCGCGCCGGGGCCGCGGCCCGGTCGCTCAGTTCAGCGCCGTGCTCAGCTGGCGGCGCCAGCGCGACACCACGTCGGGCCGGTCGGCCAGCATCTCGAACACCGACAGCATGGTCTTGCGGCCGATATCGTCCTCGAAGGTGCGGTCGGTGCGCACGATTTCCAGCAACTGCTCCAGTGCCGGCTCGTACTGCTGGCGCGCGATCAGCAGCCTGGACAGGTCCAGCCGCGCGGCCAGGTCGCGCGGGTCGGCGGCAATGCGCGCGCTCAGGGTGGACTCGTCCGGCAGGCCGGACAGGCCCTCCATCGCGTCCATGCGCATGCGCAGCGCGGCATGGGCGTCCTGCTGCGCGGCCTGCGGCGACAGGGCCTCGAACTGCGACCTGGCCTCGGCAATCGCATTGCCGTCCAACAGGAAGCCGATATAGGCCAGCCGGGCGGCGTCGGTCTCGGGGTCGAGCGCAATGGCTTCGTCAAACTTCGCCTCGGCGCCGGCCCGGTCGCCCTCGGCGGCCAGTTGCAGCGCGTCATGCAGGGCCATCTGCGCGGGCTTGGGCATCAGCCGCCCCAGGAATTCACGCAGGCCGGACTCAGGCAGCACGCCGATGAACTGGTCCACCGCCTGGCCGTCGGCAATTGCCACCACGTGCGGGATGCTGCGCACGCCGAAGTGCGCGGCCAGGTCCTGGTTCTCGTCGACATTGACCTTGACCAACTTCCACTGGCCGCTGGCCTCGGCCTCCAGCCGTTCCAGCATCGGGCCCAACGTGCGGCAGGGGCCGCACCACGGCGCCCAGAAGTCGACCAGCACGGGCGCCTGGCGCGAGGCCTCGATCACTTCGGTTTCGAAATTCTGCAGGGTGACGTCGCTCATGGGGAATCCTGGATCGGGGGAGAGGCGGGAGCGGCCAGCTTGGGCCGCCCGCCCGCAGGGGGCAAGCAATCTATACCCCTATTGTGAGGGCGAAGGCGCCGAATGCAACGGCCTGTGCCGATACCGCGCCCGCGGGGTTCGGGAAAGTCTGTGGTTGAAAATAGAACGATCGTTCGGTTATAGTCCTTGACCATACCGAAAGACCCGGTCCGCGAGACCGCACAGGAGACGTTGCATGCAGACCCCAGTTCGCCCGCATTTCCAGTTCTGGCCGAAGCGCCTGCCGACCGCCATTGTGCTGCCGGAGACCTCGCTCTGGGCCAACCTGGAAGTTTCGGCGCTCCGCTATGCCGACAAGGCCGCGATCCGCTACTTCGGCAATGCCATCACCTTCCGTGAACTGGAGGCGCAGGCCACCGCGGTGGCCGGCTGGCTGCAGCAGAAGGCGGGCGTGAAGAAGGGTGACCGGGTGCTGCTGTACATGCAGAACTGCCCGCAGTTCATCGTCAGCTACTACGCCATCCTGCGCGCCGACGCGGTGGTGGTGCCGGTCAACCCGATGAACCGCGCCGAGGAATTCAAGCACTACGTCACCGACGCGCAGGCACGCGTGGCGATCTTCACCGCCGACCTGGCCGCCGGGGTCGAGCAGGCGCAGGCGGAGCTGGCGCCGGCCGAGCGCCTGCAGCATTTGCTGGTGACCCAGTATGCCGACGCGCTGCCGCCCACGCACGAACATCCGGAAGACGCGCCGCCGGCCTGGCTGACCACGCCGCATCCGCTGCCCGCGCGCGCCACCGCGTGGCCCGAGGCGCTGGGCGCCGGCCTGCAGCCCGGCCCGCACACCGCCGGCCCGGACGATATGGCTGTGATGCCATACACCTCGGGCACCACCGGCTTCCCCAAGGGTTGCATCCACACGCACCGCTCGGTGATGCACAACATCGTCGGCGGCGCGACCTGGTCGGGCTCGGGTGCCGAATCGGTGATCCTGTCGGTGCTGCCGCTATTCCACGTCACCGGCATGCAGTACGGCATGAACGGCCCGATCTACAGCGGCGCCACCGTGGTGATGCTGCCGCGCTGGGACCGCGAGGTCGCCGGTCGCCTGATCTCGCGCTACCAGGTCACGCACTGGACCAATATCCCGACCATGGTGATCGACTTCCTGGCCAGTCCCAACCTGGCCCAGTTCGACCTGTCCAGCCTGCGCTATATCGGCGGCGGCGGCGCGGCCATGCCGCAGGCCGTGGCCGAGCGCCTGCGCGAGCAGTTCGGGCTGAACTACCTGGAAGGCTACGGCCTGTCCGAGACCATGGCGCCGACGCACAGCAACCCGTCGGACCGGCCCAAGCTGCAGTGCCTGGGCGTGCCGACCTTCAACACTGATGCGCGCGTGGTCGACCCGGTCACGCTCAAGGAACTGCCCCCCAACGAGATCGGCGAGATCATCGTCAGCGGCCCGCAGGTGTTCAAGGGCTACTGGGGCAAGCAAGACGCCACCCGCGACGCCTTTATCGAGTTCGAGGGCAAGACCTTCTTCCGCACCGGCGACCTGGGCCGCATGGACGAAGAGGGCTACTTCTTCATCACCGACCGCCTCAAGCGCATGATCAATGCGTCTGGCTTCAAGGTGTGGCCGGCCGAGGTGGAGAACCTGCTGTACAAGCATCCGGACGTGCAGGAGGCCTGCATCATCGGCACGCGCGACCCGTACCGCGGCGAGACCGTCAAGGCGGTGGTGGTGCTGCGCGCCCATGCCAAAGGCAAGACCACGCCGGAGCAGATCATCGAATGGGCCAAGGAGAACATGGCCGCCTACAAGTACCCGCGCGTGGTGGAGTTCGTTGAGGCGCTGCCGAAGTCGGGCACCGGCAAGGTGATGTGGCGCCATCTGCAGGAAAGCGAGAATGCGCGAAACACCGGCGCAGCGGAGAAGCCCGCGGCCTGAGGCAGCCGGGTAGCCAATGAAAAAGGCTGGTCGACCGACCAGCCTTTTTCATTTACACGGTGCCGGCCCTCAATGCCCCCGCACCCGCATCAGCATCTTCACCATCGTCTTGTAGCCCCGCTCGCGCGCATGGCGCGTGGGGGTCACGCCTTCGCGGTCGGCGAGGTTGGCGTCAGCGCCGGCATCCAGCAGAAGCTGCACCGTTTCCTCGTAGCGGGTGCTGCCATCGCCCAGGATCACCGCTTCCAGCAGCGCGGTCCAGCCCAGGTCGTTGACATGGTCCACGGCAACGCCGGCCTTCAGCAGCAGCTTCACCACCTCGACATGGCCGTGCTGGCTGGCGACGATCAGCGCGGTGCCGTCATAGCGGTCGGTGCTGGCCAGGTCGGCGCCGTTGGCCAGGGCCAGGCGCACCACATCGGCCTGGCCGGTGGCGGCGGCCAGCAGGAAGGGGCTGTTGGATTCGGCGTCCTTCAGGTTCACGTCGGCACCGGCCAGCAGCAGTGTGCGCGCGACCTCGGCGCGTCGGTTTTGCACGGCCGCCAGCAGCGCGCTGCGCCCGCGTTCATCTGCGGCGCGCGCCGAGGCGCCGGCGGCCAGCAGGCGCGCCACCAGTTCCTGGTCGCCGGCGCTGGCGGCGGTGATCAGGTTGCGGTCGAGCGTGCCGATGGCGTCGCGGTGCAGCGGCGGCTGCATGGCCGCGCTGCGCGGCGGGCGGGCGGCGGGCTGGCTGGCCGCGCCGCCGGCGGGCCGTGCGGCCAGGGTCTGCCCGCCCTGGGCCGCCAGCAGGCCGCCTCCCATCAGCAATCCCATCAGGCCCAGCAACTCGTTGAGTGCCTGTCTGCGGGTGCGGGCGGCGGGGCGCGTCATGGCGGCAGCTCCTGGGCTCAGACGGTTTCGTGGGGGCTGGCCGGCAGGGGCGCTGCGTGGTCGAGGGCGGCGTGCGCAGCCTGCTCGGCATCGGCGGCATCGTCGGCCTGCAACTGGCGCCAGAGCCGGCCCAGGTAGGGATCGTCGACGCCGTTGGTGGCCAGGCCCAGCAGGGTCTGCTGCAGGTATTCGCGCGCGGGGCCGTACAGTCCGGCAGCGTGGCGCAGGCGCTCGACCACGCGGATATCCGGCAGCCGGCCAGCGTAGGCCTCATGCGAGCGGTTCATGACGAAGGCGAGGGCGCGCTGCTCAGGCGCGCGGGCATCACCGGTGCGGATGCGCAGCCAGCGCGGATGGTAGGCCCCGGTCAGCATCTCGCGGCGCCACAGCACGCGGAATTCCTGCTCGACCACATGGCTGGGGACGCGGAACACCATGCCGTGGCAGCAGCCGCCCCGGTCCAGGCCCAGCACCAGGCCCGGGTTGTCCCAGGTGCCCCGGTTTATGCGGGAATAGAGGTAGAAGCCGCGGTGGTAGCCGTGCACCGTGGCGCGCTGGCGCTCGGTGTGCACCACCATCGGGTTCCAGATCAGCGAGCCATAGCCGAACAGCCAGACATCGCCGCCGAGCGCGGGATCCTCCGGGCGGCGCGCCAGCGCATCGGACAGGGACTGCTCCAGCACGGCTTCCGGCAGCAGCGAGGACGCAACCGGAGTACTGCACAGCGAGGTGCGCAGACGGTCGGATTCGAGGTCCTGTCGCGTGATGGCCATGGTGCAAGCATAAATCAAAGCTGCGCCACGGGAAGGTGGGGGAAATGACATAAGTGCCAGTTTTCCTCGGAATTGTCTGAGCGAGCGGGTCGGGTGTGGGCGGTTCGCAACGGTTGCGGCAGCGTGCTGCCTCTGTCACTCGCCGCGGACGAGTGCTGCCGCACCTTTGTCCGCGATCAGACGGCCGTGAATTGCTGGCCCGCGCGGCTGCCATGTCCTTACAATGGTGGCCTCAATCCATAGGGGGAACCCGCGATGGCACGTACGCTTACGGTGGTGTTCGGCAGTGGCAAGGAATATGACTTCACGATCGGCACGGACGAACTGGCCGCGGTCACCGAGGACGCCGCGTGGCGCTGGTTCGACCGGGAATACACCGAGCTGGACTGCCAGGCGTCGAGCCCGGTCGGCAAGGTGCTGGTGATCGACAAGATCCTGAATGTCGCCAAGTTTTCCGGAGAAGCGCGCTTTTCCGGCGATCCTGCTTGGGCGCAGGACTATGCCCGCCATGCGGCGCGGCTGCTGGACCGGGACAAGGTCCGCGTCGATGTCGGCAACGCCGCCATCGGGTTCTGAGGCGCGGGCGCGCCAGCAAAACGGGTAGTTGCCGCGGTTGTCGCCCCTGCCTGTGCAGGCGCGACAACCTTCCTGCCGGCTTAGACCGCCAGCAGTTCCACTTCAAACAGCAGGGTAGCGTTCGGCGGGATCACGCCGCCGGCGCCGCGGGCACCGTAGCCGAGGTCGGCCGGGATCACCAGGCGGCGCACGCCGCCCACCTTCATGCCCTGCACGCCTTCGTCCCAGCCGCGGATCACATGGCCGGCACCCAGCGGGAACACGAACGGGTCGTTGCGGTCCTTGCTCGAATCAAACTTGCGGCCAGCCTGGCCGTTCTCGTACAGCCAGCCGGTGTAGTGCACGGTGACGTGCTTGCCGGCGGTGGCTTCGGCGCCGGCGCCGACGGTGGTGTCTTCGTATTGCAGGCCAGAGGGCGTGGTTTGCATGGCGTATTTCCTTCCGATGGGAACAGACGTGGTGAGAGGAGAACGCAGCGCGGCTGCGTTCAGGCTTGGGCGCGCTGGAGCACATCCAGCGTCAGTTGCACATTGCGGTCGTCGTCGGCCACCCAGATGTCGCCGTCCTGGATCGTCACCGACAGGCGCATGGCGCGCTGCGCCAGCGCGGCCAGGGCTTCGACCGCTTCCGCCGGGACATTGTAGACGGTGACGTTGCGCAGCTTGCCGGCCTTGCCCGCCATGCCCTTCCACCATTCGCGCGCACTGGCGGCGTTGTAGGTGTAGACGGTCACGCGCTCGGCCCGGGCGGCGGCGCGCTTCAGGCGCGCTTCGTCGGGCTGGCCCAGTTCGACCCAGTGGGCGATGTCGCCGGTCAGGCGCTTGTCCCACAGGTCGGGTTCGTCGGGTTCGTCCAGGCCGCGCGTGAAGGCCAGCGTTTCGGTGGCTTCGCAGGCAAAGGCCAGCAGGCGCACCATCATGCGCGCGTCATTCTCGGACGGGTGCTTGGCGATGGTCAGGCTGTGGCTGCCGTAGTAGGGCCGGTCCATGTCGGAGACCGACAGGTCAGCTTTGAAGATGGTGGATTTGAGCGCCATGAGGTGAAGTGTGCGGCAGGCGCCCCGGCTGGGGTGCGGGAGACGCAAAAGGCCGCATCATACGCCATTTGCCGGACACCGCCTGCGGGCCCGGCATACTCGCCCAACGGCTCAGCGCTTGCGGTATTCCTTGAGGTAGAAGCGCAGCAGCGCCGACAGCAGCAGCGTGCTCAGGAAGCCGGCGGCAACAATCAGCGCCTGCCCGGCGGTGGTGTCGATCTGGCCGGCCACCCCGAGGCGGAACAGCCAGGTGCCGACCATCATCGCCAGGAACGGCATCAGCAGTGCGCCGCGGCCGTAGGTCTGCACTGCCCACAGCGGGAAGCGGCGCAGGAAGTCGCCCGGAATACTGCAGGCCAGGCAGGCACCGGCAGCTGCAAGTGCGGCGGCCACGATGTCGCCGGAATGGATGTCGAACATGGTCTCGGTCTCGCGCGCCCCCACCAGGCACACGCAGACGAGCGTGGCGGGAATTGGGCAAAGCGCTGATTCTACAAGAGAAATTTGCGCCGGAGGTGACGAATAGGGTTACTGTGGGGTGCCGCCCGCGGGCGATGCCTCGACCGCCACTTGCAGCGTCACGGTGTCGCCTACCTCGGGCAGGAAGCGGGTCATGCCAAAGGCACTGCGCGGCACCTCGGCGCGGAAGTCGCCGCCGCAGACCTGCCGGCTCACGCCGAAGAAAGTCACCTCGCCGCAGCGGAAACGCTCGGCCTGCAGGTGCAGCGGCTGCGTGACGCCGTGCAGCGTCAGCTCACCTTCCACCGCGGCCAGCCGGCCACCTTCCATCAGGAAGCGGTTCGCGCGCAGCCGCGCCACCGGGTGCTGGGCAGTATCGAAGAATTGTGCCGAGCGTAGCACGCCATCCAGGGTGCGGTTGCCGGTATCGACCGAGGCCAGGTCCACGGTCACATCGAGTGCACCGGCGCCGCTGTCCGCGTCATAGACGAGGCGCCCGTCGATCTTGCCGAAGCGCCCGCGCACCGAGCTGCGCTCGAAATGGCTGGCGGAAAAATAGACGGTGGTGTGCGCCGGATCGATGGTGTATTCAAGCGGCGCCGCCTGCGCAGCGGTGATTCCCAGGGCGGCAGCAAGTGCCAGCGCGCGTGCGGCCATGGCTCAGTCGGCGCTCAGTGGACAAACACGGGCAGCAGGAACATCCCTACCACCGACAGGTAGCCGATGGTCCAGCACAGCGTGCGCAGCGTGGCGCGGTCGGTCACGTAGCACACGGTGTAGAGCAGGCGGGCCACGATGAAGACCACGGCCAGCTCGTCGATGCGGGCCTGCGGCGCCTGCAGGTGGCTGGCGGCCAGCACGGCGGCGGCAAAGAAGGGGAAGGCCTCGAAGTGGTTGCGGTGCGCCATGTCGGCGCGGCGCGCGCGGCCGGACTGCTGCTCCAGCCAGCCGCGCGGGTCATGGTTGTCATAGCCAGGCCCGCTGGCCTTGGCGATGGCCACCGTCGCCAGCGGCAGGATGCCGGCCAGCAGCACGCACCAGAAAGCGATCGGCATAGTCCAGTCCTTTCGGTTGCAATGCCGGCGCGCCATCACTGGCGCCACCGGCCCGGCCCGCGCGGTCAGGCGGCGACCACGCGGATCTCGATGCCCGCCAGGCCCACCACCTGCCCGGCGCGGATCTTGGCAGTCTTGCGCGATTCGGGCGCACCGTCCACCGAGACTTCGCCGGCGGCGACCAGCGCCTTGCCGGCGCCGCCGCTGTCGCACACGCCCGCCAGCTTGAGCAGGTCATTGAGCGCGATGAACTCGCCCTCGAGTGGGAAGGTGATGGTCTGCACGGCTGCCTTGCCAGGTTTGGCCATCACTTGCCCCAGCTGTCTTTCAGACCGACGGTGCGGTTGAAGACCGGCTTGCCCGGCTGCGAATCGGTGCGGTCGGCGACGAAGTAGCCATGGCGCTCGAACTGGAAGCGGTCTTCGGGCTGCGCTTCGCGCAGGCCCGGCTCCAGGTAGGCGGTGATCACCTGCTTGGAATCCGGGTTGAGCGCATCCAGGAAGTTCTTGCCGCCGGCATCCGGGTTGGGGTCGTTGAACAGGCGGTCGTACAGGCGCACTTCGGCCTGGTACGCGTGCGCCGCGCTGACCCAGTGGATCACGCCCTTCACCTTGACGCTGTCGGCGCCCGGCGTGCCGCTCTTGGTTTCGGGCAGGTAGTTGGCGTGCACGGCGATCACGTTGCCGTCGGCATCCTTGTCCACGCCGGTGCACTCGATCACGTAGCCGTACTTCAGCCGCACCTTGTTGCCCGGGAACAGGCGGAAGTAGCCCTTGGGCGGGGTCTCGTTGAAGTCCTCGCGCTCGATCCACAGCTCGCGCGACAGCGGGAACACGCGGCGGCCCAGTTCCGGCTTCTTCGGGTGCACCGGCGCCGAGCATTCTTCGCTCTGGCCTTCGGGGTAGTTGTCGATCACCAGGCGCAGCGGGTCCAGCACGGCCACGCCGCGCGCGGCACGGCCGTCCAGGTCGTCGCGCACCGCGCCTTCGAGGGTGCTCATGTCGATCCAGCTGTCGGCCTTGGCCACGCCCACGCGGTCGCAGAACAGTTGGATCGATTCCGGGGTGTAGCCGCGGCGGCGCACGCCCACCAGCGTGGGCATGCGCGGATCGTCCCAGCCGTCCACGCGCTGTTCATCGACCAGCTGCTTGAGCTTGCGCTTGCTGGTGATGGCGTAGGTCAGGTTCAGGCGCGCGAACTCATACTGGTGCGGCAGCGGGTCGCGGAACACGCCGCTGTCGCGCAGGTGCTCCAGCACCCAGTCGTACAGCGGGCGGTTGTTCTCGAACTCCAGCGTGCACAGCGAATGCGTGATGTTCTCCAGCGCGTCCGAGATGCAGTGGGTGAAGTCGTACATCGGGTAGATGCACCACTTGTCGCCCGTGCGGTGGTGATGGGCATGGCGGATGCGGTAGAGCACCGGGTCGCGCATCACGATATTGGGCGCGGTCATGTCGATCTTCGCGCGCAGTACGTGCTCGCCGTCGGCGTACTTGCCGGCGCGCATGTCGCGGAACAGCTGCAGGTTCTCTTCGACGCTGCGGTCGCGGTAGGGCGAGGGCTTGCCCGGCTCGGAGAAATTGCCGCGGCTGGCGGCGATCTGTTCGGCGGTCTGGCTGTCGATATAGGCGGCGCCGCGCTCGATCAGGGTCTCGGCAAAGGCGTAGAGCTGGTCGAAGTAGTCGCTGGCGTAGTACAGGTGCGGCTGTTTGGCGCCGTCCTTGCCCTCGCTGTCCCAGGAAAAGCCCAGCCAGTGCACCGCGTCGATGATCGAATCGACGTATTCGGTGTCTTCCTTGACCGGGTTGGTGTCGTCAAAGCGCAGGTGGCAACGGCCGCCGTAGTCGCGCGCCAGCCCGAAGTTCAGGCAGATGCTCTTGGCGTGGCCGATATGCAGGTAGCCGTTGGGCTCCGGCGGGAAGCGGGTGATTACGGTCGGCAGCGGTTCGCCGGCCTTGTCCTGGCGGCCGGCATAGGTGCTGGCGGCGAGGTCCTGGTCGATGATGCTCCGCAGGAAGTTGGAGGCGGCGGGGGTGCTGTCGGTAGGCTTGTTGTCGTGGCTCATGATGGCGCCGGTTGGCCGGCCTGATGCGTCTGGGTGCTTGGGCCGGGTCTTCAGATTGCGTGGCGGAATGCCAATAACGGGATTTTACCGTGCCGGAGCCGCCGCACGCCGCGAGCCGCCGCGGATTTCCGCCCATCTCCCGGATTTGCGCCCGCGCGGACGCGCCTGGCTGCGACGAAAGTGATGTGTCGGAGTAGCATGGAAGCGTGCCGGCCCGCGGTGGCCGGCTTTGGTCCATCGCTGCAGGAATGCCCATGAACGCCCAACCCGATGCGGCGCCAGTGCCGCTTGAGCCCTCTGAAGTCGTTGCCGCGCTGTGGCGCGATGCCGGCCTGCCCGCCGAGGCGCTGGCGCACCTGAAGCTGGACGGCGCCGAGCCGGTGCTGCCGTCGAGCTTTGCCGTGGGCACCGCCGCCCAGGCCAGCCTTGGCGCCGCGGCGCTGGCGGCCGCCGCGTTGTGGCACAGCCGCACCGGCCGCTGGCAGGACGTCAGCGTCGACATGCGCCATGCCATCACCGAATTCCGCAGCGAACGCTACCTGCGCGTCGACGGCGGCCCCGCGCCCGAACTGTGGGACAAGCTGGCCGGCATCTACCGCTGCGGCGACGGCCGCTGGGTGCGCCTGCATACCAATTTCCCGCACCACCGCGACGGCGTGGTGCGCTTGCTGGGCTGCGCCAATGACAAGGCAGCCGTGCAGGCCGCGCTGGACAAGCGGGACGCCGAAGCCTTCGAGACCGCGGCGTCCGACGCGGGCCTGGTCGTTGCGGCATTGCGCAGCTTTGAGGAATGGGACCGCCATCCGCAGGCGGCCGCCTTGCGCGGCCTGCCGCCAGTGACGCTGGAGCGCATCGGCGACGCCCCGCCGCAACCGCTGCCGGCGCCCGCATCCCCGGACGCGCAGCCGCTGTCGGGCGTGCGCGTGCTCGATTTCACCCGCATCATCGCTGGCCCGGTGGCGGGCCGCACGCTGGCCGCGCATGGCGCCGACGTGCTGCTGGTCACCGCCTCGCACCTGCCGTCGATCCCGCCGCTGGTGATCGACACCGGCCGCGGCAAGCGCAGCTGCCAGCTGGACCTGCGCGATCCCGATGACAAGCGCACGCTGCACAAGCTGCTGCACGGTGCCGACGTGATGGTGCAGGGCTATCGCCCCGGCGGCCTGGCCGAGCTGGGGGTGGGGCCGGAGGCCGCGGCGCGCGCGCGTCCGGGCGTCGTCTATGTGTCGCTGAGCGCCTATGGCCACGTCGGGCCGTGGTCGCACAAGCGCGGCTTCGATTCGCTGGTGCAGACCGCCACCGGCTTCAATGATGCCGAAGCGCAGGCGGCCGGCAGCGACACACCGCGTCCGTTGCCGGCGCAGGTGCTGGACCACGCCGCGGGCTACCTGCTGGCCTTCGGCGCGATGGCCGCGCTGCACCGGCGCGCGGTGGAGGGCGGCAGCTGGCATGTGCGGGTGTCGCTGGCGCAGGTGGGGCAGTGGCTGCGCGGCCTGGGGCGCGTGCCGGACGGGCCCAAGGCGCCCGAGCAGAAGATCGACGACGTGGCCGACCTGCTGGAGGCGGTGCCGTCGGGCTTCGGCATGCTGACTGTGGTGCGCCATGCGGCGCATCTGTCGGAAACGCCGGCGCGCTGGACCTTGCCGTCCGAGCCGCTCGGCACGCACGCGCCGGAGTGGCTGCCGCGCGGTTAGTAGAGCGTGGTGCGCTGCCGCTCGGGCAGGTCGCGGTCGTAGGCGGCGCCGTCGATGGCGTTGTCGGTCAGCGTGGACAGGATCTCGCCGTTGCTGGGCAGCGACTGGCGCGCCACCTGCGCATCCGCTGCCCACAGGCGCGAGCGGATCAGCGCGCGGGCGCACTGGAAGAACACTGCCTGCACCGTGACCACCAGCACCGTGGTCGGGGCCTTGCCGTCGACCACGCAACGCGCGACCAGCGCCGGGTCGACGCTGATCTGCGCGGTGCCGTTGACGCGGATGGTCTCGTTGATGCCGGGGATCACGAACAGCAGCCCGACGCGCGGATCGGCAACGATATTGCGCAGGCTGTCGATGCGGTTGTTGCCGCGCCGGTCGGGCAGCAGCAGCGTGCGTTCGTCCAGCACCTGCACAAAGCCCGGCGCATCGCCGCGCGGCGAGCATTCGGCCCAGTCCTCGCCCACCGTCGACAGCAGGCAGAAAGGTGCCGCCTCGATAAAGTCGCGGTAGTGCGGGTGCAGGTAGTCGACTTCCTTGGACAGCGACGGGGCCGCCGGTTGCGCGTAGAGCGCTTCCAGTTCGGCCAGCGTGGTGATGGCGTGCGAGGTCATGGCAGGCGGGGCGTGGGTCGGCGGGGGCGAAACCGTCAATGTAGCGCAGATGCCGTTACACGGTCACGGTACCCCGGCCGATCTCCAGCACGCGGCCGCCCACGTGGATTGCACCGTCGGCGCTGACGGCCAGGTGCAGCCGGCAGGGGCGACCAACGGCCTCGCCCTGATCGATCGCGTATTCGGCCGGCAGCGCGTGGCCGGTGGCCAGCAGCCAGCCGCCCAGGTTGGCGCAGGCCGAGCCCGTGCCCGGATCCTCGGCCACGCCGCCGCCCTGCTTGGTGAAGAAGTAGCGCGACAGCACGCGGCCGGGCCGTTCGGGGTCGAAGGCAAAGACGTAGGCGGTCTTGCGGCCCAGGCTGCTCTGCGGCCAGATCTGCAGGCGCGCGCTGTCGGGATTGGCGCGGCGCACGGCATCGGTGCTGCGCACTGCCACCAGCAGCTGATCGGCGCCGGTGTCGACCCACATCGGCGACACCAGCAGATCGCGTTCCTGCAGGCCGAGCAGGCTGGCCATGTCGGCATCGGGCAGGCCGGCCGGCGCAGTCTTCGGCTTGCCGTTGTGAGGGGCGGTGAAGGTCCAGACATCGCCCTGCGCGGTCACCGGCACCACGCCCGCCGGGAACTCCAGCGTCAGCGCGTCGCCGGTGCCGGTCAGTTCGCGCACCACGTGCGCGGTGCCCAGCGTCGGATGGCCGGCGAAGCGCATTTCATAGCCCGGCGTGAAGATGCGCACCCGCGCGCTGGCACGCTCCGACGGCAGGATAAAGGTGGTCTCCGACAGGTTGAACTGCAGCGCCAGCGCCTGCATGGTGGCATTGTCCATGCCGCGCGCATCCTCGAACACGCACAGCGGATTGCCACCGAAGGTGGATTCGGCAAAGACGTTGAGCAGGCGGAAAGCGTAGGTGGTCATGGCGCGGGGGTCTCCGGAGGCTGGTGGGTCACCAGTGTACGGAGCGGGCGCGGACACACCATGCACAGTTGGGCCGATCGCGGGCGGGCCAGTTGCGGACAATTCTGCCGCACCATGAAAAACGCCCGGGCGGACCCGGGCGTATCGCTGGCGCAGGCAACTGAGTCAGCCGGCTCAGAACCCCACCGCCTGGCCATCGCGCCGGCTGTCGCTGGCCGCGACATAGCCGTGCTCGGCATCGTCCGACAGGCGCCAGATGAACTGGCCCGAGCCAAAGTCCATGTACGGATCGTCCACCGACTTGAGCTGGTGGCCGCGCGCCTTCAGGCCCTCGACCGTGGCCGGGTCCATGGTGCTTTCCACATCCAGCGTGAAGTCGCGGTTGACCTTCCAGCGCGGCGCGCAGCACGCGGCCTGCGGCTGCTGGTTGTAATCCAGCATGCGCACCACGGTCTGCAGGTGGCCCTGCGGCTGCATGTCGCCGCCCATCACGCCGAAGCTCATCACCGGCTGGCCGTCCTTGGTCAGGAAGGCCGGGATGATGGTGTGGAACGGACGCTTGCCGCCCGCGACCACGTTGGCCGACTTCGGATCCATCGAGAAGCCCACGCCGCGGTTCTGCAGGCTGATGCCGGTGCCCGGCACCACCACGCCCGAGCCGAAGCCCATGTAGTTGGACTGGATGAACGAGATCATCATGCCGTTCTCGTCGGCGGCGGTCAGGTAGATGGTGCCGCCGACCTTGGGCATGCCAAAGTTGAAATGCGTGGCGCGCTGCATGTCGATCAGCTTCGCGCGCGACTTCAGGTACGCGTCATCGAGCATTTCTTCCGGCGTGACTTCCATGCTGCGCGGGTCGGCCACGTAGCGGTAGAGGTCGGCAAAGGCCAGCTTCATTGCCTCGATCTGCAGGTGCTGCGAGTCGACCGAATCCACCGGGATCGACGACATGTCGAACTGGTCCAGGATGCCCAGCGCGATCAGCGCGGCAATGCCCTGGCCGTTGGGCGGGATCTCGTGCAGCTCGTAGCCGCGGTAGGACTTGCTGATCGGCTTGACCCAGTCGGGGCGGTAGTTGCGCAGATCATCGAGCGTCATGGCGCCGCCGCACTGCTGGCTGAAGGCGGCAATCTGCTCGGCGATCTCGCCTTCGTAGTAGGCGCGGCCACGGGTCGCGCCGATCTTGCGCAGGGTTTCGGCGGCAGCCTTCATGGTGAACTTCTCGCCCACGGCGGGGGCGCGGCCATTGGGCATGAAGGTCTCGGCATAGCCGGGCTGGTCCTTCAGTTCAGGCACCGCGGCGGCCCACTTGTGCGCCACCACCGGCGGCACGGCATAGCCGCGCTCGGCGATCTCGATCGCCGGCTCCATCAGGTCGGCGAACGGCAGCTTGCCGAAGCGCTCATGCAATGCGGCCCAACCGGCGACCACGCCGGGCACGGTGACCGAGTCCCAGCCGCGGATCGGGCGGTTGGCCAGGCCGTTGGCATCGGTGCCGTATTTGTTCTTGAAGTACTCCGGGCTCCACGCCGCCGGGGCCACGCCCGATGAGTTCAGGCCGTGCAGTTCCTTGCCGTCCCACAGGATGGCAAAGGCATCGCTGCCCAGGCCGCACGACACCGGCTCGACGATGGTGATTGCGGCGGCCGCGGCGATGGCGGCATCGACCGCATTGCCGCCCTTGAGCAGCATGCGCAGGCCGGCCTGCGCGGCCAGCGGGTGCGAGGTGGAGACCACGTTGCGCGCAAACAGCGGGATGCGCACGGAGGGGTAGGGGTTGGTCCAGTTGAAGTTCTGCATGCTTGTCTGTGTCCTTGTGCTTGGGCGCTCAGCGGCCCTTATTCTGCCGTGATCTTGCGATCCTTGATCAGCTTGCCCCAGCGCGCGCTGTCCTTCTTCACCATCGCGGCGAACTGCGCCGGCGTGCCGCCGACCGGCTCGGCGCCCAGCTTGCCCAGGCGTTCCTTGACCTCGGGCGACTGGATGGCCTTGTTGAATTCTGCATTCAGGCGGTTGACGATATCCGCCGGCAGGCCCTTGGGGCCATAGATGCCGAACCAGGTATCGGACTCGAAGCCGGGCAGGCCCGACTCACTCGCCGTGGGGATTTCCGGCGCCAGCGGCGAGCGCTTGGCGCTGGTCACCGCCAGTGCCTTGAGCTTGCCGTCCTTCACATGCGGCAGGCCCGACACGATGCTGTCGAATAGCACCTGCACCTTGCCCGAGATCAGGTCCGGCACGGCCAGCGCGGTGCCGCGGTAGGGAATGTGGGTGATGAACACGCCCGCCTGCGCCTTGAAGGCCTCGGCGGTCAGATGCACCACGGTGCCGTTGCCGCTGGAGGCGTAGTTCAGTTCGCCGGGATGCTTCTTGGCATAGTCGATCAGCTCGCGCACGTTCTTCGCCGGCAGGCTGTTCGGCACCACCAGCAGGTTGGTGGCGATCGCCACCTGGCTGACCGGGGTGAAGTCGGTCTCGGTGTTGTACGGCAGGCGGGTGTTGATATACGGCCCGATCGAATGCGTGCTGGTGGTGGCGATCAGCAGCGTATAGCCATCGGGCGCAGCCTTGGCGGCCATGTCCGAGCCGATCGCGCCGCCGGCGCCGGGGCGGTTGTCGACCACGATCTGCTGGCCCATGCTGGTGCCCACCTTCTGCGCGATGGCGCGTGCCAGCAGGTCGGTCGCGCCGCTGGCCGGGAAGGGCACGATCAGGCGGATCGGCTTGCTGGGATAGGTGTCGGCCAGTGCGGGCGTGGCGGCCAGGCAAAGCCCGCAGCCAAGGCCGATGCCGAAGCGGCGCAGCCAGGATTTCATACTTGTCTCCGGTGTCAGGCGATTGGCCCCGATTCATGAGCCGGCCTTCATTATTCCGTGCTGCCGGACACAAAGAAAGCTAATATTTCTTTCCAATGTCACAAGGAAATCTTAAGAATCGCGCCTTGCCGGCATATGCCTGACTCTTCTCTTGTGTGCACCGATGAGTACTGTCCGCTTTCTCCGTACCTTCGTTGCCGTGGCCGAGCACGGCTCCTTTGCCGCCGCCGCCGGCCAGGTGGCACTGACCCAGGCCGCCGTCAGCCTGCAGATGCGCGCACTGGAGACCGAGCTGCGCCGCGAGCTGTTCGACCGCAACGGCCGCGTGGCCGTGCTCAATGCCGACGGCCGCGCGCTGCTGCCGCAGGCGCGGCGCATGCTGGCGCTGTATGACGAGATGCGGCTGCCGCTGGCCTCGGACCAGGCCATGGCGGGCGCGGTGGCGGTGGGTGCGGTGGTGTCGGTGATGGGCGGGCTATCACATGCGGTGGCGCATATGAAGCGCACTTATCCTGCGCTCGACGTGCGCCTGGTCGGCGCCAAGTCGATCGAGCTGGCGGCGCAGGTCGAGGCCGGCGAGCTGGATGCCGCCATCCTGGTCGAGGGCGCCGCGCGCGTGCCCGGCACGCTGCGCTGGACGCCGCTGTACCAGGAGCCGCTGGTGGCGATCGCGGCACGCGGCAGCCCGGGCCGCGATGCGCGCGAGGCGCTTGCCACCAATCCCTACCTGCGCTTCGACCGCAGCCAGCGCACCGGCGTGCTGGTCGAGCGCGCGCTGCGCCGCGCGCACCTGAAGGTCAACGAGTTCCTTGAGCTGAACGCGATCGAGGCGCTGGTGGAGCTGGTGCGGCAGGAAGTCGGCGTGACCGTGGTGCCGCTGCTGCGCCGCGCGCGCTGGCGCGACGACGAGGCGCTGCGCATCCTGCCGCTGCTGGTCAACGGCGAGCCGGTGATGCGTCACATCGGCATGCTGGAACGGCGCGACCACGGGCGCGGGCAGGTGACCGCGGCGGTACGGGCGGCCTGCAGCGAGCTGTTCGGCGCCTAGTGCGGGTTGCGTCCACGCCATAACCGGGATCTATCGGGAGGATAGTCAGAAACGCATTCTCCTGGCGCTCAGCTGTGCATATATTTGGGTTGCGGACTGCCGCTGCCGCGGCCGCATTGCCATGGGGCGGCGCCCGACGCTACCGCGTCGGAGCATGCCCAGCGCACCGGCAGTCATCAGCCGGCATGCTTTTGAAGGAGATTCCCGGCGTGGATCCGCAAGATCCGCCGGAGCGGGATCGCTGATGCAACAACGACCTCCCGCGCCATCGCTGCAGGTGTGTTCAGTACGTCCCACAAGGAGAGAACGCATGTCAAACGAAGCAAAGTGTCCCGTCACCCATACCGCTGGCGGCGGTACGACCAATCGCGACTGGTGGCCAAAGCAACTGCGCCTGGACCTGCTCAGCCAGCATTCCAGCAAGTCCAACCCGCTGGGGGCGGACTTCAACTATGCGCAAGCCTTCAAGAGCCTCGACCTGGCGGCGGTGAAGAAGGACCTGGCGGCGCTGATGACTGAATCGCAGGACTGGTGGCCGGCGGACTTCGGCCACTACGGCCCGCTGCTCATCCGCATGGCCTGGCATAGTGCCGGCACGTACCGCATTGGCGATGGCCGTGGCGGCGGTGGGCGCGGCCAGCAGCGTTTCGCGCCGATCAACAGCTGGCCGGACAACGTCAGCCTGGACAAGGCGCGCCGCCTGCTATGGCCGATCAAGCAGAAGTACGGCCAGAAGATCTCCTGGGCCGACCTGATGATCTTGAGCGGCAACGTCGCGCTCGAGACCATGGGCTTCAAGACCTTCGGCTTCGGCGGTGGCCGCGAAGACACCTGGGAGCCGGACCTGGATGTGTACTGGGGCAATGAAAAGACCTGGCTGGGCGGTGACTTTCGCTACGGCAAGGGTGCCGCCGGCAAGTACGACGACGAGGGCGTGATCGTCGCCGACGAGGAAATGCATGGCGCCGAGGCCAGCCGCACCGACCAGGAACGCAACCTGGAGAACCCGCTGGCCGCCGTGCAGATGGGCCTGATCTATGTGAACCCGGAAGGCCCGGAAGGCAACCCTGACCCGCTCGCCGCGGCGCACGATATCCGCGAAACCTTTGCGCGCATGGCCATGGACGACGAGGAGACCGTCGCGCTGATTGCCGGCGGGCATGCCTTCGGCAAGACGCACGGTGCCGGTCCCGCCGGGGACAACATCGGGGCCGAGCCCGAGGGCGCCGACCTTGAAAACCAGGGCCTGGGATGGTCAAGCACCTTTGGCACCGGCAAGGGCGCCGACACCATCACCAGTGGGCTGGAGGTGACCTGGAGCAATACGCCGACAAAGTGGGGCAACAGCTATCTGGAGAATCTGTTCGGCCACGAATGGGAGCTGACCAAGAGTCCCGCCGGTGCCAACCAGTGGGTGGCCAAGGATGGCGGGGAAACCATTCCGCACGCTTACGATCCGTCGAAGAAGCTGCGGCCAACGATGCTGACCACGGATCTTTCGCTGCGTCTGGACCCGGTTTACGAGAAGATCTCGCGGCGCTTCCTGGAGAATCCTGACCAGCTCGCCGATGCCTTTGCCCGCGCCTGGTTCAAGCTGACCCACCGCGACATGGGCCCACGCGCCCGCTACCTCGGCCCGGAAGTGCCGGCCGAAGAGCTGATCTGGCAGGATCCCATCCCGGCGGTCGACCATCCGCTGGTCAACGAGCAGGACATCGCCGCGCTCAAGCAGAAGATCTTGGCGTCGGGGCTGCCGGTCTCGCAACTGGTGCAGACCGCCTGGGCCTCGGCCTCCAGCTTCCGCGGTTCGGACAAGCGTGGTGGCGCCAATGGGGCGCGCATCCGCCTGGCGCCGCAGAAGGACTGGGCAGCCAACGAACCCGAGAAGCTGGCCAAGGTGCTGAAGGTGCTCGAAGGGATCCAGGCTGAGTTCAATGGTGCGCAGTCCGGCGGCAAGAAAATTTCGCTCGCCGACCTGATCGTGCTGGCCGGCGGTGCCGGGATCGAGCAGGCGGCGCAGAAGGCCGGCCATCGCGTGACCGTACCATTCACGCCGGGCCGCATGGACGCCTCGCAGGAACAGACCGACGTGCAATCGGTCGGTGCGCTCGAGCCGAAGGCAGACGGCTTCCGCAACTTCCTCAAGCAGAAGTACAGCATCCCGGCGGAGGCGCTGCTGATCGACAAGGCGCAATTGCTGACCCTGACCGCGCCCGAGATGACGGTGCTGATCGGCGGGCTGCGCGTGCTGAACGTCCATACCGGGCAGGATGCGCATGGCGTCTTCACCGACCGGCCGGAAACGCTGACCAACGACTTCTTCCGCAACTTGCTCGACATGCGCACGGAATGGAAGCCGCTGTCGGAAGCCCGCGACGTGTTCGAGGGGCTTGACCGCAAGACCGGTGCGAAGAAGTGGACCGGTACCCGGGTCGATCTGGTGTTCGGTTCGCATGCCCAGTTGCGGGCGCTTTGCGAGGTCTACGCAAGCGAGGACGCGCAGGAGAAGTTTGTCCGGGACTTCGTCGCCGCTTGGGTCAAGGTGATGAACCTCGACCGGTTCGACGTCGCTTGAGCGGTCGCCGGGTCCCGTCAGGGCTGTCATTGCCCTGACGGGGCCGGGTCCGCGAGGTGAGCGAAGATTCTTCGCCGGTCAGCGTGGCCGGCGGCGGCAGCTTTTTGCCATCCGCGCGTGAGCGGCTTGGCGAAGCGATCGCCAACGCAAAGAAAAGCGGCCGGCAAGCGCCGGCCGCGTGGCCTGCCAAGGCATGCCCGGTCTACATCATCCTGTGCGCAAAATGCCCGCGCCGCGCGTCGGCCATCAGGTCGAGGAACTGCCCGGTGCTCATGTGCACCAGTTCCTGGTGGTCGCCCGCCTCGAAGTAGACGTCGGGGTGCGTCAGCAGGCTGTCGTCGAGCCAGGTCTGCGTGCCGTACGCCATGCCAACCGGCGGGATCGCGCCGTGGTCGCAGTCGCGGAACACTTCGCGCACGCCATCCTCATGCGCCAGCGACAGCTTGCGGCCGGTCTGCTCGCAGATCTCCGACAGTTTCAGGTGGTGAGTCGAAGGAATCACGACTGCGACGTAGCCGCTGCCGTCTTCCAGCAGGACGGTCTTGGCCAATCGGTCTCCGGGAATGTGTGCGGCCTGCGCAGTGGCCATGCTGCTGAGGCTGTAGGGGTGCCGAACGGTGTCGAACTGGCTCTGCTTCTTGCTCAGGCATCTCGCCAGCGTGGTAGACATGGTCATGATTTCAACCTCCGACGCGCGCAGCGCGACCGTTGTCCGAGTCCTATCAATATAGGTTGTCGGGGCGCGGGTGGCGGTGGGGCGGAACCAGCCATAACGTAGTCGGCAAGCACAAAAAAAGGGCACCTTGCGGTGCCCTTAGTGTGTTGTGCCGCCAGCCCTGGGGCCGACGATATTCCCTGCTTATTCTTCCTGGAACGCTTCCTCGCGCTTGGACTTGATCGACGGCATTGCCACGACCAGCACCAGCACCGCAGCCGCGATCAGCAGACCCAGCGACAGCGGACGGGTCACGAACACGCTGAAGTCACCGCGCGACAGCAGCAGCGAACGGCGGAAGTTCTCTTCCATCATCGGCCCCAGCACGAAGCCGAGCAGCAGCGGCGCGGGTTCGCACTTGAGCTTGATGAACAGGTAGCCGATCACGCCGAAGGCCGCGGTCTGGAACACGTCGAAGGTGGTGTTCTGGACCGAGTACACGCCGATGCAGCAGAACGTCAGGATGGCCGGGTACAGGTAGCGGTAAGGTACCTTCAGCAGCTTTACCCAGATGCCGATCAGCGGCAGGTTCAGCACGATCAGCATGAAGTTGCCGATCCACATCGAAGCGATCAGGCCCCAGAACAGCGCCGGGTTGCTGGTCATCACCTGCGGACCGGGCTGGATGTTGTGGATGGTCATCGCACCGACCATCAGCGCCATCACGGCATTGGGCGGAATGCCCAGCGTCAGCAGCGGGATGAACGAAGTCTGTGCCGCGGCGTTGTTGGCCGATTCCGGACCCGCCACGCCTTCAATCGCACCCTTGCCGAATTCATGCGAGTACTTCGAGGTCTTCTTTTCCAGCGAGTAGGCTGCAAACGAAGCGAGCGCCGCACCGCCGCCGGGCAGGATACCCAGTGCCGAACCCAGTATCGTGCCGCGCAGCACGGCCGGGATCATGCGCTTGAAATCTTCCTTGGTCGGGAACAGGTTGGTGATGTGGTCGGTGAAGGTTTCGCGATGTTCCTTCTGCTCCAGGTTCGCGATGATTTCCGCGAAGCCGAACACACCCATTGCCACCGAGACGAAGTTCAGGCCGTCGGTCAGTTCAGGCACGTCGAACGAGAAGCGCGCGGCGCCCGAGTTCACGTCGGTACCGACCAGGCCCAGCAGCAGGCCCAGCACGATCATGGCGATGGCCTTGACCAGCGAACCCGAAGCCAGCACCACGGCGCCGATCAGGCCCAGCACCATCAGCGAGAAGTATTCGGCGGGGCCGAACTTGAAGGCCAGTTCCGACAGCGGCGCGGCAAAGGCGGCGAGGATCAGGGTGGCCACGCAGCCGGCGAAGAACGAGCCTAGGCCCGCTGTCGCTAGCGCCACCCCCGCTCGCCCTCGTCTTGCCATCTGGTAACCATCGATGGTTGTCACCACCGAGGACGATTCACCAGGCAGGTTCACCAGGATGGCGGTGGTCGAGCCGCCGTACTGGGCGCCGTAGTAGATACCGGCCAGCATGATCAGCGCGGCCACCGGCGGCAGCGTGTAGGTCACTGGCAGCAGCATGGCGATGGTGGCCAGCGGCCCCAGGCCCGGCAGCACGCCGATCAGGGTACCCAGCACGCAGCCCAGGAAGGCGTACGCGAGGTTCTGGAAGGTCAGGGCGGTGGAAAAGCCCAGACCCAGGTTGGCGAGTAGTTCCATGTTGGCGGCCTCCTTAGCTTGCCAGGAAAGCCGGCCACACCGGCATCTGCAGGTTGATGCCGTACACGAACGCGCCCAGGCTGATCAGCACCAGGATGATCGAGTTGAGGATGGCGCCCTTCCAGCTGAACTCGTGGCTGGCCATCGACGACACCAGCACCAGCACCAGCACCGACAGCACCATGCCCAGCGGCTTGAGCAGCAGGCCGAACAGCACCACCGAACCGAGGATCCACAGCAGCGTCTTGATGTCCCAGCGGGCGAGGTTGTCTTCTTCCATCTTGGAAGACAGCGAACCCCACAGCACCAGCGCGCCCAGCAGGGCGAGCACAATGCCAAGCCAGAACGGGAAGTATCCCGGTCCCATTTTTGCGGCGGTTCCCATGGAATAGCCGCGTGCGACCCAGGAAAAGCCGAATCCGACCAGAATAAACAGCAGGCCGGAGGCGAAGTCCTTTTGGCTACGTATGCGCAAAGTGAATCTCCTCGATAAGACACATGAAAACTGTGGCGGGTCCCTTGCTGCACTGCATGAATGCAGGCCGTGGGCGGGGCCCTCCCGCGGGCAGGGTGGAAGTTAAGGGGACGACCTTTCAGCTACCTTTCAGATGTCTGCAAACAGGGTCATGCTGAGGGTATCCCCTAGTGAATTAGCGCTTAAAAGCACTGCCGAGCCAGGCTGGAGGCGGCCTGGCGGGCAAAGCGCCCGGCTGTGGCGGGGGGCCGCTGCGCTATCATCCGGGGCGTTCTTCCGCCGCACGGCCGAAGACTGGCTGAAAGGTCTGAAAGGTTCCGCAACGGGACCACAATGCAACGCAAGGAGCGGTTTGGAGAGCATCGACCACGTCATCCTGATCGGCGCCGTCGTGATGTCGCTGGGCATCGTGCTGGGCGCCTTTTCGGCACGCCTGGGCGTGCCGTTCCTGCTGGTCTTCCTGGCCGTGGGCATGCTGGCCGGCGTGGACGGCCCGGGCGGCATCCGCTTCTCCGACACCTGGCTCAGCTTCCTGGTCGGCAACCTGGCGCTGGCGGTGATCCTGCTCGATGGCGGGCTGCGCACGCGCTTTGCCACCTTCAGGGTGGCGCTGAAGCCTTCGCTGTCGCTGGCGACCGTGGGGGTGCTGGTGACGGCAGCGCTGGTCGGCGTGTTCGCCGCGTGGCTGCTGGGCATCGACTGGCGGCTCGGGCTGCTGCTTGGTGCCATCGTCGGCTCGACCGACGCGGCCGCGGTGTTCTCGATGCTCAATAGCAGCGGCATCCGGCTGAAGGACCGGGTGGCGAGCGTGCTCGAGATCGAGTCGGGCATCAACGACCCGATGGCGATCTTCCTGACCCTGACACTGATCGAATGGCTGACCGCGCCTGACGGTCTGACGCCGCTGGGCCTGGTCACGCGGCTGCTGGTGCAGTTCGGCGTGGGCGGGCTGCTCGGCCTGGCGCTCGGCTATTGCCTGGCCCGCGTGCTGGAGCGCATCCGCGTGGCCGAAGGGCTGCAGGCGATCCTGCTGTGCTCGGGCGGCGCGATGGTGTTCGCGCTCGTGCAGAGCGCCGGCGGCAGCGGTTTCCTGGCGGTGTACTTGACCGGCATGCTGATCGGCAACCGAGAGCGCGCGGTGACGTCGGACACCATGCGCGCCATGGACGGCATGGCCTGGCTGGCGCAGTCGGCCATGTTCCTGCTGCTCGGCCTGCTGGTGGCGCCGCACCGGATCTGGGAGGTGGCCGGCCCGGCCGTGGCCGTGGCGGCCTTCCTGATGCTGGTGGCGCGGCCGGTGGCGGTGTGGCTGGCGCTGCTGCCGTTCCGCTTCAATGCGCGCGAGACCGGCTTTATCGCCTGGATGGGCCTGCGCGGCGCGGTGCCGATCGTACTGGCGCTGTTTCCGCTGCTGCGCGAGGTGCCGCAAGCGGGGCTGCTGTTCCGCATCGCCTTTGCCGTGGTGCTGGCCAGCCTGCTGTTCCAGGGCACCACGGTGTCGGTGGCCGCGCGCCTGGCGCGGGTGCGGCGCCCCGGCTACCCCGAGCCGCTGGCGCGTTCGCGCCTGCGCGGCACGCGCGCGCCGATCCTGGAGGTGATGCAGTTCGAGGTGGGGCCCAATGCGCCGGTGGAGAACGTGCGCGCCGACCAGCTGGAGCTGCCGCCGCGCTGCCGGCTGCTGACGGTGGCGCGCGACGATGCGCTGGCGGCGCTGGACCAGACCGTGCTGCGCGCCGGCGACAGCGTCTCGGTGCTGGCGCCGGTGACGACCCTGCCGATGCTGTCGGCGCTGTTCCAGGCGCTGGGCCGCGCGCCCACCTGGGAGCAGGCCTCGCATGATTTCCTGTTGTCGGGCGATGCGCTGCTGCGCGATGTGGCGGTGCTGTACGGCACGCGCGCGCTGACGCCGCAAGAAGCGCCGCTGACGCTGGAGGCTGCCATGCTACGAGCGTTCACCTCGCCGCCGGTGGAGGGCGACAGCGTCGAGATCGCCGGCCTGCCGCTGACGGTGACGCGCATGGAGGGCGCGCAAATCCTGCAGGTGGGGCTGTTGCTGCCGCGGCTGGAGGGGGATTCGGGCGGGCGGCTATGGCCGCGGCGGAAAAAGGATGGCGGCGCGCGCAGTGGCGAGGGCGCCGAAGCGGAGTAGGAACAAGAAAGGCGGCCATGGCCGCCTTTTTCGCTAATCCACCTTCGCCCCGGACACCTTCACGATCTGCGCGTATTTCTTCAGTTCGCGCTGGATCAGCGCCGCGAACTGCTCGGGTGTGGTCGGTGCCGGCTGTGCGCCGATGCGGGCCAGGCGTGCCTTCATCTCGTCGGTCTTCAGGATTGCCACGATCTCATGGTTAAGCCGCTCGACGATCTCGCGCGGGGTGTTGGCCGGCGCGAACACGCCGAACCACGTCGAGATGTCGAAGCCTTCCAGGCCCAGCCCCTTGCCGGCTTCCGCAATGGTCGGCAGTTCCGGGAAGGCCGCGGCGCGGCTGGCAGTGGTGACCGCAAAGGCCTTCAGCTTGCCCGCCTTGATATTGGCCGAGGCCGAAGCCAGGTTGTCGAAGATCAGGTCGGTCTGGCCCGACAGCACCGACAGCTGCGCCGGCGACGCGCCGTTGTACGGGATATGGACCATGCTGATCTTCGCCATGCTCTTGAACAGCTCGCCCGACAGGTGGCCGGCGCTGCCGTTGCCGCCCGAGGCGTAGTCCAGCTTGCCCGGGTTCTTGCGCGCGTACGCGACCAGGTCGCGCAGGTTGTTGATGTGCAGCTCGGCGGCCTTGCCCGGGTGCATCACCAGCACGTTAGGCACGTCGGCCACCAGCGTGATCGGCGCGAAGTCCTTGACGGGGTCGTACGGCATCTTGCTGAACAGCGTCGGGTTGATGGCGTGCGTGGCCACCGCGCCCATGACGATGGTGTAGCCGTCGGCCGGCTGCTTGGCGACGTAGTCCGCGCCCAGGTTGCCGCCCGCGCCGGGCTTGTTCTCGACCACCACCGGCTGGCCCAGGCTGTCGCGCAGCTTCTCGCCGATGGCGCGCGCGACGGTGTCCAGCGGGCCGCCGGCGGGGTAGGGCACCACGAAGCGGACGGGCTTGGTCGGGTAGGCATTGGTGGCTGCCACGGCGGCGGCGGGCAGCAGGGCCGCGGTCAGCGCGGCGGCAAGCAGTTTCTTCAGCATGTCTCGGACTTCAGGGGGATTGGAATATTTATCTGGCGCCGATGCCCCGCGCCATCATGACCGCGCACAGCGGCAGCAGGATCAGCAGGTGGGCTTCGATCATCACCCAGCGGCGGGCGGCCTTCAGCTCGGACGGCGGCGGCACGTAATCCGGCAGCCGGCGCGCCTGCTTGCGCCAGCGCGCGATGGCAAAGGTCGGCGGCAGCGAGCACAGCGCGATCAGCACGAACACACCCACCTTGGCGTGGAACCACGGGTTGTGCAGGTAGAAGTCAACGCCCTTGGCGCCGTAGAACAGGCGCAGCAGGCCGGTGCCCAGCACCACCATCGCCGACAGGAAATAGAACAGGTCGTACAGCGACAGGCGCCGCACCGCGGCCGGCGTGATTTCCGGGCGCAACACCACCGCCTCGGCAGCCATCAGGGTGATCAGGACGAAGATCGCAAGGAAATGCAGGAAAGCCAGTATGGCGTCGGTCAGCATGGATTCTCCTTTGCCTTTGCTTCAGTGGGGACTGAACTGCTTCGGGAAGGCACCGGCGGCAGGCCAGGACACCAGGGCCGGCCGCCGGCAGGAGGAGAATCTTACAGCACACCCTTTGCACGCAGTGCTTCGATCTGCTCAGGGCTGTAGCCCAGCGTGTCGGCCAGCACCGTGTCGGTGTGCTCGCCCAGAAGCGGCGGGTGGCGCAGCGCCTGCGGCGGCGTGGCGCTCATCTTGATCGGGCTGCCCACCAGCTTGACCTCGCCGGCGCTGGGGTGGGGCAGGTCCACGCGCAGGCCGCGCGCCTTGACCTGGTCGTCCTCGAACACGTCGTCGAGGGTGTTGATCGGGCCGCACGGCACGCCGGCGGCCTCCAGGTCGCGGATCCATTGGGCGCGGGTGCGCGGGCGCACCATCTCGGCCAGGATTGGCACCAGCACGTCGCGGTTGGCCACGCGCTGCGGGTTGGTGGCAAAGCGCGGGTCGTCGGCCAGCTCGGGCTTGCCGCCGTCGGTGACGAACTTGCGGAACTGCCCGTCGTTGCCCACCGCCACGATGATCCAGCCATCGGCGGCCTGGAAGGTCTGGTAGGGGACGATATTGGGGTGCGCATTGCCCCAGCGGCGCGGCGCCTCGCCGCTGGCCAGGTAGTTGGTGTTCATGTTGGCCAGCATCGCCACCTGCACGTCCAGCAGCGCCATGTCGATGTACTGGCCCTCGCCGGTGCGGTCGCGGTGCGCCAGCGCCGCCAGCACGGCGATGGTGGCGTACTGACCGGTCATCAGGTCGGAAATGGCCACGCCGGCCTTCTGCGGGCCGCCGCCAGGCAGGTCGTCGCGCTCGCCGGTCAGGCTCATGAAGCCGCCCATGCCCTGGATGATGAAGTCGTAGCCGGGGCGTGCGGCGTACGGGCCGGTCTGGCCGAAGCCGGTGACCGAGCAGTAGATCAGGTCGGGTTTGACCTGCCTGAGCGTCTCGTAGTCCAGGCCGTACTTCCTGAGCTGGCCGACCTTGTAGTTCTCCAGCACCACATCGCTCTGCGCCGCCAGCTCGCGCACGATCTGCTGGCCTTCCGGCGTGCTGATGTCACAGGTCACCGAGCGCTTGTTGCGGTTGGCGGCCAGGTAGTAGGCGGCTTCGGCGGTGTCGCGGCCGTCCTCGTCCTTGAGCCAGGGCGGGCCCCAGGTGCGGGTGTCGTCGCCGGCGCCGGGGCGCTCGATCTTGATCACGTCGGCGCCGAAATCGGCAAGGTTCTGGGCGCACCACGGCCCGGCGAGAACGCGGGTCAGGTCGAGGACGCGGAGATGGCTTAAAGCTCCCATGGCGGTAGTCAGTGCAGTGGGTAAGGCGGGGGATCGGTCGGAACAGCGCGAGGTCGGCGCGCCCCTGCAAACAGAGGCCGGCGCGGGTTGGCTGCACTGTACCACCGGCAAATCGCCGGTGCGGCTTTGAGTGCTTTATGAGGCTCTTGCGGCGATGGGATTTGGGCGATAGCCGGCCGGCTCCCCGGCGCCATGCCTGGCGTGCCCGGCAGGCTGCCTTGCCCGTATAATCAACGGTTTGCAAATCCCATACTGATTCGTCGCGCCCGGCCACGCCAGGGCAAGCGTCCGCCATCCCATGAAAGTCTCAGACATTCGCAGCAAGTTCCTGCAGTTCTTCGAATCGAAGGGCCATACCGTGGTCCGCTCGTCCAGCCTGGTGCCGGCGAACGACCCGACGCTGCTGTTCACCAACTCCGGCATGGTGCAGTTCAAGGACGTGTTCCTGGGCACCGACAAGCGCCCGTACACCCGCGCCACGTCGGCGCAGCGCTCGGTGCGCGCCGGCGGCAAGCACAATGACCTGGAGAACGTGGGCTACACCGCGCGCCACCATACGTTCTTCGAGATGCTGGGCAACTTCTCGTTTGGCGACTACTTCAAGCGCGATGCCATCCTGTACGCGTGGGAACTGCTGACCAAGACCTACCAGCTGCCGGCTGAAAAGCTGTGGGTGACGGTCTACGCGGAAGACGACGAGGCCTACGACATCTGGGCCAAG
Source organism: Cupriavidus necator N-1 (assembly GCF_000219215.1). Classification (NCBI taxonomy): domain Bacteria; kingdom Pseudomonadati; phylum Pseudomonadota; class Betaproteobacteria; order Burkholderiales; family Burkholderiaceae; genus Cupriavidus; species Cupriavidus necator. Next base: position 2,753,453 of record NC_015726.1, on the reverse strand, counting down.
GAAGTGGGCGTGCCGGCCGAGCGCATCGTGCGCATCGGCGACAACAAGGGCGCGCGCTACGCGTCGGACAACTTCTGGCAGATGGCCGACACCGGCCCGTGCGGCCCGTGCTCGGAGATCTTCTACGACCACGGCCCGGACGTGTGGGGCGGCCCCCCCGGATCGCCCGAGGAAGACGGCGACCGCTACATCGAGGTCTGGAACCTGGTGTTTATGCAGTTCAACCGTGACGAGCAGGGCAACATGACGCCACTGCCCAAGCCGTGCGTGGACACCGGCATGGGCCTGGAGCGCATTGCCGCGGTGCTGCAGCACGTGCACAGCAACTATGAGATCGACCTGTTCCAGGCACTGATCAAGGCCGCCGCGCGTGAAACGCATATCGACAACCTGAACCAGAACTCGCTCAAGGTCATTGCCGACCATATCCGCGCGTGCTCGTTCCTGATCGTCGATGGCGTGATCCCCGGCAACGAAGGCCGCGGCTACGTGCTGCGCCGGATCATCCGCCGCGCCATCCGCCACGGCTACAAGCTGGGCCAGAAGACCCCGTTCTTCCACAAGATGGTGGCCGATCTGGTCGAGCAGATGGGCCAGGCCTATCCCGAGCTGGCCGAGGCGCAGTCGCGCGTGACCGAAGTGCTGAAGGCCGAGGAAGAGCGCTTCTTCGAGACCATCGAGAACGGCATGTCGATCCTGGACGCCGCGCTGGCCGACCTGAAGCTCAAGGGTGGCAAGACGCTGGACGGCGAACTCGCATTCAAGCTGCACGACACCTTCGGCTTCCCGCTGGACCTGACGCAGGACGTGTGCCGCGAGCAGGAAATCGGCGTGGACGAGGCCGCCTTCGACGCGGCCATGAACCGCCAGCGCGAGCAGGCGCGCGCCGCCGGCAAGTTCAAGATGGCCGCCGGCCTGGAGTACACCGGCGACAAGACCGTGTTCCACGGCTACGAGAAGCTGGAACTGCCGCAGGCCAAGGTCACCGCGCTATATGTGGACGGCGCCGCGGTCGACGCCATGCAGCCGGGCCAGACTGGCGTGGTAGTGCTTGACAACACCCCGTTCTACGCCGAATCCGGCGGCCAGGCCGGTGACCAGGGCGTGCTGAAGGCAGGCAATGCTGTCTTCACCGTGGCTGACACGACCAAGATCCAGGCCGACGTGTTCGGCCACCAGGGCACGCTGCAAAGCGGCGCGCTCAAGGTGGGCGACGCCGTGTCGGCCCAGGTCGACGCGCAGCGCCGTGCGCGCACCGTGCGCAACCACTCGGCCACCCACCTGATGCACAAGGCCCTGCGTGAAGTGCTGGGCAGCCACGTGCAGCAGAAGGGCTCGCTGGTGGATGCGGACAAGACCCGCTTCGACTTCTCACACAACGCGGCGCTGACCGACGAGCAGATCCGCCGCGTGGAAGAGATTGTCAACGCCGAGATCCTGCGCAACGACGACACGCACGCCGAGATCATGCCGTTCGACGACGCGGTCAAGAGCGGCGCGATGGCACTGTTCGGCGAGAAGTACGCCGACGACGTGCGCGTGCTGTCGATCGGCACCTCGAAGGAACTGTGCGGCGGCACCCACGTGCACCGCACCGGCGATATCGGCCTGTTCAAGATCGTGGTGGAAGGCGGCGTTGCCGCCGGCATCCGCCGCGTCGAAGCCATTACCGGCGACAACGCGCTGCACTACCTGCAGGGCCTGGATGCCAGGCTGAACGAAGCCGCCGCCGTGCTGAAGGCCCAGCCGTCCGAGCTGGTGCCGCGCATCGGCCAGGTGCAGGACCAGGTGCGCGCGCTGGAGAAGGAGCTGGAACGCCTGAAGAGCAAGCTGGCCGCCTCGCAGGGCGACGAGCTGGCCGCGCAGGCGGTCGACATCAAGGGCCTGAAGGTGCTGGCCGCGCAACTGGACGGCGCCGACGTCAAGACCCTGCGCGAGACCATGGACAAGCTCAAGGACAAGCTGCAGAGCGCGGCCATCGTGCTGGGTGCGGTGTCCGACGGCAAGGTCAGCCTGATCGCTGGCGTCACGGCCGATGCCACGGGCAAGGTCAAGGCTGGTGAGCTGGTCAACTTTGTCGCCCAGCAGGTGGGCGGCAAGGGTGGTGGCCGTCCCGATATGGCACAGGCTGGCGGCACCGAGCCGGCCAAGCTGCCGCAGGCGCTGGCAGGTGTCAGCGAGTGGGTGGCGGGCAAGATCTGACTCGCTGAGGGGGGCGACCCTCTCAGGCCCGGCAACTGCTAATGGCGCTTCGGCGCCATTTTCTATGGGCGCTCGTCGCCGGGCGGCTTGCCGGCGAGCCGGTTGAGAATGTCGATCGGCAGCGGGAAGACGATGGTAGAGCTCTTGTCCCCGGCAATCTGTGTCAGCGTCTGCAGGTAGCGCAGTTGCATGGCCTGCGGTTCGCGCGCCAGCATCTGGGCCGCTTCAAGCAGCTTCACCGAAGCCTGCAGTTCGCCCTCGGCATGGATCACCTTGGCGCGCCGCTCGCGTTCGGCCTCGGCCTGCCGCGCAATCGCGCGGATCATGGTTTCGTTCAGGTCGACATGCTTGATCTCGACGTTCGAGACCTTGATGCCCCAGCCGTCGGTCTGGGCGTCCAGCGCCTGCTGGATGTCCAGATTCAGCTTCTCGCGCTCCGCCAGCATCTCGTCCAGTTCGTGCTTGCCCAGCACCGAGCGCAGCGTAGTCTGCGCCAGTTGGCTGGTGGCTTCCAGGAAGTTCGCCACCTGGATGATGGCGCGCTCCGGATCGACCACGCGGAAGTACACCACCGCATTGACCTTCACCGAGACGTTGTCGCGCGAAATCACGTCCTGCGGCGGCACGTCCATTACCACCGTGCGCAGATCCACCCTGACCATCTGCTGCACGGCGGGGATCAGCAGCACCAGGCCCGGGCCCTTGACCCGCCAGAAGCGTCCGAGCATGAACACCACGCCGCGTTCGTATTCGCGCAGCACGCGGAACGAGGTGATCACCAGCAGTGCCAGCAGGAAGATCACACCGCCGAAGCTGAATCCGTAGGCCATGGTCAGGCTCCCTTGTCTGGCGTCGGTTGGGATGGGGGGGGCGGAGCAAGGGGGGCGTTGCCGGCCGCGATGACTTCAAGCACCAGGCCGTTGCGCGCGGTGACAACCACCGGCGTGCCGCGCGGCAAAGGGCTGGCGCTGTGCACGCGCCAGGTCTCGCCGCGCACCGAGGCCCAGCCTTCTTCGCGCAGGTCGTCCAGCACTTCGCCACGCATGCCGACCAGCGCCTCGGCGCCGCTGACCACCGGGCGCTTGCGCGCGCGCACCAGCATCGCCGACATGCCAAACACAAAGATCGCGGACAATGCCGACATGGCCGCCACCATCGGCAGCGGCACGCCGAAGCCCGGCACGTCGGTTTCGATCAGCATCACCGCGCCAAAGGCGAAGGCGATGATGCCGCCCACGCCCAATGCGCCGAAAGTCGGCAGGAACAGCTCCGCCACCATGCAGCCGATGCCCAGCGCCACCAGCGCCAGCCCGGCGTAGTTCACGGGCAGCATATGCAGCGCGAACAGCGCCACCAGCAGGCAGATCGCACCGGCCACGCCGGGCACCACCATGCCCGGCGTGGAGAACTCGAAGATCAGGCCGTAGATGCCGATCATCATCAGCAGCAGCGCCACGCTGGGCTCGGTGATCACGGCCAGGAAGCGGTTGCGCCAGTCGGGTTCCAGCGTCACCACCGGCGCATTGGCAGTGCGCAGCACGCTGGCCTTGCCGCCGGCAGCGGTGATCGTGCGGCCTTCAACCTGGCGCAACAGCGCGGGCAGGTCGGGGGCGACCAGGTCGACCACGCGCTGGGCCAGGGCCTCGTCAGCGGACAGGCTGACCGACTCGCGCACGGCGCGCTCAGCCCATTCAGCGTTGCGTCCGCGCAGCTGCGCCAGGCCGCGGATATAGGCCGAGGCGTCGTGCATCTGCTTGCGCGCCATGGTGTCGCCCCCTGCGGGCTCGCTGGCGGGGGCCGAGGCGGGCTTGGCGCCAGGCAGGGCCTCGGGCTTCTGCGGCCCGCCAATGCCGACCTGCACCGGGGTGGCCGCGCCCAGGTTGGTGCCCGGCGCCATCGCCGCGATATGGCTGGCGTAGAGGATGTAGGTGCCGGCGCTGGCCGCGCGCGCGCCGCCGGGATAGACATAGCTGGCCACCGGCACCGGCGAGGCCAGGATGGCCTGGATGATCTCGCGCATCGACGCGTCCAGCCCGCCCGGGGTGTCCATTTCCAGCACCACCAGCTGAGCGCCGCCCGCGCGCGCGCGTTCCATGCTGCGCAGGATAAAGCTGGCGCTGGCGGGGCTGACCGCACCCTTGAGCGGAATCACGTAGACCGGCGCGGTTGCCGTGGTCGTGACCGTCGCGGCGGGCGCCGAGGCGCCGGAGGGCGGTCCCGCACGGGCGCCCGGACCGGCGAGGGCGGCGAGCGCGGCGCACACCATGGCCAGGCCGGCCAGCAGCCGGCCGGACATCGGCCGAAGGACCCGCAGCAGCGCGGTGGCAGGTTTCATGAGGGGGGCGGGGCACGCGAGGTGCCGTGATGGCGCCACTTCAAGTGTAGGCCACCGGGCACATCTTGCACGCGGGCTGCCTCGGGCCCCCGCGCCAGGCGCTCAGGCCGCCGCCAGGTCGGGCCTGGCCGAGGGGCCGGGTGATTGGGTGGTGAGGGTGTCGATCAGCGCATGCAGGGCCGCGCTGGCCATGGACGGATGCCAGGCCAGCAGCGTGCGCACGCGGCCGGCCGCGCCCAGGCTGTGCTGGCGGATGGCGGGCAGGTCGCGGTACAGCCCCAGCACCGAGCGGGGCACGATCGCCGCACCGATGCCGGCTGCCACGCAGGCGACGATGGCATGGTACGAGCTCAGTTGCAGCACGCGCGGCGTCGGCGCATCGCCGATCACATACCAGTTCTCCAGCCGGGCGCGGTAGTTGCAGCCGGGCTCGAACGCCAGCAGCGTCGGCACCTCCAGGTCGGCCGCGGTGTGTACCGGGCGATGGCGATCGCGCGTGATCACCACCAGCTCTTCCTCGAACACCGGGACCGCGCTCAGCCCCGGGTCGGTCAGTGGCTCGGCGACAAAGGCGCATTCCACCTCGAAGCGTGCCAGCGCATCCAGCGCCTGGCGCGTGGCCAGCGTCACCAGCTCCAGCTGCACGTCGGGCCAGGCCTGGTGGTACGCGGCCAGCACATTGGGCAGGCGGCTGGCGGCGGTGCTCTCCATCGAGGCGATGCGCAGCCGGCCGTGCGGCCGCGCCGGCAGCACGGCCTGGCGTGCCTCTTCGGTCATGCTGAGGATGCGGCAGGCATAGTCGAACAGGGTCTGCCCGGATGGCGTCAGCACCATGCGCCGGCCGTCGCGCACGAACAGGTCGACCCCGAGCGATTGCTCCAGCTGGCGGATGCGCGTGGTGACATTGGACTGCACCCGGTGCAGCCGCTCGGCCGCACGGGTGATGCCGCCGGCTTCGACGACGGCGCGGAAGATTTCGAGGGCGGCAAGGTCCATGCGGGACTCCTGAGGCTATCCATCTCTTATCAAGATGCATGGCATCTTGATAATTCATTTTTGGGGATGATAAAGCCAGCGTAGCATACAGGCATCGCAATGCAACCGCTGCCCCCGCCAGCCCCAGCCATGCCGAACCCCCACAGCCTCGACCCTGAACACCCCGCCGCCGCGCGCCTGGCCACCCGGGCGTCGGCACGGCGCGAAGCCGGCGCGGTGGCGGTAGCCATGGCCGGCTTGGTGTCGCTGGCGGTGGTGATGGGCATCGGCCGCTTTGCCTTCACGCCGCTGCTGCCGATGATGCTGCATGACGGCACCGTCACGCTGCATCAGGGCGGCTGGCTGGCCACGGTCAACTACATCGGCTACTTCGCCGGCGCCGCCGTGTGCATGTTCATCCGGCCCGACGCGGTGCGCATGGTGCGCTGGGGCCTGGTCGCAACGGTGCTGCTGACGCTGGGCATGGCCCTGCCGGGCGGCATGCCGGCCTGGTCGCTGTGGCGCGCCGCCGCAGGCGTGGCCAGCGCAGTGGTGCTGGTCTACACCTCGGGCTGGTGCCTGCAGCGGCTGGCCGAACTGGGCAAGCCGGAACTCGCCGGGCTGATTTTCTGCGGGCCGGGGCTGGGCATTGTCGTCACCGGGCTCGGTGCATCCGGCATGGTGGGCGCGGGCTGGAACGCGGACTACGGCTGGCTCGCCTTCACGGCGCTGGCGGTGGTGCTGGTGGCGGCGGTCTGGCGGATCTTCGTCGCGGAGCCTGCGGTGGCGGCAGCGGCTGCACCGTCCCAGGCGGCAGCCGATACCGCCGCCGCGCGGCTCGATGCCCAGACCTGGGCGCTGACCTTTGCCTACGGCCTGGCCGGCTTCGGCTACATCATCACCGCGACCTTCCTGCCGGTGATTGCGCGCGAGGCGCTGCCCGGCACGGTCTGGGCCGACCTGTTCTGGCCAATCTTCGGCGCGGGCGTGGCGGTGGGCGCGTTCTTGGCCACGCGGGTCGGCATGGCGCACGACAACCGCAAGCTGCTGACGCTGCTGTACGGCATGCAGGCGCTGGGCGTGGCGATCGCGGTGGTGTTCCCCACCGTGGCCGGCTTTGCCCTGAGCAGCCTGCTGGCGGGGCTGCCGTTCACCGCGCTGGTGGCCTTTGCGATGCGCGAGGCGCGGCGCCTGTGGGGGCCGCACGCGGCGCGGCTGATGGGCCTGATGACGGCATCCTACGGCTTGGGCCAGATCGCCGGGCCGCCGCTGGCGACCGCGCTGGTGGCACGCACCGGGGGCTTCGCCAGTTCACTGGCGTGCGCGGCAGCGGCGCTGCTGCTCGGCGCGCTGGTGTTCGCCTGGATGCGCCGCGCCTGGCCGGCGGGGACCGCCCGGAGCTGATCGGCAAGGTGCGCTAAAGTATTGCCTTTGCCGCCAGGCGCGCCACGCGAGCGGCTGCCGCGCCCAGCGCGCAGCCCGTGGCGCGGCACAGAAGGCCGGGGCCGTACCCGGCACGCGAGACCGGGCGGCGCAGGAGCGACCCCATGTCTTTTGCCTTGCAGCCCGCGCGTGCCGCGGGTGCCCCCATCCAGCCCGTTTCCGCCGAAGAACAGCGCGTGCGCGTCGACCTTGCCGCCGCCTACCGCCTGGCCGCGCGCGAGGGCTGGGATGACCTGATCTACACCCATATCTCCGCCACGGTGCCGGGCGAGCCCGGCCACTTCCTGATCAATCCCTTCGGTTTTGCCTTCGACGAGATCGGCGCCAGCGACCTGGTCAAGATCAACGGCCGCGGCGAGGTCGTCGGCGAGACCGTGCATCCGGTCAATGTGACCGGCTTTGCGCTGCACGCCGCGGTGCATGCGGCACGCGCCGACGCGATGTGCGTGATGCACCTGCATAACACCGCCGGCATTGCCGTATCGGCACAGGCCGCCGGGCTGTTGCCGCTGTCGCAACATGCGATGCGCTTCCACGGCCGCATGGCCTATCACGACTACGAGGGCCTGGCCTTCACCCCGGCCGAAGGCGCGCGGCTGACCGCATCGCTGGGTGCGCATCCGGCCATGCTGTTGCGCAACCACGGCACGCTGACGGTGGGCCGCACCGTGGCCGAGGCCTATGTGCTGATGGCGACGCTGATCAAGGCCTGCGAGGTCCAGATTGCCGCGCAGGCGGGCGGTGCGCTGGTGCAGCCCGGCGCGGCTGTGGCGGACAAGACCTCTGAGCAGCTCTACGACAACGGCGCCGTCGAAGGCGTGATGGAGTGGCCCGCGCTGCTGCGCAAACTGGATAGAATCGATCCTTCATACCGGGACTGAGCGGGACTGGTTTCCCGCCGCGACTCAACCACATTCATCAAAGGAGCATTGCATGCCGACTTTCCACGTCGAAATGTTTGAGGGCCGTACCATCGAGCAGAAGCGCAAATTTGTCGAGGAAGTGACCCGCGTCAGCTGCGAAACCCTGGGCTGCTCGGCCTCGGCCGTCGACATCATCATCACCGACATCAAGCGCGAGAACTGGGCCACCGGCGGCGAGCTTTGGGCCGACAAGAAGTAAGGTTCCACGCAGCCCCACACTGAACACCATGCAGCACTTCGCCTCTGACAACTACGCCGGCTTCTGCCCCGAATCGCTTAAGTATTTCCTGGAAGCCAACGCGAGCGGCCACGAACAGGCCTATGGCGACGATACCTGGACGCAGAAGGTCTGCGACCGTATCCGCGAGCTGTTCCAGACCGATTGCGAAGTATTCTTCGTGTTCAACGGCACGGCGGCCAACTCGCTGGCGCTGTCGGCGCTGTGCCAGTCGTACCACTCGGTGATCTGCCACGAGCTGGCGCATATCGAGACCGATGAATGCGGCGGCCCGGAGTTCTTCTCCAACGGCTCCAAGCTGCTGACCGCGCCCGGCGCCGACGGGAAGCTCACGCCGGACGCGGTCGAGGCGCTGGTCACGCGCCGCTCCGATATCCATTACCCCAAGCCCAAGGTGGTGTCGCTGACGCAGTCGACTGAAGTCGGCACCGTCTACAGCGTGGAAGAGGTGCGCGCGATCGCCGCCATCGCCAAGCGCCGCCAGCTGCGCGTGCATATGGATGGCGCGCGCTTTGCCAATGCGGTGGCGTCGCTGGGCGTGCATCCGTCCGAGATCACCTGGCGCGCCGGCGTCGACGTGCTGTGCTTCGGCGGCACCAAGAACGGCCTGCCGGTGGGTGAGGCGGTGGTGTTCTTCGACCGCCGCCTGGCCGAGGACTTTGCCTACCGCGTCAAGCAGGCCGGGCAGCTGGCGTCGAAGATGCGCTTTATCTCCGCGCCGTGGCTGGGTTTGCTCGAGAACGACGTATGGCTCGCCAACGCGCGCCATGCCAATGCGATGGCGCAGTTGCTGCAGCAGCGCATCAGCGATATTCCGGGCGTTCGCATCATGTTCCCGACGCAGTCCAACGCCGTTTTCGCCGAGCTGCCGCTGCCCGCGATCGAGGCGCTGCGCGCCAGGGGCTGGCGCTTCTATACCTTTATCGGCGCTGGCGGCTGCCGTTTCATGTGTTCATGGGACCTGCAGCCGCAGACGGTTGAGGCGCTGGCCACCGATATGCGCACGGCGTGCGGCGCCTGACCGGCATCCCATACCTATAACGACGAGACCCCTTCAGGAGCCCCCAAATGCAATACCGATTCTGCCCGCAGTGCGGCGCGCCGCTGGAGGTGCTGCCGCTGTCCGGGCGCGAACGCCACGCCTGCGTGCAGCAGGACTGTGGCTTTGTGCACTGGAACAACCCGCTGCCGGTGCTGGCGGCGGTGGTGGAGTATCAGGACAAGCTGCTGCTGGCGCGCAATGCCGCCTGGCCGGAGACCATGTTCGCGCTGGTGACGGGCTTCCTGGAGCGCGACGAGCCGCCCGAGCTGGGCGTGGCGCGCGAACTGAAGGAAGAGACCAACCTCGATACCGAGTCGGTGTCGCTGATCGGCGTCTACGAGTTCATGCGCAAGAACGAGCTGATCATCGCCTACCACGTCAAGGCGACCGGCACCGTGGCGCTGTCCGAGGAACTGGCCGACTACAAGCTGGTGGCGCCGGAGGATGTGCGCGTCTGGTCGGCCGGCACCGGCTTCGCGGTGGCCGACTGGCTGGCCGCGCGCGGCTATCCGGTGCGCTTCTTCGACCGCCAGACCGGCGCCGACATTCCCGACCCGCGCCGCCCGCACGACTTCAGCCTGGTCGGGGGTTCGCTACAATACCGGTGGTGAGGCTGGCCTCCGGCCAGCCGCCCAGCCCCCAGAATCGAAGGAAGAGACGAATGGAGTTCCAGAAAGAAGTGGATGCGCGCGGCCTGAACTGCCCGCTGCCGATCCTGCGCACCAAGAAGGCCCTGGCCGACATGGCCAGCGGCGACGTGCTCAAGGTGCTGGCCACCGATCCCGGCGCCACGCGCGATTTCCAGGCCTTTGCCAAGCAGACCGGCAATGAGCTGCTGTCGCACTCGGAAGTGGACAAGGTGTTTGTGTTCTACATGCGCCGCCGCTGACCGGCATACGGCTCCCGCACCTGGCGGGACTGCACAAGGAAAAAGCCGCTCGAAAGCGGCTTTTTCCTTGTTTGCAGGGCCAGCGCGATCAGCTGCCGATGCCGGTCAGGTGCTCGCGCGATTCCAGGTAGGCGCTGAAGTCAGCCCCGACTTCCGGGTGCTTCAAGGCAAATTCAACGGTCGCCTTCAAGTAGCCCAGCTTGCTGCCGCAGTCATAGCGGCGGCCCTGGTAGCGGTAGGCCAGCACCTGCTCCTGACCCAGCAGCGACTGGATCGCGTCGGTCAGCTGCAGCTCGCCGCCGGCGCCCGGCTTCAGGTCACGCAGGTGTTCGAAGATGCGCGGGGTCAGGATGTAGCGGCCAACCACGCCCAGGTTGGACGGGGCATCTTCCGGTGCCGGCTTCTCGATGATGCCCGAGACCTTGATCACGTCCGCATCCCACTCGCGGCCGTCGATCACGCCGTAGGAGCGGCTTTGCTCCGGCGTGATCTCCTCGACGCCCAGCACCGAGCAGTTGTAGTGGTTGAAGGTATCCACCATCTGCTTCATCACCGGCGGGTTGCCGTCGATCAGGTCATCGGCCAGCATCACCGCGAACGGGGTGTCGCCGACCAGCTTGGCCGCGCACAGCACCGCATGGCCCAGGCCCAGCGCTTCGGGCTGGCGCACGTAGAAGCACTCCACGTTGGCGGGCTTGATCGAGCGCACCACGTCCAGCAGCGCCTGCTTGTTCTTGGCCTCAAGCTCCACTTCCAGCTCGTAGGCCTTGTCGAAATGGTCCTCGATGGCGCGCTTGGAGCGGCCGGTGACAAAGATCATCTCGGTAATGCCGGCGGCCATGGCTTCTTCCACGGCGTACTGGATCAGCGGCTTGTCCACCACCGGAAGCATTTCCTTGGGGCTGGCCTTGGTGGCCGGCAGGAAGCGAGTGCCCAGGCCCGCAACCGGGAACACAGCCTTGGTGACGCGATTTTCCATATCAGGTGTACCTCTCAGATTCCAGTCCATAACCCTGCCAGCCATTGCGGGCGCCGTCTGTCCGGTTCTGTCTGACGAAGCCGGACAGAACCCCCGGCAGGCAGGGGCGTGAATGCGGCCGCCGTGCCGTCAGGCCGGCAGCCGCTGCAGCTGGCCCTGCAGCTTGGCCAGCGTCTGCTCGAAATCAGCCAGGCGCTGCGTCTCTTGCGCCACCACGGCAGGCGGTGCCTTGGCGACAAAGCTCTCGTTGGACAGCTTGGCGCGGCACTTGCCGATTTCGCCACCGATTCGCTCGACTTCCTTCGACAGGCGCACGCGCTCGGCGGCGGCATCGATCTCGATCTTCAGCAGCAGGTGGTTGCCCCCGGCAATGGCGACCGGCGCGCCGGCGCCTTCAGCCTGCAGGGCAGCTTCATCTTCGAAGACGCGCACCTCGGAAAGTTTCGCCAGTGCCTGGATATGTGCGCTAGCCGCCTTCAGGAAGGCGCTGTCGCCCTCGGCGTAGAGCGGGATGCGCTGGGCCGGCGAGATGTTCATCTCGCCGCGCAGGTTGCGGCAGGCATCGATCACTTCCTTCAGGCGCGCAACCCATTGCTCGGCTTGCTCGTCGATCTTGGCGACCGCCGGCAGCGGGTAGGGCTGCAGCGCAATGGTTTCGGAGCCATCACCCTTGGCGCGGCCGGCCAGCGGGGCCACCTTCTGCCACAGCTCTTCGGTGATGAACGGGATGATCGGATGCGCCAGGCGCAGCACGGTCTCGAGCACGCGCAGCAGCGTGCGCCGCGTGGCGCGCTGCTGGGCCTCGGTGCCGTTCTGGATCTGCACCTTGGCCAGCTCCAGGTACCAGTCGCAGTATTCGTCCCAGACGAACTTGTAGATCGCGTTGGCGATATTGTCGAAGCGGTATTCGGCAAAGCCCTTCTCGACCTCGGCTTCCACGCGCTGCAGCAGCGACACGATCCAGCGGTCGGCCTGCGAGAAATCCAGATAGCCGTCCGGGCCGCAGTCGTGGTTGCACGGGCCCATGCCGCAGTCATGGCCCTCGGTGTTCATCAGCACGAAGCGGGTCGCGTTCCACAGCTTGTTGCAGAAGTTGCGGTAGCCCTCGCAGCGGCCGGTATCGAAGTTGACGTTGCGGCCCAGCGTGGCCAGCGACGCGAAGGTGAAGCGCAGCGCGTCGGCGCCGAAGGCGGGAATGCCCTCGGGGAATTCCTTTTTCGTCTTCTTCTCGATCTTGGGCGCGTCCTTGGGGCGGCGCAGGCCGGTGGTGCGCTTCTGCAGCAGCGTGTCGAGGTCGATGCCGTCGATCAGGTCCACCGGGTCCAGCGTGTTGCCCTCGGACTTGCTCATCTTCTTGCCTTCCGAATCGCGCACCAGGCCGTGCACGTAGACGGTATGGAAGGGCACCTTGCCGATGAAGTGCTTGGTCATCATGACCATGCGCGCCACCCAGAAGAAGATGATGTCGTAGCCGGTCACCAGCACCGACGACGGCAGGAAGTGATGCATCTCGGGCGTTTCTCCCGGCCAGCCCAGCGAGGAGAACGGCACCAGCGCCGACGAGAACCAGGTGTCGAGCACGTCTTCCTCGCGGCGCAGGCTGCCGGTGCTGCCGGCGGCCCTTGCCTTGGCCAGCGCTTCGTCTTCGGTGCGGCCGACAAAGCAGTTGCCGGCATCGTCGTACCACGCCGGGATCTGGTGGCCCCACCACAGCTGGCGCGAGATGCACCAGTCCTGGATATTTCCCAGCCACTGGTTGTAGGTGCTGATCCAGTTTTCCGGCACCAGCTTGATCTCGCCGCTCTGCACGGCTTCCAGCGCCACCTCGGCGATCGAGCGGCCCGGGTAGAAGGTGCCTTCCGGCGCCGGCTTGCTCATGGCGACGAACCACTGGTCGGTCAGCATCGGCTCGATCGCGCTGCCGGTGCGCTCGCTGCGCGGGGTCATCAGCTTGTGCTTCTTGACCTCGGCCAGCAGGCCGCGCTTGTCCAGGTCCTCGACGATGGCCTTGCGCGCGTCGAAGCGGTCCAGGCCGGCGTAGGCGGCGGGGGCGTCGGCAACGATCTTCGCGTCCAGCGTCAGGATCGAAAGCTGCGGCAGGTTGTGGCGCTGGCCCACCGCATAGTCGTTGAAGTCATGGCCCGGGGTCACCTTGACCACGCCGGTGCCGAACTCGCGGTCGACGTATTCGTCGGCAATCACCGGGATCTGGCGCTCGGTCAGCGGCAGATGCACGAACTTGCCGATCAGGTGCGCATAGCGCTCGTCTTCCGGGTGGACCATCACGGCCACGTCGCCCAGCATGGTTTCGGGGCGGGTGGTGGCCACGGTCAGGTGGGTCAGGCCACCCTTGGTGTCAGCCTCGACCAGCGGATAGTGGATATGCCACAGCGAGCCTTCTTCCTCGACGCTGTCGACCTCCAGGTCCGACACCGCGGTGCCCAGCACCGGGTCCCAGTTGACCAGGCGCTTGCCGCGGTAGATCAGGCCCTGTTCGTGCAGGCGCACGAAGGCTTCGGTGACCGCCTTCGACATCTCGGGCGACATCGTGAAGTACTCGCGGCTCCAGTCGATCGAAGCGCCCATGCGCCGCACCTGGCGGGTGATGGTCGAGCCCGACTCTTCCTTCCAGGCCCAGACCTTCTCGGTGAATTTCTCGCGGCCCAGCTCATGGCGCGACACGCCCTGCGACTCGAGCTGGCGCTCCACCACGATCTGGGTGGCGATGCCGGCGTGGTCGGTGCCCGGCACCCACAGCGTATTGGCGCCGCTCATGCGCGCATGGCGCGCCAGGCCGTCCATGATGGTCTGGTTGAACGCGTGGCCCATATGCAGCGTGCCGGTCACATTGGGCGGCGGCAGCTGGATCGCAAAGTCCGGGCGGGCAGGGTCGAAGGTCGGCTGGGCGATGCCGCGCTTCTCCCACTCGGGGCCCCATTTCGCCTCGATGGCGGCGGGTTCGAAGCTTTTGGCGAGGGACTGGTCTTGGGCGGTCATGCTGGGATGTGGATATTGGCGTCGGGGGTCGTCGCAGGGTGCTTCGGCCTGCGCCTGGCGCGGCGGCGGCCGTCGGCGGCCGGCATTGCGCCAGTAAAACGTTAAATTATACGGGGGTGGCAGGCTGGTGCCTATTTCCTGGCCATCCGGCCCCGCCGGATGTGACTTGCGCGACAGGGCCCGCCGGTATAATTGCCGTCAATCCACAAGGCTCATCCGATGTCCGACCTGCTTGCCAACCTGAACGCCGAACAACTAGCCGCCGTCACCCTGCCTGACGAGCCGGCGCTGATCCTGGCGGGCGCGGGCAGCGGCAAGACCCGCGTGCTGACCACGCGCATCGCCTGGCTGATCCAGAACGGCCGGGTCTCACCGGCGGGCATCCTGGCGGTGACCTTTACCAACAAGGCCGCCAAGGAAATGCAGACGCGGCTGTCGTCGATGCTGCCGATCAACACCCGCGGCATGTGGATCGGCACCTTCCACGGCCTGTGCAACCGCATGCTGCGCGCGCATTTCCGCGACGCCGGCCTGCCCCAGACCTTTGCCATCCTGGACAGCCAGGACCAGCTTTCGGCGCTCAAGCGGCTGCTCAAGTCGCTCAACGTCGACGATGAGAAGTACCCGGCCAAGAACCTGCAGTACTTCATCAACAATGCCAAGGAGCAGGGCCTGCGCCCGGCCGACGTCGAGGCCAACGACGACTTCAACAAGCGCTTTGTCGACCTCTATGCGGCCTACGACCTGCAGTGCCAGCGCGAGGGCGTGGTCGACTTTGCCGAGCTGCTGCTGCGCTGCTACGAGCTGCTGCGCTACAACGACGCCATCCGCCAGCACTACCAGCACCGCTTCCGCCACGTGCTGGTCGACGAGTTCCAGGACACCAACGTGCTGCAGTACCAGTGGCTCAAGCTGCTGGCCGGCTACGGCACGCAGAACCCGGCCGCAGTCTTTGCCGTCGGCGACGACGACCAGAGCATCTATGCGTTCCGCGGCGCCAACGTCGGCAATATGCGCGACTTCGAGCACGAGTTCCGCGTGCGCCGGCTGATCAAGCTGGAGCAGAACTACCGCTCGCACGGGCATATCCTGGATTCGGCCAACCACCTGATCTCGCACAACGCGCGCCGCCTGGGCAAGAACCTGCGCACCGACGCCGGCCATGGCGAGCCGGTGCGGGTGTTCCAGGGCGGCTCTGACGGCCAGGAAGCCGCCTGGATCATCGAGGAGATCCGCGACCAGATCGCGCAGGGCGCCAGCCGCGCCGAGATCGCCATCCTGTACCGAAGCAACGCGCAGTCGCGCGTGATCGAGCATGCGCTGTTCTCGGCCGGCATCGCGTACCGCGTCTATGGCGGCCTGCGCTTCTTTGAGCGCGCCGAAATCAAGCACGCGCTGGCCTACATGCAGCTGCTGGAGAATCCGCGCAACGATGCCGCCTTTGGCCGCGTGGTCAACTTCCCGGCGCGCGGCATCGGCGCGCGCTCGCTGGAAGTGCTGCAGGACATGGCGCGCCAGTACGACTGCGCGCTGGCCGAGGCGGTGGCCTACGTGCCCGGCGCGGCCGGCAGCAAGCTGGCGGCCTTTACGCGCCTGGTCGAGAAGATGCGCGACGATACCCGCCGCATGACGTTGGCCGAGACCGTCGAGTACGTGATCAACCACAGCGGCCTGATCACCCACTACCAGGGCGAGAAGGAAGGCCAGGACCGCATCGAGAACTTGCAGGAACTGGTGACCGCCGCGCAGGCCTTCGTGGTCGAGGAAGGCTACGGCCTGGAAGCGCTGGCCGCGGTGATTCCGGTTGACCGCAGCCCCGCCGCCCCGGCACTGGCCGACGGCGACCAGGCCCAGCAGGTGCTGGATCCGGAAGCGCTGCCGGTGGTGATGACGCCGCTGGTCGCGTTCCTGACCCATGCCTCGCTGGAAGCCGGCGACAACCAGGCCCAGGCCGGCCAGGACGCGGTGCAGATGATGACCGTGCACGCGGCCAAGGGGCTGGAATTCGACGTGGTCTTCATCACCGGGATGGAAGAGGGCCTGTTCCCGCACGAGAACAGCATGATGGACCCGGACGGCGTGGAAGAAGAGCGCCGCCTGATGTACGTGGCGATCACGCGTGCGCGCAAGCGGCTCTACATGTCGTTCGCGCAAAGCCGCATGCTGCACGGCCAGACCCGCTACCACGTGCGCTCACGCTTCTTCGAGGAACTGCCCGAGGCCTCGCTCAAGTGGCTGACGCCGCCGGCGCAGGGCTACGGCGGCGTGCGCCGCCAGGAGCGCGACAGCGCCTGGGGCCGCGACTGGTTCCGCAAGCCCGAGGACGTGCCCTATACCGGCACGCGCCCCACCGGCGGCATGGACAACGGCAACGGCTATGCCGATGCCAAGCGCGAGGCCGGCACCGGCTTCCGGGTGGGGCAGTCGGTGTTCCACAACAAGTTTGGCGAAGGCGTGATCACCGCGCTGGAAGGCGAAGGCACGGACGCACGCGCCAATATCAACTTCAAGCGCAACGGCGCCAAGTGGCTGGCGCTGTCGGTGGCGAAGCTGGACACGATCGACTGAGCGGGTCCGGCTTCGCTGCGCGCCATGCCGCGCCCCGGGCGGCTCAGGGCAGGGCGTGGCGGACCTCGCCAGCCTTTTCGTCGGGGCTGTCCACCGTCAGCAGCGGATTGATGAACAGCGAGGCCAGCGCGCCAACCCCGAGCAGCGCCGCCGAGATCATGAACGGCAGGTCATAGCTGCCGGTCCGCTCGATCAGGTAGCCGAATACCACCGGCGACACCATGCCGGCTACGCCGAAGCCGGTGTTCATCATGCCGCCCGCGGTGCCGGCGTACTTGCCGGCGATGTCCAGCGGCAGGCTCCACAGCACCGCGTTGGTCAGCTCCAGGAAGAAGAACGACAGCGACAGCAGGATCACGGCGTTGACGGCATCGCCCGTAGAGGTCATCGGCACGATGAACATCAGCGAGCCGGCCAGCCCCACGAACAGGATCGAACCGCGCGCCAGGCGCAGGTTGCCGGTGCGCCGGTAGATGCGGTCCGACAGCACGCCGCCGAGCGTGTCGCCGACCACGCCCGCCATCAGTGGCAATGCCGTGAACAAGGCCAGCTGCTTCAGGTCGAAGCCGCGCGCCTCCTTCAGGTACGAGGGCAACCACGTCAGGTAGACCCACAGCGACCAGCCGTAGCAGAAGTCGACGAAGGTCACCAGCCACATGCGCCGGAACAGGCGCCGCCACGGCGTGGCCACCTTGGCTGCCTGCTGGCTATCGCCGCGCCGGTAGCCGATTTCCTGCAGCTCCTGCGCCGTCACGCGGCGGTGTTTGTCGGGCGAATCCTTGAAAAAGAAGGCGTACAGCAAGGTCCAGCCGAGGCTGACCGCGCCCAGCACGATGAAGGCTTCGCGCCAGCCGGCGGCGGCCACGATGACCAGCACGATCGGCGGCGTGATCGCACCGCCCAGCCGCGCGAAGCTGTGGGTGATGCCCTGCGCGAAACCGCGCTCCGCCACCGGCATCCAGTAGGTGAAGGCGCGCGTCGCGGTCGGGAATGCACCGCCTTCGCCGATTCCCAGCACGAAGCGCAACACCACCAGCATCAGCACGCTGCCCGCGAAGCCGGTCAGCACGGTGGCCACGCCCCAGATCAACGACAGCACGATCAGCACCTTCTTGGGCCCGAACTTGTCGGCCATCCAGCCGCCGAGGATCTGCATGGCGGCATAGGGGTAGGCAAAGGCCGAGAACACCAGCCCCAGCTGCGATGTGGTCAGCCCCATTTCCTCGCGGATCAGGGGGGCGGCGACCGAGATGTTGACGCGGTCGATATAGGCGATGAAATACATCAGGCACATGACGCCCAGGATCATGTGCCGGGTCTTGATGCGTTGCTTCATAACCACCTCCTATGCGCGGCGCGCGCGTGGTGTTGACGGGGCGGCGGCCGGCGCACGGTCCGTAGCCATGCGCTTGCGGCGCGGCCGGGGCGCGGCGCCGGCCGCGCTGCCCCGTCCTTGAGCAATCTGTCTGCAGTCTTGAGTCGTGTCTCCTGGTCTGGTGGATTCTGGTCGGGCAGGCTCCTTGGCTAGGGTTGTGGAAAGGGAGGGAAGGTTCAGACGTGGTCGAGCAGCTTCAGCCGCTGCACCTTGCCGGACGGGCCGCGCGGCAGCTCGGCGATAAAGCGGAACTCCTTCGGCGTCTTGTAGCGGCCCAGCTCGCGCAGGCAATGCGCGCGCAGCGCTGCGTCGTCGCAGTGCGCGGCCTCGCGCATGACCACGTAGGCGACGATCTCCTGCCCGTAGGCCGGGTCCGGCACGCCGACCGCCGCGGCTTCGAGCACGGCCGGATGGCGCAGCAGCGCCTCGTCGATCTCGCGCGGGGCGATGTTCTCGCCGCCCTTGATGATCAGTTCCTTGGCGCGCCCGGTGATGTAGAAATAGCCATCGGCGTCGCGGTAGCCGAGGTCGCCCGTGCGCAGCCAGCCGTCGTGCGTAAAGGCCTCGCGCGTGATGTCCGGCGCCTTGTAGTAGCCCGCCATCACGCTCTCGCCCTGCAGCACGATCTCGCCGACCCGTCCGTCAGGCACCGGCTTGCCGTCGCGACCGAGCACGCGTGCGCGCGTGCCAGAAGGCTGGCCGATGCTGCCGATGCGCCGCCGGCCCGGGTCGAGCGGATTGCTGAACGCCGGTGCGGCAGTCTCGGTCATGCCCATGGTCTCGATCACGCCGATGCCGAAGCGCGCCTCGAAGGCGCGGTGATGCTCGGGCGGCAGCGCCGCCGAGGCCGAGCGGCAGAAGCGCACGCCGGCCGGGGCCTGGCCGTGCGGATCGTTCAGCAGGTAGGCGATGATGGTCGGCACCACGTTCAGCCAGGTGCAGCCGTGGCGCGCGCTGTCCTGCCAGAACGCGCCGGCGGAAAATCGCATCGGCATCACCACCGAGCCGCTATGCACCAGCGGCGCGATCGC
Organism: Cupriavidus necator N-1; assembly: GCF_000219215.1. Lineage (NCBI taxonomy): Bacteria > Pseudomonadati > Pseudomonadota > Betaproteobacteria > Burkholderiales > Burkholderiaceae > Cupriavidus > Cupriavidus necator. The sequence continues at coordinate 2,734,456 of NC_015726.1, read as the reverse complement.
GGTCACGACCAGGCCATTGATGTGGTACAGCGGCAGCGTCGCCAGCACCCGGTCGGCCGGCCCGAGGCAGTGCTCGCGGCTGACGTTGGCGCCATTGGCCATCAGGTTGCGCTGCGTCAGCAGCACGCCTTTGGGCGTGCCGGTGGTGCCGGACGTGTACATGAGCAGCGCGGGCGCGTCCGGCTGGGGTGGGGGCAGTGGCGACGCAGCGTCATGCGTGGCGGGCAGTGCCGGCAGGCTGTTGGCGTCGGGCGCGGTGACGATCACCGGCACGTCCAGCCCGGTCTCGCGCAGGGCCTCGCGGATGGCGGCTTCTCCGTCGGGCCAGGTGAAGACCAGCCGGGTATCCGAATGCGCAAGGATGTAGCGCAGCTGCGCTGGCTGGCACAGCAGGTTGATCGGGTTGACGACCAGCCCGCTAGCCATGGTGCCGAGCAGGAGCCGCGCGGTCTGCTCGCCGTTGGGCAGGTACACCGACACCGTCTGCCCGCTGCCCAGGCCGGCTGCCGCATAGCGGCGGCCGAGCATGCCGGCGTCGGCCGCCAGCGCGCCGAACGTGAGCGCATGGCCACTGTCCGGGGACAACAGGTAGGGCTTGTCGGGCCACTGCGCGGCACGCACGGCCATCAGCGCGGCAAGCGTGTCGAACACTTCGGGTTCCGTGCGCGCGTTCATTTGCCGACCCTCGCGAAGTAATCGCCCAGAAGGTCCGATTCATCGGGCACGTGCTCGGCGATGGGCACGGCGATGCGGGTGATGTTCAGGAATTGGCGCCAGCCGAGGTTGTCCGAGAAGTTGTTGCCGCCCCAGGTGCCGCAGCCCATCGACAGCGAGAACGGCAGGCCGTTGTCGAAATTCCCGCCGGTGGCGAAGCAATGCGCCTGGTTCACGATCACGCGCGCCACCGGCAGTTCCTGCCCGAGCTGCAGCGCATGACGCGGGTTGGACGAATGCAGGCTGACCGAATGCCCGGCGCCCATATAGGCGTACAGGCTCGCCACGCGCTCGACCGCCGCCGCGAAGTCGGCGGCGCGGTAGAGCGTCAGCACGGGCGAGAGCTTTTCGCCGGAGAAGGGGTAGTCGCTGCCGACGCCGGCTTCTTCCACCAGCAGCATCGCGGGCTGCAGCGCGCGCACGCGTTCCAGCCCGGCGAGTTCGGCAATGCGGGCCGCGCTCTGTCCCGTGAAGGTGCCGGCGAGCTTGCCGTCGCGCCACATCAGCGCCTGCAGCCGCGCTTTCTCCGAAGCCGTGAGCAGCACGCCGTCGACCGCCGCCAGGGCGTCGAGCATGGGCGTGTAGACGGCGTCGAGCACGACCAGGCTGTTCTCCGACGAGCAACTGGTGGCGTTGTCGAAGGTCTTGGAGCGCACCACCTTGGCGGCCGCGTCATCCAGCGCGGCGCTGGCGTCGATGATCGATGCCACATTGCCGGCGCCCACGCCGAAAGCCGGCGTGCCGCAGGTGTAGGCCATGCGCACGTTGGCCTGCGAGCCGGTCGCGACCACCAGGTCAGCCTGCCGCATGAGCTCTGCCGTCGCGGCCTTCGAGACCGGCGCGGGCAGCATCTGGACCAGGTCGGCGGGCAGGCCGGCGCGGGCAAACTCGGCGTGGATGAACGACAGCAGCAGCGCGCAGGTGTCCTGCCCCTTCGGCGACGGCGCCACGATCACGCTGTTGCCGCACTTGAGCGCGTTGATGATCTTGTTGGCCGGCGTGGCCGCGGGATTGGTCGACGGGGTGATGGCCGCCACCACGCCCACGGGCCGCGCGATCTCGGTAATGCCGGCTGCCGCATCCTGTGCGATCACGCCTACCGTCTTGCGGCCATGCAGGTCGCGCAGCAGGCCCAGCGTCTTGCGGTGGTTCTTGCGGATCTTGTCGTCGACATTGCCCAGGCCGGTGTCGGCGACGGCACGCTCGGCCAGCTGGCGGTTGCGCGCGGGCTCCATGATGGCCCACGCCGCAGCGGCGACTGCCGTGTCGACGGTGGCCTGGTCGGCACGCGCGAACTCGCGCTGCGCCTGCCTGGCCCGGGCCACGACCGCAGCGACGGCTTCGGCCGCGGCTTGCGCTGGCTGCGCGGGCAGGGATGCCGTCGGTAAGGGCAAATCGGAATTGTTGGACTGCCGGCGATGCAGTATTTGCACACTCATGGATTCGACTCCGCGGTTTGGACAGTTAGGGCCACCGCGCTTTGTCGTGCACTTCGCGGCACCATCGGCGGCCCTGGATCGAATCTAGTGAAGCGGGGCAGACAGGCCGTCCCAATTTGTGCGCTTTCGCGAGCGCGCAGCCGGGGTGCGATCCAGAATTCAGTTTTCGGGACGGCCATGCGTCCCGGAATCCTTTAAATTTGATCCATGAGCAATCACTCGAATGCCGCCGCGGTGCGCGCCTTCCGCATTCTCGAGATCCTGTCCGCGGCCGACGGACCCCTGTCGCTGGCGGCCATCGTGCAGGCGATCGAGTTGCCGAAGCAGACCGTCCACCGCATCCTCAAGCAGCTGGAAAGCACGTGGCTGGTGTCGCGCACGGCTGGCAACCGCCACTACGAGTGCTCATCGCGCGTGCGGCAGCTGGCCGTCAATGTGCTGATGCAGGCAGGTCCGGCGGCGGCGCGCCATGCGATCCTGCAGCAACTGGTCGACAAGATTGGTGAGACCTGCAACCTGACCATGCTGTCCGGTGACGACGTGGTCTACCTGGACCGCGTGGAAACGCAATGGCCGCTGCGCATGCACCTGCAGCCGGGCTCGCGGGTGCCGCTGCACTGCACCGCCAGCGGCAAGCTGCTGCTGGCGTTCCTGCCGAGCGCGCAGCGCCAGCGCCTGGTTGCCAGCCTGCCGCTGCGCGCGCACTCGGCGCACACCATCACCAATGCCGAGGCCTTGCACGCGGAACTGGCCGAGACGCGGCAGCGGCGCCTAGGGGTCAACAATCAGGAAAACCTGGAAGGCATGATCGCGGTCGCGGTGCCGGTGATGCGCAACCGGACCCGCGCCTGCGCGGCGATTGCCGTGCAGGTGCCAATGGCGCGCATGACGATGGACCAGCTGATGGGATTCGTGCCGGACCTGCGCCTGGCAGCGGACGAGATGGTGAAGACGTTCTGCGAATAGCCCGTGACGCGAGAGGCAAGCGCGGGCCTTGATCGATTGAGGCAAAAAAACCGGCACGCTGCCGGTTTTTTTGCCTGTTCAGGCGCCCGGCGCTGCCGGCGCGGCCGGGTCCACCCCCGGCGGCGTCACGTTGAAGCAGCCCCGGTACGTCGCATAGAACGAGCAGTACAGGATCGCCAGCATCAGCAGCGAATACGGCGTGACCAGGAACGACAGCACCGTCTCCGCGCCGAAGGCGCTGAACACCGCCTCCAGGAAGAACGGGATCGCCACCAGCAGCATCGCGAACAGCACCGCGTAGGTGAAGAACGCGCCGCGGTTGCGCCAGCACGCGGTCCAGCTGAAGAACAGCGCCTTGACCGGCGACACGCCGTGCCAGGCCGCCAGCAGCGGCGCGAACCAGAACATCATCGCGATCGGCGTGTACAGCAGCGCGCCGATCAGCATGGCGTAGTAGAGCTGGCGCACCGCTTCGGCGGTCGGCGCTTCTTCCTTCAGCACGATCGGCACCAGCGCGCTCATGTCGACCACCGAGCCGGCGATCAGCCCCAGCACGAACACCAGCCCGGCGTAGATGCCGCCCAGTACCAGCAGGTTGCGCGTGGCTTCCTTGCCGTTGGCGCGGAAACCCGCCAGCAGCACGGTGGGCATCACCCGCTTGTTCTGGATCACGTCGCGGCATGCGGTCATCACGCCGACCGACAGGCCGGGGGTGACCACCAGCAGCGCGATGATGCCGATCAGCGGCACCACGATGGCCAGCTGCGCGGCGATCAGGTAGACGAACAGCAGCATCAGGAAGGTCAGCGGGTTCTTGCGGAACAGCCAGATGCCCTGGCGGAACCAGGTGTAACCTTCCTTGGCAGGGACTTCCAGTAGTTGCATACGGATCAGATCCAGGGGAGCGGGGCGCTTGCAGGGTCCGCGCCGATGCGACGGCGCAGGATGCGTTCGAAATGGGTTGGGTCGTGCGGTTGCAGCATGTCGGCCTCGCGCGGCAGGTAGAAGTCCCACAGTCGCGACACCCAGAAGCGCAGCGCACCCGCGCGCAGCATGTCCTGCCAGTGCGCGGCCTCGGTGGCGGTCAGCGGCCTCACGGCATGATAAGCCCGCAGCAGGGCCTGCGTGCGCGCGGGGTCGAGTTCGCCGCTGGCCAGGTCGATGCACCAGTCGTTGACGGTGACCGCCACATCGAACAGCCACTTGTCGTTGCCGGCGAAGTAGAAGTCGAAAAAGCCGCCCAGGCGGTGGCGTCCGCTGCCGTCTTCCTCGAACAGCGCGTTGTCGCGGAACAGGTCGCAGTGGCACGGGCCTGCGCCCAGGCCGGCGTAGTCCGCGCTGGCGAAGAAGGCAGCCTGGTGGGCGATCTCCTGCTGCAGCAGCCCGCGCTGGCCGGCATCCAGGAAGGGCAGGATCTCAGGCTCGGTCTGTTGCCACCAGGGCAGGCTGCGCAGGTTGGGCTGCTGGCGCGCATAGTCCTGGCCGGCCAGGTGCATGCGTGCCAGCATGTCGCCCACTTCAGCGCAGTGCTGCGCGTCGGGCGCCAGCTGCGACGCCCCGGGCAGGCGCGTGACGATGGTGGCAGGCTTGCCCTTGAGCGGGCGCAGGATCTCGCCGTCGCGCGCCGGGATCGGCGCGGGCACGCGGATGCCGCGCTCGGCCAGGTGCGCCATCAGGTGCAGGTAGTAGGGCAGCTGCGCGAACGTGAGCCGCTCGAAAATGGTCAGCACGTACTGGCGCGTCTGGCCATCGTGCTCCATGGTGAGGAAGAAATTGCTGTTCTCGATGCCCGAGGCGATGCCGCGCAGCTCGCGCACTTCGCCAAGGTTGAAATCCAGCAGCCAGTGGGCGATCTCGTCCTGCGAGACCGTGGTGAATACGGCCATACTCGTTGTGTGAAGCGAATCGGAAAGCGGCGGGCACCAGTTTCGGACAAAGTCCGGGCCGCCGCCGCGGCATGACACTGCCGGAGGGCCGGCGCGGCCTGGGGCTTACGCCAGGCCGTGGGCAAGCGAGGTCAGAACTTCAGGTTGACCGAAGGCACGCGGTTGACATCGTGCTCGCGGATCTTGGGCGAGCTGTCTTCCGGCTTGCTCATCTCGTACTTGGTGCCGAAACCCGATTTGACCTGGATATCGGTGGCCCGTCCCTTGTCGCGGTACTCGCGCACCTGGGTGCCATCGCGTTCATTGAGCTGGAAGCTCGGCTGGCGCGGCTGGTTCAGTTGCGACTTGGCCGCCGGGGCGATCGGCTGGTTGTTGATCTGGTTCAGTTCCTGCTGCGTCAGCGCATTGCTTTCCTGCGCGACGGCCCAGCCGGAAGCCAGCGCCAGCGCGGCCGCCGCCACGGCGGCGAGGCTGGACACGGACCGCCTGGCAGGCGATTCAGGCTCGCCGGCCACGGCGGAAGACCGCGTGGGCCGGACCGAGCGGGCGGTGGAGGGGGAGGTCATCAGGTGCTCCTGTGCGGGGCTGCGGCGCAGCTTGCGCGCAGCGCCGCGGCATGCGGCGGTTGGACTGCAACCCGGCGGCGCCGGGCTTGGCAGACGGACAGGTTCCATTCTAGCAATTCCTGCCGTGCGCAGGCCGCCGCCGTGCCCCGGGGGGCACCTGCGCAACGGGCGCCGGGTGCCGGGTACGTGGCTTGGCGCCGCGCGCCTGGCGTCCCATGCCTTACAGGTAGAACATCTCTTCCTTGGGCGGGATCGGCTTGTCGCCGCCGCGCTGCTCGTAGTAGTCGTAGACCGCTTCCAGCACTTCGTGCGGCTCGTCGACGATCTTCATCAGGTCCAGGTCGTGCTCGGCGATCAGGCCCATCGGCAGCAGCGTGAAGCGGAACCAGTCCAGCAGGCCCTTCCAGAAGCGGCTGCCGAACATGACCACCGGCACCGAGCGCGACTTGCCGGTCTGCACCAGCGTCAGCACCTCGGCCAGTTCGTCGAGCGTGCCGAAGCCGCCCGGCATCACGATGAAGGCGTCCGAATTCTTGACGAAGGTGACCTTGCGCGTGAAGAAGTGGCGAAAGCGCATGGCAATGTCCTGGTACGGATTGCCCTGCTGCTCGTGCGGCAGTTCGATGTTCAGGCCGACGCTGGCGGACTTGCCGGCGTGCGCGCCCTTGTTGGCCGCTTCCATGATGCCCGGGCCGCCGCCCGAGATCACGGCAAAGCCGGCGTCCGAAAACAGCCGGGCGATCTCGATGGTGCGCTGGTAGTACGGCGAATCCTCGCGCAGGCGCGCGCTGCCGTAGATCGACACGGCCGGGCGGATCTCGGAGAGGTACTCGGTGGCCTCGATGAACTCTGCCATAATCGTGAACATTTGCCACGAGGCGCGCGCCTTCTTTGCGGTAGCGCGGTCTTCGTCGGCCAGCGCACGCAGGCTGGGGATCATCTTGCGCGGATTGGCGCGCGCGGCCGCAGCAGCGGCCTTTTCAGCAGCAACTTCGGGCGGATGGCCCGCGGCAGCAGCATCGGCCGCCGCGGCGATGGCCGCGGCGTGCTCGGAAGCAGCCTCCGGCGGGGGTTGCACGGTATCGCCGGAAATGTCGGAAACATCCGGGTCAGCAAGGGGGGCGGTCGAGGCACCGCCTGCAGCGGCACCAGTCAATTTTGAGTCCATGGGAATGTCGGATAGTCCAAAAACACTCTTGCTCGTCGACGGATCGAGCTATCTGTATCGCGCTTATCACGCTCTGCCGGACCTGAGGAATGGGGAGGGTCTGCCCACAGGGGCAATCTACGGCATGATCAACATGCTGCGCAAGTTGCGCAACGACTACCCGGCAGAGTATAGCGCCTGCGTGTTCGACGCAAAGGGCAAGACCTTCCGCGACGACATGTATCCGGCCTACAAGGAACATCGCCCGTCGATGCCGGAAGACCTGGCGCGCCAGATCGAGCCGATCCATGAGGCCGTGCGCGCCATGGGCTGGCCGATCGTGGTGGTGGACGGCGTGGAGGCCGACGACGTGATCGGCACGCTGTCGCGCCAGGCCACGGAGCAGGGCGTGCGCACGGTGGTGTCCACCGGCGACAAGGACCTGGCGCAGCTGGTCAACGACCAGGTCACGCTGGTCAACACCATGAGCGGCGAGGTGCTCGATCCCCCTGGCGTGGTGGCCAAGTTCGGCGTGCCGCCCGAGCGCATCATCGACTACCTGTCGCTGATCGGTGATGCGGTGGACAACGTGCCGGGCGTGCCCAAGGTGGGCCCCAAGACCGCGGTCAAATGGCTCGCCGAGCATGGCTCGCTCGACGGCGTGATGGCCGCCGCTCCCGGCATCAAGGGCGTGGTGGGCGAGAACCTGCGCAATACGCTGGACTGGCTGCCGATGGCGCGCCAGCTGGTCACGGTCAAGACCGACTGCGACCTCTCCGCCGCGGTGGCGGACTTCCACGCGCTGCGCGAAATCGGCGAGGACAAGGACAAGCTGGTGGCGTTTTTCTCGCGCTACGGCTTCAAGACCTGGCTGCGCGAAGCGACCGGTGAAAGCCTGCCCGATGCCCGCGCCCAGGCCCGCGCCCGCGCGGCCGCCGCCCCCGCGCAAGGCGGCCTGTTCGATGCGCCGGCCACGGCCGGTGAAGCCGAGGCACCGGCAGCGGATGAGGCCGCGCCGACCGAGATCCGCTACCAGACGGTCAGCACCGAAGCCCAGCTGGAAGACTGGATGCGGCGCATCGAGGCCGCGCCGCTGGTGGCGATCGACACCGAGACCACCTCGCTGGACCCGATGCAGGCGCAGCTGGTCGGCATCTCGCTGTCGGTCGTGGCGGGCGAGGCCTGCTATATCCCGGTGGCGCACCGTGGCCCGGAGGTGGCCGGGCTGCCCGACCACGGTCAGCTGTCGCGCGAGTTCGTGCTGGAGCGCATGCGCGCATGGCTGGAAGATGCCAGCCGCCCGAAGCTGGGCCAGAACCTCAAGTACGACGTCCATGTCTTTGCCAACCATGGCGTGAAGCTGCGCGGCGTGGCGCATGACACCATGCTGCAGAGCTACGTGCTGGCCTCGCACCGCAACCATGGCATGGACAGCCTGGCCGAGCGCCTGCTGAGCCTGAAGACCATCACCTATGAAGAGGTGTGCGGCAAGGGCGCCAGCCAGATCGGCTTCGACCAGATCGACCTGGCGCGCGCCACCGAATACGCCGCCGAAGACGCTGACGTGACGCTGCGCCTGCACCGCAAGATGTTCCCGCAGGTGGAAGCCGCGGCGGGCCTGCGCCGCGTGTATGAAGAGATCGAGATGCCGGTCTCGGTGGTGCTGCAGAAGGTCGAGCGCAACGGCGTGCTGATCGATGCCAAACGCCTGGCCGCGCAGAGCGCCGAGCTGGGCCAGCGCATGCTGGCGCTGGAGCAGTCCGCGTACGAAGCTGCGGGCCAGCCGTTCAACCTGGGCTCGCCCAAGCAGATCGGCGAGATCCTGTTCAGCCAGATGAAGCTGCCGGTGGTGAAGAAGACCGCCAGCGGCGCGCCCTCGACCGACGAAGAGGTCTTGCAGAAGCTGGCCGAGGACTACCCGCTGCCCAAGCTGCTGCTGGACTACCGCGGCCTGGCCAAGCTCAAGTCCACCTATACCGACAAGCTGCCGAAGATGGTCAACCCGCAGACCGGCCGTGTGCACACCAGCTACGGCCAGGCCACCGCGGTGACCGGCCGGCTGGCGTCGACCGAGCCCAACCTGCAGAACATCCCGGTGCGCACCGAGGAAGGCCGCCGCATCCGCGAAGCCTTTATCGCCGAGCCGGGCAGCGTGATCGTCTCGGCCGACTATTCCCAGATCGAACTGCGCATCATGGCCCATATCTCGGGCGACGAGAACCTGCTGCGCGCGTTTGCCAACGGCGAGGACATCCACCGCGCCACCGCCGGCGAGATCTTCGGCGTGGAGCGCGAGGCCGTCAGCAGCGAGCAGCGCCGCTACGCCAAGGTGATCAACTTCGGCCTGATCTACGGCATGAGCGCGTTCGGCCTGGCCGGCAACCTGGGCATCGAGCGCGAGGCCGCCAAGCACTATATCGACCGTTATTTCATGCGCTATCCCGGCGTGGCCCACTACATGGAAGAGACCCGGCAGACCGCGCGCGAGCAAGGCTATGTCGAGACCGTGTTCGGGCGCCGGCTGTGGCTGCCCGACATCAACGGCGGCAGCGGCCCGCGCCGCCAGGCCGCCGAGCGCGCCGCCATCAACGCGCCGATGCAAGGCACCGCTGCCGACCTGATCAAGCTGTCGATGATCGCGGTGCAGGACTGGCTGGAGCGCGACGGGCTGCAGACGCGACAGATCATGCAGGTGCACGATGAACTGGTGCTGGAGGTGCCGGAGCACGAACTGGAGCTGGTCAAGGTGCGGCTGCCGGAGCTGATGTGCTCGGTGGCGCAGCTGCGCGTGCCGCTGGTGGCCGAAGTGGGCAGCGGCGCCAACTGGGAAGAAGCGCACTGATGAGGCGGCCTGTCAGCCAGCCTGCGCCGCCCATGCGTTGTGGTATCGAATGAAGCGACTGCTGAGTCAGGCTTACCGGCTTGCCAGGTATGCTGCAATGCAGCAGACTGTGGTAAACGCCTCAGGCAAGAATTCGCAAAAACGCATCAGGTAGACCATGACAGAAACAAGGACGCCCCGCATTGTTGTCGTCGGTGGGGGAGCAGGGGGGCTGGAACTGGTAACGAAGCTGGGCGACAAGCTCGGCCGCAAGGGGCAGGCGCAGGTGGTGCTGGTGGACCGCCTGCCCACCCACATCTGGAAGCCGCTGCTGCATGAAGTGGCAGCCGGCAGCATGGACCCCAACACGCACCAGCTGGAATACGCGGCGCAGGCGCGCTGGCATCACTTCGAGTTCCAGCTGGGCGAGCTGACCGGCATCGACCGCACCCGCAAGACCATCTCGGTGTCGGCCAGCTTCGACGAGGACGGCGCCGAACTGCTGCCGGCGCGCGAGCTGCCCTATGACACGCTGGTGCTGGCGATCGGCTGCGTCACGCATTTCTTCGGCGTGCCCGGCGCGGCCGAGAATGCCATCGCACTGGACGTCGTGGCGCAGGCCGAGCGCTTCCGCAAGCGGCTGATCGCGGCCTGCGTGCGGGCCCAGAACGGGCGCGGGCGCGTGGGCGAGGACGGCCGGCCGCGCGTGGACGTGGCCATCATCGGCGCGGGCGCCACCGGCGTGGAGCTGTCGGCCGAGCTGCGCAACACCGCGCACGTGCTCAGCGCCTACGGCCTGCACCAGCTTGACCCGCGCCGCGATGTGCATATCCACGTGATCGAGGCCGGCCCGCGCATCCTGCCGGCGCTGTCCGAGCGGGTCTCGGTCGAGACCGCCAAGCTGCTGAAGAAGCTCGACGTCAATGTCCTGACCAGCGAGCGCGTGACCGAGGTCACGCCGCAGGCGGTGCTGACCGCCAGCGGCAAGCATATCGATGCCGACCTGACGGTGTGGGCGGCGGGCATCACCGCGCCGCCGGTGCTGGCCACGCTGGGACTGCCGGTCAGCCGCCAGGGCCAGATCGTGGTCGGCCCGACGCTGCAGAGCGAGGGCGACCCGGACATCTTCGCCTTCGGCGACTGCGCCAGCTGCCCGTGGCCCGAGAAGCAGACCGCGGTGCCGCCGCGCGCACAGGCCGCGCACCAGCAGGCCACCTTCCTCTACAACGCGCTGCGTGCCCGGCTGGACGGGCGCCCGCTGCCATCGTTCGCATTCCAGGACCTCGGCTCGCTGGTGTCGCTGGGGCATTTCAGCGCGGTGGGCAGCCTGATGGGCGGGCTGATCGGCGGCTCGATGTTCATCGAAGGGCTGATGGCGCGCGTCATGTACACGTCGCTCTACCGGATGCATGTGATGGCGCTGCACGGCGCCGTGGGCATGGCACTGGATACCATCTCGCACTGGCTGCGCCGCAAGACCAGCCCGCGCGTCAAGCTGCACTGACGCGCGCCCGGGCGGGGCTTTCCGCGCTGCACCATGCCGCGCGGGCGGCTGGCGTGCGGGGGTGGCTGCAAAGCCGCCCCATGTTTTCTCCATGTCTGCTTAAAATCTGGCGCTGGCGCCGCATCCCGGCCCAGCCACCAACGATCCTGGAGACACGCATGCTCAAACCGGAAGTGGATAGCCTCGTCCCCGGCCAGACGTTCGACCGCCGCGGGTTTGTCAAGACGGCGCTGGGTTCCGCCTTTGCGGCGGCCGCGCTGCCGGTGATGGCCCAGCAGGCCATCAAGACCGACTTTGCCGGCCTGAGCGCCGGCGAGGTCACCATCCCCTCAGGCGGCTTCAGCATGCCGGCCTACCGCGCCCAGCCCGAAGGCAAGAAGAACCTGCCGGTGGTGCTGGTGGTCAGCGAGATCTTCGGCGTGCACGAGCATATCGCCGACGTGTGCCGGCGCTTTGCCAAGCTGGGCTACCTGGCGATCGGGCCGGAACTGTTCGCGCGCCAGGGCGATCCGCAGAGCTTCGGCACCATCCAGGAGTTGCAGCGCGAGGTGATCGCCAAGGTGCCTGATGCGCAGGTGATGGGCGACCTGGACGCCGCGGTGGCCTGGGCCGGTGCCAACGGCGGCGATGTGTCGCGCCTCGCCATCACCGGCTTCTGCTGGGGCGGGCGCATGACCTGGCTCTATGCCGCGCACAGCAAGCGCCTGAAGGCCGGCGTGGCCTGGTATGGCCAGCTGGCGCCCGAGCCGACCCCGCTCAAGCCGAAGAATCCCATTGACCTGGTCGGCCAGCTCCATGCCCCGGTACTCGGCCTGTATGGCGGCAAGGACACCGGCATCCCGCTGGAGCAAGTGGAGCGGATGAAGTCCGCGCTGGCGGCGTCGTCCGACCCGGACGCCAAGGCCTCGCGCTTTATCGTCTACCCCGAATCCGGCCATGCCTTCCATGCCGACTACCGGCCCAGCTACCGTGAAGCCGACGCCAGGGATGGCTGGCAGAAGTGCCTGGACTGGTTCAGGCAGCACGGCGTGGCCTGAACCGGCCGTCCGGGCGCCGCGAGGCGCCTCTCGCCCGACAGCAGGATTGCAAAGTCCCGGCGGATACGTACAATGCGGCCTTTGAGTTATTGCAACATTGTTGCGTTAGCCGCCCGGCGCGATGCGGGCGGAACGGCGGGGCCGCCCGGTACCGCCACCCCGGGAGCCCATCATCCATTCGACGCTTTTGTATATCCTGCTCGCCGCCACGATCTCGGGGGTGGGCAGCATCTTCGGGGCGGCGCTGCTGTCGCTGACCGTGGCGTCCCGCGTGGTCGAGCGCATGGTGAGCTTTTCGGTGGGCGTGCTGCTGGCCACCGCGCTGCTGCATTCGCTGCCCGAGGCATTCGAGTCCGGCGCCGACCCGCGCGCGCTGTTCGGCACGCTGCTGGCGGGGCTGCTGGGTTTCTTCCTGCTGGAAAAGATCTCGCTGCTGCGCCACTCGCACCACCACGAGGGCGACGGGCACCACCACCATCACGGCCATGACCGCGAGGAAGCGGGCCGCAGCGGCCTGACCATCCTGGTCGGCGACACCTTCCACAATTTTGCCGACGGCATCGTGATCGCGGCGGCCTTCCTGGCCGATCCGCATATCGGCGTGGTCACCGCGCTGGCGATCGCGGCGCACGAGATCCCGCAGGAAGTGGGCGACTTCATCGTGCTGCTCAACGCCGGTTTCTCCAAGGCGCGTGCCTTCGCCTTCAACCTGCTGTCGAGCCTGGCGGCCATCGCCGGCGGTGTGGTCGGGTATTTCCTGCTCGACCAGCTGAGCGGCTGGATCCCGTACGTGCTGGTGATTGCCGCCAGCAGCTTCCTCTATATCGCGGTCAGCGACCTGATGCCCCAGATGCAGCGCAAGCCGCGCTGGCGCGAGTCGGCGATCCAGGTGGTGCTGGTGGCTGCGGGCATCTCGGCGATCGTCTTCATCACCAACGGCGTGCACGAGAGTCACAGCCACGGCGGGCACGGCCATATCGCGCCCGCCGCGCCCATTGCCTCGTCACGCTGATCTCAGGCGGCCCCGGTAGCGACCGGGCGCGCCGGGTCGGCGCACCATTCGCTCCATGATCCCGGATACAGCGCCGCGCCGCCCAGGCCGGCCGCTTCCAGCGCCAGCAGGTTGTGGCAGGCCGTGACGCCCGAGCCGCACTGCATCACTGCCTGCGCCGGCGCGCGCGCGCCCAGCACTGCGCCGAATTCCGCGCGCAGGGTCTCGGCTGGCTTGAAGCGGCCGTCCGTCCCCAGGTTGTCTTTGAAGAAGCGATTGACTGCGCCGGGGATATGGCCGCCAACCGGGTCCAGCGTCTCGTTCTCGCCGCGGAAGCGGTCGGGGGCGCGCGCATCCACCACCAGCAGCGTGGCGCGTTCGAGGTTGTCCACCAGCGCGGCGGCGTCGACGGTCGGCACCAGCGACTTGCGGCGTTGGAACTTGCCGGGGAACTCCGGCTCTTGCGCGGCATCGTGTTCCAGCGGCAGGCCGGCCTTGACCCAGGCGTCCTTGCCGCCGTCGAGCACGGCCACGGCATCGTGGCCGAGCCAGCGCAGCAGCCACCACAGCCGCGCGGCGAACATGCCGCCCTGCGCATCGTAGGCCACTACCGGGGTGTCGTTGTCCACGCCCAGCGCCTGCAGGCGCGCCGCCAGGTCGTCGGCGTCGGGCAGGGGGTGGCGGCCGTTGCTGCCGGTCTTGGGGCCGGACAGCTCGTTGTCCAGGTGCAGGTAGAAGGCGTCGGGCAGGTGGCCGGTACGATAGGCCTCGCGGCCGGCCGCCGGGTCGGCCAGATCGAAGCTGCAGTCGATCACGACGCAGCCGTCGGGCGTGGCCAGCAGCGATTGCAGTGCGGTGACGGAAATCAGCGGTTTCTGCATGGGAATCCTGTTGCGATCGATGGAAATGGGCTTAGGAGATGCTACACCTCGGGATGGACTTCCGCCTCCGGCGACTTGACCGGCGTGGCCGGCGTGGGCTTGGCATCGGTGCCCTGGCGCGCGCGCATCAGCGTGGTGGCGATGCCGCTGGCGATGATCAGCCCCATGCCCAGCCAAGACAGCCAGTTCAGGCGGTCAGACCAGATCAGCATGCCCCACACGCTGGAGAAGACGATGCCGGCGTATTGCAGGTTGGCGGTCAGCAGCGTGTTGCCGCGCTTGTAGGCGCGCGTCATCGCGGTCTGGCCCAGCGTGGCCAGGATGCCGATGGCCAGCAGCAGGCCGGCGCCGTACCAGGTGTGCGGGCTGGTGCCGCCCAGCAGCATCCACGCGAGTCCGGCGATCATCCCGACCAGCGAGAAATAGAACACGATGCGGCCCTCGGGCTCGCCCAGCTGGCCGAGCTGGCGCACCTCGACATAGGCCAGCGCCGTGAACATGCCCGAGATCAGTCCGACCAGGCCGCCGGTCAGCTGGTCCTTGCCGACTGAAGGCTGCAACAGGCAGATCACGCCGGCAAAGGACAGCAGGATCGCCAGCACCAGGCGCCGGTCGGCATTGCCGCCGGTGCCGGCCAGCGCCGCGCCGGCGCCCAGGATCAGCGCGATCCATACCGGCGACATGTAGTTCAGCGTCATCGCGGTGGCCAGCGGCAGCAGCGAGATCGAGGTGAACCACAGCATCAGCGCGGTCACGCCGAACACGCTGCGCTTGATGTGCGACAGCATGTAGGGCGTGCGCACCGGGACCCCGCGCGAGGACAGCAGCACCCACATGATGACCACGCTGATCAGACCGCGGTAGAAGACGATCTCGCCGGTGGTGTAGAGATCGGATGCCAGCTTGACGCCAACCCCCATCAACGAGAAGGCGAAGGCGGCGAACAGCATCCAGAGCGATTGCATGGCGAGGGCGTGGTGAAGCGAAGCGGGAAGGAGAGACATCCGGCGCGCGCGCGGGGCTTCGTGGCTGGCCTCGCGTCGCGAAAGCGGTCTGGCGCGGCGGTATGCGCGGCCGGCACCGGACAATGATTCTAGCAGTGCACTTCGTGTCCCAAAGCAAAACGGACCGCCGTGGCGGTCCGTTCCTGCGTGCGTTGTGCGGTTATCGCACTAGCCAGCGTAAGCCATGGCGCGGCGATACCACTCATGGAAATGCTGCATGCCGTCTTCCATCGGCGACTGGTACGGGCCGACCTCGCTGGTGCCGCGCTTGAGCAGCGCCAGCCGGCCGGCATCCATGCGCTCGGCGATCTCGTCGTCCTCGATGCAGGTTTCCATGTAGGCGGCGCGCTCGGCCTCGACGAACTCGCGCTCGAACAGCGCGATTTCCTCGGGGTAGTAGAACTCCACCACATTGCGCGTCTTGCGCGGGCCGACCGGGTGCAGCGTCGAGATCACCAGCACGTTCGGGTACCACTCCACCATGATGTTGGGGTAGTAGGTCAGCCAGATCGCGCCGTGCTTGGGCAGCACGCCGTCGTTGAAGCGCAGCACCGCGTCGTGCCACTTCTGGTACGTCGGGCTGCCGGGGCGCTTCAGGCCGGCATGCAGGCCCACGGTCTGCACGCTGTGCCACTCGCCGAACTCCCATTTGAGGTCGTCGCACGAGACGAAGCTGCCCAGCCCCGGGTGGAACGGCACGACGTGGTAGTCCTCCAGATAGACCTCGATAAAGGTCTTCCAGTTGTAGTCGCACTCGTGCACCTCGACGTGGTCCAGCATGTAGCCGTCGAAGTTCAGGTCCTGCGCCACGCCCAGCCTGGCCAGGTCGGCGCGCACGTCGCGCTTGCCGTCGAACAGCAGGCCGTTCCAGTTCTGCAGCGGCGAGCGCTTCAGGTGCAGGCAGGGTTGCTTGTCGAAATGCGGCGCGCCGAGCAGCTCGCCCTTCAGGTCGTAGGTCCAGCGGTGCAGGGGGCAGACGATGTTCTGCGCATTGCCGCGGCCGTTGAGCATGATGGCCTGGCGGTGGCGGCAGACGTTGGACATCAGTTCGATGCCCGCGGCGTTGCGTACCAGCATGCGGCCTTCGTCCTCGGCCCTGAGCGTGTGGTAGTCGCCGACTTCCGGAACCATCAGCTCGTGGCCGATATAGCCCGGGCCATTCCTGAACAGCAGTTCGAGTTCTTGTTGATGCAGCGCTTCGTCGAAATAGACGCCGACGGGCAGTTGCGTATCAGCCGGCGCCAGCTTGAGCGCGGTGCTGAGATTGGACATTATCCCCACTCCCAGATGAACAGGTGAAAGCAGTGAACAACCCAACCATCGAAAATTGAATCGATTTGGGAAAGACAGTCGCCAGGTCGGGAGAGACTCCCATGCACCCCTGGCGGCGAACGGGGGATTGTACCCGAGCCAAAAAGTTAAGGGCCTGATTTTTTTGCCTTTTTAGCGAAAAAGTCGACCCGGGTCGTCATCTGGGTGCCGTACCGGGCGCATTCGGAAAGACGACCCGAGCGCACAAGTCACATATGCCCCAAAGGCACTCATCGGAGGTTGCCCCGCGGATCCGCAAGGATGGGGCAAGGGCCGGCTTTGGCGTAAAATCCGGGCTTCCCCATCCGGGTTTCCTTATGATTCGACCGGATTCCATATTTCCAGGGCCAGACATGCCAAAAACGATGACCGCTCCGGTCCAGACCGACGACACCACCGCGGCCTCGGCGCCGCCCGCTTCCTACGAAGCGGCAATGGCCGAGCTCGAGACCCTGGTGGCCAGCATGGAGAGCGGCGAACTGCCGCTTGAGGCATCGCTGGCGGCCTACCGCCGGGGCGCCGAACTGGTGCGCTACTGCCAGCAAAAGCTGGAGCGCGTTGAGCAGCAGGTCAAGGTGCTGGAGGGCGACGTGCTCAAGCCGCTGGCCGGCGAAGGCAGCGGTGCAAACGGTGGCAATGGCGGCGCGTCGGGGGCGGACGACGAATGACCGACTTCGCCCAATGGATGCAGGCGCAGGGCGCCCGGACCGAAGCCGCGCTGCAGGCAGCGTTGCCCGATGGCAACACAGTGCCGCATACGCTGCACGAGGCCATGCGCTATGCTGCACTGAGCGGCGGCAAGCGCGTGCGGCCGCTGCTGGTGCATGCCGCCGGCGAGGTCAGCGGGGCGGCCCCGGCCGCCTGCGACGCGGCGGCCTGCGCGGTGGAGATGATCCACGCCTATTCGCTGGTGCACGACGACATGCCCTGCATGGATGACGACGACCTGCGCCGCGGCCGGCCCACCGTGCACAAGGCCTATGACGAGGCCACCGCCTTGCTGGTTGGCGACGCGCTGCAGACCCAGGCCTTTATCGTGCTGGCCGGTGCCGGGGCGATCGCGCCCGCGGCGCGGCTGCGGCTCGTGGCCGAACTGGCGCTGGCGTCGGGCTCGACCGGCATGGCCGGCGGCCAGGCTATCGACCTGCAGAACGTGGGCCGGGCCATGACGCGCGAGGCGCTTGAGGCCATGCACCGCATGAAAACCGGCGCGCTGTTGCGCGCCAGTGTGCGCATGGGTGCACTATGTGGTGAAATCGATGCCCAGGGACTGGCTGAGCTGGACCGCTATGCGGCGGCAGTGGGATTGGCGTTCCAGGTGGTTGACGATATTCTGGACGTCACTGCCGATACCGCCACGCTGGGCAAGACCGCCGGCAAGGACGCCGCCCATGACAAGCCGACCTATGTATCGCTGATGGGACTTGACCCGGCACGCGCACTGGCCGGGACGCTGCGCGCAGAGGCACACGAGGCGCTGGCCGGCTTTGGCGAGCGCGCGGACCGCCTGCGGGACCTGGCGGACCTGATCGTGCTGCGCACACATTAAACAGAGAGCCGGCCGAACGGACATCATGACCTACGCACTTCTCAACAAGATTGACGCCCCCGCAGACCTGCGCAAGCTCGACCGGCGCGAGCTCCAGACCCTGGCGGACGAACTGCGCGCCTATGTGCTGGAGTCGGTCTCACAGACCGGCGGCCACCTGTCGTCCAACCTGGGCACGGTAGAGCTGACCATCGCGCTGCACTACGTCTTCAACACCCCGGACGACCGGCTGGTGTGGGACGTGGGCCACCAGAGCTATCCGCACAAGATCCTGACCGGGCGCCGCGAGCGCATGGGCACGCTGCGCCAGTGGGGCGGCATCTCGGGCTTCCCGCGCCGCAGCGAGAGCGAATACGACACCTTCGGCACGGCGCATTCGTCGACCTCGATCTCGGCCGCGCTGGGCATGGCGCTGGGCGCGCGCACGCTGGGCGAGAAGCGCGTCTCGGTGGCGGTGATCGGCGACGGCGCCATGACCGCAGGCATGGCTTTCGAGGCGCTGAACAACGCCGGCGTCTACAAGGACCTGCCGCTGGTGGTGGTGCTCAACGACAACGACATGTCGATCTCGCCGCCGGTGGGCGCGCTCAACCGCCACCTGGCGCGGCTCTTGAGCGGCCAGTTCTACGCGGCCACCAAGAAGGGCATCGAGAAAGTCCTGTCGGTGGCGCCGCCGGTGCTGGAGTTCGCCAAGCGCTTCGAGGAACATGCCAAGGGCATGATGGTGCCGGCCACGCTGTTCGAGGAATTCGGCTTCAACTACATCGGGCCGATCGACGGCCATGACCTGAACTCGCTGGTGCCGACGCTACTGAATATCCGCCAGCGCGCGCTCGAGGGTGCCGGCCCGCAGTTCCTGCACGTGGTGACCAAGAAGGGCCAGGGCTACAAGCTGGCCGAGGCCGACCCGATCCTGTACCACGGCCCGGGCAAGTTCAATCCGGCCGAGGGCATCCGCCCCGCGGCCAAGCCGGCGCGCAAGACCTACACGCAGGTGTTCGGCGACTGGCTGTGCGACATGGCCGCGGCCGACAAGCGCCTGGTCGGCATTACCCCGGCGATGCGCGAGGGCTCGGGCATGGTCGAGTTCGAGAAGCGCTTCCCGGACCGCTACTACGACGTGGGCATCGCCGAGCAGCACGCCGTGACCTTTGCCGGTGGCCTGGCCTGCGAAGGCCTGAAGCCGGTGGTGGCGATCTACTCGACCTTCCTGCAGCGCGGCTATGACCAGCTGATCCACGACGTGGCGCTGCAGAACCTGCCGGTGGTGTTCGCGCTGGACCGCGCCGGCCTGGTCGGCGCCGACGGCGCCACGCACGCGGGCGCCTACGATATCGCCTACCTGCGCTGCATCCCCAACATGATGGTGATGACGCCGTCCGACGAGAACGAATGCCGTCAGCTGCTGACCACGGCATTCCACCAGACCTGCCCGAGCGCCGTGCGCTATCCGCGCGGCTCCGGCCCGGGCGCCGCCATTGCCGCCGAGCTCACCACCGTGCCGGTCGGCAAGGGCGTGATGCGCCGCGAGGGCGGTGCGCGCGCGGGGCATCGCGTGGGCTTCCTGGCGTTCGGCTCGATGGTGCACCCGGCCCTGGGTGCCGCCGAGGCACTGGACGCCGCGGTCGCCGACATGCGCTTCGTCAAGCCGCTCGACGTGGAACTGGTCAAGCGCCTGGCCGCGGAGAACGACTACCTGGTGACGGTGGAAGAGGGCAGCGTGATGGGCGGCGCCGGCAGCGCTGTGCTCGAAGCGCTGGCCGAGGCCGGCATCGACAAGCCGGTGCTGACGCTGGGCCTGCCCGACCGCTTCGTCGACCACGGCGACCCGGCCTACCTGCTGCAGCAATGCGGCCTGGACGCGACCGGCATCGAGCGCTCGGTGCGCGAGCGCTTCGGGCTGGACCAGCCCAAGGTCACGGTCGCCTCGCGCGTGGCCTGATCACCTGCTGTCCCGAAGGGGATTCGGCCCTCGCACCACGAGTGCGTCCGAATTCCCTTAAACTCCCCTTTTTTGTGTTCGCAGCTGCGGGCCGGCGTGCCATTTGCCGGATCCCGTGGTTTCACACTCGTTGCGCGGCATGGATGGACTGCGAAAATGCCGCGACCGTAAGGGCTCGTGCCGCCCCACTTGGGCGCGACCCTGGAGGAAACCGTAGATGAATGACATCAACCCCGCCTTCATCATGCCCGACGTCCAGTCGAGCCCCGACACCCGCCAGATCCCCATCCAGCGTGTCGGCGTCAAGGGCGTGCGTTACCCCGTGACCCTGAAGACCCCGACCGGCATCGTGCCGACCGTGGGCACCTTCAATCTCGACGTGCACCTGCCGGCGGACCAGAAGGGCACGCATATGTCGCGCTTCGTCGCGCTGCTGGAAGAAGAGCGCGCACCGCTGGAGCTGGCCAGCTTCCGGCTGATGCTGGACAAGATGCTGGAGAAGCTGGAGGCCGAGGCTGGCCGCATCGAGGTCACCTTCCCGTACTTCATCAGCAAGATCGCGCCGGTGTCGGGCGTGGAGTCGCTGCTGGACTACGAGGTCACGCTGACCGGCGAAGTGCGCAACGGCGCCACGCGCGTGTTCCTGAAGGCGCTGGTGCCGGTGACCAGCCTGTGCCCGTGCTCGAAGAAGATCTCGCAGTACGGCGCGCACAACCAGCGTTCGCATATCACCATGGACGTGGAGCTGGCCGGCGAGCTGCCGGTGGAAGCGCTGGTCCGCATGGCCGAGGAAGAGGCCTCGTGCGAGCTGTGGGGCCTGCTCAAGCGCCCCGACGAGAAGTTCGTCACCGAGCGCGCCTATGAAAATCCCAAGTTCGTCGAGGACCTGGTGCGCGATATCGCCATGCGGCTGAATGCGGATGACCGCATCGTGGCGTATGTGCTGGAGGCGGAGAACTTTGAGTCGATCCACAACCACAGCGCGTATGCCGTGATCGAGCGGGACAAGCGCGTCGACTGACCGCGTTGTCGCTGCAATGGAAAGAGCCACCGCATGCGGTGCCGCATGCGGTGGCTCTTTTTTTGGTCCGGTTCAGGCCGCCGAAGGCAGGCGGATATCCGCCAGGTCCCAGCGCGGCGTCACGCCGTAGCCATACTCGTGCCGCGCCAGTTCGGGCGCGGCCTGCAGCCGCATCGCGCCGGCAAACGCGATCATCGCGCCGTTGTCGGTGCAGAACGCCAGGTCCGGGTAATACACGTCGATCTTGCGCTGCTTGCCCATCTGGTCCAGCCGCTCGCGCAACTGCCGGTTGGCACCCACGCCTCCCGCCACCACCAGCCGCTTGTGCCCGGTCTGCTTGAGCGCCGCCATCGACTTGGCGGCCAGCACGTCGACAATGGCATCGACAAAGGCGCGCGCCAGGTTGGCGCGGTCCTGTTCGCAGGTGTTGGCGAGCTTGCGGGTTTGCGTCAGCACCGCGGTCTTCAGCCCGGCGAAGGAGAAATCCAGGTTGCCCGAATGCAGCATCGGCCGCGGCAGCGCAAAGGCGCCGGGGATGCCGAATTCGGCCAGCCGCGACACTTCCGGGCCGCCCGGATAGCCCAGCCCCAGCAGCTTGGCGGTCTTGTCGAAAGCTTCGCCGGCGGCGTCGTCCAGGGTTTCGCCCAACAGCGTGTAGTCGCCGATGCCGCGCACTTCCATCAGTTGCGTATGCCCGCCCGACACCAGCAGCGCCACGAACGGGAAGGGCGGCGGCTCGCGCGTCAGCAGCGGCGACAGCAGGTGGCCTTCCAGGTGATGCACGCCCACCATCGGCACGTTCAGCGCGAAGCCCAGGGCATTGGCCACCGAGGCGCCCACCAGCAGTGCGCCGGCCAGGCCGGGGCCCTGGGTGAAGGCGATGGCGTCGATGTCCTGGCGGGTGCGGCCGGCATCGGCCAGCACCTGCTCCAGCAGCGGCAGCACGCGGCGGATATGGTCGCGCGACGCCAGTTCCGGCACCACGCCGCCGTAGTCGCGGTGCATGGCGATCTGCGAGTGCAGCGCATGCGCGAGCAGGCCGGTCCCGGTGTCATAGAGGGCGAGGCCGGTTTCGTCGCAGGAGGATTCGATGCCGAGGACAAGCATGGGAAGCGCATAGGGCCGTCTCCGGTCAGGGAAACGGCTGTCGAAACAACAGGTTGCAGGAAGCGCGCAGGGTAGCACAGCGGCGCGCGGCGTGCTTTTCGCTACAATCTGCCCTTTCTCTGGCGGTGGCAATACACATGGATGCGCGAGGCGTGCGATGAGCGGGGCAACATCGGCCCGGACGGGCCGGTATGACGTGGCCGTGCTGGGTGCGGGCGCGGCCGGCATGATGTGTGCCGCCGTGGCCGGCCAGAACGGCGCGCGCGTGGTGCTGATCGACCATGCCACCAAGCTGGCCGAGAAGATCCGCATTTCGGGCGGCGGGCGCTGCAATTTCACCAACCTGCAGGCCGGGCCCGCCAACTACCTGTCGTCCAATCCGCACTTCTGCCGCTCTGCGCTGGCGCGCTACACGCCGCAGGATTTCCTTGGCCTGATGCGCCGCTACGGCATCGACTGGCACGAGAAGCATCGCGGCCAGCTGTTCTGCAACGACAGCGCCGAAGACGTGATCGCCATGCTGCGCGCCGAATGCGACACCGGCCATGTGCGCTGGCAGACCGGCTGCACCGTGGCCGAGATCCGGCGCGAGGGCGACGATTTCCTGTTGCTCACCGCCACCGGCACGGTGCGGGCCGGGGCGCTGGTGGTGGCCACCGGCGGGCTGTCGATCCCCAAGATCGGCGCCACCGACTTTGGCTACCGCATCGCGCGGCAGTTCGGGCTGGGCATCGTCGAAACCCGGCCGGCGCTGGTACCGCTGACCTTCGATGGCAAGGACTGGGCGCCGTTCGCGCCGCTGGCCGGCGTGTCGCTGGAAGTGGATGTCGCCACCGGCAACGGCAAGGCGGCCGGGGCCTTCCGCGAAGACCTGCTGTGGACGCACCGTGGCCTGTCCGGCCCCGCCGTGCTGCAGATCTCCAGCTACTGGCGCCCCGGCACGCCGATCGCCATCGACCTGTTTGATGGCGAGGATGCCGCCGCCTGGCTGCTGGAGCAAAAGGCCGGCAGCCGCAAGCACCTGGGCAACCTGCTGGCGCAACGGCTGCCGGCGCGGCTGGCCGATGCCTGGTGCGCGGCCTCGGGCGTGGATGCAGCCATGCCGCTGCATGATGTGACCGACAAGGCCCTGCGCAAGCTGGGCGCCACGCTCAACGGCTGGCGCATCGTGCCGTCTGGCACCGAGGGCTACCGCAAGGCCGAGGTCACGCTGGGCGGGGTCGACACGCGGGCGCTGTCATCCACCACCATGATGGCCCGCGAGGTGCCGGGCCTGTATTTCATCGGCGAGGTGGTGGACGTGACCGGCTGGCTGGGTGGCTACAACTTCCAGTGGGCCTGGGCCTCCGCAGTGGCGGCGGGGCAGGCCGCGGCAGAGGCATCGCGCACTGCTTCGGCAGGGCAATCGGTAGCCCAAGGATAGTCTGGTGATAGCTGGAAGGGTAGTAAGCGGCACTCGCTAAGTGTCCGCTGCACGCCACTTCCCCGTTGGATTGTTGATGCTACAATCCAGAACTTCGTAGAGCCGCTTATCCCGAAAATTCTTTATTTTCTGGCCAAATGACCACGATCCATCTCAAGGAAAACGAGCCTTTTGAAGTTGCCATGCGCCGTTTCAAGCGCACCATAGAGAAGAACGGGCTGCTCCCGGAACTGCGGGCGCGCGAGTTTTACGAAAAGCCCACCGCCGCGCGCAAGCGCAAGAAGGCAGCCGCGGAAAAGCGCCATTACAAGCGCATCCGCAGCCAGATGCTGCCGAAGAAGCTGTACTGACCCGGCGCTC
This sequence comes from Cupriavidus necator N-1, assembly GCF_000219215.1. Classification (NCBI taxonomy): domain Bacteria; kingdom Pseudomonadati; phylum Pseudomonadota; class Betaproteobacteria; order Burkholderiales; family Burkholderiaceae; genus Cupriavidus; species Cupriavidus necator. The sequence goes on along the minus strand of NC_015726.1, from coordinate 2,710,787 downwards.
CCGCTTGCATCCGACCCGCTGTGGCATACGCTTCGGCGGGTTTTTGCGTTCTGGGCCTTGCAGCGGGCGGTCGCCGCCGCCACCTGTGAGTGTCCACCCACTTTCTGGAAGATCACGATGTCCCTCAAAGCCCGTATCAGCGAAGACATGAAGGCCGCCATGCGCGCCCGCGAAACGGAGCGCCTCGGCACCATCCGCCTGTTGCTGGCCGCCATCAAGCAGCGCGAAGTCGATGAGCGCGTGGAGCTGGACGATACCGCCGTGCTTGCCGTGGTCGAGAAACTGATCAAGCAGCGCAAGGATTCGATCTCGCAGTTCCAGCAAGCGGGCCGCAATGACCTGGCAGACAAGGAGTCGGCGGAAGTCGAGGTGCTGAAGGCCTACATGCCCGCCGCGCTGTCGGACGAGGAGGTCGCCGCCGAAGTCCAGCAGGCCGTTGCCGCCACTGGCGCCGCCGGTCCGCAGGACATGGGCAAGGTCATGGGCGTGCTCAAGGGCAAGCTGGCTGGCCGTGCCGACATGACCGCCGTATCGGCCCTGGTCAAGGCTGCACTCGCAGCAAAGTAAATACTGATTTAATCGGTTGCGAGCAGGATAAGCACCGGATCCGCGTGGTTCGGTGCAGTTGCACGGAGATGTTACGCAGTCCGGGCGGCCTTATCACGCTGCACTACAATATTCCGATAGCAGCCGGGCGCCGCACCGGTCACGCATTCCTAAAAGAAGCCGCCCGCCGCGGGACGGCCATGCCTCAGGACGGTCAGTCGGGTGATTCCGCAATCCTTTATTCAGGACCTGCTCAACCGTGTCGACATTGTCGATGTGGTGGGCAAGTATGTGCAGCTGAAGAAGGGCGGCGCCAACTTCATGGGGCTGTGCCCCTTCCATAACGAGAAATCACCGTCATTCACGGTGTCGCCGACTAAGCAGTTCTACCACTGCTTCGGATGTGGCGCCCACGGCTCGGCCATCGGCTTTCTGATGGAATTTTCCGGCCAGTCCTATCCGGAAGCGGTGCGCGAACTGGCCCAGTCGGTTGGTATGAGCGTGCCGGAAGAGCGCGACCGGCTGCCGCCCGGGCAGCGCGCGGAACAGCAGGCCCGTTCGGTGGCGCTGTCCGACGCAATGACCCGCGCCACCGATTTCTACCGCCGCCAGCTGCGCGGCGCGCCGCAGGCGATCCAGTACCTGAAGGGCCGCGGCCTCACCGGCGAGATCGCCGCGAACTTCGGCCTGGGCTATGCGCCGGATGACTGGCAGGGCCTTGAGGCCGTGTTCGGCAGCTATCGTGATGACAACGTGTCGGCGCCGCTGGTCGAGTGCGGCCTGCTGATCGAAAGCGAGAAGCGCGATGCGGACGGCAAGCCGCGCCGCTACGACCGCTTCCGCGACCGCATCATGTTCCCTATCCGCAACACCAAAGGGGCCGTGATCGGCTTCGGCGGCCGCGTGATGGGGCAGGGCGAGCCCAAGTACCTGAACTCGCCCGAGACCCCGCTGTTCAGCAAGGGCACGGAGTTGTACGGGTTGTTCGAGGCCCGTCACGCGATCCGGGAAACTGGCTACGTGCTGGTGGTCGAAGGTTATATGGACGTCGTGGCGCTGGCCCAGCTCGGTTTTGCCAATGCCGTTGCCACCCTGGGCACGGCGTGCACCCCTGTGCATGTGCAGAAGCTGCTGCGCCAGACCGACGCCGTGGTGTTTTCGTTCGACGGCGACTCTGCCGGGCGCCGCGCGGCCCGGCGCGCGCTGGAGGCCTGCTTGCCGCACGTGGCGGACAACAAGACCATCCGCTTCCTGTTCCTGCCGTCCGAGCACGATCCGGACAGCTATGTGCGCGAAGAGGGCACCGAGGCCTTTGCCAACCAGGTGCGCAATGCCATGCCGCTGTCGCGCTTCCTGCTGCAGTCGGTCACCGAGGAGCTGGACCTGCGCCAGCCGGAGGGCCGCGCCCGGGCCCAGTACGAGGCCAAGCCGCTGCTGCAGGCCATGCCCGCCGGCGGCCTGAGACTACAGATTGTGCGCGAACTTGCCGATGCCACGGGGACGACACCCGCGGAGATCGAAGCCATCTGCGGCCTGCGCAGCGACCCGGCCCGCGTCGGCCGCTTCGCCCAGCCGCGCCCGCGCACCCGCCGCCAGGCCCCGACCGGGCTGGAACAGCGGGTGATCCAGCTGCTGATGTGCTATCCGGCGCTGTCGGCAAGGCTTGACGAGGATGCGCGCGCGCTGCTGCTGGGCGGCGAGAGCGGCGACAGTGAAGTGCTGGCGCACCTGGTGGAGGCGTGCGACAGCGTGCAGGGCGAGGTCAATTTTGCGGCCTTCAGCGAGCACCTGGCCCAGTCGCCCTATGCCGAGGTGTATGCCGTGGCACGTACCGCGGTGCTGCGAGAAGAGATCGAAGAAGCACCCGCAATACAGGATTTCGATGCGGCCATTACCAAGCTGCTGGCCGAGCCGCTGCGGCGCGAACTCGACGGCCTGCAGGCGGAGGTGGTGGCGGGCACGGCCGATGAAGCGGCCAAGCAGCGCATGCGCTGGCTGGTGGGGGAAATCCACCGGCGGCGCCAACTTGGCTGAGGTGCCTGCGGGTGCCCTGGTCATCAACCAGGAGACAGCAGCAAGCGTTGGATAAGGGACTGGGCCCGGCCCTGCCGAGCTTAAGCCTTGATTTTTCAGGTGAAAACCTCACCTGACAGGGAGCCGGCTATGCGTGGCGTGCTACAATAGCCGGTTTGGATTGCGAAATCTTTCTCTCCAGTTCTGGTGAAAGTGAGCGTGCCAATGGCAAAGGCCAAAGCAACCGAAAGGGTTACCTCTAAAGCTCCCCAATCAGGGAGCGGCAAGGCGTCTGTGAAAACAACGGCGGCGAAGACATCGACCGCGTCAGTCAAGACACCAGCCCGGTCTGCGCCATCAAAGTCCGTGCGTAGCGCGCAAGCGCCCGCCGTGACGACTCCCACCAGGACTCGCACATCCGAAAAGACAAAGGCCTCGACTTCGGCACGCGAGAGCGGCAAGAGCGCCAGTACGAGCGGCAAGGTCGCCGCATCTGCACCAGTGAAAGGTAAGAGTATCACCGTGGCGAAACAGCAGAATACCGAAGTCGAGAGCAAGCGAGCGGCAGCCGCCGGCGTCAAGAGTGGGGAAGCCAAGGCCGGCACCACCACTACGGCAACCAAGGCGCGTGCCGCGACACCTGCATCCGTTGCATCCGAGCGTCCCGCTGCGCCGGCAATCAAGCCGGAGCCGAAAAAGCGTGGCCGCAAGCCCAAGGCCGAGATGCAGCACGACGACAGCACAACAGACGACGTGACTGAAGAGTTTTACGAGAACGATGCGCGCCCGGCGGCAACCCCAGCCGCGGCGCCGAAGACCGAAAAGCAGAAGGCCAAGGACCGCAAGGCCAAGGAAAAGGCCCTGCTCAAGGAGTTCGCCTCGACGCAGCAGGGCACCGAGGAAGAGCTTGAACTGCGCCGTCAGAAGCTCAAGGCGCTGATCAAGCTGGGCAAGTCGCGCGGCTACCTGACCTACGCGGAAATCAACGATCACCTGCCGGACGACATGGTCGATTCGGAAACGATCGACACGCTGGTCGCCACGCTGAACGACATCGGCATCGCTGTCTACGAACAGGCGCCGGATGCCGAGACGCTGCTGCTCAACGACAATGCCCCGTCCGCCACCAGCGAGGAAGAAGCCGAGGAAGAGGCCGAAGCGGCCCTGTCCACGGTGGACTCCGAGTTCGGCCGCACCACCGACCCGGTGCGCATGTATATGCGCGAAATGGGCACGGTCGAGTTGCTCACGCGTGAAGGCGAAATCGAGATCGCCAAGCGCATCGAGGCCGGCCTGAAGGACATGGTGATGGCGATTTCGGCTTGCCCGGTCACCATCTCCGAGATCCTGGCCCATGCCGAGCGCGTGGCCAACGACGAGATCAAGATCGACGAATTCGTCGACGGCCTGATCGACCCGAACGCCGAGGAAGTGGCCGAGTCTCCGGCCGCCGCCGCTGCGCCTGCCGCTGAAGAGGACCTCGAGTCCGACGACGAGGAAGACGCCGACGAGGATGAGGACGATGAAGGCGGCGCCGGTGCCGGTGCCTCCGCGCGCCAGCTGGAAGAGCTGAAGCAGAACGCGCTGGAGAAATTCCGCGTGATCGCCGAGCAGTTCGACAAGATGCGCCGCGCGTTCGAGAAGGAAGGCTACAACTCCAAGCCCTACGTCAAGGCGCAGGAAGCCATCCAGGCCGAGCTGATGGGGATCCGCTTCACCGCCCGCAATGTCGAGCGCCTGTGCGACACGCTGCGCGGCCAGGTGGACGAAGTGCGCAAGCTCGAGCGTGCCATCCTGAACACCATCGTGGACAAGTGCGGCATGCCGCGCGCGGAGTTCGTCGCCCGCTTCCCGGGCAACGAGACCAACCTCGAGTGGGTCCACACCATCGTCGCCGACGGCAAGCCCTACAGCACCATCGTCGAGCGCAATGTGCCGGCCGTGCATGAGCTGCAGCAGAAGCTGATCGACCTGCAGTCGCGCGTGGTGCTGCCGCTGAAGGAACTGAAGGGCGTCAACCGCAAGATGGCCGAAGGTGAGCGTCGTGCCCGCGAAGCCAAGCGCGAGATGACCGAGGCCAACCTGCGCCTGGTGATCTCGATCGCCAAGAAGTACACCAACCGCGGCCTGCAGTTCCTCGACCTGATCCAGGAAGGCAACATCGGCCTGATGAAGGCGGTGGACAAGTTCGAATACCGCCGCGGCTACAAGTTCTCGACCTACGCCACGTGGTGGATCCGCCAGGCCATCACGCGCTCGATCGCCGACCAGGCACGCACCATCCGCATCCCGGTGCACATGATCGAGACGATCAACAAGATGAACCGCATCTCGCGCCAGATCCTGCAGGAAACCGGCAATGAGCCGGATCCGGCAACGCTGGCCGAGAAGATGGAGATGCCGGAAGACAAGATCCGCAAGATCATGAAGATCGCCAAAGAGCCGATCTCCATGGAAACGCCGATCGGTGACGACGACGACTCCCATCTGGGCGACTTCATCGAGGACACCAACACGCTGGCCCCGGCCGAAGCGGCGCTGCACGGTTCCATGCGCGACGTCGTCAAGGACGTGCTGGACTCGCTCACGCCGCGCGAAGCCAAGGTGCTGCGCATGCGCTTCGGCATCGAAATGAGCACCGACCACACGCTGGAAGAGGTCGGCAAGCAGTTCGACGTCACGCGTGAACGGATCCGCCAGATCGAGGCCAAGGCACTGCGCAAGCTGCGCCACCCGAGCCGCTCGGACAAGCTGAAGAGCTTCCTGGAAGGCAACTAAACGCTTCCAAGGGCCTCTAGCTCATGCCTGGTTAGAGCAGCGGACTCATAATCCGTTGGTGCCGTGTTCGACTCACGGGAGGCCCACCAATGTGAAAAGGGACTGCAGGTTGATACCTGCAGTCCCTTTTTTTTTACCTTTGAACTACCGCTCAATCCTGCGTCACCAACCCCATCGCCGGATCGCTCACCGTATGCCTGCCGGTCTCCACCCGTCCCGCAAAGCGTCGATAGAAGGCCGGGTCGCTGTCGCACGTCACCGCAAAGTCATACCACTGCCCGCTTTCCTCCAGCGACCAATACACGGATTTGTCGCCGTTGGCGCCGACGGTGACCGGCCACGGGCCATCGGTTCGGTACGCGAGCGCCTGGATGTTGAAGTGGCAGGCCCTGCGGCCGGCGTTGATCAGGTCGACGTAGACATCGCCATTGGCAATGTCGTAGCAGACGCGGATCTCCGGTGCGATGCCGGTATCGCCGATGCGGTTGGTATCGCCGCGGAAATGGCGGTGAAAGCCGTTGGGGCCCAGCACCCACAGGTCGTATTGCCCGGCGTTGTCCTGGAACACGTTCCAGGTATCGGTCAGGGACTTGCCGGCTTCCACGACATAACGGCGCGGAATGCGTCCCAGCTGGTAGCGGTCGTAGACGTGGAACACCGCGGCTTGCGTGCCGGTGTTGGCGAACACCAGTTCGACCTGCCCCACGGCGCTGCAGCGCGCGCTGGTATGCAGCTCATACGGCAGCGCGCGTGACGGGCGCGTGCCGGTGGCCTGCAGCGGCAATTGCATGTCGACCGGCAGCGGTACCGCGGGCAGGGCCTGCTGGGCCTTGCGCAGCTGGTCGGCGTCGCTGCGCGTGGTGCGGCCGCCCAGCGTGGGCAGGGCTTCCGAGTTGGGCGTCGCGGCTGCGCGAAAGCAATGCCGAGCTCGGCCTCGCATGGCCGAGACCGCCGGCAACTGCCTGGCCATCGGCGAGAGGCGCTGGAGCGCGGCGAACTGGTGGAACTGGACCTGGTGGCCTATCCGTACACGGACTGGCTGGTCAGCGTCGACCTGATCTGGGCGAAGTCGGGCCGGCCGCAGGGCCGGGCCGAGCAGTGGCTGCGGCAGCGCTTCCGGGAAAACATGGTGTTCGAGGTCGACCGGCGTGGGCAGCGGACCACCCGCTGAGGGCGTGGCGATGGACTATGGTAGTCAGACGCAATCGCGCGTTTGATCCGATTCGCCCGATTCAATCTGACCAGGAGTGAAGCCCATGTCCTATATCGACGGATTCGTACTGGCCGTTCCCCAGGCCACTCGCGAGACCTATCGCCAGGTGGCGCAGAAGGCAGCCGCAGTGTTCAAGGAGCACGGCGCGCTGAAGGTGGTGGAATGCTGGGGTGACGATGTGCCGGAAGGCAAGGTCACGTCCTTTACCATGGCGGTGCAGCGCAAGGAGGATGAAGCGGTGGTGTTCGCGTGGATCCTGTGGCCGTCACGGGAGAAGCGCGACACCGGCATGAAGGCGGCGATGGCAGACCCGCGCCTGAAGGAAGGCATGGATCCGATGCCGTTCGACGGCCAGCGGATGATCTTTGGCGGCTTCGAGGTGATTGTCGACGAGTGAGCGGGCAGGGCGCCGGCGTGGCAGCGCCGGCGCGCAGGCAAGCCAGATCAGATCAGGTGGAAGACCATGCCCAGGGCAATCGCGCCGCCCAGGGTTTCCACTGCTGCGAGGGCGAGAAGGTTCTTCAGTACGAAAGCGTCTTCTTTCTTCGTCACCATGGTCTGTCTCCCGGTCATTGGACTTGTTCTGAGGCACCATCGGCTGCGGCGATCCGGCGTTTGCGGTGCCAAGCCGTCGATGTGAGTCCAGTAGACCGCATTCGCCCGCTGGCCGGAAGCTGGCGAAAACCCGCTCGGCGAAAACCCGGATTCCTTCAGGAATGTGACAGGGCCATGATTGACAGGCTTTGCAGGGCGCGTTTGCGGCCTGCCGGCAACGCGGCATGGCAATGGCCCACATTTGGGGGATGCCCGCCGTAGCGCGATGCGCCAAGATCAAGGCGCGGGTGATCGAGCAGATTGCCCCGCTACCATTTGAGCCCCGCTGCCTCCCCGGCACGCGGGGCTTTTCTACATGGGGGCCGACGGCGGCTTCGTAAAAACGAAATGCACCGAAAAACGTCTCGCCACCGAAGCGGGACGGCATAACGAAACCGGAGACAGCGATGAAGGTGATCACCGCACGCGAAGCGGCGGCACTCGTGCAGGACGGCTGGACCGTGGCCAGCGCGGGCTTTGTCGGCGCCGGCCATGCCGAGGCCGTGACCGAGGCGCTGGAACAGCGCTTCCTGCAGAGCGGGCTGCCGCGCGACCTGACGCTGGTGTATTCGGCGGGGCAGGGCGACCGCGGCGCGCGCGGCGTGAACCACTTCGGCAATGCCGGCATGACCGCCAGCATCGTCGGCGGCCACTGGCGCTCGGCCACGCGGCTGGCCACGCTGGCCATGGCGGAGCAGTGCGAGGGCTACAACCTGCCGCAGGGCGTGCTGACGCACCTGTACCGCGCCATCGCCGGCGGCAAGCCCGGCGTGATGACCAAGATCGGCCTGCACACCTTCGTCGACCCGCGCACCGCGCAGGATGCGCGCTACCACGGCGGCGCCGTCAACGAGCGCGCGCGCCAGGCCATTGCCGGGGGCAAGGCATGCTGGGTCGATGCGGTCGACTTCCGCGGCGAAGAATACCTGTTCTACCCGAGCTTCCCGATCCACTGCGCGCTGATCCGCTGCACCGCTGCCGACACCCGCGGCAACCTCAGCACGCATCGCGAAGCCTTCCACCATGAGCTGCTCGCGATGGCGCAGGCGGCCCATAACTCGGGCGGCATCGTGATCGCGCAGGTGGAAAGCCTGGTCGACCACCATGAGATCCTGCAGGCCATCCACGTGCCCGGCATCCTGGTCGATTACGTGGTGGTCTGCGACAACCCCGCCAACCATCAGATGACGTTTGCCGAGTCCTACAACCCGGCCTACGTGACGCCGTGGCAGGGCGAGGCAGCAGTGGTCGAAGCGGAAGCGACGCCGGTGGCTGCCGGCCCGCTCGACGCGCGCACCATCGTGCAGCGCCGTGCGGTGATGGAGCTGGCGCGCCGTGCGCCGCGCGTGGTCAACCTGGGCGTGGGCATGCCGGCAGCGGTCGGCATGCTGGCGCACCAGGCCGGGCTGGACGGCTTCACGCTGACCGTCGAGGCCGGCCCCATCGGCGGCACGCCCGCGGATGGCCTCAGTTTCGGTGCCTCGGCCTACCCGGAGGCGGTGGTGGACCAGCCCGCGCAGTTCGATTTCTACGAGGGCGGCGGCATCGACCTGGCCATCCTCGGCCTGGCCGAGCTGGATGGCCACGGCAACGTCAACGTCAGCAAGTTCGGCGAAGGCGAGGGCGCATCGATTGCCGGCGTCGGCGGCTTTATCAACATCACGCAGAGCGCGCGCGCGGTGGTGTTCATGGGCACGCTTACGGCGGGCGGGCTGGAAGTCCGCGCCGGCGAAGGCCGCCTGCAGATCGTGCGCGAAGGCCGCGTGAAGAAGATCGTGCCGGAGGTGTCGCACCTGAGCTTCAACGGGCCCTATGTGGCGTCGCTCGGCATCCCGGTGCTGTACATCACCGAGCGCGCGGTGTTCGAGATGCGCGCTGGCGCAGGCGGAGAAGCCCGCCTCACGCTGGTCGAGATCGCCCCGGGCGTGGACCTGCAGCGCGATGTGCTGGACCAGTGCGCAACGCCCGTGGCCGTGGCGCCGGACCTGCGCGAAATGGATGCGCGCCTGTTCCAGGCCGGGCCCCTGCACCTGTAATCCTGTCATTTGCGGCCGGCACGCCCAGGGAGGTGGTGGCCACGCTGTCGGCCGAGCTGAAGTAGGCGCTGGCCGATCCGGCCGTGCAGCAGAAAATACTGGGCGCCGGCACGGTGGCCGCTTATATGCCGCCCGAGCAGCTGGCCGCGCGCATGAAGGCCGACTACAGCAAGTGGGGCAAGGTGATCCAGGACAACGGCATCCGCGGCGACTGAGTGATTCGGATGCCGCTTCGGTGGCCCCGCTGAAGTTCAGGCGGGCTGCTGCCCTTGGGGCTGGCTGGCCGGCAGGGCCGGCAATTGCAGTGCCGGCTGGCAGGCGGCCGCGGCCAGGCCAAGGAACTGGCTGGAGGTGCGCAGGAACTGCTGGCAGGTCTGGCGGAAAAGCTCGAAGTCCATGTAGGTCTCGGTGAGATGGGGGTGCGCGGTCCGGCCGTGGCCACCGCGCCGCCGGCATCTTGCGTGGCGGATATGACAGTTTCTTGAAATCCCGCCAGCCTGCGCCGCCTACTGTCGCGCCAGGCGCACGGCGCTGCCAGAATGCCCACTGTGCTGGCAGAGGTGCTAAAATCTAAGTCTTTGATTCTCTTGGCCAAATGCTGCAGCCAGCATGGCCGTGCCGGAACCCTCCCGGCGCCAGGCGAGAGTCAGGGCGAGATGAGTTCCAGACGCGTATCCGTTTGTGCCGGGTTCGCCTCCCGCCAGACACCGATACCCATGACCACTACGAACGCACCAGAAGCCACTACCGCGGGGCAGACCGCCGTGCAGACATTCGACAGCTTCGGCCTGGACGCGCGCATCCTGCGCGCCTTGTCCGAGCAGGGCTACACCACGCCCACCCCGATCCAGGCACAGGCCATCCCGGTCGTGCTGATAGGCAAGGACATGATGGGCGCCGCGCAGACCGGCACCGGCAAGACCGCGGGCTTCGCGCTGCCGATCATCCAGCGCCTGCTGCCGCTGGCCAATGCTAGCGCCTCGCCGGCACGCCACCCGGTGCGCGCGCTGATGCTGACGCCCACACGCGAGCTGGCCGACCAGGTCTACGACAACGTCGCGCGCTACGCCAAGCACACCGACCTGCGCAGTACCGTGGTGTTTGGCGGCGTGGACATGAACCCGCAGACCGATGCGCTGCGCCGCGGCGTGGAAATCCTCGTTGCCACGCCCGGCCGCCTGCTGGACCACGTGCAGCAGAAGTCGGTCAACCTGTCGCAGGTGCAGATGCTGGTGCTGGACGAAGCCGACCGCATGCTCGACATGGGCTTCCTGCCGGACCTGCAGCGCATCATCAACCTGCTGCCGGCGCATCGCCAGACGCTGCTGTTCTCGGCCACGTTCTCGCCGGAAATCAAGCGGCTGGCCTCCAGCTACCTGAAGCACCCGGTCACCATTGAAGTGGCGCGCAGCAACTCGACCAACGAGAACGTGCGCCAGATGGTGTACCTGGTCGAAGACGGCCACAAGCAGGCAGCGGTCGTGCACCTGCTCAAGCAGCGCGCCGAGCAGGGGCTGTCGCGCCAGTGCATCGTCTTCGTCAACAGCAAGATCGGCTGCTCGCGCTTGGCGCGCCACCTGGAGCGCGAGGGCATCAACGCCGCCGCCATCCACGGCGACAAGACCCAGACCGAGCGCATGCAGACGCTGGAAGGCTTCAAGAGCGGCACCATCGACGCGCTGGTCGCCACCGACGTGGCCGCGCGCGGGCTCGATATCCCCGACATGCCGTGCGTGGTTAATTTCGACGTGCCGTACAGCGCCGAAGACTATGTGCACCGCATCGGCCGTACCGGCCGTGCCGGCGCCAGCGGCGATGCGCTGTCGATCTACGTGCCGGGCAATGACGAGCGCTTGCTGTCAGATATCGAGAAGCTGATCAAGCGCAGCATCCCGCGCGGCAAGCTGGAAGGCTTCGACCCGACCGGCGAGCGCGCCCGCCAGGGCGACACCGAGCGCCGCCGCGAGCGTAGTGACGTGCGCCGCGCGCGCGGCAACGGCGAGGGCGAAGAGCGTCCGCGCCGCCACGAGCACAGCGCCAACCGCCAGGTGTTCCGTGCCTCGGATGATCCGTTCTTCTCGCGCCCGTACGAGCCCAGCGCCGCCAGTGTCGCCCAGGCCAAGGCGGCCGATGAAGTGGCCGCTGCGCTGAGCCGTGGCCGCCAGGCGCCCAAGCGGCCGGTGGCTGCCCTGCTGGGTGGCGTGCCGCGCAAGTCCTGATCTGATCCTGCCGTAGCTGAAAATGGCCCGCTTGCGCGGGCCATTTGCTTTTTGAGGGACGCTAGCCGCGCAGGGGCTGCGGCAGCCTGGCCAGCAGTTGGCGCCACCCGTCGGTGGCACGCGCAAGCCAGTCGTTCACACTCTCCGCGTGGTTCGACAACCCCAGGTGGGTGCCGGCTTCGCGCAGCGCGTCCAGCGGTGCGGTGGTGTCGATTGCCTGCGCACCGCTTTGCTTGCTCAGCTTCTCGCCGGTCTGGTTGGCCACCACCGGCACGTGCAGGTAGGCCGGCGTGGGCAGGCCCAGCAGGTGCTGCAGGTGGATCTGGCGCGGCGTGGAGTCGAGCAGGTCGGCGCCGCGCACGATATGCGTGATGCCCTGCAGGCCGTCATCCACCACTACCGCCAGTTGATACGCCCACAGCCCGTCCGCGCGGCGCAGCACGAAGTCGCCCAGTTCGGTTTCCAGGTCCTGGCACTGGCGGCCCTGCCAGCGGTCGTCGAAGCACAGGGTGGCGGCTGGGCCGTCCGGCACGCGCACGCGCCAGGCGCGCGGCAGCTTGCCGTTCAGGCCGTGGCGGCAAGTGCCGGGATAGCCCAGGGTCTGGTGCCGCTCGCGCACGTGCACCAGCGAATCGGCGATCTCCTTGCGCGAACAGCCGCAGGGGTAGAGTTGCCCGGCGGCGTCTAGGCGGCGCAGCGCATCGGCATAGAACGGTTCACGCCGGCTCTGCCATACCGGCGGCTCGTCCGGCGTCATGCCCAGGCGTTCCAGTGTGAGCAGGATGTCGTCGTCCGCGCCGCGCACGCAGCGCGGCATGTCGATGTCCTCGATGCGCACCAGCCACTGGCCGCCGTGCGCCCGCGCATCCAGCCAGCTGGCCAGCGCGGTGACCAGCGAGCCCATATGCAGTGGCCCGGTGGGCGAGGGGGCGAAGCGGCCGCGATAGCCGGCTGCCCCGGCAACCGTCGGTACTGCCGTCACTACCATGAGGCCTGCCCTCAGCCGGCGAAGTCGGGTTGCTGCAGCAGCGCCTGCGCCAGGCGCGGGTCTTCCAGCTTGCTGGCCCACCACTGCAGCGCCTTGCCGCGGTTGCTGGTGCGCCAGGCTACCTTGAAGTTGCCGGGCGCGCGCACCTCGACGGTCTCGCGCGCCTGCAGCACGCCGCTTTCGATATGGGGTTGCGCCATCGGCGCCGGCAGCCAGCCGCAGCCCAGCCCGCGGATCTGCGCTTCCAGCTTGTCGCGCATGGTGGGCACCACCAGTACGTCCTGGCCGGCCAGGACGCCGTGGGTGCGTGCCGGCAGGTTGCGCGAGGTGTCGCCCACCGCGACGATGCGGTGCCTGGCGATCTGGATGGTGGTGAGCGGGCCTTCCTCGGTGGCTAGCGGATGGTGCGCCGCCACCGCAAACACGAACGGCATCGAGCCCAGCGGCCGGATCTGGAAGCCCTGCGTGCTGGGCGCATCGTAGGCGCCGCCGATCACCAGGTCGGCGCGGTTGCTGACCAGCGCATCCCAGGCGCCGCCCAGCACTTCCTTGGAAAAGCGCAGCCGGGTGGCGGTGTTCTCGGCATAGAAGTCGTGGATCACCGGCAGCAGCGCGCGGAAGTTGATCAGGTCGTCGACCACGATGGTGAGGGTGGCCTCCCAGCCGGTGGCCAGGCGCTTGACGCGCCGTGCCAGGTCATCGGCGGCATGGAGCAGGTGGCGGCCCTCATCGAGCAGGGCGCGGCCGGCCGGCGTCAGCTCGGCACGGTGGCGGCGTCGGTCAAACAGCAGCACGTCCAGGTCTTCTTCCAGCTTGCGCACCACGTAGGTCAGCGCGGAAGGGACCTTGCCCATCTCGTGGGCGGCGGCTGCAAAGCTGCCCTTGCGTTCAATGGCGTCCAGGACTTCGAGGGATTCTAGTGAGAGGGCCATGTTCAGAAATTCTGAATGACTGCTTCTAAGATGATCCCCGTAAATATACGCCTCAAGCCCTAAACTTCCTAGCATCAAAAGCGAAAACGTATGCCGCGACACGGTATCAAGCCAGTGCTCGCGGGCAAACAGGCTCAAGGAGGGCCATCAAAATGATTGAAATCAGAAAGTCTGCAGAGCGTGGTTACGCCGATCATGGCTGGCTGAAGTCTTTTCATTCGTTCTCGTTCGCCGACTACTATGACCCGAAGTATGTGCAGTTCGGGCCACTGCGCGTGATCAACGAGGACCGCGTCGCGCCGGGTATGGGCTTTGGCACCCACGGCCACCGCGACATGGAAATCATCAGCTACGTGCTGGAGGGTGAACTGGCCCACAAGGACAGCATGGGCAACGGCAGCGTGATCCGTCCTGGCGATGTGCAGCGCATGAGCGCCGGCACCGGCGTGCGTCATTCGGAGTACAACCACGCCGCGAATGACACCACCCACTTTCTGCAGATCTGGATCATGCCGGCCGAGACCGGTACCGACCCCGGCTACGAGGAAAAGCATTTCGACGCAGCCGACAAACGCGGCAGGCTGCGCCTGGTGGCCAGCGCCGACGGCGCCGAGGGCTCGGTGGTGGTGCACCAGGACGTGCGCCTGTACGCCGGCCTGTTCGATGGCGACGAGGCGGCCACGCTGGCGCTGGCGCCGGGCCGCCGCGCCTATGTCCACGTGGCGCGCGGGCGGGTGACGGTCAACGGCAAGGCGCTTGAAGCCGGCGACGCAGCGAAGCTGGAAGCCGTGGGCGAGGTCGCGCTGTCTGGCGGCGATGGCGCCGAAGTACTGGTGTTCGACCTGCCCTGAGCATCGTTCATTGCCGCATGCAAGAGCCCGCCTTCCGGCGGGCTTTTGTTTTTTGCACCGCGCGCCGGGCCTCGGCAGGTAGCGCTGTGCTATCTTCTCGCTATGCATTGCGCCTGTGCCGGCACATCGCCGGCAAGCCCGGAAGGGCCAGGCGTGCCCTTGGAACACCCCGTACCAAGATGACCTTTGTTTCCATTCTCCTGGCGCTGATCGCTGAACAATTCCGCGCCCTGGGCCGCAACAACCCGATCCACGAGATCGTGCGCGCACTCGGCGACCGTGCGGAACACGCCTTCGACACCGGCCGGCCGCGCGACGCCGCGCTGGCCTGGCTGACCGTGGTCGTGCCGCTGACCCTGGCGGTGATCGTGGTGCACTACCTGCTGGCCTCGATCAGCGTGGCGCTGACGCTCGCCTGGAATGTGCTGGTGCTGTACATGACGTTGGGCTTTCGCCAGTTCAGCCACTTCTTCACCGACATCCACGAGGCCCTGAACCGCGACGACGTCCATACCGCGCGCACGCTGCTGCACGAGTGGACCGGCCTGGACACCGTCGAGATGCCGGTTTCCGAGATCGTGCGGCACACGCTGGAAGCGGCAATCGTCGCCGTGCACCGGCATGTGTTCGGCGTGTTCTTCTGGTTCCTGGTGCCGGTCGGCCCCGGCGGGGTGGTGCTGTACCGCACCGCCGAATACCTGAGCCGCCACTGGAACCAGCCCTCGGCCGAGCGCAGCCCCGCGCTGGGCCGCTTTGCGGCGCGCGCCTTTTATTTGCTGGACTGGGTGCCGTCGCGGCTGACGGCGATCGGCTTTGCCATCGTCGGCAACTTCGAGGATGCGGTCTACGCCTGGCGCAACCATGCGCGCAAGTGGAACGATGCCGTCAACGGCATCCTGCTTGCCAGCGGGGGCGGGGCGCTGGGCGTGCGCCTGGGCACGCCGCTGGCCGAGGACGATTCCACCGTGGTGCTGCGCACCAGCGTGGCCGGCCCGGCCGTGGACTACGCGCCCGGCATGGAAGAGGACAACGGCGGCCCGGAACCGGTGCCGCCCGAATTCGGCACCGAGCCCGGCGTGCGCACGCTGCAGTCGGCCGTGGGCCTGGTATGGCGCGCGGTGGTGCTGTGGATGCTGCTGCTCGCGATGCTGTCGCTGGCGCTCTGGGTCGGCTGAGGGGCGTTTAAAAAACGGTGGGTCGGCGCGCTAGTCGCGGGCCGCGCCGCAGCGCCAGCAGGCGCCGAACTGGGCCTCGTGCCATTCCAGGCAGTGGCGGCATTGCCAGCTGGGCCCCGGCGCCGGGTTGGCGGCGGCATTGAGCACGGCCCACGCCTGCGCTTCCATCTCGTCATCGACCAGCCACACCTGTGGCGCACTCTCCCGGAACGGGATCTCGCCGGTCGCGCCGGCCAGCCAGGTATTGCGCAATTCCGCCCGGATGCCGGCCGCCCGCAGGACGTTCCGGCAATGGGCCGCATGGACGAGGGAAGTGGCGGACAGCAGCAGTTTCATGGCAGCGCACCGGGTAACCCAGGTGCGCTTACCTTACCACGGCTTCTGCTGGTTGGATTCGTGCAGCAACTGCATGTAGAGCTGGTGGCGGCGCTCGGAGATCGCTCCCGATGCGACCGCGGCCAGCACGCCGCAGCCGGGCTCGTTGACATGGTGGCAGTTGTAGAAGCGGCACTCGGTCAGCAGCGGCCGGAACTCCGGGAAGGCGCGTTCGAGCATGCCCTCGCTCAGGTGGTACAGGCCGAATTCCTGGAAGCCCGGCGAATCGATCAGCGCACCCTGGCGGCCGTCCACTGTGCCCCATTCGGCCGGCAGGTGATAGAGCCGCGTGAAGGTGGTGGTGTGCTTGCCGGAGTCAAGCTTGGCCGAGATCTCGCGGGTCTGCGCATCCACGCCCGGAATCAGCAGGTTCAGCAGCGACGACTTGCCCATGCCCGATTGCCCGATCAGGATGCTGGCCAGCCCCGCCAGGCGCGGCTTGAGCGCGGCCAGCGCCTGCGCCGGGTCGGCGCGCACCGACAGCTCCAGCGTGTCGTAGCCCAGCCCGCGGTACAGCGCCAGGCGCCCACGCGCTTCTTCCAGCCGGTCGGGCAGGTCGGTCTTGTTGAGCACGATCAGCGGCCGGATCTCCATCGCCTCGGCCGACACCAGCGCGCGGCCGAGCAGGTCTTCGGAGAAGCCCGGCTCGGTTGCCAGCACGATCACGACCTGGTCGATATTGGCGGCCAGCAGCTTGGACTTGAACTGGTCGGAGCGGTGCAGCAGGTTCTTGCGCGGCGAGGCCGCGGTGATCACGCACTGGTCGGCGGCGGCGCGTTCCACGCTGACATGGTCGCCCACCGCGCAGTCGCTCTTCTTGCCGCGCGGGAAGGCATGCATGCGCGTGCCGTCGCCCAGCTCGACCACATAATGGCGGCCATGGGCGGCGATGATCAGCGCGGATTCGGTGGTCTTGCCGGCATGGCTGCCGCCGCCGGCGTTGCGGTGACGCGTGGCGCGGCTCATGCGTGCGCCAGCAGACGGTCGATCCGCTGCGCGGCGGGCGGATGCGAGTAGTAGAAGGCGCTGTAGAGAGGATCGGGCGTCAGCGTCGAGGCGTTGTCCTTGTACAGCTTCACCAGCGCCGACACCAGGTTGCCGGCATCGGTCTGGTCGGCGGCAAAGGCATCGGCCTCGAACTCATGGCGGCGCGACGAAAGGCTCGACAGCGGCCCCAGCAGGAAGGTGAACACCGGCAGCGCCAGGAAGAACAGCACCAGCGCCAGCGCGTTGTTGGACACGCCCAGGTTGGGCACCACGCCCAGCCCGGTGTAGAACCAGCTGCGCGTGGCCAGCCAGCCCAGCAGCGCCAGGAACACCAGGCTCAGCGCAAAGGTGACGACGATGCGCTTGGCCACGTGGCGGCGCTTGAAGTGGCCCAGCTCATGTGCCAGCACCGCCTCGATCTCGTCGCCCGACAGGCGCTCCAGCAGCGTATCGAAGAAGACAATGCGCTTGGCCGCGCCGAAGCCGGTGAAATACGCATTGCCGTGGGCGCTGCGCTTGCTGCCGTCCATCACGAACAGGCCCTTGCTGGCAAAGCCGCAGCGCTTCATCAGGGCCTCGATGCGCTGGCGCAGCGATTCATCGGTGAGCGGCTCGAACTTGTTGAACAGCGGCGCGATAAAGGTCGGGAACACCACCAGCAGGAACAGGTTGAAGGCCATCCACACCAGCCAGGTCCAGACCCACCATAGCGAGCCGGCGCGCTCCATCAGCCACAGCACCGCCAGCAGCAGCGGCAGGCCCAGCGCGCACGCCACCACCAGCATCTTGGTCACGTCGGCCAGCCACAGGCCGAACGTCATCTTGTTGAAGCCGAAGCGCTCCTCGATGCCGAACTGGCCGTACAGCGAGAACGGCAGGTCGACCAGCCCGCCGATCAGCGCCACGCTGGCCACCAGCGCCACGCCGTAGGCATAGCCCGGGCCGAAAGTGTCCAACCAGGACTGGTTGAGCCACTGCAGCCCGCCGAGCATGGTGAAGCCGATCAGCACCGCGGCCCCGGCCAGCACCTCGAGCATCGACAGCCGGGTGCGGGCGATGGTGTAGTCCGCGGCCTTCTGGTGCGAGGCCAGGGTGATGGTGTCGGCAAAGCGCGGCGGCACCGCATTGCGGTGCTGCGCCACATGCCGGATCTGGCGGGCGGCCAGCCAGAGCCTGGTCAGCACCATCAGCACCAGGGCGGCGAGAAAGACAATCGTGAACATCGGCAAGAGCCTTGTTGTGGGTGCGGGCGCCCGGCATTGTGTGCGGCGGGCGTCCGTTGGACCGCCGGGCCCGGGGTGGGGCGGGCGGCGGTCCGGGATATCCGGAAAACGCCCCGGCGCAGGTGCGCAAACGGCCATTCCGGACGGATATGCGAGAATTATAAATTGTTCGCGCCCGGCCCCGCCGCGGTCGCTTCCCTGAAATCCCTATCTTCCGCAGTCCCGATGACAAGCCAAGCCACCGCCAAATCCGTCAAAAGTGAAAATAACCTGATCTGGCTGGACATGGAAATGACCGGCCTGCAGCCGGATACCGATCGCATCATCGAAATAGCGATCGTCGTTACCGACTCCGAACTCAATATCCTGGCCGAAGGCCCAGTGCTGGTGATCCACCAGAGCGATGCCGTGCTCGACGGCATGGACAACTGGAACAAGGGCACCCACGGCCGCTCGGGCCTGATCGACAAGGTCAAGGCATCGACCCTGACCGAAGAGCAGGCCGAGGCCGAACTGCTGGCCT
The DNA here is from genome assembly GCF_000219215.1 of Cupriavidus necator N-1. Lineage (NCBI taxonomy): Bacteria > Pseudomonadati > Pseudomonadota > Betaproteobacteria > Burkholderiales > Burkholderiaceae > Cupriavidus > Cupriavidus necator. The sequence goes on along the minus strand of NC_015726.1, from coordinate 2,692,334 downwards.
TCCTCAAGCGCTGGGTGCCGGCCAACAAGTCGCCGATGTGCGGCAACTCGATCTGCCAGGACCGCCGCTTCATGGCGCGCTACATGCCCAAGCTGGAGGCGTTCTTCCACTACCGCAACCTGGACGTGTCCACGCTGAAGGAGCTGTGCAAGCGCTGGGAGCCGGCCATCCACAAAGGCTTTATCAAGCGCCAGCTGCATACGGCGCTGGCCGACATCCTGGAATCGGTCGAAGAACTGCGCTACTACCGCACGCACTTTATCCGTCACACCGCGCCGGGCGCTGCACCGGCAGCCGACGCGCCGGCCGCCGACACGCCCGCCGCCGACACGCCCGCGCAATAACCGGGGCCAGCGGCTCCCAGAACAACAACCCACCACTAGCGACGGGACGCCCGCACCGGGCGGCCACGTTGCCGCCGCCGGGCGCCGCGCGCTGCCCCGGGGCGCGTCCCGCCCGCCTGCCCATGCTTGAGCGCATCGTCTCCATCATCACGCCGGTCATTCTGATCATCCTGGTCGGGTGGCTGTACGGGCGCAAGGCCCATCCGGACATGGCCGGCATCAACCGCGCCACGCTGGACGTGATCGCGCCGCTGCTGGTGGTATCGGCCTTCGTCAGCAAGGATTTCGTGCTGGCCGACCAACTGGTGCTGCTGGGCTGCGCGGTGGCGGTGGTGCTGGGCTCGGGCGTGCTGGCGTGGGCGCTGGCGCGGCTGCTGAAGGCCGATCCGCGCACCTTTGTGCCGCCGATGATGTTCAACAACTGCGGCAACATGGGCCTGCCGCTGTCGGTATTTGCCTTCGGCCCGGCGGGGCTGGCGCCGGCGGTGGCGCTGTTCGCGGCATCGAACCTGATGCACTTCACCATCGGTATGAAGATCGTCAACCGCCATGCGTCGATGGCGCAGATCGCGCGCAACCCCATGGTGCTGGCCACCGTGGCGGGCGTGGCGCTGGCGCTGGCGCGGCCATGGTTCACGCTGCCGGACCCGGTCTACCAGTCGGTCAAGCTGCTGGGCGACGCCACCGTGCCGCTGATGCTGTTCGCGCTGGGCGTGCGGATGAAGGACGTCAGCCTGCGCAACTGGGGCATGGGCCTGGTCGGCGCCGTGGCCTGCCCGCTGACGGGCATCGCGGTGGCGCTGCTGCTGGCGCAGTGGGTGCCGTTGACCGAATTGCAGCGTGGCCTGCTCTTTGTGTTTGCCGCGCTGCCGCCGGCGGTGCTGAACTTCCTGGTGGCGGACCATTTCCGGCAGGAGCCGGACCAGGTGGCGTCGATCGTGCTGCTGGGCAATATCGCCGCGGTGGTGTTCGTGCCGGTGGGGTTGTACCTGGGCTTGCGCTGAGGCGCGGGGAGGGGGGAAGCCCGCAGGCGGGCGCCTGCGGGCGATTGGTGAGATTGGTGAGATTACGCCGTGGGCTTGGCCCGCACGGCGTTCTTCGGGCGCCAGGCCTTGACCACGGCTTCGTCGGTTTCCATATAGGGGCCGCCGATCAGGTCGATGCAATACGGCACCGCAGCAAAGATCCCTTGCACCACGGCCTTGCCATCGGCATCGCGCAGGCCTTCCAGGGTCTCGCGGATGGCGCGCGGCTGGCCGGGCAGGTTGACGATCAGCGCGGCGCGGCTGGCGGTCTCGCGGATCACCGCCACCTGGCGCGACAGGATCGCGGTCGGCACGAAATGCAGGCTGACCTGGCGCATCTGCTCGCCAAAGCCGGGCATTTCCTTGGTACCCACGGCCAGCGTGGCCTCGGGCGTCACGTCGCGGCGCGCCGGGCCGGTGCCGCCGGTGGTCAGCACCAGGTCGCAGCCGGCCACGTCGACCAGGTCGATCAGGGTGCGCGAGATCTGCGCCTGCTCGTCCGGGATCAGCCGCTCCACCGCCTGCCAGGGCGTGGTCAGCGTGCGCCCGAACCACTCGCGCAGCGCCGGGATGCCTTCGTCCTGGTAGGTACCGGCCGAGGCGCGGTCCGAGATCGAAACGAAGCCGACAACGAGTTCGTCGGGATGGTTGCGGACTACCGGCTGCGTGGTCTGGGTCATGCCTCGGGCTCCGGGGTAGGGGGTTGGTCCTCGGCGGCGCCGGCCTTGCCGTCCTTCACGTCCAGCGCCGTCTTGATCGCCTGGAACAGCTCGCGGAAATAGCGCGGCGGCTTGCTTTGCTCCTTTTCCTTGCGCGCGTTGCGGATGGTGTTGCGCAGCGCCTGCACGTCGATGCCGGGATGCTCGGCGAGGAAGCGCGTCAGCGCCGCGTCGTCGGCCAGCAGCAGCTCGCGCCAGCGCTCGATCAGGTGCATGCGGGCGGTTTCGGCCTTGCTGGTGCCCTTGAAGCCCTCCAGCGCTTGCCGGATCACCTCGACCTCTTCGTCCTCGAGGCCGCGCATGATCTTGCCCACGAACTGCATCTGGCGGCGCTTGCCTTCGTGGCTGTTGATGCGGCGGGCCTGGTGGATGGCGTCGGCCAGCGCTTCGGGCATGGGCACGCGCGCCAGGCGGTCCTTGGCCAGCGCTTCCAGCTCGGCGCCAAGGTCCTGCAGGGCGGTCATGTCGCGCTTGCGCTGCGACTTGCTTTTCGGTTCGTCGTCTTCCGGTTCGGGCGCAAAGCCTCCGGGAAAGCGCGAGCCATTCGGATTACGGGAATTTCGCGTCATGCCCGGCATTTTATCTTGCTATGATTGCCGCTTGGACTTTTGATGACACCCGCCCAGCATGGACCAGATCGCAGAACAGACCGCGCACTTCACCTACACCCAGGCCCAGCTCAGCGAGATGGCCGCCGATGTGCTGCGCGTTGCACGCGAACTTGGGGCGACCGACGCCGCCACCGAGATCTCCGAAGGCAGCGGCCTGTCGGTATCGGTACGCAAGGGGCAGGTGGAAACCATCGAGCAGAACCGCGACAAGGTGGTCGGGGTCACGGTCATGATCGGCAAGCGCCGCGGCAATGCCAGCACCTCGGACTTCTCGCCGGCCGCGCTGCGCGCCACCGCCGAGGCCGCCTACAACATCGCCCGCTTCACGGCCGAAGACGATTGCGCCGGCCTGGCCGAGGAAGAACTGCTGGAACGCGCGCCACAGGACCTGGAACTGTTCCACCCGTGGGCGCTGGACGCCGAGCGCGCCATCGACATCGCGACCCGCGCCGAGGCCGCCGCCTTCGCGGTGTCGCCGCGCATCCGCAACAGCGACGGCGCCAGCGTGTCGGCGCAGCATTCGCAGTTCGTGCTGGCGACCACGCGCGGCTTCTCGGGCGGCTATCCGTATTCGCGCCATTTCATCTCGTGCGCGCCGATCGCCGGCAGCGGCAGTGGCATGCAGCGCGATGACTGGTACTCGTCCAAGCGTTCGCCGCTGGCGCTGGCCGCGCCCGAGGATATCGGCCGCTACGCCGCCGAGCGCGCGCTGGCGCGGCTGCAGGCGCGCCAGTTGTCCACGCGCCGCTGCCCGGTGCTGTTCGAGGCGCCGCTGGCCGCGGGGCTGCTGGGTGCCTTCGTGCAGGCGGTGTCGGGCGGCGCGCTGTACCGCAAATCCACGTTCCTGTGCGATTCGCTGGGCCAGGCCGTGTTTGCGCCGCATATCCAGATCCACGAGCAGCCGCATACCCCCGGCGCCATGGGCAGCGCCCCGTTCGACGAGGAAGGCGTGCGCACCCGTGCCCGCGACGTGGTGCGCGACGGCGTGGTGCAGGGCTATTTCCTGTCGACCTATTCCGCGCGCAAGCTCGGCATGCAGACCACCGGCAACGCCGGCGGCTCGCACAACCTGACGCTGACCAGCTCGCTGACCGAGCCCGGCGACGACTTCCCGGCGATGCTGCGCAAGCTCGGCACCGGCCTGCTGGTGACCGAACTGATGGGGCAGGGCGTCAACTACGTGACCGGCGACTATTCGCGCGGCGCCTCGGGCTACTGGGTCGAGAACGGCGTGATCCAGTACCCGGTGGAGGAGATCACCATCGCCGGCAATATGGCCGAGATGTTCCAGCAGATCGTCGCCATCGGCGCGGATGCGCTGGTGCGCGGCACCAAGGAAACCGGCTCGATCCTGCTTGAGCAGATGACGATTGCCGGCACGTGAGCGGCGCGTGCCGCCCAAAGAAAAAGCAGGCCGGCCGGCCTGCTTTTTATTGCCCGCGCAACGCCTTACGACTCGTCCGACGGCGGCCGCTCATACGTGACGAAGGCATAGTCGAAGCCATTCGCCTCCGAATGATGCGTTTCGCGCGCGGTTTCAATCCATTGGGTGCGGTCAATCGCCGGGAAGAAGGCATCGCCTTCCACGTCCGCGTCGATCTCGGTCACCACCAGCCGGTCCGCGGACGGCATGGCCTCGGCGTAGAGCTGCGCGCCGCCGATCAGGAAGATCTGCTCCGCGCCGACGCACAGGCGCTGGGCGTCTTCCAGCGAGGCCGCCACCTCGGCACCCTCGATGCGCAGGTCCGGGTTGCGGCTGACCACGATATTGCGGCGCCCCGGCAGCGGGCGGCCTATCGAGTCCCAGGTCTTGCGGCCCATGATCACGGGCGCGCCCATGGTGGTGCGCTTGAAGTGCGCCAGGTCTTCCGGCAAGCGCCACGGCAGCGTGTTGTCGCGGCCGATGGTGTTGTTGCGGGCGCGGGCGACGACCAGTGTCAGCAGCGTCATACGGCCACCGGTGCCTTGATGGCGGCGTGCGACTGGTAGCCGGCCAGTTCAAAGTCTTCGTAGCGGTAGTCGAAGATGCTGTCGGGCTTGCGCAGGATCTTCAGCTGCGGCAGCGCCAGCGGCTCGCGCGCCAGCTGGGTCTGCACCTGCTCAAAATGGTTGTTGTACAGATGGCAGTCGCCGCCGGTCCAGACGAAGTCGCCCACTTCCAGCCCGGTCTGCTGCGCCATCATGTGGGTCAGCAGCGCATAGCTGGCGATATTGAACGGCACGCCCAGGAAGATATCGGCGCTGCGCTGGTAGAGCTGGCACGACAGCCGGCCATCGGCCACGTAGAACTGGAAGAACGCGTGGCAGGGCGGCAGCTTCATGCGCGGGATGTCGGCCACGTTCCAGGCCGATACGATCAGGCGGCGCGAATCCGGGTTGGCGCGGATCTGCGCCACCAGGTCGGAGATCTGGTCGATATGGCGGCCGTCCGGGGCCGGCCACGAGCGCCACTGCGAGCCGTAGACCGGACCCAGTTCGCCGTTCTCGTCGGCCCACTCGTCCCAGATGGTGACGCCGTGCTCCTGCAGCCAGCGCACGTTGGTCGAGCCCTGCAGGAACCACAGCAGCTCCAGGATGATGGACTTCAGGTGCAGCTTCTTGGTGGTCACCACCGGGAAGCCTGCGCGCAGGTCGAAGCGCATCTGGTAGCCGAACACCGAGCGCGTGCCGGTGCCGGTGCGGTCGGCCTTGTCGGTGCCATGCTCGTACACATGGCGCATGAAGTCGAGGTACTGTTTCATCGGCGCGGGGCGGGATCGGAAGTGACGCGGGCGCTGGTCCCGCAAAGCTGGCATTTTAAAGCAAAAGGGCCATCCCTCAGGATGGCCCTTCACCGGCATGGCAGGAGCGGGCGCCCCGGCCATGCCTGGCACGGCTTGCCGCCTTAGTGGCTGCTGGCCGGTTGCTGCACGCGGCGCTTCTGCACCAGGTAGCCGGCGCCCAGCACGCCGCCGACGATCAGCACGTACAGGCCCCAGTTGACCACCGGGTTGGCTTCGAAGAACGCCTTGATCATCGGCTCGTGCACGATCATCTTGACCGCGGTGAACGCCAGCACGCCCGCGCCCAGGTAGATGATGACCGGGAAGCGGCTCATCAGCTTTAGCACCAGGCTCGAGCCCCATACCACGATGGGGATGCTGATCAGCAGGCCCAGCACCACCAGCAGGAAGCTGCCGTGCGCGGCACCGGCCACGGCCAGCACGTTGTCCACGCCCATCACCGCGTCGGCGATGATGATGGTCTTCATTGCGCCCCACAGGGTCGAGGCGCCCGAGCCGTGCCCTTCGCCGTCGCCTTCATCGGACAGCAGCTTGTAGGCAATCCACACCAGCGCCAGGCCGCCAACCAGCATCAGCCCCGGAATCTTCAGCAGCCAGACCACGCCGATCGTCATGGCCGAGCGCACCACCACGGCACCGACGGTACCCCAGATGATGGCCTTTTTCTGCAGGTGGGGGGGCAGGTTGCGCGCCGCCAGGGCGATCACGATGGCATTGTCGCCAGCCAGCACCAGGTCAATGACGACGATGGACAGCAGTGCCGTCAGGAACTGCATCGTGAATAGATCGGTAAACCACTCCATGAACTCTCCTCAGGGTACGAATCCGCGCGGGGCGCGTATTGGGTTCGCCTGGATTCCTGGAGCACGGGAGGGTTGGGGCCGCCTTTGCAAACCATGAAAACCAGGTTGCAAAGGTCTTGCTCGACCATAGGCGCGGTATGCGCACCGTTGGTCAGCACAACCGGGGACACAGGTCCCGGAATGACGATTGTGCTAAGGGCATGGGCCCCGGAGCTACTCCCCTTTGAGGGACACGACCCGTTGGGATCGCGTTCGGCCGCATTATAAACGAACTGCAACGGATATGGCTCATCAGGAAAGATACTGACTCAAGGTTCTTGATGTGTTGCATACGGCGCATAGGAGGATCGGGCGGTGCGCGATCCCCCGGATGGGCCTATTCTTTAAGTTCGGCTTCGCCCGACGCGTCCCGGACGGCACAGGGAGGTGTTGCGGAGACCGGCGCGCACGACATGCACAGCGCGGCCTTGGGGAATACGCAGTGAAGCAGTGACCATTCGCGACCACACAAGGAAACGACATGCCGGCTGTCCCGAATCCGCCGAATACCCCCTTCCAGAACAAAGCCCCGCAGACACCTCTCCCTCCCCTGAACCACCACAACGGCCATGCGGCCGCACCGCCCGCCCTGGTCGCGCTGGCCAATGGCCGCGCGCACTGGCCGCCGCCCCAGCCGGAGTTCGTGCAGCAGTACCGCGAGGACAGCGGCGCGCTGCGCGAGCAGGTGCTGGCCGGGCTGCGCGCCGGGCAGGCCGCCATCAGCCCCAAGTTCTTCTACGACGTGCTGGGCTCGCGCCTGTTCGAGGCCATCACCGACCTGCCTGAGTACTATCCGACCCGCACCGAGGCCGCGATCTTTGCCGGCGCGGCGCCGGCCATCGCCGCGCGTGCCGGCAGCGGCTGCGTGCTGGTGGACCTGGGAGCGGGCAATTGCGAAAAGGCTGCCAGGCTCTTCGGCAGCCTGCGCCCGGCGCAGTACGTGGCGCTGGATATCTCGGTGGAGTTCCTGCGCGCGACGCTGTCGTCGCTGCAGCAGCAGCATCCCGAGATCCCGATGCTGGGCCTGGGCGCCGACCTGTGCGCGCCGTTCGATCTGCCCGCCAACGTCAGGCGCGGCAGGCGGCTGTTCTTCTATCCGGGCTCGAGCATCGGCAATTTCGCCCCGGTCGAGGCCCTGGCATTGCTGCAGCGCATGCGCGGCGCCGCCGGGCGCGGCGACGGCGTGCTGATCGGGGTCGACCTGCACAAGGACGAAGCCACGCTGGTGTCGGCCTATGACGATGCGCTGGGCGTCACCGCCGCGTTCAACCGCAACGTGCTGCGCAACGTGAACCGCATCGTCGGCACGGATTTCTCGCTGGACGACTGGCGCCATGTGGCGAGCTTCGACCGCGCGGCATCGCGCATCCAGATGCATCTGCAGGCGTGCCGCGACGTGCGCGTGCAGTGGCAGGGCGGCGCGCGCCAGTTTGCCGCCGGCGAACGGATCCATACCGAGGACTCCTACAAATACCGCCCGGAGGACTTCACGCTCTTGCTGGAAGCCGCCGGGTTTGACGACCCGGTGTACTGGACCGACCCGAGCGGCTGGTTCGCCGTGTTCCACGCGCGCGGCTGATCCGCCCGCGCGGGCGCCGTCCGGCAGGGATGGCAGGTAGTGTCATAATGGCCGCAGCCGGCCTGGCGTGCGAGCGCCAGGCCAGCAGTTGCCTGCTTCGGTCACTGCCTGTCCACTGTTCACTCCCTGCACGGACTTTCCCGATGAGCGGCTTTCCCATGCTTCCCGATCTCTACTTCACCGGCGGCAAGGCGACCTGGTCCGACCCGCGCCGGCTGCCGCGCGAAGGGCTGGCGCAGGCGCTGGTCGATGCGCGCAACCGCACGCTGGCGTGGCTGGCACCGTTCGGGCAGACGCGCCGCGCCTGGGACGTGCCGCATCAGTACGATGCCGATCCGCCGTTGTGGACGCTCGGGCACGTGGCCTGGCATGCGGAGTGGTGGTGCCTGCGCGGCGTGCGCCAGGTGGACCGCGGCGGCGTGCCGGTGCCGGTGGCGACCGAACAATCGCTGCTGGACGGCGCCGACGAGTGGTTCGACCCGGACCGCATCGGCCCCGACGAGCGCTGGGAGATCACGCTGCCCGACGTCGCAGTGGTCAAGCGCTATGCCGCCGACGTGCTCGACGGCGTGCTGCGCCGGATTGCGCTGCTGCCCGACGACAACGACCTGACCCTGTACCCGTACCGCCGCGCGCTGCTGCATGAGGATGCCCAGGGCGAAGGCGTGGCCGCGCTGTTGCAGGCGCTGGGCATGGCGCCCACGGAGGCCATCGGCGCCGGTCCGGTGCAGCCTGCGGGGCATGGCGGCACCCTGCATTTCCCGGGCGGTCGCTTCACCCTCGGCTGGAGCGATCCCGACGGCTTTGCCTGGCCGGATGAACTGCCGCCGCAGCCCACCTATGTCCCCGCGTTTGAAATGGACATGGCACCGGTCAGCAACGCGCAATTCCTCGAGTTCGTCGAGGACGGCGGCTATGAGCACCCGGCGTGGTGGTCGGCAGCGGGGCGCCAGTGGCTGATGACGCAGGAACGCTCGGCACCGCGCTACTGGTCGCGCCATCCGGAATCGCGCGCCTGGATGGTGGAGCGCTTCGGCACGCTGCGCACGCTCAATCCGGACGAGGCGGTGCGCCACGTCACGCTGTACGAGGCGCAGGCGTGGTGCGTGTGGGCGGGGCGGCGCCTGCCGGCGGAATCGGAATGGGAACTCGCCGCGACGCAGAACCGCGGCCTGCAGTGGGGGGCGCTGCGCGAGTGGACTGCCACGCCCTATGAGCCGTACGCGGGATTTGCCTCCGCGACGTCCGACAGCGAGGTGGTGGGGCGCTTTGGCACGCACCAGGCGGTGCGCGGTGTGTCGTTCGCCAGCCCCGCGCGGCTGCGCCATGTGCGGGCAAGGTGGGCGCGGTTGCCGGAGGATGATCTTTCCTTCATCGGCTTTCGCACCTGCGCGCTGTAGCGGGCTGTAGGCGACAACAAAAAAAGGGCACCCGATGGTGCCCTTTCTTCTGCCTGGCAGGTGCGCTTAGCGCACCACCGCATCAACGCTCGTAGCGCGAGCGGCTGTTGCGGTTGCCGTTGCCGCCGCCATTGCCGCCGAAACCGCCGCCAAAGCTGCGATTGCCGTCACGGTTGCCGTCGCGGTTACCGAAGCTGCGGCCTTCGCCGTTGCCACCGGTGCTGGCACCGGTGTTGCCACGATAGCCGCCGCCGGTGCGGTCGCCGAAGCCACCACGGTTATTGTCGCCAAAGCTGCGGGGGGCGGCGCCGTCGCGGTTGCCGAAACCACCGCGGTTGTCGTCGCCGAAGCTGCGGCCGCCTTCGCGGTTGCCGAAGCCACGCGCACCGTCGCTGGCGCCGCGGTAGCCAGCGCCCTGGCCGCCCTGGCCCTGGCCACGGTAGCCGCCTTCACGATTGCCGAAGCCGCCGCGGTTGTCGTCACCGAACGGGCGCGCGCCTTCCGGGCGGTTGCCGAAGCCACGGCTCTCGCCGCTGAACTTGCGCTCGCCGAAGCCGGTGCGGTTCTCGCCGCCGCCGAACTTGCGGTCGCCGAAGCTGCGTTCGCCGCCACGGTAGCCGCCGCCATTGCCGCGGAAGTCACCGCGGCCGCCGCCCGGCTTGCCGCCGAAGTTGGAACGCGGCTTGGGCGAACGGCGCGGCTCCAGGCCTTCGATCACCGAAGCGTCGATGCGCTGGTTGGTGAAGCGCTCGATGCGCTTCCACTGGAACATGTCGTTGTGGTTCACCAGGTTGATGGCGGTGCCCGAGCGGCCCGCACGGCCGGTACGGCCGATGCGGTGCACGTAGTCCTCGGCCTGCTTGGGCAGGTCGAAGTTGACCACGTGGGTGATATCGGGCACGTCGATGCCGCGCGCGGCCACGTCGGTGGCCACCAGCACGCGCAGGTTGCCGCGGCGCAGCGCGGTCAGGGTGCGGTTGCGCGCGCCCTGGGTCATGTCGCCGTGCAGTGCGCCGGCCGAGAAGCCGGTGTCGGACAGGCGCTCGGCCAGCGAATCGGCATCGCGCTTGGTCGCGGTGAAGACGATGGCTTGCTTGAGCGTCGCGTCGCGCAGCAGGTGGTCCAGCAGGCGTTCCTTGTGCGACATGTCGTCGGTGAAGTGCAGGCGCTGCTCGATATGGCTCTGGTCGGCGCGGGCCGCGGCGATCTCGATGCGTTGCGGGTCGCGCAGCTGGCGCGAGGCCAGTTGGGCAATGCGCGCATCCAGCGTGGCCGAGAACATCAGCGTCTGGCGCGAAGCCGGCGTGGCATTGACGATGGCGTCGATGTCGTCGGCAAAGCCCATGTCCAGCATGCGGTCGGCTTCGTCGAACACCAGCATCTGCAGGGCCGACAGGTCGATGCGGCCAGCGTCGATATGGTCGAGCAGGCGGCCCGGCGTGGCCACCAGGATGTCAGGCATCTTGGCCAGCGCGGCCAGCTGCTTAGGGTAGGGCATGCCGCCCAGGATGCTGGCGCAGACGATGCGGCGCAGGTTGCGGCCGTACTTGGCGGCGGCTTCGGTCACCTGCAGCGCCAGTTCGCGCGTCGGGGTCAGCACCAGCAGTGCGGGCTGGGCCGGCGACGGGCGCGGGCGCTTGCCCTTCATGCGCTTGGCGGGCTCGGTCGCGCGCTGCGGTGCCGGCATTTCGCTGATGCGCTGGATCGCGGGCAGCATGAACGCGGCGGTCTTGCCCGAGCCGGTCTGGCTCGAGACCAGCAGGTCGCGGCCGGCCAGGAAGGCCGGGATGGCCTGGGCCTGTACCGGCGTGGGCGTGTTGTAATTCAGTTCGGAGAGGGCGCGCAGGATGGCCGCATCGAGGCCAAGTGTGGCGAAACCGCTTTCCACGGCCGGGGCCTCTTCAACTGCCGGGCTGGGGTTGAGCAGGGCGTCGAGCTTGTCGAGCGGGCTCTGGGCAGCGTCGGAAGTGATCGAAGCGTCGGTCGCGGAGGCAATAGCTTGCTCCGCACGAATGTCGTGCTGGGTCATGTCGGAATGGTCAAATAAATGCATGGCACCCCGGCAAAGCAAAATGGGGTGGGCGCAGTGCAAAGTCTTAAAAAGGCTTCGGCGCCAATCGGTGAGGCCGTTACGACAGACACAGCTGGCAGTACGGCGGCAGGCAGGGTGGTGGCTGGTCCCGCTAGGCGGTCCGGCCGTATCCCTGGCAGGCAAACAGCTCAGGTTTCAGGCTGTTCAACAGGATCGGAGACGAGGCGACGTCAGGTGAGCGGTGCGTTCTGCTGGGCGGCTGGGGCCATGAAGTGATGACTAGGCGTCCGGCAGCGAGGAAACAGAGCTTGGGAGGGCAGCGGATTCGCCGCGGCAGGAAGCCGGGCGTTTGGCGGATCTCACAGTTGCGAAACTCACGGCGCGGATTATAGCAGAGTACGGAATTTTTGTTGCACTGCGAAAACGTAACCGGATATGTCAGGCGCCAGTCACCTTCCCGGCAGGCCCGCGCCGCCCCGGCCCCGGCCGGGTTGCAAGGCTGAAACCCCCGCCTATACTGGAGGCGCGAGCTCACAGGATGCCCGCACGGGGCGGACGAAAAACGCTCCCGCTTGACCTCCTACAGCGGCATTGCGCCGCTGTTCGCGGCGAGCACTGCGGTCATTGACTCCACGCGCCAGTCTTCCTGCGACTATCCGGGTGGTCCGGATGGGCGTCCGCGTCATGCTTCATGGGCGGAATCATGGGAAGCCTGCCTGGAACAGAATGACCGAACTGCTGACCGCGTGACCCAGGTGGTCCGGGCCCGTCCGCATCCAAAGCCCGCCAGCGATGGCGGGCTTTTCATTTGGGCGGTTGTGGTTGCCGCTCAGTCGTCTGCATCCTTGCCGGCGGCCTTGCGCGGCAGCCGCCCGAGCGGCTGTTCCTGCGGCATCACGTAGCGGTTGCCCGGCAATCCGCCCGGGTAGTCGACGATGCGCGCGGCGCCCTGGCGCCGCAAGCCATGCCATGCCTGGCCGCCGGCGGTGCGCCCGCCGCCCAGGATGGCGGTCATGGCCTGTCGGTCGAGATCCATGCTGTCGGGCAAATCCTTGATGACGATCACTGCCATGGCTGTCTCCGGTCAAGCGGCGCCACGGCCATGCGGCCGCGGGACGCTTCAGTATAGGTGAGGCGGTCCGCGTTCTTGCCCGCGGGCCCGCCGCGCGGTGCGCTCAGACGGCGGCGAAATTGCCGGCCCTCCGGAGGGACTGACGCAGGGAGTGTGCCAACGCCGTTGCCGACTCGTCTGGGGACGTGCAACTGCCTGAAAACACGGGGCATTTATTTTCGATGCCGGCTCGCGCGCACCGGCTGCGGGGCCTGCCGCCTGCCGCGGGTGACGGGCCGTGGCCAACAGGCGGCGTGCTGGTGTTGGCGCGGCCGCGACAGTGGCGCGCTACAGGTGACGCGATTGGCAGAGGGCGCCCGCGCGCGGTGATGCACGCCGGCCTCGCATGGTTTGCGCATGCCATGGGTGCGCACTAGTATCCATCTCGAAGGCAGGGCATATCCGCATCGCGGGATGCGCCGTGCCAGCAACCATGTCGGGGCATCCCGTGGCCAGTCTCAAAGAACTGATCCGCAAGTTCCAGAACGGCGGTCTCTCCGACGACGAGTTTGTTGCGTCGTTCGAAACGGCGCTGGCGCAGGACCCCACCACGCCCAGCCAGGCCGCGCGCGTGGTCATCGAGGAAAACACGCGCTTCCCGTTCCCGCCCGCGGTCTATGCCGAAGTCATGCGGCGCATCGAGCGCCGCGGCGCCACGCAGTACGAAGGCGCCACCGAAGCCACGCGCCTGGCCGGCACGCAGACGGGCTCGCTGTATGCGACCTCGCCCGAGCCGGGCACGCTGCCGCAGGCGGCGCATACCAAGGGCGTGGGCGATACGCTGAACGGCCGCTTCGTGCTGGAAGAATGCCTGGGCGTGGGCGGCATGGGCACGGTCTACAAGGCGCTCGACCTGCGCAAGCTGGAAGCCTCGGACCGCAAGCCCTATATCGCCATCAAGGTGCTGAACCTGCAGTTCAGCGGGCACCCCAAGTCGCTGATGGCACTGCAGCGCGAGGCGCGCAAGGCGCAGACGCTGGCGCACCGGAACATCGTCACCGTCTATGACTTCGACCGCGACGGGCCGGTGGTCTTCCTGACCATGGAATACCTGTCCGGCTCGTCGCTCAACCATGTGCTCAAGGCCCCGGGCTTCACCGGCATGCCGATGGCGCGCGCCATGTCGATCGTCAACGGCATGGGCAATGCGCTGGCGTACGCGCACGAGCGCGGCTTCGTGCACTGCGACTTCAAGCCCGCCAACGTCTTCCTGACCGCCAACGGCGAGGTCAAGGTGATCGACTTCGGCATTGCGCGCGGCTTCCTGCCGCCGGCTGACGAGTCCGACCGGACCGTGTTCGATCCCGGCTCGCTGGGCGGCATGACGCCGGCCTACGCCAGCCCGGAGATGTTCGACCATTGCGAGCCCGACCCGCGCGACGACATCTTTGCGCTGGCCTGCGTGACCTATGAATTGCTGACCGGCAAGCATCCCTACCAGCGGCTCTCGGCCAACCAGGCGCGCGACGCCGGCCTCAAGCCGGCGCAGCCGCCGCAGTTGAGCCGCACGCAATGGAAGACCCTGCGCGAGGCCCTGTCGCTCAACCGCGAAACGCGCACACCCACCGTCGCGCGCTTCCTGCATGGCATGAGCGCGGTGCCGGTGGTGTCCACGCGGCGCCCCTTGCCGCTGATGGCTGGCGGCGTGCTGGCCGTGCTGGCGGGCGTGTCGGCGATCGGCTACTACGCGTGGCATTCGCAGCGCCAGGCCGAAGCGCCGGCCGGCGACACGCGCGTCGAGGCCCCGGCCACACCTGTGCCCGCGGCGCCGGTTACCCCGACCGCACCGGCTGCCCGTCCGGCAGTACTGTCGATGGCCGACGTCACGAAGATGCTGGCCGGCGTGCCGTGCTCGCTGCTCACCGCCACCCAACAGGCGCAGACCCTGCGCGTGCGCGGCTTTCTGGCCGATAGCGTGGGCGCCGCGCGGCTGCGCGAGCAGCTCAGCGCGTTGCCGGGTGTCAAGGAGCTGAAGGGCGTGTCGATCGACACCCAGCCGCTGGCCACCGACAAATGCGACGTGGCCACCCTGATCGCGCCGTACTGGTCGGGCTACCGCGAAGGGGGCACGGCTTCGTCGCTGCGGCTGCGCGGCCAGGGCACCCAGCTGACCGAGGGGTCACCGCTGGTGCTGGATCTGCGCACGCCGGCGCGCGACTCTTATGTCTATGTCGATTACTTCGCGGCCGACGGCAAGGTGGCGCACATGGTGCCGAGCGCGCGCGTGCCCGCCCACCAGGCGCCGCCCAGCCACAGCGCCACGGTTGGCGACGGTGGCGACTGGATCATCTCCAGGCCCTTCGGCACCGAGCTGGTGGTGTTGCTGACCACGCCCGTGCCACTGTTCGAGGGCCGGCGCGCCGAGGTCGAGTCGCACAAGGACTACCTGAAGGCACTGGAAAAGCCGCTGGCGCAGATGACACGCACCTATGGGCGGGACCGCATCAGCGCGGACCTGGTGCAGATCTCCACGCGCGCGCGCTGATTGCCGCCATCTGTCCGGCTTGCCAATTCCGCCAGCCGCTACTTCAGGTCGCGCGCCACGCGAAAGCCGTTCTGCGACTGCCGCACGCTGGGGCTGTACTTGAAGCGCGTGGACGACACCATGTAGCTCGCGCCTTCGCGCCAGGAGCCACCGCGGATCACGCGTGCGCCACAGGCGTTCTCGTTCCACACGCGCCCGTCGGCGGGCGCACCCTTGTAGGTGCTGTGCCAGCAATCGGCCACCCATTCCCACACGCTGCCGTTGACGTCGTGCAGGCCGTACGGGTTGGCCGCGAACGTCCCGACCGCGGCCGGCGCATCCTGGCTCCACGGGTCGCCGCAGTCCTTGCAGTTGGCATTGCCCTTGCGCATCTGGTCGCCCCACCAGTAGGCACTGGCGGTGCCGCCGCGCGCTGCGTATTCCCATTCCGCCTCGGTGGGCAGCCGGTAGGTCTTGCCGGTGGTCTTGCTGAGCCAGGCCACGTACTGCTGCGCGTCGTCCCAGCTGACGTCGCGCGCCGGCGCGGTCTTCGGGCTGTCGGCGATGGTGGGGACGCGCTGGCAGCCGCCGGCGTCGGCGCAGGCATTCCATTGCTCGACCGTGACCTCATAGCGGCCGATGGCAAACGGCTGGCCGATGGTGACGTGATGCGGGGGCTTCTCGGCGGGATCGCTGGCACTGCTGCCCATGGTGAAGCTGCCCGCCGGCAAGGAGACCAGCACCGGGCAGGTCGGGCAATCGCGGATCTCGCCGGTGCGCAGTGTGGTGCTGACCGTGCCCCCCGCCGCCATGCCCGGGCGCAGGGATGCCGTTGCCGGTGGCGCGGCAGGTGGCGTGGCAGGCGGCGATGCCGGACGCGCTGACGCGGCGGGTGCCGGGGCGGGCGGGGGTCGCGTGACCTGTCCCCCGGCAGAGGTGCCGGAGCGGGGCGGCAGGGCGGGCGCGGGCGCCTGGGCCTTGGGTGCGGAGGCGGATGCCGCCAGCCGCTCCAGGCGCGCCCTGGCCAGCACCGCGAAACGTCCGTTGGGGTACTGCTTCAGGTAGGCCTCATAGTCGCCGGCGTAATTGCTGTTCTTGATCGATTCCCAGAAGCTCAGTTCGTACTGCTCGTCGGTGTTCTTGGGCATGATGCCGGCGAGCAGCGTCGGTTCCGTGGCCGCGCCAGCGGCAGCGGTGGCCGGCTGCGCAGGCAGCGGCGCGGCGGCGAGCATCGCGGCCATGGCCGCGCATACGACTGGTAGATTGCGCCACATCTTCACACCTCGCTGGAGCCGCGGCGATCCCGCTGCATGCCGGTAGCTGCCGGCACATGCGGCGGGGGCGCATTGTGGTGTTGCCGAGACGTCGACCGGCTTGCTTCAAGATAGCACAGCGCTTGTGTCTCCGGCGGGACATCGCCATGCCGCCGCGACGCGCCGGGTTCGCTTTTTCCGGGCTTGCGACCTAACCTGAATGACGAATCGCCGAGCGCTGACCAACAAGCAACAAGAATGGGCTTTCGGGACAACGTGATCGGGTTTCGGACTGTTTCCGGGAGGCGCCGCGTATGTCCAGACGATTCCTGTTCCGCCTGCTGGCGGTTGCCACACTGGCGGGTGCGCCGTCGCTTTCGCTGTCGACGGCAGCGCCGCCCAATGCCGAGGCCTACATCATCTGGCCGCACGATGGCACGGTCATCAGCGGCGGCAAGTTCTGGGTGCGCATGGGCCTGCGCAATATGGGCGTCTGCCCCAAGGGCGTCGAGTCGCCGCGCTGCGGGCACCACCACCTGCTGGTCGACGCCGAGCTGCCGCCGCTGGACAAGGAAATCCCTTCGGACAAGAACCACCTGCACTTCGGCGCGGGCGAGACCGATGCGCGCATTGAGCTGCCGCCCGGCAAGCACACGCTGCAGTTGCTGATGGGCGATGCCAAGCACGTGCCGTTCGAGCCGCCGATCTATTCGAAGAAGATCACGGTCACGGTGAAATAGCGGTGCCACGCGCCGCAGATGCCGAACCAGGCCGATCAGCAAACAGGGGAGAGCACCATGTCCAGACTACTTGCCGCGGCTGTCTTCGCCGCCAGCCTGCTGCTGTCCGCGGTGGTGCAGGGTGGCTCGACGCCGGCGCCGCCCAACGCCTACCTGTATATCGGCTGGCCCAACGACGGGCAGACGATGCCCGCGGGCAAGCCATTCAAGGTGTGGTTCGGGCTGCGCAATATGGGGGTGGCGCCGAAGGACGTGAAGTATCCCAATACCGGGCACCATCACCTGCTTGTCGATGCGGATCTGCCGCCGATGGACAAGGAAATCCCCAACGACCGCAATCACCTGCATTTCGGGGCGGGGGAGACCGAGACCATGATCGAGCTGCCGCCTGGCAAGCATACGCTGCAGCTGCTGATGGGGGATGACAAGCACATTCCCACCAACCCGCCGGTCTATTCGAAGAAGATCACGATCTACGTGAAGTGACCTGGACCTTGCGGTGATGGCGGCGCGCGTGCGCCGACGTTTTTTTCGCCGGCTCCGCAAGTGTCGCGTGCCATCCAACACCGACGCGCAATCTGTTGGCTGCGGCCCGCCAGTACGCCGTGACGGCAGCTCCCCGCGCATCCGCGGCCGGCGCCGACGGCAATGAAAAACCCACGTGTTTACAGGCACTTCCGTGATCCGCGCGGGCATGGCACTGGAGCTGGCACGCTCCCTGCGGTTGTCTCTTCCAACCCGATGCTCGAGACCAACCCACTGGACAACACCTTCCGCTGACCTCATGCATATCGGGGTTGGTGCGCGCGTCCGCGCGCTCCACAATACAGACAGACTTCGCGGCCCCCGGCATGCCATGGATAACTCAAGTGCATCCCGCCCGCCGCCGTCGCACGCAGGAACCCATCGTGTCCGAATCCATCATTGCCTCCCCCGGGGTTAAGTCAACCGCCGCGCCGCACCGTACTGCCTGGCTGACCGCGCTGGCTGTCTGCACGGCGCTGCTGGCAGGCTGCGCCGACTTCCGGCCGCCGGTGTACCAGCGCCCGGAAACCCCGGCCAAGGCCGAATGGACGCGCCAGGGTTCGATCACGGTGTCGCCGGCCGAAGCGGTGCAGCCTAACTGGTGGCACGGTTTCAAGGATCCCTACCTCAACAAGCTGATCGAACAGGCACTGGGCGGCAACTACGACATCAAGGTGCTGGCGGCGCGAATCCGCGTGGCCAACGCGCAGATCGGCGAGGCCCGCGCGGGAGCGCTGCCCGTGATCGGTATCGGCGCCAGCGCGAACTTCCAAAAGACCTCGGGGCAGAAGTCCGTCACGACCTATAACGCCGCCGCCCAGCTGAACTGGGACATCGATATCTGGGGCAAGGTCGAGAAGGGCGTGCAGGCGCAGACCGCCGAATTCAATGCGACCGAGGCCGACTGGCGTGCCGGCTACCTGACGCTGGTGTCCAATGTATCGACCACTTACTTCCAGATCCTGCAGTTCGACGAGCAGATCGAGCAGCAAGCGCGCACCGTCGCCAAGAACGGGCAGATCCTGTCCACCTTCCAGGCGATGTACCAGAATGGCCTGGTGCCCAAGATCCGCGTGATGCAGCAACAGGCGGAAATCAACCGTCTCAACAAGGACCTGCTTGAACTGCGCCGTTCGCGCGATGTGGCCGAAAACGCGCTGGCGACGCTGGTCGGCGTGCCCGCAGGCAATCTCAAGGTTCCGGCAGGGCGCCTGCAGGACCGCGTGCAGCCGCCCGCGGTGCCGGCCGGGCTGCCGTCGCAGCTGCTGGCGCGCCGTCCGGATGTGGTGGCCGCTGAATACCGCGTGCTGGCGGCCTACAACATCGTCGGCCAGGCACGCCTGGCGCAGTTGCCCACCATCAGCCTGACCGCCAGCGGCGGCGCCGCCAGCATTGCGCTGAACTCCCTGCTCAAGTCCTTCACCTTCGGCCTGATGCCCAGCATCAACCTGCCGATGCTCGATCCCAACGTGCGCGCGCGCGTGAAGACCACCGAGGCGCAGGTGGGCGTGGTGGAAAACGAATATGGCCGCACCGTGATGACCGCGTTCGAAGAGGTGGAGAGCGCACTGGTCAACGTCGACGCGCACAAGAAGCAGCGCATCGAGTTGCAGCAGCAGGTTGAGCAACTGCGCGTCGTGTCCGCGCAGATCGAGGCGCAACTGAAAGAGGGCGTGGTCTCGCAGCTGGAAGTGTTCGAGACCGAGCGCTCGCTGCTGGCCGCGCAACTGCAGTTGTTGGCGGTCCACCAACAGATCCTGGCCGACACCGTCACCCTGTACAAGGCGCTTGGCGGCGGCTGGCCCGATACCGATGTGCGCAACGCGGCCTCGAATCCAGTGCAATAAGTGCTGCCAGAGGTTCCGTGGCGGTGTTCATGTGATGCCGGCGTAAGCAACGCGTTGCGCAACGCGACCGTAGCCTCGGCCGCTTGCCCCGCTGCATGTGCCGCTCCCGTGCCAACCGCGCGTCCCGCGCCCGATTGACTAGCCTTAGCCGTCGCCTACTATGTTCTTAGTCGCTTCACCCCCCTGGCCTGCCGCCGCGGCAGCCGCGCTGTTGGCTCGCTGGAAACATGGCTCCTGACGAAGCACTGATCATGGAAATGCCGGTGAAAATGGCCCAGGGATTCGCTCGGGAGTTCTCTCAGGATCTGGCACAGGAATTCGATGTATTCCTGACGCCCGTCGCGCGCCCCGAGCTGGGCGAGATCCGCATCGACGAAGACCTGTTCGCCGTCGGCCGCAGCGAACTGCCGTTTGCCGCCTACCCGGAAGACCTGGCCGCGCCGCTGTCGCGCCGGCATGCGCGCATCTTCGCCGAGCATGGCGCGGTATATGTGGCGGATCTCGGCAGCAAGAACGGCACGCGCGTGAACGGCGCGGCGGTGGCGCGCCAGCCGGCGCAGCTCAGCGATGGCGATGAGGTGGCCTTCGGGCCTGCGCTGTCGTTCCGGGTCCGGCTGTCGCCGCGCGCGCCGCAGCCCGAGCCGCCGCGGGTGGCGGTGACGCTGGTGCCCGAACGCGGCGATGTCGGACTGCAGCCGCTGCACGTGGACGGCTTCCCGTACCTGATCAGCAAGGCCGACGATGCCTTCGCGCGCTACCGCGACAGTTATCCGCAGCAGGTCAACTACCTGTCGCGGCGCCACGCGCACGTGTACCTCAAGGGTGGCGTGCCGTTCGTGGAAGACCTGGGCAGCACCAACGGCACCTTCGTCAACGGCAAGCGCCTGGCAGACCACGGCGTGCCGCTGGACGACGGCGACCTGATCGCCTTCGGCGGCAACCACTTTGTCTACCAGGCGCAGGTGCAGCGCACGGGCGATGGCGATGCCACCGCGACGCGCTCGATGCTGCAGCCCGTGGCCGCGGCACCGGATACGCCGGCCGCTTCCCCGGCGCCGGCCGAACGCGACGAGGATGACCGCACCACCTTTGTCGGTGCGGCCGATTCCTTCCTCGACATTTTCTGCGTCGACTATGCCGCGCAGCAGGACGACGAGGTCAACGCCGAGGCCGAGGCACAGGCCGCGGCGGCCACGGCGGCGCACGACGGCGCGCAGGCACGCCGCAAGCGCGGACGTGCCGCGCTGCTGCTGGCGGAAGGCGCCAGGCTGTTCGGCCTGGACGATCCCGCACGCACGCGGCGCGCGGGGCGATGGGGCGGCGCGTTGCTGTTGCTCGCAATAGTGGCGGGTGCGGCCGTGTACTGGCGCGGTGCGGCGGAGCGCGAAGTGCAGGCCTTGTTTGCCGCCGGCGATCACGCCCGCGCGGCGCAGGCCGCCGACGACTACCTGGCGCGTCATCCCGACGATGCCCAGGTGCAGGCCCTCGGCACCGAGGCACTGATGCGCGCTTACGTGCCCGATTTTGCTGCCAGGCTGAAGGCCGGTGATGTCAGCGGCGCCGATGCCGCGCTGGCCCGGATGCGCAAGCCCAGTGCGCACAACGCCGATGCGCGGCCGCTGGTGGCCGAGCTCGACTGGATCGGCCGGCTCGAACGCTTCACCGCGCAGCGCGGCGCCGACGCGCCGATCCGCCTCTACACCGACGAGGCCCCGATCCGGCAACTGCTGGCGTACTGGAACCAGGACACTACCGCGCACCAGCGCGCACTCGGGCGCATCGCGGCCGATGTGCCGGCGTTCCGCGATCTCTATGCCGATGCGCTCAGTGATGTGCGCCGCCTGCAGAACGATGCCTCGGTCTACCTGGCGGCGATCGACCGGCTGAACGCCACCATCGCTGCCGAACTCGGCCGCGACCGCCCGGAGGCGTTGCAGCCGGTCATCGCCGAGTACCGCGAGAAGTATCCGCGCGTGGCCGGGCTGGACCGCGTGCAGTCAGACCTGGACCGCTACACCGCGCTGATGCAGGCACTGCGCGCGCGCCGGCCCGGGCCGCTGGTGGCGCGGCTGGCCGACAGCCGCTTCGCCACGCCGCCGTTCCAGGCGCAGTTCAACTACCTGGCCGCGCGCCTGCCGCCGCCGGAGATGGTGCGCCAGTATGCCAGTGCGGCCAGGGCGTGGCAGCAGGGCGACAGCGCCGCGGCGCTCGCGGGGATCAAGCAGATCAGCGGCGGCCCCTGGGCCGACGACCTCGCGCGCGACCTGTCGCACAAGCAGAAGGTGGCGGCACAGTACGCCGAGTTGCAGTCCGCGCGCGGCAGCAAGGACTATGAGGACCGGCTGCTGGGCTTCTACGCCATGCTCGATGCCGACGAAGACGGCCATTTCGCCAAGGCGGTCGAGGCCGACGTCAACGGCGTGCGCGACAGTGCTCTGCGGCGCGCGCGGGAGCTGATGGGCAGCGCCGTCGCCGCATGGAAGCAATACCGCAGCAATGGCGTGATCGGCAGCGAGCAGCGGCTCGAGCCCGGCATCTCGCCCAAATTCCGCGCGCAGGCCCGGTTGCTGTCGCAGGCGCAGACAGACGCGCGCCAGGGCATGCGTATCTTCACGCAACTGCGCGCGGGGGAAAGCGCCGACCTGGCGCAACTCGCCAAGATCGAGGAAGAGATCCGCGCCGAGGCCGACCAGCAGCGGCACGCGCTGCGCGAATTGCGCACCGTGCTCGATCCCGCCGTGCTCAAGACCAAGCTGGAACTGATCGGCGGTGAAGACACCGGCAAGGCGCCGGAACCTGCCGCGGCCGCCGCGGCGCCACAGCAAGCGGGGCAGCCATGAAGGACGATGCCCGCCAGGGCGGCCTCAAGCCACTCTCCGAGGCGCTGGAAGACCACAGCGCCGAGGGCATTGGCCTGTTGAGTGCCGAGCCGTCGCGCCTGGGACTGCTGACCATCGTCACGACTTTCGCGCTGGTGCTGTGCGGGCTGGTGTGGTCCTTCGTCGGGCATGCCGATGTCATTGTCACGGCGCAGGGCACGCTGGCGCCGGAATCCGAGGTGCGCCGCTTCTATGCCCCGGTGGACGGCGAGCTGGCCGACCTCTACGTGGCCGAAGGGCAACCCGTGTCCAAGGACGACGTGCTGGCGCGCCTGAACGCGCGCGGCGCGATCGAGGCTGCGGCCAATGCGCTGGAAGCGCAGCTCAAGCTGGAAGACTCCGAGCGCGAATGGAAGCAGTTCCCCGACAAGAAGGCGCTGATGGAACGCCGTGCGGCGGCGCTCAAGCAGCAGATCGACGTTGCTACGCGCCAGCACGAGACCCGTATCGCTGAAGGCACCACGCGGCTTGCCGAACAGCAGCGCGCGCAGTTGCAGGAAGCGCGCAGCAACCTCGAGAACGCCAGGCGCGCGCGTGAGTTCGCGCGCCAGGAGCAGGACCGCTACGCGCGCCTGCTGGCGTTGCCGGGTGGCGGTGGCGTTTCGCAGTCGCAGGTGGATGCCAAGCGCGCCGCGGCGCAGGACGCGGAGAACAACCTCCGCGTGGCGCAGTCGCGGCTGGCAGAGCTGGACGCGCGGCTGGGCCGCGAGCTTACCCAGGCCAGTTCACAGCTCGAAAGCAGCGGCCAGGACCTGGCCGGGCTGCGCGTGCAGTACGACGCGGCGCTGCGCGAGATCGCCAACACCGAGGACAAGCTGCGCCTGCAGGTGCAGA
Organism: Cupriavidus necator N-1; assembly: GCF_000219215.1. Lineage (NCBI taxonomy): Bacteria > Pseudomonadati > Pseudomonadota > Betaproteobacteria > Burkholderiales > Burkholderiaceae > Cupriavidus > Cupriavidus necator. The sequence continues at coordinate 2,669,346 of NC_015726.1, read as the reverse complement.
CCGCCCGCCTGGTGGCGGACGCGGCGGCGCGCATCCGCTTCGAGAACATCGACAAGGACAACTTCCTGCTGATCCTGGCGCCGGTGTCGGGCGTGATCACCGATGTCACCTCCACCCAGCGCGGCGACAAGGTGCAGGCCAACACGCCGCTGGGCGGCATTGCGCCCAAGGATGCGCGCCCGGTGGTGAAGATCGTCATCGCCGAGCGTGACCGCGCTTTCCTGCGCGAAGGGCTGCCGGTCAAGCTCAAGTTCAGTGCCTTCCCGTACCAGCGCTACGGGATCATCGAGGGCACGCTGGAGTTCATCTCGCCCGCCACCAAGCCGGGCGGGCCCGACAAGCAGCCGGTCTACGAGGGCCGCGTGCGCCTGGCACGCGACTACTACGCCGTGGCCGACAACAAGTATCCGTTGCGTTACGGCATGACCGCGACTGCGGAGATCGTGGTGCGCGAACGCCGCCTGATCGACCTGGGGCTGGACCCGTTCCGAGAGGTGGCCGGCTAGCGTGGCCGGGGCAGTCGGGGGAAACACAAGCACAGCACATCTGGACAGCCTGGCGCGCAAGCGCGTGGGGCCGCCAAAAGGAGCCGAGAAAATGACTGGCATTGTGCGTATCGACGACGAGGTGCTCGGCGTCGAGGAGTTCGTGCGGCTGCTCAAGCTGACCGGGCAGTTCGAAGGGCTGATCGAGCAGATCGTGCGCGACAAGCTGACGGTGCACGCGGCGAAGCGGCAAGGCATGGTGGTCACGCCCGAGGAGATCCAGGAACGCGCGGACCAGTTCCGCCGCGTGCAGGGCCTGCATCGCGCTGCCGACATGAACCACTACCTGGATGCGCTGAACATCAGCCTGGATGAGTTCGAGGCCTTTGTCACCGACAGCCTCTACCAGGAGCGGATGATGGAGCAGGTCTGCAGCGAGGCCGCGGTGCAGGCGTACTTTGCGCTCAACTCGCCGCGCTTCGATAGCATCGAGGTCAGCCATATCGTGGTCGACAGCGAGGGCAAGGCCAAGGAGCTGATCTCGTATCTGCAGGATGATCCGGAGGCCTTCGCCGAGATGGCGCGCGAGCATTCCATTGCCGACACGCGCGAGCGCGGTGGCGAGATCGGCAAGGTGCTGCGCGGCTCGCTCAAGACCGATATCGAGGCCAAGGTCTTCAACGCCGAGCCGGGCGACCTGCTGGGGCCGTTCCCGGCGGCGGACCGTTCCTTCTTCGAGGTCTTCCTGGTGCGCAGCAAGCACCCGGCCACGCTGGACAGTGAGGTGGCGGTGGAAGTGCGCCGCCTGCTGCGCGAAGACTGGCTGATGGCCAGGGCGCAGGAACATGTCATCGAAGCCCGCTAGCGAGTCCGGCCAGGCCGGTGATCGCGCCGCGGCGGCTGCCCCGGACCAGCCGGAGGCAGGATCGGCGCTGGTCGCCTTTCTTGCCTCTGTCGAGATCCTGTCGGTGCTGACGCCGGAGGAGCTGGCACGCCTGGCGGAAGCCGCGCAGGTGCTGACCTTCGGTTTTGGCGACACCGTCTGCAATGCCGGCGAAGCGGCGCCGGGCTTGTTTGTCGTCAAGTCCGGCTCGGTGCGCGTGTTCAACGAGGAGCACGGCAAGGAAATCAGCATGGGCGTGCGCAAGGCCGGCGAGGTCTTTGCCGATATTGCGCTGCTGCGCGACTACCGCCATGAGTCGTCGGTGCGCGCCTCGGGCAAGACCGAGCTGCTGATGATCCCGCGCAGCGTGGGCGAGCCCGTGGTGGCGGGCAACCCGGCGGCGCTTGCGTTTATCACCAGCTATGTCGCGATCAGTTCGGCCGGCGGCTTTGTCGCGCGGCTCTTCGACTTGCGCGGCAAGCTCGACAAGCAGGAGCTGGAAGACGCCGTGCGCAGCGTCGGCGTCAAGCGCGTGGCGGCCGGCAAGGAGATCCTGAAGCAGGATGGGCGCGAGGACCGCCGCCTCTATGTGGTGCGCCAGGGCACGGTGCGCATCGTGCGCAGCGAGGAGGGCAGCGAGTTCCCGCTGGCGACGCTGGGGCAGGGCGATATCTTCGGCGAGCGCGCCTGCGTGATGCGGCAGGAGCAGCTGGCCTCGGCCATCGCCGAGACCGACGTGCGCCTGCTGGTGATTCCCGAGAAGACGGTGCAGCTGATCCTGGAGCGCAACCCGCGCCTGCGCGAGGTGCTGGAAGAGCGCATCCGCGTGCTGGACCGCGAGCTGCATCGGCAGAAGAAGCTGGCCGAACGGCGCAAGCGCCCGGTGCTGCTGGACCTGCATTCCAAACCGGAGTTGGGCGAGAAGCTGATCCGCCGCTTTGCGCTGGTGGAGCAGGCCGAGGAGATGGATTGCGGCGCGGCCTGTCTGGCGATGATCTGCCGGCACTACGGCATCCCGATGACGCTGGGCAAGCTGCGCGAGCTGGCCAACGTGACCACCCATGGCGCCACGCTGGACAGCCTGGCACGCGCCGGCGAATCGCTCGGCTTCACCACGCGCGGGGTGCAGTGCACGCGGGATTCGCTGATGGGCTTCGAGCTGCCCTTTATCGTGCACTGGGAGGGCTACCACTACGTGGTGGTGTACGGGATCTCGTCGCGCTGGGTGTGGGTGGCCGACCCGGCCATCGGCTTCCGCAAGATGAGCGCGGAGGAGTTCGAACGCGGCTGGAGTGGCACCTGCCTGCTGTTCAGGCCGGGCGAGAGCATGACCCAGCTGTCGGTGTCGCGCTCGCCGTGGCTGCGCTTTATCGGCTACCTGGCACCGTACCGGAAGATCCTGGCGCACTTGTTCCTAGCCACCTTCGTGATCCAGATGCTGGGGGTGGTGCCGCCGCTGATTATCCAGAACATCCTGGACGGCGTGGTGGTGCACCAGAACGTGGGGCTGCTGCACCTGCTGATCGTGGGGCTGATCATCTCCAGTGTGTTCTCGCAGCTGATGGCGACCATCCGCGCGTATCTCGCCAACTTCATGGTGCGCAACATGGACTTCGCCATGATGTCGCACTTCTTCAAGCACACGCTGGCGCTGCCGCTGTCGTTCTTTGCCAAGCGCAAGACCGGCGACATCTTCGCGCGCTTCCAGGAGAACCAGACCATCCGCGCCTTCCTGACCGAATCGACGGTGACCACGGCGCTGAACATGCTCATGGTGTTTATCTACTTCACCATCATGTTCCTCTACAACGTCAAGCTGACGCTGCTGCTGATCGCCTTCGTGATCCCGATCGCGGCGCTGACGGTGGTGGTGACGCCGAAGGTCAAGACCTATGCGCGCGAGGTGTTTTCGGCGTCGACCGATGCCAAGGCCTACCTGATGGAGACGCTGGGCGGCGCCGAGACCGTCAAGGGAATGGGCATCGAGCGCCCGGTGCGGCTGCGCTGGGAGCGCAAGTACGCCAAGGCGCTGGACGCCCAATACCGGGCGCAGGCCTTCCATATCCTGGTGGGGCTGGTGAGCCAGCTGCTCAACGCCGCCACCACCATCGCAGTGCTGTGGGTGGGCGCGACGCTGGTGCTGGAGCGTGAGCTCACCATCGGCCAGCTGATTGCCTTCAACGCCTTCATGGGCAGCGTGCTGGCGCCGCTGATGGGGCTGGTGGCGTTATGGGGCCAGCTCAACGATGCCGCCGTGGCGATGGAGCGCCTGGGCGACGTGCTCGACCTGGAGCCCGAGCAGAAGCCGCAGGACGTACTGTCGCGCGTGATGCTGCCCGACCTGCAGGGCGAGATCGTGATGAAGGACCTGTACTTCCGCTACGGCGGCGAAGACACGCCCTACGTCCTGGAGAACATCAGCTTCGCCATCCGGCCGGGCGAGATGGTGGCCATCGTCGGGCGCAGCGGCTCCGGCAAGACCACGCTGGCCAAGTTGCTGGTGGGCTTCTACAAGCCCACCGAGGGCTCGATGTCGGTGGACGGCTACGACCTGAACGTGATCGACGCGGCGTTCTACCGCGCGCAGGTGGGCTACGTGATGCAGTCCAACCTGCTGTTCTCGGGCACCATCGCCGAGAACATCGCCTGCGGCGACGACAGCCCAGACCGGCGCCGTATCGAGGAGGTGGCGCGCATGGCCGACGCCCACGCCTTTATCAGCAAGCTGCCGCTGGGCTACGAGCAGGTGGTGGGCGAGCGTGGCATCGGGCTTTCCGGCGGGCAGATCCAGCGCCTGTGCATCGCCCGCGCGCTGTACCACGACCCGCGCCTGCTGGTGTTCGACGAGGCCACCTCGGCGCTCGACACGCAGTCAGAGAGCAACATCCTGGCCAATATGCAGGAGATCCTGCGCGGGCGCACCGCGGTCATCATCGCGCACCGGCTCAGCACCATCATGCAGGCCGACAAGATCCTGGTGCTGTATGAAGGCGCCATCGTCGAGCAGGGCCGGCATGAGGAGCTGATCGAGCGCAAGGGCATGTATTTCCAACTGGTGCAGAAGCAACTGAGCGCAGCATGAAGCTATACAACCAGGGTGCCACCCCCGCCTCGGCCACCTCGCCGGTGTCGTTCGCCGGCCTGATCGAGAAGATCGAGATCCTGCGCTCCACGCTGCGCTGGTCGTCGCGGCTTGACCGGCCGGAGATCGAGAAGCTGCTCAAGCAGGCCACCACGCTGCGCGACGAGGTGATGGGGCTGTCGCACAAGGAGCGCTTCGTGCAGGCGGCGTCGGCCGAGGCCGCCCCGCCGCAGGAAGAAGTCGAGCGCATGCCGCGCGAGCGCCGTCAGGCATTGATGGAGCGCAGCTTTATTTTCGAAGGCACCTTCGGCGACAACCCCAAGTTGTTGGAGGCGCTGGAGATTGCCGAGAAGGCGGCGCCGACCGACCTGCCGGTGCTGATCGATGGCGAGAGCGGCACCGGCAAGGAGCTGATGGCCAAGGTGATCCATGCCAACGGCTCACGCACTGACAAGCCGTTTATCTCGGTCAATTGCGGCGCCATCCCCGACAGCCTGCTCGAATCCGAGCTGTTCGGCCACAAGAAGGGCGCCTTCACCGGCGCCAGCAACGACCGCCGCGGCAAGTTCGAGAGCGCGCATACCGGCACCATCTTCCTGGACGAGATCGGCGAGCTGCCGCTGACCGGCCAGGTCAAGCTGCTGCGCGTGCTGGAAGCGCACGAGATCCAGCGCGTGGGTTCGGACGAGGCGATCTCGGTCGATACGCGCATCGTCGCGGCGACCAACAAGGACCTGCGCCGCATGAGCCAGGCCGGCACCTTCCGCGAGGACCTGTTCTACCGCCTGAGCGTGATCCACGTCAGCCTGCCGTCGCTGCGCGAGCGGCGCGACGAGATCCCGCTGCTGGTGTCGTACTTCAGTGACGAGGCCGCCGGCATGCTCAAGCGCCGGCCGCTCAAGCTGACGCCGCGGCTGCGCGACTTCCTGCTGCACTACGACTACCCGGGCAATATCCGCGAGCTGCGCAACCTGCTGTACCGGCTGAGCTGCCTGGCCGGCGACACCGCCGACCTGGCCCATCTGCCGCAGGATATCCGGCCGAAACCCGCCGCGCTGGCGGTGGTCGGCGCGGGCACGGCAGCCGCGGACATCACCATGGCGACGTCGCTGAGCGAGGCCAAGCGCGCCGCCAGCGACGAGGCCGAGCGGGCCTTCCTCGAGCGGGGCTTGCAGGAAGTCGGCGGCACCGTCGCCGAACTGGCGCGGCGCTTCGACATGAACCGCTCGCACCTGCAGATGCTGCTGAAGAAGCACGGCATCCACTCGAAGGACTTCCGCGCCAGCCGGCAGGCCGAAGGCGGCAAGGGGTAGCAAGGGGCAGGGGGCCCGAGGCTGCTGGGGGTCGTGCCTTCAGGCGTCCAGTTCGGGATTGACCAGCGTCTTGTCTGAGCCGTAGGGGTCCGCCGCACGCAGCACCACCACCGACACGTTGTCGCGGCCGCCGGCATCAAGCGCCATCTGCACCAGCGTCGGCGCGGCCTGCGCAACATCCTGCTGTGCCAGCACCGCCGCGATGTCGTCATCGTCGACCTCGTTGCTCAGGCCATCGCTGCACAGCAGGTAGACGTCGCCATCGGCCACCTCGGTCAGCAGTTGCTCCGGCGCCAGCGTCGGGGCCGCGCCGACGGCGCGTGTGATGGTGTTCTGCGCGGGATGGTGGCGCGCCTCTTCCGGGGTGATCAGCCCGCGCGCCAGTAGGCGCTCGACCTGGTTATGGTCGCGCGTGAGGCGGGCGAACTGGCCGCCACGCAGCCGGTACAGGCGGCTGTCGCCGGCCCACACGCAGGCGCATCGGCGATCGCCCGCCAGCAGCACCACCACCGTGCTGCCGATGCAGCGCACGCCCAGGCGCGCCGCTTCATCGACCAGTGCCAGGTTCACGCCCTGCAGCGCCGCGCGCGTGGCGTCGACCCGGTCTTCCAGCCGGGGGTGCGGCGGCAACGTGGCCAGCGCCTGGACCACGGCCTGGCTGGCGAAGTCCCCCACGGCATGGCCGCCCATGCCGTCGGCCACCGCCCACAGGCCCTGGCTGGGCAGGTCCAGGCAAGCGTCCTCGTTGCGTTCGCGCACGCGCCCGACGTCCGTGCATGCGGCCGAGGTCCACTGGAAGTGCGAGTCGAAACCCAATCTTGTCTCCGGTCCGCGTGAAGCCCCGGACTAGCCGGGGCGCTGCCACGGCGGCGCTGGCCCTCAGATCAGCATCAGATCAGCCGGCCGTCGTTCCTCGCGCCCTGGTCGCCCAGGACATTGATATTGGCGTTTGGCGCGTTGTTGCGGATATCGATGTTCTGGAACTGGTTGTTCATCTGATCAGCATAGAAGCTGTAGTTGATCTCGTAAAAGATGATCACTGTCCCGAGCGGCAGCGCAGACGAGGGCACGAACGGGCGGATCCACCCGAATACCGGCTGCCCGCCGGCGCCGCGCACACCGGCCATGGGCGGGTGCGGTACCGGTATTGAGCAAGGCGCGTGCCACAGCATGGGTGCGGCAGGCCTCGCCGCGCGCGGCGAATGGTGCCAGCCAGCCAACAGATCGGCCGCCATGCAGTTGGCTGCCATCCGACAGTCCATCCCCTCCAAAACCCTCGGATTCCCGCCAAACCATTGCCCTGCCGTCGCTCCCTGGTGTTGGCATGGTTGATGCGGTTGGTCTGGCATAGAGCAGCAATGCCTGCAGCAACCAGACAGACCGAGGCCAGCCATGAACATCCAGGAACAACAAGAACGCGCTACCGGCGGCGACGATCGCTTCGCCGACCCGCTGCCGCTCGGCGCCCACCTGGTCACCGATCGCCACGGCTACGCCCATCATGGGATCTATGCCGGCGCCGGCCGCGTCATCCACTACGCCGGTTTCGCCCGCTCCCTGCAAGCCGCGCCGGTTGAAGAAACTACCCTTGAAGCCTTCGCCGCCGGTTTCGGCATCGCCGTCAGGCCGGAACCCTGCGCCCGCTTCGCCGGCCGCCAGGCCGTCGAACGCGCCCGTTCCCGCGTGGGCGAAAACGCCTACCACTTGCTGACCAACAACTGTGAGCATTTCTGCTCCTGGTGCCTGTCCGGCGAAAGCCGCAGCGAGCAAGTGGAAACATGCATGCGCCGCCCGCGCGCCGCGCTGCACATCGGCTGGCTGCTGCTGGGCGCGCTGCTGCAAGCCCAACTGGGCGGCCTGAACCTGGGCCTGAGCCTCGCCTGAAGCGCGCGGCCATCACCGAATCAAGGAGACTGCCATGTCCGGACTGATCGACTGGGAACTGCGTTGCAACCTGCGCGGACAAGCCTGCCACCGCAGTTGCGCCACTGCCGCCGCCAGTTGCGCCCGCGGCCGCCACCGGCCGGGGCGCCGCGCCCTGCGCCATGCCGGCCGGCCGACGCGCCTGCCATCGTCCGGCCGCCTTGCCGGGCGAGGCCGCCGGGACGGGTCCACCATCGCGGGCGAGCCGGGCAGTTGCGGATTTTGATATACTCCGGGCCGTCTCCAGGATCACCGCGCCCGCGGTTCCCGATCCTGACGGTCCTGTCCCTCGCCGTAGTTCAATGGATAGAACGAGCGCCTCCTAAGCGCTAGATACAGGTTCGATTCCTGTCGGCGGGACCACAGAATGGTTCTCTGAAGTTCTCTTTCCCCAAGTAAATCAAGGCATTCCGGGCAGTCGACGTTCGCGGCCCATCCGCGTCGAGCCGCTATCCGATACAAAACTCCGCAACGCCAAGCCGAGGGAGAAGGCGTACAAGCTCGCCGACGGTGGTGGCGCCTGTTTCTCGAGGTAATGACTGATGGCCGCAAGCTTTGGCGCTTCCGGTACTTCAGACCATCCGGGTCGGAAAACCGGCTGGGCTTCGGCACCTATCCGGAAGTGTCCCTGGCCCAGGCGCGCGCGCAGCGCGATGCCGCCCGGGCCATCGTTGCGGATGGTCGCGACCCTGGTGCCGTGAAGTAGGAAGAGCGCCGCGCCGCGCGCATCGCCGCGGGAAACTCGTTCGAGGCGGTGGCCAGGGACTGGCACGCCACCCAGAAGGGCAGCTGGAATGAGGTCTACGCCGGAAAGGTTGCTGGCGTCGCTCGAGAATGACGTCTTCCCGGTGCTGGGCAGCACGCCCATCGCTGACATCAAGGCGCCGGCCATCCTGGATCTGCTGAGGAAGGTCGAGGCCCGCGGTGTGCGCGACACGACGAAGCGCATCCTGCAGCGCATGCGCGCGGTGTTCCAGTACGGGATCATCTACGGCGCGTGCGACCGCAACCCGGCTGCCGACATCGACAGCGCCGCGGCGCTGAAGTCCGAGCCGGTCCAGCACCAGGCCCGCGTGTCACATATCGAGTTGCCGCAGCTGCTGCGCGACATCGGCGCGTACGAGGGCGAGCCGTAACTCGCCTGGCGCTGCAGTTCATGACGCTGACCTTCGTGCGCACCACGGAGATGATCCAGGCGCGCTGGGGCGAGATCGACGAAGCGGAGGCGGAGTGGCGCATCCCCGCCGACCGGACGAAGATGCGCGATCCCCACATCGTCCCCTTGTCCACCCAGGCCCTGGCCGTGTTGGCCGAACTGCGCGAGATCACTGGGCACCGCGACTACCTCTTTTACAGCCCGCGGCGCAAGACGGGTCACATCAGCAACAAGACGGTGCTCTATGCGCTGTACCGAATGGGGTACCACTCGCGCATGACCGGGCACGGCTTCCGTGGGGTGGCCTCGACGGCGCTGAATGAGCTACGGTTTCGGCCGGACGTGATCGAGCGTCAGCTGGCACACGTCGAGCGGAACAAGGTGCGTGCTGCATACAACCATGCGCAGTACTTGGCGGAGCGGCGCGATATGATGCAAGCGTGGGCTGACCACGTCACAACAATGCTGCAGAGCGAAAAATAAGACAGGAGAAATTATGGCTTCGTACGATGTGCTAAGGGAGATCGTCCGCAATGGTAGCGACCTGACGCTGGCTTCTTCTATTTCCTACGAATGTGATTCGCGAGTTGGTGGAGCTTTCGTAGCGGTCCGGTTCGAAGGTCACTGTTCCGACCTCTATGAACTATGACTTGATACTCGAGCTGTCGAGGACATATGGAAAGTCGATTGCCTTCGTCGATGGCTTGTCCAATTTCAAAAAGGACTAGCCTCAAAAGCTGAACGGCTGCGGGCGGGTCCTGGCTGCGATGTAGAGGGGGTGCTTCGGGCTGCCGTCCTTGTTCAGGCCCAGATGGTGCAGCAGGGTGCCGTGCCCGGACATCCTGATGATCCGCAGCACCTCGGCCGCGCGCGCCGGCGCCGCCTTGTGCGCTCCCCAGGCGCAAATCACCAGCGAGCAGCGATCCAGCGCGTCCATGATCGAGCAGTTCGCCGTGTCCTCGCGCCCGAGCGGCGCAGAGTGCGTCAGCAGGCCGTCCGGGTCGGTTGAGCGCAGCGGGAACAGGTTCACCGCCTCGAGCCGGCCGTACTTGCCGGCCAGGGCCCGCTGCATGCACCTGGTGATGGTCGGATCGTTGACCTGGTGGTCGGCGGTAGACGGGTTGAGCATGATGAAGCCGAGCGCCGGCCGGCTTTCGTCCCACTGTCGCCAGAGCCGGTACCGGTACTGCTCGCAGTCGGAGAGGATGCAACCGGCCTCGCCGTCGAGGGTGGGTTCGATCAAGCGCTTCATACCCCAATCTCCTTAAGCGCCACCCTCAAGGCGAGGGGTGCCCGAAATGGGACACCAGGCTGTGCAGCTGCGCGCCGCGTGCTAGGGTGTATTAAATGGCCGTTGAATTGATTGCGACGGATCCTCGGTTGTCGGTATGAGGGGGCTTACGATGTCTATCGCAAGGTATCGTGGTTACATAGTCGATGGGTTCGCAAAACCCGCCGGCAACGGAGTGTTCGCATCCCTGGGGCGCGTGAGCAGAGGCCGCCATATCATCAAGGAGTCCGAGGTGCTGGGACTTCACGAATGGAATGAACGTGCCCAGAGCGAAGGCATCTCGTGGGCTCAGAGGTATGTTGATCAGCTTGAAGGCCCACATGATGCCTAGCTCGGTGTGGACGGTCGAGCCGTCAGCCTCCGGCCAGGAATGGCCGTGTCGGGGCATGCTAGGATTTCCCTTCCAGATCGGAGGTCGTCATGACAATCGAGAGCTACCAGGACTACACAGTTCGTGGCTTTGCGAAGCAACTGGCTGATGGTTCGTTCGAAGCCTTTGGCACCGTGCAAAAGGACCATCTCATTCTGGAGGCGTCTGAGCCTCTGGGCTCCTATGCAACGTTCAACCTTGCCGTCGCGGCAGGCATCGCATGGGCGAAAGAATGGATCGAGGGTCAACGCTGAACCCTCCGGAACTCCACCACCCACCCCCAAGCATTGGCCTCCCACGCGCCGGCGCCGTTGATGCTGTCCCACAGCGTGCGATATGAGTCCACCGGGTTCAGGCACATCTGGCAGCTCGGGTTGCTGTAGTCGGTCCATCCATCCAGTTCCGGTGCGATGCCCTCGGCGATTGCGTCCGCCTCGCCGCAGTCGTTCAGCCGTTCGACGCGCACGCCGGTGATCTCCAGCGTGATGCGCGACGCCCAGCGGGGCATATGGATGCTCACGCGGGTTTTGCCGCGTGGCGAGATCGGGTGCTTCGGCTCGGTGGCGTCGGCCGGATACCAGAGGCCGCCATTGTCGACCTTCCAGGTACCGGGATGCCGCATGGCCGGCCGCAGCCCGTCCGCGCATGCGCCGGCAGCCCAGACCTCCTTCACCCAGAGGCGGTCGAAGAGCTGACCGTAAGGGCAGGGCAATTCCTCGATGCAGTACCAGCCGCGCTTGCGAGGGTCTTTCGGGACAAGGTCGCGAGTCTTCTCGCCCTGCGTTGCACCGCTGACATACCACTCGGCTCACGACGGCAGTTTAAAAACGCGCCTAGTCTGGGTCTTCCGGCGGCCCAGGATGGCGCGCACCATGGCGCCGCTAAAGAGGATGGGGCGTTCTTTCGTCATGCTAGGATGCCTTGAATGGATTGGAGGCCGCCATGGAGCGCGTGACCGAGTACCGTGGATTCGACATCCATGTCGATGTACAAAAAGTGTCCAAGGACATGTTCAACGTCTGGTTCGAGATTGAAGGACCTATGAGCCCGCCTGGAGTCGCTGCCATTGGAAAGCGCATCAAGGTCTTCGGCGGGCCGTACTCGCAGCGTTGGGCATACCTGGTCGCCGAACTTGCCGGCAGAGCCGCGGTGGATGTAATTCTTGGCGTGGAGGAATAGGCTTACCCCGCCATCCCTATCCGCCTTGGTACCTTCGCGTGCTACGCTTCTCAGGAGCGATTGGGGGCAAGCCATGGCGAACTTCGAAACCGATGCCGAAATACTCGAGTGGATTGCTAAACACAGCGAAGACGAATTCCGGCAGCACGTAGAGCGCCACACGTTCGGCGATAGGCGTTTAGAGAACGCTCGTGCATATCTCGATCGGATCGACAGCCAGCGCGCGGAGTTGCGCGAGGAACGAGCGCTTCTGGCGACGGAGCAGGCAGCGGGGGCGGCGCAGGACCAAGCCGAGACTGCGCGACAAGCGCTCCGCATTTCGAAATGGGCTCTCGGTATTGCTATCGTTTCCGCATCTGTGGCGGTGGCGGCCTTATTATCCGGAAAATAGCCCATTACATCGCCTCCGCCGGCTGAGCCACTGCCAAGGCCACTGCGACAGGCCTCACCCACACCGGCGTGGCCGACAGCTTGAACGTCTCGCCGGTCTCTGCGAGCAACAGCGTCGTGCCCATCACCTCCGCGATTGCCTGAGCAGCGTCCGGCGGCACTGCATTTCCGATGCGCTCGCGCCAGGCCTGGTCGCTCAGCCCGTCCAGCTCGAGGTATTCCACCGGCTCGATCAGCGACTGGATGGCCGCCAACTCCAGCGTGGTGAACGGCCGGTGCCAGGTGCCGTCCAGCGCGCGGATGATGGCGCCGCCGGACAAGGCGACGACGCCCTGCGCTATTTGCGCCAGCGTGCCCTGCGCACAGCAATGCGCCGTAGCGCTTCCGCCTTCATCGTCGCCAGCCGGACTTCGTGCTCTGGCGTCCTGACTTCCCCGCGCCACCCTCGCGAGCCTGGAGTGCCACTGGCATAGTCTGCCTCCAGCTTTTCGACGATGCAGGGTTCATCCGTTAAGGTGCGCAGCCAGCTATCGGCCATCACCCCGCCTGCCCCGTACAGCAGCTCTGCGATGTAGTGGGCCTGCTGCACTATTACGCGCAACCGCGCAATTTCCCAAAGCAAGTCCCGAACATCCGGGTTGCGATGCCGCAGGCCGATGTCGCGCAACTCGTCTTCCGACAGCGCTGGCAGATCCCGGGGCAATTCCTTGGCTGGCATGGACGTAAAATCTTTGCGGTCTGACGGATTGGTCCGTGTTGAGGTGCCGGTAACTCAGGGATCTCCCGGATCACACGGATTTTTATCCTCTCGCTATGGCCGCTGGCGGCGCGCGAACATCACCGTGCTCGGCCCGAGTTCTATCCATGGAGCTACCGGGTGCCGCTGCACTCGGCCATCGGCGTGAAAAGATAGGTAGTCAGGCGTCCAGCGCAGCGCGCGCACATGGCGCACATCGAGGCCATGGACGGTGATCCCGTCTCGCGCCTCGCTGACACCTTCGCAGGCCAGCCGCTCTTCGACCAGGTCGTCGGCAAAGAACCGCGCCTCCAGGAACACCGAAGGCGCGGCGAGTATGATGTCCATAGCGGTTCGCTTGAGTACTGTATGGATATACAGTGTACCCAACCGCCAAATCGGGCAGCAAATTATTTTCGGGGCACCGTAAAGGGCACTGGGAATATCACAATCCTATAATCCCGCGCTCATAAACGGTTTCCTGCGGATTCATGAATCCTGTCGGCGGGACCACAGCCAGGGCTTTCCCCCAAAACCCCCCTCAAACACGTCGGCGCAAGCTCCCGATCTTTGCCAGGCGGTTCCATTTTTTCTCCCGCGACATACCGCCATACAAGATTTGGCGGCCGCCCTGCGCGAGGCGCAAGTTGGCAACGCTCCCCCTTCACGGCCGGTATCGGCAGCTTGCTGCCTTGACAGATACTGTCAACGAGAAGCATTCTCAACACGTTACGGAATGTTACGACAGTGGCACGATCGATAGCTGTGCGATGCTGGTAGCTGCCGATCCCGATGCAATGTGATGGCTATCCCGCCGCTGTTTTGGCGATTTTTGCTGAAGAAGGCGGAAAATGTGGATCAAAGCGGACCCGCCCGCTGGGGCTTGGGGCGAACCCTCATGGGTGGTTCTGTAATTTGCTGTAATGATTGAATGCTAGTCTGGCAACAAAGGAATGCCGGCGGTGGAGAAAGAATTGCGAGTGCTGTTCACGAACTTTCACCGGGGAAACGGTGGAGGGCATGACACCTATGTCATCAACCTGCTGGCAGGGCTGGCGCCGGCACATGAAGTGACCGTGGCGGCTCCCCGGACCAGCCGTCTGTTCCGGCTTGCCAGTGGGCACGCAGGCGTCGAGGTGGCGGCGGTTGATTTTGCGCCGAGAGGCCTGCGCTGGCTGCGCGAGATGTGGGCGCTCTGGCGGCTCATCACCCTTGGGCGCTTCGATATCATCCATGTCAACGGTTCAGCCGATCACAAGCTGGTCATGCTCGTGCGCCTGGTTGCCTTGCGCCGGCCGCGCGTTGTCTATACAAAGCACAACGATCACCGCAGCAACAGTGTCGGCAACTGGCTGCGCGCGTGCCTTGGTACCCACCATGTGATTGCGGTCAGCGACTATGTCGCCCGGAAGCTGCGTACCTCCCCGTACAACCGTGTGCCGGTGACCACCGTGTCCCATGGCATCGACATGGGGCACTTTGCACCGCCGGCGCCGGCGGAGGCCGATGCGCTGCGGGCGCGATACTTCGGTGCCGGCTCGGCATGCACGGTCTTCGTCAGTACCGCGGGTACCCGCTACGAGAAGGGCTGGACGGACCTGCTGGAAGCCGTTGCACAATTGCCCGCCCACTTGCGTAGTGGTGTGCGTGTGATCCTGGCTGGCGAAGCGCCCTTGCCATGCATGACGGGGAAGGTCGCGGCGCTGGGACTCGGCGATCAGGTCGTTTTTACGGGCTTGCTGGACGATGTTCGCCCCACCCTGGCGGCAGGGCATACCGCCTTTGTGCTGTCGCGGAGCGAGACGTTGTCGTTTGCCTGCCGCGAAGCCATGGCGATGGGCCTGCCGGCACTGGTTTCCGATGCCGGCGGCCTGCCCGAGAACGTGACTGACGGGCAGGACGGCTGGGTGGTGCCATGCGCCAACATCGCGGCACTACGGGCGCGGCTGGAGCAAATCCTGTCGGCGCCTGAGCGGCTGGCCGAGATGGGTGAGGCTGCCCGGTCAAAGAGTCGGGCGTACTTTGGCATGGATACCTTCGTCGCCGGCACACTCGCCGTGTACCACGCGGTTCTCGAGCCGGGAGCGCGGCCTCAACCCCTGCCAGCCGCGCTGACCCAGAGCCCCAGCCAGTAACCGCGCGCTTCGCCCGTCATGTCGATCCCGATCCTGACCTATCACCAGATTGATATCGTGCCGCCCCACGGCGCGCCGTTTCGTGGCCTGACCGTCAGTCCCGCGCAGTTCCGCCAGCAGATCGCCTGGATGCGCCGGCTGGGCTATCGCGGCCTGTCGATGCGCGAACTCATGCCCTATGTTCGGGGCGAGTCTACCGGCAAAGTGTTCGGGATCACGTTTGACGACGGCTTCCGCAATGTCCACCGGCATGCGCTGCCCGTCCTGGCGGAGTTCGGCTTTAGTGCCACCAATTACTTTGTGTCCGGCCAGATCGACGGCAGCAATGTCTGGGACGCCAGCCAAGGCGTGCCGCCTGCTCCGCTGATGAACGCCGAAGAGGTGCGGGAATGGGCCCGCCTCGGCCAGGAGGTTGGCGCCCATACGGTCGACCACGTGCACCTGCCGGCATTGCCGCCGGCGGAAGCCCGCCGGCAGATTGAAACCTCCAAGGCAGCGCTGGAGGACTTGGTGGCGATGCCGGTCACGGCGTTTTGCTACCCTTATGGCGAACAGCAGGCGGTGCACCGGGAAATGGTGCGCGAGGCCGGCTACGACAACGCCACGCTGACGCAGCGCGGGCTGGCGCGTGCCGATGACAACCCTTTCGGCCTGCCGCGTGTCCATGTGCATTGCGGCACCAACCTGTTCCGCTTCCTGCAGAAATGCCTGACGCGGCATGAGGACAAGCGGCGGGGCGACTGATCTGCCGGGACAACATGCCGTTGCCCATCAATCCTCCAATCTCCGGAGAGCTCGCCATGGAACTGAAATACAAGGGCCGAGAGATCTCAATCCAGGCCAAAAAGGACGCGAGCGGCCAGTGGGACTGGTCATATGGCATCCGCGGTCACGGACACCGGCACAACACTGGGGCGCTTGCTCCTTCGGAATCGGTCGCGATCGATAACGCCTATGCGTCCGCGAAACGGGAGATTGACCAGGCCACTTCAGGCGACGCCAACGACTAGTATTTCCTGAGCTCTCACTGGTGGAGAAAGACATGGATCTCCAAGGGTTCACGTATTACCGTGACCACTGGTATGAAGCTTCGGCAACGTCCCTTGGCGTTGGCGGGCCCTGGCAAGGTGAGGTGACCATCTGCGCGAAAGCGGCAGATGGAGCGCCGCTCAAGGTCTTCGATCACCATCTTGTTCCGGGCCAGTTCTTCAGCGAAGGCGAGGCATGGCAGCATGCCTCGGACTGGGCCAGGACGCAGATCGATGCGCGCTTTGGCTAGCACGCGCACCAGCCGCTGCGCCGGTGCTCACGCCGCACTGCGCTCGGCGATCAGTACGTTGGCAGGAATCTTCAGGTCACGGTGCAGCCGCCGGATCATGGCCAGACTCAGGGCGCGCTTGCCATTGAGCACTTCATATACGCGGTTTAGGTTACCCAGGTAGGGTTGCATGTCGCCCACGATCAATGCGCGCTCGTCTTCGAAAACAGCTGAATGACGGCGACGCCGGCAATAATCAGACCAATCCCAGCGCAAGCCGCCAGGTCCGGCACCTGCCGGTACAGCACCACCGCGATCAGCGACACCAGCACGATCCCGGCCCCGCTCCAGATCGCATAGGCAATCCCCACCGGCACTGTCCGCATCACCAGCATCAGCAAGTAGAACGCCGCCACATAGCCGGTCACGACCAGCACGCTGGGGACCAGCCGCGTAAAGCCTTGTGACGCCTTCAGGCTGCTGGTGGCGATGACTTCGGCGACGATGGCGAGGGCGAGGAGCAGGTATCCGTTCATGGGAGCGCACAAATGGGTGGGCCGAAATGGGCCGAAGCCGGCATCTTAGCGCCCCCGCATGTTGCGCCAAAGCCGCGTCCCTCCCTTGCGGTGGTTGTGCAAAGCGGCAATGGGGGATTGAATGTGGCTATAAAGGCGACAACAAGCGGGCGCATGGCCGGCCCGCGGCACAAGAAAGTCCTACAAGGCAGTCGCGGTAGTCAGCCCGACCAAGCCGGCACGAACCTCACGATGCCGGCGGCGGGCATGGGGTAAGGGGAGCGGTATGCATCACAATGGCATCGACGGCACGTCCGCCTGGACGTCTTCGCAGTCCGGGGACGGGGAGCTCGCACCGGACGCGAATCCGTGGCAGGACACCATCGCCGCGGCGGACCACGCACTGGAAGAGGCCTCGCGCATCCAACGCGGCGTGCAGCACAACCTGAAGCTGTTGCAGGAAGTGCGGTCGCTGCGCGAGGAGTTGCGCAAGGCCCATGCGGAGGTCGATCGCTATCGGGGCATGCATGCCCGGGTGGTGGTCAGCATGCGCCAGCTGGACGACGACCATATGGGGGAAATGAGCCGGCTCCAGGCGGCGAGCGAGATGCTGCAGGTGCGCCATCGCGTCTACAAGCTGATGGCCGAGCACTACGCGCGCGTGGCCTTGAACCTGGATCCGGAAACCTTCGCGGCCCACCGCGACCGCGTGCTGGAGCATGTCTTGTTCCAGCGCCGCAGGGGCGTGTCGCCCGACCATATCGGCTACGCGGACGTGGCTTTCCTGATGCTCTAGCGCCTCAAGCGCGATGCTCAGGCGGCGCGCTGGCGCAGCACGTGGAACGCCAGCATGCCGCCCACCACGCCCCAGAACGCAGAGCCGACACCCGCCAGGGTCATGCCGGACGCCGTGATCATGAAGGTCAGCAGCGCGGCTTCGCGCTCAGCCGGAATTTGCATGGCCACGGTCAGGCCGTTGGCGATTGAGCCCATCAGCGCGAACGCGGTCACACCCACCACCAGCGCTTGCGGAAAGGCGGTAAACAGCGCCGCGATGCTGGCGGCCAGCGTGCCCGCGACCAGGTAGCCCACGCCGCAGACCACGGCCGCGGTATACCGGCGGTTGCGGTCGGGGTCGGCCTGCGGGCCGGTGCAGATGGCGGCGGTGATCGCCGCTAGGTTGACGCCGTGAGAGCCGAACGGCGCCAGCACGGCCGAGGTCAGGCCGGTGATCGAGATCAGGCGCGAAGCCGGCACGTGGTAGCCGTCGGCTTGCAGCACGGCCAGCCCGGGGATGTTCTGCGAGGCCAGCGCCACGATGAACAGCGGAACCGCCATGCTGACCAAGGCCGACAGCGAGAACGCCGGCGTGGTCCACACCGGCACCGCCAACGCCAGCCGCACGCCCGAGAAATCGAGCTGGCCGAGCACGCCGGCGATCACCGCTCCCGTCAGCAGCACCACTGGCACCGCATAGGCCGGCCACAGCCGCCGCCCGAGCAGGTAGGCGGCGAACATCGCCAGCAGCAGCACGATCTGGTGCTGCGCCTGCACGAACACATCCACGCTGATGCGGAACAGGATGCCGGCCAGCAGGGCAGAGGCGATGCTGGCCGGCAGGGCGCGCATCAGCTTGTCGAACCAGCCGGTCATGCCGGCCGCGGCCATCATCAGCCCGGCCAGCAGGAAGGCGCCGATGGCTTCCGCGTAGGGCACGCCGGGCAGGCTGGCGATCAGCAGCGCGGCGCCGGGCGTGGACCAGGCCACCACGATCGGCACGCGCAGCGCCAGCGACAGGCCGATGGTGGTGATCCCCATGCCCATCGACAGCGCCCAGATCCAGGAGGAGATCTGGGCATCGGTCAGGTGGGCGGCGTGGCCGGCCTGGATCATCAGCACCAGCGAACTGGTATAGCCGGTGAGTGTGGCGACCAGCCCGGCGACGAGCGCAGACACGGACAGGTCGGACAATTTCAGTGAAGCGGTGGTCATGAGGTTGGCGGCAGGCCATTGGCACGGCCGACATCTTCGCATGAGTGCCTTGGCCGTACCAATTTGCCGCGGCGGCGTCCGGAAATCGCGGTTGACGGGGCTTTCCCTTACGGACTTTTCCGACTGGAGCGGGCAGGGGGGCGTTGTTATGCTGGCTTCGTGCCTTGCGAGCAGGGCACCGAGGAGAGACTCTTGGGCCCGCAGTGCGCGGGCCCTTCTTTTTTGGGGCCAGCCTTGGCCCGGCCCCGGTCGTCTACAATGCGGGCTGCCGTGCCACGCCAGCCCTGGCTGCCAGGCCGTCCCTCCTTTCTCTCGTCGTCTCGTCTTTCTCCCATGGCCCTGTTTTCCATTACCGACGCCCAGCTTGCCTTCGGGCACGTGGCCCTGCTCGATCACACCGACTTTTCGCTGGAGGCCGGCGAGCGCGTGGGTTTGATCGGGCGCAACGGCTCGGGCAAGTCCTCGCTGCTGAAGATCGTGGCGGGGCTGTCGGCGCCGGACGACGGGCTGATCGCGCGCCAGAGCGGCGTGACCAGCGCCTACGTGCCGCAGGAGCCGCAGTTTGAGGCGGGCATCACCGTGTTCGACGCCGTCTCCCAGGGCATGGGCGATGCGCACGACCTGCTGGTGCGCTACGAGGCCGCCGCCGACCGTGTGGCCGAGAACCACGACGACGAAGCCGCGCTGGCCGAATTGCATCGGCTGCAGTCCGAGTTGGACGCCGCCGGCGCCTGGCAGCTGCGCACCCGCGTCGAAACTACGCTGGCACGGCTGGGGCTGGATTCGCACACGCGCGTCGAGGCACTGTCCGGCGGCCTGCAGAAACGCGTGGCGCTGGCGCAGGCGCTGGTGGCCGAGCCCGACATCCTGCTGCTGGATGAACCTACCAACCACCTCGACGTGGAAGCGATCCGCTGGCTGGAAGACCTGCTGCTGGGCTTCCGCGGCAGCGTGCTGCTGATCACCCACGACCGCGCCTTCCTCGACCGCGTGGCCACGCGCATCATCGAACTGGACCGCGGCCGGCTGGTGTCCTTCCCCGGCAACTTCGCCGCCTACCAGGCGCGCAAGGAAGAGATGCTGGCGGCCGAGCAGGTCGAGCAGGCCAAGTTCGACAAGCTGCTGGCGCAGGAGGAAGTGTGGATCCGCAAGGGGGTGGAGGCGCGCCGCACGCGCAGCGTGTCGCGCATCCAGCGGCTGGTGGCGATGCGCAACGAGCGCGCCGCGCGCCGTGAAGTCCAGGGTAACGTCAAGCTGGAGGTGTCACAGGCCGACCGCTCCGGCAAGATCGTGTCGGAGCTGACCGGCGTCAGCAAGGCCTATGGCGACAAGGTGGTGGTGCGCGACTTCACCGCCACCATCATGCGCGGCGACAAGGTCGGCCTGATCGGCCCCAACGGCGCCGGCAAGACCACGCTGCTGCGGCTGATCCTGGGCGAACTGGCGCCGGACAGCGGCACCGTGCGCAATGGCAGCAACCTGCAGGTAGCGTACTTCGACCAGATGCGCACCGCGCTGGACCTGGAGCGCTCGCTGGCCGACACCATCAGCCCGGGCAGCGACTGGGTCGAGGTCAACGGCCAGCGCAAGCATGTGATGAGCTACCTGGGCGACTTCCTGTTCGCGCCGGAACGTGCGCGCTCGCCGGTCAAGTCGCTGTCTGGCGGCGAGCGCAACCGGCTGCTGCTGGCGCGCCTGTTTGCGCGCCCGGCCAATGTGCTGGTGCTGGACGAGCCCACCAACGATCTTGATATTGACACGCTGGAACTGCTGGAAGAACTGCTGCAGGACTACAGCGGCACCGTGTTCCTGGTTTCGCACGACCGCGCCTTCCTGGACAACGTGGTGACCTCGACCCTGGCCGCCGAGGGCGATGGCGTGTGGCGCGAGTCGGTGGGCGGATATTCCGACTGGGTCGAGCAGTCGGCCCGCAGCGCGGCGCTGCAGGCCGCGCGCAAGCCGGAGCAGAAGGCGGCGGAGCCGGTAAAGGGCAAGGACTCGCGCGAGGCGCGCGGCGCCAACCGGACCGTCAAGCTGTCGTACAAGGAACAGCGCGAGCTGGACGGCCTGCCGGAGCGCATTGCCGCGCTGGAAACGGAGCAGAAGGCGATCTCGGCGCAGCTGGAAGACGGTTCGCTCTATGTCAGCGATGCGCCCAAGGCCGTGCAGCTGGGCACCCGGCACGACGAGATCGAGATGGAATTGCTGGAAGCGCTGGAGCGCTGGGAAGTGCTGGAAGCGAAGTCGAAGGGCGAGGGCGTGTGAGCGCCTGGCTGCGTCACCCGCACCACGCCAACACCATATTGGTCAGATCGACCATAAAACCCGGCCGCAGGTAGCCCACGAACCCCAGTGCCAGCAGCCCGGCCAGCACCGCCAGCCCGGCTGCCTTCGCCACGCGGACGCGGGCCGCTGTCATCATGCCGCCGCCGGCTGCGCGCGCACCAGCGCCTGCTCGCGGATCGGCAGGTTCACCAGCGCGGCCACCACGCCCAGCGCGATCGAGATCAGCCACACCGTGTTGTAGCCGCCGGTGCGGTCATAGAGGTAGCCGCCCAGCCAGGCCCCCAGGAAGCTGCCGATCTGGTGCGAGAAGAACACCACGCCCGACAGCATTGACAGGTATTTCACGCCGAACACCTGGGCGATGATGCCGTTGGTCAGCGGCACCGTGGACAGCCACAGGAAGCCCATCAGCGCCGCGAACACCCAGGTGCTGGCCACCGTCAGCGGCAGCAGCAGGTAGCCGGCGATCACCACCGAGCGCGTCACGTAGATGGCGGACAGCAGGTAGCGCTTGGGCAGGCGCTGGCCCAGCGCGCCGGCGGTATAGGTGCCGAATACATTGAACAGCCCGATCAGCGCCAGCGCCACGACTGCGACTTTCGGGTCGGTCAGGCCCTGGTCCTTCAGGTACGGCGCCAGGTGCACGCCGATAAACACCACCTGGAAGCCGCACACGAAGTAGCCCAGCGTCAGCAGCTGGAAGTTGCGGTTGCCGAAGGCTTCGTGCACGGCCTGGCCGATGGTCTGGTGGTGGCCGCCGGTGTGGGCCGCTTCGCGCGGCTCGCGCAGTGTCAGCGCCAGCGGCAGCATCACGCAGGCCATCAGCGCCATCACGTACAGCGCGTTCTGCCAGCCCAGGCCGGAGATCAGGCCCTGTTCCACCGGGATCATCAGGAACTGGCCGAACGAGCCCGCGGCGGCGGCGATGCCCATGGCCCAGACCCGCTTCTCGGGGCTGGCCACGCGGCCGATCACGCCGTAGACGATGCTGTAGGTGGTGCCGGACTGGGCGATGCCGATCATCACGCCGGCGCCGGTGGCAAAGGCGGTGCCGCTGGTGGCCAGTGCCATCACCACCAGCCCGGCCACGTACAGCGCCACGCCGACCAGCATGATGCGCAGCGCGCCGAACTTGTCGGCCAGCGCCCCGGCAAAGGGCTGGCTGGCGCCCCACATCAGGTTCTGCAGCGCCAGGGCAAAGGCGAAGGTCTCGCGGTTCCAGCCGTGGGCCTGCGTGATCGGCAGGTTGAATAGGCCGAAGCCGTGCCGGATGCCCATTGAAAGCGTGACGAGCAGCCCACCGCACACGAGGACGGTGGTCAGGGAGAGTTGTCGGTTCTGCATGTCTTGGCTCGGTGTGCGGCAGTCCCGCCGGGTAGGGCGGCGCCGACAGGGATTGTGTGTGCTTGTTGTTGTCCGTGCCGGGACGGCAATCAGGCTTGCCGGGGCCGGGTGGTGGCGAGTTTACTCCGGCTCGGGAAAACGCGTACTGCGCCGCCCGCGAGGCCGGCCGGGTTGGGGCGCCCTGGCAAAAAGTGGCGGCGGCCCGGCAAAGCGGCGCCGGCGCGGGCTGGCAGGGCGAGCGCCTTTTTGGCGGGATTGCCGTCGCCCGCTTCCATTACAATGCAGTGCCCGGTGCCCCGGCGCGTGCACAGTTGTGCGCCTCGTGGCAGCCGGGACCATCACTTTCGTAGCGACTCCATGGCGAGCAAAACCAGTCAGTACAGCGAATCTTCCATCCGGGTCCTGAAGGGCCTGGAGCCGGTCAAGCAGCGTCCCGGCATGTACACCCGGACCGACAACCCCCTGCACATCGTGCAGGAGGTGATCGACAACGCCTCGGACGAGGCCCTCGGCGGCCACGGCTCCGAGATCCTGGTGACCCTGCATCGCGACGGCAGCCTCAGCGTGGAGGACGACGGCCGCGGCATTCCGGTGGGCATCCATCCGGAAGAAGGCGTGCCGGTGGTCGAGATCGTCTTCACCCGGCTGCACGCCGGCGGCAAGTTCGACAAGGGCAAGGGCGGCGCCTATGCGTTCTCGGGCGGCCTGCATGGCGTGGGCGTGTCGGTGACCAATGCCTTGTCGACGCAGATGGACGTGACCGTGTGGCGCGACAGCATGTGCTCGACGCTGACCTTCTCCGGCGGCGACGTGACCGTGCCGCTGGCCTCGCGCAAGATCGAGCGTGGCGAGAAGAAAAGCGGCACCCGCGTGCAGGTGTGGCCGGATGCCAAGTATTTCGACTCGGCCGCGATCCCGCTGGCCGAGCTGCAGCGCCTGCTGCGCAGCAAGGCCGTGCTGCTGCCGGGCGTCAAGGTCACGCTGGTGACCGAGAAGACCGGCGAGCGCCAGACCTGGCAATACGACCAGGGGCTGAAGGGCTACCTGGTCGAGGCGCTGGCGCAGGGCAGTGGCGCCGAGTTGGTGATCCCGATGTTCGAGGGCGAGCATTTCGCTGACCCCGACGCCAATCCCGGCGAAGAAGGCTTTGCCGACGGCGAAGGCGCCTCCTGGGTGGTGGCCTGGACCGAAGACGGCGCGCCGGTGCGAGAGTCCTACGTCAACCTGATCCCCACGCCGGCCGGGGGCACGCATGAATCCGGCCTGCGCGAAGGCCTGTTCCAGGCGGTCAAGAGCTTTATCGAGATGCACGCGCTGCAACCCAAGGGCGTCAAGCTGATGAGCGAAGACGTGTTTGCGCGCGCCTCGTTCGTGCTCTCGGCCAAGGTGCTGGACCCGCAGTTCCAGGGCCAGATCAAGGAGCGCCTGAACAGCCGCGACGCGGTGCGGCTCGTGTCCACCTTCAGCCGCCCGGCGCTGGAGCTGTGGCTGAACCACCATGTCGAGTACGGCAAGAAGCTGGCCGAGCTGGTGATCCGCCAAGCGCAGGCGCGCACGCGCGCCGCGCAGAAGGTCGAGAAGAAAAAGGGCTCCGGCGTGGCCGTGCTGCCCGGCAAGCTGACCGACTGCGAGTCCACCGACGTGACCCGCAACGAACTGTTCCTGGTCGAGGGCGACTCCGCCGGCGGCTCGGCCAAGATGGGCCGCGACAAGGAATTCCAGGCCATCCTGCCGCTGCGCGGCAAGGTGCTCAATACCTGGGAGACCGAGCGCGACCGCCTCTTTGCCAACAACGAAGTGCACGACATCGCGGTGGCGATCGGCGTGGACCCGCACGGCGCCAACGACGAGCCCGACCTGTCCAACCTGCGCTACGGCAAGATCTGCATCCTGTCCGACGCGGACGTGGACGGCGCGCATATCCAGGTGCTGCTGCTGACATTGTTCTTCCGGCACTTCCCCAAGCTGATCGATACCGGCAACGTCTGTGTGGCGCGTCCGCCGCTGTTCCGCGTCGACGCGCCCGCGCGTGGCAAGAAGCCGGCGCAGAAGCTGTACGCGCTGGACGAAGGCGAGCTGCTGGCGATCCAGGACAAGCTGCTCAAGGACGGCGTCAAGGAAAACTCGTGGCAGATTTCCCGCTTCAAGGGCCTGGGCGAAATGAGCGCCGAGCAGCTCTGGGAAACCACCATGAACCCCGACACGCGGCGCTTGCTGCCCGTGTCGCTGGGCGAATTCGACCTGCCGCAGACCGTCGAGATGATGAATATGCTGATGGGCAAGGGCGAGGCCGCGCAACGCCGCAGCTGGCTGGAAGAGAAGGGCAACGAGGTCGAGGCCGATATCTGAGGGAAGTGAGCGGCACCTGGACGGTAAGCGTCGGCCGGGGATTGGGTAGATAATCCCCAGTTTCCCTGGCCGTCATTCCCGATGGTCGCCAACTGACAGCAATCCGGAACGCACGATGACGAAGAGAACTCCCGGCAAACCATGGCGCAAGGCGGCGGCGGCCGTCGTGGCGCTGGCCGGGCTCGCCTTCGTGCCGGCGGCGCATGCCGAGCTGTGGGGCTTTATCGATGCCGACGGCGTGGCGCACTTTGCCGACCAGAAGCTCGATGCGCGCTACAAGCTGTTCATGAAGGACGGCGGCAAGCTGGATACCGGGCGCCTGGCGGCGCGGCAGTCGCAGGCGGCCGCTGGCGCGGACATCGACCTGGAGCAGCACAAGCTGTACCGCTACGTCGTCAACCATCCCAATATCAAGACCGTCGAGCCGCTGATCCACCAGATCGCCGGCAAGCAGGACGTCGACCCGGCGCTGGTCAAGGCGGTGATGGCGGTGGAGTCGGGTTTCAACCCGGGCGCGGTGTCGCCCAAGGGCGCGATCGGCCTGATGCAGGTGATCCCCGACACCGGCGCGCGCTTCGGCGTGAGCGCCGATGCGCGCCGCACCGTCGAGCAGAAGCTGGCCGATCCACGCACCAATATCACCGCGGGCGTGCGCTACCTGAGCTGGCTGATGCAGCTGTTCCCGAACAACCTGGAGCTGGTGCTGGCTGCCTATAACGCCGGCGAGGGCGCGGTGCAGCGCTACAACAACCGCATTCCGCCTTACCCGGAGACCCGGCAGTATGTCAGCACCGTGCTGCAGTTTTACCGGCTGTACCAGCCGCAGCAGGGCGCGGTGCTCAAGCGCGCCAGCGCCAGCGCGGACGGCCCGCGCGTGAAGATGGTCATCGGCGGGCGCCGCCCCATGCCCTGACCGGCATACCCGAACAACAAGCAACCCGGCGCGCCGGCAGTTCAACGTGGCGCGCCGAATTCTTGCCTACCCATGGAACAACAAGACATCACGTTTCAACCTGAAGAGCCGGCCGATTCGCTGACGCTGGCGCGCTACGCCGAGCGCGCCTACCTTGACTACGCCGTCAGCGTGGTCAAGGGCCGCGCGCTGCCCGAGGTGGCCGACGGCCAGAAGCCGGTGCAGCGGCGCATCCTGTTCTCGATGCACGAGATGGGCCTGCGCGCCGACGCCAAGCCGGTCAAGTCCGCACGCGTGGTCGGCGACGTGCTGGGCAAGTTCCACCCGCACGGCGACCAGTCCGCCTATGACGCGCTGGTGCGCCTGGCGCAGGACTTCTCGCTGCGCTACCCGCTGATCGACGGCCAGGGCAACTTCGGCTCGCGCGATGGCGACGGCGCGGCGGCGATGCGCTACACCGAAGCGCGCCTGACGCCGATCTCGCGGCTGCTGCTCGATGAGATCGACGAGGGCACGGTCGATTTCGCCCCCAACTACGACGGCTCGATGCAGGAGCCCAAGCTGTTGCCGGCACGGTTGCCGTTCGTGCTGCTCAACGGCGCCTCGGGCATCGCGGTGGGCATGGCGACCGAGATCCCGCCGCACAACCTGCGTGAGGTCGCCGCGGCCACCGTGGCGATGATCCGCAATCCCAATATCACGCTGGCCGAGCTGCTGGCGCTGATGCCGGGGCCGGACTACCCGGGCGGCGGCCAGATCATCTCGCCGGCGTCCGATATCGCCCAGATCTACGAAGGCGGCCGCGGCAGCCTGAAGGTGCGCGCGCGCTGGACCATCGAGGAGATGGCGCGCGGCCAGTGGCAGCTGGTGGTGACCGAGCTGCCGCCGAGCACCTCGGCGCAGAAGGTGCTGGAAGAGATCGAGGAAATCACCAACCCCAAGATCAAGACCGGCAAGAAGGCGCTGACGCAGGACCAGCAGCAGCTCAAGGCCACCATGCTGGCGGTGCTGGACGCGGTGCGCGACGAATCCGGCAAGGACGCGCCGGTGCGGCTGGTGTTCGAGCCCAAGAGCAAGAACATTGGCCAGCAGGAGTTCATCCAGACGCTGCTGGCGCATACCAGCCTGGAATCCGGCGCGCCGATCAACCTGGTCATGATCGGCACCGACGGGCGTCCGCGCCAGAAGGGCCTGCGCGAGATCCTGTCAGAGTGGATCGCGTTCCGCTTCAACACCGTCACGCGCCGCACGCGCCACCGCCTGGGCAAGGTCGAGGACCGCATCCATATCCTCGAAGGCCGGATGCTGGTGCTGCTCAATATCGACGAGGTGATCCGCATCATCCGCGAGAGCGACGAGCCCAAACCGGCGCTGATCGAGGCCTTCGGCCTGAGCGACCGCCAGGCCGAGGACATCCTGGAAATCCGGCTGCGCCAGCTGGCGCGCCTGGAAGCGATCCGCATCGAGAAGGAACTGAAGGAGCTGCGCGAGGAGCAGGCCGATCTGGACGTGCTGCTCAAGTCCGAAACCATGATGCGCCGCCGCATCATCAAGGAGATCGAGACCGACGCCAAGCAGTACAGCCCGGAAGACAAGGACCCGCGCCGCACCCTGATCCAGGAAGAACGCCGCGCCGCGGCCGAAGTGCGCGTGGTCGACGAACCGGTGACTGTGGTGATGTCGCAGAAGGGCTGGGTGCGCACGCGCCAGGGCCATGGCCACGATGCGCAGCAGTTCACCTTCAAGG
Organism: Cupriavidus necator N-1; assembly: GCF_000219215.1. Taxonomy (NCBI): domain Bacteria; kingdom Pseudomonadati; phylum Pseudomonadota; class Betaproteobacteria; order Burkholderiales; family Burkholderiaceae; genus Cupriavidus; species Cupriavidus necator. The sequence goes on along the minus strand of NC_015726.1, from coordinate 2,641,999 downwards.
CCGGCGATGCGCTCTATGGCACCTTCGAATGCCGCACCGTCGACGTGCTGCTGGCCTTCGGCACCAACGGCCGGGTCTATTCCGTGCCGGTCGCCAGCCTGCCTGGCGGGCGCGGCGACGGGGTGCCCATCACCACGCTGATCGAGCTGCAGTCCGGCAGCCAGGTCGCGCATACCTTCGCGGGCGCTGCCGAGCAGCGCATGCTGATTGCCACCGCGGGCGGCAATGGCTTCCAGACCAGGGTGGGCGACATGATCAGCCGGCAGAAGGGCGGCAAGTCGTTCCTGACGCTCGATGACGGCGACACGCCGCTGGTGCCGGCGCCGCTGGGCGACGAGGCAACGCATGCGGCCTGCCTGTCCGGCAACGGCCGCCTGCTGCTGGTGGCGCTCGATGAAGTGAAGGTGCTGTCCGCAGGCGGGCGCGGCGTGATCCTGATGGAGCTGGAGCCCAAGGAGAAGCTGCTGCAGGCAGTGGGCGCCGGCGCGCCGGGACTGATGCTCTCGGGCGCGGGGCGCGGCGGCAAGCCGACTTCGCAGAAGCTGGCAGGCGTGGCCTTGCAGGCCTACGTGGGCAAGCGCGCGCGCAAGGGCAAGTCCATCGAGGCCAAGCTCAAGGAGCCGCGCATCGATCCGGTACGCGTGGAGCCGCCGGCCGGCAACTGAGTTCCCTGTTGGTTTGCTCCCTATCCCGCTTGCGGGAGAGGGAGCAAACCGTTGGCAGGTGCTGCGCCTGCAATTCCCGACATAAGGGAATGTAGCCGGTCCGAAATAACAAGAATCAAACAGCGCTCGCTTCGTCCCGCATGTCCGTCCCCCCGCTTTCCGATCTCGCCCCCGCGCCCGGTCCGCGCAAACTCTTCATCGAGTTTGCCCGCATGGGCCTGTCCGGCTTCGGCGGCGTGCTGCCCTTCGTGCGGCGCGCGGTGGTCGACCGCAACCGCTGGCTGGACGACCGCGACTTCGTCGAGCTGCTCAGCCTGGGACAGGTGCTGCCCGGCCCCAATGTGATCAACCTGGCGCTGATGCTGGGTCTGCGCTTTGCCGGCTGGCGCGGCGCGCTGGCCGCGTTCAGCGGGCTGGTGATGGTGCCGATGGGGGTGGTGATGGGTTTGATGCTGCTGTACCAGCACTACCAGGACGTCGCCGCGGTGCGGCGCATGCTGACCGGCATGACGGCGGTGTCGGCCGGACTGATGCTGGCCACCGGCTTCCGGCTGGCGCAGAGCCTGTCGATGACCGTGCGCAATGTGCTGATCGGCGCTGTCGCCTTTGTCACCATCGGCCTGCTGCGCTGGCCACTGGTGCCGGTGATGGCCGTGCTGGTGCCGCTGGCGCTGGTGTGGGAGTGGTGCATCGGCAAGGGCGCGCAGGCATGAGTCCGGGCGAAATCCTGGGCAGCCTGCTGGCCCATTTCGGCGTGCTGTCGCTGCTGGCGATCGGTGGCGCCAGCACCACGCTGCCCGACATGCACCGCTATCTGGTGGAGGCCAATGGCTTGCTGACCGATGCGCAGTTCTCGGCGATGTACGCGATCTCGCAGGCGGCGCCGGGGCCGAACATCCTGTTCGTATCGCTGTTCGGCTGGCAGGTGGCGGGGCTGGCCGGGGCGCTGACATCCATGCTCGGCATCTGCGGGCCATCGAGCCTGATCGCCTTGTGTTTCGAGTATTTCTCCGGGCGCTCGCCGCACGCACGCTGGCCGGGGTTGATCCGGCGCGCTCTGGCGGCGCTGACCATCGGCCTGATGTTCGCGTCGGGCTGGGTGCTGGCGCGCAGCGTCGACCTGCACTGGGCGGCGATGCTGGTCACCGCCGGCACGGTGCTGCTGATGCTGAAGACGCGGGTGCATCCGCTGGTGCTGGTGGCGCTCGGCGGCGCGGCCGGCCTGCTGGGGCTGGTCTAGCCCCGCCGTCCGGTCAATCGACGCCGACAAAGCCCCCGGTCTGGTGCGCCCACAGCCGCGCATACAGCCCGCCGCGCGCCAGCAGTTGCGCGTGCGTGCCACTCTCGACGATATGCCCGTTGTCCAGCACCACCAGGCGGTCCATGCGCGCGATCGTCGACAGCCGGTGCGCGATGGCGATCACCGTCTTGCCCTGCATCAGCGTTTCCAGGCTCTCCTGGATCGCCGCTTCCACTTCCGAATCCAGGGCCGAGGTGGCTTCGTCCAGGATCAGGATCGGCGCATTCTTGAGCAGCACGCGCGCGATGGCAATGCGCTGGCGCTGCCCGCCTGACAATTTCACGCCGCGCTCGCCGACCTGCGCCTCCAGCCCGGTATTGCCGTGGGCGTCGACCAGGTGCGGGGTGAATTCGTCGGCGCGGGCGCGGTGCAGGGCTTCGGCCAGTTCAGCTTCGGTGCTGGCGGGCTTGCCGTAGCGCAGGTTGTCGCGGATCGACCGGTGCAGCAGCGAGGTGTCCTGCGTGACCATGCCGATCTGTGCGCGCAGGCTTTCCTGCATGACCGCGGCGATGTCCTGGCCGTCGATCAGGATGCGGCCGCGCTCGACGTCGTAGAGACGCAGCAGCAGGTTGACCAGCGTCGACTTGCCAGCGCCGGAAGGACCGACCAGCCCGATCTTCTCGCCAGGGCGCACCGTCAGGTCCACGCCTTCGATGACGCCTGAGCCCTTGCCGTAGTGGAATCCCACCTGCTCGAAGCGGACCTCGCCATGGGTGACGCGCAACGGCTTTGCGTCGGCGCGGTCGGTGACCACGCGCGGCACGGCAATCGTCTTCATGCCGTCCTGCACCTGCCCGACGTTCTCGAAGATGCCGTTGACCACCCACATGATCCAGCCCGACATATTGTTGATGCGGATCACCAGCCCGGTGGTGAGCGCAATCGCGCCGGTGGTGACATGGCCCTCGCTCCACAGCCACAGCGCCAGCCCGGTGGTGCCGGCGATCAGCGCGCCGTTCATGGCGGTGATGGTGATGTCCATGCCGCTGATCATGCGTCCGGCCAGGCGCACCTTGTCGGTCTGGTCGGCCATGGCGTCGCGCGCATAGTCTTCCTCGTGCCGGGTATGGGCGAACAGCTTGAGCGTGGTGATATTGGTGTAGCCGTCGACGATGCGCCCCATCAGCCGCGAGCGCGATTCCGTGGCCACCACCGAGCGCTGCTTCACGCGCGGCACGAAATGGAGCAGGGCAGCCACGTAGCAGACGATCCACAGCAGCAGCGGGATCATCAGCCGCCAGTCGGCCTGCGCGAACAGCACCAGCGAGCTGACCGCATAGATCACCACGTGCCAGATCGCGTCCACCGCCTGCACGGCCGAGTCGCGCAGCGAGAAGCCGGTCTGCATGATGCGCTGCGCGATGCGCCCGGCAAAGTCGTTCTGGAAGAACGACAGGCTCTGCTTGAGCACGTAGCGGTGATTCTGCCAGCGGATCAGGTTGGCTAGGCCGGGGTTGATGACCTGGTGCACCAGCACGTCGTGCAGGCCGAAGAAGATCGGGCGCAGCAGCAGCGCCACCGCCGCCATCCACAGCAGTTCATTGCGATGCCGGCTGAAGAACTCCGCGCCGGGCGTGGTCTGGGCCATGTCGACCAGCCGGCCGAGGAAGCTGAACAGTGCCACCTCGATCAGCGCGCCGACAAGGCCCACCAGCAACAGCAGCGCGAACACGCCCCAGACTTCGCGCAGGTACCAGGCATAGAAGCGCCAGACCTGGCCGGGTGGCTCGTGGTCGGGCATGCCCCGGAAGGGGTCGATCAGTCTTTCCAGGCGACGCAACATGGTAGGTTTCCCGTTGTGCCCGGCGCGCCCCGGCGTCTTCGTGGGAGGTGGGGGCGCGCGTGCGGCGGATCAGACACAACATGATACGCGCCTTGCACAATGGAAAAGCCCCGCCAGGGCTGGAATCGCCAGGGGTGGGGCCTTGTCTGAACCGCAGTGCGGAAACTGCTGAACGGTCAGGGGTGATGGATCACCATATGCGTGAATGGCGGCACGTAGGCCTGCAGCGTCACGAACAGGCCCACCAGGATCGCCAGCACGATCGAGTGGAAGAACACATAGCGCAGGATGTCGCCCTCGTGGCCGTACCACTTGGTGGCGGTCGACGCCACCACGATGGACTGCGCATCGATCATCTTGCCCATCACGCCGCCCGAGCTGTTGGCCGAGGCCATCAGCACCGGCGACAGGCCCAGCTGCTCCGCCGTGGTCTTCTGCAGGCCGCCGAACAGCACGTTCGAGGCCGTGTCCGAACCGGTCAGTGCCACGCCCAACCAGCCCAGCATGGTGCCGAACAGCGGATAGAACACGCCGGTGTGGGCGAAGGCCAGGCCCAGCGTGGCATCCAGGCCCGAGTAGCGGGTCAGGTAGCCGATGCCGAACATCGCGCAGATGGTCAGGAGCGAGTAGCGCACCAGCTTGATGGTTTCCCAGTACTCCTTGAACAGGCGCGGCACCGAGTAGCCCATCAGCAGGCCGCCGGCGATGGCGGAGACAAAGATGCCGGTGCCGGCCATCGACAGCACGTTGAAGTTGAAGACCGCGCCTTCGATGACGTCCTTGGGCACGACCGGCGGTACCTTGACGACAGCCTTGTCCAGCCCGGGGATCGGGAATTTCCACGCCCACAGGCTATCCATCAGCTTCTTGAACTCGGGCACGCCCCAGACGAAGACGAACACCGTCAGGATCACCCACGGCATCCAGGCCTTGGCCACCGAGATGCCGACCGAGGCGGCGCTGGCGCGCGCATCGGCTTCGAGCGCTTCGGGATGGTCGACCTTGGAGTCGTCGTGGCGGCCCAGGATCCTGGTCGAGGTCCAGATCTCCTTCGGATGCCAGACCTTCAGGAACAGCGTCAGCGAGCCCATCGACACCAGCGCGGCGATTACGTCCACCAGCCACGGGCCGTGGAAGTTCGACACCAGGAACTGCGGGATCGCAAAGCTCACGCCCGCCACCAGGATCGCCGGCCAGATCGCCAGCATGCCGCGGAAGCCGGCAAAGGCCCAGATCAGCCAGAACGGCACGATCACCGAGAAGAACGGCAGCTGGCGGCCGATCATGGCCGACAGGTCGAGCAGGTCCAGCCCGGTCACCGACGCCAGGCCGATGATCGGGGCGCCCAGCGCGCCATAGGCCACCGGCGCGGTGTTGGCGATCAGCGCCAGGCCCGAGGCGGCCAGCGGCGAGAAGCCCAGGCCGATCAGGATGGCGCCGGTCACGGCCACCGGCGTGCCGAAGCCAGCCGCGCCCTCGAAGAAGGCGCCGAAGCTGAACGCCACCAGCAGCAGTTGCAGGCGGCGGTCCTCGGTGATGCCGGAGATCGAGTTCTGCAAGACCTTGAAGGATCCATTCAGGGTTGTCAGCCGATGCAGGAAGATGATGTTCAGCACGATCCAGCCGATCGGGAACAGCCCGGACACGATGCCCAGCCCCGCCGCCTTGCCGGCCATCGCCGCCGGCATGCCGAACACCGTCGAGGCGACCACCATGCCGATCAGCAACGCCAGCCCGGCCGCCAGGTGGGCCTGCATATGAAAGAACGCCAGCGCTGCCAGCAGCACGGCGACGGGAATCCCCGCGGCAATGGTCGACAGCGCCATATTGCCTAGCGGGTCATAGACTTGACTCCACACGATCGATGTCCTCCTCAGGTTGGCTCAGGCGCCGGGACGATCTGCGTGCCCTCGGCGCCGTGCATGCGCTTTGCACCGGCGAGCGGCATCCGCCGCGCGCGGGAAAGAACCAGCGATTGTAGGAACGGGTTCCGTGATCGCTGCCGTACATTGCGTCACGCCTGGCATGAGCCACATTCAGGGATCAGGGTTTCCCTGGGGGGCATTGCGGCGCACGTGGTGCCTTCCAGACACACCGGCCAGAGTACTCTAAACGGCGCCTGTTGCAAAAGTCTGCGTGCCTGCCACCGGCTCGCATGACTGGCCCGGCAGCCATGCCGGCACTGGCGCAAGCGCCGGCAGTCGGCGCATACTGGCGGGCGTCATGCCGCGGGTGCGCTGCCCGCATCCAACCATTGAATGAGGCTGCCCATGACCGAGTTCTTTCCCCCTTGGCCTTTGCTCACCGCATTCGTGCTCGCCAGCCTGGCGCTGGCCATCACGCCCGGCCCGGCCGTGGTCTATATCGTCACGCGCACGCTGGCGCAGGGGCGGCGGGCCGGGCTGGCCTCGATCGGCGCGGTGGCGCTGGGCAACCTGGGCAACGCCATCGGCGCCTCGCTGGGCCTGGCGATGCTGTTCTCGGTGTCGGCGCTGGCGTTTTCGGTGGTCAAGTACGCGGGAGCGGCCTACCTGATCTGGCTGGGCATCCGCGCGCTGCGCGGGGGTGGGGCGGCCGCGAACGGCGACACCCCGGAGGTGGCGCCACGCAGCCTGCGCCAGGTGGTGCGCGACGGCTTCGTGGTGGCGTTGCTCAACCCCAAGACCGCGATCTTCTTTGCCGCCTTCCTGCCGCAGTTCATGAACCCGGCGGGCTCGGCGCTGACGCAAAGCCTGGCGCTGGGCGTGGCCTTCGTGCTGATTGCCGCGACCACCGATGCCTGCTATGTGATGGCCGCCGCCGCGGTGATGCCGGCACTGCGCCGCGCCGGCAGGGCGCGCGCGTTCGGCCGCTACCTGACCGGCGCGGCGTTTATCGGGCTGGGGGTATTTACCGCGGCATCGGGCTCGCGCGCCGTGAAGTAAGGCCGGACCGCAGGAAAGAAAAAACTGCCGCGGCTCAGCGCAGCGGCAGTTCCAGGATGCCGTCCGCGGCGGGGCGGGCGCGCATCGCGCTCAACCAGCGCTCCAGGTCGGGGCGCGGCTGGTGCTTGAGCGGCAGCCCCATCCAGCGGTGCGCGGCGCAGGCCAGCGAGATGTCGGCCATGGTGAAGCGGTCGCCGCCGATGAACTCGCGCCCGGCCAGCGCCTTGTCCAGCAACGCCGCCAGCGGCTCGGTGCGCTCGCACGATGCCTTGATGGCGGCCTCGTTGCGCTCCGCTTCTGGCTTGCGCACCAGGTTCAGGAACGCCGTCACCATGGCTGGGCTGAAGGCGGTGGTCTGCCAGTCCATCCAGCGGTCGGCCGAGGCGCGTGCCTTGACGTCCTCGGGCCACAGTGTGCCTTCGCCATAGCGCGCGCACAGGTACCGCACGATCGCATTGGATTCCCACAGCACGAAGGGCTCGCCGCCGACATCGGTGCCGCGGAAATCCTCGATCACGGGGATCTGGCGGTTCGGGTTCAGGCGCACATAGGCCTCGGTGTCGAGATCGCCCTTGGTCACGCCGATATCCACGCGCTCATGGTCCAGGTGCAGCTCGCGCGCGCACCAGACCACTTTCTGCACGTTGATGGAGGAGAGTCGGCCCCAGATACGCAACATGTCGGCTCCTGTGGTGATGCGCGCCCGGGCTTCAGGCCGCGCGCGGTTGCTTGGCGGCGGCCGCGGCGATGGCTTCGCGGAACAGCTCGCCAAGGATCGCCACGCCCTGCTCGATGCGCTCGGCCGACACCGTGACAAAGGCCAGGCGCAGCGCGTTGCGCTTCGGGTTGCTGGCGTAGAACGGCGCGCCCGGCACATAGGCCACGTTGCGCTTCACGGCTTCTTCCAGGATCACCATGCTGTCCAGGCCCTCGGGCAGCTCCATCCAGATGAACATGCCGCCTTCGGGCGCGTTCCAGGTCACGCCCTCGGGCATATGGCGCTTGAGCGCGTCCAGCATGTACTGGCACTGCTTGCCGTAGAGCTCGCGGATGGTCGGGATATGCGTGTCGAGCAGGCCGTCGCGGATGGTCTCGTAGGCCACGCGCTGGGTGAAGGTCGGCGTGTGCAGGTCAGACGCCTGCTTGGCCTGGCACAGCTTGAAGTGCAGCTCGGGCGGGGCGATCACGTAGCCCAGGCGCATGCCGGGGGCCAGGATCTTCGAGAACGAGCCCATGTAGATCACGCCGTCCGGGTTCATCGACAGCAGGCTGGGCAGCTGGTCGCCGGTGTAGCTGAGCGCGCCGTAGGGATCGTCCTCGACCAGCAGCACGCCCTGTTCCTTTGCGCGGGCCACCAGCGCCTCGCGGCGCTCCAGCGGCAGGCGGCGCCCGGTCGGGTTCTGGAAGTTGGGCAGGGCGTACAGGAAGCGCGCGCCGGCGGTCAGCTCGGGCGTCAGCGCCTCGGGCAGGAGGCCCTTGTCGTCGCTCGGGATCGAGACGAACTCAGGTTCGAACAGCGAGAACGCCTGCAGTGCGCCGAGGTAGCTGGGGGTTTCCACCAGCACCTTGCTGCCCGGGTCGATCATCACCTTGGCGATCAGGTCCAGTGCCTGCTGCGAGCCGGTGGTGATCAGCACGCGCTCGACCGGCGCGCCATGGCGCCTGGCGACGAACTCGCGCAGCGGCAGGTAGCCTTCGGTCGCGGCGTATTGCAGCGCCGCCTGCGGGTTGTCGGCGAATACGCGGGCCGTCGCTGCCTCCATGGCCGCTACCGGGAACGAGGCCGGCGACGGCAGGCCGCCGGCGAACGAAATGACTTCCGGACGCTCGGTGACCTTCAGGATTTCGCGGATGGCCGAGCTGGTCAGTTGCTGTGCCCGGCGGGAGATGGCCCATTTCATGATGTGTCTCTTGTGGTCTGGGGGGATTCTGGGCTGAGCGGCAAGCCTGCCGCTCAGTCAACGATAAATAGTCGTGCGCCCTTCGGCGAGGACGAACGGTGCGCTTCCGCCTGGTCGGCTACCTGGTAGCTGGTTCCCGCGCCGAGCACGAACTGCCGGCCGTCTTCCAGCTCGGTATGGAGCTCGCCGTCCAGCACGAACAGGATATGGCCCTTGCTGCACCAGTGGTCGGCCAGGTAGCCGGGCGAGTATTCGACCATGCGCACGCGGATGTCGCCGAACTGGCGCGTGCGCCAGGTGGCCTCGCCCTGCTCGCCGGGGTGGCGGGTCGGCGCGATGGCCGACCAGTCGGTGGTGCCGAAGGGCAGGTTGTCGATGCGCATGCGGGCCTCAGGCCGCCTTGACTTCGGCGATCATCTCGATCTCGACGCAGGCGCCCAGCGGGACCTGCGCCACGCCGAAGGCGCTGCGCGCATGCTTGCCCTTGTCGCCGAACACTTCGGCCAGCAGCTCGGAGGCGCCGTTGGTGACCAGGTGCTGCTCGGTGAATTCGGGGGTCGAGTTGACCAGGCTCATCACCTTGACGATGCGGGTGACGCGGTTCAGGTCGCCCACATGCGCGTGCAGCGTGGCCAGCAGGTCGATGGCGATCGCGCGCGCGGCGGCCTTGCCGGACTCGGTATCGATGTCCTTGCCCAGCTTGCCGGTCCATACCTTGCCGTCCTTGCGGGCGATATGGCCGGACAGGAACACGGTGTTGCCGGTTTGCGCGGCCATCACATAGGCGGCGGCGGGGGCGTTGACGGCCGGCAGTTCGATGCCGAGGCGGGCAAGGGTGTCGTAGACCGAGGTTTGGGACATGTAGGCTCCAGTCAGTGAATGCGTCCAGGGAGGATCGGTGGTGTTTCCGCGGCAGGTGCGCTTTGCTGCACGGCGGCGCGGCGGCCAAGGGCCACGACGGCGATCACCGCCACCGCGAAGGCGATGGTGGGGGCGTCAAGCGGCTCGGCCAGGATCAGCGCGCCTCCCGCCAGCGTCAGGAACGGCTGCAGCAATTGTATCTGGCCGACGCGCGCCACGCCGCCTTTTGCGAGGCCGGCGTACCAGAAAAGGAAGCCGACAAACATCGAGAACACCGACACATAGGCCATGCCGCCCCAGGCGCGCGGCGACGCCGCGGCAATCGCCGGCAGGTCGCGCAGGGTCAGCCAGGCCACCACCGGCACCAGCACCGGCAGCGACACCGCCAGCGCCCAGCTGATGGTTTCCAGCCCGCCCAGTTCGCGCGACAGCTTGCCGCCCTCGGCATAGCCCAGCGCGCCCAGCACCACGGCGGCGAACAGGTACCAGTCCGCATGCTGCAGGCCGCCGGCGCCCTGCCAGACGGCAAAGCCCACCACCAGCGCGCTGCCGGCCAATGCCGACAGCCAGAACGCCGGCGACGGCCGCTCACGCCCGAACCAGGCGGCGAATACCGCGGTCGCCAGCGGCAGCAGGCCGGTCACGATGGCGCCGTGGCTGGCCGGCACCTCGCGCATCGCCAGCGAAGAAAACAGCGGGAAACCCGCCACCACGCCCAGCGCGGTCACGGCCAGCCGCGGCCACTGGCCGCCGCGCGGGCGGCGGCTGGCGGACAGCGCGCCGCGCCAGGCCAGCAGCGCCAGCGCCAGCAGCGCGGCCAGGACGGCGCGCGCCAGTGCGACAAAGATCGGGTCCAGCTCGGCCACCGCCATGCGCGTGAACGGCAGCGTCTGGCTGAAGATCGCCACACCGACAAAGCCGAGCAGCATGCCGCCGGAGGCCGGTGGGGCAGACGTCAGTGGCGGTGAAGCGGGGCGGCTGGCGGGCATGGTCGGGGTCTTGGTTGTCATTGGCTCGGAATCGGATCGCCGGGGGTCACTGAACGCCCGGGCTGGCACTGACCGCAATCCACAGCGCGGTCAGCGCCAGCGCCGCGCCCATGGCGCGGTTGAACCAGCGCACGCGCTGGCCTTGCTGCAGCCATTGCCGCAGCGATGCGCCCAGCACGCCGTACACGCCGTTGCTGACAAAGCCCAGCACGGCGAACACGCCGCACACCAGCAGCACGCGCTGCACCGGCGAGGGCGCGCCCGTCATGTAAGAGGCCGCGACCGCCAGCGCCAGCATCCACGCCTTGATGTTGGCGTACTGCAGCACCGCCGACTGCCACACGCTCAGCGGGCGCAGCACCTGCTTCTGCGTCAGCACCGTGCTGCGCGCGATCTTCCACGCCAGCCACAGCAGATAGGCCACGCCGGCCAGGTGCACGCTGGCGGCCAGCGCGGGCTGGCCCAGGATCAGCGCGCCCACGCCCAGCGAGCACAGCGCCAGGATGCTGGCAAAGCCGAAGGCCACGCCCACGCAGTGCGGCAGCGTGGCGCGCAGCCCGAAGTTGGCGCCGGTGACCGCGGCGATGGTGGTGTTGGGCCCGGGCGTGAACAGGCCCACCGTCAGCAGGGTCAGCAGGGCCAGGAACTGCGCGGCCGTCAGGCCGGTGAGCAAGCCGGACGCCATCACGCGAACGCGACCACCACGCGCCGGTTGGTGCGGCTTTTCTTCTCAATCTTGGTCACCACCACCGCGCCGATCTCGCTGGTGTTGGCCACGTGCGTGCCGCCGCAGGGCTGGCGGTCCACGCCGGGGATCTCGATGATGCGGATGCTGGTCGTGCCCGCCGGCGGCGCGGCGCCGATGGTGCGCACCAGCTCTGGCTGGGCGGCCAGTTCCTGCGGTGTGATCAGCGTGGTGCGCACCGCAGTGTTGGCGTGGATCAGCGCGTTCAGGCGCTCGGTCAGGTCGGCCTTGTCCAGGGTCGACTCCGGCAGGTCAAAGTCGACGCGCGCCGACTCCGGCGAGATGCCGCAGCCGGTCACCGGCGCCGGGATCAGCGAGCCCAGCAGGTGCAGGCAGGTATGCAGCCGCATCAGCTTGTGGCGGCGCGCCCAGTCGATGGTCACGGTGACGCGCTCGCCCACGCGCGGCAGCGGCGCATCCGGTGCGGGCACATGCAGGATGCGGCTGCGGTCGTCGGCGTAGACAGTGTCGACGATGGCCACCGAGCGCCCGTCGGCCAGCGCCAGCGTGGCGGTGTCGCCGGCCTGGCCGCCGCTGCGCGCGTAGCACACGGTTTCGTCGAGTTCGATCCCTTCGGCGCCGGCCGCCACCACGGTGGCGGTGCAGTGGTCGAGGTAGGGGGCTTCGTCGAAGCGCTTGCGGGTGGCGGACATCGGGGGTCTCCTGGTGGGCTTGTTCTGGGTGTGGCTAGCGCAGGATGCGGATGCCCTGCGCGGTTTCGATTTCGGCAATCAGTTCAGGCGGGCCGTCGGCCTGCTCGATGGCGATGAGGTGGTCGGCGCCCAGCCAGGCCAGTCCCTGGCGCAGCAGCTCGGCGCGCGGGTGGCGCCCGGACAGCCTGCGCAGCGCCAGGTCCTGCCGCGGCAGGCTGACGCCGGGGTAGCTGGCCACGTCCCACTGGATCAGGCTGGGCAGCAGGCCGTCGCCAGCGCTGTCGGCTTCGCCCGGCCAGGCGGGCAGGCTGCCGTCCTCGGGCACGGTAATGCGCCAGTGCAGGCCGCCGCGGGTCATCGGGATGACCGGGGCGATGCGCTCCGGGTACTGCGCCTGCCACCGGCCCAGGTCGGCGGGGCGTTCCGCGCGCGCGGCCCAGTGCAGCAGGAACGGGCCGTCGCGCAGGCGCTGCTGCACGGCCTCGGTGTCCAGGCCGAACCAGCGCGGGCGTGCCGGCGCGGCGGCGGCCGGATCGACCGCGATCACTTCCAGGTAGACGCCGCCGAACATGCCCAGCACGCGGTTGTGCGTGGCCATGGCCGCGTGCGCACCGCCGCCCTGGGGCGCAATGCCCAGCAGGCCGGCAATGTAGTCCGTGCCGGCGGCCAGGTCGGGCGCGGCGATGACGAGGTGATCGAGGGCGAGCTTCATCGTGGCTTGATGGTAGGCAAGGTAGTCGGTACAGTACCGGTACAGTTGAGCGGATCGTATTCAGTACAGTTGCAGGAGCAGCACATGGATGCCAACGGCAGGGATGGCGACGCGGGCAGCGAGACCGCCACCGTCGCCCGTCAGAAGGATAGCGGAGGCGACGCCCAAAGCACATCGGGGCATGCCTCCGGCCGCGCGCTGCGGCTGGTGGTGCCGCCCACCGAGCGCTTCCCGGATCCGATCCCCTCGGCGCAGATGACGCTGGTCGAGCAGCTGACCGAATGGGCCCGCATGCGCATCGACGAGCGCGTGTTCCGCGCCGGCATGCGCATGCCGTCGATCCGGCAGCTGGCGCAGGAGAAGGGCATCTCGCGCTTTACCGTGGTCGAGGCCTATGAGCGGCTGGTGGCGCTGGGCTACCTGGAATCGCGCCGCGGCTCCGGCTTCTACGTGCGCGAGCGCGCCCCGGCCGCGCCCGCGGCGCCGGTGTCCGGCGGCGTGGCGGTGGCGCGCAATATCGACGTGACCTGGCTGCTGCGCAGCATGTTTCATACCGCCGAGGCGCACAAGGCGCCCGGGCTGGGCTTCCTGCCCAATGACTGGCTCGACGGCGAACTGATTGCCAGCGCGCTGCGCGGGCTGGGCCGCCAGCCCGGCAACCATTTCCTGGCCAGCGGCACGCCGCAGGGCTTCCTGCCGCTGCGCCAGCAGCTGCGCACCCGGCTGGAAGAACTGGAGATCGGTGCCAGCGCCGAGCAGATCGTGCTGACTTCGGGCATCACCCAGGCCCTGGACCTGATTGCGCGGCTCTACCTGCAGCCCGGCGACACGGTGCTGGTGGGCGACCCGGCCTGGTTCGTGATGTTCGGCCGCTTTGCCGCGCAGGGCGCCCAGGTGATCGGGGTGCCCTACACCGCCGAGGGGCCGGACCTGGAGGCGCTGGAGCGCATCGTGCAGGCACGGCGGCCCAAGCTGTTCGTGATCAACTCGGTGCTGCACAACCCCACCGGCACCTCGCTGTCGGCGGCCAAGGCCTTCCAGCTGCTGCGCCTGGCCGAGCAGTACGACTTCCTGATCGTCGAGGACGACATCTACTGCGACCTGTGCCCGCCCGGCCACGCCGCCACCCGGCTGGCCAGCCTGGACCAACTGCGCCGGGTGATCTACCTGGGCAGCTTTTCCAAGACCCTGGCGGCCAACCTGCGCGTGGGCTTTATCGCCGCGCACCCGGAGATGGCGTCGGCGCTGACCGACAGCAAGCTGCTGGCGGGGCTGGCCACGCCTGAGATCAACGAGCGCGTGCTGTACAAGGTGCTGACCGAGGGCCACTACCGCAAGCATGTGGAGCGCGTGCGCACCCGGCTGGACCGCGCCCGCAACGAGACCCGGCGCGAGCTGGAGCGGCTGGGCCTGCGCCTCTTTCCCGGCCAGCACGCCGGCATGTACCTGTGGGCCGATACCGGCCGCGACACCAACGCGATCGCCACCGCGGGGCATGAAGAAGGCTACCTGTTCGCTCCGGGCAGCCTGTTCTCGCCGTCGCAGATGCCGTCGGGCTGGATGCGCTTCAACGTTGCCAGCAGCGGCCACCCGGACATGCTGGCCTTCCTGGCGCGCCAGCTCGAACGCCTGTAAGTCACATCCCGGCAGCACCCGGGCCTTGAAAAATGGCCCGGGCGGCCCTATGTCTGGCGGCACCGGCCACATGACCGTGGTCACACCCACTTTCAAGATTCGCCTGTTTCCAAGAGGAGAACCATGACCGCACCGCACGAGACGATGAGCTTCCAGGCGGAAGTGAAGCAACTGCTGCACCTGATGATCCACTCGCTGTACAGCAACAAGGAAATTTTCCTGCGCGAGCTGGTCTCGAATGCTTCGGACGCCACCGACAAGCTGCGCTTCGAGGCGATCGCGAACCCGTCCCTGCTGGAGAACGACGCCGACCTGGCGATCCGCATCGAGGCCGACGCCAAGGCGCGCACGCTGACGATCACCGACAACGGCATCGGCATGAGCCGCGACGAGGCCATCCGCAACCTCGGCACCATCGCCCGCTCGGGCACCAAGGAATTCTTCCAGCAATTGTCTGGCGACCAGCAGAAAGATGCCGCGCTGATCGGCCAGTTCGGCGTGGGCTTCTACTCGGCCTTTATCGTCGCTGACAAGGTTACGGTGGAAACGCGCCGCGCCGGCTTGGGCGCCGAAGACGCAGTGCGCTGGGAAAGCACCGGCGACGGCGAGTTCACCATCGATGCCATCGCCCGCACCGAGCGCGGCACCACCATCACGCTGCACCTGCGCGAGGGCGAGGACGACTTCCTCTCGGCCTGGCGCCTGAAGGGCATCATCCAGAAGTATTCGGACCATATCTCGCTGCCGATCCGCATGCCCAAGGAGGTGTGGGACGCAGAATCCAGCACCTACCAGCGCACCGCCGAGTGGGAAAGCGTGAACCAGGCGAGCGCGTTGTGGACGCGTGCCAAGTCCGACATCACCGACGAGCAGTACACCGCCTTCTACCAGCACATCGCGCACGACAACGAGGCGCCGCTGGCCTGGACCCACAACCGCGTGGAAGGCCGCAGCGAATACACCCAGCTGCTGTATATCCCGGCGCGCGCCCCGTTCGACCTGTGGGACCGCAACCACAAGGCCGGCCTGAAGCTGTATGTCAAGCGCGTCTTCATCATGGACGACGCCGACCAGCTGCTGCCGGGCTACCTGCGCTGGGTCAAGGGCGTGGTCGATTCCGCCGACCTGCCGCTGAACGTATCGCGCGAACTGCTGCAGGAAAGCCGCGACGTCAAGGCCATCCGCGAGGGCTGCACCAAGCGCGTGCTGTCGATGCTGGAAACGCTGGCCGACAGTGAAGAAGAAGCCGAGCGCGCCAAGTACACCACCTTCTGGCAGCAGTTCGGCCAGGCGCTCAAGGAGGGCATCGGCGAAGACCAGGCCAACCTGGAGCGCGTGGCGAAGCTGCTGCGCTTTGCCTCCACGCACAACGACACCGCCGAGCAGAACGTGGCGCTGGCTGCCTACGTCGGCCGCATGAAGGAAGGCCAGGACAAGATCTACTACGTCACGGCCGATACCTGGTCCGCCGCGAAGAACAGCCCGCACCTGGAAGTGTTCCGCAAGAAGGGGATCGAAGTGGTGCTGCTGACCGACCGCGTCGACGAATGGATGCTGTCGTTCCTGCGCGAGTTCGACGGCAAGGAACTGGTGTCGGTCGCGCGCGGCGACCTGGACCTGGGCAAGCTCGCCGACGAAGCCGAGAAGGCCGAGCAGGAAAAGGCCGAGGCCGACTGGAAGGACGTGGTCGAACGCGCCAAGGGCGTGCTCGACGGCAAGGCCAAGGACGTGCGCGTGACGCTGCGCCTGACCGCGTCGGCCTCGTGCCTGGTCTCTGACGAAGGCGACATGAGCGGCTATCTGCAGCGCCTGCTCAAGCAGGCCGGCCAGAAGGCGCCGGACGCCCAGCCGATCCTGGAACTGAACCCGGAACACGCGCTGGTGCAGAAACTGCGCGATCTCCCCGAGGGCGATGCCTTCAGCGACCGCGTGCAGGTGCTGTTCGACCAGGCGCTGCTGGCCGAAGGCGGCATGCTGGACGATCCGGCTGCATATGTGCAGCGCGTCAACAAGCTGCTGGCCTGACGCCCCGGCTGCCCTCGCCGCGCAGGCGGCGGGGGATTCTCATCTCAATGTGTTGTAACGGAGCGCGTGACCGATGACGCTGAAGCGGTGCTTCCCGCCTGTCGTTGACGCCGGCACGCGCATCCTCATTCTTGGCAGCCTGCCGGGCGAGGCGTCACTGGCGCAAAGCCAGTATTACGCGCATCGGCAGAATCAGTTCTGGCGCCTGACCGGCGATGTTCTGGGTGAAGACCTGGTCCACATGGACTATGCCGCGCGGCTGCAAACGCTTCTGGCGCATCACGTCGGTCTGTGGGACGTGGTGGCGCAAGCGAAGCGTGAGGGCAGCCTGGACAGCAACATCCGGGATCACGCCGGCAGAGCCTGTCAGATTTCTTGTGTGTTGAGGTCATGAGACGATATCGAAAGAAACGCCTTATGACCGAAACAACAAGCATGACCAAGAAGAGAAAGAAATCGAGCGCGCCGAAGCTGTTTCCGGATGAGTTGATCGATCAACTGCTGGCTCAGGTACAGAACAAGGACGCCGAGTCGATTCTCGGTGAATCAGGCTTGGCCGGCCTGCTCAAGAAGCAGTTGGCCGAGCGTATGCTTGCCGCCGAACTGACGCACCATCTGGCCAGCGAGGCCAAGCAAGGCAAGAGCGGCAATCACCGCAACGGCAGCAGTGCAAAGACCGTCATCACGCCCAACGGCGAGCTGGAACTGGACATTCCGCGCGACCGGCAAGCCACCTTCGAGCCGCAACTGGTCGCCAAGTACCAACGCCGGCTGTCCGGCTTCGACGACCACGTAATCAGCATGTATGCACGCGGGATGAGCGTGCGTGAGATTCAGGGCCATTTGCAGGAACTGTATGGGCTGCAGGTCTCGCCTGACCTGATTTCCACCATCACCGACGAAGTGCTGGCCGAGGTCGACCAATGGCAGCAGCGCCCGCTGGAGGCGATGTACCCCATTGTCTACTTCGACGCGCTGCGCCTGAAGATCCGCGACGAAGGCACCGTCAGGAACAAGGCGGTGTACCTCGCGCTGGGCATCCGCGCCGATGGGCGCAAGGAAGTCCTCGGCCTGTGGATCGAGCAGACCGAAGGCGCCAAGTTCTGGCTCAAGGTCTTCAACGAGCTGAAAAACCGCGGCCTGGACGACATCCTGGTCGCCGTGGTCGATGGCCTGCGCGGCTTCCCCCAGGCCATCGAGGCCGTCTACCCGGCCGCGCAAATCCAGACCTGCATCGTCCACCTGATCCGCAACTCGCTCAACCTGGCGAGCTGGAAGGATCGCAAGGGCCTGGCGACCGCGCTCAAGCCGATTTACCAGGCTGCCACGGCCGATGCCGCTGCGACTGCGCTGGATGCCTTTGCCGGCAGCGACTGGGGCCGCAAATTCCCGACGGTGGCCGACATGTGGCGGCGGCAATGGGAGCAGGTCATCCCGTTCTTCGCCTATCCGCCGGAAGTGCGCAGAATCATCTACACCACTAATGCCATCGAGAGCATGCACATGCAGTTGCGCAAGATCGTCAAGAACCGAGGCCACTTCCCCAGCGACGAAGCCGCCAGCAAGCTGCTGTACCTGGCCTTGCGCAACATCGAGAAAGATTGGAAGATGCCGCCCATCACCTGGAAACAAGCGGCCAACCAGTTCGCCATTCTCTTCGGTGACCGCTTCACCAACGCCCTACGCTGAGATTTATTTAACCGACCTCAGCACACAGAATTCCTGACACCTCCCGCCGGCAACGACCTGGCGAGCCTGATCGAATCACTACCCAGGCTGGCTGTCATCGCCTTCAATGGCGGCACTGCTGCGCGTATCGGTTTGAAGGTGCTCGGGCAGCATGACGACCATCACCGGACCATCAAGCTTCCATCCAGTAGTCCCGCTCATACCTTGTCCTACCCGGAAAAGCTGCGCGCCTGGCAGGCATTGCAGGCGTGGCTGTCTGTAAAGCAGCATCTGGCATAGCTCGTTCACGCACCCACGTTACCTGGGCATCCCTTCATACATGCCGGTGACGTCATCCATCACCTGAAGAATACGCTCGCTGGTCGTGGCGATGTTTCTCAACTGTTCCGCGCGACTGACCCCGGTCTGGTTGAGTGCCTCTTCAAAGAACAGCCACTGAGAGCCGGCAAGCAGCAGTTCGCGACGGATTGCCTCGGTGTTTTGCGGCGCCGAGGTGAGAAGCTCCTGCGCGGCTGCGAATTCCCTGGTAGCCGTGTCCAGATCCTGCGCCATCTGGGGGGAGGTAATTCCCCAGGCGCGGAACATGCTGATCTTGGCGATTCTCTGCGAGAGCATCCGCTGGCGGCCGGCAACGTTGATCAGCTTGCCCGTCGCGGTGCCGGAATGTTTCTCGAGCAGGAGGGTTCCCTGTTGCGCAAGCTTCAGCACGTCCTCGCTCATTCTTGCGATGGTTTTCGCGCTATCGGGATTCGGATCGCCGCCGGACAGCAACTGTCTATAGGGAATCCATGTCTGCTCGAGCCTGGCGTAGGTATCCTTGATATCAGGCGTGGGCGCGAACGCCTTCAGCTCCATGAGTTGCTTGTCGAAGAGCGCCGCGGACTGTTCGAGAATCTTCTTTGAACGTTCGACTTCAACGCCGAGGCCAGCCTGGCAGTAAGCCTTGGCCATGCGCTGAGACAGCATGCGCTGGCGGCCCGCCTTGTTGATCGCCGCGTTGATCGTCAGCGTTTCGGCGGAAGCGGTCCCGGCCAGGGACAGGACGCTGCAGACAATCAGGCAGAAGGAACAGAGGTAACGTTTCAAGGGCGTCTCCGCATCAAACTCTGGTTGGCCCCGGCTCGAACATTGACGGGCGCTTGCGTGCGATATCGAGCGCGGCAGTGTCCCCCCGCGAAGCGAGCAGCATCTGGAGGACGATCCGTTGCGACAGCATGCGCTGCCTTCCGGAAAGGTTGATCGATGCGCCGATGGTTTCGGTGGACATCTCGGTCTCGGGTGACTGAGTAGAGAGAGCGTTCATGCCATGCCTTGCAGGTAGTGTCGACGCAGACGCGCACCGCGCTGACCGGCAAAGCCAAAGCGCCCCGAAGCGCGATGCCTGCGAACCGGTTGTCCGGTTCGTGGTCCATTCGCTTCGGGGCGTCGTTGCCCGGGATGCTCCTTTTCGGAGCATGTCATCGCGGCTTGCCAATCTGTTTCAAGGCCGCCGTTGGCCTGTGTGTCCTCTACGCAATATCTATGCCATAGCTCACGCTGGTTGCGCCCGGAGCAACTGTCTACGGCGCCATCAGGCGCTGCCGGAAAAAGGTTTGCGTCCGCGCGATGGCATCTTCGGCGGCAGCGGGATCCTGACCGACGATGTGCCCGGCGAAGGCATGGGGCGGACGGCTCGTGTCAAAGCCATGTACGGCGCCGCGGTACACGATCATCTCGACCGTATGGCCGTGCTTCATCACGATATCGCGCCAGCGTTCGCAGCGCGCGGCGGGCGTCCAGTCGTCGGCGTCGCCGATCAGGATTAGTGTGTCGGTGAGCAGGACGGAGCGGGGCATCTCGCAGCCTGGGTAGAACGCCACGGCGGCGGCGAAGGGGTGGGTGACCTCGACTCCGGCATCGCTGGCGAGCACGCTCTTGAGCACAGTCCAGCCGCCGTGCGAGAAGCCAATGACGCCGATGCGGCTCCCCACCACGTCCGGCCGCGCGCGCAGGTAAGCGGCGGCGGCCAGTGCATCTTGCGCGCGCAGCTCGGGGGGGACGTCCCGGCCATGGTTGCATACCGTCCTGAGGTTGCGCGGGCCAAAGCTGTCCACCAGCAGTACCACATAGCCCCACGAGGCCAGCCGGCGTGCCCAGGTCCGGTAGTGCGGGCTGACGCCATCGCAGCCGTGCAGCGCGACGACCGCGGGAAACGGGCCGGCGCCCTCGGGCCGGTACAGTTCTGCCGTGGCGCGGCTTCCCGGGCTTCCTACCGTCGCCGCGTTGAATGCGAGCGGACCGGAGGGCTGAGGCATCGTCTGTGCACAAGCAGCACACAATGCAGCCAGCAGGCACGATAGCAACCGCTTGAAGTCACGCATGGCGGGGCATGAAGAGGGATGGTGCATAGGATGCTAGCTCAGTCAGCGCAGCCACACACATCAGGAAATCCGCTTAGCCCGGCGCGAGACTCGCGCGTATGCCGACCGGCATTAGGCCTTCAGGCTTCCTTCGGCGGCACCTGCCTCGTGCTGCTGCAACAGCCAGTCGCGAAACACCTTCAGCGCCCGCATCTGTGCCGACGCCGGCGGATACACCAGGTAGTAGCCCTTCGGATGTTGCCAGGCTGTGTCGGAAAGGCGCTCCAGCTTGCCGGCCGCCAGCAGGTCCCCGGTCATGTAGGAGGGCAGCAGCGCCACGCCCATCCCCGCCACGGTGGCGTTCAACGCCATCGACATCACCTCGTAGCGCGGCCCTTCGTGGCCCGGGCTGGCTTTGATGCCTTGCCGTGCGAACCAGCCTTCCCATGCGTCGGACAGCGTCAGGTGGTGGATCAGCGCCGACCGCGGCGTGCCGGCGTCGATCGCCCGGCCATGCGCGGCCACCCATGACGGCGCCGCATAGGGCGACAACCGCAGCGGCACCACGAAATCGTTATGCAGGCCCGGCCGCTGGCCGTCGCCGAACTCCAGCGAGGCATCCACGAACGCGGTGCTGAAGTCCACCGGACCCACGCGCGTGCGCAGGTGCGGGCGTTGCTCGGGCGTCCGGACGCATCGGCGCTGCTGCCGGCCATTACCTGCCCGACGCTGCTGCTGTGCGGCCGCCAGGATCATTGGAACCCGCTGGACAGCCACGTGGACATGCGCGAGCGGATCCCGGCGGCGCGGCTTGAAGTGATCGAGGATGCGGGGCACACGATCACCATGGAAGCGCCGCAAGCGGTGGCCGAGGCTATCGCCGCATGGCTGACGGAGGATTGCACAACGATCCGGCGCGACCCTGGTCGGGCCTGACGCGGCCCGCAGCCAGCCAACGGCTTCGCAAATCGCTGGTATTGAATCCACCCGTGCGCATGTGACGCATGCCGGATTGCCGTGGGCCATGGCGCACCTATACTGGAGTCGAGCGACGAATCATTCGAAACCGGAGGTATCGGTCGCTCCCTGTGCGCCTTGCGGGGCTCGCACTTTCGGACGCATGGCGACGACGCATCGGAAGTGAGCGCCTTAGCCGGCAACTATGCAGGCAAGGAGGCAATCATGTTCAAGCATCTCCTGCTGGCGGTCGATGGCTCCGACCTGTCTGAATCGGCATTCCGCAAGGCCCTGATCCTGGCGCGGGAAATGGGGGCGCGTACCACCGCGGTGCGGGTCTGTCCGAACTACCACGTGCTGACCTACCAGGTCGAGATGCTGGAGGACACGCGCGAAACTTACGTGAAGCAAGCCTGGGAAGAAGCAACCCGCTACCTGCGCGGACTGGCCGACGAAGCCGGCGCCGCGGGTGTGCCCTGTGAAACGGCATACGTCGTCAACGACCATCCCTACGAGGCCATCATCAAGACGGCCGAGGAAATGGGCTGCGACCTGATCGTGATGGCTTCGCACGGGCGGCGCGGGGTCCAGGGCATGCTGATCGGCAGCGAAACCCTGAAGGTGCTGACGCACAGCAAGATTCCGGTGCTGGTGTACCGCTAGACGGCGCCTAGCGCCGCCGGTGTAGCGCGCCCGCCTGCACGCGTTGCCGCGTCCGCGCCGCCAGGCGCGGCAGTGAGCCTGTGCGCCAGCGGCTGCGCAGGTCGTCGGTCAGTGGCACTGCGATCAGCGCCAGCAGCAGCACGGCCAGCGGCAGCGTGGCGCTGAAACCCAGGTGCTTGAACCCCAGCGCGCCGGCGACGCCGCCGGCAAAGAACAGCGTGACCAGCACCACCAGCAGGCGCAGCTTGCACCGGTCGGCGAGCACGCGGGGCAGGGGGCGCGCTTGTGTGCTTGATGGCGTGCGTGCTGGCGCGGCTGCGTTCCAGTAGCACAGCTTACCCAGCTCGATGCCGATATCGGTAACCATGCCAGTGAGGTGGGTGGTGCGGATCTCGGCGTTCGAGAGCTTGGTGATCATGGCATTCTGCAGCCCCATGATGAAGCACAGCAGCACAGCAGCACAGCAGCACAGCAGCACAGCAGCACAGCAGCATCACCCTGGCTGGCATGAACAGCCACTGGTGCTGCCCCTAGGTTGCCGCCGATCAGGCCAAAGCACAGCAGCAGCCCCGCTTCCAGCGCCAGCGGCAGCGCGTATTCACTGTGCAGCCGCTCGCGCCGCCCCCAGTTGACCAGCACCGCCGAGCACGCAGCGCCGCCGAGAAACGACAGCAGCGCCCCGACCCCGTCCAGCACCAGCGCGAAGCTGCCCAGCGCCAGGTTGTCGGCCATGGCTGAGACCACGCCGGACATATGCGAGGTGTATTGCTGCACGGCCAGGAAGCCGCCGGCATTGATGGCGCCTGCGACAAGGCAGGGTAGCCGGCCAGGTGCCGGTTGGCGTGGGGGCTGCGCCGCTTCCCAGTCAGTTTGCGCAGGTACAGGATCGGCATGGCGATGGGGCGGCGTCTGGCGGATTGGAAAGGGAGGCGGAGGACCTGCGTTGCCGCTACAGGGCGTGCCGGGGCGGCCGGGCAAGGGCGTGCCAGGCGTCGGGGTCGGCGGCAACTGCCTCGCCGCGCTTCATGCGGCGGGCAGTCGGTGTCAGCTTCAGCGCATGCACGGTTTCCAGCACCCGTGCGCGTGCCAGGAGCGTCTGCAGCGACGGCAGCCGGGGCTGGCCTTTCCAGGCAAACAACGTGTAGTTGCAGCTGTCCTCGGCGCGCGCGACCGACATCGAGGCCCCGAACACGGCGCGCACCGCGTCCAGGTAGTGCGGCATGCCACGGTCGCTTGCCAGGAAGTTGGCGACCAGCACGCCGTCGTCGGCCAGCCTCGCGTGGCAGGCCGCGTAGAAGCCGGCAGAGCCAAGCTGCAGCGGCATGCCGTCAGCCAGGAAGCCGTCGACGAGGATGACCTCGGGGCGCGCTTCCCGGCCCCTGACGTACTCGGCGCCATCGGCGCAGACCACCTGCAGGCGGACATCGTCGGGCGGAATGCGGAAGCGCTCGCGCAGTGCGATCACCGCTGGGTCGATCTCGACAGCAACCACCCGCGTGGCAGGCAGGTGCCGGTAGCAATACTTGACCAGCGAGCCTCCGCCGAGCCCGATCACCGAAATCCGTGCCGGCGACGGATGCAGCAGCAGGAATCCCATCATGGTGCGCGTATAGCCCAGCACCAGCCGGTCGGGATCGCGCCGCGACATGAAGCTCTGCGTGGCCAGCACGTCGAAGTGCAGCGACAGGGCGGTCTCGGTCTCCAGCACCACGGGCGTGCCGTCGCGCGGGGCTTCGGCCAGGAACCGCATATAGGAGTCAAAGGACGTGCGGCCGCTATCCGCGGCGATGCCAGTGCCGGCGTCCGGTTTGCGTTCGCTCATGGCTGGCCGTTCCCAGGTCCGAGTAGTCGTGCGATGGCCCGGACCGCGGCGACTTCGGCCGGGTCGTCGGCCTGGATGCGCAGCACGGTGCCTGGCGGCGTGCGCAGGCGCATGACGGCCATCACGTCATGCGCATCGGCCGAGCCGGAGTCCGTGACCAGCACGATGCGGCTGGCAAAGCGGCCGGCCACCAGGCTCATGCGCGCCGAGCCGCGCCCCTGGAAACCCTTGCCGGCGGCGATGTTGAGGGTGGCCTCGATCACGGCAGCCTTGCGCAATGCAGGACCCGAGGAGCGGGGCCGGTCGGCTGGCTGGGGCGGGCAAGGTGGCGGGTGCTCCCGGGTATCGCGGACATCGGGGGACATCTGTTGCAGTCACATATGATGTTAGTCCTATTATCATATCCCAGCACCCGCGCCGGTGGCTGCATCCGGACAGGAAATGCCATGCCTGGTCCCGCGGTTGTGGAGAAACCGCCCTTTGCGGGTTGTGCCAGGCCGCCTGCCCATCCCGGAAACTGGATTTGTGGCGTGCGCTTCTGGCATCCTGACGGTCTGTCCCGATGCCCGGCCTGCCCGGAACACTGCCATGCCACTTTCCGACTGGACCCATGAGGCCATCCGCAAGATCGATGCGGATTTCAACCGTTCCGCCGACACCCACCTGATCCCGCTGGACCTGCCGGGCTACCCTGACATCCGCGTCTATTTCAAGGACGAGTCCAGTCATCCGACCGGCAGCCTCAAGCACCGGCTGGCGCGGTCGCTGTTCCTGTACGCGCTGTGCAACGGCTGGCTGCATGAGGGCAGCACGGTGGTGGAGGCATCCAGCGGCTCGACGGCAATCTCCGAGGCTTACTTTGCGCGGCTGCTCGGGCTGCCGTTCGTGGCGGTGATCCCGGCGGGCACCTCGCGCGCCAAGATCGAGGCGATCGAGTTCTACGGCGGGCACTGCCACCTAGTGGACAGCCCGTCCGAGATCTACGCCGCCTCGCGCCACATCGCGCAGGAGACGGGCGGGCATTTCATGGACCAGTTCACCTACGCCGAGCGCGCCACCGACTGGCGCGCCAACAACAATATCGCCGAGTCGATCTTCAAGCAGATGGCGCAGGAAGAGCATGCGGTGCCGGCCTGGCTGGTATCGAGCGGCGGCACCGGCGGCACCATCGCCACGCTGGGGCGCTATGTGGCCTATCGCCGCCACCAGACCCGCGTGTTGTGCGCGGACCCGGAGAACTCGGTGTTCTTCGACTACTTCCGCAGCTGCCTGGAGGGCAAGCCGCAGCCGGACCTGTCCCTGGCGGAGGGCTCGCGCATCGAAGGCATCGGCCGGCCGCGCGTGGAGCATTCGTTTATCCCGACCTGCATCGACGCCATGCTGAAGGTGCCGGATGCGCTCTCGTTCGCGGCCATGCGCTACCTTTCCGGGCGCTTCGGGCGCCGCGTGGGCGGGTCCACCGGCACCAATTTCGTCGGCGTGCTGTACCTGGCCCAGCAGATGCACGCGGCGGGTGAGGGCGGCGCCATCGTCAGCCTGCTGTGCGACAGCGGCGAGCGCTACGGCAACACCTATTACGACGATGCCTGGTACAGCGCACAGGGCATTGCCATCGAGGCGGCCGATGCGCTGGTGGCGCGTGCGGTCAATGGCGAGGCCGTGCTGACGCCGCAGGCGGTGGCGGGGCTGCAGTCGGCCGGCGCCGGCATTGCGGCGGGCGGCTGAAACCCGGCGCCCTGCCTTTCTGTCACAATGCCGGCGGCCGGCGTGCCGGCCATTGATTCAAAGGTGAATTCCCTATGCGTATCTTCGGCATCAGCATCCATATCATCGTCGCACTGTTCTTCGCGGTGCACGCGGTGCGCACGCACCAGAACATGTACTGGCTGCTGATCCTGTTCCTGTTCCCGGGGCTGGGCAGCGTGGTGTATTTCTTCGCGATCTACCTGCCCGGGCTGCGCCAGTCGCGCGGCGCGCGTGCGGCCACGCGTGCCATCACGCAACTGGTCGATCCGAACCGCGCGGTGCGCGAGGCCCGCTCAGACTTTGACCGCGCCCCGACGGTGGCGCACCGCATGCGCCTGGGCGCCGCGCTGCTGGCGGCCGGGGAGCCGTCGGAAGCCCTGCAGCACTACCAGGCAGCGGCCAACGGACCGTTCGCGACCGATCCGGCGCTGCTGCAGGGACTGGCGCAGGCGCAGTTCGCCACCAACGATGCCGCCGGCGCGCTGGCAACACTGGAGAAGCTGTTCGCCGCCAATCCGCAGTCGCGCCAGCAGCCCGATCCGGCCTTGCTGTTTGCGCGCGCGCTGGCGGCCACCGGTGCATCCGGCACGCGGGCCGCGTTCGAGCAGGCGCTGACCAGCGCCAGCGATGCCGCGCCGCGCTGCCTCTTTGCCGACTGGCTGGCGGCGCAGCCCGACGCCGCAGACCGCGAGCGCGCGCAGCAGCTCTATGCCGATATCGTCCACGACGCCCGCCACTGGCCGCGCCACGCCCGCGATCACAACCGCGAATGGCTGCAGCGCGCGCAGTCTGCGCTGGGCAAGTAATCCGCGTTTGTCCCCATCCATGCTGGAACGGGTGCTGAACGCCTTTCTCGACAACATGACCCTACTGAAACGCAAATCGATTGAAGCCGTGGCCTCGCGCCGTCCGGCACGTGGCACCCGCAGCCGTGGCGAGGCGCCGGCACGCGAAGAAAAGCGCATGACGCCGCGCTTCGCGCCGGTGACCTTCTCGGAAATGGAAGGGGTGCGCTACCTGCACTTCGGCACCGAGTGGGTGCAGGGCGCGATGCGCCTGCGCAAGCCCGATGCGATCGAGCTGGAATACGCGCAGCAGATGATGGCCTGGCTGCTGTTCCTGTCGCCTTCCGTTGAAGAATTCCACGTGGTCCAGCTTGGCTTGGGAGCCGCGGCGCTGACCAAGTTCTGCCACCGCCAGTTCAGCCAAGCGCGCGTGACCGCGGTGGAGCTGAACCCCGCGGTGATCATCGCCGGGCGCAGCATGTTCGGCCTGCGCGAGGACGATGCGCGCCTGACCGTGCGCGAGCAGGATGCCTGGGACTACGTCATGGACGGCACCCACGCCGGCGCCATCGATGTGCTGCAGGTGGACCTGTACGACGCCACCGCGCGCGGCCCGGTGCTGGACACCACCGCGTTCTACCGAGCCTGCCGCCGCACGCTGAAGGCACCCGGGGTGATGACCATCAACCTGTTCGGCGACCACGACAGCTTTCCGAAGAATATCGAACGCATCTGCGATGCCTTTGACAACCGCGTGCTGGTGTTCCCGGAAGTGCATGACGGCAACATCATCGCGATGGCCTTCAACGGGCCGGATATTGATGTGTCGTGGGAAGCGCTGGAGGGGCGTGCCGAGGTGGTGGAAAAGACCACCGGCCTGCCGGCGCGCGACTGGGTGCAGAAGCTGCGCGCGGCGAATGCGCGGCAGGAAGAGCAGTTGAAGATCTGAGGAATGGCCGCTCTCCCGCTGCGCGGGAGAGCGGCAGCAGGCAGCGCCGCGCTCACTCCTTGTGGAAGAACTGCGCCAGCGACCACTCGTCGGTGCGCGCCTCGTACTTCAGTCCCTTCTTCATCGCCCACATCGCCAGCTGGCTGTGCGACGGAATGATCGCGTGGTCGGCCAGCGCAAATTTGGCCGCGATGCGGGCATTCTCTTCGCGGGCCTTGTCGCTGCTGACGGTGGTCAGCGACTTCTCGATCAGCTGGTCCAGTTGGGGGTTGCTGTACTTGCCCCAGTTCCAGGTGCCATAGCCGGTCTTGGGGTTGGGCGTGCCGGTAATCGAGCGCAGTGCCACGTCGGCCGCAGCCGAACCCCAGCCCAGCATCTGGAAGGCGAACTCGCCCTGGCGTGCGCGCGTGAAGTAGGCCGCCACCGGCAACGTCTCCACCTTGGTCTGGATGCCGATGCGCGTCAGCATGCTGGCGGTGGCCTGCGCCACCGCGGCGTCGTTCAGGTAACGGTTGTTGGTGGCGTGCAGCGTCAGGCCGAAGCCGTCGGGGTAGCCTGCGGCCGCCAGCAGCTTTTTCGCGCCTTCCGGGTCATAGGCTTCAGGCTTGGTGCCGGGATGCCCGAAGATCTGCGGCGAGACGATCGACGAGGCCGGCACCGCCAGCCCTTCCATGATGCGGCTGACGATGGCGTCGCGGTTCAGCGACTTGCTGATTGCGGCGCGTACGCGCGCATCCTTGAACGGGTTCTTGCCCAGCGGCTTGCCGGCCTTGTCGGTGACAAAGGGCGGGTTGTCGCGCGACTGGTCCATTTGCCAGAAGATGGTGCGCCACGACACCTGCTGCTCGATCTTGAACTTCGGGTTCTGCTTTAGCTTGGCGACGTCGGCCGACGGTACGCTCTCGATCACGTCGACATCGCCAGCCAGCAGCGCGGACGAACGCGCGCCGTTGTCAGTGATGATGCGGAAGATGGCGCGGTCCCACTCGGGCTTGGGGCCCCAGTAGTTGGGGTTGCGCTCCATCACGATTTCCTGCCCGCGCGCAAAGCGCACGAACTTGAACGGGCCGGTGCCGATCATGACTTTGCCCGAATCAAAGTCCGCCTGCGTCAGCGTGGCGGCGACCTTCTTCGGCATGATCGGCACGCTGTTCAGGTCGTTGGCCAGGTTGGCGTAATTGGGCACGCTCATGGTCAGGCGCACCGTCAGCGGGTCGGGTGTGTCGATACGCGCGATCGGCTTGGTGTAGCTGGTGAACGAGCCCGGGCTGTTGACCAGCTTCTCCGGGCGCTCCAGCGAGGCCTTGACGTCCTCGCTGGTAAAGGGCGAGCCGTCGTGCCACTTCACGTTGGGGCGCAGCTTGATCTCCCAGGTGATGGCGTTGACCGGCTTCCACGACAGCGCCAGGCCGGGGATGTAGCGCGCATTCTTGTCCATGAACACCAGCGACTCGAACACATGCAGCGCGATGGCGTTGTTGGGGCCGGAATTGTTCCAGTGCGGGTCCATCGAGGTCACGTCGGCCGCCAGGCCGATGCGCAGGTCTTCGGCGTGGGCGGCTCCCGCCGGCAGCAGCGTGAAGGCGGCGCTGGCCAGCACCAGCGCGGTGGCGGCATGGAGCACGGCGCGGCGGGCAGGGCGGCGGGGCGGACGTTGCGGCGGCAGGGCGTGGGTCGGTGTCATCTGGCTGGCTCCTCGTACGGGTCCGCGCGGACGCGGCCGGGTTCTCAGGCGGGTTTGTCCCGCATTGTGCCGCTAAAGTGGCTTGGTTGCAGCCTTTGGCGCGGGCTGCCAAGCCGATGCGGGGCGGCGCCGTTAGAATGGCGCCCATGTTTGCCAATTCCCGCACCATTGTCTCGGCCCAGTCCGATGTCCACGAACACCTGGCCGCGCGCGTCGCGCGCCACCTGGCCGAGCCGTTCCGCAAGCCCATCGGCGAAGCCAGCCGGCGCGAGCTCGGCGCGGCGCTGCAAAGCTGGCAGCAGGCCGGCGGCGCGCCGCTGATCCTGGATGCGGGCTGCGGCGTGGGTGAAAGCACGCTGCGGCTGGCGACGGCGTTCCCGGACCACTTCGTGATCGGCGTCGACCAGTCCGAGAAGCGCCTGGCCGCCGGCAAGGATTGGTGGGGCGAGGCGCCGATGCCCGCCAACTTCTGCTGGGCGCGGGCCGACCTGGTCGATGCCTGGCGCCTGCTGCAGGCCGAGGCCGTGCCGGTGGCGCGCCACTACGTGCTGTACCCGAACCCGTGGCCCAAGATCGGCCACCTGGGGCGGCGCTGGCAGGGCCATGCGGTGTTCCCGGCGCTGGCTGCCTGCGGCGACTACCTGGAGTGCCGCAGCAACTGGCGCATCTATATCGATGAGTTTGCCCAGGCGCTGGCGCTGGTCGGGCGCCCGGCGCAGGTAGAGGCGTGGGCGCCGGCGCAGCCGATGACGCCGTTCGAGCGCAAGTACGGCGCATCGGGCCATGGCTTGTGGCGCTGCGTCAGCGAGCGCAAGCCCGCCTGAGCGGCTCGCCAATGAGAAACGGCCCGCGCATGCGGGCCGTCTTTTTGCCTGGCGCAGCCGGATGCGTCAGTGGAACAGCGGCTGCTGCGTCGGCGCGTCCTCGGGCAGTTCGGCGTGCACGATCTCGCCGTTGCGGTCCGCGTACAGCGGCGTGCCGCAGTCCTCGCAGTATTCCGGATCGAACAGCGCGGCGTGGCGGAAGATGTCTTCCACGCCGGCGTTGCGCAGTTCCTCGCAGATCTGCTCGAGCGGGTTGCCCTTTTCGTCGGCATCGACCTCGCCGGCTTCGCGGCCGTAGACCGGCCACACAATGCCGTAGATCACATCCTTCTCGCCGCGCATGGTGAAGCCCACGCGGTATTCCTCGACCACTTCCTCGCCGAAGGCAGCCACCACGGCGGCCAGCTGGCCGGCGGAGATGTCGAGGGTGCCGCACAGGTAGTTGACCGCGGCGCGCACGGTCAGCGGGCGGATGCTCTTGTCGGACTCGCGGCAGGACAGGAAGAAGGCGTCAGGCAGCAGCAACTCGAACTCGCAGCCCGGCAGCAACAGCGCCACCGACGGCTGCACCTGGGTGCGCCATTGGTCGAGGCAGGTCGAGCGCTCGGCGTGGTGATCCTTGGCGTCTTCCTGCCAGCGGAACAGCGCCTGCTCGTGCGGGGCCACCACCACGGCCAGCAGGTAGCGCGGATCGGCCAGGATCGGCGCGGTCTCGGGCAGGTCGCGCAGGTCGACCTTGGGTACCGTGCCGGCCAGGGCGGCCGCGGCCAGCTTGTGCGTGAGCGCAAAGGTGTCGCTGTGCGTGCGCGGCAGCTGGTCGATGCTGTAGAGGTAGGGCGACAGCGAGACCTTGGTGCCGGTGGCCAGCACATGTGCCTGCAGGTGCACCGCCAGCGTCTGCGCCAGCTCCGGCTTGAGCGAGCCGGAGGGAATCGCGTAGCGCGTGTGCGCCAGGATCGGGGCGGCAATCAGCAGCGCGTCATAGCGCTGGCCGTCGACCTCGATGGTGGCGGATTCGGCGAGCGTCTCGGCCTGCTCGGCCAGTACGTCGGAGGCGTCTGCATTGTGCTTGAACAGGTGTTCCAGCGCCGCGTCGAGCGCGGTCTGGCTCCCGTTCTTCAGCAGGCGGCCCAGGCGCTGCGAGAGCCGCCGTTCCCAGTACGCGTCCTCCATGCGGCTGCCCGAAGCGTCGAGGGCGAGCGCATCGGCCACCAGACGCTCGGCGTCAGGGGAGAGTCGTGGGGAAGCCTTGGGGCGAAAACCTGCCATAGAAAGAAACCGTCCGTTTATGCGTAAAACGGTATTCTACTCGTTGCGTTGACACGCAGGCCGCTATATGCGTGCAGCCTGTGCGGACGCGCCCGGGCGTGCGGCTTATTTCTGGGCCGGAGCGGCGCCAGGGGCCGCGGGCGCGTGGCTCTCGACGCTGTGCGACTCGCCGGACATGGAAACGTCGCTGCCGCCCTTGGTCAGCAGGTAGAGGGCCGCGCCGGCAACCACGACGAATGCGATAAGGATCTTAACCATGGTGTCTCCTGATTCTGGATGATGCCGGGCGGACCCGGCTTCCGGTCGTGCGACCGCTGTTCTTGTGGAACACAGTGTGGCAGTACTGGCTTGCGTGGAACTTACACGCGCCCGACTTCGTTCGGGGTGATGCAAGGGGCGCAGGACACCAATGAAAAACGCCGCCTGCCTGGGCCCCGCAACAGGGCCAGGCAGGCGGCGTCAGCCTTGGCAGGCTGCGGGCGCCTCAGGTGGATCTCAGGCGGCCAGCAGCTGGCGCAGCACGAACGGCAGGATGCCGCCGTGGTTGTAGTAGTCGACCTCGATCGGCGTATCGATGCGCAGCAGCACCGGCACGCGCTGCTCGTCGCCATTGGCTCGATGGATCACCAGCACCACGTCCTGCTGCGGCTTCAGGTCGCCCTCGATCCCTTCAATATCGAAGGTCTCGTTGCCGGTGATGCCCAGCGTCTGCGCACTGTCATTGCCCTTGAACTGCAGCGGCAGCACGCCCATGCCGACCAGGTTGGAGCGGTGGATGCGCTCGAAGCTGCGTGCCACCACGGCCTTCACGCCCAGCAGCTGCGTGCCCTTGGCGGCCCAGTCGCGCGACGAGCCGGTGCCGTACTCTTCGCCGCCAAACACCACCGTGGGCGTGCCCTCGGCAACGTACTTCATGGCGGCATCGTAGATCGACATTTCGTCGCCAGTGGGCTGGTGCAGCGTGATGCCGCCTTCCACGCGCGAGCCGTCGGCCTTGGGCGGGATCATCAGGTTCTTGATGCGCACGTTGGCAAAGGTGCCGCGCATCATGACTTCATGGTTGCCGCGGCGCGAACCGTAGCTGTTGAAGTCGGCCTTCAGCACGCCGTGCGACAGCAGGTATTTGCCCGCGGGCGAGGTGTCCTTGATCGAACCGGCCGGAGAGATGTGGTCGGTCGTCACCGAATCCCCGAAGATGCCCAGCGCACGCGCCCCGCGCACGCTGGCGCTGGTGGCGGCGGGCTGCATGCTGAAGTCCTGGAAGAAGGGCGGCTCGGCGATGTACGTCGACTTGGGCCAGTCGTACACCTGGCCCTTGGTGCCCTTGATGCCGGCCCACAGCTTGCTCGGCTTCTTGACCTGTTCGTAGTTGCCCTTGAAGGTCTTGGCATCCATCGCGTACTTCATCAGTGCGTGGATTTCTTCCGAGGTCGGCCAGATATCGCCCAGGTAGATGTCGCGGCCCTTCTTGCCCTTGCCCACGGGCTCGGTCATCAGGTCGCGCGTGATATTGCCGGCGATGGCGTAGGCCACCACCAGCGGCGGCGAGGCCAGGAAGTTGGCGCGGATGTTCGGGTGGATGCGGGCTTCGAAATTGCGGTTGCCCGACAGCACGGCAGCGGCCACGAGGTCGTTCTTGGTGATGGCCTCGTTCAGCTCGGGCGTCAGGTCGCCGGCGTTGCCGATGCAGGTGGTGCAGCCATAGGCGGTCACGCCGAAGCCCAGCTTTTCCAGGTAGGGCAGCAGGCCGGCGGCCGTCAGGTATTCCGTCACCACGCGGCTGCCCGGGGCCAGCGAGGTCTTGATGTGCGGCGCCACTGTCAGGCCGGCTTCCACCGCCTTCTTGGCCAGCAGGCCAGCGCCCAGCAGCACGCTCGGGTTGGAGGTGTTGGTGCAGGACGTGATCGCGGCGATCAGCACGTCGCCGTTCTTCACCTCGAGGCCGTCGGTGGTGGTGTAGACGCGGTCCAAGTCGGCCGCCTCCTTGTTGAAGCCGTTCTCGGCCACCGGCTTGCTGAACAGGGAGGCGAAGGTGCTCTTGACGTTGCCGATCTCGATGCGGTCCTGCGGGCGCTTCGGGCCCGCCAGCGACGGCGCCACCGTGCCCAGGTCCAGCGTCACCACCTTGCTGTAGTCGATCTCGCCGGCCTTGGGAATGCCGAACATCTTCTGTGCGCGGAAATAGCCCTCGAACGCGGCGATTTCCTCTTCGGTGCGGCCGGTGCCCTTGAAGTAGTCGATGGTCTTCTCGTCCACCGGGAAGAAGCCCATGGTGGCGCCGTATTCCGGCGCCATGTTGCCGATGGTGGCGCGGTCGGGCAGGGCCAGGCTGGCGGTGCCTTCGCCGAAGAACTCGACGAACTTGCCGACGACCTTTTCCTTGCGCAGCATCTCGGTGATGGTCAGCACCAGGTCGGTGGCGGTGACGCCTTCGCGCAGGCGGCCCTTCAGTTCCACGCCAACCACGTCCGGCGTCAGGAAATAGACCGGCTGGCCCAGCATGCCGGCCTCGGCCTCGATGCCGCCGACGCCCCAGCCCACCACGCCGATGCCGTTGATCATGGTGGTGTGCGAGTCAGTGCCGACCAGAGTGTCCGGGTAGTAGACGCCGTCTTTCTTGTGCACGCCACGGGCCAGGTATTCCAGGTTGACCTGGTGCACGATGCCGAAGCCCGGCTGCACCACGCCGAAGGTATCGAACGCCTGCATGCCCCACTTCATGAACTGGTAGCGCTCGTTGTTGCGCTGGAATTCCAGCTGCATGTTCAGGTCCAGCGCCTTCTTTTCGCGGAAATGGTCGACCTGCACCGAGTGGTCGACCACCAGGTCCACCGGCACCAGCGGCTCGATCTTCTTGGGGTTCTTGCCCATCTTCTCGGCGACGTTGCGCATCGCGGCCAGGTCGGCCAGCAGCGGCACGCCGGTAAAGTCCTGCAAGACCACGCGGGCCACCACGAAGGGAATCTCGTCGACGCGCTCGGCGTTCGGCTTCCAGCTGGCCAGTTGCCTGACGTGCTCTTCGGTGACCTTCTTGCCGTCGCAGTTGCGCAGCACCGATTCCAGCACCACGCGGATCGACACCGGCAGGCGCCCGATTGCCACGTCCAGCTCCTCGCCCAACTGGGGCAGGGAGTAATACTGGCCCTTGCCGGAAGAGCCGATCTTGAATTCTTTTAGCGTGTTCTTGAGGTTGTGGGGCATTGCCGTACTCCGATCGAAGGATGATGCGATGGCATTTGGCTCGGACCTGAATCAAGACCCCGGTGCGCTGCCGCGGCATTTGACCGCGGTCCGAGGCCGGCAGCGCACTGCAACTGCATACTCTAACCGCCGCGCGGCTTTGGCGCCACCCGGCTCGGCATCCCGCCGGCCGCAACGACACTGGCCCGACAGCATGCCCGCCCGGGATTGACCGCCCGGCAAGGCAAAAAAGGGCGCTGGCGGCCGGAATTCAGCGGCCGCCAGCGCCCCGGTACGGACTTACTGCTTGGGCGCTGCGGATTGCTGGGCGCCTTCCGGCACCTGCGTCGGGCCGCCCGGGGGCGTGACCAGCAGCGGGGTGGTGGCCGGGGCGCGCAGGCCGCCGGCCTGGGTCGGGGCTGCGGCGCCGGCCTGCATGGCGGCGCTCTGGCAGTCGTCGGCCAGGCGCTGGCCCAGGTTCTTGTTGAACAGCATGGCCTTGCTCGGGATCACCACCAGGTCCAGGCCGGTGCGGGCGTCGTAGTAGCGGTCGGCGCCGGTCACCGTGGGCTGGCGCGGCAGCTTGTAGTCGCGGCCTTGCCAGTGCACGGTTAGGACCTCGTCGCGCAGCATGTCGCCGGCGATATACAGGTTGTTGCCCAGTTCACACTGCCATTTTTCGCCGTTCGGCGTGACCGCGGCAGCAGCGCCGGCCGCCGCGGCGGTCCCGGCAGCTGCCTTCTTCTTGCTCGAAGCCTTCTTGGTGGTGGTCTTCTTGGCAGGTTCCTGTGCCATCACGGCGGTCGCGGTGGTCAGGCTGAATGCGCCGATGCAGGCGGCAAGGACAAGATGTTTCATTTTGTGAGTGCCTTTCGGATACTGAAATCGGTTTATGTTTCATTCGCCGCCGTCAAATCGGGCGGCGCCGGGACAAATTCCGCCGCTATTCTCTACGATTTGCCCAGGGCGGCGTAGTGCTCTGGTCTTTGGTTACATTATCGAAGGGGGCTAGTTGGCCCGGCTTCACTTGCGCTTGCCAATCGGCACAAACTTCAGGTTTTCCGGGCCGGTGTAGTTGGCACTCGGGCGGATGATCTTGTTGTCGATGCGCTGCTCGATAATGTGCGCGGCCCAGCCCGAGGTACGCGCGATCACAAACAGCGGCGTGAACATCGCTGTCGGCACGCCCATCATGTGGTAGCTCACCGCGCTGAACCAGTCCAGGTTCGGGAACATCTTCTTGATGTCCCACATCACCGTTTCCAGGCGCTCGGCGATGTCGAACATCTTCATCGAGCCGGCATCCTTCGACAGCTTCTTCGCCACTTCCTTGATCACCTGGTTGCGCGGGTCGCCGGTGGTGTACACCGGGTGGCCGAAGCCGATCACAACTTCCTTGTTCTCGACGCGGCGGGTGATATCGGCCTGGGCCTCGTCCGGGTTGTCGTAGCGCTTCTGGATCTCGAACGCGACCTCGTTGGCGCCGCCGTGCTTGGGGCCGCGCAGCGCGCCGATGGCGCCGCTGATCGACGAATACATGTCCGAACCCGTGCCGGCGATCACGCGGGCGGCGAAGGTCGAGGCGTTGAACTCGTGCTCGGCGTACAGGTTCAGCGAGGTGTTCATGGCGCGCTCCCACAGTGCCGACGGCTTCTCGCCGTGCAGCAGGTGCAGGAAGTGGCCACCGATGGAGTCATCGTCGGTTTCGACTTCGATGCGCTTGCCATTGTGGCTGTAGTGATACCAGTACAGCAGCATCGAGCCCAGGCTGGCCATCAGGCGGTCGGCGATGTCGCGCGCGCCCGGGGTGTTGTGGTCTTCCTTCTCCGGCAGCACGGTGCCCAGCACCGACACGCCGGTGCGCATCACGTCCATCGGGTGGGCGCTGGCGGGCACCCATTCGA
This sequence comes from Cupriavidus necator N-1, assembly GCF_000219215.1. Classification (NCBI taxonomy): domain Bacteria; kingdom Pseudomonadati; phylum Pseudomonadota; class Betaproteobacteria; order Burkholderiales; family Burkholderiaceae; genus Cupriavidus; species Cupriavidus necator. The sequence goes on along the minus strand of NC_015726.1, from coordinate 2,605,995 downwards.
GCGCGGCCTTCACATTGGCGGGCAGGCCGCGCAGGCTCTTGAGCTTGGCCTTGTAGGCGGCCAGTTCGGATTTGGTCGGCAGCTTGCCGTGCACCAGCAGGTGGGCGATCTCCTCGAACTCGCAGGTCTCGGCGATGTCGAGGATGTCGTAGCCGCGGTAGTGCAGGTCGTTGCCGGTGCGGCCGACGGTGCACAGCGCGGTATTGCCGGCGGTCACGCCCGACAGGGCGACGGATTTCTTGACCCGGGGCGCGGCTGGCTCGCTGCCCGTGGCGTCGGGTGCGGCGGCGGGTGCGGCGAACTTCGAGGCGGACATCCGTGTCTCCTTGGGCGCTGTCCTGATTGGTTTTTGGTATGGGTATCGCTTCAGGCGAAGAACAGCGCTTCCACATTGGCCGGCAGCGGCGTGCCGGTGGCCTGCGCGCGCTGCAGCAGCGACCAGTAGTAGCGGTAGCTGGCGCGGTCGTGCAACTGGCCGTCGTGGCGGATCGGGGCCCAGTTGTTCTCGTGCGCCGCCAGCAGGATCTGGCTGGCCGCGCCGATTTCGTCGGCGCCCGGGCGGAACGCCGCCACGATCGGTGCGATCTGTTCCGGATGGATGCTCCACTTGCGCAGGTAGCCGAACTCGCTGCGCGCGCGCAGCGCATCGTCGCCGGCGCGCTGCGGTGCCTGCACGTCGGTGCTGACGTTGTGCGACGGCACCTTGCCGTGGCGGTGGCAGGCGGCGGAAATCTCCAGCATGGCGCGGCGGATCAGCGGGTGTTCGAACTGCTGCGGCGAGCGCATGGCTTCGCCCGGGATGGCGCCATGATGGGCCGAGACAAAGTCCATCAGGCCGAAGCTCAGGCATTCCACCTGCACCAGCGCGGCAATATCGAAGGCCTGTTCCAGCGCGGCGTGGGTCTCGACCAGCACATGGATCGGGATATGCCGGGCGATGCCGGCATTGCGCGCCACCTGGTTGACGTGATCGGTCACGCGCGCGACCTCGACCACGTCGGTGACCTTGGGCACCACCACATAGGCCAGGCGCGCGCCGGCGGCACGCACCAGCACGTCGACGTCTTCGCGCCAGCTCGGGTGGGCCGGGTCATGGATGCGCACGCCGACGCGGTTGTGGGCATTGAGCGGGCTGTTGACCAGCTGCGCGCACAGCTCGGCATGCTCGCGCTCACGGCCGACGGCGGCGCCGTCCTCGCAGTCGAAGGTGATGTCGAAGACCGGGCCAAGCTCTTGTTGCAGGGCAAGCGATTTGCGCATCAGCTTTTCGCTGCCCGCGTAGTGGTCACACACCGGCAACTGGACCGGGATGGCTTCGCCCTGGAACAAGACCTCGGAAGGATGCACGTTGATTCGGATAGATTTGGGTTGACGGGGGAGAGCAGGGGCCATCGTAGCCCCTGGATATTAAAAAACCGGGGTCCGCGCTGATTCGTGAATCGTTGCGGAACCCCGGTCTTTCCTCGAGCGATCGGAGGATCAGCCCAGCAGGTGCTGCACGCCGGCCTTTTCTTCTTCCAGTTCGTTCAGGGTGATATTGATCTTTTCCTGGCTGTAGGCGTCGATCTCCAGACCCTTGACGATCTCGTACTTGCCGTTGGCGGTGGTCACCGGGTAGCCGAACATGGTGTCGGCCGGGATGCCGTACTCACCGTTCGACGGGATGCCCATGGTGACGACCTTGCCGTTGGTGCCCAGCACCCAGTCGCGCACGTGGTCGATGGCAGCGTTGGCGGCCGAAGCAGCCGACGACAGGCCACGCGCTTCGATGATGGCGGCGCCGCGCTTGCCGACGGTCGGCAGGAACACGTCGTTGTTCCACACCGGGTCGTTGATCAGATCCTTGACGCTCTTGCCGTCGACGGTGGCATAGCGGTAGTCGGCGTACATGGTCGGGCTGTGGTTGCCCCACACGAACAGCTTCTCGATCGACGACACCGGCTTGCCGGTCTTGGCGGCGATTTGCGACAGGGCACGGTTGTGGTCCAGGCGCAGCATCGCGGTAAAGTTCTCGCGCGGCAGGTTCGGGGCCGACTTCATGGCGATGTAGGCGTTGGTGTTGGCCGGGTTGCCGACCACCAGCACCTTGACGTTGCGGCTGGCGACTTCGTCCAGCGCCTTGCCCTGCACCGTGAAGATCTGGGCATTGGCTTCGAGCAGGTCCTTGCGCTCCATGCCCTTGCTGCGCGGACGGGCGCCAACCAGCAGGGCCACGTCGGCGTCCTTGAAGGCAACCTTGGGGTCGTCGGTGATGACCACGCCGGCCAGCAGCGGGAATGCGCAGTCTTCCAGTTCCATCACCACGCCCTTGACGGCTTGCTGGGCTTGCGGGAGGTCGAGCAGTTGGAGGATGACCGGCTGGTCTTTGCCCAGCATGTCGCCATTGGCGATGCGGAACAGCAGGGAGTAGCCGATCTGGCCAGCGGCGCCGGTCACTGCGACGCGCATTGGGGCTTTAGCCATGAGTAAATCTCCAAACGATAGAAGGGGGGAAGCCGGTCGGTGGCATGCCGTTGCCGTAACAAGGGGCGCGGCGGGGTCACCGGGTGCTGGTTGTCGCCACAGCGGGGAGCGGCCGTCCGCCGGAGCCAGGTGGCGGGGCCACGGGGCGGAACCGGTGAGGAGAGCCACAACGGGTCATGGTGATGCAACAAAGCGTTAGTCTACTGCGAAGCGAGGCGCCATTTCCAGACCGGAGCACTGCCGTCCGGTATCCTGGCTGCTGCTGGCGCGCCTGGGAGGGCCATCGCGGGCGTGGACCAGCGCGAGTGTAGGTCGGGCCTCTCACGATGTCAATTCATATGTCTTATATAAGACATAAGACAATTAACGTAAGGCTGGACGTATCTTGCCCTTTTGTGGTGAAATCCCGCTATGTCCTCCCTGCCTACGTCCCTGACCGGCGCAGCCGCACCCGGCGCGCCGGAATCTGGCGCCGCCACGCCTGGCGCCGGGACGCAGCCGCCTTCTTCGCCGCCCGCGCCTGTGCCGCCCGCGCCTGTGCCGCACGCGGCCCCGCAATCTGGCCCCACCTCTGGTCTGCAGTCCGTGCCGTCGCCTACCTTCAGCCCGCTCTACCAGCAGATCAAGGCGCTGATCACGCGCAGCCTGCAATCCGGCGAATGGAAGCCCGGCGAGATGATCCCCAGCGAAATGGAGCTGGCCTCCCGCTACAAGGTCAGCCAGGGCACGGTGCGCAAGGCCATCGACGAACTCGCCGCCGAGAACCTGGTGGCGCGCCGGCAGGGCAAGGGCACCTTCGTGACCACGCACCATGAAGACGTGGTCAAGTTCCGCTTCCTGCGCCTCGTCCCCGACGAAGGCGAACCCCATTATGGCGCCAGCCGCGTGCTGGAATGCAAGCGCCTGCGCGCCCCCGCCGAAATTGCCCGGCTGCTCGACATCCGCACCGGCGACAGCGTGGTGCAAATCCGCCGCGTGCTGAATTTCTCGGGCGAGTCGACCGTGCTGGACGAAATCTGGCTGCTCGGCGCCAACTTCAAGGGCCTCACCGCTGAAAAGCTGACCGAGTGGAAGGGCCCCATGTATGCATTGTTCGAGGCCGAGTTCGGCACGCGCATGATCCGCGCCTCGGAGAAGATCCGCGCCGTGCCCGCCGATGAAACGGCGGCCGAGTTGCTGTCTGTCCCGGTAGGCTCGCCGCTGCTGTCAGTCGAGCGGGTGTCGTACACCTATGGCGACCGCCCCGTCGAAGTGCGCCGCGGCCTGTATGTGACTACGCGGCACTATTACCAGAACGACCTGAGCTGACGCCGGCGCATGGCATGATGCGCCCGCTGGCGTTGATTATTGTGGCTTTCGTCATGACGGTGCGGGCTGTTGCGCAGCGCGGGTGAAGGTTGCGCCTGATTGCCGGCGGATGTGATTAGTGTGCGATTGTCGGGCGGTACGTGTTGGTGCCTGATAGCTGAAAATTATTGGTGCAGCGCGCAACAAAGGCGCTAAAATCTCATGGATTTGCCCTAATGCATCCCGTTGCATGCAGGGCAATGGCAGTTTCGTTTTTTGTTTACCGCAAAATGGGGTCTCGCATGGCTGAAGCCGTCAAACAAGCCAGGCCGGAGTACCGGAATATCGGTATCGCGCAAATTGCGCGCTACCGGTTGCCCTGGGCCGGCAAGGTATCCATCCTGCATCGCGTGAGCGGTGCGTTGATGTTCCTCCTCCTTCCCTTCGTCCTGTATCTGTTTGAGCAGAGCATCACTTCGGAACTGAGCTTCGCAAAGTTCTCGGCGCTTCTGTCCGGCGGCTTCGTCAAGCTGGTTCTGCTGGTCCTGATCTGGGGTTATCTGCATCACTTCTGCGCGGGTATCCGTTTCCTGCTGCTGGACGTGCACGTCGGCGTTTCCAAGCCGGCCTCGGCCAAGTCTGCCATCGGCGTGCTGGTTGTGAGCCTGCTGCTTACCCTGATTTTCGGCCTGAAGCTGTTCGGCCTGTTCTGAGGAGAATCAAGGTGGCAAACAATAATATCGGTCCCAAGCGTCTTGTCGTCGGTGCGCACTACGGCCTGAAAGACTGGCTGGCGCAGCGCGTCACGGCCGTGATCATGGTGGTCTTCACCGTGGTCCTGGCCATTGCCTTCCTGCTGTCGAACGGCGCTTCGTATGAAGCGTGGGCAGGGCTCTTCTCCAACCAGTGGATGAAGATCATCACGTTCCTGACCATCCTGTCGCTGCTGTATCACGCCTGGATTGGCGTGCGCGACATCTGGATGGACTATGTGCGTCCGATGGCCGTGCGCCTCGTGCTGCAAGTTCTTACGATTCTGTGGCTCGTCGGTTGCGCGGGCTACGCTGCTCAGATTCTCTGGAGGGTGTAATAAATGGTCGCAGTCAAGACTGGATTGCCGCGTCGCCGTTTCGACGTGGTCATCGTCGGTGCTGGCGGCGCCGGGATGCGCGCATCCCTCCAGCTCGCGGAAGCCGGCCTGAACGTGGCCGTGCTGTCCAAGGTGTTCCCGACGCGCTCGCACACGGTGGCGGCACAGGGCGGCATCGGCGCTTCGCTGGGGAACATGAGCGAAGACAACTGGCACTACCACTTCTACGACACCATCAAGGGCTCGGACTGGCTGGGTGACCAGGACGCCATCGAGTTCATGTGCCGTGAAGCCCCGAAGGTCGTGTACGAGCTCGAACACTTCGGCATGCCGTTCGACCGCAACCCCGACGGCACCATCTACCAGCGTCCGTTCGGCGGCCACACCGCCAACTACGGTGAAAAGCCGGTGCAGCGCGCCTGCGCCGCGGCTGACCGTACCGGCCACGCACTGCTGCACACGCTGTACCAGCGCAACGTGCGCGCCAAGACCCACTTCTTCGTCGAGTGGATGGCGCTGGACCTGATCCGCGACCAGGACGGCGACGTGCTGGGCGTGACCGCGCTGGAAATGGAAACCGGCGAGGTCTACATCCTCGAGGCCAAGACCACGCTGTTCGCGACCGGCGGTGCCGGCCGCATCTACGCCGCTTCCACCAACGCCTTCATCAACACCGGTGACGGCCTGGGCATGGCAGCGCGCGCAGGCGTGCCGCTGGAAGACATGGAATTCTGGCAGTTCCACCCGACCGGCGTGGCCGGCGCGGGCGTGCTGATCACCGAAGGCGTGCGCGGCGAAGGCGGTATCCTGCGCAACAAGGACGGCGAGCGCTTCATGGAGCGCTATGCCCCGACGCTGAAGGACCTGGCGCCGCGTGACTTCGTCTCGCGCTCGATGGACCAGGAAATCAAGGAAGGCCGCGGCTGCGGCCCGAACGGCGACTACGTGCTGCTCGACCTGACCCACGTCGGTGCCGAGACTATCATGAAGCGCCTGCCGTCGATCCGCGAAATCGGCATGAAGTTCGCCAACGTCGACGCGATCAAGGAACCGATCCCGGTGGTCCCGACCATCCACTACCAGATGGGCGGTATCCCGACCAACTATCACGGCCAGGTCGTGGTGCCGAAGAACGGCAACCCGAACGAAGTCCTGAACGGTTTCTACGCGATCGGCGAATGCTCGTGCGTGTCGGTGCACGGCGCCAACCGCCTGGGCACCAACTCGCTGCTCGACCTGGTGGTGTTCGGCCGCGCCGCCGGCAACCACATCATTGCGCAGAACCTGAAGCAGAAGGAACACAAGCCGCTGCCGGCCGATGCCGCCGACCTCGCGATGTCGCGCCTGGCCAAGCTGCAAGGGACGACCTCGGGCGAATACACCCAGGACGTGGCCAACGACATTCGCAAGAACATGCAGTCGCATGCGGGCGTGTTCCGTACGCAGAAGCTGATGGACGAAGGCGTCGAGCGCATCCTGGAAGTCTCCGAGCGCGCCAACAACATCCACCTGAAGGACAAGTCCAAGGTCTTCAACACCGCGCTGGTGGAAGCCCTGGAAGTGGCCAACCTGGTGGAAGTGGCCAAGGCCACCATGATCTCGGCGGCGGCTCGCAAGGAATCGCGCGGTGCCCACGCGCACAGCGACTTCCCGAATCGCGATGACCAGAACTGGCTCAAGCACACGCTGTTCTACAGCGAAGGCAACCGCCTCGACTACAAGCCGGTGAAGATGGAACCGCTGACGGTGGAAAGCGTGCCGCCGAAGGCCCGTACCTTCTGAGCACCGCATCGTAGAGATAACAGGACCCACAGAAATGAAGCGTATTTTCGAAGTCTACCGCTACGATCCGGACAAGGATGCGGCACCGCGCATGCAGACCTACGAGGTCGAGCTGGACGGTCACGAGCGCATGCTGCTGGACGCGCTGGTCAAGCTGAAGAAGCTGGACGAGACCATCTCGTTCCGCCGTTCGTGCCGCGAAGGCGTGTGCGGCTCGGACGCGATGAACATCAACGGCAAGAACGGCCTGGCCTGCCTGACCAATATGCGCGAGCTGCCGGACCGCATCGTGCTGCGTCCGCTGCCCGGCCTGCCGGTGGTGCGCGACCTGATCGTCGACATGACGAACTTCTTCAAGCAGTACAACTCGATCAAGCCGTTCCTGATCAACGACGAGCCGCCGCCCGAGAAAGAGCGCCTGCAGTCGCCGGAAGAGCGTGACGAGCTGGACGGCCTGTACGAGTGCATTCTCTGCGCCAGCTGCTCGACGTCGTGCCCGTCGTTCTGGTGGAATCCGGACAAGTTCGTCGGCCCCGCCGGCCTGCTGCAGGCTTACCGCTTCATCGCGGACAGCCGCGACCAGGCCACCAGCGAGCGTCTGGACAACCTGAACGACCCGTACCGCCTGTTCCGTTGCCACAGCATCATGAACTGCGTCGATGTGTGCCCGAAGGGTCTGAACCCGACCAAGGCCATCGGCAAGATCAAGGAGCTGATGGTCCGCCGCGCGGTCTGATCCTGCGGCTGTCTGCAGTAGTTGTAAGCGGCACGTCAGCCCGAGCGGCTATATCGGGTTGGCGTGCCGGAAGTAGGAAGCCATGACTGAGAGTCCTGCCACCACTTTCTCCCATCAGGCCGATCCGCACAAGCGCGCCCGCCTGCGCTGGCGCGCCCGCCGCGGCCTTCTGGAGAACGACATCATCGTCGAACGTTTTTTCAACCGTTACGAGGAGAGCCTGTCCGACGAGGACGTGGCTTCGCTGAGCGTGCTGTTCGAACTCAGCGACAACGAGTTGATGGACCTGCTCCTTGCGCGCAAGGAACTGGACGGTGAGCTCGACACGCCCCCGATGCAGCGAGTGATCACCCTGCTGCGTACGGTCTGAGTTTTGGTCAACATTATTATTCACAGCATTTGAAGGATCCGACATGACGCCGTCCGATGTGAAAGCCACGCTATCGTTCTCCGATGGTTCCCCCAGCGTTGAGCTGCCGATTTACACGGGTACCGTTGGCCCGGATGTAATCGACATTCGCAAGCTGTACGGACAGACCGGTAAGTTCACTTACGACCCCGGTTTCATGTCGACGGCTTCGTGCAATTCCAAGATCACCTATATCGACGGTGACAAGGGCGAGCTGCTGTACCGCGGCTACCCGATCGAGCAGCTGGCGCAGAAGTGCAACCACCTCGAAGTCTGCTACCTGCTGCTCAAGGGCGAGCTGCCCAACGCCAAGCAGAAGGATGAATTCACCGGCCACGTCATGAACCACACCATGGTTCATGAGCAGCTGCAGTTCTTCATGCGCGGTTTCCGCCGCGATGCCCATCCGATGGCCGTGCTGACGGGCCTGGTGGGTGCCATGAGCGCGTTCTACCACGACGCGATGGACATCGATGATCCGCACCAGCGCGAGATCTCGGCCATCCGCCTGATCGCCAAGATGCCGACCATGGTCGCCATGGCGTACAAGTACAACATCGGCCAGCCGTACATCTATCCGCAGAACGACCTGTCCTACTCGGGCAACTTCCTGCGCATGCTGTTCGGCACGCCGTGCGCCCCGTACACCGTGAACCCGGTGCTGGAGCGTGCGCTGGACCGCATCTTCATCCTGCACGCCGACCACGAGCAGAATGCCTCGACCTCGACCGTGCGCCTGGCCGGTTCGTCGGGCACCAACCCGTTCGCAGCCATCGCCGCCGGCGTGGCCTGCCTGTGGGGCCCGGCCCACGGCGGCGCAAACGAAGCCGCGCTGAAGATGCTGGAAGAAATCGGCAGCGTCGACAACATCAACGAGTTCATCAAGCAGGTCAAGGACAAGAACTCGGGCGTGCGCCTGATGGGCTTTGGCCACCGCGTGTACAAGAACTACGATCCGCGCGCCAAGCTGATGCGCGAAACCTGCCATGAAGTGCTGGAAGAACTGGGCCTGCACAACGACCCGCTGTTCAAGCTGGCCATGGAACTGGAAAAGATCGCCCTGGAAGACGAGTACTTCGTCAGCCGCAAGCTGTACCCGAACGTCGACTTCTACTCGGGCATCGTCCAGCGCGCGCTGGGTATCCCGACCTCGCTGTTCACCTGCATCTTCGCGCTGGCCCGTACCCCGGGCTGGATCTCGCAGTGGGAAGAAATGATTACCGATCCGGAGTACAAGATCGGTCGTCCGCGTCAGCTGTTTGTTGGCGCAGCTACCCGCGACGTGCCGGACGTTGCCAAGCGCTGATCGCTGGCTTTTCATCCGGCTGCGCGATGCAGCAATCACAAACGCCCCGGCCCGCCGGGGCGTTTGTGTTTCTGGGCCGGAGCGCCTTGTGCGTCGCAGCAGGGCAGGGAGCAGGAAATTGCCGGATAAGTGGTGAGAACGGCAATTTGCGGAGAATTGTGTCTCAGTCTGTCAATTCAGTTCCGCATTTGTTGTGCGATTTCCGCCTGTGGCAGGAAATTTGACCCTATAATGCGGGCTGCTTTGCCGACGGCAGCCGGGCCACCCTTCCGGCGTGCGGTGCGGCAAGCGGGGCAGGCGAATCGCTTGCGCAATAGAGAACGCATCAAACGTTGTCTTTCCGAACCTTGGTCCCGACACCCCAGCGGGACTGACACATGCCGGGCCCCGCATACGCTGTCTCTCCCTTGCAGGCCCGTCTTCCGCGTCTCGGGCGTCTTTATTCGTAGTCCGCGGGTGTTGTTCGATTGCGCAGGTCAAACCGTTTCTGCCCGGTTGACCCAAACATAAATCGAGGAGCTCCTGATGACGCTGTCCCGTCTTACGTCCATCTCGCTGGCCACCATGCTGGCCACCATTGGCGTCGCTGCCAACGCCGAAACCGTGAAGATCGCCATTGCCGGCCCGATGAGTGGCTCGGTGGCGCAGTATGGCGACATGGTCAAGGCCGGTGCGCTGACCGCCATCGAACAGATCAACGCAGCTGGCGGCGCCGGCGGCAACAAGTTCGAAGTGGTGATGATGGACGACGCCTGCGAGCCGAAGCAGGCCGTGGCGGTTGCCAACAAGATCGTCAGCCAGAACATCAAGTACGTGATCGGCCACGTCTGCTCGGGTTCGACCATCCCGGCTTCGGACATCTACGAGAACGAAGGCATCGTCATGGTGACGCCGTCAGCCACCGCGCCGCAGCTGACCGAGACCAAGAAGCGCAAGTTCATCTTCCGCACCATCGGCCGCGACGACCAGCAGGGCCCGGCCGCTGCCCAGTACATCATTAGCAAGGTCAAGCCGAAGAAGGTTGCGGTGCTGCACGACAAGCAGTCGTACGGCCAGGGCATCGCCAGCTCGGTGAAGAAGGACCTGGAAGCCGCCAAGATCCCGGTGGCCGTGTTCGAAGGCATCAACGCCGGCGATTCGGATTACTCCGCCGTCATCACCAAGCTCAAGTCGCAGGGCGTGGACTTCGTCTACTTCGGCGGCTACCACCCGGAAATGGGGCTGCTGCTGCGCCAGGCGCGCGAGCAGGGCGTCAAGGCCACCTTCATGGGCCCCGAGGGCGTGGGCAACAAGGACGTGACCGCGATTGCCGGCCCGTCGTCGGAGGGCATGCTGGTGACGCTGCCGGCCGACTTCTCGGCCGATCCGGCCAACGCCGCGCTGGTGAAGGCCTTTGCCGACAAGAAGCGTGACGCCAACGGCCCGTTCCAGATGCCGGCCTATGCCGCCGTCAAGATCATTGGCGACGCCATTGCCGGCGCCAAGAGCACCGACCCGGCCAAGGTTGCGGCGTACATGCACAAGAACGCCTTCACCACCCCGATCGGCAAGGTCGAGTACGACGACAAGGGCGACCTGAAGTCCTTCAAGTTCGTGGTCTACACCTGGCACAAGGACGCCAGCAAGACGGCCGCCAACTAAGCCGGCGCTTTCCCACGCACACGCCCCGCCCGGACCCCGGGCGGGGCGTTCTGGTATCGGGCTTCAAGTTCCTGAGGCTTCCCCAATGAATGAATTCCTTCCACAGTTCACCCAGCAGCTGGTCAATGGCCTGACGCTGGGTGCGATCTATGCACTGATCGCCATCGGCTACACAATGGTCTACGGCATCATCGGCATGATCAATTTCGCGCACGGCGAGATTTACATGATCGGTGCCTATGTCGGCCTGGTCACGCTCACCGCGATCGGCGCCCAGGCAGGCTACCCCCTGCCGCTGGTGCTGGGCGCCGCCTTGCTGGTCTCGGTGCTGGTCACCGGGGTGTACGGCTATGCGGTCGAGCGGGTGGCATACCGGCCCTTGCGGGGCGGACCGCGGCTGGTGCCGCTGATCTCGGCCATCGGCATGTCGATCTTCCTGCAGAACTATGTCCAGATCGGGCAGGGCGCGCGCGACGTGTCCGTGCCGGTGCTGATCTCGGGCGCCATCGAGTTCCAGATGGGCAGTGACTTCACCGTGACGGTGCCGTACTCGCGCCTGCTGATCGTCGGCGTGACGCTGGTGCTGATGATCGCGCTGACGCTCTTTATCGGCCGTTCGCGCATGGGCCGTGCCTGCCGCGCCTGCGCCGAAGACATGCGCATGGCCAACCTGCTGGGCATCGATACCAACAAGGTGATTTCCTTCACCTTCGTGCTGGGTGCGATGCTGGCGGCGGTGGGCGGCGTGCTGATCGGCCTGACCATCGGCAAGCTCAATCCCTTTATCGGCTTTATCGCCGGCATCAAGGCCTTTACCGCGGCGGTGCTGGGCGGCATCGGCAGCATCCCGGGCGCGATGCTCGGCGGCGTGCTGCTGGGCCTGGCGGAGACCTTCGCCTCGGGCTATATGCCGGCCGAGTACAAAGACGTGGTTGCGTTCAGCCTGCTGGTGCTGGTGCTGCTGTTCCGTCCGACCGGGCTGCTGGGCAAGCCTGATGTCGAAAAGGTCTGAGGGAGGACGAGACCATGACCAACAAAATTAGCGCGATGCCCGCGGGGCAAGCCGCCCGCGCGGCCGCACCCGGGCAATCGCTGAAGAACGCGATCTTCGCGGCCGTGATGACGGCCATCCTCACCATTCCCATCCTGGGCCTGCAGCTCAAGCTGGAAGGCTACAAGGTCGTGCTCGAGCCGCACTGGCGGCCGGTGTGGATCGCCGTGGCGGCGGTGTTCCTGTTCCAGTTGTTCAAGCCGCTGCTGTCGCGTGCCGGCAGCGCCGTGCGCCTGCCGTCGGTGCCGCAACTCGGGGCGCGCCAGCAGCGCGTGGCGGTGTGGGTGCTGCTGGCGATCGGGCTGGTGTGGCCGTTCTTTGGCTCGCGCGGCGCGGTCGACGTGGCCACGCTGGCGCTGATCTACGTGATCCTGGGGCTGGGCCTGAATATCGTGGTGGGCTATGCCGGCCTGCTCGACCTGGGCTATGTCGGCTTCTACGCGATCGGCGGCTATAGCTATGCGCTGCTGAACCAGTACTTCGGGCTGGGCTTCTGGGAATGCCTGCCGATCGCCGCGGCAATGTCGGCGACCTTCGGCTTTATCCTTGGCTTCCCGGTGCTGCGGTTGCGAGGAGACTATCTGGCGATCGTGACGCTGGGCTTCGGCGAGATCATCCGCCTGCTGGCCAACAACCTGACCAGCCTGACCGGCGGCCCGGACGGCGTCTCGGGCATCCCGAAGCCGACCGTGTTCGGCATCGAAATGGCGCGCAGTGCGAGCGTGGAGGGCACCAGGACTTTCCATGACCTGATCGGCCTGGACTACAGCGGCCAGCACATGGTGATCTTCCTGTACCTGCTGGCGCTGCTGCTGGTTGGCTTCACGCTGTTCGTCACCAGCCGCCTGATCCGCATGCCGATGGGCCGCGCCTGGGAAGCGCTGCGTGACGACGAGATCGCGTGCCGTTCGCTGGGCATGAACCCGACCCGCATCAAGCTGTCGGCGTTCACGCTGGGCGCATCGTTCGCCGGCATCGGCGGCGCGTTCTTCGCGGCGCGCCAGGGGCTGGTCAATCCGGAATCGTTCACCTTTATCGAGTCGGCGCTGATCCTCGCCGTGGTGGTGCTGGGCGGCATGGGCTCGCAGCTGGGCGTGATCCTGGCGGCGATCCTGCTGACGGTGCTGCCCGAAGTGGCGCGCGGCTTTGCCGAATACCGCATGCTGATCTTCGGCCTGGTGATGGTGCTGATGATGATGTGGCGTCCGCAGGGCCTGCTGCCCGCGAGCCGTCCCCACGTGGAGTTGCCGCGATGACCAATGTGCAACAAGCGGTGCAAGCAGCCGAGCTGCTGAAAGTCTCCGGCCTGCAGATGCGCTTCGGCGGCTTGCTGGCCGTCGATGGCATCGATTTCGATGTTCGCAAGGATGAGGTCTTCGCCATCATCGGCCCCAACGGCGCCGGCAAGACCACGGTGTTCAACTGCGTGGGCGGCTTCTACAAGCCGACCGCGGGCGATGTCACGCTCGACGGCCGCGACATTGCCGGCCTGCCCAGCCACAAGGTGGCGCGCCAGGGCCTGGTGCGGACCTTCCAGAATATCCGCCTGTTCAAGTCGCTGACAGTGGTGGAAAACTTGCTGGTCGCGCAGCACCTGCAGGTGCAGTCCGGCATCCTGCGAGGCCTGTTCGCCACGCCGGCCTACCGACGCGCCGAGCGCGAGGCGCTGGAGCGCGCCGCGGTCTGGCTGGAGCGCATGGGCCTGACCAAGGTCGCCAACCGCGAGGCCGGCACGCTGTCGTACGGCCACCAGCGCCGGCTGGAGATCGCGCGCTGCATGATCACCAAGCCGCGCCTGCTGATGCTGGACGAGCCCGCCGCCGGCCTGAACCCGCAGGAGAAGATCGAGCTGCAGCAGCTGATCGACCAGCTGCGGCGCGAGTTCGGCATCTCGGTGCTGCTGATCGAGCACGACATGAGCCTGGTGATGGGCGTGTCCGACCGCATCCTGGTGATGGAGCACGGCAAGCCGATCGTGATTGGCAAGCCGGAGCAAGTGCGCAACGACCCGCGCGTGATCAAGGCCTACCTGGGAGAGGACTGATGCTGAAGCTGGAACAGGTCCATACCCACTACGGCGCCGTCGAGGCGCTGTCGGGCGTATCGATCGAAGTCAACAAGGGGGAGATCGTCACCCTGATCGGCAGCAACGGCGCCGGCAAGACGACGCTGATGATGACCGTATGCGGCACGCCGCGCGCGTCCAGCGGGCGCGTGACGTTCGAAGGGCAGGACATCACCAACCGGTCCACACACGAGATCATGCGGCTGGGCATGGCGATCTCGCCCGAGGGCCGGCGCGTGTTTCCGAGCCTGACGGTGCTGGAGAACCTGAAGATGGGCGCTTTTTTCGCCAGGCGCGACGAGATCGAGGCGGGCATCGAACACGTCTTCAAGCTGTTCCCGCGCCTGAACCAGCGCGCCAGCCAGCGCGCCGGCACCATGTCGGGCGGCGAGCAGCAGATGCTGGCGATCGGCCGCGCGCTGATGAGCCGGCCGCGCCTGCTGCTGCTGGACGAGCCCACGCTTGGGCTGGCGCCGCTGATCATCGCGCAGATCTTCGACATCATCCGCACCATTCGTGACGAAGGCGTCACTGTGTTCCTGGTCGAGCAGAACGCCAACAAGGCGCTGCAGGTGGCGGACCGCGGCTATGTGCTTGAAACCGGCAAGGTGGTGCTGGCCGATACCGGCGCCAACCTGCTGGCCAACGACCGGATCAAGGCCGCCTACCTGGGCGGCTGATCCTGAGAGGCCGCCGCCTCAGCCGCCTCCCCAGGCGGGGCGGCGGCCTTTTCCTTTTCGCCATCCGCGAAATCCCCCTTTCGCCAATCACATTACATCGCAGCCGCCGCCCGGGCCGGACAGGGGGCTGAGTGCCGCACCCCCTGTGGCATAATCGATTGCCAAGTCAAGCATTGCCGCAACGCTTGAAATAACGCTCGCTTCAGGCGGCTTCCGGCGCGATCATCGCTATCGCCCCCCGTGTTCGCCACCGCGACCGAAGCGAACAAAAACCCCTGCAAACTACTGCGCGGTCACCGCGGACTTCTCCTGCAAAGGGTTGGTCCTCCGGCCCGCCATCGCATCATGGCCAAGACGCTCTACGACAAACTCTGGGATGACCACACCGTCCACGTCGAGGAAGACGGCACCACGCTGCTCTATATCGACCGCCACCTGCTGCATGAAGTGACTAGCCCGCAGGCGTTCGAAGGGCTGAAGCTGGCGGAGCGTCCGGTATGGCGCATCAGCGCCAACCTGGCCGTGTCGGACCACAACGTGCCGACCACCGACCGCAGCCAGGGCATTGCCGATCCGGTGTCGAAGCTGCAGGTCGACACGCTGGACGCGAACTGCGACAGCTTTGGCATCACCCAGTTCAAGATGAACGACCACCGCCAGGGCATCGTGCACGTGATCGGGCCGGAGCAGGGCGCCACGCTGCCGGGCATGACGGTGGTGTGCGGCGACTCGCATACCAGCACGCACGGCGCTTTCGGCGCGCTGGCGCACGGCATCGGCACCTCGGAAGTGGAGCACGTGCTGGCCACGCAGACGCTGCTGGGCAAGAAGGCCAGGAACATGCTGGTCAAGGTGGAAGGCAAGCTGCCGCGCGGCTGCACCGCCAAGGACATCGTGCTGGCCGTGATCGGCAAGATCGGCACCGCGGGCGGCACCGGCTACACCATCGAGTTCGCCGGCTCGGCCATCCGCGACCTGACCATGGAAGGCCGCATGACGGTCTGCAACATGGCTATCGAAGCCGGTGCGCGCGCCGGCCTGGTGGCGGTGGACGACGTCACGCTCGAATACGTGAAGGGCCGCCCCTACGCGCCGCAGGGCGTGGAGTGGGAGCAGGCCGTGGCCTACTGGCGCACGCTGCATTCGGATGCCGGTGCCAAGTTCGACCAGGTGGTCGAGCTGCGCGCTGAAGACGTCCGTCCGCAGGTGACCTGGGGCACCTCGCCGGAAATGGTTATCAGCATCGAAGACCGCGTGCCGGATCCCGAGAAGGAAAAGGACCCGAACAAGCGCAACGCGATGGAGCGCGCGCTGGAGTACATGGGTCTGCAGCCCAACGTGCCGGTCGAGAGCATCAATATCGACAAGGTCTTCATCGGTTCCTGCACCAACAGCCGCATCGAAGACATGCGCGCCGCTGCGTGGGTGGTGCAGAAGCTGGGCCGCAAGGTTGCTGCCAACGTGAAGCTGGCGATGGTGGTACCGGGTTCGGGCCTGGTCAAGGAACAGGCCGAGCGCGAAGGCCTGGACAAGATCTTCAAGGCCGCCGGCTTTGAGTGGCGCGAGCCGGGCTGCTCGATGTGCCTGGCGATGAATGCCGACCGCCTCGATCCGGGCGAGCGTTGCGCCTCGACTTCGAACCGCAACTTCGAAGGCCGCCAGGGCGCGGGCGGGCGCACGCATCTGGTGAGCCCGGCGATGGCAGCGGCCGCCGCCATCGAAGGCCATTTCGTCGATATCCGCAAGCTGGGCTGAGGAAGTAAGGAAAGAGACATGGACAAGTTCACCGTACACAGCGGCCTCGTGGCGCCGCTCGACCGCGAAAACGTCGACACCGACGCCATCATCCCGAAGCAGTTCCTGAAGTCGATCCAGCGCACCGGCTTCGGCCCCAACCTGTTCGACGAGTGGCGCTACAAGGACGTCGGCCAGCCTGGCATGGACAACAGCAAGCGTCCGCTGAACCCGGACTTCGTGCTGAACCAGCCGCGCTACCAAGGCGCATCGATCCTGCTGGCACGCCGCAACTTCGGCTGCGGCAGCTCGCGCGAGCATGCGCCGTGGGCGCTGACGCAATACGGCTTCCGCGCCGTGATCGCGCCCAGCTTTGCCGACATCTTCTTCAACAACTGCTACAAGAACGGCCTGCTGCCGGTGGTGCTGACCGAACAGCAGGTCGATCACCTGTTCAACGAGACCAACGCCTTCAACGGCTATAAGCTGACCATCGACCTGGACAAGCAGGTGGTGCTGACGACGGGCGGCCAGGCGTATGAGTTCGACATCGCCCCTTTCCGCAAGTACTGCATGCTGAACGGCTTCGACGATATCGGCCTGACCCTGCGCCACGCCGACAAGATCAAGGCCTATGAGGCCGAGCGCGTGGCGAAGATGCCGTGGCTGAACAACCGCCTGGTCGGATAAGACTCAAGAGGAAAGACAACAATGAAGATCGCAGTCCTGCCGGGTGACGGCATTGGTCCTGAAATCATCGCGGAGGCCGTCAAGGTCCTGAACGCGCTCGACGAGAAGTTCGAACTGGAAACCGCCCCGGTGGGCGGCGCCGGCTACGAGGCCGAAGGCCATCCGCTGCCGGAGAACACCCTGAAGCTGGCCAAGGAAGCCGACGCCATCCTGTTCGGCGCCGTCGGCGACTGGAAGTACGACAGCCTGGAGCGCCCGCTGCGTCCGGAGCAGGCCATCCTGGGCCTGCGCAAGCACCTGCAGCTGTTCGCCAATTTCCGTCCGGCGATCTGCTATCCGGAACTGACCGGCGCCTCCAGCCTGAAGCCCGAGCTGGTGGCCGGCCTGGACATCCTGATCGTGCGCGAACTGAACGGCGACATCTACTTCGGCCAGCCGCGCGGCGTGCGCGAAGCGCCGGATGGCCTGTTCAAGGGCGCGCGCGAAGGCTTCGACACCATGCGTTACAGCGAGCCGGAAATCCGTCGCATCGCGCACGTGGCATTCCAGGCCGCGGCCAAGCGCGGCAAGAAGCTGTGCAGCGTCGACAAGGCCAACGTGCTCGAGACCTTCCAGTTCTGGAAGGACATCGTGATCGAGGTGCACAAGGAGTACCCGGAGGTCGAGCTGTCGCACATGTACGTCGACAACGCGGCCATGCAGCTGGTCAAGGCGCCCAAGAGCTTCGACGTGATCGTCACCGGCAATATGTTCGGCGACATCCTGTCGGATGAGGCCGCCATGCTGACCGGCTCCATCGGCATGCTGCCGTCGGCGTCGCTGGATGCCAACAACAAGGGCCTGTACGAGCCGTCGCACGGCTCGGCGCCGGACATCGCCGGCAAGGGCGTGGCCAATCCGCTGGCTACCATCCTGTCGGCGGCGATGATGCTGCGCTACTCGCTGAACCGCGCCGAGCAGGCCGACCGCATCGAGAACGCCGTCAAGAAGGTGCTGGCCCAGGGCTACCGCACCGGCGACATCCTGACGCCGGGTTGCAAGCAGGTCGGCACCCGCGAGATGGGCGACGCGGTGCTGGCGGCACTATAAGTCACACCGGAAGGGGGCGGTGCGCACGTAGTGCCCCCTTTGTCTGATTTGTCCCCTTTATTTCCCGTATCTGCACGCTGCGGCAGCGCCGCAAAATCGTGTAGACTCTGACGATGGCCCGATTTTCCCAGTCCACCCTGACTGCTGTTGCTGCCCTGACCGCTACCCGCGGCCCGGTCGGCACGATTTCGCTCGGCCAGACCGCAACGACGATTAAAACCATTATTAAAACCGCGATCGCCTAGATCCGTTCGTCGTGCCTGCCCGTCTTCCCCGCGCAGCCACGCCGGGCGAGGAAAATGGCGGGGAAGTAAAAATCACATCCGAGGTAAATCATGATTGTAGGTCTCGTCGGTTGGCGGGGAATGGTCGGCAGCGTCCTGATGCAGCGCATGCAGGAAGAGCGTGATTTCGACCATATCGAGCCCGTCTTCTTCAGCACGTCCAATGCCGGCGGCAAGGCGCCCGCCATGGCGAAGAACGAAACCACGCTGAAAGATGCCAATGACATCGAAGCGCTGAAGAAGTGCGACGTGGTCGTGACTGCCCAGGGCGGCGACTACACCAACGAGGTTTTCCCCAAGCTGCGCGCGGCCGGCTGGAAGGGCTACTGGATCGACGCGGCGTCCTCGCTGCGCATGAAGGACGATGCCATCATCGTGCTGGATCCGGTCAACCAGGGCGTGATCAAGGACGCGCTGTCCAAGGGCGTGAAGAATTTCATCGGCGGCAACTGCACGGTCAGCTGCATGCTGATGGGCCTGGGCGGCCTGTTCGAGGCCGACCTGATCGAGTGGATGACCTCGATGACGTACCAGGCCGCATCGGGCGGCGGCGCGCAGCATATGCGCGAGCTGCTGACCCAGTTCGGCACCCTGAACGCCTCGGTCAAGCCGCTGCTGGACAACCCGGCCTCGGCCATCCTGGAAATCGACCGCACCATCCTGGCGACCCAGCATGGCCTGTCCGCCGAAGAAACCAAGCAGTTCGGCGTGCCGCTGGCCGGCAACCTGATCCCCTGGATCGACAAGGACCTGGGCAACGGCCAGTCCAAGGAAGAATGGAAGGGCGGCGCCGAGACCAACAAGATCCTGGGCCGCGGCGAGGGCTTCCTGGGTGCCACCGGCGCCACGCCGATCGCCGTGGACGGCCTGTGCGTGCGCATCGGCGCCATGCGCTGCCACTCGCAGGCGCTGACCATCAAGCTGCGCAAGGATGTGCCGCTCGATGAGATCGAAGGCATGCTAGCCGCCCACAACCCGTGGGCCAAGGTGGTGCCGAATACGCGTGAGGCCAGCATGACCGACCTGACGCCCGCTGCCGTGACCGGCACGCTGACCATCCCGGTCGGCCGCCTGCGCAAGATGCAGATGGGCGGCGAGTACCTGTCGGCCTTCACCGTGGGTGACCAGCTGCTGTGGGGCGCGGCCGAGCCGCTGCGCCGCATGCTGCGTATCCTGATCGAGTCCTGATCCGGGGCCCCCGCCTGTTGCCTGGTTGCGTCCGTTGCAGCCAGGCAACAGAATGCACCGCTTTGCCGACAACGCCGCGCCCATGCGCGGCGTTGTTGTATCCGGGCGCCTATTTCCCCGGGCGATGCGTCACAATACGCCGGCATGCGCCTCGCGCCGGCAGTTGCCGGCGCCGCTCGCGCGGGCTGGCAAAGGGGCCGTTCAGAATGTCCCGCCAGCCGGGCGGACCTGGTTTATGGGGTCGGTTTGTCGATTTATATCGCTACTAAAACATAACGGAGCACAAGGTGAGTGTGAGCCAACATCGCCGGAAAGATGCGCCTACTGCCCGTCAGCGCTGGTCAACGCTGGCCGTCACGGCACTGGGCCTGCTGCTTGCGCAGCCGGCCGCATATGCCGCGGGGTTCGGGCAATTGCGGGTTCAGTCGAATCTGGGGCAGCCGCTGCAGGCTGAGATCGACATCAGTGGGGTCAGTGCCGAAGAGGCCGCCGGGCTCAATGTCAAGCTGGCGTCGCCAGCGGCGTATGCCGCGGCCGGGCTGACCTACCTGCCGGCTGTCAGCAGCCTGCGGCTGGAGGTGGAGCGCCGCCCGAACGGCAGCTATGTGGCCCGGGTCCGCTCCAGCCAGCCGATCAGCGAGCCCTTTGTCGACATCCTGGTCGACATGAGCTGGGCCAGCGGCAAGGTCTCGCGCGCCTATACCTTCCTGCTTGACCCTGCCGGGGCCAAGCCTTCGAACCAGACCTTCTCGCCGGCGACGGTGATGCAGGCGGCGACGCCGGATGCGCCTCCCGTAGCGGCACCGGCACCTGCCGCCGCGCCGCAGCCTGCGCCGGCCCAGGTAGCTGCGCCCGCCGCGGCCGCCGAGGCAGTCAAGCCAGCCGCGCCCGCGCGCCCGGCCCGCCAGAGCGCAAAGCGGGCACCGGCGCAGGCCGCCAGTGGCAGCACCGAGATGGCGCCCGGCGGCGGCTACACCGTGCAGCGCGGCGACACGCTATACGCCATCGCCGGCGAAGCCGTGCAAGGCCAGGAATCGGTCTCGCTGGACCAGATGCTGGTGGCGCTCTACCGCAACAATCCCAACGCCTTTATCGGCGGCAACATGAACCGGCTGCGCAGCGGCGCGGTGCTGCAGGTCCCGACCCAGCAGCAGGCGCAGGCCGTCGCACCCAAGGCCGCCCGCCGCGAGGTGGTGGCGCGCACGCAGGGCTTCAATGCCTACCGCAGCCGGCTGGCCAGCGCTGCCGCGGCCAAGTCGGTCGAGCCCGACAGCGGCCGCCAGCAGTCCGGCAACGTGACCGCCCGGGTGCAGGAGCAGGCCGCCCCGACCGACGGCCCGCGTGATGAACTGAAGCTCAGCAAGGCCGCGCGTGGCGCGCAGGCCGACGCCGCGGCCAAGGCCGAAGCCGGCGTCGCGCGCGAGCGTGAGCTCAAGGAGGCGCAAGCCCGCCTGGCGCAGCTGGAAAAGAACGTCGGCGACATGCAGAAGCTGCTCGAGCTGAAGAACGCCGAGATCGCCAAGCTGAGCCAGGCCAACCAGACGGTGCTGGCCGAGAAGGAAAAGGCTGAAGCCGCGGCCAAGGCCGCGGCGGCGGCGCCGACCGTGGTGGCGGCCCAGCCGCCGAAGGCCGATGCCGTGGCCCCCGCGCCGGTTGCGGCCGCCGCGACGGCTGCCGCAACCGCAGCAACCGCAGCCAGCGCCCCGGCAGCGGCCGGCGCCAGCGCCGCGGACGCCGTGGCGCCCGCGGCAGCCTCCGCCGTGGCAGCCGTCCCAGCCTCGCAGCCGGCTGCGGCCATCCCTGCCAGCGCAGCGCAGGCCGCAGCCGCCGCGTCGGCCCCCGCGGCCAAGCGCCCGCCGGTGTTGGCGGCCCAGCCCGAGCCGGTGCCCCAACCGTCGTTCATCGATGGCCTGCTGGCCAACCCCATGCTGCTGCCCGGCGGTGGCCTGCTGGTGGCGCTGCTGGGCGTCTATGCGATCTATCGCCGCCGCCAGCAGCAGAAGGCGGGCGAGGCGACCGGCTTCGGCGACAGCATCCTGTCGCAGGAAAGCACGGTGATGGCCGGTGCCAATTCGCTGTTCGGCACGGCCGGGGGGCAGAGCGTCGACACCTCGCAGCACAGCGTGTTCGGCGCGGACTTCCGCATCGGCAACAACACGCCGGAAGCCAACGAGGTCGACCCGATCGCCGAGGCCGAGGTCTATATCGCCTATGGGCGCGATGTGCAGGCGGAGGAAATCCTGCGCGAAGCTCTGGAGAAGAACCCGGAGCAGCAGCCGGTGCGGCTCAAGCTCCTGGAGATTTACAGCAACAGACAGGATGTGGAAGGTTTCCGCGTGATTGCAGAAGAAATGTTCGCCCAGACCGGCGGACACGGGGCGGAATGGCTGAAGGCAGCAGAAATGGGGCGCGCGCTCGAGCCGGGCAACGCGCTCTTCCTGGCGGTGACGCCCGAAGCGGCGGGGCCGGATACGACATCGCCGGCAACCGACCAGTGGCGCACCCAGGACCCGTCGCAGAATCCGGCCTCGATCGCGCGGCTGGAGCCGTCGCTGGGTGACCTGGCGCTGCCGCTGGATGCCTTCCCGGCCCCGGCGGCCGGCGAGCCGATCGTTGCGCCTGCTTCCGCGGCGATGGTATTTGGCGCTGACGCGCACGACGCCGGCGAGCCGGTGCGGCTGGATCTCGGCCTGCCTGGCACCGGCGCCGACCCGCTTGCCGACGACGTGCCCACCCTTGACACGCCGACCCGTAGCCGTCCGCTGGAGTTCGACATGTCGGGGCTGTCGCTTGACCTGGGCAGCGCCGCGCAAGCCGACGCCCGCGGCAAGGATGTGCTGGACGAGGCCACCATGCCGCTGCCCGCCACCACCATGCTGCGCGACGGCAAGCTGGCCGAGCCGATCGACCTGTCGCGCGTGGCGCCTGAAACCGGCGGCGACCTCACGCACGGGGGTTCGCCGAGCACGCTGTCGGTCGACGGCGTGGACGGCGGGCGGGACATGCAGATCAAGCTTGACCTGGCTCGTGCCTATATCGAGATCGGCGACAAGGAAGGCGCGCGCGAACTGCTGCAGGAAGTGGTCGAGCAGTCGCAGGACCCGCTGCAGGCGGAGGCCCGTTCGCTGCTGCAGGAAGTGGCCTGAGCTATCATTGACGGTCCGGCCGCGGCACGCGCTGCCGCAGCCTGAAGCGATGCGCCGGAAGCGTCCCTTCCGGCGCATTTGCTTTTTCGGCGGACCTGGCGTGAACCATTGCGCCCGGACGTACCCGCCGCCTTGCCCGATCCCCTGACATGAACCGCATCGCTCTTGGCCTGCACTACGACGGCGCCGCCTTTTCCGGCTGGCAGTCGCAGCCGCACCGCAATACCGTGCAGGATCACCTGGAAAACGCCATCGAGCGCTTTGCCGGGGTGCGCCTGCTGACCACTGTGGCGGGGCGCACCGATACCGGCGTGCATGCGCTCGGCCAGGTCATCCACCTGGACACGGCGCTGGAGCGCGAGCCATTTTCCTGGGTGCGCGGCGTCAACGCCTTCCTGCCGCCGTCGATCGCGCTGCAATGGGCGCTGCCGGTGGACCAGGGCTTCCACGCCCGTTTCCTGGCGTTCGAGCGCATGTATTACTACGCGCTCTACACCGGGCCGCACCGCGTGCCGCTGGTGCACGGCCGCGCCGGCTACCAGATGCTGCCGCCGGGTCAGCGGCTGGATGTCGACGCCATGCGCGAGGCCGCCGCGTGCCTGGTCGGCGAGCACGATTTCTCCGCCTTCCGCGCCGCCGAATGCCAGGCCAAGTCGCCGGTCAAGACCATGTACGACGTCACCATCAAGGATGACGGCAACTGGGTGTTCCTGCGCTTTCGCGCCAGCGCCTTCCTGCACCACATGGTGCGCAACCTGATGGGCTGCCTGGTGGCGGTGGGGCGCGGACGCTACCCGGCGCCATGGCTGGCGCAGGTGCTGGCCGGGCGCGAGCGCAAGCTGGCGGCGCCGACCTTCATGCCGGACGGCCTCTACCTGGTCGGCGTCAAGTATCCTGATCCTTACCAGATCCCCGCGGCCGATCCGTCCGCGAGCCTGTTCCATGGAGTGTTCGATGACGCAGCCTGAGGCCGCCGAAGGTAGCACGGCGGGCAGCACAGTGCACATGCCGGCCCGCACCCGCATCAAGATCTGCGGTCTGACGCGCGAGGACGACGTGCGCGCCGCCGTGGACGCCGGCGCCGACGCCATCGGGCTTGTGTTCTACCCGAACAGCCCGCGCTACGTCGACGTGGCGCGCGCCGCCGCGCTGGCCGAGGCCGCCGGGCCGTTCGTGGCGATCATCGGGCTGTTCGTCAATGCCGACCTGGAAGACATCGCCCATGTGGCCGAGCGCGTGCCGCTGACGCTGCTGCAGCTGCACGGCGACGAGACCCCGCAGTTCTGCTCGCAGGCGTCACAACGCTGCCGGCTACCGTTCCTGCGCGCCGCCCGTGTGCGCCAGGGCCTCGATTTGGTAGAATTTGCCGATCAATACCGTGATGCCGCTGCCTTGCTGCTTGATGCCTTCGTCGAAGGCTACGGCGGTGGCGGCCACGTCTTCGACTGGACCCTGATTCCCCCGGCATGGCTTCCGCCTACTCCCCCGGTACCAGCTACCGGCAACCCGAACGCAAGCGGCGCTCCTCGCATCGTTTTGAGTGGTGGGTTGAACGCGCAAAACGTCGCTGGTGCGATTGAACGCGTGCGGCCCTACGCTGTGGACGTCAGCAGCGGGGTAGAGGCCGCCAAGGGCGTGAAGGACCACGCCCGCATCGCCGCGTTCGTGCGTGCTGTGCGCAGTGCCGAGGCAGGATGAGCCGGGCCGTCTCCCGCGTCTTTCCCCATGCCGCCTATGGCCTGCCGCATGCGCGCACACGCATCGCAGTCAACAATGCGGCCTTGCCGGATGAGGCAAGGCCGCTGTTCCGAAGAGTCTAGATATGTACGACTTGCCCGATTCCCGTGGCCATTTCGGCCCCTATGGCGGCACCTTCGTGTCCGAAACGCTGATCCACGCGCTCGATGAGCTGCGCGAAGCCTATGCGCACTACCAGAAGGATCCGGAGTTCGATGCCGAATACCGCCGCGAACTGAAGCACTTTGTCGGCCGCCCGTCGCCGATCTATCACGCGCAGCGCTGGAGCGAGACGCTCGGCGGCGCGCAGATCTACTTCAAGCGCGAAGACCTGAACCACACCGGCGCGCACAAGATCAACAACGTGATCGGCCAGGCGCTGCTGGCCAAGCGCATGGGCAAGCCGCGCGTGATCGCCGAGACCGGGGCAGGGCAGCACGGCGTGGCCACGGCCACCATCGCCGCGCGCTTCGGCATGGAGTGCGTGGTCTACATGGGGGCCGAGGACGTCAAGCGCCAGGCCGCCAACGTCTACCGCATGAAGCTGCTGGGCGCCACCGTGGTGCCGGTGGAAAGCGGCTCGCGCACGCTCAAGGACGCGCTCAATGAAGCCATGCGCGACTGGGTCACCAACGTCGAGAACACCTTCTACATCATCGGCACCGTGGCCGGCCCGCATCCGTACCCGATGATGGTGCGCGACTTCCAGTGCGTGATCGGCGAGGAATCCAAGGTGCAGATGCCGGAGATGACGGGCCGCCAGCCGGATGCCGTGATCGCCTGCGTCGGCGGCGGCTCCAATGCCATGGGCATCTTCTACCCGTATATCGAGCACCAGGACGTGCAGCTGATCGGCGTGGAAGCCGCCGGCGACGGCCTGGACACCGGCCGCCACGCGGCCTCGCTGACCGGCGGCACGCCAGGCGTGCTGCACGGCAACCGCACCTATCTGCTGCAGGACGCCAACGGCCAGATCATCGAGACCCATTCGGTGTCGGCCGGCCTGGACTACCCGGGCGTGGGCCCCGAGCATGCCTGGCTCAAGGACAGCGGCCGCGCGCAGTACGTGCCGATCACGGATGAGGAAGCGCTCAAGGCCTTCCACGACTGCTGCCGCATCGAGGGGATCATCCCGGCGCTGGAATCGAGCCATGCCATCGCCTACGCGTGCAAGCTGGCGCCGACGCTGCCCAAGGAGAAGCTGCTACTGGTGAACCTGTCCGGCCGCGGCGACAAGGACATGCACACCGTGGCCGAGCGCGCGGGGCTCAAGCTCTGATGCGCGCGCTGCCTCCGACCGGACTTGCCGTGGGCGGCGCGGGTGCACCGGATGCGTCCGGTGCGCCCGATTCCGCCCAGTTGCGCCTGTTCCAGGAAGACATGTTCGAGGGCATTGCCCGCCTGCCGGACGGCTCGGTCGACCTGATCGTCGCCGATCCGCCCTACGGGCTGGGCAAGGACTACGGCAACGATTCCGACCTGCTGTCGGGCCAGGAGTATCTCGACTGGTCCGAGCGCTGGATGAACGCGGTCGTGCCCAAGCTCGCGCCCAAGGGCACGCTCTACCTGTTCTGCACCTGGCAGTATTCGCCCGAGCTGTTCGTGATGCTCAAGCGGCGCCTGACCATGATCAACGAGATCATCTGGGACCGCCGCGTGCCCAGCATGGGCGGCACCACGCGCAAGTTCTCGTCGGTGCACGACAACATCGGCTTTTTTGCGCGCGCGCGCGACTACTACTTCGATCTCGACCCGGTCCGCATTCCCTACGACCCCGAGACCAAGAAGGCGCGCAGCCGTCCGCGTTTCGAAGGCAAGAAGTGGCTGGAGGTGGGCTACAACCCGAAGGACCTGTGGAGCGTCTCGCGCATCCACCGCCAGGACCCGGAGCGCGCCAACCACCCGACGCAGAAACCGCTGGAGATCGTCGAGCGCATGGTGCTGTCAAGCTGTCCGCCGGGCGGCCTGGTGCTGGATCCGTTCGCCGGCAGCGGCACCACCGCGGTGGCCTGCCTGCGCCACGGACGGCGCTTTGCCGGCTTCGAGATCAATCCGGAGTATGTGCAGGTGGCATGCGATCGCGTGTCTGCCGCCGCTGCAGCCCTTGCCGTCACGAATGCAGCCGCCGAGCCTGCCGCCACCCCAACCCTGGCCGCCGCCAACGACGATGTCTCGCCGGCGCCGCGGCCTCACCTGATTCCCTGATATGTCCCGTATCCAGAAGACGTTCGCGGCGCTGGCCGCGCAGCAGAAGAAGGGCCTGATTCCGTTTATCACCGCGGGCGATCCCGAGCCCGGCCTGACCGTGGCACTGATGCACGCGCTGGTGGCGGGCGGCGCCGACGTGATCGAGCTGGGCGTGCCGTTCTCCGACCCGATGGCCGACGGCCCGGTGATCCAGCGCGCCTCCGAGCGCGCGCTGGCGCAGGGCGTATCGCTGACCCAGGTGCTGCAGTGGGTGCGCGAGTTCCGCCAGACCAATGCCGACACCCCGGTGGTGCTGATGGGCTACGCCAATCCGATCGAGTGCATGGGCGAGCAGGTCTTTGCCACTGCCGCGCGCGAGGCTGGCGTGGACGGCGTGCTGGTGGTCGACTATCCGCCCGAGGAGTGCGAGTCGTTCGCCACGCTGATGCGCGACAACGGCATGGACCCGATCTTCCTGCTGGCGCCGACTTCGACCGATGCCCGCATCGAGGCCGTGGCGCGCGTGGCCAGCGGCTACCTGTACTACGTGTCGCTCAAGGGTGTGACCGGCTCGGCCGCGATCGACCTGGACAGCGTGGCGGCGCGCCTGCCGCTGATCAAGCAGCATGCCAACCTGCCGGTGGGCGTGGGCTTCGGCATCCGCGACGCGCAGACCGCGCGCGCGATCGGCAGCGTGGCCGATGCCGTGGTGATCGGCAGCCGCCTGGTGCAGCTGCTGGAGGACACCCCGCGCGAACAGGCGGTGGCGACGCTGCAGGCGTTTATTGCCGAGATCCGCCAGGCGCTGGACAGCTGAAGTGATGTAATGCTGGCCCGGCACACCTTGTGGAGTGATGTGTTGTGCGCAAATCGCGCGTTGCGCTTCGAGGTCACCGGGCCGGCATGGTAAATTCGCGGGTTGATTCCCTGCCATCCGCCAACAGGCGTCCCGACACCGGGCTTGCCGGCGGACCGCAGTCATCCGAAAGGAGCTTTCATGAGCTGGTTGGATAAACTCCTGCCCCCCAAGATTCAACAGACCGACCCCAGCACCCGCAAGGGCATCCCTGAGGGGTTGTGGGTCAAGTGCCCGTCGTGCGAGTCCACCCTGTACCGGACCGACGTCGAGGCCAACCTGCACGTCTGCCCCAAGTGCGACCACCATATGCGCATCGGCGCACGGGCGCGCCTGGACGGGCTGCTGGACGCCGAAGGCCGCTATGAGATCGGTCAGGAGATCGTGCCGGTCGACGCCCTCAAGTTCAAGGATTCCAAGAAGTACCCGGACCGCATCAAGGCCGCCATGGACGACACCGGCGAGACCGATGCCATGGTGGTGATGGGCGGTGCCATCCACACCATCCCGGTGGTGGTGAGCTGCTTCGAGTTCGAGTTCATGGGCGGTTCGATGGGCTCGGTGGTGGGTGAGCGCTTCGTGCGCGGCGCGAAGGCCGCGTTGGAGCAGAAGGTGCCGTTCATCTGCTTTACCGCCACCGGCGGGGCGCGCATGCAGGAAAGCCTGCTGTCGCTGCTGCAGATGGCCAAGACCACCTCGATGCTGAACCAGCTGAGCGCGGCCAAGCTGCCGTTCATCAGCGTGCTGACCGACCCGACCATGGGCGGCGTATCGGCCAGCTTCGCCTTCCTGGGCGATGTGGTGATCGCCGAGCCCAAGGCGCTGATCGGCTTTGCCGGCCCGCGCGTGATCGAGCAGACCGTGCGCGAGAAGCTGCCGGAAGGCTTCCAGCGCTCGGAATTCCTGATCCAGAAGGGCGCCATCGACATGATCGTCGACCGCCGCAAGATGCGCGCGGAACTGGCGCAGCTGCTGGCGCTGCTGCAGAAGCAGCCGGCCGACGCGGTGGCATAACAACGTCTGCATGGCAGATCAAGGGCGCGGGTGGTTGACGCGCCTTTCGCTTTTCTTGGCCGCCCCGGCCGCTATCTCGGGGCCGGGCGCAAGCCTGGCCTTGACTTTGCCGCTGGCTGGCCAAATCTGGTAGCAACAGCTTTTCCTCGCACCCCACATGCCTGTCTTCCATACGCTCCCCGAATGGCTTGCCCATCTCGAAACCGCCCATCCCGTGGGCATCGATATGGGCCTGGCGCGCATCACGCGCGTGAAGGAGGCCCTCGGGCTGCGCATCGACGCTGTGGTGTTCACGGTGGGCGGCACCAACGGCAAGGGCTCTACCTGCGCGATGCTAGAGCGCATCCTGCTGGAGGCCGGCTACAAGGTGGGCTGCCATACCTCGCCGCACCTGATCTCGTTCAACGAGCGCGCCCGCATCAATGGCGAGATCGCCACCGATGCGCAGCTGCTGCCGCATTTCGAGGCGGTCGAGCGCGCACGCAACAGCTTTGCCGACCCGGTCAGCCTGACGTACTTCGAGTTCACCACGCTGGCGATCATCCATGCCTTCGCCGCGGCCGGGCTGGACGCGATCATCCTGGAAGTAGGCCTGGGCGGGCGGCTGGACGCGGTCAACGTAATCGATACCGACTGCGCCATCGTTACCAGCGTCGATATCGACCATACCCAGTACCTGGGCCATACGCGCGAGGAAATCGGCTTCGAGAAGGCCGGCATCTTCCGCCCGGGCGTGCCCGCGATCTGTGGCGACCCGATGCCGCCCAAGTCGCTGGTGGCGCACGCCGAAGCGGTCGGCGCCGAGTTGTGGCTGGTGGGGCGCGATTACCATTTCCACGCCGCCAAGGGCCAGGAGCGCCAGCAATGGGACTGGAGCGGCGGCGGGCGCAAGCTTAACGGCCTGGGCTACCCGGCGCTGCGCGGGGCCAACCAGCTGCTCAACGCGGCGGCGGCGCTGGCCGCGCTGCAGGCCATGCGCCCGCGCCTGCCGGTCAGCGCACAGGAAGTGCGCAACGGGCTGGCCTTTGTCGAGCTGCCGGGACGCTTCCAGGTGCTGCCGGGGCGCCCGGCGGTGATTCTGGACGTGGCGCACAATCCGCATGCGGCGGCCACGCTGGGGCAAAACCTGGAGAACATGGGGTTCTTCCGCTACACCTATGCGGTGTTCGGCGCGATGCAGGACAAGGACATCGCCGGGGTGCTGCAGCACGTGGCCGACAAGGTCGACCACTGGTGCCTGTGCGACCTGCCGACCGAGCGCGCCGCCAGTGCCGCGGACCTGCTGGCCAAGCTGGACGCGGGCGGATTCCGCCCCGGGCCGGACGCCACCGCGGCCTGCTTTTCCAGCCCCGAGGCGGCATTCCGCGATGCCATCGAGCGAGCCACCGAGAATGATAGAATTCTGGTCTTCGGATCGTTCTATACCGTCGCCGGCGTGATGGCCTATCGTGCCACGCAGGCTAACTGAAGCAGGCGCCCCGGCGCCCGCTGACCTGGCAACCCCGGCGGCCTTGGCCGATCAATGAGCGGCAAACGCAACGAGCGGCCCCACAAGGCCGTATCACCGAACCAATCTATGGGCCTGCTTTCGCTGTTTTCTTCCCGCAAGGGCAACGACCCGGCACCCGAGCGTGCGCGGCGCCAGCGCACCGACACGGGTGCAGGCATTGCCTCGTCGCGCCGTCTGGCCGATGACTATGCCGACGATACGCTCGACCCCGAATTTCCGCAGAAGCAGCGCGCGCGCCGCCGCCTGATCGGCGCCGTGGTGCTGATGGTGGCCGCCGTGATCGTGCTGCCGATCGTGTTCGAGACCAAGCCGCGGCCGGTGTCCGAGGACGTCTCGGTAAAGGTCGCAAACGGGGTCACGGGCGCGCAGGGGGCGCAGAAGCCCCGCGTCGAGCCGCGCAAGGCCGACCCGCTGCCGCCTACGCCGGCGGCGCGCAATGATGCCGAGGCGCTGGACGCCGGCGAGGAAATCGTCAGCGCGCCCAAGCCTGCGGCCACCGCCGCAGCCGCCGCGGACAAGCCCGCGCAACGGGCTGAAGCCAAGCCCGAAGCCAAGCTGCCGGGCAGCGGCAAGTACCTGATCCTGATCGGCGCCTTTTCTTCCGAAGAGCGCGCCAAGGGCTGGCTGGCCAAGCTCAAGGCGAGCAAGGTCCCGGCCTATGTCGAAAAGAAAATGCTGGCCGATGGCGAGCGCATCCTGCTGCGTGCCGGCCCCTTCAGCGACCGTGACGCCGCCGACGCCGCCGACAAGCGCGTGCGCGCGGTGGGGCTGACCTCGAAGGTCGTGGAACAGTAAGGGGCAAGCACGGCCGGCGCCTGTGCCCGGCCGCAAGCAACGATGCAGCCGACTTTCTTCGACTATGCCGTGGTCTTCATCCTGCTGGCCTCGGGCGTGCTCGGCGTGCTGCGCGGCCTGGTGCGCGAGGTGCTCTCGCTGATCGGCTGGGTGGTGGCGTTCTGGGTGGCGTTCCGCTATGGCGCGGTGGCCGCGGGCTGGATGCCTGAATCGATGCCTGGCGGCGAGCTGGCGCGCCATGCGCTGGGCTTCGTGGTGCTGCTGATCGGCACCGTGCTGGGCGCCTCGCTGGCCGGCATGGTGGTCGGGCAGCTGCTGGAGAGCACCGGGCTCAAGCCCGCCGACCGCGGGCTGGGACTGGTGTTCGGCCTGCTGCGCGGCGTGCTGCTGGTGATGGTGATGGTCACGCTGGCCAGCTTGACGAAATTGCCGGAAGAACCGTTCTGGCGCGACGCGGTGAGCCGCCCTTATGTGATGCAGGCCATGGAATCGGTGAAGCCATGGCTGCCGCCGGAGCTGGCGAAGTACGTCAAGACATGAAGCCGGGCATGGTGCCCGGTCGGTAGTACGCAGGCCTTTGGTCCGGGGGATTTCCGGACCAGGCTGCGCCCCCTGATTCAAAGCCTTTCCTGGGAGCTTGGCAATGTGCGGTATCGTCGGTGTGGTTTCAGCCACGCCTGTCAACCAATTGATTTACGACAGCCTGCTGTTGTTGCAACATCGCGGACAGGATGCTGCCGGCATCGCCACCGCCAACGGCAGTACTTTCCACATGCACAAGGCCAACGGCCTGGTGCGCGATGTCTTCCGCACGCGCAACATGCGCAGCCTGCCTGGCGCCGCCGGTATCGGCCAGGTGCGCTATCCGACCGCCGGCTCGGCATCCAGCGAGGAAGAAGCGCAGCCGTTCTACGTGAACGCGCCCTATGGCGTGATCCTGGCGCATAACGGCAACCTGACCAACTGGGAGCAGCTGCGCGAGGAGATGTTCCGCCGCGACCGCCGCCACATCAACACGCATTCGGACACCGAAGTGCTGCTGAACGTGCTGGCCGACGAGCTGCAGCGCGCCAGCAACGGCATGGCGCTGGACCCGGACACCATCTTCACGGCGGTCAGTGGCCTGCACCGCCGCGTGCGCGGTTCGTACGCCATCGCCGCGCAGATCGCCGGCTACGGCATGCTGGCCGTGCGCGACCCGTTCGGCATCCGCCCGCTGTGCCTGGGCAGCGTCGAGACCCCGACCGGCAAGGAATGGATGGTGGCATCCGAGTCCGTGGCGCTGGAAGGCATCGGCTACAAGCTCGAGCGCGACGTGGCGCCGGGCGAGGCCATCTTCATCGACCTGGACGGCAAGCTCTATACCAAGCTGTGCGCCGAGAACGCGGTGCTGACGCCGTGCATTTTCGAGTACGTCTACCTGGCCCGCCCGGATTCGTGCATCGACGGCGTGCCGGTCTATGACGCGCGCCTGCGCATGGGCGACTACCTAGCCGAGAAGATTCGCCAGGAAGTGTCGGCCGGCGACATCGACGTGGTCATGCCGATTCCCGATTCCAGCCGTCCGGCCGCGATGCAGGTGGCCAACCGCCTGGGCGTGAACTACCGCGAAGGCTTCTTCAAGAACCGCTACGTCGGCCGCACCTTCATCATGCCCGGCCAGGCGGTGCGCAAGAAGTCGGTGCGCCAGAAGCTCAACGCCATGGGTGTGGAGTTCAAGGGCAAGAACGTGCTGATCGTCGATGACTCGATCGTGCGCGGCACCACCTCGTTCGAGATCGTGCAGATGGCGCGCGACGCCGGCGCCAACAAGGTGATCTTCGCCTCGGCCGCGCCGCCGGTGAAGTACCCCAACGTGTACGGCATCGACATGCCGACCCGCAGCGAGCTGGTGGCCCATAACCGCACCCACGAAGAGATCGCGAAGATCATCGGCGCGGACAAGCTGGTGTACCAGGACGTGGAAGCGATGAAGCAGGCCGTGCGCGACATCAACCCGGCGCTGAAGGACTTCGATGCTTCATGCTTCGATGGCCGCTACATCACCGGCGATATCGACGAGGCCTACCTGAACCGCCTGGAAACGGCGCGCAGCCAGGCCGACCGCGACGGCACCAATGGCGACACCGAGCGCTCGCAACTGCACCTGCAGCGCTCCGGCGGCAACGAGTAAGCCGTGCCGCCGCTGTCCGCGCGTTGACGAATGCGGAGCCCGGCCGTAACATGGCCGGGCGTCGATTTGATAGTCAGCTTGCGGACGCGGGTCCAGCCCGAAACAGCTAAAGAGATGGCGGTCAGCAACGATTCCCGATGCGCAGTGCCTTCGCGGCGCAGCGATTTCCGGAAGCCGGCCGCCACAGCCTGAAGCCGAAGGCCATTCGCAGAACAGCAAGCCCGTCGATCCGACCACCCGATCGCACGGGCTTTTTTCATGGCCGCGCGCCTGTCCACCTGGCCGGCGCCGGCTCGTCGAAACCATCGCATTCGCGCGGGTACGACCGCGCCCCACCAGCATGAACGAACCGCTCAACCCCGAATCGCTCGGCATCGACACCCTCGGCGTGCGCGCCGGCACGCTGCGCAGCGAATTCATGGAGCACTCCGAGGCCATCTACCTGACCTCGAGCTTCTGCTTCAACAGCGCGGCCGAGGCCGCCGAACGCTTCGCCAACTCGGAAGAGGGCTTCACCTACTCGCGCTTCACCAACCCCACGGTGTCGATGTTCCAGTCGCGCCTGGCCGCGCTGGAAGGCGCGCAGGCCTGCATGGCGACCGCCTCGGGCATGAGCGCGATCCTGTCGGTGGTGCTGTCGTCGATGCAGGCGGGTGACCACCTGGTCAGCTCGCGCGCGATCTTCGGCTCGACCATGACGCTGTTCGGCAATATCTTCTCGAAGTTCGGCGTCGAGACCACCTTCGTCGACCCGAGCGACCTGAACGCGTGGCGTGCCGCGGTGCGCCCGAACACGAAACTGTTCTTCCTGGAAACGCCCTCGAACCCGCTGACCGAAGTGGCCGACATTGCCGCCGTGGCCGACATCGCGCACAACGCGAACGCCCTGCTGGTGGTCGACAACTGCTTCTGTTCGCCGGCGCTGCAGCAGCCGATGAAGTTCGGTGCCGACATCGTGGTGCATTCGGCCACCAAGCATATCGACGGCCAGGGCCGCGTGCTGGGCGGCGCGGTGCTGGGCACGCACGACTTCATCATGGGCAAGGTGTTCCCGTTCGTTCGCACCGCCGGCCCGACGCTGTCGGCCTTCAACGCCTGGGTGCTGCTCAAGGGCATGGAGACGCTGGCAATCCGCATGGAACGCCATTCGGCCAGCGCGCTGGCGCTGGCGCAGTTCCTGGAATCGCACCCGGCGGTGGCGCGTGTGTTCCACCCCGCGCTGAAGTCGCACCCGCAGCACGAGATCGCCATGCGCCAGCAAAGCGGCGGCGGCGCGATCGTGTCGTTCGAGCTGAAGGGCGCCACGCCCGAGCAGCAGCGCGCCAATGCCTGGCGCGTGATCGACAACACCCGGCTGTGCTCGATCACCGGAAACCTGGGCGACACCCGCACCACCATCACGCACCCGTACACCACCACGCACGCGCGCGTGAGCCCCGAGGCCAAGGCGGCCGCGGGCGTGGGCGAAGGGCTGATCCGCCTGGCGGTGGGGCTGGAGTCGGTCGGGGACCTGAAGGCCGACCTGCTGCGCGGCCTGGGCGACTGAGGGCTTACTGCGCCGGCTGTGCTGGTTGTGGCGGCGGGGGCGGCGCGGGTTCGTCGCTGCCGGCCACGGCCTTCACACCTGCGGCCGTGACGTCGTAGGTGGTGCTGACCGCGGTCGTCGCCACGCTGACGGCGGCTGATCCGACGGTAGCCACCGTCGACACCGCGGCACTGCCCACCGCCATCACCATGCAACCCGCCAGCGACGTCGTGGCGCATGCGGCCGCCAGCGCCAGGATGGCGCGCTGCAAGGGGGCGGAATCTCCGCTATCGTTGCGCACGTTACGACGCAATCCGAGAAATCGAAATGGCATGGACACTGCTGGCCCTGGCAGGGCTGTTCGAGGTGGTATGGGCGATCGGGCTGAAGTACACCGAAGGTTTTACGCGGCACCGCGATCCTCGGCATCATACTCTTCCACCGCGGCGCGGCTGGCCTGCATCGGCCTGATTGTGTGCGGAATTGCCGGGCTCAAGCTGGCGGGCAGCGCCTGAAGCCCGGCATGCGGCAGTCTTAGCGCAGCAGCCGGCGCCGCAGCAGCACGAGGCATACCACCAGCGCCACCACTGCATAGGCGCCCAGCACCGCCAGGTGCAGGCCGACATCCTCCGACGGACGGCCCAGCATCAGCGGCCGGATCAGCGCCACTGCATGCGCTAGCGGCAGTACCTTGGTGGCTGCCTGCACGCCTTCGGGCAACTGTTCCAGCGGGAAGAACACGCCGGACAGCAGCAGCATCGGCGTCATCACCAGGGTCTGGTAGAACATGAAGAAGTCGTAGCTGGGCGCCAGCGCGGTGACGATCATCGCCAGCGCGGCAAAGGCAATGCCGGCCAGCACGATCACCGGCAGCGCCAGCAGCGCGCCGGGCATCTGTGCATAGCCGAGCGCGCCCGCCACCAGCATGATGGCCAGCCCGGACAGCACCGCCTTGCTGGCGGCCCAGGCGATCTCGCCCAGCACCACGTCGCCCAGCGTCAGCGGGGCATGCATGATCGCCTCCCAGGTGCGCTGCACGTGCATGCGCGAGAACGCGGAATACATCGACTCGAAGCTGG
The DNA here is from genome assembly GCF_000219215.1 of Cupriavidus necator N-1. NCBI lineage: Bacteria > Pseudomonadati > Pseudomonadota > Betaproteobacteria > Burkholderiales > Burkholderiaceae > Cupriavidus > Cupriavidus necator. The sequence goes on along the minus strand of NC_015726.1, from coordinate 2,570,478 downwards.
CCGACATCATCACGCTGGACGCGGTGGTGCCGGCGGCCAGGAAGGCGATATACGACACGCCGTTGACCTGGCCCACCATCAGCCCCAGCCCGAGGCCGAGGCCGAACAGGTAGATCATGGGGTCCGCGAGGTTGCCGATCATCGACGGGATGGCCAGCTTCTTCCACACCATGTAGTTGCGGTACCAGACCATCATCCAGTTGCGCAGGTTGCGCGGCAGCAGCGGCTGCGGATAGCGCTGGCGCGGTGCCGCGGCAGCGTGGCCGCCAGCGGCCGCGGGGGCAGTGGTGGTATCCGCGCGGGGATCCTGTTCGCTCATGTCAGTCCCTCGGTTCAGTCCCGCATCTCGCGGCCGGTCAGCTTGAGGAACACGTCCTCCAGGTTGGCCGGGCGGTGCAGGTAGCGCACGCCGCTCCTGCCGTGCAGCGCCGCCAGCAGCGGGGCGGGCTCGCGCACATAGCAGAACAGCGTCTCGCCGCTCATTTCAGTACGTTGCGCCAGCGGCGTCAGGCTGCCGCGCAGCGTGTCCAGTTCATCGCCATAGACCTCGACCACGTCGCAGCCGATCTGGCTGTCGATCAACTCGTGCGGCTTGCCTTCGGCAATCTTGCGCCCGCCGTCGATCACGCACAGGTAGTTGCACAGCCGTTCGGCCTCTTCCATGAAGTGCGTGGTCAGCAGGATGGTCTTGCCGCTGGCCATCAGCGACTTCAGGCGCTCCCAGATCAGGTGGCGCGCCTGCGGGTCCAGGCCGGTGGTGGGCTCGTCCATCACCAGCAGGTCAGGGTCGTTGATCAGCGCGCGTGCGACGGTCAGGCGCCGGCGCATGCCGCCGGAGAGGTCGCGCACCTGGGCATCGGCGCGGTTCTCCAGCCGGGCGAATTCCAGCAGCATCGGCACGCGCCGCTCGATCTCGGCCGACGACAGCCCGAAGTAGCGCCCGAAGATGCGCAGGTTCTCGATCACCGAAAAATCCGGGTCGAGGTTGTCGAACTGCGGCACCACGCCCACGCGCATGCGCGCCTGCGGCGCGCGCTCGGGGATGGGTTCGCCGCACAGCGTGAGCGTGCCGGCCATGGGCGTGGTCAGGCCCAGCAGCAGGCGCAGCGTGGTGGTCTTGCCGGCGCCGTTGGGGCCCAGCAGGCCGAAGCACTGGCCGCGAAATACCTGGAGATCGAGGTCGTCGACCACGACCGTGTCGCCGTATTGCTTGCGCACCTTGCGCAACTCTAGGATGGCAGTCAAGGCAGGGTCCGGTGTGGCGCCGCACGGGCGCAATATCCGCCATTATGCCGGTCATCGGCGCAACGCTCAGGTGGCGCAGTGCAGCAAAAAAGCCGCGGCCGCAAAGCGCAGCGGGGCCGGCCTGGCGCGCGGGCATAAAAAAACCGCCAGCGAACTGGCGGTTTTTCTTGCCCGGCGGTGCCGGGCGGCGAAGCGTACTGGATCAGTACATCTTCTTCGGCAGCATCTGCATGCGCAGGCGCTTGCGCAGACGTGCTTCGGCGGCCTTCTTCTTGCGCTTGCGCTCGGTCGTCGGCTTCTCGTAAGCGGTGCGGCTCTTGAGTTCAACGATCAGGCCAGTCTGCAGAATGGCGCGACGGAAACGCCGCATCGCAACTTCAACGGGCTCACCGGGTTTCAAGACGATCTTAGTCAATTCAGTCCTTTAGGGGATTGCCGCAAGGAGCGGCTGGTTCACACGGGGGGAAACTGCGGTCGCCGGAGCGACTGGTATTGCACGCCGGGCTAATGCCCAGGTGCGCCCCCGCGAACCTGAAAGATGTGGACGTTTCAGTCCGTGCAACCAGTGTCAGGGGTGATAGCGCCAGGTCCTATACAACTGGAGCCTGACAGTACCGGTTTCCATGAATGCTATACGCCCGTAACTATGGCATGTATACGACGGCACTGTCAAGAATGTAGTGCAATGCGCGCGCGGGGCGCAGCGTCGGAATTCGCCGTTAGTCTATTTTGGCGCACTTTATGCCGCCGCCTGCGTGGCACAATCTGGCTGCGCTCCCGCCGCTGCGAGGCAAGAGTGCCCACCATGCCTGAGCCGCGCCAACCCGACGACCTTCGCCCCGACCCCGACCACCTGCTGCAGCGCATACAGGCCGTCGGCGAACGCGCCGCGCGCGGGCGCCTGCGCATCTATTTCGGCGCTTCGGCCGGCGTCGGCAAGACCTTCGCCATGCTGGCCGCGGCGCGCGCGCAGCGCGAGCAGGGCGGCGACTTGGTGGTGGGCGTGGTCGAAACCCATGGCCGCGCCGAGACCGAGGCGCTGGCCGAAGGCATCGAGCGCGTGCCGATGCACCGCGTCGACTATCGCGGCCGCACGCTGCAGGAATTCGATCTCGACGCCGCCCTGGCACGCCGGCCTGCACTGATCCTGGTGGATGAGCTGGCGCACAGCAACGCGCCCGGCAGCCGCCACCCCAAGCGCTGGCAGGACATCGCCGAGCTGCTGTCGGCCGGCATCGATGTCTGGACCACGGTCAACGTCCAGCACCTGGACAGCCTGAACGAGGCGGTGGCCGGCATCACCGGCATCCGCGTGCGCGAGACCGTGCCCGACGCGGTCTTCGACGATGCCGGCGAGGTGGTGCTGGTCGACCTGCCCGCCGACGAACTGCTGTGCCGCCTTCGCGAAGGGCGCGTGTACGTGCCCGAGCAGGCCCGCCATGCGGTGCAGAATTTCTTCCGCAAGGGCAACCTGATAGCGCTGCGCGAGCTGGCGCTGCGCCGCACTGCCGACCGCGTCGACGACGACGTGCGCGCCTACCGGCAGGAAGCCTCGATCGAGCCGGTCTGGCGCACGCGTGAAGCGGTGCTGGCCTGCATCGGCCACGGCAGCGATGCCGCACAGGTGGTGCGCAGCGCGCACCGGCTGGCCGGGCAGCTCGATTGCGACTGCCATGTGGTGACGGTGTCAGTACCGCGCCTGGCACCCGTGCCCGACGCCCAGCGCGAGCAGCTCGACGAAGCCATGCGGCTGGCCGAGGCGCTGGGCGCGCGTACCGAAACGCTGGCCGGCAGCGACATGGTGGCGGCGGTGGCCGGCTATGTGCGGCGGCATAACCTGACCAAGGTGTTGATCGGCCGCACGCCGGCGCGCTGGACCGATGGCGGGACTTCGTTGCCCGGCCGCGTGCAGGCGCTGCTGGCGCGCGCGCTGGCGCCGTGGCTGGGCGCGCGCGCGTGGCTGTTCGGGCGCACCAGTTTTGCCGATGCGCTGGCTGCGGCGTGTCCCGAGATCGACGTGATCCGCGTGGCGGCCGACAGCGTCCGGCAGGACCCCCCCGGTGATGCGCGCATGCTGCCCGGCACCGAGCTGCCGCGGGAACAAGCCCGGCCTGCGCAGTGGCCGGGCCTGCTGTGGGCGGTGGCCTGGTGCGCCGGCGCCACCGCGCTGTCGGCGCTGGCGCGGCCGTGGTTCGACCTGGTCAATATTGCCATGCTGTTCCTGCTGGCGGTGGCCGGCGTGGCGCTGCGCCACGGACGCGCCGCGGGGGCGTTCGCCTCGCTGGTGGCGGTGGGGGCGTTTGATTTCTTCTTCGTGCCGCCACAGCTGTCGTTTGCGGTCAGCGACGTGCAATACCTGGTGACCTTCCTGGTGATGCTGGCAGTCGGGCTGGTGATCGGCCAGCTGACGGCCGGCCTGCGCGAGCAGGCCCAGGTATCGGTGCAGCGCGAGACCGATGCGCGCACGCTGTACGAGCTGGCGCGCGAGCTGTCGGCGGCGCTGACCGACGCGCACATCGTCGGCATCGGCAGCCGCTTCCTGCGCGCGGCGTTCGATGCGCGTGCGGCGTTTTTCCTGGTCGGCGCGGACGGCCGGCTGCTGCCCGCGGCCACGGACGCCGAGGCCGGCGGCGCGGCACAGAGCGATGCCGTCGACCACGTGCTCGCGCAATGGGTCTTCAACAACGGCCAGCCGGCCGGCACCGGCACCGACACGCTGCCCTCCGGCACGGTGCTGTACCTGCCGCTGAAGGCGCCGATGCAGGTGCGCGGCGTGCTGGCGGTGGAGCCGCGCGCCTGGCGCGCGTTTGCGCAGCCCGCGCTGCGGCGCCAGGTCGATGTCTTTGCCACGCTGATCGCGATTGCGATCGAACGGCTGCACTATGTCGAGGTGGCGCAGCAGGCGCTGCTGACGATGGAGTCCGAGCGCCTGCGCAGCTCGCTGCTGGCTGCGGTGTCGCACGACCTGCGCACGCCGCTGACCAGCCTGATCGGCATGGCCGAGACCCTGCAGCGCGGCACGCCGCCGCTGGCGCCGGAGGTGGCCGAGACCGTCGGCGCCATGCGCGACCAGGCGCGCCGCATGCACGCCATGGTGGCCAACCTGCTCGACATGGCGCGGCTGCAAAGCCGCAGTGTGGCGCTGCGCAAGGAATGGCAGTCGTTCGAAGAGCTGGCCGGCGCGGCGCTGGCGTCGCTGCGCGATGCGCTGGCGCGGCACCGCGTGGTGGTGGCCGACCTGTCGGCGCTGCCGCTGGTGGAATGCGATGGCGTGCTGATGGAGCGCGTGCTGTGCAACCTGCTGGAGAATGCGGCCAAGTACACCGCGCCGGGCACCGAGATCCGCGTGCGCGGCGAGGTCTCCGATGACGCCGTGCACCTGGTCGTCGAGGACGACGGCCCCGGCGTGCCGGCGGCGATGGCGCGGCAGGTGTTCGAGAAATTCACCCGCGGCGAGCGCGAGTCCGCCACCACCGGGGTGGGCCTGGGGCTGGCCGTGTGCGAGGCCATCGTGCAGGCGCATGGCGGCAGCATCCGCGTCGAGCCGGTGCATGCGCGGGCGCAGGGCCAAGGCACCGGCGCGCGCTTCGTGGTCACGCTGCCGCGCGGCAACCCTCCGGTGCTGGAACCGGAAGCGGCCGGCTTGCCGGCCTGAACCCGACAATCTTTCAAGGATCCGACGCGTCATGCCATTCGAGTTCTCGCCCACGGTGCTGCTGGTGGAAGACGAGCCCCATATCCGCCGCTTCGTGCGCGCGGCGCTGCAGGACGAGGGCTGCACCGTGCACGAGGCCGAGTCGCTGCAGCGCGGGCTGATCGAGGCCGGCACGCGCCAGCCGGACCTGGTGATCCTGGACCTGGGGCTGCCCGATGGCGACGGCGTATCGATGATCGGCGACCTGCGCACCTGGACCGAAGTGCCGGTGCTGGTGTTGTCGGCGCGCACCGGCGAGTCTGAGAAGATCCGCGCGCTCGACGCCGGCGCCGATGACTACCTGACCAAGCCCTTCGGCGTGGGTGAGCTGGTGGCGCGCCTGCGCGTGCTGCTGCGCCGCCATGTGCGTGCCGGCGCGCAGGGGCGGGCGCAGGTGGCCTTCGGCGAGATCGCCGTGGACCTGGCCAACCGCCAGGTCACGCGTGCGGGGGAGCCGGTGCACCTGACGCCGATTGAGTTCCGGCTGCTGGCGGTGCTGCTGGCGCATCGCGGCAAGGTCATGACCCACCGCGAACTGCTGCGCGAGGTGTGGGGGCCGTCGCATGCCGACAGCAGCCAGTACCTGCGCGTCTACATGGGGCACCTGCGGCACAAGCTGGAAGCCGACCCGGCCCAGCCTGCCTACCTGCTGACCGAGATCGGGGTGGGCTACCGCTTCGCCGGCTGACCACCGGGTCACTCCCAAAACGCATTTTTGCCGATCACGCGCCGCGTGAGGCTGGCGCTCGCCCGGCGCGCGTCCACTCCCGGTAAACCCGCAACGACATCGAAATCGTTTGACGAATAAATTCAACGGGATAAACTGTTATTCATAAATATGAATTAAGGCAGGAGCACCACATGCAGGACCAACCCGTCTATTTCATCTCGACCGACGACGTCGAGGGTTACCACCCCGCCAACCATGTCGGCACCCTCAACCGCCGGCTGATCGGGCCCGAGACCGTGGGCTCGCGGCACCTGGAAGTGATCCACGGCACCATCGAGAAGGGCAAGGGCGCGCTACCGCATGCGCATCCCGGCATCGAGCAGGTCTGCTACGTGCTGGAAGGCCGCGCCGTGGCCGAGGTCGGCGGCCAGCGCAAGGAACTGGGCCCGGGCGACTGCTGCTTCTTCCCGCCGGACCAGATGCATGTGTTCACCGTGGTCAGCGACGAGCCGGCCAAAATTCTGGTCATCTATTCCCCGCCATACGAGGAATCCCCCGAGCGCGTGATACGGCCCGCATAAGACGCGGCTGGTCACGGCAAGGGATTTAACAACGACAGGAGACAACCACCGTGAAGTCCTTCAGGAACGCCTTTGCCAGCCTGGTGCTTGGGTGCACCGCGGCGCTGGCTGCCACCCCGGCGCTGTCGGCCGATGAATTCCCGTCCAGGCCGCTGCGCCTGGTGGTGCCGTTCGCTGCCGGCAGCGGCACCGATGCCGTGGCCCGCCTGACCGCCAAGTACCTGGGCGAGGCGCTGCAGCAGCCGGTGGTGGTGGACAACAAGCCCGGCGCCAACGGCACCATTGCCGCCGAGTTCGTGGCCAAGGCCCCGGCCGATGGCTACACGCTGTTCATGACCACCAACACCACGCATTCGGCCAACCCGTCGCTGATGAAGCAGCTGCGCTATGACCCGGTCAAGGATTTCACGCCGGTCTCGCGCATGGGCAACCTGCCGTTCATGCTGGTGGTCAACCCGGCGCTGCCGGTGAAGACGCTGCGTGAGTTCATCGACTATGCCAAGGCGCATCCGGGCCTGAGCTATGCCAGCGGCAACAGCACCGGCATCGTCTCGGGCGCCACGCTGTCGAAGATGGCCGGGCTGAACATGCTGCACGTGCCATACAAGAGCACGCCGCCGGCGATGACTGATGTCATGGGCGGCCAGGTGCAGGCGATGTTCGTCGACTTTGCCGCGGGCATCGCCAACGTGCGCGCCGGCAAGCTGCGTGCGCTGGCGGTGACCACCGCGCAGCGCAGCGCGCTGCTGCCCGACCTGCCGCCGCTGGCGAGCGTGCCGGAGCTGAAGGGTTTCGACGTGACCTCATGGAACGGCGTGTTCGCGCCGGCCGGGGTGCCGGCGCCGGTGGTGCAGCGGCTCAACCGTGAGCTGGTTGCCATCGCCACCAGCAAGCAGCATGCGCCGCAGTTCCACGCGCTGGGCTTCGAGCCGTTCGGCAGCACGCCGGCCGAGCTCAGCCAGTTTGTCGTGGCCGAGCTGCAGAAGTGGTCGCGGCTGGTGAAGGACGCAGGCATCCAGCCGGAATAGGCGTTCTTCAGGCAACCATCAGGCAACGAACAAGACAACGACATCAGGCAGGTAACGCTATGAATTTCGACCTCTCCGAAGACCAGGCATCCATCGTCGAGGCCGTGCAGCAGGTCTGCACGCAGTTCGACATGGAGTACTGGGACCGCCTGGACAAGTCCGGCACCTATCCGCACGAGTTCTACAAGACGCTGTGCGAAGGCGGCTGGCTGGGCGTGGCGATGCCCGAGGCGTTCGGCGGCGCGGGCCTAGGCATCCTGGAAGCGGCGCTGGTGATGCAGACCATCTCGCAGTCGGGCGCGGGCATGACCGGCGCCTCGGCGGTGCATATGAACGTGTTCGGCCTGAACCCGGTGGTGGTGTTCGGTACTGACGAACAGAAGAGCCGCTTCCTGCCGCCGCTGATCGCCGGCCAGGAGAAGGCCTGCTTCGGCGTGACCGAGCCCGACGCGGGGCTGGACACCACCAAGCTCAAGACGTTTGCGCGCAAGGTGCCGGGTGGCTATTCGGTGAGCGGGCGCAAGATCTGGATCTCGACCGCGCAGGTGGCCGACCGCATGCTGCTGCTGGCGCGCACCACGCCGCTGGAGTCGGTGAAGAAGTCGACCGAAGGGCTGTCGCTGTTCTACACCAAAGTCGACCGCAGCAAGATCGAGATCCGCGAGATCGACAAGATGGGCCGCGCCGCCGTCGATACCAACATGCTGTTTATCGACGACCTGTTCATCCCGGAGGAAGACCGCATTGGCGAAGAGGGCAGGGGCTTCGAATACATCCTGCACGGCCTGAACCCGGAGCGCATCCTGATCGCCGCCGAGGCCATCGGCCTGGGCCGCGCGGCGCTGGCCATCGCCACGCAGTACGCCAAGGAGCGCGTGGTGTTCGGCCGCCCCATCGGCATGAACCAGGGTGTGCAGCATCCGCTGGCGCAGGCCTGGATGCAGCTGGAATCGGCCAACCTGATGATGCTCAAGGCCGCCGCGCGCTATGACGCAGGCCAGTCCTGCGGCGCCGAGGCCAACACGGCGAAGTACCTCGCCGCCGAGGCCGGCCATAACGCGTGCCAGACCGCGATCCTGACGCTGGGCGGCATGGGCTACTCGCGCGAGTACCGCGTCGAGCGGCTGCTGCGCGAGTCCTATATCCCGCGCATCGCGCCGGTCAGCCCGCAGCTGATCATGTGCTTTATCGCCGAGCGCGTGCTGGGTTTGCCCAAGTCGTACTGAGCGGGAGCGACGATGCAAGCAGAGCAAGCGCAGGCGAGCGCGGCCACCGGGCCGCTGGCCGGCATCCGCGTGATCGACATGACCTCGGTCGCGATGGGGCCGTATGCCACGCAGATCCTCGGCGACATGGGCGCCGAAGTCATAAAGGTCGAGCCGCCCGCCGGCGATGTGTTCCGCCATGCCGAGCCGGCGCGGCACGCAGCCATGGGCGCCAGCTTCCTGAACCTGAACCGCAACAAGCAGTTCGTGGTGCTGGACGTGAAGCAGCCCGACGACCTCGCCGCGCTGAAAGCCCTGATCGCCACGGCCGATGTCTTTGTCTCCAACGTGCGGCCGCAGTCGCTGCGCAAGCTTGGGCTGGACTATGCGTCGCTGCGCGCGGACCATCCGCGGCTGATCTACTGCGGCGCCTACGGCTATTCGGAGGAGGGTCCCTACGCGGGCGCGCCGGCATTCGACGACATCATCCAGGCGCGCAGCGGCATGGCGCAATTCCAGGGTGCCAATTCAAACGACGGTCCGCAGTACGTCAATACAATCCTGGCCGACAAGGTGGCCGGGCTGACCGTCGCTTACGCGATCCCGATGGCGCTGTACGAGCGCGAGCGCTCCGGCCAGGGCCAGGCCATCGAGGTGCCGATGTTCGAGACGCTGGTGTCCTTCCTCGCCACCGAGCAATTGGCCGGGCAGACCTTCATCCCGCCGCTCGGGCCGGCCGGCTATCCGCGCGTAATGTCGGCGCACCGCAAGCCCTATCGCACGCGCGACGGCCATGTTGCGCTGCTGCCCTATACCAGCGCCCAATGGCTGCGTTTTTTCGATGTGTCAGGCCATGCGGAACTGGCGCACGATCGGCGCTATGCCACCCCGGCGGCGCGCAGCGCCAATATCGACGCGCTCTACGCCACGCTGGCCGAAATCGTCGCGCAGCGCACCACGGCCGAATGGCTGGACCTGCTGCGCGACGCCGATATCCCGCACAGCGAAGTGCCGCATTTCGACAGCCTGGCCGACGATCCGCACCTGCGCGCCACCGGCATGATGTTCGAATACGACCATCCCAGCGAAGGGCGCCTGCGCGGGGTCGGCATCCCGACGCGCTTCTCGCGCACGCCCGGCAATATCCGCAGCTGGCCGCAGGCGTTGCCCGGGCCAGGCGGCGCGGAGGGCGGCTGACGCGCCATGCCGGTCGACTCCGCCGCGTACAATCCCGGCCAACAGATACTGAAGTCGAGGAAGCCTACGATGGCAGAAAACGAAGCAGCGGAGAAGTCCGGCTACGCCAGCGTCAAGACGGCGCTGCGCGTGATCGAGATCATGGAGATCTATGCGCGCGAAGGGCGCTCGCTGACGCTGACCGAGCTGGCCAGGCTGCTGGGCGCGCCGATGTCGAGCTGCCTGGGGCTGATCCGCACGCTGGCCTCGCTGGGCTACCTGTACGAGACCGGACGCCGCCAGGGCTACTACCCGACGCGCCGGCTGCTCGATATCGCCCAGCGCATCGCGCGCAACGACCCGCTGCTGGAGCGCGTGCAGCCGGTGCTGGAATCGCTGCGCGACACCACCGGCGAGACCGTGATCTTCGGCAAGCTGCAGGACGACGGGCGCGTGCTGTACCTGGAGGCGCGCGAATCCGCCAATCCGGTGCGCTATATCGCCGCGCCGGGCGAGCTGCGCGACGCGCATGTCAATTCGATCGGCCGCGCCATCCTGGGCGCAATGACGGCCAGCGCGCGCGGCGAGCTGCTCTCAGGCCTGTCGTTCGCCGCGCGCACGCCGCGCACCATCGGTTCGGCGCAGGAACTGGAAGCGATGATGCAGGCCTGGCAGAAGCAGGGTTGGTATCCGAATTTCGGTGAGTCGTTCCCGGACCTGGGGGCCATCGCCATGCCGGTAACGATGGGTGGCGTGACCTATGGCCTGTCGGTGGCGGGACCGCTGCATCGGGTCGAGGTTAATGCGGAGGCCATCGTCGCGGCACTGAAGGTTGCCAGCGCTTCGCTGCAGGGATGAGGTAGAACAGAGGAGGGCGTTGCGGCAGCCGGTCTGCCGTGACGCTTTGCGCCGGAGCCCAAAACGAAAAAGCCCGGTGCGTTTGCACCGGGCTTCCGTATCGGTTGGCTCCCCGACCTGGGCTCGAACCAGGGACCTGCGGATTAACAGTCCGTCGCTCTACCGACTGAGCTATCGGGGAACAGCTGAGAAAGAAATTATAGCCAGTTTCTCTTTTCTTCGTCAACACCTTTTCGACATTTTGTTCTTGTCAGAAGGTGTCTGGAAGCTTCCGGCTTGCTGCCTGCCGTACGGTGCGAAGGGCATCTCTGCTGGCTTCGTGCCGTCGTGCCGAACAGCGAGGCCGCATTATAGCTACGGTTTTTGCTTTGTGCCAGAAAAAAACCGCCTTGCGGCGGTTTTTTTCTGCGGCACTCGCTCGGCTCAGTCGAATACCGGCGAATCCACGCCGAGGATCTTGTGCAGCTTCGGCGAGGTGGTGGTGTACTGCATGTGGATTTTCTTCTCGGGGAAGATATACGGCGCGGCACCGAACGCGGCCAGCGCGGCCTCGTGGAAGCCCGACAGGATCAGCTTCTTCTTGCCGGGGTAGGTGTTGATGTCGCCCACTGCGAAGATGCCCGGGATATTGGTCTCGAATTTCTCGGTGTCCACCTTGATCTGCTTGCGCTCCAGGTCCAGGCCCCACTCGGCGATCGGGCCCAGCTTGGGCGACAGGCCGAAGAACACCAGCAGGTCATCCACCGGCATGCGGCGGGTCACGCCGTCGGCGCCGGTCACCTTGATCTCGGTGAGCACGCCGTCCTTCTCTTCATAGCCGCCGATCTGGCCGACCACGAACTGCATTTCCAGCTGCTCGCACAGTTCCTTCATCTTGGCGACCGAGGCGGGCGCGGCGCGGAAGCCGTCGCGGCGGTGGATCATCACCACCGACTCGGCCTTGCCGACCAGGTCCAGCGTCCAGTCCAGCGCCGAATCACCGCCGCCGACGATCACCAGGTTGCGGCCATGGAAGCGGCTCGGGTCCTTGACGCGGTAGAACAGTTGCTTGCCGTCGAACTTGTCGAGGCCCTCGACCTTCAGCGTGCGCGGCTGGAACGAACCCACGCCGGCGGCGATGAAGATGGTCTTGGTGATGAAGCGGGTTCCGAGCGAGGTCTCGACGAAGAAGCGGCCGTCTTCGCGGCGCTCAACGACGGCGACTTCCTGGCCCAGGTGGAAGGTGGGCTCGAACGGCTCGATCTGCTTGAGCAGGTTGTCGGTCAGTTCCTGGCCGGTGCAGATGGGCACGGCCGGGATGTCGTAGATGGGCTTGTCCGGATAGAGTTCCACGCACTGGCCGCCGACCACCTTCAGGGAATCGATGACATGTGCCTTGATTTCGAGCAGGCCCAGTTCAAAGACCTGGAATAGGCCCACCGGGCCGGCACCGACGATCAGCGCATCGATTTCCTGTGGCTGGCCGCCTGCCGGGCTGCCGCCGTCGACCTGCTTGGTCGTGTCGGCGACGGGATTTGGAATGCTCAAGTCCATATTCGTCCTGATACGTTTGCGTGGGCCGCTTGTGCCCGGTATTGCGGAAAGCGCGTGGGGACGGCTTTCTTGTTCTGTCAGCGCTGCAGGTATTGCAGCTTGTCAGTGGCGTCCTTCCATTCCTCGGCCTCGGCCAGCGGGGCCTTGGTCTTGGTGATGGAGGGCCAGTTGCGGGCCAGTTCTGCGTTCAGGTCGATGAACTGCTGCTGGTCGCCCGGCACGTCTTCCTCGGCGTAAATGGCGTTCACCGGGCATTCGGCCACGCACACGGCGCAGTCGATGCACTCATCCGGGTCGATAGCCAGGAAGTTGGGGCCTTCGCGGAAACAATCGACCGGACACACGTCAACGCAGTCTGTGTAGCGGCAACGGATGCAGGATTCGGTGACAACGTGAGTCATTTCGGTTCCAAGAAAACAGGTCGGCTTTTAATGGGAAACTGTGGGGCCGCTTCTTGCCGGCGGACGCGCCGCTTCTACCGCATGGTGCCGCATGGCAGCATGGGCTGGACGAGCGCCGGCCGAGGCCTTTCGGAAAGCGATATTGTAGCCGAGGCTTCTGGCAAGAATAGCGGGTCTATATAGCCGGATCAGATAGTTTTCTTATTTCTTTATGTGGTTTTGATTTAACGCATGGCGGCCTGCTGGCATGTCGGCCCGCCAGCGGGCATGATGAAGGCCGCCAGCAGTCACTTGCATCCGTGCCGGGAGACCCGTATGCCACGCCAGCTTTGCCTTGCCAGCCATGCCAGCCTGCGGCGCAGTGCCGCGATGTGCCGGACCTTCGCGCCCATTGCTGTGCTGCTGACGGCATTTCTGGCGCCCATCGGGTCCGTTGCCGCCCAGACCCTGGTCCAGTCGCCGGGCATGGCCGACAGCGTGGTATCGCGCCTGGTGGCGTGGCGCGCGCGCACTGACGCGCCGGTCGCGCTGCCGGCGCTGACCGGGTTCGACTGGGACCACTTCAGCGTGACCGATTCGCCCGCGGGCGACGCCATCGCCCATTGCGGCCGGGCCGGCCTGATGCCGTGCGGGCCGCAGCTGCAGCCGCAGCCGGGCGACCGGGTGCAGGTGCTGCGCTTCGAGCGCGCCGGGGCGCAGGTCTACACCGAGCGCATCATGGCCGGCGACGGCGCCTTTGCCGAGCCGCTGCCGCAGCGGGTGCCGCGCGCCGCCGCCACGCTGGTGTCGTGCCCCGGCACAGACGGCCGCCAGCTGTGGTGCCTGCAGGGCAAGGTAAAGGGCAGGGAGGCGCCGCGGCAGCCACAGCCCTTTCTCGATGGTGGTTGAGCGGCAAGAGTGGCCGGGCGCGGCCAGACTTCGGTTAGCATGATGTACTGACCCGGCATCGCCGTCTGGCCCGCTATGATCATCCCGTCCCTGCTCGACACCGACCTGTACAAATTCACGATGATGCAGGTGGTGCTGCATCAGTTCCCGCAGGCGCAAGTGGAATACCGCTTCAAGTGCCGCAACGCGGGCGTCGACCTGACGCCCTATATCGATGAGATCCGCACCGAGCTGGCACACCTGTGCCAACTGCGCTTCACCGACGACGAGCTCGCCTACCTGCGCGGCCTGCGCTTTATCAAGAGCGATTTCGTCGACTTCCTCGGCCTGTTCCACCTGAACGAGAAATATGTCTCGGTGCGGCCGTCCCCGCAGGGCAACGGCGAGATCGAGATCTCGATCATCGGCCCGTGGCTGCATACCATCCTGTTCGAAGTGCCGGTCCTGGCCATCGTCAACGAGGTCTATTTCCGCCGCACCCAGCCCAGGCCCGACCTGGCCGAAGGCCGCCGCCGGCTGGACCACAAGCTGGCCTTGCTGAAGACGCCCGAGTTGGCCGATTGCGTGATCGCCGACTACGGCACGCGCCGGCGCTTTTCGCGCGAATGGCAGGAAGAAGTGCTGCTGACCATGCGGCGCCTGCTGGGACCGCAACTGGCCGGCACCAGCAACGTCCACTTTGCCCGCCTGCACAATATGGTGCCGCTGGGCACGATGGCGCATGAATACCTGCAGGCCTGCCAGGCCCTGGGCCCACGGCTGCGCGATTCGCAGGTGTACGCGCTGGAGCGCTGGGCGCGCGAGTACCGCGGCGACCTGGGCATCGCGCTGTCGGATACCTACGGCTTCGATGCCTTCCTGCGCGACTTCGACCTGTATTTCTGCAAGCTCTTCGACGGCGTGCGCCATGATTCCGGCGACCCGATGCTGTGGGGCGAGCGCATGGTCGCCCACTATGCCGCCAACCGCGTCGACCCGCGCACCAAGACGCTGATCTTCAGCGACAGTCTCGACATCCCGCGCGTGATCGAACTGTACGAGCGCTTCCATGGCCGCTGCCGGCTGGCCTTTGGCGTCGGCACCAACCTGACCAACGACCTCGGCTATACCCCGCTGCAGATCGTGATCAAGATGGTGCGCTGCAACGGGCAGCCGGTGGCCAAGCTGTCGGACACGCCGGAAAAGACCATGTGCGACGATCCCGGCTACCTGTCCTACCTGCGCCAGGTGTACTCGGTTCAGCCCGCGGCGTAGCAAAATTCAACACCTTGCGCCCGCCATCGCATGCTTTGCACGCGGCGGGCGCCACTATAATCGGCGCATCGCGCGTTCGCCGCGCTTTGCGACCCCCAGCCAGTCCTTATGGAAACCAACGACGCCCGCGACCGCATCTTTGCCCGCATCCGTGCTGCCCAGGGCAGGCCGACCCGGCCGAGCGCGGGTGAGCGCGAGGCCGTGGCCGACTACCTGTCGCGCCACCCGCAGGGCCCGCGCCCGGCGGTGGCGGCCGACCTGGCCGAGGCCTTCCTGGCCCAGGCGCAGCGCATGGCCTCGACCGTGGACCGCGTGGCGACGATGGACGAGGTGCCCGCCGCCACCGCGCGCTTCCTCGACAGCCTGAACCTGGTCCACCGTGCCGTGGCGTGGGACGCGCTGGGCCCGCTGCCGTGGCAGGCCGCGGGGCTGGCGGTGGAATGCCGCCCGCCGGTGCGCGAGGTCGAGGCCGACCACGATCATGGCGACCTGGTCGGCATTACCGGCTGCTTCTGCGCGATTGCCGAGACCGGCTCGCTGATGCTGCTGTCGGGCCCGGCCACCTTTGCCTCGGCCGCGCTGCTGCCCGAGACCCACGTGGCGGTGGTGCCGCGCTCGCGCATTGTCGCCGGCCTGGAAGACGCCTTTGCGCTGGTGCGCAGCGAGCGCGGCGAACTGCCGCGCGCCACCAATATCATCAGCGGGCCTTCCCGCACGGGCGATATCGAGCAGACCATCGTGCTCGGCGCCCATGGCCCATACCGCGTGCATGTGATCCTGGTCGACGAGGCCTGAAGCCGCGGCTTGCGCCGCACGGAATGCGATGCGCCGCTGATGCAGCAAGGCCTGCGCAAGAGGTGCATGAATTACACTTGCAGGCTTGCCTGCGTGCCGCGGCTTCGTGCGGGCGGTGCGCCAATGAATGCTGCATTCCCGAGGAGATTCTGCCTGATGCGACGTGCCTCCGTGCTGTTGCCGCTGCTGGCCGCGCTGGCCGCCTTTCCCGCCGTCGGCCATGCCGCGGACCTTGACGGGGCGTCGCTGTCCTCGCTGTGGGGGCTGCCGTTCGCCGGCATCCTGCTGTCGATCGCGGTGTGGCCGCTGGTTGCGCCCAAGTTCTGGCACCACCACTATGGCAAGATCGCCGCGGGCTGGGGGTTGCTGTTCCTGCTGCCGTTCGCGGCAGCGTTCGGCACCCATGCGGCTGTGGCCAGCGCGGTGCACGCGCTGCTGGCGGAGTACATCCCGTTCATCGTTCTGATCGCCTCGCTGTATATCGTGGCCGGTGGCATCTGCGTGCGCGGCAACCTGCACGGCACGCCCGGGCTCAATACCGGCATCCTGGCGCTGGGCACGCTGCTGGCCAGCTTCATGGGCACCACCGGCGCGGCCATGCTGCTGATCCGGCCGCTGCTGCGTGCCAATGACAACCGCCGCCACGTGGCGCACGTGGTGGTGTTCTTTATCTTCCTGGTGGCCAATGCCGGCGGCTCGCTGACGCCGCTGGGCGATCCGCCGCTGTTCCTGGGCTTCCTGAAGGGCGTGGACTTCTTCTGGACCATGCGCAACATCTTCCCGGAGACGGTCTTTATTTGCGTGGTGCTGCTGGCGCTGTTCTACCTGCTCGACCGTCACTACTACCACAACAAGGAAGAGGAACTGCCGCCGCGCAGCGACCCCACGCCGGACTCGGGCGGCATCGCCATCGAAGGGAAGTTCAACTTCGTGCTGCTGCTGGCCGTGATCGGCCTGGTGCTGATGAGCGGGCTGTGGAAGCCGGGCATCTCGTTCGACATCCTGGGCACCGAGGTGCCGCTGCAGGCCGCGGTGCGCGATGCGCTCCTGGTGGTGGTGGCGGTAGTGTCGCTGCTGGTGACGCCGCAGACGGCGCGCGCCGGCAATGAATTCAACTGGGAGCCGATCCTGGAAGTCGGCAAGCTCTTTGCCGGCATCTTCCTGACCATCATTCCAGTCATCGCCATGCTCAAGGCCGGCACCGACGGCGCCTTCTCCGGCGTGATCCGCGCGGTCAGCGACAGCAACGGCCAGCCGGTCGACAGCATGTACTTCTGGGCCACCGGTCTGCTGTCCTCGTTCCTGGACAACGCGCCGACCTACCTGGTGTTCTTCAACACCGCCGGTGGCGACGCGGCCACGCTGATGACGCGCGATGCCTCGACGCTGGCCGCGATCTCGGCCGGGGCCGTGTTCATGGGCGCCAATACCTATATCGGCAATGCTCCCAACCTGATGGTCAAAGCCATTGCCGAGAACCGCGGCGTGCGCATGCCGAGCTTCTTCGGCTACATGCTGTACGCGGGCATCTTCCTGATGCCGCTGTTCGTCATCATGACCTTCCTTTTCTTCCGAGTTTGATGCCATGAAGCCGTCTGTCCTGGTCACCCGCGCCATCTATCCCGAAGTCATTGCGCACCTGGCGCAGTATTTCGATGTCGACGACAACCAGCAGGACGCGGTGCTGGACGCCGCCGCGCTGAAGGCGCGCCTGGCGGGCAAGGCCGGCGTGCTGGCCAACGCTGCCGACCGCATCGACGGCGACGTGGTCGCCGGGCTGCCGGCGCTGCGTGCGGTGTGCAATATGGCGGTCGGCTACAACAACCTGGACGTGCCGGCGCTGACAGCCGCCGGCATCGTCGCCACCAATACGCCGGACGTGCTGACCGAAACAACCGCCGACTTCGGCTGGGCCCTGCTGATGGCCACCGCGCGCCGCGTGACCGAGGCCGAGCACTACCTGCGCGCCGGCAAGTGGCAGCGCTGGAGCTACGACATGCTGGTCGGCATGGACCTGTACGGCAGCACGCTGGGCATCCTCGGCATGGGCCGCATCGGCCAGGCGCTGGCGCGCCGCGCGAGCGGGTTTGGCATGAGCGTGCTGTACCACAACCGCAGCCAGCTGCCGGCGGACACCGAGCGCGCGCTCAACGCGCGCTATGTCAGCAAGGAAGACCTGCTGCGCCAGTCCGACCACCTGCTGCTGGTGCTGCCCTATGGCCCGCAGAGCCACCATGCCATCGGCGCGGCCGAGTTGGCGCTGATGAAGCCGACCGCGACGCTGGTGAACCTGGCGCGCGGCGGCATCGTCGACGACGCCGCGCTGGCGCAGGCGCTACGTGACAAGCGCATCTTCGGCGCCGGCCTGGATGTGTTCGAGGGCGAGCCCGGTGTTCATCCGGACCTGCTGACGGTGCCCAACGTCGTGCTCACGCCGCATATCGCCAGCGCGTCCGAGAAGACCCGCCGTGCGATGGCGATGCTGGCCGCCGACAACCTGATCGCCGCGCTCGACCAGGGCCCGCAGGCCGGCCATCCGTCCACCGTGATCAACCCCGACGTCATGTCGCGGCGCCGCTAAGCCTGCCATCCACCTGTTTCCTGCATGACCCTGATTCCGTTCCTGACGCTGGCCGTGGCGCTGCTCGCGGTCGCCCTGCTGGTTATCGTACTGCTGCGCCAGCAGGCTGCCTCGCCGGGGGCCGAGCTTGGCCGGCAACTGACCGACATGCGCGCGGAAAGCGCGCGCGGCATGGAGCGGCTGGAGCGCGAGGTGCGCACCGAAGTGGCCGGGGCCGCGCGCGGCAACCGCGACGAGTCGGCGCAGCAGATGCTGCGCTTCCAGCAGGCGCTGTCGTCGCAGCTGACCGGCATCGCCACGCTGCAGAACAACCAGATCGACACCTTCGCGCAGCAACTGGCCAAGCTGACCGAGACCAATACCCAGCAGCTCGAGCAGGTGCGCCAGCACATGATGCTGCAGGGCCAGCAGGCGCGCGACGAGCAGGCCGGCACGCTGCGCCGCTTCGGCGACGGGCTGCAGCAGCAGCTGGCGCAGATGTCCGAAGCCAACGAGCGGCGCCTGGCCGAAGTGCGCGCCACGCTGGAGAAGAAGCTGCAGGACATCGAGGCCAACAACGCCGCCAAGCTGGAGGAAATGCGCCGCACCGTCGACGAGAAGCTGCACGCCACGCTGGAGCAGCGCCTGGGCGAATCCTTCCGGCTGGTGTCGGACCGGCTCGAGCAGGTGCACCGCGGCCTGGGCGAGATGCAGGTGCTGGCGCAGGGCGTGGGCGACCTGAAGAAGGTGCTGACCAATGTGAAGTCGCGTGGCACCTGGGGCGAAGTCCAGCTGGAAATGCTGCTGGAGCAGATGCTGACGCCGGAGCAGTACGGCAAGAATGTCGAGACCGTGCGCAACTCGGGCGCGCGGGTGGAGTTCGCCATCCGGCTGCCGGGCAAGGCGGCGGGTGGCGACAATGCGCCGGTCTGGCTGCCGGTCGACGCCAAGTTTCCCAAGGAACAGTACGAGCGCCTGGTGGACGCGCAGGAGCGGGGCGACCCGGACGGCGTGCTCGCTTTCGGCCGCGAACTGGAAGTGGCCCTGCGGCGCGAGGCCCAGACCATCGCCGAGAAATACCTGTCGCCGCCCCAGACCACGGATTTCGCCATCCTGTTCCTGCCGACCGAGGGTTTGTATGCTGAAGTGCTGCGGCGCCCGGGCCTGACCGACCTGCTGCAGCGCGACTACCGCGTGACCGTGGCCGGGCCGACCACGCTGACCGCGCTGCTGAACAGCCTGCAGATGGGCTTCCGCACGCTGGCGCTGGAAAAGCGTTCAAGCGAGGTGTGGGAGGTGCTGGGCGCGGTCAAGACCGAGTTCGGCAAGTTTGGCGACGTGCTGGCCAAGACGCGCGATACGCTGGAACGCGCCGCGCGCAATATCGAGCAGGCTGAAGTGCGCACGCGCCAGATGGCGCGCAAGCTGCGCACGGTGGAAGCGCTGCCGGGCGAGGCCGCGCAGCAGGTGCTTGGCCTCAATGCCGCAGAAGCGGCGGACGCGCCGGAGGCCGCCGAAGACAACGGCGGCTGAACGCGCGGCAGGGAAGGCTCAGGGCAAGCCCCCGAAGGGGGCTGCCGGATTTGCTGCCGGCCTGGGCGCCGGCGCGCGGCTCAGCGCTCGTCTTCGGGCGCCAGTTCGCGCACGTGGACTTCAATGCCGCCGAAACGGGCGGCCACCCAGTTGTAGGCCTTGCAGGCCAGCCACAGCAGGCCGAAGCCGATCAGCGCATTCAGGATGATTGCGCTGAAGACCGTGATGGCGGGCAGGTCACCGTAGCGGACGAAGGTGACAAACAGGCCCAGCGACACGATCGGCAGCGAGAAGCACAGGTAGACCAGCACCAGCGCGCGGGCGGTCTTGACGGGGTGGAGGTAGGCGATCTCCTGATTCATGACGGGGGATACTCGAATGGTTCTGAATCGTGCGCCAAGTGTAGCGATTGGTCGATGCCAAGCATAGCCCGCCGTCGGCGGGGGCAGGCGAAAGCCCCGTGCCGGCAGTGCTACGGCCGCAAATGTGCGGCACAAAAACGACACATTGCTACCGGCGTGTGGCAAGCGCTTGCGTGCAGCTCCTGCCGGTCCGGCTAGACCAGTCCGTCGAACAGCATCACCTCGACCGCATCGCCGGCCTTGACCGAGTCTTGTTCGTGGCCGAGCACGATAAAGCAGTTGGCCTCGCTCATCGAGCGCAGCACGCCCGAGCCCTGCTGGCCGGTAATGCGCACTTCCCACTGGCCGTCGCCGGCGCGCGCCAGGATGCCGCGCTGGTACTCGGTGCGGCCGGGCTTCTTGCGGATGGCTTGCGCGCTGCGCACGCGCAGCAGTGGTAGCGGTGCCACGCTGGCGCCCATCAGCCGCTGCAGCGCGGCGCGCACGAAGTGGTAGAAGGTCACCATCACCGCCACCGGGTTGCCCGGCAGCCCGAACAGCAGCGCGTCGCGACCGTTGGAATTGATGCGGCCGAAGGCCATCGGCCGGCCCGGGCGCATCGCGATCTTCCAGAACGTGACATCGCCCAGGCGCGCCATGATCTGCTTGGTGTAGTCGGCCTCGCCGACCGAGACGCCACCGGAGGTGATGACCGCGTCGGCGGTCTCGCAGGCGGTGCGGAAGGCGGCTTCGAGCGCGTCGGGGTCGTCGCGCACCACGCCCATGTCGAGCAGGTCGACGTTCATCCGGCGCAGCATGCCGTGCAGCGTGTAGCGGTTGGAGTCGTAGACGCAGCCGGGATCGAGCGGCTCGCCGATCGAGCGCAGCTCGTCGCCGGTGGAGAAAAACGCCACGCGCAGGCGCCGGCGCACGCGCACCTCGGCCACGCCCAGCGAGGCCAGCAGGCCCAGGTCGGCGGGTTGGAGGATGCGCCCGGCCTGCAGCGCGGCTTGGCCGAGCGCCAGGTCTTCGCCGCGCAGGCGCCGGTTGTCGCCGGTGCGCACGCAGTCGGCGGCAAAGCGGATGCGCGCGCCGTCGTCCACGGCTTCCACGAATTCCTGCGGCACCACGGTGTCGCAGCCGGCCGGCATCACCGCGCCGGTCATGATGCGCACCGCCTGCGCCGCCGTGGGCGCCAGCGCGCCGGCACCTCCGGCGAAGGCGCTGCCGATGACTTCCAGCTCGACCGTGGCGGTCTGCGCGGCAGCCAGCGCGGCGCCCTGGAAGGCATAGCCGTCCATCGCCGAGTTGTCATGCGCCGGCACGTCGATGGCCGATACGATGTCCTCGGCCAGCACGCGGTCCAGGGCGCTGCGGATCGGCAACTGCTCGACGCCGCGCACCGGCTCGACCACCTCGCCGATGATGCGGTTGGCCTGGTCCACCGGCAGGGCGGCGGGGTCGTAGTCGGAAAGGCAGGAGATGACGGATTGCAGGGTGGGCATGGTGGCTCAGCGCGTTTCGTGCGTGCGCAGTTCGTCCAAGGTGTTGATATTGGCAAAGGCCGCGGCGTCGTCGAACAGCACTTCGGCCAGCCGGTGCGAGGCGGCCCAGGTCTCGATCTTGCGGCCGCCGCCGGAAAGATAAGCCACCAGGCTGTCGAGCGCACTGACCGGCATCAGGCAGAACACAGGTTGGGTCTGGCGCCGGCCGTCCTGGTCCAGCGTGACGGGGATCGCCAGGTCCGCGCCTTCGGTCTCGATCGCCTGCGCCAAGCGTGCCACCAGGTCGGTCGGCAGGAACGGCGAATCGCAGGGCGCGGTCACCATCCACGGCGTGGCGCATTGCTCCAGGCCGGCCAGCATCCCCGCGAGCGGGCCGGCGAAGTCGGGCACGGAGTCGGTGTAGACCGGCACGCCGAAGGACTCATAGGCGGCCAGGTTGCGGTTGGCATTGATCATCAGCCCGCCCACCTGGGGGGTCAGGCGCATCATCGTGTGCATGGCCATCGGCGTGCCGTGCAGCGGCTGCAGGCCCTTGTCGGTGCCGCCCATGCGGCTGCCCCTGCCGCCTGCGAGGATCAGGCCGGTGATGTCGTCGCGTGCAATCATGGATTGTGTGTGCGGCGGGGTCAGCCGCCGATATAGGACATCTCGATCTTGCGCTCGGCACGCTTGGCGCGCACCGTCGGGTCGCTGCGCTGCTCGGAATAATTGTCGGTGCGGCCCTGCCACACCTGCGCAATCGCATTGGAGATTTCCAGGTCGCTGTAGCCGCCGCGCAGCAGCGCGCGCAGGTCGAAGCCCTCGGTCGCGAACAGGCACAGGTAGAGCCGGCCTTCGGTGGACAGCCGGATGCGGCTGCAGTCGCCGCAGAAGGCGTGGGTGACGCTGGAGATCACGCCGATCTCGCCGCTGCCGTCGCGGTAGCGCCAGCGTTCGGCGGTTTCGCCGGAGTAGTTGGCCTGCACCGGTTCGAGCGGAAATTCCGCATCGATGCGCTTCACCACCTCGGCGGACGGCAGCACTTCATCCATCTGCCAGTGGTTGCTGGCGCCCACGTCCATGAACTCGATAAAGCGCAGGATGATGCCGCTGTGGCGGAAGTGGCGCGCCATCGGCACGATTTCCTGGTCGTTGGTGCCGTGCTTGACCACCATGTTGACCTTGATCGGCGCCAGTCCCACGGCCTGCGCGGTCTCGATGCCGTGCAGCACGTCGGCGACGGCGAAGTCCACGTCGTTCATGCGGCGGAAGGTGGCGTCGTCGATCGCGTCCAGGCTGACGCTGACGCGCGTCAGTCCGGCGTCGCGCAGCGCGCGCGCCTTGCGCGCCAGTAGCGAGGCGTTGGTGGTGAGCGTCAGGTCCAGCGGCTTGCCCGAGACGGTCTCGATCTTCGCCAGCATCTCCACCAGGTGCTCGATGTTCTTGCGCAGCAGCGGCTCGCCGCCGGTCAGGCGGATCTTCTCGACGCCGTGGGCGACGAACAGGCGCGCGGTGCGCTCGATCTCCTCGAAGCTCAGCAACTCGGAATGCGGCAGGAAGGTGTAGTCCTTGTCGAAGACTTCCTTCGGCATGCAGTAGACGCAGCGGAAGTTGCAGCGGTCCGTCACCGAGATGCGCAGGTCATGCAGCGGCCGGCCGCGGGTGTCTGCCACCAGGCCGGTGGGGGCAGCCAGCTTGCCGGGAATGCTGGGCGTCATCGAGCGGTAGCGATGGTCGCGCAGGTCGAAAATCGGAATGACGGATTCGGTCATGGCCTGTGGGTGGGCACGGCGTCCGGGGAGCGGCATGGCGGCGTGGCCAAATCAGGGGCGCTCGAGGGCCGGATGCCTTCTGCTGCCATTCTAGCTGAGGCGGGGGCGGGGCACCCGCATCCCCCGGTGATGGCGGGGATTCATCCGGCCGGCTGCCCATGAAAAAAGGGGACGGCGTGGCCGTCCCCTCTTGCTTTGGCTGCGGTGCAGCGGCAATGCTTACTGCTGCGACGCCATCTCCACTTCGCGGCCACCGGTTTCCACCAGGATCATCGGGCCGTGGGGCAGCGGCGGCAGCGCCTTGCGCTCGCGCTGCACGCGCGGGGCGGGCGCCATGCGGGCGGCGGCTTCCTGGGCCGAACGCAGCTTGTCGCTGTCGGTATGGACCCATTGCAGGCCGGCGGTGGCCAGCATCGGTTCCAGGTTCTCCAGTGCTGCCGGGGTGGCCGACGCCGCCGGTGCGGCCGGCGCTGCAGCAACCACCGGGGCTGCTGGGGCGAACACCTCGGCCGGTGCGGCTTCGGCCACAGGGGCGGCGACCGGTGCAGCGGCAGGTGCCGGCACGACCGGAGCCGCTTCGACGGCCACGCTTGCGGTGGTTTCGACGATCGCTTCGGCGGCAACGGCTTCTGTGACGGCAACGGCTACCGGGGCAGCTTGCTGGGGCACGGGCTCGGCAGCCGGCGCGGTCAGCGGGGCGGCCTCGGCGACCGGCGCGGGCGCCACGTCTTCCGGCACGGCGATGCGGATCGCTTCGACGGCCTCGGCTGCGGCGGCCACGGCCACGGCCACGGCAGCTTGCGGTGCGGGCTCGGCCGGCACGGCGGCTTCAGCGCGCACCGGGGCAACGCCTTCGGCAGCGGCGGCTTCTTCGTCGCCTTCGCCTTCACCCTGGGCACCTTGCGCCGACTCGTCGCGCTCACGGCGATAGCGGTTGCGGCCACGGCGGTTGCGGCGACGGCGCTCTTCGCCCTCAGCGGTCTCGGCGGCGCTCTCGGCACCTTCCGGCAGCTCGGCGCGGACGGCTTGCGTCTCTTCGGTCACGGCCTGGGGCAGCACGCCCAGGGCCTGGGCGGCGGCGATGGCTTCCGGCTGCGGTGCTTCACCGGCTTCGGCTTCGCGCAGTTCGCTGCGTTCGCGCTGGCGTTCACGCTGGCGCTCGCGGCGTTCCTGGTTGCGGTCGCGGCGGCCTTCCTGACGGCCCTCCACGCGTTCGCCCTGGGCACGCTCGGCTTGCACGGCCTCGCCCTGGCGGGCCAGGGCCGGGGTGGCCTGGCCTTCACCTTGCTGGCGCGGCTGGCGGCCCTGGCGTTCGCCACGGCCCTCGCGTTGCTCGCCGCGCTCGGCACCCTGGCGCTCACCACGTTCCGCGCGCTCGGCACGGTCGCCGCGCTGGCCACGGCCCTGGCGCTCGCCACGCTCACCACGTTCCGTGCGCTCACCACGTTCGGCGCGGTCGCCACGCTCACCACGCTGGCCGCGGCCTTCGCCGCGCTGGCCGCGCTCGCGCCGTCCTTCGGCGCTACGGGTCTCGGTTGCAGCTGCCGGCTTGGCCGGCTCCACCACCGGCGGGGTCGCCGGACGGGCACCGAACAGGCCCTTCAGCCAGGCGATAAAGCCGCCGCTGACCACCGGCTGGGTGGCCGGCACGGGCGGGGCGACCGGGGCTTCCGGCTTGGGCGCGCGCTCGGGGCGCGGCACCGATACCGGCGCCGGCTGTTCCGGGGTGATGCCCTTGACCGCGGCTTCCTGGCGCGGCTTGGCTTCTTCCTTGCGGCGGCTGCTGTAGCTGGTGTCGGCTTCCAGTTCCTTGGCGGCAGCCTCGGCCATGCGGTAGCTGGCGGTGCTCTCTTCCAGGCGCGGGTCGTCGTGGCGCAGGCGCTCCAGCTTGTAGTGCGGCGTTTCCAGGTGCTTGTTGGGGATCAGCAGCACATTGACCTTGAAGCGCAGCTCGATCAGGTTGATTTCCTGGCGCTTCTCGTTCAGCAGGAAGGCGGCTACCTCCACCGGCACCTGGCAGTGGATGGCGGCGGTGTTTTCCTTCATCGCCTCTTCCTGAATGATGCGCAGCACCTGCAGGGCGGACGATTCGGTATCGCGGATATGGCCGGTGCCGTTGCAGCGCGGGCAAGTGATGTGCGAGCCCTCCGACAGCGACGGACGCAGGCGCTGGCGCGACAGCTCCATCAGGCCGAAGCGGCTGATCTTGCCCATCTGCACGCGCGCGCGGTCGTGGCGCAGCGCGTCCTTCAGGCGCGTTTCCACGTCCTTCTGGGCCTTGCCCGACTCCATGTCGATGAAGTCGATCACGATCAGGCCGCCCAGGTCGCGCAGGCGCAGCTGGCGGGCGATCTCGTCGGCGGCCTCGAGGTTGGTGCGCAGCGCGGTTTCCTCGATGTCGGCGCCCTTGGTGGCGCGGGCCGAGTTCACGTCCACGGAGACCAGCGCCTCGGTGTGGTCGATCACGATGGCGCCGCCAGAGGGCAGCATCACCATGCGCGAGTAGGCCGACTCGATCTGGTGTTCGATCTGGAAGCGCGAGAAGAGCGGCACGTCGTCCCGGTACTTCTTCACGCGGTTCATGTTGTCAGGCATCACCACGCTCATGAAGGCGCGGGCCTGTTCGTAGATCTCGTCGGTATCGATCAGGATCTCGCCGATATCCGGCTGGAAGTAATCGCGGATGGCGCGGATGACCAGGCTCGATTCCAGGTAGATCAGCAGCGGAGCCTTGTTGTCGCCGGCGGCGCCGTCGATGGCCTTCCACAGTTGCAGCAGGTAGTTCAGGTCCCACTGCAGTTCCTCGGCCGAGCGGCCGATGCCGGCGGTCCGGGCGATGATGCTCATGCCTTCCGGCACGGTCAGCTGCGCCATGGTTTCACGCAGTTCCTGCCGGTCCTCGCCCTCGATGCGGCGCGACACTCCGCCGCCGCGCGGGTTGTTGGGCATCAGCACCAGGTAGCGGCCGGCCAGCGAGATAAAGGTGGTCAGGGCCGCGCCCTTGTTGCCGCGCTCTTCCTTCTCGACCTGGACGATCAGTTCCTGGCCTTCATGCAGGGCATCCTGGATGCGCGCGTTGCGCACGTCGATGCCTTCCTTGAAGAAGGCGCGGGCTACTTCCTTGAACGGCAGGAAGCCGTGGCGCTCTTCGCCGTAGTTGACGAAGCAGGCTTCCAGCGAGGGTTCGATGCGGGTGATGACACCCTTGTAGATGTTGCCCTTGCGCTGTTCGCGCCCGGCAGTCTCGATGTCGATATCGATCAGTTTCTGACCGTCGACAATGGCGACGCGCAATTCTTCCTGTTGCGTCGCGTTGAACAGCATGCGTTTCATCGCAATACCTCACTCCAGTGTCGCGGGTGGCACCGTCTGGGCGGTGTCCGCGGCGATCTATGGAGCACGCGAGGGAGCGAGCGAGGCGCGAGAATTGCCGGAAAGCGCCGCTGCGCGGGATAGGCGAGCGGCTGGGCGCGGGTGAAAGAGAGCGATGACGTCGGGGTAACGTCCGCGGGGCAGGAGAGAACACCGGAGGCTGCTCTTGCGCAGACATCCGGCGCGTTCCCGTGCCGGAGGCGATGCTGAACGCCGGCGCAACCGGCGCCGGCGGCATCGCGGCCGGCCGCGGAAGGCCTAGACGCGTCAAAGAGCAAATTTTTCGGACACGGCATGGTTGCCGTTGCTGCCTGACTGCTCCTGGCGGGCGCACCTACTACTTCTTGGAATTCTGCGACCGGGCGCCGGTATTTCCAGTCAGGCGGCAGGCTAACCTGCCGGCCGGCACCGTTTCCCGGTGCGGGCAGGACTTCTCTCACCGAAGCGGATGCCGGCAGTGGCATCCGCCTTTAAATTCTGTTTTACCTGAACACTCAGTTCCCACGTCACCGCCTGCCTCGCCGAAGCCTCCTTTGGGCGACTTCCTGCATGCCGGCGGCACCGTGCGTGCTGCTTTTTACTGCCATTTGCCCGTCTGGCGCTTGGCGGAACGCAAAGTTGCGGGAGACGGGCGGGGTTGGCGGCAACCCCAAGTGTAGAATGCGAAAAATCCAAGAAAACTCGAAGATCAATCGCTTACACAGGTCTTGCGCTGCCGGCCACAAGCCGGGACAGCGAGGAAATTATATTGAAAATGAATGAGTTACGCCATCAAATTGAAAAGGCTGCCGAAGCTGCGCCGGCCAGCCCACAGGTGGCGTATGTCACGATTGACGAAGGCTCGGAAGGTCAGCGCATTGACAATTTCCTGCTGAAGGTGGCCAAGGGCGTGCCCAAGAGCCATATCTACCGGGTGCTGCGTTCGGGTGAAGTTCGCGTCAATAAGGGCCGGATCGATGCCACTTATCGCCTGCAGTCGGGTGATGTCGTGCGCATTCCGCCAATGCGGGTGGCGAATTCGGCGCAATCGGACAATGCCCAGCATGTGCCAGCGGGCGAATTCCCGGTGCTGTTTGAGGACGCCCAGCTGCTGGTGATCAACAAGCCGGCCGGCGTGGCCGTGCACGGCGGCTCGGGCGTGGCCTTCGGTGTGATCGAGCAATTGCGCCGGTCCCGGCCCCAGGCCAAGTTCCTGGAACTGGTGCACCGGCTCGATCGCGAGACCTCCGGCATCCTGGTGCTGGCCAAGAAGCGCTCGGCGTTGGTCCACCTGCACGAGCAGATTCGCGGCAGCGCGATGGACAAGCGCTATTTCGCCTGCGTGGCCGGCGAATTCCCGAACGCGCGCCAGCATGTGAAGCTGCCTCTATATAAGTACAGCACGCCGGACGGCGAGCGCCGGGTGCGGGTGCAGGCCGACGGGCTGGCCTCGCACACCGTGTTCAACCGGGTCGAGGCCTTCCAGGGCTTCACCCTGCTGGAGGCCGAGCTGAAGACTGGCCGTACCCACCAGATCCGCGTTCACCTGGCCCACTCGGGCTTCCCGATTGTCGGGGACGAAAAATATGGCGACTTCTCGCTGAACAAGGCGCTGGCGCGTTCCGGTGCCAAGCCGGGCCTCAAACGCATGTTCCTGCACGCCCACCGGCTGGTGTTTATCCACCCGGCCACGGGCGAGCCGCTGGCGGTGGAAGCGCCGCTGCCCGACGAGTGCGTCGGATTCCTGCAACAATTGCGTGAACTGCATGCCCCGGAGTAGGAAAGTGCATCAAACGCCACAAGGACTTCCATGGCCAGGCAACAATTTGACCTGATCGTTTTCGACTGGGACGGGACGCTGATGGACTCGACCCCGACCATCGCCAAGTGCATCCAGCTTGCCAGCCGCGACCTGGGCCTGCCGGTGCCGGATGACAGGGCCGCCAGCCACGTGATCGGGCTGGGCCTGAAGGATGCGCTGTCTTACGCGGTGCCGACGCTGGACCCCGCCGACTACCCGCGCCTGGCCGAACGCTACCGCTACCACTTCCTCGCTCGCGACGCCGACCTGGTGCTGTTCGACGGCGTGCGCGAAATGCTGGAGACCCTGCGCGGCGAACACTATTTTCTTGGCGTGGCCACCGGCAAGACCCGCGTCGGCTTGCAGCGCGCGCTGGCCGCGAGCGGCCTGACCCGCCTGTTCGACGCCACGCGCTGTGCCGACGAAACCTTCTCCAAGCCACACCCGGCCATGCTGCACGAGCTGACCCGCGAGCTGGGCCAGGACGTGGAGCGCACGGTGATGGTCGGCGACACCACCCATGACCTGCAGATGGCGGCCAATGCCGGCGCCAAGGGGATTGGCGTGTGCTATGGTGCACATCCCGCAGATTCGCTGCGCGCGATGGCGCCGGTGCATTGCGCGACCTCCATCCCCGACCTGACCGACTGGCTGCTGGCCCATGCCTGAGGCAGCGGCCGGCCAGGCACCGGTGCGGCTGTGCGCTGCCGCGGACTTGGAGGAAGGCGGCCTGGGCGTGCGCTTCTCGGTGGCGCTGGACCAGCGCGAGATCGGCGCTTTCGTGGTGCGTTTCGACGGCGCCGCGCACGGTTACCTGAACCAGTGCGCCCATGTGCCGATGGAGCTGGACTGGCAGGAAGGCCGGTTCTTCGATACCTCAGGCCTATACTTGATGTGCGCCACACATGGCGCGGTTTATGCGCCGGACAGCGGCGAGTGCGTCGGCGGTCCCTGCCGCGGTGCATCGCTGGCCAAGCTGCGCATCGAGGAGCGCGACGGCCACGTCTACTGGTTGCCGGAAGCGCCATACCGGATCGCTGCGCGCATGGACGGTGCCTGAATGACGGGCAGGGCCGGCGGTCGGGCCGGCCGTTGTATTTCCAGGCCTGGGTTGCCAGGCGTTTCCACGAGCGATTTGCATGACAGAACAACAGAAGCCGCCATCGGGTGAATCGGGTCAGCCGGACGAGCACAAGCCAGCCGGCGAGGGTGAGCCGCGCGAAGGGGCGCCCCAGGCGGAGTCCGAGCGCCTGGTCACCGCACCGCGCGCCGACTACCCACTGGAAGACGAATTGCGCGCCGGCGACGACGCGGCAAGGCGTGAAGCGCGCGAGCGCGAGGCGCGCATGGCCGGTGCCACCGCGGGGCCCCCGGTTGGCAGCGGCACCGGCTGGGAGCGCGATCTGCTGGAAAAAGTGCTGACCGCATCGCTGCGCGAGCAGCGCGCGGCACGGCGCTGGCGCATCTTCTTCCGATTTGTCGGGCTGGCGTTGCTGGGGCTGCTCCTGGTCGCGGTGTTCGACTTCAAGGGCGATGGCACCATCGGCACCGGGGGCCGCCATACGGCCATGGTCACGCTGGAGGGCGAGATCGCCGCGGGCACCCCGGCCAGCGCGGAGTCGATCAATGCCTCGCTGCAGGCGGCGTTTGCTGACAGCAATGCCGCCGGCGTGATCCTGAAGATCAACTCGCCGGGCGGATCGCCGGTGCAGGCGGGCATCATCAACGATGAGATCCAGCGGCTGCGCAAGCTTCATCCGTCCAAGCCGTTCTATGTGGTGGTGGAAGAGATCTGCGCCTCGGGCGGCTATTACGTGGCCGCGGCGGCCGACAAGATCTATGTTGACAAGGCCAGCATCGTGGGCTCGATCGGCGTCCTGATGGATGGTTTTGGCTTTACCGGGCTGATGGACAAGCTGGGCGTGGAGCGCCGGCTGTACACCTCGGGCGCCAACAAGGGCATGCTGGACCCGTTCTCGCCGCAGGTGCCCAAGCAGAAGGCCTTTGCTGAAGCCATGCTCAAGCAGATCCACCAGCAGTTCATCGACGTGGTCAAGGAAGGGCGCGGCGACCGGCTCAAGGATGATCCGGAGCTGTTCTCCGGCCTGTTCTGGTCGGGTGAGCGCGCCATAGAGCTGGGCCTGGCCGACGGGCTGGGTAGTGCCGACTATGTCGCGCGCGATGTGCTCAAGGCCGCGGACATCGTCGACTACACCGTCAAGGAAAACATCGCCGAGCGCGTGGCCAAGCGCTTTGGCGCGGCAGTGGGCTCAGCGGCGATGAAGACCATGCTGTGGAGCAACCGCATGCAGGGCATGCACTGAGCCTGGATGGTGCCGCGGCAATGACAAAGGGGGCGTTCGCGCCCCCTTTGCCGTTGCTTACATGGCCAGTAGCGAGAAGATCGCCGGGCGCTTGTGCAGGTCGATCCGCTCGGGACGCCAGTCTGACAGCGGCAGCGTGACGATGGTCTCGCCCGGCAGGGTCAGGTCCACGGCCACGGACAGCAGCGTGGTGCCGGCGCAGTGCTGGCGCATGGCTTCCAGCAGCGCCGCATTGCGGTAGGGCGTTTCGATGAACACCTGGGTCTGGCTGGACTTGCGCGAGCGCTGCTCCAGCTCACGCAGGCGCTGCGCGCGCTCGCCGGCATCGACCGGCAGGTAGCCGTTGAAGGCAAAGCTCTGGCCGTTCAGGCCCGAGCCCATCACCGCCAGCAGGATCGAGCTGGGCCCGACCAGCGGCCGCACGCGGATGCGGCGCGCATGGGCCAGCCGTACCAGGTCGGCGCCGGGATCGGCCACCGCCGGCACGCCGGCCTCGGACAGCAGGCCGCCGTCTCGGCCGGCTTCGAGCGGGACAAGTAGCGCGGCCAGGGCGTCGGCGCGCGTGTTGACGTTCAGTTCGCGGATCTCGATCTGCTGGATCGGGCGCGCCAGCGGCGTGGTCTCGCCCAGCTTCTTCAGGAAGGCGCGCGCGGTCTTGGCGTTCTCGGCGACGAGGTAATCGAGGTTGGCCGCGACCTGCTGCACGCCGGCCGGGATCACGTCGGCCAGTGGGTCGGCTTCGTCGCGCTTGCCGAGGGTATTGGGGATCAGGTAAAGAGTGCCGCTCATCGTGGGCTCGTGCGGGTCATGCGGAAAGAAGAGGGTAGCCGGCCTGGCGCAGCATGCCGGTCAGCGCGATCAGCGGCAGGCCGACCAGTGCGGTCGGGTCGTCCGACTCGACGCGTTCCAGCAGCGTGATGCCCAGGCCTTCGGACTTGGCGCTGCCGGCCACGTCGTAGGGGCGCTCCAGCTGCAGGTAGGTTTCGATTTCAGCGTCGGTCAGGTCGCGCATGGTCACGCGGGTCTGCACGTCGGCCAACTGCACGGTGCCGGTGCGTGCGTCCAGCAGGCACAGGGCCGAGTGGAAGGTGGCGGTGCGCCCGCGCATGCGGCGCAGTTGCGCCACGGCTTTCTCGTGCGTGCCGGGCTTGCCCATCTGTTCGCCGTCCAGGGTCAGCACCTGGTCCGAGCCGATCACCAGCACGCCCGGATGGCGTGCGGCAATGGCTTCGGCCTTGCGCTGTGACAGGCGCAGCGCGGTGGCTTCGGGCGCTTCGCCGGCAAGCGGGGTTTCGTCGATGTCGGGCACGGCCACCTCGAACGGAATGCGCAGGCGCGCCAGCAATTCGCGGCGGTAGGGCGAGCCGGAGCCAAGGATCAGGCTTGGGCGGGGGTCTGGGGACATAAGTAATGGAATCGGAACAGGAAGCGAAACAGTAAAAGGTGCGGCCCGCGTTGCAAGACCTTTGACCTCGGCACGGTTTACGTCGTACAATCGCGCGTTTAGCCGCATCCGCACCCGGGCGCAGTGCCGCCAATGTGCGCGGCCCGTAGTCCGACAGGCGTGGAATGTGGTGAACCAGTCATTGTATAGCGACCGGAGCCACGCACATGACCCAGCCGATTGACCTGCGCGCGCTTGATCTCTTCGCCTTGTGCCGGAAGGGTGAAAGCCTGGCCGGCGACGTGGCGGTGCGGGATTTGCCGCGCATCTTAGCCGAGACCGCCGCGCAAGCGCCAGCCTCGGCACCCGATGAGACGTTTGCCTATACGGCCACTGGCTTCATGCGTGAAGAGGCGGCCGAGCCGGGCGCCCCGGTGGCGCGGCGGCTGTTTCTCGACGTGACCGTGCAGGGCCGGATATGGCTGGATTGCCAGCGCTGCCTGGCCCCCTATGCCGAGCCGATCGATACGGCAACGCGTTTCGAGGTGGTGGAGAGCGAGGAAGCGGCCGACGCCGCGCCGATGGACGACGACGAAGTCGACGTGATCGCCGGCTCGAAGCATTTCTCGCTGCTGGACCTGATTGAAGATGAAGTGCTGCTGGCGTTGCCGGTGGCCCCCAAGCATGACGTCTGCCCGACGGTGCACGAAAGCCTCGTGACCGGTTCGGACGGCGAGGCGCAGCCAGAGGCTGAGCCTGAGGAAGAAAAGCGACCTTCGCCCTTTGCGGCGCTGGCCGGCCTGAAGACCAAGCATTGATGCCGCCGACAGGCGGTGCGCAAGGTCTTGCAGGTGAATCTGAAGCATCCGGCCGGGCCCCGGCTACGCCTTGGGCGGGATGCGTGTGTTAATATTGAAAAATTCTCGAAGGAGTCATCATGGCTGTTCAACAGAACAAGAAGTCGCCGTCCAAGCGCGGCATGCACCGTTCGCACGATCACCTGTCGGCCGCGCCGCTGGCAGTTGAGCCGACCACCGGCGAAACCCACCTGCGTCACCACGTCAGCCCGAACGGCTACTACCGTGGCCGCAAGGTCATCAAGACCAAGAACGACTGATAGCTTCGTTCGGCGTGACGTTGCGTCTCGCTCGCGCATGCCTGTAGGTCGGACACTAAAAGGTCAGAGACAAAAAAGCGGCAAGATCGTTGCCGCTTTTTTGTTGGGCGCTCGGATTTCCCGCCGGGCGTGGCGTGCGCCGCCGCGCTATCCGTACCAGGAACAATGACGATCAAAATCGCTATCGACTGCATGGGCGGCGATCACGGAGTCTCCGTGACGGTGCCTGCGGCGATCAGTTTTCTATCCCGCCACGACGACGCCGAGATGGTGCTGGTCGGCTTGCCCGACCCCATCCGGACGCAGCTGAAGAAGCTTCACGCGCTGGACCATCCGCGCGTGACTATCGTCGAGGCCACCGAGGTCATCACCATGGATGACCCGGTCGAGGTGGCGCTGCGCAAGAAGAGGGATTCCTCGATGCGCGTCGCCGTCACGCAGGTCAAGGAAGGCCTGGCCGGTGCCTGCATTTCCGCCGGCAATACCGGCGCGCTGATGGCGGTGTCGCGCTATGTGCTTAAGACGCTCGAAGGCATCGAGCGGCCGGCCATCGCCACCACCATCCCGAACGAGCAAGGCTGGGGCACCACTGTGCTGGACCTGGGCGCCAATGCCGACTGCGAGCCCGAGCACCTGCTGCAGTTCGCGCGCATGGCCGAAGCCATGGTGGCCGTGGTCGACCACAAGGACCACCCCACGGTGGGCCTGCTGAACATCGGCGAGGAAGTCATCAAGGGCAATGAGGTGGTCAAGCGTGCGGGTGAACTGCTGCGCGCCTCGGAGCTGAACTTCTACGGCAACGTGGAAGGCAACGACATCTTCAAGGGCACTACCGACATCGTGGTCTGCGACGGCTTTGTCGGCAACGTGGCACTCAAGAGCACCGAGGGCCTGGCCAAGATGATCGGCAGTATGATCAAGGAAGAATTCACCCGCTCGTGGTTCACCAAGCTGCTGGCCGCAGTCGCCATGCCGGTGCTGTCGCGCCTGGCCAGGCGGCTCGACCCGGCGCGCTACAACGGCGCCTCGCTGCTTGGGCTGCGCGGGCTGGTGATCAAGAGCCACGGCTCGGCCGATGCCCATTCTTTTGAGTGGGCCATCAAACGCGGGTATGATGCCGCCAAGAATGGCGTGATCGCCCGCATTACCCGGGCTTTTGCCGATAAATCCAGCGCCGCAGGCGCTGCACAGCCCGCCCCGGAGACAGAGGTGCCTGGCGCGCATCCCAGCCCCCACGTCGCCTGAGCGCCACGCGCGCCGGTCGAGGGTGCCTGCGGGCCATACGATCCGACAATACATGACCAAGTACGCAAAAATCATCGGTACCGGGAGCTACCTGCCTCCGCGGCGCGTGACCAACCATGACCTGGCCGCGCAGCTTGCCGAAAAGGGCATCGAGACCAGCGACGACTGGATCGTCTCGCGCAGCGGCATTTCGGCACGCCACTGGGCCGAGCCGGATGTGACCAGCAGCGATCTCGCGGTCAAGGCTGCCGAGCAGGCCATCGAGGCTGCCGGCATCGACCGCCAGAGCATCGACCTGATCATCGTCGCCACCTCGACGCCGGACTTTGTGTTCCCCAGCACGGCCTGCATCGTGCAGGAAAAGCTGGGCATCACCAACCACTGCCCGGCCTTCGACCTGCAGGCGGTGTGCTCGGGCTTCGTGTACGCGCTGGCCACGGCCGACAAGTTCATCCGCAGCGGCTCGCACCGCAACGTGCTGGTGATCGGCACCGAGGTGTTCTCGCGCATCCTGGACTTCAACGACCGCACCACCTGCGTGCTGTTCGGCGACGGTGCCGGCGCCGTGCTGCTGTCGGCCTCCGAGGAGCCGGGGATCCTGTCCACCGCGATGCACTCGGACGGCAGGCATGTCGATATCCTGTGCGTGCCGGGCAACGTCGCCGGCGGCAACATCACCGGCAACCCGTTCCTGCACATGGACGGCCAGGCTGTGTTCAAGCTGGCTGTGAATGTGCTGGACAAGGTCGCGCGCGAAGCCATGGAGGCTGCCAGCCTGACGCCGGACCAGGTTGACTGGCTGATTCCGCACCAGGCCAATATCCGCATCATGCAGGGCACGGCGAAGAAGCTGGGCCTGCCGGCGGAGCGCATGGTCGCCACCGTGCATGAGCACGGCAACACCTCGGCCGCGTCGATCCCGCTGGCGCTGGACGTCGCGGTGCGCGACGGCCGCATCCGCCCGGGCCAGACCGTGCTGATGGAAGGCGTGGGCGGCGGCTTCACCTGGGGCGCGGTGCTGCTGCGCATGTGATTCGCGGCCGGCGCCATGGCATGCCGCGCATGCAGGACATGCCGCGGCGCCGGCCACCCGTTTCTTGTTAGGGTTCCATTCCGATGAAATTCGCTTTCGTATTTCCCGGCCAGGGTTCGCAGTCGGTCGGCATGCTCAATGCCTTCGCCGATAACGCCGTGGTGCGCGCTACCGTGGAAGAAGCCTCGGCCGCGCTCGGCCAGGACCTCGGTCGCCTGATCGCCGAAGGCCCCGCCGAAGAGCTGAACCTGACCACCAACACGCAGCCGGTGATGCTGACCGCCGCCGTGGCGGTCTACCGTGCCTGGCTGGACGCCGGTGGCCCGGCGCCGGCGCTGGTTGCCGGCCACAGCCTGGGCGAGTACTCGGCGCTGGTGGCTGCGGGCGTGATCCCGTTTGCCGATGCGGTGCCGCTGGTGCGCTTCCGCGCGCAAGCCATGCAGGAAGCCGTGCCGGTGGGCGAGGGCGCCATGGCCGCGATCCTGGGCCTGTCCGATGACGACGTGCGCGCCGCTTGCGCCGAGGCATCGGCCGCGGGCGTGGTCGAGGCCGTGAACTTCAACGCGCCGTCGCAGGTGGTGATCGCCGGCCACAAGGCCGCGGTCGAGAAGGCCTGCGAAATCGCCAAGGGCAAGGGCGCCAAGCGCGCGCTGCCGCTGCCGGTGTCGGCGCCGTTCCACTCGTCGCTGCTCAAGCCCGCTTCGGACCGCCTGCGCGAGCGCATGGCCGGCCTGGCTTTCTCGGCGCCGTCGATCCCGCTGGTGAACAACGTCGACGTCGCCATCGTCAATGATCCGGACGCGATCAAGGACGCCCTGGTGCGCCAGGCCGCAGCGCCGGTGCGCTGGGTCGAGTGCGTGCAGAAGATGGCCGCCGAAGGCATCACGCACGTGATCGAATGCGGCCCCGGCAAGGTGCTGGCCGGCATGACCAAGCGCATCGACGGCAACCTGACCGGCGGCGCGATCTTCGATCCGGCCTCGCTGCAAGACACGCTGGCGCTGCTGAAGTAAGCAAGAGGACATCCGCATGACCAAACTTCTCGACAACCAGGTTGCGCTGGTCACTGGCGCCTCGCGCGGCATCGGCCGCGCCATCGCGCTGGAACTGGCCCGCCAGGGCGCCACCGTGATCGGCACCGCCACCAGCGAAGCCGGCGCGGCCGGCATCACCGATTACCTCGGCGTCGATGGCCTGAAGGGCAGGGGCGCCGTGCTCAACGTCAATGACGCGGCCGCTTGCGACGCGCTCATCGACGAGATCGTCAAGACCCACGGCGGCATCGGCGTGCTGGTCAACAATGCCGGCATCACGCAGGACCAGCTGGCGATGCGCATGAAGGACGAGGACTGGCTGGCCGTGATTCAGACCAACCTGACCTCGGTGTTCCGCCTGTCGCGCGCGGTGCTGCGCCCGATGATGAAGGCCCGCCAGGGCCGCATCATCAATATCACTTCGGTGGTGGGCTCGGTCGGCAACCCCGGCCAGATGAACTACTCTGCTGCCAAGGCGGGCGTGGCGGGCATGACCCGCTCGCTGGCCGCGGAAATCGGCAGCCGCAACGTGACCGTGAACTGTGTCGCGCCGGGCTTTATCGACACCGACATGACCAAGGCGCTGTCCGAAGAGCAGCATGCTTCTCTCAAGACACAGATCCCGCTGGGTCGCCTTGGCCAGCCGGAGGATATCGCCAACGCGGTGGCCTTCCTGGCTGGTCCGCAAGCCGCTTACATTACCGGCACTACGCTGCATGTGAACGGCGGGATGTACATGAACTAATGGGTTTTTGGTTGGCTGGTTTCGGGGAAGAAGCCCGAAGAAGCCGCCTGAAGTAGTAGTTTTCCGAACCAAACGGGCGCGATTCTTGCAAAGCTTGGCAGGCGGCATTTCTGTCGCCTCAAACCTGCTAAAATGCGCCCACTTTTTGTCGAACTTCCCTGGAGGGTTACATGGACAATATCGAACAACGCGTCAAGAAAATCGTGGCAGAACAGCTTGGCGTGGCCGAGGCAGACATCAAGAACGAATCGTCGTTCGTGAACGATCTCGGTGCGGACTCGCTGGACACGGTTGAACTCGTGATGGCGTTGGAAGATGAATTCGGCATGGAAATTCCTGATGAGGAAGCCGAAAAGATCACGACCGTGCAACAGGCTATCGACTACGCCACCGCGCACGTCAAGGCCTAAGCCCGTCGTCTCTGCATTCCGAGCCACAGAAGGCAGGTGGGCGGGCCGTTGCGGCCGCGCCTTGCTGTTTTCTGTGGCTTTCGTCTGTTTGAAGAAGCAGAATGGAATGTGCTTCGCCGTGCGGCCCGCAAGGCCGGCGGCGGGTTGATCTCCGTTCCGTTCCCGTTTCACGCACCCGTAGGAAAACATAGTGAGCCGTCGTCGCGTCGTCGTCACTGGGCTTGGCCTTGTGTCTCCGGTCGGAAACACGGTTGCCGAAGGCTGGGCCAACCTGGTTGCCGGCAAGTCCGGCATCGCCACCATCACCAAATTCGATCACTCCGCGCTTTCCGTGCACTTTGCCGGTGAAGTGAAGGGTTTCAATGCCGAGGACTACATCCCCGCCAAGGAAGCCCGCGCGATGGATACCTTTATCCATTTCGGCATTGCAGCCGGCACGCAGGCGCTGAAGGACAGCGGCCTGGAAGTGACCGACGCCAATGCCGAGCGCATCGGCGTGCTGGTCGGTTCGGGCATCGGCGGGCTGCCGTTGATCGAAGAAACCCACGCCGTGCTGACCGAGCGTGGTCCGCGCCGGATTTCGCCGTTCTTCGTGCCGGGATCGATCATCAACATGATCGCGGGCCACCTGTCGATCATCCACGGCATCAAGGGCCCGAACCTGGCTGCCGTGACCGCTTGCACGACCGGCCTGCACAGCATTGGCCTGGCCGCCCGCCTGATCCAGGCCGGCGATGCCGACGCCATGCTGGCGGGCGGTGCCGAGTCGACCGTGTCGCCGCTGGGCATCGGCGGTTTCGCCGCTGCGCGTGCGCTGTCGACGCGCAATGACGATCCGGCGGCCGCTTCGCGTCCGTGGGACAAGGACCGCGACGGCTTCGTGCTGGGCGAAGGCGCGGGGGTGATGATGCTGGAGGAGTACGAGTCGGCCAAGGCGCGCGGCGCGCGCATCTATGCCGAGCTGATCGGCTTTGGCATGAGCGGCGACGCCTATCACATGACCGCGCCGAACATGGACGGCCCGCGCCGTTGCATGGTCAATGCGCTCAAGGACGCCGGCATCAATACCGACCAGGTGCACTACCTGAACGCCCACGGCACGTCCACGCCGCTGGGCGACAAGAACGAATCCGATGCGATCAAGGCCGCATTCGGCGAGCAGGCCTACAAGATGGTGGTGAACTCGACCAAGTCGATGACCGGCCATCTGCTGGGCGGTGCCGGCGGCCTGGAATCGGTCTTCACCGTGCTGGCGCTGCACAACCAGGTGTCGCCGCCGACGATCAACCTCGACAACCAGGATCCCGAGTGCGACCTGGACTACGTGGCCAACACGGCGCGCGAGATGAAGATCGACGTCGCGGTGAAGAACAACTTCGGTTTCGGTGGCACCAACGGCACGCTTGTTTTCCGCCGCGCCTGATCCGTGGTTGAGGCGGGCCCTTCGCGGGCTGCGCCAGGGCAGGGTCCACCCGTTGTGGGCCCTGTTCATGTTTTGTGCCGGCGAAACGCTGGCGCTCGCGCTGCTGGCGCGGACGCTGGCCGATGTGGTGGCCGGCAGTCAGTCTGGTTTCCATTGGGGGCATGCCGCCATGGCGCTGGGACTCACGCTTGCCGCCACGGCGACGGTGCGTGCCTGGCTGGCGTGGTGGCGCGGCCTGCGCTGGCACTGCACCGCGGTGCTGCACGCCCCCGACGGCAAGGAGCCATTGCGGATCCGCCTGCAAGGGCCGGGCGGTGCCCGGCACGAGGCTGTGGTCAGGCAATGCTGGCAGGCCGGGGGCGCCGTTGTCGTGCGCCTGGTCCCCGGAGCGCCCGGGATGCCGGGCGCCATATTTCTTCCCTGGCAGGCGGGTTCGCCCGAGTTAGTGCGGCGGTTGCAACGCGCCGCCAGAGTTGCACTGCGGGTGCAACCTGATATGCCGGCAGGGGAACGATTTTGTTAGCTTACGGTCACAGGATGCGCGTTGCTTCACCGGGCGGGCTTAGAATCGTAGGTAAAATACAACGTTTGTCGTGACGACCAAACCAAGAGATACACTGCAGGTGAGCCATACGTGAGCGAACGCGAAGCCGATCAGCTCCTAGTTGAACGCGTCCAGCAGGGCGACAAGCGGGCCTTTGAACTTCTGGTGACCAAATACCATCGGAAGATCATTCGCCTGATTTCGCGCCTGGTCAGGGACCCCGCTGAGGTTGAGGATGTGGCGCAGGATGCCTTTATCAAGGCATACCGCGCCTTGCCCCAGTTCCGCGGGGAGTCGGCCTTCTATACGTGGCTGTACCGGATCGCCGTCAACACGGCCAAGAACTACCTGGCCACCCAGGGCCGCCGCCCGGAAGCGTCCAGCGATATCGATGCAGAAGAGGCTGAAACTTTTGCGGACGGTGAGCAACTAAGGGATATCAATACGCCGGAATCGATGCTTCACACGCGCCAGGTCGCCGAGACGGTGAACCGCGCCATGGAGGCCCTTCCGGAGGAATTGCGAACCGCCATCACGCTGCGCGAGATCGAGGGCCTCAGCTATGAGGAGATCGCCGAAGCGATGGGATGTCCGATCGGGACGGTGCGTTCGCGGATCTTCCGGGCGCGCGAGGCGATTGCCGAGAAATTGCGTCCGCTGCTGGGAACGGCAGAGGGCAAGCGGTGGTAGTAGTCGGGTAGTCGAGAAGAATGTCGTGCGGCCAGCGTTGCAGCGTATTCCTGCATCGATAAGCGACAGAAGTGACGGGATTATCGGTGTTCAATGGAATGTCTTGGGGTGGGAAATGGGTCAGGCTCATAAGCAGTCGGTTCATGTAGTGGAAGCAGCGGAGCAGATCTCCGTACTGATGGATGGCGAACTGGCGCTGCACGAAGTCGATGCCGTGCTGGGTCTCGCGAAAAGCGATGCCGGCATGTCCGACTGGGCCACTTACCAGTTGATCGGCGACACGCTGCGTTCGGAAGACCTGACGCACGCGGGTTCCACCACTGCTTTCCTCTCTCGTTTCTCCGCGCGCCTGGAAGCCGAGCCGCACGTACTGGTGCCGGCAGTGGCGCAGGCCAGCGCCCGCCACCGCCTGCTGGTCAGGCCGTCGTGGGTGCGCCGCGTGATGCCGGGCACCGCGATCGCCGCCGCCGTGGCAGCGGTCAGCTGGGTGGTCGTGCCGCAGATGCGCGGCCCCGCCACGCTGGCCACCCCCGATGCCGTGGTGGCGCGCGCCGACCAGCCCGCAGCCAGCCCGGCCTCTGGTATCGTCACCGTGGCGGCGGA
This sequence comes from Cupriavidus necator N-1, assembly GCF_000219215.1. Lineage (NCBI taxonomy): Bacteria > Pseudomonadati > Pseudomonadota > Betaproteobacteria > Burkholderiales > Burkholderiaceae > Cupriavidus > Cupriavidus necator. Next base: position 2,529,756 of record NC_015726.1, on the reverse strand, counting down.
AAGTCCCCAGATGATCCGTGACCCGCGCCTGGACGAATACCTGCGTGCCCATCGCACGTCGGTGGCAACGGATGCGTTCGTGCCCACCATGCGCACGGTTGCCAACGGTGCAAACTTTACTCAGGAAAATACGCAGGAATAATGCCGGACATGCTTAAAGGAGGGTCGCCCGCCTATGTAGCGGGCGCGCAGAAAATCAGGGCCCTGCGTAGGTCCTTTTTTCTGGCCTTGTGTCTGAGCGCTGCCGCGGCCACCGCACAGCCTTCAGACAGTACGCTGAACCGACGCGACGCCACCGCCTGGCTCAACAAGATCCACAAAGCCGCACAGCGCGAAAACTATGTCGGCACGCTGATCTACCAGCGCGGCAGCGTCATGCACGCCTCGCGTATCCAGCATTACAGCGATCTCGTCCACAACGAGTACGAACGCCTGGAAACGCTCGATGGCAAGCCGCGCGAGGTGCTGCGGCAGAATGACGTGGTGCACAGCCTGATCCCCGAAGCCAAGCTGGTGGTGGTGGAGAAGCAGGAAGCCAAGGACCGCTTCCCGGCGCTGCTCGCCACCAACAAGAACGACGTGCTGGACCTGTACGACATGCGCAAGATGCCCGCCGAGCGGGTGGCAGGCATGGAGTGCGAGGTCTTTGCGCTGGAGCCGCACGATGCCGCACGCTATGCGGTGCACCTGTGGGCGGAGAAAAACTCCGGCCTGCTGATGCGCGCGCAGACCATTGGCGACGGCGGCAAGGTGCTGGAGCAGGTCGCGTTCTCGCAGGTGCAGATCGGGGTGCCGTCCGAAAAGCAGCGTATCCTCGGGGCGATCAAGAATTCCAGCAGCTGGAATCGCTATGAGGTGACCTACCAGCCGACCAATATCGCCGACGAGGGCTGGTCGATTGCGGTGCCGCTCAAGGGCTTCCAGAAGATCCGTGAAGTCCGCCGTCCGCTCGGCGAACTGCGCGCGCCCGCGCCGGGCAACGCGCACGGCCAGGTCTTCGAAGTGCTGCAGGTCGTCTACAGCGATGGGCTGACCGGCCTGTCGGTCTTCATTGAACCGGTTTCCGAGCAACGCGTGCGCCGCGAGGGCGTGGCCGCGCTCGGCGCGACCCAGGTCGTGGTGCGCCGGATTGCCGATTTCTGGATTACCGTGGTGGGCGAGGTGCCGGCGAGCACCGTCCGGCAGTTTGCGACCGCCGTGGAATACCGCCCGCCCAAGGCGGTACACTGAGCTTGACGCAGGTGCAGCCGACGCCGCCGGACTCTGTCCCGGCGCCGGCTCCATGAAACTTGCGCAGGGGTCCCCGCCACGGGATCACATCCAGACGGTTTTTCTTCTATTTGCTGAATCCCGGGAGTTGTCGATGATGTTCAGATCTCCAGCCCTGGCGCGGGCCGTGGTCATGGCTGCCATAATGCTGCTCGGCCCGACTGTTGCCGAAGTCAGCCATGCCCAGGCTGCCGCCTCCAACTACAACCTGCCCGATTTCACCGACCTGGTGGAAAAGGCGAGCCCGGCCGTGGTCAATATCCGCACTACGGAACTCGTGCGCCAGCGCGGTGCGCCCGGCGGCGATGACGAGATGGCGGAATTCTTTCGGCGCTTCTTCGGCGTGCCGATGCCCGGTGCCCCGGCGCCCGGCGCCCCCCGCCGCGGCCAGCCGCCGCAGCAGGAAGAGCAGAGCCGCGGCGTGGGTTCGGGCTTCATCATCAGCCAGGACGGCTACGTGATGACCAACGCGCACGTGGTCGCCGATGCCGAAACCATCTATGTGACGCTGCCCGACAAGCGCGAATTCAAGGCCAAGCTGATCGGCTCGGACAAGCGCACCGACGTGGCGCTACTCAAGGTCGAGGCCAGCGGGCTGCCGCGCCTGCCGCTGGGCGATTCCAACAAGGTTCGCGCCGGCGAATGGGTGCTGGCTATCGGCTCGCCGTTCGGGCTGGACAACAGCGTGACCGCCGGCATCGTCTCGGCCAAGGGCCGCGACACGGGCGACTACCTGCCGTTCATCCAGACCGACGTGGCGGTCAACCCCGGCAATTCCGGCGGCCCGCTGATCAACCTGCGCGGCGAGGTGATCGGCATCAACTCGCAGATATACAGCCGCAGCGGCGGCTACATGGGCATCTCGTTCGCGATCCCGATCGACGAGGCGATGCGCGTGTCCGAGCAGCTCAAGGCCTCCGGGCGCGTGACGCGCGGGCGCATCGCCGTGGCCATCGGCGACGTCACCAAGGAGGTGGCCGATTCGCTGGGCCTGGGCCGTGCGCGCGGCGCGCTGGTCGGCAGCGTCGAGCCGGGTGGTCCTGCCGAGAAGGCGGGCATCGAGGCCGGCGACATCATCCTCAAGTTCAACGGCCGCGATATCGAGCGGGCCTCGGACCTGCCGCGCATGGTGGGCGAGACCAAGCCGGGCACGCGCGTGCCGCTGCAGCTGTGGCGCAAGGGCGCGACCCGCGACGTCACGATCACCGTCACCGAGCTGGAGCCGGACGGCAAGGCCAAGGCCCGCAGCGGCGCAACGCCCAAGGACGACAGCGCGGCGCAGGCCGGCAAGCCCAACGCGCTGGGCCTGGTGGTCAATGACCTGCCCGAGGCGCGCCTGAAGGAGCTCAAGCTCAAGTCGGGTGTCGAGGTGGAAGTGGCCGACGGCCCGGCGCTGCGTGCCGGCATCCGTCCGGGCGACATCATCCTGCGCCTGGGCGATACGGACGTGACCAACGCCCGCCAGTTCAACGAGCTGGTGCGTAGCCTGGACAAGAACCGGATTGCCGCGGTGTTCGTGCGGCGCGGCGACGCCACCCAGGTGCTGACGCTGCGTCCTGGCGCCACGTCCAGCCGCTGATCCGCCATGGCCGGTATGCCCGCGCTGACGCTGTACGGCCGGGCATACTGCCACCTTTGCGAAGACATGAAGGTCGCGCTGGAGCCGCTCCGGCGCGATTTTTCTTTCACCCTGCATGAGGTGGATGTCGATGCCGATGCGGGGCTGGAAGACCGCTTTGGCGAGCTGGTGCCGGTACTGATGCCAGGCACGCCGGCAGACTTGCAAGGCAGCGCCGTGGCGCTTTGCCACTATTTCCTCGACGAAGCGGCCGTAAGGGTGTGGCTTGCCGCACATGGTGGCGCGCACACCACCTGCTGATCCCCGCCGGTAACCGCCGCCCGCCGCGCCACGCCGCCATTTGACGACCCGGAAGTCATTGAAAATCCGGTAAAATTGCGGATTGGCGCAAAAATTGCACCCCCCGAACCTGCGGTACGCCCGCGCACGCCTTGCGGCGCGCGGCGCCGGGCCGCTCAACCGCTTGTTGCCGCGCGGGCTCTCACGCCGGCGCCCCCTGAACACTAGATGGACCATATCCGTAATTTCTCGATCATTGCCCATATCGACCATGGGAAGTCCACCCTGGCCGACCGGATCATTCAGCTTTGTGGAGGGCTGTCGGATCGGGAGATGGAAGCGCAGGTCCTCGATTCGATGGATATCGAAAAGGAGCGCGGCATCACCATCAAGGCGCAGACCGCTGCGCTCAGCTACAAGGCGCGCGACGGCCAGGTCTACAACCTGAACCTGATCGACACCCCGGGACACGTCGACTTCAGCTATGAAGTGAGCCGCTCGCTGTCCGCCTGCGAAGGCGCGCTGCTGGTGGTCGACGCCTCGCAGGGCGTTGAGGCGCAGACCGTGGCCAACTGCTACACCGCGATCGAGCTGGGCGTGGAAGTGGTGCCGGTGCTCAACAAGATCGACCTGCCGCAGGCCGATCCCGATAACGCGATCCAGGAGATCGAGGACGTGATCGGCATCGACGCGCAGGACGCCACGCCGTGCTCGGCCAAGACCGGGCAGGGCGTGCAGGACGTGATCGAGGCGCTGATCGCCAAGGTGCCGCCGCCCAAGGGCGACGCCGACGCGCCGCTGCAGGCGCTGATCATCGACTCGTGGTTCGACAACTACGTTGGCGTGGTGATGCTGGTGCGCGTGGTCAACGGCACCCTGCGTCCCAAAGACAAGGTACTGCTGATGGCCAACGGCTCACAGCACCTGGTCGAACAGGTGGGCGTGTTTACGCCGAAGTCGATCCCCCGCGATGCGCTGACGGCGGGCGAGGTCGGCTTCGTCATCGCCGGCATCAAGGAGCTGAAGGCGGCCAAGGTGGGCGACACCATCACCACCATGCAGCGCAAGGCCGAGGCGCCGCTGCCGGGCTTCAAGGAAGTCAAGCCGCAGGTGTTCGCCGGCCTGTACCCGGTCGAGGCCAACCAGTACGAGGCGCTGCGCGAGTCGCTGGAAAAGCTGCGGCTCAACGATGCCTCGCTGATGTTCGAGCCGGAAGTGTCGCAGGCGCTGGGCTTCGGCTTCCGCTGCGGCTTCCTCGGCCTGCTGCACATGGAGATCGTGCAGGAGCGCCTGGAGCGTGAGTTCGACATGGACCTGATCACCACCGCGCCGACGGTGGTGTACCAGGTCGAGATGCGCGACGGCACCGTGATCACCGTGGAAAATCCGGCGAAGATGCCGGACCCGAGCAAGATCGAGGCGATCCTGGAGCCGATCGTCACCGTCAATCTGTATATGCCGCAGGAATATGTCGGCTCGGTGATTACGCTGTGCACGCAGAAGCGCGGTTCGCAAATCAACATGAGCTACCACGGCAAGCAGGTGCAGCTGACCTACGAGATCCCGATGGCGGAAATCGTGATGGACTTCTTCGATCGCCTGAAGTCGGTGTCGCGCGGCTATGCGTCGATGGATTACGAGTTCAAGGAATATCGCCCGTCGGACGTCGTCAAGGTCGACATCCTGATCAACAGCGACAAGGTCGATGCGCTGTCGGTGATCGTGCACCGTTCGAACTCGCAATACCGTGGCCGCGAGGTCGCGGCCAAGATGCGCGAGATCATTCCGCGCCAGATGTACGACGTGGCGATTCAGGCCGCCATCGGCGCGAATATCATTGCGCGCGAAAACGTCAAGGCGCTGCGCAAGAACGTGCTGGCCAAGTGCTACGGCGGGGACATCACGCGCAAGAAGAAGCTGCTGGAAAAGCAGAAGGCCGGCAAGAAGCGGATGAAGCAGGTCGGTACGGTCGAGATCCCGCAGGAGGCTTTCCTGGCCATCCTGCAGGTGGACGACAAGTAAGAAGGCGCAGCGAGCAGGGCAGTGCCACGCGCGGCGGCTTGCCGCCGTGGTGAAAGAACAGGCTGTACCAGGATTTCAAAAAACCAGAAGCCGTCATGAATTTTGCACTGATCCTTTTTGTGCTGGTGGTGATTACGGGCGTCGCGTGGGTTGCGGACAAGCTCGTGTTCGAGCGGCAGCGCCGCTCTTCGGCGCGGCTGGCGCTGGCCGAGTTCGATTCGCGCCAGGCCGACCTGCAGGGCCGCTTCGGCGCGGCGGAAGCTGACGCCACGCGCAAGCGCCTGGCCGAGGAAAAGCTGCGCCAGCCGTGGTGGCTGGAGTATTCGGCCAGTTTCTTCCCGGTGATCCTGGCGGTGTTCGTGCTGCGCTCGTTCGTGGTCGAGCCGTTCAAGATCCCGTCCGGCTCGATGATCCCGACGCTGCTGATCGGCGACTTCATCCTGGTCAACAAGTACGAGTACGGCATCCGCCTGCCGGTGGTGAACAAGAAGGTCGTGGACATGGGCGAGCCGCAGCGCGGCGACGTGATGGTGTTCCGCTACCCGAAGGACCCGTCGCTCGACTACATCAAGCGCGTGATCGGCGTGCCGGGCGACGTGGTGCAGTATGCCAACAAGCGCCTGACCATCAACGGCAAGCCGGCCGAGTACACTGCGCTGCCGGATTTCCTGGACGAGGAGCGCCTGGCGTATTCCAAGCATTTCCGCGAAAAGCTGCCAGGCAGCGTCGATCATGGCATCCTGAACGACGCCGACCGCCCGTCGTTTATCGCGGGGGCGGACCCGGATTTCCCGTACCGGGAAAACTGCACTTACAATCAGCAGGGCGTGACCTGCAAGGTACCTGCGGGTCACTATTTCGTCATGGGTGACAACCGGGACAACAGCCTGGATTCCCGTTACTGGGGGTTCGTGCCGGATGAGAATATCGTCGGCAAGGCCTTTGTGATCTGGATGAACCTGGGCAATTTCGGACGCGTGGGAACGTTCAAATAAGAATCCCCGCGGCGCAAGAACACTCAACGCAAAACGAGGACAAGCGCATCATGGGTCAATTTGGGAAGGTGGGGGGCAGGAATCCGGTACGACGCCGGGCAGGCATGGGCGGGTTTTCCGTCTGGACGCTGCTGGTGATCGTGGTGTTCGTGATCGGGGTGGCCTTGCCGGCCCTGCGCGCGATCCCGAGTCTGGTGGAGTATTTTTCGGTCAAGCGCGCGGCCAGCTATGCCAAGCAGCGCGCCACCAACAAGCGCGAAGTGGTCGATTTTTTTGAGAAACAGGCAGTCATCGACCGGATTACCGCAGTCAAGGCCGAGGACCTCCTGATCCGGGAAGACGAGAACGGCACCATCCAGTCGGTCGATTTCTCGTACCGGACCGAGGTGCCCGTCTATGGACCCCTGAGCCTACTGATTACCTATTCAGGAACGCAGCACTGATATGAACCTTGACGCCTTGCAGCAACGACTCGGCTACCGATTCAGCAAGCCCGAATTGCTGCAACAGGCGCTGACGCACCGCAGCCACAGCGCCCAGCACAACGAACGCCTTGAATTCCTGGGCGATTCGGTGCTCAACTGCGCCGTGGCGGACATGCTCTATGGCATGTTCGGCAAGCTCGACGAGGGTGACCTGTCGCGCGTGCGGGCCAACCTGGTCAAGCAGCAGGCGCTGTACGAGATCGCCCAGATGCTGCAGTTGTCCGATACCCTGCGCCTGGGCGAGGGCGAACTCAAGAGCGGGGGCTTTCGACGCCCGTCGATCCTGGCCGATGCGCTGGAAGCCATCGTCGGCGCGGTGTTCCTGGACGCCGGCTTCGATGCCGCCCGGGCGCTGATCCGCAAGCTCTATATCCCGATCCTGGAGCAGGTCGATCCGCGCACGCTCGGCAAGGACGCCAAGACCCTGCTGCAGGAATACCTGCAGGGCCATAAGATCGCCCTGCCGCAATATAACGTAATCGCCACACACGGGGCCGCGCACAGCCAGCAGTTTGAAGTCGAGTGCACGGTGCCTAAACTGGAAGTCCGGGTGTTCGGCACCGGCGCCTCGCGGCGCGCCGCCGAGCAGGCCGCCGCCAAGCTGGCGCTGGACGAAGTCCAGAAGCTGGTGCCGCAGTTGCTCAAGCGCAGCCGCGCCGAGCGCACCGGCAAGACCCGCAAGCAACCCGTGCCGCAAGACCCACAGCTGTCTCTCAGGTTGAAGGAATGACCGAATCTACCCATCCGCAGCAAGACGCGGCGGATACCCCGGCCGCGGCGTTCCGCTGCGGCACCGTGGCCATCGTCGGCCGCCCCAACGTGGGCAAGTCCACGCTGATGAACGCGCTGGTCGGCCAGAAGATCAGCATCACCTCGCGCAAGGCGCAGACCACGCGGCACCGCATCGTCGGCATCCAGACCACGGATGACGCGCAGTATGTGTTCGTCGACACGCCGGGCTTCCAGACCCGCCACGCCAGCGCGCTGAACCGTTCGCTGAACCGCGCGGTTACGTCCACGCTGTCGTCGGTGGACCTGGTCCTGTTCGTGGTCGAGGCCGGCTACTACGGCGCCGACGACGAGAAGGTGCTGTCGCTGCTGCCGAAGAACACGCCGGTGCTGCTGATCGCCAACAAGCTGGACCGCGTCAACGGCGAGAACCGCTCGGAAGTGATGATGCCCTTCCTGGAAAAGATGGGGCAGCAGTTCCCGTTCCGCGAAGTGGTGCCGATGACGGCCAAGACCCACGACCATATCGCGCGCCTGTTCGCGATCATCCGGCCCTACCTGCCGGAAGGCGAGCCGATGTATGACGCCGACGCCATGACGGACCGCAGCGAGCGCTTCCTGGCCTCGGAGATCATCCGCGAGAAGGTGTTCCGCTGGACCGGCGACGAGCTGCCGTACACCAGCACGGTGATCATCGACAAGTTCGAGACCGAGGGCCGCCTGCGCCGCGTCTTTGCCACCATCCTGGTCGAGCGCGACGCGCACAAGGCCATGATCATCGGCAACAAGGGCGCCAAGCTCAAGCAGATCTCCACCGAAGCGCGCCTGGACATGGAAAAGCTGTTCGACGGCAAGGTCTACCTGGAAATGTGGATCAAGGTGAAGAGCGGCTGGGCCGACAACGAAGCTGGGCTGCGCGCGTACGGCTACGAGTGAGCATAACGGCGAGCGACCAGTGAGCAAGACGGCTGACATCGCGCGCGCGCCGGCGCCGGCGCCACGGTCCCGCCGCGCCGACCCCGTGGTCGACGAGGCCGCCGAACTGCTCGACAGCAAGGCGCTGCCGGGCATGGCCGACGCGGCTGCGCGCGCGATGATGGACCGCGCCATGCGCATCGTGCCGGCGCGGCCCGAGTCGCGCGTGGCCGAGCAGCCCGGCTTTGTGCTGCACGCCTGGCCGTATCGCGAGACCAGCCTGATCCTGGACCTGTTCACGCGCGACTACGGCCGCATCTCGATGGTGGCCAAGGGCGCAAAGCGCCCGCACTCCGCGCTACGCGCGGTGCTGCAGCATTTCCACCCGGTCTCGGTGTCATGGAGCGGCCGCGGCGAGGTCAAGACCCTGACCAAGGCCGAGTGGGTCGGCGGCATGCCGCCGCTGGACGGCGACGCGCTGCTGTCGGCGTTCTACCTGAACGAGCTGCTGATGCGCTTCTGCCCGCGCGAGGACGCGCATCCGGCCTTGTTCCGCCACTACCTGACGACGCTGACGCGGCTGGCGCACGGCGAGCAAGCCGGGCTGGTGCTGCGCAGCTTTGAACGCGTGCTGCTGCAGGAAACCGGCTTCGCGGTGGCCTTCGACCAGTGCCTGAGCACCGGCGAGCGGGTCCAGCCAGGCCTGGACTATGTCTACCAGCCAGAGCGCGGCGTGCGCCGCGCGCAGCCGAGCGACCCGTCGTCGTGGCCGGTGGTCACTGGCCAGACGCTGCTGGACATGGCGCAGGACGATTACAGCCGCGCGCAGACCGCCGCGCAAAGCCGCGCGCTGATGCGGTTCCTGCTGCATTATTATCTGCAAGGCGCGCCACTGAAGACGCGCCAGATACTGATCGACCTGCAGTATCTCTGACCGACTCAAGAACCATCCGACTTACTCCTGCACCTGCTCGCATGATCTTCCACGCAAATCCGGGCGTCATCGACCTTGGCGTCAATATTGACCACGTCGCCACGCTGCGCAACGCGCGCGGCACCGTGTACCCCGATCCCATCCGTGCCGCGCTGCTGGCGGAACAGGCCGGCGCCGACCTGATCACGCTGCACCTGCGCGAAGACCGCCGCCATATCCGCGATGCCGACGTGCGCGCGCTGCGCCCGCAACTGGCCACGCGCATGAACCTGGAATGCGCGATCACGCAGGAGATGCTCGACATCGCCTGTGAAATCTGTCCGCAGGACGTGTGCCTGGTGCCGGAGCGCCGCGAGGAAGTGACCACCGAGGGCGGGCTGGATGTGGCCGGGCGTTTCGAGCAGGTCAAGGCGGCGTGCGCGCAGCTGGCCGGCGCCGGCATCCGCGTGTCGCTGTTCATCGATGCCGATGCCGACCAGATCGCCGCCGCGGCCGCGTGCGGCGCGCCGGTGATCGAGCTGCATACCGGCCGCTATGCCGATGCGCATACGCCCGATGAGCAGGCGCTCGAGTTCCGCCGCATCGCCGATGGCGTCGATGCCGGCCAGAAGCACGGCCTGGTGGTCAACGCCGGCCATGGCCTGCACTACACCAACGTGCAGCCGATTGCCGCGCTGCCCGGCATCAAGGAACTGAACATCGGCCACGCGATCGTGGCGCATGCGGTGTTCGCGGGCTGGGAGAACGCGGTGCGCGAGATGAAGGCTATCATGGTCGCCGCGCGCCTGGGCACGCGCTACCCTGCCGCGGGCGCCCCGGCGTGATCTACGGCGTCGGCACCGACATCATCCAGATCGCCCGCGTGCAGGGCGTGATGGAACGCACCAACGGCCGTTTCGCGGAGAAGGTGCTGGGCCCCGATGAGCTGGCCAAGTACCACGCCCGCAAGGCGCGTTCCGAAAAGCGCGGGCTGGCTTTCCTGTCCACGCGCTTCGCTGCCAAGGAGGCGTTCTCCAAGGCCATCGGCCTGGGCATGCGCTGGCCGATGACGTGGCGCGCGATGGAGCTGATGAACCTGCCGTCCGGCGAGCCCACGGCGGTGTGCCATGGCGAGCTGGCCGCATGGCTGGCGGAACGCGGGCTCACCGTGCGGGTCAGTGTCAGTGACGAGCACGACTTTGCCGTCGCCTTCGCCATTGCCGAGCGTGCGGGCGGGGCGGCTTCCTAACCTACAGCCTTGTGAATCCAACAACTTCCATGTCCAAGAAGAACTCCGGCAAGCGGCCGGGCCCGGTGGTCCTCGACGTCGTCGGCAAGCAGCTCGACGCGGAGGATGCGCGCCGCATCGCGCATCCGCTGACCGGCGGCGTGATCCTGTTCGCGCGCAATTTCGAGTCGCGCGCGCAACTGCTGGCGCTGACGCGCGCGATCCGAGCAGTGCGCGACGACGTGCTGATCTGCATCGACCATGAAGGCGGGCGCGTGCAGCGCTGCAAGACCGACGGCTTCACCCACCTGCCGGCGATGCACCGCCTGGGCGGGCTGTGGGAGCGCGACGTGCTGGCCGCGACCAAGGCCGCCGTGGCCTGCGGCTACGTGCTGGCCGCCGAGCTGCGCGCCTGTGACATCGACCTGAGCTTCACCCCGGTGCTGGACCTGGACTACGGCCGCAGCGCCGTGATCGGCGACCGCGCCTTCCACGCCGATCCGCGCGTGGTGTCGATGCTGGCCGGCCACCTGAACCACGGCCTGCTGCTGGCCGGGATGAGCAACTGCGGCAAGCACTTCCCCGGCCACGGCTATGTCGAGGCCGATTCGCACGTGGCGATCCCGGTCGACGAGCGCTCGCTGGACGAGATCCTGGAGCAGGATGCGCGCCCGTATGAATGGCTGGGCCTGTCGCTGTCTTCGGTGATGCCGGCGCACGTGATCTACCCCAAGGTCGACCCGAACCCGGCCGGCTTCTCGCGCTACTGGCTGCAGGATGTGCTGCGCGCCCAGCTGGGCTTCGAGGGCGTGATCTTCAGCGACGACCTCAGCATGGAAGGCGCCAGCGTCGCCGGCAATGTCACCGAGGCCGCGCGCGCCGCGCTGACCGCGGGCTGCGACATGGTGCTGATCTGCAACCATCCGGAGCGCGCCGACCAGTTGCTTAGCGAGCTGGACGTGGGCATCGACAAGACCTCGCAGCGCCGCATCCGCAAGCTGTTCGCGCGCAGGAAGCCACTGGACTGGAACAAGCTGCACCAGGAAGGCGAGTACCGCGCCGCGCTGCGCATGCTGAAAGAGCACGACCTGATCGCCTGAACGGGGCTGCGTGCAGAAACAAAAATGGCAGCCGAGGCTGCCATTTTTGTTGACCGGCCCCGCGCTGAAGCGGGGCGAAGCGAGCGCCTTAGTTGGCGCGGCTACGGTATTCGCCGGTGCGGGTGTCGATTTCGATCTTGTCGCCGATGTTGCAGAACAGCGGCACTTGCAGCTCGAAGCCGGTATTGATCTTGGCGCCCTTGAGCACCTTGCCCGACGAGGTGTCGCCCTTGACGGCCGGCTCGGTGTAGACGATTTCGCGGACCAGCGTGGTCGGCATTTCAACCGAGATGGCCTTGTCGTTGTAGAACACCACTTCAACATTCATGCCGTCTTCGAGGTAGTTCAGCGAGTCGCCCATGCTGTCCTTCTCGACTTCGTACTGGTTGTAGTCGGCGTCCATGAACACGTACATCGGGTCAGCGAAGTACGAGTAGGTGCATTCGCGGCGCTCGAGCACCACGACTTCGAACTTGTCGTCGGCCTTGAACACCGACTCGCCCGGTGCCTCCGTCAACAGGTTCTTGTACTTCATCTTGACCACAGCGGCGTTGCGGCCCGACTTGTTGTATTCGGCCTTCTGCACGACCATCGGATCGCCGCCGATCATGAACACGTTACCGACGCGGAGTTCCTGTGCGATTTTCATCTGAACTGTTTTCCTGAAATAGAAAGTAGGAATTTGGAATGGCGAAGGCGCGCTGCCGGCATCACCTGCGGTGAGCCTGTGAGCCCCAACGAGAGGCGTTCACGCGCTCGCGACCCCGTGCTCAGCTTGCATTCAGGTCTTCGCCCAGTGTCAGTCTGACGCCTGGGAAAGGCCCTGGTTCTCCGGCCCGGTCGCCATTTGAATCAACCGATCATTTTACCTGATTTTCGCAAAACGCCACCAGGTTGGCGGCAAGATCGCCGGGATGCTGCATGCGCCGCTCCCAGCGCGGTGCGATTGCAGCAAGTGCCGGTAGGTGCGCACGCAGGCGCGGCCAGTCGAGGGGAACGCCAAAACCGTTCCAGGCGTGCCAGAACTCCGTCAGCGCGCTGGCCGCTTCCGGCGCCACGCCGCTCTGGCGAAACAGGTCGAGCCAGGCATCGAGCTTCGTCCGGTGCGCGGCATCGTCCTGCGGGTAGATATGCCACACCAGCGGCTGTGCCGCCCACTGCGCGCGCACGAAGGAATCCTCGCCGCGCACGAAGTTCAGGTCGCAGGCCCACAGCAGTTCGTCAAAGTGCTCCTGGCGTACGAAAGGGATCAGCTGCACGCACAGGCTGCCGCGTTGCACCGGATCGCCAATCCGCAGCGGGGTGCCCAGCCATTCGGCGACCTGGTCCGCGGCCAGGCCTGCGGGCACGAGGCAATGGACCGCCTCGGCGGCATCGCGCCATTGCTCCAGCAGCGCGGGCAGGGCCGGGTTGCGGTAGGCAAACAGGCTCACGCGCAGCGCATCGGGCCGGGGTGTCACGCTCAGCCGGTGCCACAAGGCCGCCTGGGCGGCCGTGCCGCTGAGGAAGGCTGCGCGCTGCGCGCCCAGCATCGATTCCCGCAGCAGGCCGCCGGTGCCCGGCTCGAAGCCGGGGAAGAAGAAATGCTTCACCAGCGGCAGCCGCGGATGGGGCGAGGGCATCGCATGGTGCTCCCGTACCCACGGCTCGGCGCTCAGGTATTCCAGGTTGATCCAGGCGGGTTTGGGGTCACGCGCGGCCATGCGGGCCAGGAAGGCTTGCGGCACATCGCAGGCGAAGGCTTCGATGACGGCATCGTGTGGCTCGACCCCGGCGGTGTCATCCACGTCGCTATCGCCACCCGGCCGCCACGGACGAATCTCCACGCCCGCCAGGCGCTGCACGGTGGCGCCGGTATCGAGTTCCGGCGCCAGCCGCGCGAAGCTGGCCAGGTCATCGACCCACAGCCGCACCGCGTGCCCATGCTCCTGCGCCAGCTGGCGGGCCAGCCGCCAGCAGACGCCGATGTCGCCGAAGTTGTCGATTACGGTGCAGAAGATGTCCCAGGAGCGGATAGGCATGACAGGTGAGGGGCGCGCGGGCGGGGCGCGCGCTGAATTGCTCTAAACTTGCGATTTTAGAGGCCATGCCGTTTTGATGCGCGCAGGCCGTGTAGCGGTCACCGTCCCCAATGTCCGACCAGCAACCCGATTCCCCGAAACCCGCCGACGAAGTTCCGGCCGAAATGCCGCCCGAAACGCCGGCCGCTCAGCCAGCCGAGGTGACTGCCGAGGCGTCTGTTGAAGCGCCGCCGGAGCCGTTCGATCCGCGCCCGGTCATTTCCCGCCTGCCCGGCCTGCCGGGCGTGTACCGCTATTTCGATGCTGCCGGCAATGTGCTGTACGTGGGCAAGGCGCGCGACCTGAAGAAGCGGGTATCGAGCTATTTCAACAAGACCCAGTTGTCGCCGCGCATTGCGATGATGGTGGCGCGCATTGCCCGCATCGATACCACGGTGGTGCGCACCGAGGCCGAGGCGCTGCTGCTCGAGAACAACCTGATCAAGGCGCTGGCGCCGCGCTACAACATCCTGTTCCGCGACGACAAGTCGTACCCGTTCCTGAAGCTGACCGGGCACCGCTTCCCGCGCATGGCGTACTACCGCGGCGCCACCGACCGCAAGCACCAGTACTTCGGGCCGTTCCCGAGCGCCTATGCGGTGCGCGAGAGCATGCAGATCCTGCAGAAGGTGTTCCAGTTGCGCACCTGCGAGGACACCGTCTTCAACAACCGCACGCGGCCGTGCCTGCTGCACCAGATCCACCGCTGCACCGGGCCGTGCGTCAACGCCATCAGCGAAGAAGACTATGCGCGCGATGTCGCCAACGCGGCGCGCTTCCTGCAAGGCCGGCAGACCGAGGTGCTGGAAGGCCTGCAGGGCAAGATGGAACAGCACGCCGAGCGGCTGGAATTCGAACAGGCCGCCGCCGTGCGCGACCAGATCGCGGCGCTGTCGACCGTGCTCAAGCGCCAGGCGGTGGAAGAAGTGGGCGGGCAGGCGCGCGATATCGACGTGCTGGCCGTGGCGGTGGAGGGCGGGCGTGCCTGCGTCAACCTGGCCATGGTGCGCGGCAGCCGCCATCTGGGCGACAAGGCCTACTTCCCGGCCCATGCCGACGAAGCGGCGATGATCGTCGAGGATGCCGATGAACGCGCCGAGGAGCGCGAGGATGGGGCGGACAGCGCCGCAGCCGCGCTGCCGCTGACCGTCGACCGCATCGCCACGCGGGTGCTGTCGGCCTTCATGGTGCAGCACTACCTGGAGCAGCCGGCGCCGCCCATCATCGTCGTCAGCCATGCGCCGGACGATGCCACGGTGCTCGAGGCGCTGACGCTGCACGCCGGGCGCAAGGTCACGCTGGTGCGCCAGCCGCAGGGCCAGCGCAAGGTCTGGCTGGAGATGGCGCAGCAGGGCGCGGCGCTGGCGCTGTCGCGCCGGCTGGCCGAGCAGGGCAGCCAGGAGGCGCGCACGCGCGCGCTGGCCGAAACCATCGGGCTGGATCTGGAAGACCTGGCGCTGCTGCGCGCGGAGTGCTTCGACATCAGCCATACCGCCGGCGAAGCCACCCAGGCGTCGTGCGTGGTGTACCACCACCACGACATGCAGAACAGCGAATACCGCCGCTACAACATTCAGGACATCATCCCGGGCGATGACTACGCGGCCATGCGCCAGGTGCTGACGCGGCGCTACCAGAAGCTGGTCGAGCAGATCCAGGAAGACGGCGGCATGGAGGCCGGCAGCGAAGCCGCGGCGCAGGTGCCGCAGATCGTGCTGATCGACGGCGGCAAGGGCCAGGTCGAGGTGGCGCGGCAGGTGTTCGAAGAGCTTGGGCTGGATATCGGGCTGCTGGTCGGCGTGGCCAAGGGCGAGGGCCGCAAGGTCGGCCTGGAGACGCTGGTGTTCGCCGATGGCCGTCCCTCGCTGGAGCTGGGGCAGGGCAGCGCCGCGCTGATGCTGGTGGCGCAGATCCGCGACGAGGCGCACCGCTTTGCCATCACCGGCATGCGCGCGCGCCGCGCCAAGACGCGCACCACCTCGCGCCTGGAAGAGATCGAGGGCATCGGCGCGCGCCGGCGCCAGAAGCTGCTGACCCGCTTTGGCGGGCTGCGCGGCGTGATGGCCGCCAGCATCGATGAGCTGGCCAGCGTCGAGGGCATTTCACGCGGCTTGGCCGAAGAGATCTACCGGCAGTTGCACTGAGCGCGCGGGGCCGCGGGGCGGTGCGGGGTGGGAAATTGGCCAATGATGGTCGATTGGTCCGGAAATCGGCGACAATCGCAAGATTGGTTACCGTCCCCCGCCGCCCGAGTTCCATGCCCTTCAATTTCCCGATCCTGCTGACCTGGCTTCGTGTCGCCATGATTCCACTGGTGGTAGGCGTGTTCTACCTGCCCGACGCGTGGCTGCCGATGCATGCCAAGAACCTGACGGCGGCGTCGTTTTTCATCATTGCCGCGGTCACGGACTGGCTGGACGGGTTCCTTGCGCGGCGCTGGAACCAGACCTCGTCGTTCGGCGCCTTCCTGGACCCGGTCGCCGACAAGCTGATGGTGACGGCGGCGCTGCTTTCGCTGCTGGCGCTGGGCCGGGTCACGGACCTGATCGCGCTGGTGATCATCGGGCGCGAGATCACCATTTCGGCGCTGCGTGAATGGATGGCGCAGATCGGCGCTTCCAAGAGCGTCGCGGTGAACTTCCTCGGCAAGCTCAAGACCACGGTGCAGATGGTGGCGATCCCGCTGCTGCTGTACAGCGACCGCTTGCTCGGCTTCGATGCCCACCTGCTCGGCACGTGGATGATCTACGTGGCGGCAGTGCTGACGCTGTGGTCGATGTTCTATTACATGAAGCTTGCCTGGCCGCAGATCCGCGAGCGCAGCGGGATGGTGGCGCGCGCCGGCGCGCAAAAGTGAAAAGAATTTTTGAAAAGGTGTTGACGACGAGAGCAGTTCTTTGCATAATCTCATTCTCGTTGCTGACGACGCAAACGAAAGCAGCGAGATAAGGTTGGTTTAACGCAAGATGTTGTGAGATAACAGCGTGTTGCAGCATAAAACACCTTAGTTGGATTTTGGTAGTGCCCCTGCGGGAGTAGCTCAGTTGGTAGAGCGCAACCTTGCCAAGGTTGAGGTCGCGAGTTCGAGACTCGTCTCCCGCTCCAGGTTAAAGAAGGTCCGGCAGCGTGCCTCGCACGATGCGGGGCTGGCAGTAAAAAGTTGTATGCGGGAGTAGCTCAGTTGGTAGAGCGCAACCTTGCCAAGGTTGAGGTCGCGAGTTCGAGACTCGTCTCCCGCTCCAATCCCCAAAGGGAAGCACCGCTTCCCTTTTTGTTTGGGTTGAATCGCCGCAAGACATTGCCGGAAGCTGGGCTCCGGCAGCATCGGCTGAATGCGGATACAATCCAGCAGCACGTCACCTGGCGGGGTGGCAGAGTGGTTATGCAGCGGCCTGCAAAGCCGTGTACGCCGGTTCGATTCCGACCTCCGCCTCCAGTTGCATGCAGAACGGCGCCTCGCGGCGCCGTTTTTGTTTTCCGGGCCTGTTCCTCACCTCGCGTTCAGGCAAGCAGGCACCGGATCGTCCGCCATCTTCGCGCCTCGGGCACGTGGCGGGCATGTTACATTACTCCTGTCGTACGCTTTTCGGGGGGCTCCGCGTGATGGATAGCGGGGCCGCATGTCAATCGCCATCCCCGATCCGTGACGCGCCGCTGGCGTGTCCGGGGCCGCTGCGGCACTTCCCGTTCTTCCCCGTTCCGATGCTGCTGCCGATTGTTGCGGCGACTTTCCCGCGTTGACCGCTGGTGCGCGCCGGATGCGCTGTCGCGGTTGCCAGGGCAGGGAGCGGGTTAGCCGTTCAGCCCCTGACACGAGGAATCCCGCACGCATGCATCACGCCACCCCGCTTATCAGTACCATCGTCGGCGGTATCGTCCTGGCCTTTATCCTTGGCGCCATCGCCAGCCGGCTGCGCCTGCCGCCGCTGATCGGCTACCTGTGCGCGGGCATCGTGGTCGGACCGCATACGCCCGGCTATACCGCCGACCAGGCCCTGGCGCCGGAGTTGGCCGAGCTTGGCGTGATCCTGCTGATGTTCGGCGTGGGACTGCACTTTTCGATCAAGGACCTGATGGCGGTCAAGCGCATCGCCATTCCGGGGGCGGTGGTGCAGATTGGCATCGCCACGCTGATGGGCATGCTGGTGGCCTGGGGCTTCGGCTGGTCATGGGGGCAGGGGCTGGTGTACGGGCTGGCGCTGTCGGTGGCCAGCACCGTGGTGCTGCTCAAGGCCCTGCAGGAGCGCGACCTGGTGGAGTCGCCGCAGGGCCGCATCGCGGTCGGCTGGCTGATCGTGGAAGACCTGGCGATGGTGCTGGCCCTGGTGCTGCTGCCGGCCATGGCAGGTCTGCTGGCGGGGGCCGGCGAAACATCGGGCGAGGCCGCGCCTGCTACCGGCGAGGTGGTGTTCGCGATCTTCGCGACGCTGGGCAAGGTGGCTGCCTTCGTCGCGGTGATGCTGGTGATCGGCCGGCGCTTTATCCCGTGGATGCTGGAGCGCATCGTCTGGACCGGCAACCGCGAGATGTTCCGCCTGGGCGTGCTGGCGACGGCGCTGGGCGTGGCCTACGGCGCCTATGCGCTCTTTGGCGTCTCGTTCGCGCTGGGCGCGTTCTTTGCCGGCATGGTGCTGGCGGAGTCCGAGTTCAGCCATCGTGCGGCCGAAGAGTCGCTGCCGCTGCGCGATGCCTTCGCCGTGCTTTTCTTCGTATCCGTGGGCATGCTGTTCGACCCGATGGTGCTAGTCAACGACCCGTGGGGCGTGCTGGCGACGGTGTTTATCATCGTGGTGGGCAAGTCGCTGGCGGCGCTGGCCATCGTGCGTGCCTTCGGGCATTCCGGGCAGACCGGCATGACCATTGCCGTGAGCCTGGCGCAGATCGGCGAGTTCTCGTTCATTCTCGCCAGCCTCGGCGTCTACCTGAAGATCCTGCCCGAGCGCGGCCAGGCGCTGATCCTGGCCGGGGCGCTGCTGTCGATCATGCTCAATCCGGTGCTGTTCCACCTGCTCGACCTGTACACGGCGCGGCGCAATCGCAGCGCGGATCCGCAGCCGGCCTGACCGGAGCCCGGGTGCGGCTCAGCCGCCGATCCTCGGCGCCATGGTGCGCAGGTATTCGGTAAAGGCCAGCAGCCCCTGGGTCGGGAACTTGTCCTGGTGCACCACCAGCTGCAGCGGCCGCACGATGCGTGGCAGGCCATCGCGGATCGCCACCAGCGTGCCGCGTTCCAGCTCATCGCGCACCACATGCAGCGACAGGCAGCTGACGCCGAAGCCGCTCATCACGGCGCGCTTGATGGCTTCGGCGTTGCCCAGTTCCAGCGCGAAGCGCAGTTCGCCCAGCAGCGGCACCAGCCGTTCCTCGATGACCTCGCGCGTGCCCGAGCCGGGCTCGCGTACGATCCACTCGGCATCGCGCAGCGCCACCAGGTCATGCGGCACGGCCGCAAGCGGATGCGAGGGGCCGACCACCACCACCATCTCGTCATCGCACCAGCGCACGCTGCGCAGGTCGCGCTCATGGCTGGCGCCTTCGACCAGGCCGATATCGGCGTCGAACTGCAGCAACGATTGCAGCACTTCGCGGGTATTGCCGATGCGCAGATCCAGCGTGCACGGTCCGCTGCGCGAATGGCGAAAGCCCGCCAGCAGCGGCGGCAGGATGTAGCTGCCAATGGTATTGCTGGCCGCGATGCGCAGCTGCACGCCGGTCTGGGTGGCAAAGCGCTCCAATTCCTGGGCCTGGTCCAGCAGCGACAGCGCGCGCGGGAAAAACTGGCGGCCGGTCTCGTTGATGCTGAGCCGGCGGGCCACGCGATCAAACAGCGGGCTGTCGAGCGCGCGCTCCAGCTCGGCCAGCGAGGCGCTGACAGCCGACTGCGACATCGCAAGTGCCTGCGCCGCCGCCATGGTGCTGCCATGCTGGGCCACGGCGACGAAGACGGACAGCTGGCGCAGCGTCAGACGCAGGGGGCGGTGTTCAGGCCGGGGGTCGGGGCGGTGGTTCATATCGATATAATCAATAACACATAACGATATTACCCGTTTTACGGGTTAGCTGGGCGCCAGTACGCTTGAGTCACTAAAGAACACGACCCGAGCCTGCCATGTCCTCCGTCTCCGCCCCCCGCACCACCCCGGCCGCCGCGCCGGCCTTGCCGCCGCCGTGGTCGCAGCGCCTGCTGACGCTGGTCCCGCTGGGCGGCATTGCCTGGCTGGCGATTGCGCTGGCCGAGCATCCGGCCGTGGCGCGCTATGGGCTCAGCGCGCTGACGCTGGCCATGTGTGCCGGCATGGTTGCGGCCAATACGCTGCCGCGCCACTGGCTGGCACCGCTGGCGCCCGGAATGCAGGTCGCACGCCACTACCTGCTGCGCCTGGGCGTTGCGCTGTACGGGCTGCGCCTGACCTTTGCCTCGATCGTCGCGCTCGGCCTGCCGGGCATCGTGGTGCCGCTGACCATGCTGGTGGCCACGCTACTGTTCGGCACCTGGGTGGGTACGAGGTTCTTCGGCCTGAGCCGCCGCGAAGCGATCCTGGTCAGCTCCGGCAGCGCCATCTGCGGTGCCGCCGCGGCCATCGCCGTATCGTCGGTGGTGCGCACCGACGACAAGCAGACCGCCGTGGCGGTGGCGACGGTGGTGCTGTTCGGCACCGTCGGCATGCTGCTTTATCCCTATCTGTACGAACTGGCGACCGGCCACTGGCACTGGGCCGTCAGCGAGCGCATGTTCGGTATTTTCACCGGCGCGACGCTGCACGAGGTGGCCCAGGTGATCGCCGCCGGCAAGATGATCAGCGAGCCGACCGCCGACGCTGCCGTGGTGGCCAAGATGGTGCGCGTGCTGGCGTTGGGTCCGCTGCTGCTGGTGATGGCGCTGTGGCCGCAGGGCGGTGCGCAAGCGGAGCAAGGCACTGCCGGCGGCAGCCGCCTGCGTGGCATCCTGAAGTCGGTGCCGTGGTTCGCGGTGGGGTTTGTCGCAGTGATGGCGGTCAACTCGGCCGGCACCGTGCCCACCGCCTGGAAGGCGCCGCTGATCGCGCTGGACAACTGGCTGCTGGCCTGCGCGATGCTGGCGATCGGCCTGCACACCCGCATCGGCGACCTGGTGCGCGCCGGACGCAAGCCGCTGGCGCTGGCCGGTGTGCTGTTCGTGTTCCTGATGGGAGTGGGTGCGCTGATGTGCTACGCGATGTCCTGACGCGCGCGCGGACCTGAAGGCATCAGAAGAGGGGGCGATGGCCCTCTTTTTTGTTTGGGGCCGGGAGCCGAAGGGGTGGGCGGCTGTACGCCCTGGTGCGGCCGACGGGACTCGAACCCGTAAGCCTGGAAAGGCGGCAGATTTTAAGTCTGCTGAGTCTACCAATTTCTCCACGGCCGCACGGCAAGCCCGGTATTGTGGTGGCTCCGCATCCCGGATGCAAGCGCGAAAAAAGTGACGCCACTGTTACGGCTGGTAACAATGTCGACCTCGCCGTTGCACCTGGAAAATTCCGAAGCCCTACAATACGGAGTAAGAGAAATCTCACTTTGAGAGGCGGATATGAAACGTTGGTGGCTCGCAGCATTCGGTGTCGCAGCCGGGCTTGCGTCCGGGGCAGCAATGGCCCATGTGAGCGTCGGCGTGGCAATTGGGGTGCCGGGCGTGGTGGTTGGCGCGCCGGCCTACTATCCGCCGGCCCCGGCTTACTATGCACCGCCGCCTGTCGTGGTGGCGCCTGCGCCGGTCTACTACGGCCCGCCCCCGGTGGTGGTACGCCCGCGTCCGGTCTACTACGGTCCTGGCTACTACGGCCCGCCACGTTATTACGGCGGCCACCGCGGCTACTATGGCCCGCCGGGATACTATCGTGGCCATGGTCATGGTCACGGCCGTTGGCGCGACGACTGATCGTCGTTCGATCTACGCAAGCTTTTTGAAAGAGAAGGGGCCCTCCGGGGGCCCCTTCCTTTTTCCTGCCGCACTGCGACATGAGGCGCTGGAGCCAGTTCCCGGAAATTCGCCCCCTTGCTCAGTGTAGTCAAATTATTTGAACAGACTGCTCAAAGCATCACCTCTATCGATATAAGGGTTTCCCCCTAAACTGTTATCGTGACATCGTGATGACGGCGCCCCAAAGTGCTGCACGGTGCCTCCGCCAACCAAAGAATAGCAAGGGGAATATCCATGAAGATCACACAAGCCGTTGCTGCCGTCGCAGCGCTGGCCGCGCTGGGCGCGCTTTCCACCTCCGCATTTGCCTCCGTCGGCAAGGTCGATCCATACCTGGACGGCTCCAGGGTCGGCAAGACGGACCCATACACCGATGGTGCCAAGATGGGCAAGGTGGATCCGTTCACCGACGGTGCCCGCCTCGGCAAGCCCGATCCGTTCACCGATGGCGCGCGCATCGGCAAGCCCGATCCGTTTACCGACGGCGCACGCATGGGCAACCCGGATCCGTTCACAGACGGCGCCTGAATCGCTGTTTTCCGTGCATGATGAATGGCCCGCTGAACGCGGGCCATTCTTGTTTTTGCCCGTGCCCCGGCGCACCGCAACGGGGCGCCTGTCATGACGATGGCCGGGGCGCGGCGCTATACTTCGGCCTCAACCAAATGAATGACCAGGAGAGTGGCATGCAGCAAAAGACGGTTCTGACGGCAGACGACGTGAAGAAGATCATGGCCGCAGCGGAAACCGAGGCGAAGAATCATCAATGGGCCGTGTCGATCGTCGTGGTGGACGATGGCGGCCATATGCTGGCGATGCAGCGCCTGGATGGTGCCGCGCCGATCTCGGCCTACATTGCCGGCGAGAAGGCCCGTACCTCGTCGCTGGGCCGTCGTGAGTCGAAGGTCTACGAAGACATGATCAACAACGGCCGCTACTCGTTCATGACGGCGCCGGTGCTGCAAGGCATGTTGGAGGGCGGCGTGCCCATCGTCTGCAACGATCAGGTGGTCGGTGCCGTGGGCGTGTCGGGCGTGAAGTCGACCGAAGACGCGCAGATCGCGCGTGCCGGCATCGCTGCGCTGGGCCTGTAAAGCCCTTGCGCCGGCCACTGTGCCGGCACATGAAAATGCCCCGCAGGCATGGCCTGCGGGGCGGCATAAAAGAGGGCATGGCTGGGTACGGTCGGTCCGGCGTGGGGTCTGAATCCCGCCCGCGACACCAGTACCTGGCTACTGCCCCAACACCTCGTTCCGAGGTGGTCCCCACAAGAGTTTTTACTGCCACGTACGTGGCACCCGCGCCCAACGCGGGTCTCGATCGCTTCCCTCTGGCTTCAACCTTGCGGTATCGCGCCCCAGGGCCGCGTCATTTCGTCAGGATCAGCTTGCCGTAGCGCGTGACGCGCAGCGTGTAGACCTCGCCGTTGTGCAGGATCGGCAGGGTGCTGGCGCCGTGCATGATGGCGTCCAGGGCCACCGGCTCGCCGGCAGGTGCCGGCGACAGGCTGTCGCGCACCAGTGCCTCCAGCCGGGCGGGCAGGGCCGCTACCGCGGACTTCACGGATGCGATGGTCGACGGTGCTGCCTTCGCGCTGGCCTCGCGGCGCGGTTGCGCGGCGACCTCGACGCGGCGCAGCGACAGCCGGCGGCGGGTGACTTCCACGCGGTTGCGACAGCGGCAGGGAAAGTGTGCTCATCTTCTGGCTCCGTTCTGCAAAAAGGGCGCGCCGGTCATGGCGCAGTCGATGGAAAGATATTAAATAAGAATCGTTATCATTACAATAGCTTCCGACTAAGATTCGCGGAACGACCATGAGCGGCGGGGAAGGGGCCGCGGCGACGACGCAGCGCAGGCTGGTCGCATGAATCGGCGGCATCAACGGCAAAGGGCACCCTGAGGTGCCCTTTGCCGTTCCGGAGCGCCTGGTGGCGCCCGCCTACTGCTTGGGTTCGGTGATAAAGCCGATCTTGCCCAGGCCGCCGTGCTGCGCGGCGGCCATGACCTCGGCCACGCGCTCGTAGCGCACCTCGCGGTCCGCGCGCAGGTGCAGCTCAGGCTGCGGCTGCTGCTGCGCGGCCAGCGCGATATTGCTTTCCAGCGTGGCCTGGTCCACTTCCACCTGGTTCCAGAAGACCTTGCCACTGGCGTCGATCGAGACGTTGATGCTCTGCGGCTTCGGGTCGTTCGGGGTGTTGGTGGCGCGCGGCAGGTCGATCTTCACCGCGTGGTTGATCACGGGGATGGTGATGATGAAGATAATCAGCAGCACCAGCATGACGTCGACCAGTGGCGTCATGTTGATCTCGCTCATCACCTCGTCGTCGTCGCTGTCGAGAGTACCGAATGCCATGATGACTTCCTTGCTAGCGGTTTAGCGCTGTGCCGCGGCCAGGCGCACGGTGCCGTCTTCGGTGCGGGCGCCGGTGGGGCGCACGCGCGCGCCGGTGACGAAGTAGGCGTGCAGGTCGTGGGCAAAGCGGTTGAGCTTCGAGATCACCGACTTGTTGCCGCGGGTAAGGGCGTTATAGCCCAGCACGGCGGGAATCGCCACGGCCAGGCCAAAGGCGGTCATGATCAGCGCCTCGCCCACGGGGCCGGCAACCTTGTCGATGGTCGGCACGCCCGAGGCGCCGATGCCGATCAGCGCGTGGTAGATGCCCCACACGGTGCCGAACAGGCCGACGAACGGTGCGGTCGAGCCCACCGAGGCCAGCACTGCCAGACCCGACTGCATGTGCGCCACCGAATCATCGATGGAGCTCTTGAGCGAGCGGGTCAGCCAGTCGGAGATGTCCATCACGTCGTGCAGCTGCGGCTGGCTGGCGCGATGGTGCTGGGCGGCTTCCTTGCCGGCGATGGCCAGCGTGCGGAACGGGTTGGCATCGCTGGCGCCCAGGGTTTCGAGCGCGTGGTCGAAATCGTCCGAGTGCCAGAAGCGCTTTTCCGCGCCGTGCGCCATCTTCTTCAGGCGCACCAGATCCCACGCCTTGGTAAGGATCACGATCCATGAGGCGAGCGACATGATCAGCAGAATGATCGCGGTCGCACGCATGACGAAGTCGCCTTGCGTCCAGAGGTGGGAGAGTCCGAGGTCCTGCATGTGTTGGTTCCTGGTGAGTTCGCTTGGTTTAAGTCAGATCAGAGATCGGAAATCTGGGGCGGTCAGTTCAGTTCGAAGCCGATCGGCTGCTGCGCCGTGACGGCGACGGCGCGGCCGTTGTCCAGGTAAGGCTTGCAGCGCATGGACTGCACGGCTTCCACGGCGGCCTGGTCCAGGCGCGACGAACCGCTCGAGGATACGACGGAAGTCTTCACGACCTTGCCGCTTTCGTCGGTGGTCAGGCGCACCACGGCCTTGCCGGTCTCGCCCATGCGGCGTGACTGGGAAGGATACTTCGGTTGCGGCGGCGTGCACTGGATTTCGCCGATGCCGACTGCGCGCGGCGCGGCAGATACCGGTGCCGGGGCGGGCTCAGCGGCCGGTGCCGGGGGTGCCGGCGGCGCGGGCGGGGCCTCGGGCGCGTTCGGCGTCGGCGGCAGGCTGGCTACCGGCTGCGGGGTTGGCTTGGGCTGCGGCGGGGTGGGCTTGGGCGTGGTCACCCTCACCTGCTTGGGCGGGGTTTCCTGCTTGGGCTTGGGTTTGGGCGGCTCCGGCGGGGCTTCCTGCTTGGGAGGCTCCAGCGGGATGATGCGCGCGACGATTTCCGGCGAGATCACCGCCTCGGTCAGCTTGCGGCCCAGGCCGCTTTGGATCAGGTAGAGCAGGCCGACGTGGAACAGCAGTACGGCGAGCGTAATCTTGAGGAAGCGTTGGTCGAACATGTGTCAACAACAAAAGTCTGCCAGCGGTGGCACCGCAGCGGCGCTGTGCGCCGTCACTTGCGATAAAACAGGATCAGCGAGATGCCGCAACCGACCAGCAGGCTAAGCAGCAATTCCATGATAAACGCTCCTTCAACTGGGTTGCCGTGGGAGCGCCACTCTGGGGCAGCGTGTCAGCTGGCCAGTATAAACGATAATGATTCTTATTTGTTGTGATTTGTGCGTCGCAACTGGAATTTTCTGCCCCGGCACGTTATACCGGCAAGTCCAGGCAGCATTTCGGGAGGTGATGCAGTGGTGCACGCGCGCTGGCGCGCTCTGGCACTTGGCTGCGCTTCGGTGCCCCAGGCCACAATCGCCGGCGCCCGTTGCGCACGGGGATGCGCGGTTGGCACCAAAGCGCGCTAGCATAGGAAGAAACTGCAGACGTGGCGGTGCGCCGGTCGCGGCCCCGCCATCGCGCACAGCGCGCTCGGGGACCCGTCCATGGACTTCACACGTTTTGCTGAAGATGACCGATCGACGATTCTGCGCTCCATGCCTGGCACATCGTCCAGCTCAGCATTGGACTGGATGTGCGCCCAGTTTGCCCTGCGCGTGGTCTGCGCACTGGGCCCGCGCTTCAACCTGCGCAGCAATATCAACGATGTCCTGACCGTCAGCGCGCAGGAGATGGTTTGGCCGTACGGCGTGGTGCTGCGCGTGCAGCGCTTCCTGGCCGCGCGCTGCGCCGACATGCCCGCCTGGAAGGGCACCGCCCGCCTGACCCCTGAGGAATTCCTGGACCGCCACGGCCAGTGGAACAGCGCGTTCGATGAAAGCGCGCTGTTCTATTACCTGGACGAGTACGTCAAGCACCACGCCAAGGACATGTTCGCCGTGTTCGACGCGTCGGCCGCGGCCATCGCCCAGCGGCTGGAAGGCGAGCGCGTGCTGCTGGTGCGCAATATCGACATGCTCAGCCGTGTGCTGGACCTGCCCGAGCACGAGCGCAAGCTGCTGCTGTACGCGGCGCTGGCCAAGTACAAGCGCGACCTGCGCGCGGTGATGGTCGACTGCAAGGTGGCGCACAGCCAGGAAGCGTTCCAGATCCTGGCCGGGCTGACCGGCGCCGGCGCGGCCGACGTGGCCGCCTCGCTGCGGCCCGGCTCGCGGCTGGAGACGCTGAACCTGATCGAGCAGCCGCTGCCGGAAAACAGCGTGACCGACCTGGGCGACCTGATGCGGCTGTCCGATCGGCTGCTGCACGTGCTGCTGGGCAATTACGCCAATGAGGCCGAGATGATGGCGGTCTTCACCCGCCCGGCCGCGCCGCCCACGCTGACCACTGCCGACTATCCCCATGTCGAGACCGACGCGCGCTACCTGTGCGCGCTGCTGAGCAATGCCACGCGCCAGCACGCCAGCGGCGTCAACGTGCTGATCTATGGCCCGCCCGGTACCGGCAAGACTGAGTTTGCGCGGCTGCTCGCGCGCGAGGCGGGCTGCGAGCTGTACGAAGTCGATTGCCTGGACCGCGACGGCAACAGCCTGTCGGGCAAGGACCGCTACCGCTCGCTGCAGGTGTCGCAGGCCTTCCTGCGCGGGCGTGCCCATACCGCGCTGCTGTTCGATGAGGTGGAAGACGTCTTCCCCGGCAGCGCGCGCGAACTGATGAGCCTGTTCGGCCAGGAAGACACGCGCGCCTCGGTGAACGGCAAGGCCTGGGTCAACCAGACGCTCGAGCAGAACCCGGTGCCGGTGATCTGGATCTCCAATTCGATCCGCCAGATCGACCCCGCTTACCTGCGCCGCTTCCAGTTCCACCTGGAGTTGAAGATTCCGCCGCCACTGGTGCGCGAGAACATCATCCGCAAGCACCTGGGCGGGCTGGATGTCAGCGACGCCTTTATCACCGGGCTGGCCGGGCGCAAGACGCTGACGCCGGCACAGGTGCAGTCGGCCGCGCGCTTCGTCGAGCTGGCGCGGCCCGACGTGGAAGAGCCGGTGGAAGCGCTGATCCTGCGCCAGCTGGAACACGCCGACCGCGCCATGGGGCTGCGCCCCGAGGCCGAGGCGCGGCCGGTGGTCACGCACTACCGGCTGGAAAACCTGCACCTGGAAACCCGCTACGAGGTGGTCAAGATCGTCGACGCGCTGCGCGTGCGCCAGCGCGGCACGCTGTGCTTCTACGGCCCGCCCGGCACCGGCAAGACCGCGCTGGCCGAGCATATCGCGGCCGAGCTGGACCTGCCGCTGATGATCCGCCGCGCCTCCGACCTGATGAGCAAATATGTGGGCGAGACCGAGCAGCAGATCGCCGCCATGTTTGCGCGCGCCGAAGAGGATGGGGCGGTGCTGCTGCTGGACGAGGCCGACAGCTTCATGCAGAGCCGCCAGCAGGCGGTGCGCAACTATGAGATCTCCGAGGTCAACGAGATGCTGCAGGGCATGGAGCGCTTCAACGGCATCTTTATCTGCACCACCAACCTGTTCGATCGCATCGACGAGGCCGCGCTGCGCCGCTTCTCGTTCAAGATCCGCTTCCTGGCGCTCAAGCCCGCGCAGCGCGTGGCGATGTTTGTCGACGAGGCGCTTGACGGCGACGCCGCCGGCCTGACCGACAGCATGCGCCGTGAGCTGGATATGATGGATTGCCTGACGCCGGGCGACTTCGCCACGGTCAAGCGCCAGTGCGTGCTGTTGGGCGAGGCGCTGACGCCGGATGAGTTCCTGGCACAGCTGCGCCAGGAACACGCGATCAAGCCCGAGGTGCGGGAGCACCGGCCACTGGGCTTCCTGCAGTAAGAACCCATTTCATAATGAAGAAGGGGACGCATGCGCCCCTTCTTCATTATGAATCGGGTTCTAAGGGCGCCGGTCAGAGCGCCGGCGCCGGCTCGATCACCACCGTTTCCGCATCCGCTTCCACCTGCAGCAGCGTGGCTGCCATCGCACGCAGGTGCGCGGCGTCCTTGGTGGAGGCAAAGCGGTCGTGAGGGGCGCCATCTGGCGCGGCGGCGAGCTTGTGTTCGGCCAGCTTGCGCGCCAGCTGGCGCGCAATGGCGCTGCCGGTGTCGACCAGTGCCAGCTGGTCGCCAACCATCGCCCGGATCGTGCCGGAGAGAAAAGGGTAGTGGGTGCAGCCCAGCACCAGCGTGTCGGCGCCGGCCTCCAGCATGGGCGTCAGGTAGGCGTCCAGGCGCTGGCGCACGGCCGGGCCGTCGGTCTCGCCTTGCTCGATCAGCGACACCAGTCCCAGGCCCGCCTCGCACAGGAAGCGGCTTTCGCCTTCCAGCGATGCCAGCAGCCGTGCGAACTTGGCGCTCTTGAGCGTATTGGCGGTGGCCAGCACGCCTACGACCTTGCTGCGGCTGGCCGCGGCGGCGGGCTTCAGGCCCGGCTCGACGCCGATGATCGGCACCGTCAGCCGCTCGCGCAGCGCCTGCACCGCATGCATGGTGGCGGTATTGCAGGCGATCACCAGCGCCTTGCAACCCTGGCCGAGCAGCCATTCGCAGGCCTGCAGCGTGCGCGCCTCGACAAAGGCCTCGGGCTTCTCGCCATAGGGCGCGTATTTTGAATCCGCCAGGTACAGCAGCGATTCATGGGGCAGCAGCGCGCGGATCTCGCGCAGCACGGACAGGCCGCCGAGGCCGGAATCGAAGACGCCGATGGGTGCGGGGTTCACGGGAGGGGAGGGCAACAGAAAATTGGGCAGAAAAAAGCCGGGTCGGAACCCGGCTTTCTTCGAGCGCGACGGCAGATTCTACCGCGTTGCCTTGCTTACAGCGCGGCGACCGGGATCTTGCCGATCTTGGCTTGCCATTCGGCCGGGCCAGTCTTGTGCACCGAGGTGCCTTCGCTGTCCACCGCAACCGTCACCGGCATGTCCTTGACGTCGAACTCGTAGATCGCTTCCATGCCGAGGTCTTCGAAGCCGACCACCTTGGCCTCCTTGATCGCCTTGGCCACCAGGTAGGCGGCGCCGCCCACGGCCATCAGGTAGGCCGACTTGTGCTTCTTGATGGCCTCGATCGCCACCGGGCCGCGCTCGGCCTTGCCGATCATCGAGATCAGGCCGGTTTCGGCCAGCATCATCTCGGTGAACTTGTCCATGCGCGTGGCGGTGGTGGGGCCGGCCGGGCCAACGGCCTCGTCGCGCACCGGATCGACCGGGCCGACGTAGTAGATCACGCGGTTCTTGAAGTCCACCGGCAGCTTCTCGCCCTTGGCCAGCATGTCGGCGATGCGCTTGTGCGCGGCGTCGCGGCCGGTCAGCATCTTGCCGTTGAGCAGCAGGGTCTGGCCCGGCTTCCACGAGGCGACTTCTTCCGGCGTCAGCGTGTTCAGGTCGACGCGCTTGGAGGTCTCGGTGTTCGGTGCCCACTCGACCTTCGGCCATTGCGACAGGTCAGGCGCTTCCAGCTTGGCCGGGCCGCTGCCGTCCAGCGTGAAGTGCACGTGGCGGGTGGCGGCGCAGTTGGGGATCATCGCGACCGGCTTGGACGCGGCGTGCGTCGGGCAGGCCATGATCTTGACGTCCAGCACGGTGGCCAGGCCGCCCAGGCCCTGCGCGCCGATGCCGAGCGCGTTGACCTTCTCGTACAGCTCGACGCGCAGTTCCTCGACCCAGTCCTTCGGGCCGCGGGCGATGATGTCCTGGATGTCGATGGACTCCATCAGCGATTCCTTGGCCATCACCATGGCCTTCTCGGCGGTGCCGCCGATGCCGATGCCCAGCATGCCCGGCGGGCACCAGCCGGCGCCCATGGTCGGCACGGTCTTCAGCACCCAGTCGACGATCGAGTCCGAGGGGTTCAGCATCACGAACTTGGACTTGTTCTCCGAGCCGCCGCCCTTGGCCGCGACCTGGATGTCGACGGTGTTGCCCGGCACCACTTCGTAGTGGATCACCGCCGGGGTGTTGTCCTTGGTGTTCTTGCGGCCGCCTTCGGGCGGGCTGACGATCGACGCGCGCAGCACGTTGTCGGGGTGCGTGTAGCCGCGGCGCACACCCTCGTTGATCATGTCGGTCAGGCCCATGGTGGCGCCGTCCCAGCGCACGCCCATCCCCACCTTGACGAAGATCGTGACGATGCCGGTGTCCTGGCAGATCGGGCGCTTGCCCTCGGCGCACATGCGGCTGTTGGTCAGGATCTGCGCGATCGCGTCCTTGGCC
This sequence comes from Cupriavidus necator N-1, assembly GCF_000219215.1. Classification (NCBI taxonomy): domain Bacteria; kingdom Pseudomonadati; phylum Pseudomonadota; class Betaproteobacteria; order Burkholderiales; family Burkholderiaceae; genus Cupriavidus; species Cupriavidus necator. Next base: position 2,499,260 of record NC_015726.1, on the reverse strand, counting down.
GCCGGGCTCTGCTCCAGCTCATAGGCGCGGCCCAGGCTGGTGATGTAGTCCATCGGGTGGTAGTAGCTGATGTACTGCAGGGAGTCGGCGACGCTCTGGATGAGGTCTTCTTGCTTGATGACAGTCATTTTGTGGGGGTGGGCAGCGGTGAAACACAGCCGCAAATCATACACTGAGCCGCGGCGGTCTGCCCGGCTGCATACATCCGTCCACAGCCGATAATGTGCGGCAAGCGCCACTAGTTGCGTGGGGGCGGGCCCAAAAGCAAAAACCGCGGCACATGGCCGCGGTCTGGCTGGGACTAGGTGTCCGATGGCGCATTAATGTGATTAATGCTTATCATGTGCGCCGACCGGATGCGTCACCATCCGATCCACCCAGGCCATGGCGACCGCCGACAGCAGGAAGGCAATATGGATGGCCACCTGCCACATGATGGTATGCGTCGTGCGCTGCTCGGCATCGATGAAGGTCTTGAGCAGGTGGATCGACGAAATCCCGATCAGCGCCATCGACAGCTTGACCTTGAGCACGCCGGCGTTGACGTGGTCCAGCCATTCCGGCTCGTCCGGGTGGTTGTCGATGCCCAGCCGCGAGACGAAGGTCTCATAGCCGCCCACGATCACCATGATCAGCAGGTTGGAAATCATCACCACGTCGATCAGGCCCAGCACCACCAGCATGATCTTGCTCTCGTCGAACTCGGTCACATGCGCCAGCAGGTGCCAGACTTCAACCAGGAAGTGGTAGACATAGACGCCCTGGGCAACGATCAGGCCCAGGTAAAGCGGCAACTGCAGCCAGCGCGACGCGAAGATGATGCTCGGGATCGGCCGCAGGGTCTGCGGCTTGGCGGTGATGGGATTGGAGGCCATTGGCGGGCGGTGTCGGCGAGTTGAAAATCGGCGTGGATTGTACCAAGCGCCGATGACCGGGCGGCGTTACCGACCGTAACCGAATACCGTTACCGTTCGTCGCCGGCGTGGCTCAACCCGCGGCGCCAGGATCGGCGCCGGCCGCCTTGCCGCGCCACGCGCCGCGCGCGATCCGCCCCGGCCAGCTGGCCAGCACGATCCCGGCCAGCACACACGCCAGCGCCACCCCATGGGGCCAGCCCGGCTGCTCGCCCAGGAAGACGATGCCGTAGGTGGCAGCCGCCACCGGCAGCACCGAGGTGAACACCCCCGCCAGTTGCGCCGGCACATGGCGGATGCCCTTCATCCACAGCCAGAACGAGAACACGCTGGCTGAGAGCGCATACCACAGCAGCATCAGCCAGGTCTGCGCCGGCACCGTGGCGGCATCGAAGCTCAGCAGCGGGACCAGCCCCAGCGGCAGCATCAGCAGCCCGCCGATCAGGTGCGTGTAGGCGCAGATCTCGATCGCGGCCAGGGTCTGCGTGAGCCGGCGCGACAGGATTACGTAGATCGACTCGCATACCACCGCGCCCAGGATCATCAGGTTGCCCAGCCATGCCTGGCTGCCGCTGCCGGCACCGTGCGCATCGCCCCGGGCGATGTTCAGCACCGCGATGCCGGTCATCGCCAGCAGCACCGACGCCACCGTGCGCCGCGACAGCCGCTCGCGCAGCAGCAGCCACGACAGGATCGCCACCGTGGCGGGAATGGTGCTGGTGATCACGCCGGCAGCCATGGCGCTGGTCAGCCGCACGCCATTGAGCATTAGCAGCGTAAACAGGAAGGTGCCGAAGAACGCCTGCAGGAACAGGTTCAGCCATTCCCTGCGCGAGACCAGGCGCATGCGCGCGGGCCGGTACCACGGCGCCAGGCAGACGATGGCGATGATAAAGCGCAGCAGCGCGAACAGCAGCACCGGCACATGCGCGATGATCGATTTGCCGAGTCCGACATTGCTGCCGACCAGCGCCATCGAGGCGATCAGGAAGAGGGCGTAGACCGGGGAGAATGCTGAAGGATTGGCGGGCACGGGTACGGCCTTGGTCGTCCGGCAGGGCGCCGCGGCGCTTTGGCGCGGCAGATGCTGAGCCGGCGGGAGCGGCAAGGGTAAGCGCCGCATTCAGGTATGGAACTCGCGGCATTATAGCTGTGCTAGCCTAATGGAGAAGGCTGCACTTTCGCAACGCGTGCGGGGACTTTTCCCGCTGCATTGCAACAAGTTGCAGGCACACCCCTGGGCCCACCGTCAGGTTTAAGTAAGCCGTCGGGCGTAACTTGGCAGCCAAAGCCATTCCAAAATCAGGAGACAAGCCTATGTCCGCCATCGAATCGGTGATGCAAGAGCATCGCGTGTTCAACCCGCCTGAAGGCTTCGCCAGCCAGGCCGCGATCCCCAGCATGGAGGCCTACCGCGCCCTGTGCGACGAAGCCGAGCGCGACTATGAAGGCTTCTGGGCGCGCCATGCGCGCGAGTTGCTGCACTGGAACAAGCCCTTCACCAAGGTGCTGGACGAAAGCAACGCACCGTTCTACAAGTGGTTCGAAGACGGCGAGCTCAACGCCTCTTACAACTGCCTGGACCGCAACCTGCAGAACGGCAATGCGGACAAGGTCGCGATCGTGTTCGAGGCCGACGACGGCACCGTGACCCGCGTCACCTACCGCGAGCTGCACGGCAAGGTGTGCCGCTTTGCCAACGGCCTGAAGGCGCTCGGCATCAAGAAGGGCGACCGCGTGGTGATCTACATGCCGATGTCGGTCGAAGGCGTGGTCGCGATGCAGGCCTGTGCGCGCCTGGGCGCCACGCACTCGGTCGTGTTCGGCGGCTTCTCGGCCAAGTCGCTGCAGGAGCGGCTGGTGGACGTGGGCGCGGTGGCGCTGATTACCGCCGACGAGCAGATGCGCGGCGGCAAGGCCCTGCCGCTGAAGGCGATTGCCGACGATGCGCTGGCGCTGGGCGGCTGCGAGGCCGTCAGGAACGTGATCGTCTACCGCCGCACCGGCGGCAAGGTTGCCTGGACCGAAGGCCGCGACCGCTGGATGGAAGACGTCAGCGCCGGCCAGCCGGATATCTGCGAGGCCGAGCCGGTCAGCGCTGAACACCCGCTGTTCGTGCTCTACACGTCCGGCTCCACCGGCAAGCCCAAGGGCGTGCAGCACAGCACCGGCGGTTACCTGCTGTGGGCGCTGATGACGATGAAGTGGAGCTTCGACATCAAGCCCGACGACCTGTTCTGGTGTACCGCCGACATCGGCTGGGTCACCGGCCACACCTATATCGCCTACGGCCCGCTCGCCGCCGGCGCAACCCAGGTGGTGTTCGAGGGCGTGCCGACCTACCCGAACGCCGGCCGCTTCTGGGACATGATCGCGCGCCACAAGGTCAGCATCTTCTACACCGCGCCGACCGCGATCCGCTCGCTGATCAAGGCCGCCGAGGCCGACGACAAGATCCACCCGAAGCAATATGACCTGTCCAGCCTGCGCCTGCTGGGCACCGTGGGCGAGCCGATCAATCCGGAAGCGTGGATGTGGTACTACAAGAACATCGGCAACGAGCGCTGCCCGATCGTCGACACCTTCTGGCAGACCGAGACCGGCGGCCACATGATCACGCCGCTGCCGGGCGCGACGCCGCTGGTGCCGGGCTCGTGCACGCTGCCGCTGCCGGGCATCATGGCCGCCATCGTCGACGAGACCGGCCATGACGTGCCCAACGGCAACGGCGGCATCCTGGTGGTCAAGCGCCCGTGGCCGGCCATGATCCGCACCATCTGGGGCGATCCGGAGCGCTTCAGGAAGAGCTACTTCCCCGAAGAGCTCGGCGGCAAGCTCTACCTGGCCGGCGATGGCTCGATCCGCGACAAGGACACCGGCTACTTCACCATCATGGGCCGCATCGACGACGTGCTGAACGTGTCGGGCCACCGCATGGGCACGATGGAGATCGAGTCGGCACTGGTGTCCAACCCGCTGGTGGCCGAAGCGGCCGTGGTGGGCCGCCCCGACGACATGACCGGCGAGGCCATCTGCGCCTTCGTCGTGCTCAAGCGTTCGCGTCCGACTGGCGAAGAGGCCGTCAAGATCGCCACCGAGTTGCGCAACTGGGTCGGCAAGGAGATCGGTCCGATCGCCAAGCCCAAGGACATCCGCTTCGGCGACAACCTGCCCAAGACGCGCTCGGGCAAGATCATGCGGCGCCTGCTGCGGTCGCTGGCCAAGGGAGAGGAGATCACGCAGGACACCTCGACGCTGGAGAATCCGGCCATCCTGGAGCAGCTCAAGCAGGCGCAGTGATCGTCTAGCTTCGGCCCGATCGAGCCCTTGAACCCGCCGCCGCGTTCCCGCGCCGGCGGGTTTGTTACGATAGCCCCCCACCGACCACGGACCGTCCCCTATGCCTGAAGCCCAGTCGCGCTTTCGCCGACGGTTGCTGCTGTACTACGGCCTGTTCACGCTGGGGTTGTTCGGCTTCGTCGGCATGATGGGGCTGCTGGAACGCTCGAATGCCGATGCGCTGTGGCTCGGCTACGTCTTCCTCTTCATCACCATCGCGATCTATGCCTGCATCGGGCTGATCTGCCGCACCTCTGACCTGAACGAGTATTACGTAGCCTCGCGGCGCGTGCCGGCGCTGTTCAACGGCATGGCGATTGCCGCCGACTGGATGAGCGCGGCGTCCTTCATCGGCCTGGCCGGCATCCTGTTTGCCTCGGGCTACGAAGGGCTGGCCTATGTGATGGGCTGGACCGGCGGCTACTGCCTGGTGGCCTTCCTGCTGGCGCCGTACCTGCGCAAGTACGGCGGCTACACCATTCCGGATTTCCTCGCAGCGCGCTACGGCAACGGCAAGCCGGGCGGCAACCTGCCAGTGCGCGCGATCGCGGTGCTGGCGGCTTCGCTCTGCTCCTTCGTCTACCTGGTGGCGCAGATCCAGGGCGTGGGGCTGGTGGTGACCCGCTTTATCGGCGTGGAGTTTGCCGTCGGCATCTTCTTCGGGCTGGCCGGCATCCTGGTGTGCTCGTTCCTTGGCGGCATGCGCGCGGTCACATGGACGCAGGTGGCGCAGTACATCATGATGATCGTGGCCTTCCTGGTCACGGTATCGATGATCGCCTGGAAGCATCACCACGAAGCGCTGCCGCAGCTCAGCTACGGCACGCTGCTGTCGCAACTCGACGCGCGCGAGCAGCAGCTGGAGCGCGAGCCGGCCGAGCAGGCCGTGCGCGAGTACTACCGGCAGCAGGCCATCCTGCTGCAGGAGCGCATCGCCCGACTGCCCGATTCCTTTGCCCAGGAGCGCGACGCGCTCGACGCGCGCCTGCAGGACCTGCGCACGCGCAATGCCCCGCTGCGCGAGATCAAGTCGCTGGAGCGCGAACGGCTGGAATTCCCGCGCGACCCCGCTGCGGCACAGCAACAATGGAACCAGCAGCGGGCCGACGCACTGGCCCGCAGCCGCCATTCGCTGTCATCGACCGAGCCCTATCCCGCGGCATCGGAGCAGGAACGCAAGACCAAGCGGCTGAATTTTGTCTTGCTGGTGTTCTGCCTGATGGTCGGCACCGCCAGCCTGCCGCACATCCTGACGCGGCTCTACACCACGCCGTCGGTCAAGGAAACGCGCAACTCCGTGGCCTGGGCCGTGTTCTTCATCGCCTTGCTGTACGTGTCCGCGCCCACGCTGGCTGCGCTGGTGAAATACGAGTTCTTCCAGCACCTGGTGGGCACCTCCTACGCCGAATTGCCGCAGTGGGTGGTGCAATGGCGCAAGGTCGATCCACCAGTGTTCGGCATCCGCGATGTCAACGGCGACGGCATCGTGCAATGGGCCGAGATCCTGCTCCAGCCCGACATGATCGTGCTGGCCGCCCCGGAAATCGCCGGCCTGCCATACGTGATCTCCGGCCTGATCGCCGCCGGCGCCCTGGCCGCGGCGCTGTCCACTGCCGACGGCCTGCTGCTGACCATCGCCAATGCGCTCTCGCACGACGTCTTCTATCACATGGTCGACCGCCAGGCGAGCCACCAGCGCCGCGTCACCACCGCCAAGATCGTGTTGCTGGGCGTGGCGCTTTTTGCCTCTTACGTCACATCGCTGCGCCCGGGCAATATCCTGTTCCTGGTCGGCGCCGCGTTCTCGCTGGCTGCCTCCAGTTTCTTCCCGGTACTGGTCCTCGGCATCTTCTGGCGCCGCACCACCGCCGCCGGCGCCGTCGCCGGCATGGCCGCCGGGCTGGGCATGGCGGTCTACTACATCATCGTCAACTACCCGTTCTTCACCCGCATGACCGGCATCTTCGGCAACCGCTGGTTCGGCGTCGACCCGATCGCCTCCGGCGCCTTCGGCGTGCCGGCCGGCTTCGCCGTGGCCATCATCGTCAGCCTGCTGACGCCACGCAATGCGCCGGTGATCGACCGGCTGGTGAGTTACCTGCGCAAGGGATAGGGCGGATGGGGTTGTCAAGTAAGGCGAGATACGGCGACGAAGCACTGGATTCGCCGGGCAACTCTGCTATAATCTCGGACTTCCCGGAGAGATGGATGAGTGGTTTAAGTCGCACGCCTGGAAAGCGTGTATAGGTTAATAGCCTATCGGGGGTTCGAATCCCCCTCTCTCCGCCAGAACACTGTGCAAAGCGAAGCCGCCCGTCTGGGCGGCTTTTTTGTTTCCAGTCTCCGGTGGCTTCGTAATGCCTGACGAGCTCAAAGAAAAGCCCTCGGCCAGGGTAGGCGAGGGCTGAAGTAGTAGTGGGCGAGTCGCGGGATCGCCCGTGAGGATGGTCGTATAGGACCTTGTATCGCGCATCCCTCTAAATAGAGGTGTTGCCGCAGGGCGACATGGCCATGCCCGTCACCGCCACGAAGTCATGGCTTCCATCCCGGCGCGCCGGATTGGCTGGGCGTGCCGATCCAGTTGTTCTGTCCGCCAAAGTTCTGTGTCCGTGAGAGGGCTTCCGCCATGTATCCGGTGCCCGGTATCCTCTCGGCCATGACCAAACTCACCTTCCAACTCGAAATCCGCCCCGCCTTGCCCGCAGACGCGCAAGCGGTGGAAGACATCCTGACCGACACCTACCTCGGCACCTGGAAGCCGCAACTGACAGCCGCTGCGGCAGCCGCCTTTGAACGGCAAGGCAAGACCCGAAGCTACGTCGAAGCGCGCCTGCAGGCATTCCGCGTAGCCTGCGTGGATGGCGTGCCCGCGGCCATGGTGGACTGGGAAAACAACTTTATCTGGGCCCTGCATGTCGGGCGGACATGGCAACGCATGGGGCTGGGCGGGGCGTTGCTGGCCCACGCCGAAGGCGAGATTGCCCGCGCCGGGCATCGCGAGGCGAGGCTGGAGACGGACACGTTCAACGTGCAAAGCCGCGCGTTCTACCGGCGCCATGGTTATGCCGAGATCGATTTCTATCCCGACGAGAGCTGGGATAGCGGCTTTACGACTGTGCTGTTGTCGAAAGCGCTGCCGCCAGCCTGAGCCTGCGCGCCGGCGCCGACATGGCATGGGTAGCCAACCTCATGCGCAAATTGCATGAACCTGCCTGCCTGCTCGTGAAAGAATCAGGCATCTCTTTCGATCTCTGCACTTGCCCCCATGTCCGACCCCATCGTCCACCTCAACGGCACCCTGATCCCCCTCTCCGAAGCCCGCATCCCCGTCCTCGACCGCGGCTTCATCTTTGGCGATGGCATCTACGAAGTCATCCCTTACTACAACGGCAAGCCATTCCGCGGGGACCAGCATCTGGCCCGCCTGCACCGCAGCCTGGAGGGCATCGGGATTCCCGATCCGTACAGCGCCGGGCAGTGGCTGGGGCTGGTCGGAGAGGTGGTCCAGGCCAACGGCCTGTCGGACCAGCTGGTCTACATCCAGGTGTCGCGCGGCGTCGCTAGGCGCACGCATGCGTTTCCGAAGGAGGTCGTGCCGACAGTGCTGATCATGACCAACCCGATGGCGTTGCCGTCGGCGCAGATGCTTGAGCAGGGCGTGGCGTGCGTGACGATGGAGGACCGGCGCTGGCTGAACTGCCAGATCAAGTCGACGTCGCTGCTGGGCAACGTGCTGGCGGCGCAGCATGCGGTGGAGCACGGCGTGATCGAGGCGATCCAGTTCCGGGATGGCTGGCTGACCGAGGCGTCGGCGTCCAATGTGTGGGTGGTGCGCGATGGCCGCGTGATGGCGCCGCCCAAGGACAACCTGATCCTGGAAGGCATCCGCTACGGGTTCATGGAAGAGGTCTGTGCCGCGATGGGGATTGCGCTGGAGGCGCGCCGCATCGCGAGGGAAGAGGTGTTCGCCGCCGATGAGGTGCTGCTGTCGTCGGCCAGCAAGGAGTTGCTGCCGGTGGTGACCATCGATGGCCGCGCCATTGGCAAGGGCGTGCCGGGGCCGGTCTTTGCCCGGCTTTACGCTGCGTACCAGGCTGCCAAGGCTGCGCTTTGAGCGGATTTGCGTGCGTGCTAGGATGCCTCGGGAATCATCGAGGAGTCAGCCATGGCCAAGCGTGAGCGTGGCCGGCGTGCCCTGCAGGACGAGGTTAGCCGGCGCATCCAGCAAATCTATGAAATCGGCGAGGACGGCGCCAAGGTCCGGGTGCCGGCGCCTGTGCCGCACGCGCGCGATGCCCGCGGGCGCAACTGGAATATGACGGGCTTCGGCAATGCGTCCGGCTACGAGGCCAGCATCCGCGCGGTGGTCGACAAGGTTCGCGACGAGTTCGACCTGAGCGAAGCGCCGGAGAACCGCGCGCCCAATCCGTTCGGGGACTGAAGCGCCGGCCGCCGTCCTAGTCGACCGATACGACGATGGCGACGCGCCGGTTTTCGGCGCGTCCGGCGGCGGTGCGGTTGTCGGCCACCGGGCGGCTCTTGTCGCGTCCGCGAACTTCGATGCTTTCCGGCGCAAAGCCGGCGCCCGCCAGCAGCCTTGCCACGGCTTCGGCGCGCCGCACTGACAGCGACTGGTTGTATTCGGCCGAGCCCGCGTCGTCGGTGTGGCCATCCACACGCAGGCGCTCGATGTTCGCGCCCTTCAGCGCCCGCCCGAGGCGCTGCACATTGGCGGCGCGCTCAGCGTCGATCAGGTCCTCATTGAATCCGAACAGCAGCTTGTCTGACAGGCCGAGTTCCCAGCCTTCATCGGTCAGCGCGAAACCTTCCTGCTTCAGCACCGCGACCTGGGCCGGAGACAACCCGGTGGCTGGCGGCGCGGTCTGGCAGCCGGCCAGCGACAGCCCCGTCAGCACGATGGCGGCGACCCAGAGTTTCCACAGGGACTTCCAGCAGGGCAGGGTCGGGCGTTCGGGCATGGGGGTTCTCACTGCGTGACGTCCAGGCGCGGCTCGGCGCTTTGCCAGGTGCCGCCGGAGCGCCGCTTGGCGCCGTACATGGCGGCGTCGGCTGCGTGCAGCAGCGCCTGGCTGCCTTGTGCGTGGACAGGGAAAACGGCCAGGCCGATGCTGAGCGACGCCTGCACCGTGCTGCCGTCGGGCAGGTCGATCGGGGCGGACATCGCGTGCAGGATATGCTCGGCGATATGGATGGCGTCGCGCGGCGCGCGCAGCGCTGCGGCCAGCACGGCGAATTCGTCGCCGCCGATGCGCGCCACGGTGTCGCTGGCGCGCAGGCTGGTGCGGATGCGCTGGGCCACGGCCACCAGCACGGCGTCGCCGGCAGCATGGCCGTGGCGGTCGTTGATGTTCTTGAAATCGTCACTGTCCAGGTACAGCACGGCCGCGTACTCGTCGTTGGCCGCGGCATGGCGCACGGCGTGCTCCAGCGCTTCGACGAAGGCGGCGCGGTTGAGCAGGCCGGTCAGCGCATCGTGGTTGGCGCGGTGGGCGAGCGAGCGGTTCTCGTGCTGCATCTGGTTCTGCCAGGTCTGCAGTTCGTCCAGCAGGCCGTTGAAGTCCTCGCTGAGGGCATTGAGTTCCGCGATGCTGGCTGGCGGCGTGCGCTGCGCGAAATCGCGCTTGGAGCGCACCGCGTGCGCCACGCGCATCAGGTTGCGCAGCGGCTCGACGATCTGCACCAGCAGCCGGCTGGCCAGGTAGTGGGCGCCGACGGCGGTCAGCAGCAGGCAGCCAAGCAGGCCGAGCGCGCCCTGCAGCAGGAAATGCAGCAGGTTGCGGGCGTTGCCACTGACGCGCAGCATGCCGACCGGTTGCGTCTGGTGCAGGATCGGTTGTTCCACGACGCCCATGCTCAGCCACTCGCTCAGCACGTGGCGCAAGCCGGTCAGTGGCGCCTGGCCGGGGCGCTGCCATTCGGCCAGCACGTGGTTGTCGTGGTCGTAGACGGTGGCGCGCGCGATGTCCTCGGACGCGGCGATGGCCGCCAGTGTCTCGCCGGTGGCCGCCTGGTCGCGGAATACGACCGGCGCTTCCAGCGTGTAGGCGATCGAGCGGGCCACCAGCCGCACGTTGTGTTCGGCATAGACGCGCAGTGCGGTCAGGCCAAGGGCGGTCAGCGAGACCCCGGCAGTGAATACCGCGATCAGCGCCACGCCCAGGTGGATCCGGCGCAGCACGCTGTAGAGGGTGGGGCGGGCGCCGTTGCCGCGCGCCGGCTGGTGCGCGCTCATGACGGCGCTCCCTTGCGGCGGCCCAGCTGCAGCACGCCGGGGTGCACATGCACGCCGCTGCGCGCGAGCGTGTCAAGGTTGACGCGGAACGAGACCTGCTGGTCGCGGATGTTCAGGCAGAACATGCTGCCGACCTCGCACTCGAAGTCTTCTTCGGCGATCACCAGTACCGGGCGGCCGGTCAGTTCGCCCGACAGGCGCTTGCGGCGGGCTTCGTTCATGGCGCCGACGTAGAGGGCATCGCAGGCCGGATGCAGCATGTCGGCCAGCACGTCGACCTGGCGCGTGCGCACCGACCGGCCGTTGGCGAGCGTGCCGCCTTCCATCAGCCGTGCGGAGTAGTGGCTGGTGCTGTCCACGCACAGTCGCACGGGGTCGCGCTCGACCGGCCAGCGTGCATACCCCAGCAGGCTGAAGACCACGCGCGCGACCAGGTCGGTGCGCTGCGGCGCGGGCTGCGCCGTCACCGCCGGCGGCAGCATGGCTGGCAGCACCGCCAGCGTCACGGCGAGCAGGGCCGGCAGGGCGCGGCGCAGCAGCGGGGGACGTCGGGCGGAATCGGCACCGGGAAGGGCGCTGGCTGGGGCAGGAGCCATGGTCTGGGGCAGGAGGTTCGGTACGGCCGGTGTGGGTGGCGGGCTGGCCGCAGCCGCGGTTATTGTCCGGGGGCCGGTTCCGGGCGGTCAAGCGTTAGCCGCGGGTGGGCTCGGCCCCGGAACGCGCTTGTGCGGGCATGATTCCGTGGGGCCAGTTTGCGACGCGGCGTGATACGGAATGTTTAACGGTTTTTCGTTGTTTTCCTGAAGTCAGGCTGGAACGCGCGCAGCGCTTCGCCGTGGCGGACACAACACTTAGAATGGGGCCATCGTCCCCAACGCGCGCCTCGCCGCCGCTTGCCGCCATGATTTCCGACCCGCTTTTCCGCTTCCTGCACGTTGCCGGCGTTGCCGTCTGGGTGGGCGGCATGTTCTTTGCCTACCTGTGCCTGCGGCCCGTGGCCGGCACCGTGCTGGAGCCGCCGCCGCGGCTGCGGCTCTGGCGCGGCGTGTTTGCCCGCTTCTTCCCGTGGGTGTGGGCGGCGGTGATCGCGATCCTGCTGAGCGGCGCGGCGATGATGGCCGCAGTGGGCATGTCCGCTTCCCCACGCAACTGGCACCTGATGATGGGCATCGGCCTCGTCATGACGGTGATTTTCTGCTACGTGTGGTTTGGGCCGTATCGCGTGCTGGGCCGGGCCGTGGAGGCCCAGGACTGGCCGGCCGCCGGTGCCGCGCTGAACCGCATCCGGCAGGCGGTGGGGACCAACCTGGTGCTCGGGCTGGTCAATATCGCCGTGGCCACGCTGGGGCGCTGGCTGGCCTGAGCGGCCCGATGCCCCGGCATGGCCCAGCATCGTCGCGTCACCACCAAGCAAAGGGAGAGCCGTTATGCGCGTCATCGCATGTCTTGCCATCCTTGGTCTTGCCGTGGCGGGCGCACCGGCCCGCGCTGAGCAAAGCAATGGCCTGAGCGCTGAATATGAACGCTGCATGGCCAAGGCCATGTCGACTGCCGACATGCTCGGCTGCGCCGCGGCCGAAACACGGGTCCAGGACGTGGCGCTGAACAGCGCCTATCAAGCCTTGCTGCGGCGGCTGGAAGCGCCGCGCACCGGCCAGTTGCGGGTGGCGCAGCGTGTCTGGCTGGAGTTCCGCCAGGCCAATTGCGCCTATATGGCCAATCCGGCCGGCGGCACCGCCGCGCGCGTGGCCGGGGCGACCTGCATGGCCCGGATGACGGCCGCGCGGGCGCGCGAATTGCGTGACTTCGCCACGGAGGCCGCAGCCCGGTGAGCGGGCCAGCCATGTGCTAGAGTTCCCCAGACACCTGTGCTGCGGCACGTCTCACCAGGAGATGGATCATGGCAAGTGAATCGCGGAACAACCTGAAGGCCTTTGTGCAAACGGCGCCCCAGGCGGGGCGCTATGTGTGGGTCATCGCGCTGGTGGACTTCGGCGCGCAGCAGATCCGGCGCGCCATCGTCTCGGACGACACCTTCACCACCTCGGATGCCGCGCGGGTAGCGGGCGAGGCCCAGCTCAAGGCGATGGCCGAAGACCACTAGGCTGGGGCCAGTGTTGCGCGCCGGCATCTTTGTGATCAACGGATACCGTTTCTTACAATGCGCCGGGATCGGTGCGCGCTAGACTGTGGGCATGTTCCTCCACTAGAAAGGACTCCCATGACACATCGCGCGCTCCGGCCGGCCAGGGCCCTCCTGCTGGCGGCCCTGCTGGGTTCCGGCCTGACGTTCAGTGCGGGGTCGATGGCCCAGGTGTCGGTCAACGTTGCCATCGGCGTACCACCGCCGGCCCCGATCTATGAGGTCGTGCCCACGCCGCGCTCAGGCTATGTCTGGGTGCCGGGCTACTGGGACTGGGATGACCACTACCACAAGCACGCCTGGAAGAAGGGGCGCTGGGAACGTGAACGCCCCGGCTATATCTATGAGTCGCCGCGCTGGATCCAGTCGCGCGACGGCTGGGTGCTGGTGCCGGGGCGCTGGGACCAGGGCGGGTACAAGGACAAGGGCCACAAGGACAAGGGCTATCACTGCCCGCCCGGCCACGCCAAGAAGGGCGAGTGCTGATGCGCCAGCCGCCCGGCGCCGCACGGTGACGCCGGGTGGCCTTGCCATGCTACGATCGCCGCCATGACAACCGCGCCCGCGCGGCGCATCGGCAGCGGATACCGGAGGTAGCAATGGCAAAGCACGTTTTCACGCGCGCGCAGTATCTCGACATCCTCAATGACAGCCTGCGCAAGCATCCCGGCTGGCAGCCCGGCATGGCCTTTGTGTTCCTGCCGCCTGGCGCCGATGCCAGCCAGGCCACGGCCGTGGGCTGCACCGGGCCGATGGAGGCCATTCCGGTCTATGCGGAAATCCAGCGGGTGGCCGCCGAACTGATCGAAGTCGGCAACGAATAGCGGCGCCGGTCGCCTTGCGGCCGGTGGGTGCCGCGGGTGCGTACAATACCGGCCTCTACAGACTTTCGGATAATGCCGTGAAGAAAACGGACCTGGAAAAAAACAAGGGCCTGAAGATCGCCAACAGCCTGAAGCAGGCTACGGCGGGGCGGGGTATTCCCGGCGGCGCTGCGCGCCCGGACCGGCGCGAACAGCGCCGGCTGGACCAGGAGCAAGGTCTGGTGCCCTTTGCGTGCAAGCTGGACGGCACGCTGGTCAAGCGCCTGCAGGCGCTTGCCGTGGATCACCCCGGTGGCATGACCGGGCTGCTCAATGAACTGCTGGCGGGCGCGTTGCCGCCGGAGCAGGCCGAGAGCTGAAACATGGTGGCCGCGCCCGCGGCCACCTGTCTGACCCCATCAGGTCACGAGCGGGTCAGTCCTCTTCTTCTTCGTCAAGGAATTCGCGGCGCAGCATCCAGTTGGCGATGGCTTCGTCGCAGATGCGCTTGAATTTCTGCTTGTCCGGCATCTTGTCGAACAGCTGGAAATTGACCAGCGCCATGCCGGCATCGGTGATATAGAACATCCGGCTCGGATCGTCATCATGGACGATGCGGCCATCGATGGCGTCTTCCTCGCTTTCCGCCGGCATGTCTTCTAGCTCGACTACGCGGCAGGTGAAGCGCGGGCTGCGGGTGTGGGTCAGATACTCGAACTCGTCGTGCATGACCTCGCCGCCTTTGCCTGCGATAACGGCGAAGCCCCAGATAAAGCGGGGCATCGGCAGATCGGACAGATCTTCAATCTCGTCCATGGTGTTCTCCCTGATTCAATCCCCACATTATCGCCCGGAACGCCGCCACCTCAAACGGTGACGTGGCGCTTAGGGCTTTGCGTGGCAGTTGGCCAGCGCTGGCGCGGCGTTTTCGGCCTGCATCAGGTCGCGCAGCGTGCCTTCCTCGCCCTTGGTCCACCATTCGTAGCGGCCGCCGACATAACGCGCGCCGGAGGCCGACACGGTGCTGACCGCCAGCACCGGCTTGCCTTCGATGCGGAACACCGCCGCCTGGTTGTCCGGGCTGTTGAAATAGCGCACGGAAAGCGTCTTGCCGCCGTCGCACTGGTAGCGCACGGTGCGCACGTCCGGGAAGCGCACGCCCTCGATGCCGGGCGCGCGGGCGGCGTGCGCCGCGGCGCAGGCGCCGACGGTTGCGAGCAGGGCCACGGCGCGGGCGCAGGACAGGATCGGGCGAGTGGTCATGGGTTTGCCTTGGTCAACAGGTGGTGTGTCAGCCAGTTGAGATGGGCGGCGCCGGCGGCGGTTGCGCCGGCGTCCGGGTCAGCCGAGCATGTAGCCGGCGGCGAGCGTGCGGAAGCTCTCGATTTCGCGCGCCTGCCAGGCCTCGCTCTCGCCGAGTTCCTCGGCCAGGATCGCGGCCACGGCCGGCGCGGCATCCACGGCGGCTCGCGCGTCCAGGAACAGCGCGCGGTTGCGGCGGGCCAACACGTCCTCGACCCGGCGCGCCAGTTCGTGCCGGGCCGCAAAGCGCACGTGCGCCTCGGTCAGGCCCGACGCCGGTGCCAGCATCCGGTCATATCCGGGCAGCGCGCGCAGCAGGTCCAGCTCATTGCCGTAGTAGCGGTCCGGCGAGCCTGAATCCGGCGGCGGCAGCCCGGCCGGCAGCCCCGCCGCGCCGTGCAGGGGCAGCTCGGCGGTCACGCACGGGGCCGCGCGAACCATCTGGCGCTGGATCGCGGTCTCGATCACGTCTTCGGCCATCTTGCGGTAAGTGGTCCACTTGCCGCCGGTGACGGTGATCAGCCCGGCCTTGGAAACCAGGATCGTATGCTCGCGCGACAGCGACGCGGTCGAGGCCTCGCCGGTGGCCCGCACCAGCGGCCGCAGGCCGGCCCAGACGCTGGTGACGTCGGCACGGGTCGGGTCCCTGGCAAGGTAGCGCGACGCGGTTTCCAGGATGAAATCGACGTCGTCGGCTCCGGCGTCGGGCTCCAGCGGCAGGTCGCGGCGCGGCGTGTCGGTGGTGCCGACAATGGTGTGGCCGTTCCATGGCACCACGAACAGCACCCGGCCGTCGTCGGTCTTGGGGATCAGGATGGCGCGCTCGCCCGGCAGGAAGCTGCGCGGCAGCGTCAGGTGCACGCCCTGGCTGGGCGCGACCATGGCGCGCGCGTGGCCGTCCTCCATCTGCCGGATCGCATCGACCCACACGCCGGTGGCGTTGATCACGCAGTCGGCGCGCAGGTGGAAGGTGGCGTCGCCCAGCACATCCTGCACGGTCATGCCGCTGATCACGCCGCCTTGCTGGCTCAGGCCCGTCACGCGCATGTAGTTGACCGCGGTGCCGCCCACGTCGAACAGGGTACGCATCAGCGCCACCGCCAGCCGCGCATCGTCGAACTGGCCGTCGAAATACAGGTTGCCGCCGCGCAGCGGACGCCCGCCGACGTGCTCGGCCAGGTTGGGCGCCGCAGCCAGCACCTCGCGGTGATTCAGCCAGCGGCTGCCGGCCAGGTTGAGGTCGCCAGCCAGCATGTCGTAGACCTTGAGGCCGATGCCGTAGAAGGGCTGGTCGAACAGCTGGTAGGCCGGCACCACGAAGCCCAGCGGCCACACCACGTGCGGCGCGTTGCGCGCCAGCAGGCCACGCTCGTGCAGGGCCTCGCGCACCAGGCTGATATTGCCCTGGGCCAGGTAGCGCACGCCGCCATGGACCAGCTTGGTGGCCTTGCTGGAGGTGCCCTTGGCAAAATCCGCGGCTTCGACCAGCAGCGTGCGGTAGCCGCGCGAGGCGGCATCGACTGCGGTGCCCAGGCCGGTGGCGCCGCCGCCGATGACGATCACATCCCAGCGCGGCTCGCGCTCCAGGGTGGCGAGCAGGGCGGCGCGGTCGGGGGGCTGGATCGGGGTGGAGACTCTCTGCATGACGCTTTTTTTGGGGAGTGTGTTCGGGGTGGGCCGGCGCTCAGGCGTGGCTGCCGTTGGCTTGGTCCTCGCGCGCCCAGTCGCGCGCGCGGTCGACGGCGCGATGCCAGCGCGCCAGCCGGTGGCCGCGCGCGTCAGCCGACAGGTTCGGCTCAAAGCGCCGCTCCACCTGCCATTGCTGCGCGATCTCTGCCGGATCGCTCCAGTAGCCGGTGGCCAGGCCCGCCAGGTAGGCGGCGCCCAGCGCGGTGGTTTCGGTCACGCGCGGGCGGACCACCGGGGTGCCGAGCAGGTCGGCCTGCATCTGCATCAGCAGGTCGCTGCGCGAGGCGCCGCCGTCCACGCGCAGCTCGGCCAGCGAGATGCCGGCGTCCTTCTGCATGGCTTCCAGCACATCGACGCTCTGCAGCGCGATCGATTCCAGCGCGGCGCGCGCGATCTGCGGCCGGCCCGTGCCGCGCGTCATGCCGACCAGCGTGCCGCGTGCAAAGGGGTCCCAGTGCGGCGCGCCCAGGCCGGCAAAGGCGGGCACCAGCACCACGCCGCCGGTGTCGTCGCACTGGCGCGCGAGCGGCTCGACCTCGGGCGCGCTGTTGATGATCTTCAGGCCGTCGCGCAGCCACTGGATGGTGGCGCCGCCCATGAACACGCCGCCTTCCAGGCAATATTGCGTCTGGCCGCGGATCTGCCAGCCGATCGTGGTCAGCAGCCGGTTGTGCGACGTGACCGGCTGCGAGCCGGTATTCATCAGCAGGAAGCAGCCGGTGCCGTAGGTGTTCTTGGCCATGCCCGGCGACAGGCAGGCCTGGCCGAAGGTGGCGGCCTGCTGGTCGCCGGCGATGCCGGCAATGGGGATCTGCATGCCGAAGAGCCGCGCCGAGGTGCGCGCCACCTCGCCGCTGGACGCCACCACCTCAGGCAGCAGCGCGTGCGGGATGTCGAGCAGCGCCAGCAGCGCGTCGTCCCACTCGAAGCTGTGGATATTGAACAGCATCGTGCGCGAGGCATTTGACACATCAGTGACATGGCGCGCGCCGTCGGTCAGCTGCCAGATCAGCCAGCTGTCGACGGTGCCGAAGGCCAGTTCGCCGCGCTGGGCGCGTTCGCGCGCGCCTTCGATGTTGTCGAGCATCCAGCGCAGCTTGGTGCCGGAGAAGTAGGCATCGATGATCAGGCCGGTCTTGTCGCGGAACAGTTCGCCGTGGCCGGCGGCCTGCAGTGCCTCGCACATGGGCGCGGTGCGGCGGTCCTGCCAGACCAGCGCGCGCCCGACCGGCTCGCCGGTCTTGCGGTCCCACAGCACAGTGGTCTCGCGCTGGTTGGTGATGCCGATGGCGCGCACCTGCGAGGCAGAGATGCCGGCATCGGCCAGCACCGCGTGCGCCACCGCCAGCTGCGATTGCCAGATCTCGTAAGGGTCGTGCTCGACATGGCCGGGATGTGGGTAATATTGGCGGAACTCGCGCTGCGCGAGTCGCACCACATTGCCGGCATGGTCGAACAGGATGGCCCGCGAGCTGCTGGTGCCCTGGTCGAGCGCCAGCACATATTGCGGCTCGGTGGGAAGCTGGGACGATGCAGGGCGCTGGGCCTGCGCGGCTGGCTGGTTCATGCGTTCAATCCTGACAATGACAAAGCGCGCCGGCCCGGCCGGCGCATGGATTCCTGATGGCTGAAACGTCTTCGTTGCCGCCCGCGGACCCCGCGGGCAACCTCGCCGCGCAGATTGCCGCCTCGCTGGCGGCGCGCAGCGGCTTCGATGCCGCCGCCAAGCTGCGCCTGATGGTGGCCGGCCAGCAGGTTGGCTGGCTGCCGCGCGCCCATGCGGCAATCCTGCGTGGCATGGGCGCCATCCTCGGCCCGGACGAGCGCCTGGCCAATGGCACCACGGCGGTTGAACTGCTGCCCGGGCGCAATGACTTCGACGCGCGCAGCGCCGCGCTGCAGGCGCTGGCCCGCCAGCTGGCCGATGCCGGCCACGTGCGCGGCTGGCGCGATGAACTGTTCGCGGTCACGCCCGCGCTGGACGCGCCCGCACTCGGCGTGGTGGAACGCGCGGCGGCGCGCTTTCTCGGGCTGCTGACCTTTGCCTCGCACATGAACGGTATTGTCGATGGCGATGTGGATGGCGGTCCCGCGCTGTGGATCTCGCGGCGCAGCCCGGCCAAGTCGGTCGACCCCGGCATGTGGGACAACCTGGTTGCCGGCGGCATGCCGCACGGCAGCGATCCGCTGGCGACGCTGGTGCGCGAATGCGAGGAAGAATCCGGCATCCCGCCCGCGCTGGCGCAGGGCGCGCAGGCCCACGGCGTGATCGAGGTGCTGCGCGACCTGCCCGAAGGCGTACAGTGGGAGCAGGTCTGCGTCTACGACCTGCTGCTGCCGCCCGGCTTCACGCCGCGCAACCAGGATGGCGAGGTCAGCGAGCACCGGTGCGTCGATGTGGTCGCATTGCTTGCTATCATGTCGGCCGGCGCCATGACGGTCGATGCGACACTGGTGACGCTGGATGCCCTTGGGCGGCGCGGCTGGCTCGGTCCTGACCAGCGCGCCTGAGCCGTCGCCGCGGGTTCCGCCTGTGCCGGTCTTGCCGACCTCGCTGACCTGATTTTCCCGGCCTTGCGCCGCGCCATTCCGACAGAACAACACACCATGAGCAACACCGGATTCATCCTGACCCTCTCGTGCCCCGACCAGCCGGGCATCGTCCATGCCGTCTCGGGCCTGCTGTTCCAGCACGGCTGCAATATCGTCGATTCCGACCAGTACGGTGACGAGTACACCGGCCGCTTCTTCATGCGCGTGCATTTCACGCCGGCCGCCGGCGGCCCGGACCTGGACACGCTGAAGGCCGCGTTCGCGCCGGTGGGCGACCAGTTCGGCATGCAGTGGGAACTGAACGACGCCGCCGTCAAGCCGCGCGTGATGATCATGGTGTCCAAGATCGGCCACTGCCTGAATGACCTGCTGTTCCGCGCCAAGGTGGGCGGCTTGCCGGTCGAGATCGCGGCCATCGTCTCGAACCACCGCGACTTCTACCAGCTGGCGGCGTCGTACGACGTGCCGTTCTTCCACTTGCCGCTGATGAACGCCTCGGCCGAGCAGAAGGCCGCGCAGGAAGCGCGCGTCTTCGACGTGGTGCAGGAGCAGAAGATCGACCTGGTGGTGCTGGCGCGCTACATGCAGGTGCTGTCCGACGACCTGTGCCGCAAGCTGGCCGGCCGCGCGATCAATATCCACCACTCGTTCCTGCCCAGCTTCAAGGGCGCCAAGCCGTACTACCAGGCGCATGAGCGCGGCGTGAAGCTGATCGGGGCGACCGCGCACTACGTCACCGCCGCCCTGGACGAAGGCCCGATCATCGAGCAGGAGATCGAGCGCGTGGACCACAGCATGGACCCGGAGCAATTGACCGCCGTCGGCCGCGACGTGGAATGCGTGGCACTGGCGCGCGCGGTCAAGTGGCATGCCGAACACCGTATCCTGCTGAACGGCCACAAGACCGTGGTGTTCAAGTAAGCTCGCCGTCCCCCGGTTCCCGCGCCCGCGGGAATCCTGCCGCTTCACGGCGGCCGCATCCCCGCCGGCGCGGGGATGCCGGGCCAGCGGGTCAGTCCCGCTCCGCCACCACACACTTCACCCCACTGTCGGCAACGATCTGGTCGAACGGCGCTGCCAGCGGCTCATCGGTAAAGAGCCGGTCGACCTGCGACACGTGCGCCAGTTCCACCATCGCCTGGCGGTTGAACTTGCTGGCGTCCGCTGCCAGCCACACCTCGCGTGAATGTTCGATGATGGTCCGCGCCACCTTGACCTCGCGGAAGTCGTAGTCGCGCAGTGTGCCGTCGGTCTCGATGCCCGAGATGCCGATCAGCCCGATATCGACCTTGAACTGGCGGATGAACTCCACCGTGGCCTCGCCCACGATGCCGCGGTCGCGTGAGCGCAGCACGCCGCCGGCGACGATGACCTCGCAATCGGGGTTGTCGGCAAGGATATTGGCCACGTTCAGGTTGTTGGTGATCACGCGCAGCCCGCGGTGGTGCATCAACTCGCGCGCTATCTCTTCCACCGTGGTGCCGATGTTCAGGATCAGCGAGCAGCCCTCGGGCACCACGGCGGCCACCGCGCGCGCGATGCGCGCCTTGCCCTCGGCATTGAGCACCTGCCGCTGCCGGTAGGCGATGTTCTCGGTGGTGGAGCCCTCCACCCGCACCCCGCCATGGAAGCGCGCCAGCATGCCGTACTCGGCCAGCAGGTTGACGTCGCGGCGTACCGTCTGGAGCGTGACGCCGAACTTGCGCGCAAGTTCGTCGATGGAGGCAAAGCCCTGGGTGCGGACTTCTTCGAGCAGGGCCGTCTGGCGGGGATTCAGGGTCATGCCGGGATTCTAGTTCAAACAGAAACGAAAACAAATGATGCAGTGCACTATTGTTTTACGTTCGTTTTGTTGCTAAAACGAACGTAAAGCCAAGACTTGTGCGCCTGCATCGCGCCAAAGCTGTGATGCGGGAAGCATATCGAACATGGAGACCGGATGCAGCTACGTTTGGAAGGCGTCGCACAGCAGGCAGGTTCGCAGGCGTATCTCTATCCGATGACACTCGTGCCGGTTCCGGGCGCGGTGACCATCCTGCTGGGCGCCACGCAAGCGGGCAAGACGTCGCTGATGCGGGTGATGGCCGGGCTGGACCGGCCCAGCGCCGGCCGCGTGCTGGTCGACGGCCACGACGTGACCGGCATGCCGGTGCGCGAGCGCAATGTATCGATGGTCTACCAGCAGTTCATCAACTACCCGTCGCTCAAGGTGTTCGACAACATCGCCTCGCCGCTGCGGCTGCGGCGCAAGGCGCCGGCCGCAGAGATTGCCGCGCGCGTGCGCGAGTTGGCCGGGCGGCTGCATATCGACCACCTGCTGGACCGCTATCCGTCCGAGCTCTCCGGCGGGCAGCAGCAGCGCGTGGCACTGGCGCGCGCGCTGGCCAAGGAGGCGCCGCTGATGCTGCTGGACGAGCCGCTGGTCAACCTTGACTACAAGCTGCGCGAAGAACTGCGCGAGGAACTGGCGCAGCTGTTCGCGCATGGCGACGCCACCGTGATCTATGCCACCACAGAGCCCGGCGAAGCGCTGCTGCTGGGCGGGCATACCGCGGTGCTGGACGCCGGCGAACTGCTGCAGTACGGCCCGACACCCCAGGTCTTCCACTATCCCGATTCGCTGCGCGTGGCGCGTGCGTTCAACGATCCGCCGATGAACCTGGTCGAGGGCAGGCTGCAGGGCGGCTGGGTCACGCTGGCCGGCGATATCTCCGTGCCGGTGCCCGGCGCGGGCGGGCACGACGGCCCGGTCACGGTGGGGGTGCGCGCGTCGGCATTGCGCCTGGCCGGTGAGCCGGGTGCGGTGGCGGTGCCCGGGCGCGTGGCGCTGGCCGAGCTGTCAGGCTCGGACACCTTTGTCCACGCCGATACCCCGGTGGGCAACCTGGTGGCGCAGTTCGCCGGCGTGCTCGACCTGGCGCTGGGCGAGCCGCTGTCGCTGCATCTGCTGCCCGAGCAGATCTACCTGTTCGACGCCGACGGGCGCCGCATCCACGCGCCGCGCCGGCCGGGCGGGCTGGCCGCGGACGTGCCCGGCGGCGCGGCCGCGGCTGCCGGGGCAGGGGGCTGAGATGGCGCGCATCGACTTGGACCTGGCGCACTCCTATGTGCCGAATCCGCGTACCGACGAGGACTACGCGCTGCTGCCGCTGCAATTCACGTTCGAAGACGGCGGCGCCTATGCGCTGCTGGGCCCGTCCGGCTGCGGCAAGACCACGCTGCTGAACTGCATTTCCGGGCTGCTGCGGCCCTCGCAAGGCACCATCGCCTTCGACGGCCGCGACGTGACCGCTGCCACGCCGCAGGCGCGCAATATCGCCCAGGTGTTCCAGTTCCCTGTGATCTACGACACCATGACCGTCGGCGAGAACCTGGCCTTCCCGCTGCGCAACCGCGGCGTGCCGGAAGCCCAGGTGCGCGAGCGGGTAGGGCGCGTGGCCGAGATGCTGGACCTGTCGGCCACGCTCGATCGCCGCGCCAGCGGCCTGGCCGCGGACGCCAAGCAGAAGATCTCGCTGGGGCGCGGGCTGGTGCGCCAGGACGTGTCGGCCATTCTCTTCGACGAGCCGCTGACGGTGATCGACCCGCAGCTCAAATGGCAGCTGCGGCGCAAGCTCAAGGAAATCCATCACGAGTTCCGCCTGACACTGATCTACGTGACGCACGACCAGACCGAGGCGCTGACCTTTGCCGACCAGGTGGTGGTGATGTCGCGCGGCAAGGCGGTGCAGGTGGGGCCGGCCGATGCGCTGTTCGAGCGGCCCGCGCATACCTTCGTCGGGCATTTCATCGGCTCGCCGGGCATGAATTTCCTGACCGGGCAGTGGCGCGACGGCGCGGTCGAGCTGGCCGGGCGCCGCTACATGCCGGGGTTGTCGCCGTCAGTCGAAGCGGCGTTGCGCGAGGCCGGCAGCTTCCGCATCGGCGTGCGGCCCGAGTATCTGCGCCTGGCGCCGGAGAGCGACGCGCAGGCGGTGCCGGTGCGGGTCGAGCGCGCGCAGGATATCGGCACTTACTGGCTTCTGACTGGCGGCGTGCAGGAGGCGGGCGCACTGGCCGGCACGCTGCGCGCGCGGCTGGGTATCGAGGCAGCCGATCTGCGCCCGGGCGACACCGCCTGGCTGTCGGTGTTCAACCGCCATACCTGCTACTACGTCAACGAGGAACTGGTCCAATGAAGCCCGTCAACCAGAAGGCCTGGCTGCTGGTGTTGCCGGTGGTGGCGTGCGTGGCGTTCTCCGCCATCCTGCCGCTGATGACCATCGTCAACTACTCGGTGCAGGACATCATCTCGCCCGAGCGGCGCGTGTTTGTCGGCACTGAGTGGTTCCGCACTGTGCTGCGCGACGGCGAGCTGCACGACGCGCTGCTGCGCCAGCTCGGTTTCTCGCTGGCGGTGCTGCTGGTGGAGATCCCGCTGGGCATCCTGCTGGCTTTGTCGATGCCGGCCAGGGGCTGGAAGGCATCGGCGGTGCTGGTGATCATCGCGTTGTCGCTGCTGATCCCGTGGAACGTGGTCGGCACCATCTGGCAGATCTTCGGGCGCACCGATATCGGCCTGCTGGGAGCCGCGCTGGCGGCGATGGGCTTCGACTACAACTACACCGGCAGCGCCTTCGATGCCTGGATCACGGTGCTGGTGATGGACGTCTGGCACTGGACGCCGCTGGTGGCGCTGCTCTGCTACGCCGGCCTGCGCGCCATTCCCGACGCCTACTACCAGGCCGCGCAGATCGACGGCGCCTCGCGCCTGGCGGTGTTCCGCTATATCCAGCTGCCCAAGCTGCGCGGCGTGCTGATGATCGCGGTGCTGCTGCGCTTCATGGACAGCTTCATGATCTATACCGAGCCCTTCGTGCTGACCGGCGGCGGTCCCGGCAACGCCACCACCTTCCTGTCGCAGTACCTGACGCAGAAGGCCGTGGGCCAGTTCGACCTGGGCCCGGCGGCGGCGTTTTCCATCGTCTATTTCCTGATCATCCTGCTCATGTGCTTCATCCTCTATAACTGGATGCAGCGCGCGGGCACCGCCGGCAGCGAGGACATGCCCCATGGCTGAATTGCGCACCCCCGCCAACCGCGCCACCTGGTGGCGCGCGGGCTTCCTGCTGGTCTACCTGCTGTTTGCCATCGTGCCGATCTACTGGATGGTGAACATGTCGTTCAAGACCAATGAGGAGATCGTCTCCACGCTGTCGCTGTGGCCCGCGGAATTCACGCTGCAGCATTACAAGACCATCTTCACCGACCCGTCGTGGTATTCGGGCTACGTCAACTCGATGATCTACGTGGCGATGAACACGGTGATCTCGATCAGCGTGGCGCTGCCGGCGGCCTATGCCTTTTCGCGCTACCAGTTCATCGGCGACAAGCATGTGTTCTTCTGGCTGCTGACCAACCGCATGACACCGCCCGCGGTGTTCCTGCTGCCGTTCTTCCAGCTCTACAGCACCATCGGGCTGATGGATACCCACCTTGGCGTGGCGCTGGCGCACCTGGTCTTCAACGTGCCGCTGGCGGTGTGGATCCTGGAAGGCTTCATGTCGGGCGTGCCGCGCGAGATCGACGAGACCGCGTATGTCGATGGCTACTCGTTCCCGCGCTTCTTCCTGACCATCTTCCTGCCGCTGATCAAGGCCGGCGTGGGCGTGGCGGCGTTCTTCTGCTTCATGTTCAGCTGGGTGGAGCTGCTGCTGGCGCGCACGCTGACCTCGGTCAACGCCAAGCCCATCGTCGCCACCATGACGCGCACGGTGTCGGCATCGGGCATGGACTGGGGCGTGCTGGCCGCGGCCGGCGTGCTGACCATCGTGCCCGGCGGCATCGTGATCTGGTTCGTGCGGCACTACATCGCGAAGGGCTTCGCGATGGGCCGCGTGTAAGCGCACGGCGCAACCCTGATCACAACACAAGGAGACGGCGCAATGCTGAGCTGGATGGTCTGGACGACGCCGGTAGCGGTGTTCTTCGGCTGCATCGTGGTCATGCTGATCAGCATGACTATCTGGGAAATACGCGCGCCTTCGGTGCTGCGCAAGGGCTTCCTGCCGATCGCGACCACGCGTGGCGACCGGCTGTTTATCGGGCTGATGTGCGCCGCCTGGGTCAACCTGGCGTGGGTAGGACTGGGCGAGAAGGTCACCGCGTGGCTGTCGCTGTCCGAAGAGCCGTCGGTCTGGATCAGCTTCGGTGTATCGATGCTGGTGCTGGCGCTGATCATGCGCAAGGGCTAGCCGGGGATCGGAAGCATCACGGTTGGATGGAGGGTTTGCGGCTTATCCCTGCCCCGGGGCCGCCACCAGGACCATAGCCGGGGAGGGGAATTCTTGAGGAGACACCAATGAAAGTGCACGTGAAGTTGGGGATGTCAGCCCTTGCCTGCGCGGCTGCGCTGGCTTGCGGGTCCGCCTGGGCAGGCGAGGCGGAAGCGAAGAAGTGGATCGACAATGAGTTCCAGCCCTCGTCGCTGGCCAAGGACAAGCAGCAGGCCGAAATGAAGTGGTTCATCGATGCCGCCGCCAAGCTCAGGGCCAAGGGTGTCACGCAGATCAGCGTCGTGTCTGAAACCATCACCACGCACGAGTACGAATCCAAGACGCTGGCCAAGGCGTTCGAGGAGATCACCGGCATCAAGGTCAAGCACGACCTGATCCAGGAAGGCGACGTGGTCGAGAAGCTGCAGACCTCGATGCAGTCCGGCAAGTCGATCTACGATGGCTGGATCTCTGACTCGGACCTGATAGGCACGCATTACCGCTACGGCTCGATTCTGCCGCTGACCGACTACATGAACGGCGCCGGCAAGGAGTGGACCAACCCCGGCCTGGACGTGAAGGACTTTATCGGCACCAAGTTCACCACCGCGCCGGACGGCAAGCTGTACCAGCTGCCCGACCAGCAGTTTGCCAACCTGTACTGGTTCCGCGCCGACTGGTTTGCGCGCAAGGACCTGCAGGACAAGTTCAAGGCCAAGTACGGCTATGACCTGGGCGTGCCGACCAACTGGTCGGCCTATGAGGACATCGCCAACTTCTTCACCAACGACGTGAAGGAGCTCGATGGCAAGAAGGTCTATGGGCACATGGACTACGGCAAGAAGGACCCGTCGCTGGGCTGGCGCTTCACCGACGCCTGGCTGTCGATGGCCGGCACCGCCGACAAGGGCCTGCCCAATGGCATGCCGGTGGACGAGTGGGGCATCCGCGTCGCCGAGGACAAGTGCACGCCGGTCGGCGCCTCGGTGTCGCGCGGCGGTGCCACCAACAGCCCGGCGGCGGTCTATGCGCTGACCAAGTACATCGACTGGATGAAGAAGTACGCGCCGCCGCAGGCGATGGGCATGACCTTCTCCGAGGCCGGCCCGGTCCCCGCGCAAGGCCAGGTGGCGCAGCAGATCTTCTGGTACACCGCCTTCACCGCGGACATGACCAAGAAGGGGCTGCCAGTGGTCAATGCCGACGGCTCACCCAAGTGGCGCATGGCGCCGTCGCCGTACGGCCCGTACTGGAAGCAGGGCATGCAGAACGGCTACCAGGACGTGGGCTCGTGGACCTTCTTCAAGAACACCGACCCCAACAAGCTGGCGGCCGCCTGGTTGTACGCGCAGTTCGTCACGTCCAAGACGGTCTCGCTGAAGAAGTCGCTGACCGGGCTGACCTTTATCCGCGACAGCGACATCCACCACGACTACCTGACCAAGAACGCGGCCAAGTACGGTGGGCTGGTCGAGTTCTACCGCAGCCCCGCGCGCGTGGCCTGGACGCCGACCGGCACCAACGTGCCCGACTATCCGAAGCTGGCCCAGCTGTGGTGGAAGAACGTGGCCACCGCGGTGACCGGCGAGAAGACGCCGCAAGCCGCCATGGACACGCTGGCCGAAGAGATGGACCAGGTCATGGCGCGGCTGCAACGCGCGGGCATGAGCAACTGCGCGCCCAAGCTCAACCCGAAGGGAGATCCGGGCAAGTGGCTGTCGAACGACCATGCGCCGTGGAAGAAGCTGGCCGACGAAAAGCCGAAGGGCGAGACCATTCCTTACGACAAGCTGCTGCAGGCGTGGAAGGAAGGGAAGGTGCGCTGAGGCGCCGAAGCGTTGATGCTGCCGGCGACGGTTGAATGCCTTACGTGGTCAAGTCCGATGTTTCCGATTGGGCCTCTGCCGCCGCCTGCACCGCATAACGCGCCTTGCCATGCCGCTTGGCCTCGTACAGCGCCATGTCGGCGTGCATGAACAACTCGCTCGCGGTCATGGTGTGGCGCGCGTCATGGATGGCCGAGCCGACGCTGGCCGGGGCCGCCAGCGTGTGACCGTCGATCACGAAGGGCAAGCGCGCGTCCTGCACGATGGTGTTGGCGATGGACGCCATGGCCTGGCGGTCGGCAACGCCGTCCAGGATCACAGCAAACTCATCGCCGCCGATGCGCGCGACCGCGTCGCCCTTGCGCACGCAGGCGCGCAGCCGCTGCGCAAAGGCGACCAGCAACTGGTCGCCCACCGGATGGCCAAAACTGTCGTTGACGCCCTTGAAGTCGTCCAGGTCCACCAGCAGCAGCGCCAGCGAGCGCCCGTCGGCGCTGGCGCGGGCCATGCATTCGGCCAGGCGCCGGTCGAAACCCTTGCGGTTGAGCAGGCCGGTGAGGTAGTCGGAGATGGTCTGCGCTTCCAGGCTGCGCAGTTTTTCGCGCTCATGGGTGACGTTGCGCCCGAACATGTGCAGGCCAATGACGGTGTCCTGGGCATCGTTCCAGGCCGGCTGGTAGGTGATCTCCATGCATTCGGTGCCGTCGGCGCTTTCCCGCGTAAAGGTAACTGACTGCCCGGCCCGGGCTTGTTCCAGGTACGGCTGGCAGGCCAGGTATTCCTGGGTGCCCCACAGTTCGCGCAGCGACAGCCCCACGATCTGCTGCGCCGGCACGCCATACCGCTGCGCATAGGCCTGGTTGACGAAGACATAGCGCTGCTGCATGTCGATGAACGAGACAAAGTCCGGCACATGGTTGGCGATCGCCTCGATGCGCTTCTCGCTTTCGGCGGCGCGGTCCTTGGCCGCTTTCAGCGCGGCTTCGCGCTCCGACAACTGCGCCACCACCTCGGCGAAGGTCACGGCCAGTTCGCCGATCTCGTCGGCACGGCCGGCGGGCAGGTCCGCCACCGCTGCCGGGTTGGTGCCGATCTGGCGCACGGCGCGGTGCAGCCGCTGCAGCGGTTCAAGCAGCCGGCGCATGACCAGCCACATCATCGCGGCGGCAAGCAGCATGGTGATGGCGCCAATGACCAGGGTCCGTTGGCGCACCGCGACCAGCGGCGCGTAGGCTTCGGCTGCCGGCAGGACCGCCACCACCTCCCAGCCGTTGGATGCCAGCAGGTAGCGCGCCACGATCGGCTGCGTCGGCGTCAGGATTTCCAGGAAGGCGGGGGCGTGGTCGGCGCCGCAGGCTTCGCCGAGCGCGCGTGCGGGGCTCAGCACGCGGGCAACGTCCGGATGCATTGCATAGCGGGGATTGGTGCCGGCGGAAACCAGGCAGAAGCTGCCGGTGGTGCCCACGCGGCTGTGCGCAAGCTCGCGCAGGAAGTTGCTGTCCGCGAGGTTCAGGACGCCCCCAAGCACGCCGCGCAACTCGCCACCCGGCCCGTGCAGCGGCACTGCCAGCACCACGCCGGGGGCATTGGTCTGCTTGCCCTGGATCAGGTCCGACACCGCGAACGCCTGGCCCTGCTGGATATCGCGGAAGTAGTCGCGATCGTCCACGCGCAGGCGCACGCCATCCGGCACGGCGGTGCTGAACACCAGGTGCCCGTCGGGCGCGGCCAGGAAGACGGCGTTGAAGGCCTCGGGCATTTCCACCAGGCCTTCCACGGCCCGGCGCAGTTCGGCCGGCTTTGCCGAAAGCATGGGGGAGAGCTGGCGCGCCACGCGCCGCAGGACGGCGGCCCGGCCCTGCAGTTTTTCATCGAGTTGCTCGGCCACCATCTTGACCAGCGTGTCCTGCTGCGTCTGCTGCAGGGTCTTCAGGCCGTCGTAGGCGTAGTACTGCGCGTAGAGCGCGCGCAGCACGATGATCAGCGTCACCACACCCGCCGTGGCGAACGCCATCCGGTACTTCAAAGAGTGCTGCATGATTGACTTATTTCTTGTGCGCACTGACCCGTATTCCCGTCCCGGCCGCATCGTGTTGCCGACCCGAGATTCCTGTCCGGGACGTGAAATCAAGATTAGCAGATGTCAAGATGAAATTCGCAACTGTTTGCAACCGCGTGCCCGGCTGTACGCGTAACGTGCCTGCCGCGCTACAGGGAAGGGCGTGGCCGGTGGCGAGATCGCCACGCGCACTCATGCACGGATTCCGGCTTGGCATTAGCATGCGGGATGGCCCGCGATGTGGCGGGCCCGTCTCGCGGTTCCTGATTCCTTCCAGCCCAAAACGCCAATGACTATACCGACTACGCTGCTTGGCCTGGCCGGCGCCAGCCGCACCCCTTCCGCCTGGGATGCCGCCGTCCTGATCCTGATCGACCATCAACGCGAATACGTCGACGGCCGCCTGCCGCTGGTCGGCATGCCCGCGGCCGTGGCTGCCTGCGCGCAGTTGCTGGCGCTGGCGCGCAGCCACGGCACGCCGGTGATCCATGTCGCGCATCACGGGCGGCCGGGCAGCATGGCGTTCGATCCGACCGGGCCGTATGCCGCCTTCATCGAAGGGGTGGGGCCGCAGGCCGGTGAGATTACCGTCACCAAGGGCTTGCCCAACAGCTTCGCCGGCACCACCCTGGCCGACGAACTGGCCAGGCTCGGCCGCAAGGAGCTGATCGTGGCCGGCTTCCAGACGCATATGTGTGTCAGCGCCACGGTGCGCTCGGCGCTCGACCACGGTTATCGCAGCACCGTGGTGGCCGCTGCCTGCGCCACGCGCGACCTGCCTGACCCGCTCGGCGGCCCCGCGGTACCTGCGGCCGATCTTCACCGCAGCACGCTGGCCGCGTTGAATGACCGCTTTGCCACGGTCGTTGCAGACGCAGGGGCCTGGCACGGCTAAGCAGCGATGGGCCAGGTGCGCACGCGCAGCACGGTATGGTCGCGCGGTCGCGGCGTCAATTCCAGCGCGGTCGGCACGCCCCGCCGGGTGATCGGCGCGACAAAGCGTGCCGTGTCCGCTGCCGCAGCGGGCCGCGTGCCGCAGCGCATCGCCAGCCGCAGGATATGCAGCGGCACGAACCGCGGTTCGTGTCCGCCAGCGCGGCCAGCGTGAAGTGCAGCGGCTGCCGGGCCAGTGCGATGAAGCGCCCGTGCAGCCGCGCCAGCGTTGTCGCGGGCGCTGCCAGTCCTTCGCCCTCGGCGCCGCTGCGCGTCATGCCGCGCACACGCGCCTGCCACAGCGTGCCGGCAACCAGCAGCGGTGCGCGCCCCGCGCCATCTGCATCCACGCATGCATCGAGCGCCACGACCGCGCCCGCCAGGTCATAGGTGGACGCCACCGAGGCAAAGCTGCGGTGGTAGCCGATGATGCAATCCATGTCTTCGTCATAGAGCGGCCGCGCATCGCGCGGCACGCGCGCCGGGCGCATCTCGAACCAGCCGGCACTGATCGGGTTACGGCCGGTCCAGGGCAGGGCGGGTTCAGTTTCGGTCGCGGTGGGGAGGCAGGCGGATGGCAAGTCGTGCTCCGGTGCAGGTCGGAGCAGTCAAGGTAGCCGGCAGGTGAGTGGCCGGAAATGAGATAAGCCTTGTCGCTGGCAACGGAAAGGTTGCGTCGCGACGTGGCTGTGGCCTAGAAGCTCACGCCCAGCGAAAGGATCGCGACCTGGTCCGTCGAGCCCGGGTTGAACCAGTAGAAGCCCGCCGTGAACCTGCGCACCGTGACCTGGAAAAAGCCGCCTCGCTGGAGTTCGCGGTCTCTCCCGTAGATCCGGGTACGTTGCGCGACCAGGCCCAGCCTCAGCCATTCGACCGGGCGGAAGCCAAGTTCACTCCAGGCGTAGAGATAGCCCGGTTCCTCGCCGCGCGCGTCCAGGTATTCGGCTTCGATGTAGTAGTCGAACTTGCTCACTGCCACGCTGGCCTCGATCCCGCCGATCAGGCCGTGGGTGGAGCCTCCCACGAAGCCAACGATGGGTGTCGCCTTGAATTGGATGGTTTCGCCGCCCGAGAAGGTCCAGCCGATGAAGGCTGACTGCGAATGGACTGCCTCGTAGTTGCTTCTTGCCTCGAGGTGAAGCTGCTTCCTTTCCGCGATGAAGATGCCGGAGAGGTAGTCGCCGCTCTGGCGCGGCATGTTCCAGTAGCCTGTTGCCGAGAAGGTCCAGGGTGAGCCGGCCGCCTGCCCGGCGGCATCCGGCGCGGGCTGGGGCGGCTCCTGTGCCTGTACCGCGCCCGCGCCAAGGGCGGCGGCAAGGAGCAGGATCGCGCCTCGCATCTCAGCCGCCCAGCGCGATGATGGCGATGGTCATGACGACGCCCAGCGCCGTCATGGCTGCGCCAGTGACCCAGCCGCCAAAGCCGGCATAGTGGCCCAGCGCCCACCCGGCGACGAACAGCATGGCCAGGGTTAGCCCGCGCGAGATCAGCAGCGCCAGTCTGACGTCGTCCAGCAGTACGAACGGCAGTGCGACCGGAAACGTGGTCAGCACAACGATAAAGAAGATGCGCACGGCACCCAGCAGGTCGGCCATGTTGAGGCGGGGGCGGGGCGGCAGCGCCGGGGCGGCGGCAAGCCGTGCCCGCATGGCTTCCAGTTCCTTGTCGGTGACCAGCGACTTCGTTGCGCGAGGCAGCGCATCGCGAATCAGGCCGATCGCAGTGGCCTGGTCGCTAGCATTCCTGACGGCAAGCGCCAGGGAGATCCGCTGGCCGCGGCTTGCCAGCGTACGGATCAGGAACATGACCGCGTCCACCATGCCCCAGGCCAGGTTGCAGCCCAGCGCGGCATGCATCATGGTGCGGCTGGCATTCGGGCCGCCCGTGCCGCTCGACACCGCGCCGACAAAAGTGAGCGCCATGAACAGGCCGAAGCACATCTCGGAGACGCGGTCGACCACGTCCAGCACCGGCTCCCGTGTCTGCGCATCCTCCGGCGGCACGGTCGCGCCGGCATGGATCGTCGTCCTGGGTGAATCGGGCATGGCGGACTCCCGAAAGCTGCGTCGATGATCGGATGGGCGATAGGGATGGCCCGGTGGGGGCGAGGGCGACTGTGCCTGCCAAGCCTGTCGTTCTGTGGACAAGTATGCGCGCCAGGCGCAAATATGCCAGGCCAGCCTGCCTTGATTGGCGTCGTGAACCACGGTTTTCCGGGGAGGGTAGAAAACCTGGGCAAACGCCGGACAACAAAAAACCCAGAGAGCTTGCGCTGTCTGGGTTTCCTGGCAACTTAGGCAGTTGCTCGCCATTTGTCTGGTGGGTGGTACAGGGATTGAACCTGTGACCCCTGCCGTGTGAAGGCAGTGCTCTACCGCTGAGCTAACCACCCCTGTCTGCGTCGTCGTTGCCGTCGTGCAGCAGAGAAATGAGATTATGCAGAGGTCTCTGTATCTTGTAAAGCCCTTTTTGAACTTTTTTGTCAGGCAGCCAAGCTTCCGGGTGCTTCCGCCGGGGCCTCCTGCCACACAGTCTTGCCGCCGCTGGCCTTGTCCAACCCCTTGAGCAGGGCGAGGTGGGCCTGTTGTTCTTCATCGGTGGCGCGCAGCACCGGCAGGGCCAGGCGCGACAGGTCGGCGCTGGCGACGGCGCCGCCTGCGCCCGCCGTGCTGTCGTGCATGTCGATCACCAGCGAGTCCTGGCCGCGCGTCATGGCCAGGTAGACCTCGGCCAGCAGCTCGGCATCCAGCAGGGCGCCGTGCAGCGTGCGGTGGGCGTTGCTGATGCCCAGGCGGTCGCACAGGGCGTCGAGCGAGTTGCGCTTGCCGGGGAACATCTGGCGGGCTTCGCGCAGGGTATCGATCACATTGCCGGCATGCTGGCGGAACGGCGGCAGGCCCAGCAGCTGGAATTCCATGTCGAGGAAGCCCAGGTCGAACGGCGCGTTGTGGATGATCAGCTCGGCATCCTGGACGAACTCGCGGATGTCGTTGACGACTTCTGCAAAGCGGGGCTTGTCGGCCAGGAACTCGACCGTGATGCCGTGCACGGCGATCGCGCCCTCGTCGATATCGCGTTCCGGGTTGACGTAGAAGTGCAGGTGGCGCCCCGTCAGGCGGCGGTTCATCAGCTCGACGCAGCCGATTTCGATCAGGCGGTCGCCGGTGGCGGCACTCAGGCCGGTGGTTTCGGTGTCGAGAACGATTTGTCGCATGGCGGGCATTCTAGCGGAGCGGCGCGGGCGCTCCGCGGTTTCTTGTTAGCGAAAGGGATCAGCGGCCGATCGATTCGACGCCGCGGTTGGCCAGCGCGTCGGCACGTTCGTTGCCGGGGTGGCCGTTGTGGCCGCGCACCCAGTGCCAGGAGATCTGGTGCGGCTGCGCCAGGGTGTCCAGCTCCTGCCACAGGTCAGCGTTCTTGACCGGCTTCTTGTCGGCGGTCTTCCAGCCGCGGGCCTTCCAGCCGGGCAGCCATTCGCTGATGCCCTTCTGGACATACTGCGAGTCGGTATAGACACGCACGACGCAGGGCCGCTTGAGCGCGCGCAGCGCTTCGATCACGGCGGTCATTTCCATGCGGTTGTTGGTGGTGTTGGGCTCGCCGCCGAACAGTTCTTTCTCGCTGGTGCCGGCGATGAGCACCGCGCCCCAGCCGCCGCGGCCGGGATTGCCCTTGCAGGCGCCGTCGGAGTAGATCGTGACTTCTTGCATGTGATTCCATGGTGGCCACCCGCCGGGCGGGTGGCGCATTGAAGGGGGCAGGAGAAGGGCGCTGGACCGCGTCAGCGCTCTTCGCCGGGGGTCTTGCCGTGCGTGCCGGTGGGTGTGGCCACGGGCGATGCCACCGGGGCCAGTGCCGGCTTGCTCTTCCAGGCCGGGCCGACCAGGCGGATATTGCGCACGCGCTTGATCGCCGAGATCATATAGACCGCGCCGAAGATCGGCCACCAGCGGTCGCCGGCCTTTTCCATGAAGGCGGCGCGCTGCAGCCAGCGGTCGGTGCGGTAGGGCGGGCAGTAGCAGCCAAAGCGGCCGCGGATGATATCGAAGCCGAGCAGCTTGAGCCAGTCCTTGATGCGCACAAAGCCGATCTGCTGCGCGTCCGTCGGCAGGAAGGGTGTGGCGCCGAGCCGGTTCATGCCCTGGCGCGCGCCCCACAGGCTCATCGGGTTGAAGCAGGTGACCACCACGCGCCCCTCGGGCATCAGCACCCGCGAGACCTCGCGCAGCACTTCGTGCGGGTCTTCGGCGAATTCCAGGATGTGGGGCAGGGTGACCAGGTCGATGCTCTGGGTGTCGAACGGCAGCTCGTCGAAGCGGCACAGCAGCTGGCGCGCGTCGGGATGTGCGGCACGCGGCCCGTGCGGTCCGCTGGAAGGGTCCAGCGCCAGCGCCGAGAACGGCATCCGGTTCTCGCGCAGGGTGTCAATATAGGGCAGGCCCATCTGAACCGCGTGGTAGCCGAAGATGTCGGTCACGGTCCGGTCGTACTGCTGCGCCTCCCAGCGCAGCATGTACTCACCGGGCGGCGAGGCCAGCCAGTCTTCCCAGCTTACAATCGAATGATTGGGACGATTGGACATAGGAGCATGCGCATGTTGAAGGTTGAGCCGATCCCGGCGTTCCAGGATAACTATATCTGGGCCATCCACGACGGGCGTCACGCCGCCGTGGTCGATCCCGGCGAGGCCGCGCCGGTGGAGCGCTTCCTGGTGCAAAACGGTCTGGCTCTGGGCGCTATTGTAATCACCCATCACCACGGCGATCACCAGGGCGGGGTGGCCGAGCTGCTGGCGGCGCACCCGCGCACGCCGTCGGGCGCGCCGATGCCGGTGCTGGGGCCGGCTGGCGAACGCATCGGCGGGCGCACCCAGGCTCTGCGCGAAGGCGATGTCGTGACATTGCAGACGCCGGCGCTGACGCTGCGCGTGCTGGACGTGCCCGGGCACACCGCCGGCCATATCGCCTATGTGGGTGACCTGGGCGAAGCCGGCCCGGCGGTCTTCTGCGGCGATACCCTGTTCGCCAGCGGCTGCGGGCGTCTGTTCGAAGGCACGCCGGCGCAGATGCTGGATTCGCTCGACAAGCTGGCGGCGCTGCCGGGTGATACCCGCGTCTATTGCGCGCACGAATATACGCGCAGTAATGTGCGCTTTGCGCGGGCGGTGGAGCCGGCCAATGCCGCGCTGGCGGCGTGGGAGCAGCGGGTTGACGCGCTGCGCGCGGCGGACCAGCCGACGCTGCCGACCACCATCGCCCATGAGCGCGAGGTCAATCCCTTCCTGCGCTCGCGCGAGCCGGCGGTACGGGCGGCAGTGGCGGCGCAGGGCGGGGCCGCCACGGGCGATGCGCAGGCGTTCGGTGCGCTGCGCGGCTGGAAGGACAATTTCCGCTGAGCGCTGCCCGGCCTGCCGGGCCTTGCGCCGCAAGGCTTTCCGGCTGCCCGTCGGAGATTGGCTATATGGAAAATCTGATTGACGCGATACGCGGTTTTTTTTAGCATCACGCATCCTTTTGGCGTCGCGATTCGAGAACTTAATGAAAATTGGTCGATTACTGGCGGTGGTCGCGTGCGCCGCGCTGCTTGCAGCGTGCGCCAGCACCCCCACGCCGCCTGATGGCGCCTATGGCGCCGCGACCGCCCAGACCGCCAAGCGCCAGGACCCGCTCAATTCGCTCAGCGACAAATCGGCGCTTTCTTCCGCTTCCACGATCAATGTCGACCAGGGTGGCCTGGACTGGCTGCGCGGCCCGTCCAACGACATCTGGGACCGCATCCGGCGCGGCTTTGCCATGCAGGACCTGGAGGGTACGCTGGTCGATGACCGCACCCAGTGGTATGCGCAGCGGCCGGAATACATGGAGCGGATGGTCGGGCGCTCAAGCCGCTACCTGTACCACATCGTAGAAGAGCTGGAACGGCGCAAGATGCCGACCGAACTGGCGCTGCTGCCGTTCGTCGAGAGCGCGTTCAACCCGCAGGCCCAGTCCACTGCCAAGGCAGCGGGCATGTGGCAGTTCATCCCGAGCACCGGCAGGTCGTACAACCTGAAGCAGAACATGTTCCGCGACGAGCGCCGTGACGTGCTGGCCTCGACCGATGCCGCGCTGGACTACCTGGCGCGGCTTTATGACATGTTCGGCGACTGGCACCTGGCGCTGGCGGCGTACAACTGGGGCGAGGGCGCGGTGTCGCGCGCGATTGCGCGCAACCAGGCGCGCGGGCTGCCGACCGACTACGCCAGCCTGCCCATGCCGAATGAGACGCGCTACTACGTGCCGAAGCTGCAGGCGGTCAAGAACATCATCGCCAACCCGGCCGCGTATAACGTCAAGCTGCCCGAGATCCCGGACCACCCGTACTTTGTCACGGTGACCACCTCGCGCGATATTGACGTGAACCTGGCGGCAAAGCTGGCGGACATGTCGGTGGAGGAGTTCAAGGCGCTCAACCCGTCGTTCAACCGGCCGGTGATCCTGGGCGCGTCCAACCCGCAGATCCTGCTGCCGTTCGATAACGCCGAGCGCTTCCAGTACAACCTGAACACCTACCGCGGCGGGTTGTCGAGCTGGTCGGCGGTGACGGTGGACAGCCGCGAGCGCATCGAAGCGCTGGCGGCACGGCTGAATGTCGACGCCGATACGCTGCGCGAGATCAACAGCATCCCGAAGGGCATGCGCCTGAAGGCAGGCTCGACCGTGATGATTCCGCGCTCGGGCCGCCACGACCAGGATATCAGCGCGACCCTGGCCGACAGCGCCATGCTGGCGATGGAGCCTGACTTGCCGGATGCGCGCCGCGTGGTGGTGCGTGCCAGCCGGCGGGACACCGTGGCCTCGGTGGCGCGGCGCTATGGCGTCTCGGCGGGACAGGTGCAGTCTTGGAACAAGCTCTCCGGCACCAAGCTGGTCGCCGGGCAGAGCCTGGTGCTGATGGTGCCGGTGCGCGGCGCCGGCGCGGTGCGGGCGGCGCGGGCCGAACAGGCTGACCGTGCCGAGCGCGCGGAGCATTCCGAGCGCGCCGAGCGAAGCAGCAAGGGCGGCATCGTGCGGACCTCGGCCAAGGGCAAGGCGGAGCCGCGCAAGCGCATCACCGTCGAGGCCTCGTCGCGGCACACGGCAGCCAAGGCGGCGCCGGCGCGCGCGGCGCGCGAGTCCAAGCCGGGGCCGACCGTCAAGGCGTCGGCCAAGGCCGGCACCAAGGGGGCCAAGGCTCGCTGACAAATGCGGGCGCCGGCTGGTCCGGCGCACGGCGCAAGAAGGGGCGATGCCGTCGGCACGCCCCTTTTTTTTCATGTGCCAGGCCCCGGCGCCCACCCCTCTCCGAATCTGTGTCCACGCGCACCCGCGCCGGTGGCAAACTACGGTCATCATCACAATGACCGCAGACGCGGAGGAGACAGACATGACGGCAAGCCATGCCGTGCATGCCCGTTCGCTGGCCGACCCCGAGGGGTTCTGGGCTGAACAGGCGGCGCGCATCGACTGGGAAACCCCGTTCGTCCAGGTGCTCGACAACAGCCGCGCGCCCTTTACGCGCTGGTTCGTCGGCGGGCGCACCAACCTGTGCCACAACGCGGTCGACCGCCACCTGGCGGCCCGCGCCAGCCAGCCGGCGCTGCACTGGGTCTCGACCGAGACCGACCAGGCCCGCACCTATACCTACGCCGAGCTGCACGACGAGGTCAGCCGCATGGCTGCGACCCTGCAGGGCCTGGGCGTGCAGAAGGGCGACCGCGTGCTGATCTACATGCCGATGATCCCGGAAGCCGCCTTTGCCATGCTGGCGTGCGCGCGCATCGGCGCGATCCATTCGGTGGTGTTCGGCGGCTTTGCCTCGGTCAGCCTGGCCGCGCGCATCGAGGATGCCCGGCCGCGCGTGGTGGTCAGCGCCGACGCCGGCTCGCGCGCCGGCAAGGTGGTGCCCTACAAGCCGCTGCTGGACGAGGCCATCCGACTCTCGTCGCACCAGCCCGGGAAGGTGCTGCTGGTGGACCGGCAACTGGCGCAAATGCCCCGTACCGAGGGCCGCGACGAGGACTATGCCGCCTGGCGCGAGCGCGTGGCCGGCGTGCAGGTGCCGTGCGTGTGGCTGGAATCGAGCGAGCCGTCGTACGTGCTCTACACCTCCGGCACCACTGGCAAGCCCAAGGGCGTGCAGCGCGATACCGGCGGCTACGCGGTGGCGCTGGCCACGTCGATGGAGTACATCTTCTGCGGCAAGCCCGGCGACACCATGTTCACCGCATCGGACATCGGCTGGGTGGTGGGGCACAGCTATATCGTCTATGGCCCGCTGTTGGCCGGCATGGCCACGCTGATGTATGAAGGCACGCCGATCCGCCCGGACGGCGGCATCCTGTGGCGGCTGGTGGAGCAATACAAGGTCAACCTGATGTTCAGCGCGCCGACCGCGATCCGCGTGCTGAAGAAGCAGGACCCGGCCTGGCTGACCCGCTACGACCTGTCCAGCCTGCGCCTGCTGTTCCTGGCCGGCGAGCCGCTGGACGAGCCCACCGCGCGCTGGATCCAGGACGGCCTGGGCAAGCCGGTGGTCGACAACTACTGGCAGACCGAATCCGGCTGGCCGATCCTCGCGATCCAGCGCGGCATCGAGGCGCTGCCGCCTAAGCTGGGCTCGCCCGGCGTGCCGGCCTATGGCTATGACCTGAAAATCGTCGACGAGAACACCGGCGCGGAATGCCCGCCTAACCAGAAGGGTGTGGTCGCCATCGATGGCCCGTTGCCGCCCGGATGCATGAGCACCGTGTGGGGCGATGACGACCGCTTCGTGCGCACTTACTGGCAGGCGGTGCCGAACCGGCTGTGCTATTCCACCTTCGACTGGGGCGTGCGCGACGCCGACGGCTACGTCTTTATCCTGGGCCGCACCGATGACGTGATCAACGTGGCCGGCCACCGGCTGGGCACCCGCGAGATCGAGGAAAGCCTGTCGTCCAACTCCGCCGTGGCCGAGGTGGCGGTGGTGGGCGTGCAGGACGCGCTCAAGGGGCAGGTGGCGATGGCATTCTGCATCGCCCGCGATCCGGCGCGCACGGCCACGGCCGAAGCGCGGCTGGCATTGGAAGGCGAGTTGATGAAGACGGTGGAGCAGCAACTGGGTGCCGTGGCGCGGCCGGCGCGCGTATTCTTTGTCAATGCGCTGCCCAAGACCCGCTCCGGCAAGTTGCTGCGGCGCGCCATGCAGGCAGTGGCCGAAGGGCGCGACCCGGGCGACCTGACCACGATCGAGGACCCGGGTGCGCTGGAACAGTTGCAGGCAGCGCTGAAAGGCTAGACGGCGGGTTGAGGGCGTGGCGCTGTGGGTGCCTTGCGGGGCACTCCGCATCCCACCCTTGCCATCGGCCGTGATGCAGTCTAATATTTGAAGCATAAAATATTTAGACATCATCTAGATGGCGGTGTGATCCTGGCAAAGGTGCCCGGCGCAGCCGGCAGGAGGCGACAGATGCGAGTGCTTTGTATTGGTGGTGGCCCGGCGGGCCTGTACTTCGGCCTGCTGATGAAGCTGCAGGATCCGGCCAACGAGGTCATCGTGGTCGAGCGCAACCGGCCCTACGACACCTTCGGCTGGGGCGTGGTGTTCTCTGACGCCACCATGGACAACCTGAAGGAAGCCGACCCGGTCAGCGCCGCCGAGATCAACGCGGCCTTCAACCACTGGGACGATATCGACATCCATATCGGCGGGCGCACCATCCGCTCCGGCGGCCATGGCTTTATCGGCATCGGCCGCAAGCGCCTGCTCAATATCCTGCAGGCGCGCTGCGAGGCGCTGGGCGTGAAGCTGGTGTTCGAGACCGACGTGTCCGACGACCAGGCGCTGGCGATGCAATACCAGGCCGACCTGGTGATCGCCTCGGACGGCCTGAACAGCCGCATCCGCACCCGCTACGCCGACACGTTCCAGCCTGACATCGACACGCGCCAGTGCCGCTTTGTCTGGATGGGCACGCACAAGCTGTTCGACGCCTTCACCTTTGCCTTCGAGAAGACCGAGCACGGCTGGTTCCAGGCGCACGCGTACCGCTTTGACGACACCACCTCGACCTTTATTGTCGAGGCCCCGGAGTCAGTCTGGCGTGCGGCGGGCATCGAGCAGATGAGCCAGGAAGAGGGCGTGGCCTACTGCGAGCGCCTGTTCGCGCGCTACCTCGACGGCAACAAGCTGATCACCAATGCGGCGCACCTGCGCGGCTCGGCGATCTGGATCCGCTTCCCCCGCGTGATCTGCCGCCAATGGGTGCATTGGAACACCTTGCCCGACGGCCGCCGCGTGCCGGTGGTGCTGATGGGCGATGCCGCGCACACCGCGCATTTCTCGATCGGTTCGGGCACCAAGCTGGCGTTGGAAGATGCCATTGACCTCGCCGAAGAGATCCGTGGCAGGGGTCATGACGGCCTGCCCGATGCACTGTCGCGCTACGAAGCCACGCGCGGCGTGGAAGTGCTGAAGATCCAGAACGCGGCGCGCAACTCGACCGAATGGTTCGAGAACGTCGAGCGCTACGCGGGCAGCCTGCCGCCGGAGCAGTTCGCCTATTCCCTGCTGACGCGCTCGCAGCGCATCTCGCATGAGAACCTGCGCGTGCGCGATGCGGACTACGTGGCGCAGTTCGAGCACTGGCTGGCGCGGCAGGCCGGCGTGCAACCGGAGAGCCTGCAACTGCGCGAGCACCTGCCGCTGCCGCCGATGTTCACGCCGTTCCGCATGCGCGGCGTCACGCTGAAGAACCGCGTGGTGGTGTCGCCGATGGCGATGTATTCGTGCACCGACGGCGTGCCCGGCGACTTCCACCTGGTCCACCTGGGTTCGCGCGCGCTGGGCGGCGCCGGCATGGTGGTGGCGGAGATGACCTGCGTGTCGCCCGATGCGCGCATCACGCCGGGATGCCCGGGTTTGTGGAACGACGCACAGCGCGACGCCTGGCGCCGCATCGTCGACTTCGTGCATGCTAACAGCGATGCGCGCATCGCCATGCAGATCGGCCACTCGGGCCGCAAGGGCTCGACGCAGCTCGGCTGGGAGGCAATGGACCATCCGCTGCCGGAAGGCAACTGGCCGGTGATCTCGGCCTCGC
Organism: Cupriavidus necator N-1; assembly: GCF_000219215.1. Classification (NCBI taxonomy): domain Bacteria; kingdom Pseudomonadati; phylum Pseudomonadota; class Betaproteobacteria; order Burkholderiales; family Burkholderiaceae; genus Cupriavidus; species Cupriavidus necator. The sequence goes on along the minus strand of NC_015726.1, from coordinate 2,458,091 downwards.
CGCTGCCTTACCTGCCGGGCGAGTCGCAGACCCCGCGCGAGATGACGCGCGCAGACATGGGGCGTGTGCGCGATGACTTCGTCGCCAGCGCGCGCCGCGCCGCCGAGGCCGGCTTCGACTGGCTGGAGCTGCACTGCGCGCACGGCTACCTGCTGTCGAGCTTTATCTCGCCGCTGACCAATACGCGGGAAGATGAATACGGCGGTTCGCTGGCCGCGCGGCTGCGCTACCCGCTCGAGGTGTTTGCCGCGGTGCGTGCAGTGTGGCCGGAACACAAGCCGATGTCGGTGCGCATCTCGGCGCATGACTGGGTCGAAGGCGGCATCACCCCCGACGACGCGATCGAGATCGCACGCGCCTTCAAGGCCGCCGGCGCCGACATGATCGACTGCTCGTCGGGCCAGGTCAGCCCGGACCAGGCGCCGGTCTACGGCCGCATGTACCAGACCCCGTTTGCCGACCGCATCCGCAACGAGGCCGGCATCGCCACCATTGCCGTGGGCGCGATCTTCGAGGCCGACCACGTCGACTCGATCATCGCCGCGGGCCGTGCCGACCTGTGCGCGATCGCGCGGCCGCACCTGGCCAACCCGGCCTGGACGCTGCAGGAAGCGGCGCGCATCGGCTATCGCGATATCGCCTGGCCCAAGCAGTACCAGGCCGGCAAGCGGCAACTGGAAACCAACCTGGAACGCGCCGCGGCGCAGGAGAAGCAGGGATGACGCGCAGCACGGGTTCACTGTCAGGGCGCCACGCACTGGTCACCGGCGGCGGGCGCGGCATCGGCGCGGCCATCGCGCGCCGGCTGCTGGCCGACGGCGCCAGCGTGACGCTGCTGGGCCGCGATGCCGGCGCGTTGCAGGCGACCGTGCAAGCGCTGCGTAAGCTTGCTCCCGCAGGCGCCGTGGTCTCCCTTGTCACGGCCGATATCGCCGATGCCGGCAGCGTGGCGCGCGCCTTTGCCGCCGCCGCCGAGCAGGCCGGCCCGGTGTCGATGCTGGTCAACAATGCCGGCCAGGCGCACAGCGCACCGTTCCTGAAGACCGATGCCGGGCTGTGGCAGCGCATGCTGGATGTGAACCTGACCGGCACCTTCCTGTGCACGCAGGCGGCGCTGCCGGCGATGCTCGATGCGGGCTGGGGCCGCATCGTCAATGTGGCGAGTACGGCCGGCCTGATCGGCTACGGCTATGTCAGCGCCTATTGCGCGGCCAAGCATGGGGTGATCGGCCTGACGCGCGCGCTGGCGCTGGAAACCGCGGCCAAGGGCGTGACCGTCAATGCGGTCTGCCCGGGCTATACCGAAACCGACATCGTGCGCGACGCGGTGGCCAATATCGTCGGCAAGACCGGCCGTACCGAGGAACAGGCGCGCGCCGAGCTGGCCGCACGCAATCCGCAACGGCGGCTGGTGCAGCCCGAGGAAGTGGCCGACGCGGTGGCCTGGCTGTGCCAGCCATCCGCGGCCGCGATCACCGGCCAGGCGATCCCCGTCGCCGGCGGCGAAGTGATGGCGGGCTGAACCTCACCGACTGCAACAGACAACGAGAGAAACCCATGACAGAGATCGCACTCGACATGCGCCACCACAAGCGCAGCTTTGCCGGCTACCAGCCGAAGCACTTCCTGTGGTCGGTGTCCGGCGACGGCAAGGTCGGCACCGTGACGCTGAACCGGCCGGAGCGCAAGAACCCGCTGACTTTCGATTCCTATGCCGAGCTGCGCGACCTGTTCCGCGGCCTGTGCTATGCCAGCGACATCAAGGCGGTGGTGGTGACGGGCGCCGGCGGCAACTACTGCTCGGGCGGCGACGTGCACGAGATCATCGGGCCGCTCACGCGCATGACCATGCCTGAGCTGCTCGACTTCACGCGCATGACCGGCGACCTGGTCAAGGCCATGCGCGCCTGCCCGCAGCCGGTAGTCAGCGCGGTCGACGGCATCTGCGCCGGCGCCGGCGCGATGATGGCGCTGGCTTCCGATATGCGCCTGGGCACGGCGCAGGCCAAGACCGCGTTCCTGTTCACGCGCGTCGGCCTGGCCGGCGCCGACATGGGCGCGTGCACGCTGCTGCCGCGCGTGATCGGGCAGGGGCGTGCCAGCGAACTGCTCTACACCGGCCGCTCGATGAGCGCGGAAGAGGGCCTGCAGTGGGGCTTCTTCAATGCGCTGCATCCGTCCGAAGCGGTGCTGGCCCAGGCCCATGCGCTGGCCGCGCAACTGGCCGCTGGCCCGACCTTTGCCCACGGCGTGACCAAGAAGCTGCTACACCAGGAATGGAACATGGGGCTGGACGAGGCCATCGAGGCCGAGGCCGAAGCCCAGGCCATCTGCATGCAGACGCGCGACTTCCGTCGCGCCTACGAGGCCTTCGTCGCCAAGACCAAGCCGGTGTTCGAAGGGGACTGAAGCGCCATGTCCGACAAGACCTATCTCGACCTGCCGCTGTTCGACGACGCGCACCGCACACTGGAGCGCGAACTGGACGCCTGGTGCGCGCAACACCTCCATGTCGACCACAGCGATACCGACGCCGCCTGCCGCGCGCTGGTGCGCCAGCTGGGCGAGGCCGGCTGGCTGCGCTATTGCGTGCCGGCCGCGCACGGCGGCGCGCTGCCGGCGCTGGATTCACGCTCGCTGTGCCTGCTGCGCGAAACCCTGGCGCGCCATGACGGCCTGGCCGATTTTGCCTTTGCCATGCAGGGGCTGGGCTCGGGCGCGATCTCGCTGGCCGGCAGCGCTGCGCTGCGCGCGCATTACCTGCCGCGCGTGGCCCGCGGCGAGGCGATTGCCGCGTTTGCACTGTCCGAGCCGGAGGCCGGTTCCGATGTGGCCGCCATGCAGTGCAGCGCACGGCTGTCGGACGACGGCAGCCACTATGTGATCGACGGCGCCAAGACCTGGATTTCCAACGGCGGCATTGCCGACTTCTACTGCGTGTTCGTGCGCACCGGCGAGGCGCCGGGCGCACGCGGCATCTCCGCCTTCGTGGTGGATGCGGATACGCCAGGCCTGACCATCGCCGAGCGCATCGACGTGATGGCGCCGCACCCGCTCGCCACGCTGCGTTTCGACAACTGCCGCGTGCCCGTGGGCAACCGGCTGGGCGAAGCGGGGCAGGGCTTCAAGGTGGCGATGATGACGCTCGACATCTTCCGTGCCTCGGTTGCGGCGGCGGCGCTGGGCTTTGGCCGCGCCGCGCTGGACGATGCACTGGCGCGCGCCTGCGCGCGTCCGATGTTCGGCGGCGTGCTGGCCGACCTGCAGCTGACCCAGGCCGCCATCGGCGACATGGCCACCGCGATCGATGCCGCGGCGCTGCTGACCTACCGCGCGGCCTGGCTGCGCGATGTCAAGGGCCAGCGCACCACGCGCGAGGCGGCCATGGCCAAGATGGTGGCGACCGAGAACGCGCAGCAGGTGATCGACCGTGCGGTGCAGATGTTCGGCGGCCTGGGCGTCAAGGTCGGCACGCGGGTGGAAAGCCTGTACCGCGAGATCCGCTCGCTGCGTATCTATGAAGGCGCCACCGAAGTGCAGAAGCTGATCATTGCACGCGAGACGCTGGCCGGGCGCAAAGCCTGACGCGCCTGCGAGCTACCCACGAACTGCCGTACCGATACAGAGCAGACAGGAGACAAGCCATGGCGACCACAGCCCACCTCGATACCTTCGCGCGCGACCGCCTGCCGCCGCCCGAAATGTGGCCGGTGTTCCGCTTCAATGCCGATACCGACTACCCGGAGCGGATGAATGCCGCGGTGGAGCTGCTAGACCGCCACGTGCGCGAAGGCCGCGGCGAGCGCATCGCCATCCGCCATCGCCGCGACGGACAGATCGAGACGGTCACGTATGCGCAGCTGGCGGCGCTGGTGAACCGCATCGCCCATGTGCTGGTCGAGGACATGCAACTGGTGCCCGGCAGCCGCGTGCTGCTGCGCGGACCCAACAACCTGATGATGGCCGCCAGCTGGCTGGCCACGCTCAAGGCGGGCCTGGTCGCGGTGCCGACCATGCCGCTGCTGCGCGCCAAGGAGCTGAAGCAGATCATCGACAAGGCCCAGGTCGGCGCCGCGCTGTGCGATGCGCGGCTGCGCGAGGAGCTCGACGCCAACCAGCAGGAGGGCGGCGAATTCCACTGCCCGAGCCTGGCGCGCACGCTGTACTTCAACGGTGAAGGCGAGGGTTCGCTGGAGGCGGCGCTGGCGGGCAAGCCGGATGCCTTCGCGGCCTGCGACACCGCCAGCGACGATGTCTGCCTGATCGCCTTTACCAGCGGCACCACCGGCCAGCCCAAGGGCACCATGCACTTCCATCGCGACGTGCTGGCCATGTGCGACCTGTTCCCGCGCCACGTGCTGTGCCCGCAGCCCGACGACGTGTTCTGCGGCACGCCGCCGATCGCGTTCACCTTCGGGCTGGGCGGCATGCTGTGTTTCCCGCTGCGCATCGGCGCCAGCGCCGTGCTGGCCGAGAAGCTGACGCCAGAGACGCTGCTCGGGCTGATCCAGGATTTCCGCGCCACCATCGTCTTTACCGCGCCCACCTTCTACCGGCAGATGGCAACGCTGGCGCCGCGCTATGACCTGTCCAGCCTGAAGAAGAGCGTGTCGGCCGGCGAAGCCCTGCCGGACGCCACGCGCCAGAGCTGGAAGGCGGCCACCGGCATCGAGATGACCGACGGCATCGGCGGCACGGAGATGATGCATATCTTTATCTCCAGCGCCGGCGCCGAGGTCAGGCCGGGCGCGATCGGGCGGGTGGTGCCGGGCTATGTCGCGCAGATCGTCGACGAGAACATGCAGCCCCTGCCGCCGGGACAGGTCGGCAAGCTGGCGGTGCAGGGGCCGACCGGCTGCCGCTACCTGGACGATCCGCGCCAGTCCAACTATGTGAAGGCGGGCTGGAACCTGCCGGGCGATACCTTCTTCGTCGACGAGGACGGCTACTACTTCTACCAGGCGCGTTCGGACGACATGATCATCTCGGCCGGCTACAACATCGCCGGGCCGGAGGTGGAAAGCGCACTCATGCAGCACGAGGCAGTGGCCGAATGCGGTGTGGTCGGTGCGCCCGACGACGGGCGCGGCCAGGTGGTGATGGCCTATGTGGTGCTGCGCGAGGGCGTGGCGGCGGACGACGCTACCCGCACCGCGCTGCAGGACTACGTGAAGCGCCAGATCGCACCCTACAAGTATCCGCGCCGCATTGTGTTCGTGCCGGCGCTGCCGCGCACCGAGACCGGCAAGCTGCAGCGCTTCCGGCTGCGGCAGATGGCGGAGCAGGGCAATGGCGGTGGCAATGGCGGCACTAACCAGGCGGGGAAGCCATGAGCCCCGTGTTCCGCAGCACCGTCCTGGTGCGCTTCAAGCACTGCGACGCCGCGGGCATCGTGTTCTACCCGCGCTATTTCGAGATGCTCAACGATCTGATCGAAGACTGGTTTAGCGAGGCGTTGGGCTGGCCCTTCGATGCCATGCATGGCGAGGGCCACGCGGGCGTGCCGACCGCCGAGCTGGAGTGCCGCTTCCTGGCGCCGAGCCGGCTGGGCGAGGTGCTGACACGGGAGCTGCGCGTGCTGAAGCTGGGCCAGTCCAGCTTTACCCTCGCGATCCGCTTCGCTGGCCCGCATGACGATACCCGCATGGAAGTGACGCAGCGGCTGGTCTGCGTCGATACCGGCTCGATTGCTCCGCAGCCGTTGCCCGATGCCGTGCGCGAGGCCATGTCGTCCTACCTGGTCGCGACGGCTTGAATCCCGGAATTCCATCCACTCATACAGATATCAACAGGAAAACGCATCATGAACATCCTGCAGCCGCCCGACTGGGCGCCCCCGCGTGGCTACGCCAACGGCACCATGACCGAAATGCAGGTCGGCAGCCGCCTCCTCTTTGTCAGCGGCCAGATCGGCTGGACCGGCAAATGTGAATTCGAGACCGACGACTTCGGCCTGCAGGTGGCGCAGGCGCTGCGCAACGTGGTTGCCGTGCTGGCGGCCGGCGACGCGCTGCCCGAGCATATCGTGCGCATGACCTGGTATGTGAAGGACAAGGCGGAATATGTCGGCGCCTACGGGGCGATCGGCCAGCACTACCGGGCCATCATCGGCCGCCACTTCCCGGCGATGACGGCGGTCGAGGTCGCGGACCTGGTGGAGCCGCGCGCCAAGGTGGAAATCGAGGTCACGGCGGTCGTGCCGCCGCAGGCGTAACGTAGCAGGCACAGGCCGGGACGGCGGCCAGCGGCGTGGTGGCGCCGCCCGCTGCCGCGTGCAAGTCCTTGAAAACTTGAGAAAATGGGTGGCGCGGGATATAATTCGAAAGTTTCGCTTTCAGAACCCTTCACCCTAGCGCCTACCGCTTTCCACCTTCCGCCGCCCCCATCCGCGCCGCCTTTGCTGTCCGCATTCAATGTGACGCAAGAAGCAGGTCGCGACCGGATCCGACCGCATCGGCGCAATGCCGCTGCCGCCGTCACGGATCCAGCCTGGGAGGCACGAGGCGTCGATTGGTCGGTCACGGGGTGAGTCCAGCAGGAGCCTACCCGTGTTACCGTCTTTTCCGTCCGCCATTCTCGCGCTAGCAGACGGCACGGTCTTTCGTGGCTATTCCATTGGCGCTTCCGGCCATACCATCGGTGAAGTGGTGTTCAACACCGCCATCACCGGTTACCAGGAAATCCTCACCGACCCGAGTTACTCGCGGCAGATCGTCACGCTGACGTATCCGCATATCGGTAACTACGGGGTCAATCCTGAGGATGTCGAAGCCACGAAAGTCCATGCCGCCGGCCTGATCATCAAGGATCTGCCGATCCTGGCCTCGAACTTCCGCAAGGAGCACACCCTTGCCCACTACCTGAAGCAGGAAAAGGTGGTGGCCATCGCCGGCATCGATACGCGCAAGCTGACGCGTATCCTGCGCGAAAAGGGTGCCCAGAACGGCTGCATCCTGGCCGGCGAAGACAATGTCCAGAAGGCCATCGACCTGGCCCGCTCGTTCCCCGGCCTGGCCGGCATGGACCTGGCCAAGGTGGTTTCGGTCAAGGAGCCGTACGAGTGGACCCAGACCGAGTGGAAGCTGGGCGAAGGCTACGGCAAGCAGGACAAGCCGCAGTTCCACGTGGTCGCCTATGACTACGGCGTCAAGTACAACATCCTGCGCATGCTGGCCGAGCGCGGCTGCAAGGTGACGGTGCTGCCCGCGCAGGCGAGTGCCGCCGACGCGCTGGCGCTGAATCCGGACGGCGTGTTCCTGTCCAACGGCCCCGGCGACCCCGAGCCGTGCGACTACGCCATCGCCGCCACGCGCGAGTTCATCGAGCGCGGCATCCCGACCTTCGGCATCTGCCTGGGCCACCAGATCATGGCCCTGGCGGTCGGCGCCAAGACCCTGAAGATGAAGTTCGGCCACCATGGCGCCAACCACCCGGTCAAGGACCTGGACGACGGCCGCGTGGTGATCACGTCGCAGAACCACGGTTTCGCGGTGGACGCGGACACGCTTCCGTCGAACGTGCGCGTGACGCACAAGTCGCTGTTCGACGGTTCGCTGCAGGGTTTCACGCTGACCGACAAGCCGGCCTTCTGCTTCCAGGGTCACCCGGAAGCCTCGCCCGGCCCGAACGACGTGGCTTACCTGTTCGACCGCTTCATCAAGCTGATGACGGACGCGCGCAAGTAAGCGGGCAAGAAGAACAGCGCAGACCTCAGGGACATCCCATGAACGCCTTCATACATACCGCCTTCGGCATCACCGATTTCTGGACCTATGTGCTGGGCACGATTTTTATCGTGCTGCTGCCGGGGCCGAACTCGATGTATGTGCTGTCGGTGGCGGCGCAGCGCGGCGTGCGTGCCGGCTACAAGGGCGCATGCGGGGTGTTCCTGGGTGACTTCGTGCTGATGGTGCTGTCGGCAGCGGGCGTGGCCTCGCTGCTCAAGGCCAGCCCGGCGTTGTTCTACGTGGTGAAGTACATCGGCGCGGCCTACCTGGCGTGGATCGGCTTCAACATGCTGCGCGGCGCGGTGCGCAACTGGGCCGCGCGCGGCGATGCGGCCGCGGCCGCGACCGTGCCGGCGGGCACGGCCGACCAGTCCGATCCGTTCCGCAAGGCGCTCCTGATCAGCCTGCTGAACCCGAAGGCGATCCTGTTCTTCATCTCGTTCTTCATCCAGTTCGTCGATCCGGCTTTCGCTTACCCGGTGCTGTCGTTCGGCGTGCTGGGGCTGGTCTGCCAGATCTGCAGCTTCGCCTACCTGACCACGATCATCTTCGTGGGCGCGAAGCTGGCCGACGCATTCCGGCGCCGCCGGCGCCTGTCGGCCGGCATGTCGAGCGGGGTGGGGGCGATGTTCATCGGTTTCGGCGCCAAGCTGGCGACGGCCACCATGAACTAGGCGCGGCGGCGGACAAGCTGACATTTTCGAATCCGGACGGATTCCCTGATTACCGGCGCGGCCCGCATGCAAGCGGGCCGGCCAACAAAGAGAGCGTGCAATGCCAAAACGCACAGACATCAAGAGCATCCTGATCATCGGCGCGGGCCCCATCATCATCGGCCAGGCGTGCGAGTTCGACTACTCCGGCGCCCAAGCCTGCAAGGCGCTGCGCGAGGAAGGCTTCAAGGTCATCCTGGTCAATTCGAACCCGGCGACCATCATGACCGATCCCAACACGGCCGATGTGACCTACATCGAGCCGATCACCTGGGAAGTGGTCGAGCGCATCATCGAGAAGGAGCGCCCGGACGCGATCCTGCCGACCATGGGCGGCCAGACCGCGCTGAACTGCGCGCTGGACCTGTATCGCCACGGCGTGCTGGAGAAGTACAAGGTCGAACTGATCGGCGCTTCGCCGGAAGCCATCGACAAGGCCGAGGACCGCCAGAAGTTCAAGGACGCCATGACCAAGATCGGTCTGGGTTCGGCCAAGTCGGGCATCGCCCACTCGATGGACGAAGCCATGGCCGTGCAGTCGCGCATTGCCCAGGAAACCGGCAGCGGCGGCTACCCGATCGTGATCCGCCCGTCGTTCACGCTGGGCGGCAGCGGCGGCGGCATTGCCTACAACCGCGAAGAGTTCGAAGAGATCTGCAAGCGCGGCTTGGATCTGTCGCCGACGCGCGAGCTGCTGATCGAAGAGTCGCTGCTGGGCTGGAAAGAGTATGAGATGGAAGTGGTCCGCGACAAGAAGGACAACTGCATCATCATCTGCTCGATCGAGAACCTGGACCCGATGGGCATCCACACCGGCGACTCGATCACCGTGGCCCCGGCCCAGACCCTGACCGACAAGGAATACCAGATCCTGCGCAACGCGTCGCTGGCCGTGCTGCGCGAAATCGGCGTCGACACCGGCGGTTCCAACGTGCAGTTCTCGATCAACCCGAAGGACGGTCGCATGATCGTCATCGAGATGAACCCGCGCGTGTCGCGTTCGTCGGCGCTGGCGTCCAAGGCCACCGGCTTCCCGATCGCCAAGGTCGCGGCCAAGCTGGCCGTGGGCTACACGCTGGACGAGCTGAAGAACGAGATCACCGGCGGCGCGACCCCGGCTTCGTTCGAGCCGTCGATCGACTACGTGGTCACCAAGGTGCCGCGCTTCGCGTTTGAGAAATTCCCGCAGGCTGACAGCCACCTGACCACCCAGATGAAGTCGGTGGGTGAGGTGATGGCCATGGGCCGCACCTTCCAGGAATCGTTCCAGAAGGCACTGCGCGGCCTGGAAGTGGGCGTGGACGGCCTGGATGAAAAGTCGTCGGACCGTGATGAGGTTGTCGAGGAAATCGGCGAAGCCGGCCCCGACCGCATCTGGTACGTGGGCGACGCGTTCCGCCTGGGCATGTCGCTGGAAGAGGTCTATGCCGAGACCGACATCGACCCCTGGTTCCTGGCCCAGATCGAAGACATCATCAAGACCGAAGGCCTGGTCAAGGCGCGCACGCTGGACAGCCTGTCGACCGCCGAGCTGCGCTTCCTGAAGCAGAAGGGCTTCTCCGATCGCCGCCTGGCCAAGCTGCTGAAGACCGATGCCAAGGCCGTGCGCGAGGCGCGCATCGCCCAGAACGTGCGCCCGGTCTACAAGCGCGTGGACACCTGCGCGGCCGAGTTCGCCACCAACACCGCCTACATGTACTCGACCTACGAGGCCGAGCATGGCGAGTGCGAAGCGCAGCCGACCGACAAGAAGAAGATCATGGTGCTGGGCGGCGGCCCAAACCGGATCGGCCAGGGCATCGAGTTCGACTACTGCTGCGTGCACGCCGCTCTGGCGCTGCGCGAAGACGGGTACGAGACCATCATGGTCAACTGCAACCCGGAAACCGTGTCGACCGACTATGACACCTCGGACCGCCTGTACTTCGAGCCGCTGACGCTGGAAGACGTGCTGGAAATCGTCGACAAGGAAAAGCCCGTCGGCGTGATCGTGCAGTACGGCGGCCAGACCCCGTTGAAGCTGGCGTTGGACCTGGAAGCCAACGGCGTGCCCATCATCGGCACCAGCCCCGACATGATCGACGCGGCCGAAGACCGCGAGCGCTTCCAGAAGCTGCTGCAGGAGCTGGGCCTGCGCCAGCCGCCCAACCGCACCGCGCGTGCCGAGGACGAAGCGCTGCGCCTGGCCGAAGAGATCGGCTACCCGCTGGTGGTGCGCCCGTCGTACGTGCTGGGCGGCCGCGCCATGGAAATCGTGCATGAGCCGCGCGACCTCGAGCGCTACATGCGCGAGGCCGTCAAGGTCTCGAACGATTCCCCGGTGCTGCTGGACCGCTTCCTGAACGACGCCATCGAGTGCGACGTCGATGCGATCTCCGACGGCAAGCGCGTCTTCATCGGCGGCGTGATGGAGCACATCGAGCAGGCTGGCGTGCACTCGGGCGACTCCGCCTGCTCGCTGCCGCCGTACTCGCTGTCGGCCGAGACCGTGGCCGAACTGAAGCGCCAGACCGCCGCCATGGCCCGCGCCCTGAACGTGGTCGGCCTGATGAACGTGCAGTTCGCGATCCAGCAGAACGACGGCGTCGATACCGTCTACGTGCTGGAAGTGAACCCGCGCGCCTCGCGTACCGTGCCGTACGTATCCAAGGCCACCGGCTTGCAGCTGGCCAAGATCGCCGCGCGCTGCATGGCCGGCCAGTCGCTGGACGAGCAGGGCATCGGCGAGGAAGTCATCCCGCCGTACTACAGCGTCAAGGAAGCAGTGTTCCCGTTCAACAAGTTCCCGGGCGTCGATCCGGTCCTCGGACCTGAAATGCGTTCGACCGGCGAAGTGATGGGCGTGGGCAAGGCCTTCGGCGAGGCGCTGTTCAAGAGCCAGCTGGCCGCGGGTTCGCGCCTGCCGGAGAAGGGCACCGTGCTGATCACCGTGAAGGACAGCGACAAGCCGCGCGCAGTCGGCGTGGCCCGCATGCTGCACGACATGGGCTACCCGATCGTCGCCACCCGCGGCACCGCGTCGGCCATCGAGGCCGCCGGTATCCCGGTCAAGACGGTCAACAAGGTCAAGGACGGCCGTCCGCATATCGTGGACATGATCAAGAACGGCGAACTGGCGCTGGTGTTCACCACCGTGGACGAGACCCGCACCGCGATTGCCGATTCGCGCTCGATCCGTACCTCGGCGCTGGCCCACCGCATTCCTTACTACACCACCATCGCCGGCGCCCGCGCCGCGGTGGAGGGCCTGAAGCACATGCAGAGCCTGGAGGTCTACGACCTGCAGAGCCTGCACGCCTCGCTGGCCTGAAGCCCCGTACGTAAGGCAAGCGGCACATCGCCACTGGCCGGGCGCATTGCGCCCGGTCAAGGCCAGGAAGCCCGCCGGAGTTGCTGCCGGCGGGCTTCCTGGCCTAAACTACGTCAAATTCGTCGATCGATGTGGCGTGCCCGCATTCGGTCCTGTCTGAAAGCCGCGGTTGAGCGGAAGTGCCCTGGCAGCATTGGCCAGGGATGGCTCCAGCTCCGCTGCGGCTCATTTTTTTGTTGAACGAAGACATGAGCACCATTCCGATTACCAAGCGTGGCGCAGAGCTCCTGAAGGAGGAACTGCAGCGCCTGAAGGCTGTCGAGCGTCCGGCGGTGATCAATGCAATCTCGGAAGCCCGCGCACAGGGCGACCTGTCTGAAAACGCCGAATACGACGCCGCCAAGGAGAAGCAGGCCTTTATCGAAGGCCGCATCCTGGAAGTGGAGGCCAAGCTGTCGGCCGCGCAGGTCATCGACCCGACCCAGCTGGACACCGACGGCCGCATCGTCTTTGGCGCGACCGTTGACCTGGAGGACCTGGAGTCCGGCAGTCCCGTCAGCTACCAGATCGTGGGCGATGACGAGGCCGACATTGACGTCGGCAAGATCTCGGTCAGCTCGCCCATCGCGCGTGCGCTGATCGGCAAGTTCGAAGGCGACGTCGCAACCGTGCTGGCCCCTGGCGGCGAGCGCGAGTACGAAGTCATTACCGTACGCTATATCTGACGCCGGCCCGGCCGGCAGGCTTGCACCTGGCCCGGCCCCCGGAAAGACCGGCACGTGTTCTCCAATTCCTATAACAATCTGCCGCCGCTGCCGCACCGCATCTTCCTGCTGCTGACGGTGGTGTGGGCGGGCAGCCTCTGGACCGTCGGCTACATGGTGGCGCCGACGCTGTTTTCGGTGCTGCCCAGCCGCGAGACGGCGGGCATGATCGCCGGGCACCTGTTCCATACTGAAGCCATCGTCGGGGTCACCATCGGTGTGTTGCAGCTGGTGCTGTGCAACGTGATGATCCGGCGCGGCGCCCACCGCTATCGCGGCCTGCGCTGGCTAGTGCTGGGCATGCTGTGCTGCGTGCTGGCGGGCTACTTCGGCACCCAGCCGTTCATGGCCGGCCTGAAGGAAAAGTCGCTGGCGCTGGGTGTCGGCGTTTCGGAATCGCCTTACAAGGCGCAGTTCGGCATGCTGCACGGCGTGTCGAGCGCCTTCTACCTGCTGCAAAGCCTGCTGGCGCTGGTGCTGGTGTGGCGCGCTTCGGCGCCGCGTTCGGCCGGGGAGTGAGACCGGCCGCCGGCACGGCCACAGGCGTGGCGTGCCGGCATCGGGGGCGCCTGGCGGCGACCCCGTCATGCTTCAGCTGGCAGTGTTTAGCCCAGCGCCTTCTTCTTCTGGCTGGTCGGGCGTGCGCGCGAACGCTTCACATTGCCGCCGGCGGTGACGCGCTCGTTGCCAAGCACCGTGACTTCCTTGCGGGTCGGACGGCGGTTCGGCGCAGCGCTGGGCTTCTTGACCGTCACCGTGCGCGGGGCCGCGCCACCACGGCGGGCGGGGGTGTGGCGGCCCAGGTCTTCGGCCTGGTTTTCCTTCAGGCGCGCTTCGCCCGGACGCCAGACCACCAGCAGCTTGCCGATATGCTGGATCGGCGCGGCGCTGAGCTGGTCGCAGATTTCCTCGTAGATGGCGATGCGCGCATCGCGATCGTCGCCGAACACGCGGATCTTGATCAGGTCGTGGGCGGCCAGGCTGCGGTCGATCTCGGCCAGTACGGCACGGGTCAGGCCTTCGGCGCCGACCATCACGACCGGGTTCAGGGCATGGGCACGGGAGCGCAGGTCAGAGCGCTGAGCAGGGACTAGTTGTAGAGCGGGCATAGGTTGGCGCTGATTATTAGGCGCTTGAAATAGTGATAGAGCGCTGGGCGCTGGAAATCGGGCGCTGCAGCCCGCGCCGGTCGTGACACGGCGGGTCGGGCGAGGACAGGCTGCCGACGGCCGCCCCGGGGGGCGGCAAGCCGGCCGCTGATAAGGCGAGCTGGCGGTCGGGATGCGGATTGGCGCGTATTATCCGTCAATCCGGCACTGTCGGGCAGCAAAATCATCAAAACAGTAGGAAAACCTTCGCGGATGGCATTGACCGGCGGGCGGGGGCAGGGAACAGGCTGGTAACTGGCATGGCAAAAAACAAGTTCAATCATTCGTGGCTGCACGACCACATCAACGATCCGTACGTGAAAATGGCGCAGCGCGAGGGCTATCGTGCCCGCGCGGCCTACAAGCTCAAGGAGATCGACGAGCAGGACAAGCTGATCCGCCCGGGACAGGTGATCGTCGACCTGGGCGCGGCGCCCGGCAGCTGGAGCCAGTACGCCCGCAACAAGCTGGCGGACTCGCCCCGGGCCAAGGACGGCAGGATCGATGGCGCCGTGGTCGCGATCGACCTGCTGCCGATGGAACCTGTCGCTGACGTCACTTTCATCCAGGGTGACTTCCGCGAGGAATCGGTCTTCCGCGAACTGGAAAGCGTGGTGCTGGACGCCTCCGGCGGTAACAAGATTGACCTTGTTTTGTCCGACATGGCCCCCAATTTGTCCGGTGTAGCCTTCGCCGATGCGGCACGGATCGAGTACCTGTGCGACCTGGCGCTGGAATTTGCGCAGGCCCACCTTAAGCCGGAGGGGGCATTGCTGGTAAAGTGCTTCCACGGGAGCGGCTACAGCCAGATCGTGGAGAAGTTCAAGCGGCATTTCAAAGTGGTTGCGAAACGCAAGCCCAAGGCGTCTCGCGACAAGTCTTCCGAAACCTTTATCCTTGGGCGCTACCTCAAGGCAGTGGATTGACCGGTCTCGATACAAGCCAGGGCGAAAAAAGAAGCGTGGAAAGTGCCCCACCCGGTGCTATCGGCATCATAGTTTCTCTGTTTCCCCCCGAGGGCGGGCGCTGCATTACAATGCAGCTATCCGTTGGCAAGGCAATTGCAAAGGAGTTCGGCCTTGAATAACAACCTGTTTCAAAAGGCGGCAATCTGGCTAGTGATCGCGCTGGTGCTGTTTACCGTCTTCAAGCAGTTCGACAAGCCCCGTGCGCAGGACAGCGTCACCTATTCGCAGTTCATGGATGACGCCAAGAACGGCAAGGTGTCGCGTGTCGACGTGCAGGGCCGCAACCTGGTGGTCTCGCCTAAGGAGGGCGCCAAGTACACCATCATCTCGCCGGGCGACATCTGGATGGTCGGCGACCTGATGAAGTACGGCGTCCAGGTGACCGGCAAGGCGGACGACGAACCCAACGTGCTGGTCCAGGCCCTGTATTACCTCGGGCCGACCCTGCTGATCATCGTGTTCTGGTTCTACATGATGCGTCAGATGCAGGGTGGCGGCAAAGGCGGCGCTTTCTCATTCGGCAAGTCGCGTGCGCGCCTGATCGATGAAAACCAGAACGCCGTCACGTTCCAGGACGTGGCCGGCTGCGATGAGTCCAAGGAAGAAGTGGTCGAACTGGTCGACTTCCTGAAGGACCCGCAAAAGTTCCAGAAGCTGGGCGGGCGCATCCCGCGCGGCGTGCTGCTGGTTGGCCCTCCGGGTACCGGCAAGACGCTGCTGGCACGTGCCATCGCCGGCGAGGCCAAGGTGCCGTTCTTCAGCATCTCGGGTTCCGACTTCGTTGAAATGTTCGTCGGCGTGGGCGCGGCCCGTGTGCGCGACATGTTCGAGAACGCCAAGAAGCAGGCCCCCTGCATCGTGTTCATCGATGAAATCGACGCGGTCGGCCGCCATCGTGGCGCCGGCATGGGCGGCGGCAACGACGAGCGCGAGCAGACCCTGAACCAGATGCTGGTCGAGATGGATGGCTTCGAGGCCAACTCGGGCGTGATCGTGATCGCCGCGACCAACCGTGCCGACGTGCTGGACAAGGCGCTGCTGCGTCCGGGCCGTTTCGACCGCCAGGTCTATGTGGGCCTGCCGGACATCCGCGGCCGCGAGCAGATCCTGAAGGTCCATATGCGCAAGGTGCCGATCGGCAACGACGTCGACGCCTCGGTGATCGCGCGTGGTACCCCGGGCTTCTCGGGCGCCGACCTGGCCAACCTGGTCAACGAGGCCGCGCTGTTTGCCGCCCGCCGCAGCAAGCGCGTGGTCGACATGCAGGACTTCGAGGACGCCAAGGACAAGATCTACATGGGTCCGGAGCGCAAGTCGACGGTCATGCGCGAGGAAGAGCGCCGTGCCACGGCTTACCACGAGTCGGGCCATGCGGTGGTGGCCAAGCTGCTGCCCAAGGCCGACCCGGTGCACAAGGTCACGATCATGCCGCGTGGCTGGGCGCTGGGCGTGACCTGGCAGCTGCCGGAGCATGACAAGTATTCGAAGTACAAGGACAGCATGCTGGAAGAGGTTGCGATCCTCTTCGGCGGCCGTGCGGCGGAAGAGGTCTTCCTCAACGCCATGAGCACCGGTGCGTCCAACGACTTCGAGCGCGCCACCAAGATCGCCCGCGACATGGTGACCCGCTTCGGCATGAGCGATTCGCTCGGCGCCATGGTCTACGTGGATACCGAGCAGGATGGCATGTTCGGCAAGCTGTCGTCCAAGACCGTGTCGGAAGCCACGCAGCAGAAGGTCGACGCCGAGATCCGCCGCATCATCGACGAGCAATACGCGCTGGCCAAGCGCCTGCTCGAAGAGAACCGCGACAAGGTCGAAGCCATGACCAACGCGCTGATGGAGTGGGAAACCATCGATGCCGACCAGGTCAATGACATCATGGCCGGCAAGCCGCCGCGTCCGCCGCGCAGTGCGTCGGGCCAGAATGGTGGCGGCAGCACGCCTTCGGGCGGCTCGCCGGTGGCGCCGACCAACGCGCCTGCCACGGCCTGATCCCGCGACTTCGTCTGGCTGACGACGTAGTGGTGGTGGCTGTGTAGTGGCTGTATCCGAAGCCGGTGCCTGGTGCACCGGCTTTTCCTTTTGCGCGACGGGTTCGCGCACAGACTTTCCTCAAGTATTCCGACCTTGCAGCAGACTCCTCAGACCCGGTACTTCCAGTGCGGACGTTTCCGCTATGCGTTGGACCAGCGCCCGCTGGTCATGGGCATTCTCAATGTCACGCCAGATTCGTTCTCCGACGGCGGCCAGCACGCCAGCCGCGATGCGGCGCTGCGCCACGCGGAGCAGATGATCCAGGAGGGGGTGGACGTCATCGATATCGGTGGCGAGTCGAGCCGCCCGGGCTCGGCCGCGCTGCCGCTTGAGGACGAACTGGCCCGCGTGATCCCCGTGGTGGAAGCGCTGCGCAACTGCGGCAAGCCGCTGTCGATCGATACCTACAAGCCCGAGGTCATGCGCGCCGCACTTGCGGCCGGAGCCGATCTCATCAACGATATCTGGGGTTTCCGCATGCCGGGCGCGGTCGAGGCCGTGGCGGCGGGGCAGGCGGGCCTGTGCGTGATGCATATGCAGCGCGATCCGCAGACCATGCAGGAAGACCCGCACTACGACGACGTGGTCGCCGAGGTGGCCGGGTTCCTTGCCGAGCGCATTGCCGTGCTGCGCGCTGCCGGCATCGACGATGCGCGCATATCCCTCGATCCGGGGTTTGGCTTCGGAAAGACACCCGATCATAATCTGCGCCTGCTCGGCCAATTGCCGCGGCTGGCGCTGGAGGGCCTGCCGGTGCTGGCGGGCATTTCGCGCAAGTCCACGCTGGGCGCCGTCCTCGGTGGCCGGCCGCCGCAGCAGCGTGTTGCGGCCAGCATTGCCGCCGCGGTGTGTGCGCTGGAGCGCGGAGCATTTATCGTGCGCGTGCATGATGTGGAGCAGACGGTGGATGCCGTGAAGACCTGGTGGGCGGTGCGCAACGAGTCCGTTGGCGCGGCCTGAACCGGCCGCGGCCACTGCGGACAGAACAACGATCAGAGTACAGAAAGGGAATCAGCGAATGACACGCAAGTATTTCGGGACAGATGGCGTGCGGGGCAGGGTCGGCGAGGCGCCGATCACGCCGGACTTCGTGATGCGGCTGGGCCATGCTGCCGGCAAGGTGCTGGCCCACGGCGCCAAGACCGGGCAAGGCAAGCCGACCGTGCTGATCGGCAAGGACACGCGCATTTCCGGCTATATGCTGGAAGCGGCGCTGGAAGCCGGCTTTACCTCGGCCGGCGTGCACGTGCTGCTGACCGGCCCGCTGCCGACGCCGGGCATCGCCTACCTGACGCGGGCGCTGCGGCTGTCCGCCGGCGTGGTGATCTCGGCCAGCCACAATCCCTATTACGACAACGGCATCAAGTTCTTTTCGGCCGACGGCGACAAGTTGCCCGACGAGGTCGAGGCGGAGATCGAGGCTGCCATCGAAGAGCCGATGGTGTGCGCGCCATCCGATGACCTGGGCCGCGCGCGCCGCATCAACGATGCCCCCGGGCGCTATATCGAGTTCTGCAAGAGCACCTTCCCGCACGAGCAGGACCTGTACGGCCTGAAGCTGGTGGTCGACTGCGCCCATGGCGCGGCCTACCACATCGCGCCGCACGTGTTCCATGAACTGGGCGCCGACGTGATTTCGATCGGCAACCAGCCGGACGGCCGCAATATCAACGACGGCTACGGCGCCACCGCGCCGGGCAAGCTGATTGAGGCGGTCAAGGCCCATGGCGCCAACCTGGGCCTGGCCTTTGACGGCGACGCCGACCGCTTGCAGGTGGTGGATGCCGACGGCCGTCTCTACAACGGCGACGAACTACTGTATCTGATCGTGCGCGACCGCCAGGCCGCCGGCCAGGCGGTGCCCGGTGCCGTGGGCACGCTGATGACCAATATGGCGGTCGAGCTGGCGCTCAAGCGCCAGGGCGTGGAATTCGTGCGCGCCAAGGTGGGCGACCGCTATGTGCTCGAAGAGTTGAACAAGCGCAGCTGGACGCTGGGCGGCGAGGGTTCCGGCCACCTGTTGTGCCTGGACCGCCACAGCACCGGCGACGGCATCGTGTCGGCGCTGCAGGTGCTGGCCGCGCTGCGCCGCAGCGGCAAGACCCTGGCGCAGTTGCTCGAGGGCGTACGGCTGTTCCCGCAGACGCTGATCAATGTGCGCGTGCAGAAGGGCTTCGACTGGCAGTCGCATGCCGGCCTACAGGCCGCGCGCGCGGCGGTCGAGCCTGAGCTGGAAGGACGCGGCCGGGTGCTGATCCGTGCCTCCGGCACCGAACCGGTGGTGCGCGTGATGGTCGAGGCCGAGCAGGCCGAAATGGCCGAGCGCGCGGCCAGGCGGCTGGCGGATGCCTTGGGCGCCTGATACGCCGCACCTTGACCAGGAACGCCGGGCTAGTCCCGGCGTTTTTTTGCCAGATATCGCAATTAACCGCCGCAATATTGGGCCGGCATGACAGCCGGACGGCAGCGGCGATCCCTTGCTGGAGGCCGGTTCCAAGAAGATTTGAAGATGTCACGGAATTGTCATACAGGGAGCATAGAGTTCGTCTTGTCAAAAATTTGTCATTCCCAACCAATGTTCTCTGGAGGACATATGAAGCTGGTCAAGACTGCCGTGGCAGGCATCGTTTCGATGGTGGTGGCGGGTACTGCGTTCGCGGCGGAAATTACCGGTGCAGGCGCTTCTTTCCCGGCGCCCGTGTATTCCAAGTGGGCCGACGCATACCAAAAAGCAACGGGTAACAAGGTCAACTATCAATCCATCGGCTCGTCGGGCGGGATCAAGCAGATCGGGGCCAAGACGGTCGATTTCGGTGCCTCGGACGCGCCGCTGAAGGACGAGGACCTGAACAAGCAGGGCCTGGTCCAGTTCCCGACCGTGATCGGCGGCGTGGTGCCGGTGATCAACCTGCAGGGCGTGAAGCCGGGCGAACTGACCATCACGGGCGAAGTGCTGGCCAACATCTACCTGGGCAAGATCAAGAAGTGGGATGACCCCGCGATCAAGGCGCTGAACCCGCAAGCCAAGCTGCCGAGCCAGGACATCCTGCCGGTGCGCCGCGCCGACGGTTCGGGCACGACCTTCATCTTCACCAACTACCTGTCCAAGGTCAGCCCGGACTGGAAGAGCGCGGTGGGCGAAGGCACCACGGTCAACTGGCCGGGCGGCGGCACCGGCGGCAAGGGCAACGAGGGCGTGGCCGCCTTCGTGCAGCGCCTGAATGGCGCGATCGGCTATGTCGAGTACGCCTACGCCAAGCAGAACAAGATGACCCACCTGAACATGAAAAACGCGTCGGGTGCCGTGGTCAAGCCGGGTGACGACGCCTTCAAGGCCGCCGCCGCCGGTGCGGACTGGAGCAAGAGCTACTACCAGATCCTGACCAACCAGTCGGGCAAGGAAGCCTGGCCGATCGCCGGCGCCACCTTCATCCTGGTCCACAAGAACCAGGAAAAGGCCGCGCAGGGCGCCGAAGTGCTGAAGTTCTTCGACTGGGCCTACAAGAGCGGCGCCAACATGGCTGCCGACCTCGACTACGTGCCGCTGCCGGAAAACGTTGTGAACCAGATCCGTTCGACCTGGAAGACCAGCGTCAAGGACGCCTCGGGCAAGGCGCTGTACTGATCCTGACGGCATCGCTGGCCCCGCGTGAGTGCGGGGCCGGTGGCCGGGCTGCCCGCAACTGGCCCGGACACCGGGCTCCCGCCCAGGCGGGAGCGGCGATCCACCCTGAATTCCCGACATGGCGACTACCCCCTCCGAGATCCGCAACGTCCAGCCCCCGAGCCGCATGGGCGACATCCTGTTCGGCGGCCTGACGCGAGGCGCCGCGATCGTGACGCTGCTGCTGCTGGGCGGCATCATCGTCTCGCTCGCGATCAGCGCCTGGCCGTCGATCCAGACTTTCGGCGCGCGCTTCCTGTGGACCGCGGAGTGGGATCCTCCCGCCGATGTCTATGGTGCGCTGGTGCCCATCTACGGCACCATCGTGACCTCGCTGATCGCGCTGATCATCGCGGTGCCGGTCAGCTTCGGCATCGCGCTGTTCCTGACCGAACTGTCGCCGGCCTGGCTGCGCCGCCCGCTGGGCACCGCCATCGAACTGCTCGCCGCAGTGCCGTCGATCGTCTACGGCATGTGGGGCCTGCTCGTGTTCGCACCGATCTTCGGCGAGTATTTCCAGAAGCCCCTGGCCGCCACGGTCGGCCAGCTGCCGGTGGTCGGCAAGCTGTTCCAGGGAGCGCCGCTGGGCATCGGCCTGCTGTGTGCGGGCGTGATTCTGGCGATCATGATCATCCCGTACATCGCCTCGGTGATGCGCGACGTGTTTGAAGTCACCCCGGTACTGCTCAAGGAATCCGCCTACGGCGTGGGCTGCACCACCTGGGAGGTGATGTGGAACGTGGTGCTGCCCTACACCCGCGCCGGCGTCATCGGCGGCGTGATGCTGGGCCTGGGCCGCGCACTGGGCGAGACCATGGCCGTCACCTTCGTGATCGGCAATACCAACCTGCTGGACAACGCCTCGCTGTTCTCGCCGGGCAACAGCATCACCTCGGCATTGGCCAACGAGTTCGCCGAAGCCGGCGCCGGCCTGCACACCGCCGCGCTGATGGAACTGGGCCTGATCCTGTTCTTCATTACCTTCGTGGTGCTGGCGCTGTCCAAGCTGCTGCTGCTGCGACTGGCAAAGAATGAGGGAACCAAATGAGCGTGAGTCAAGCCGTGTCTACCGTATCGATCCCGGCGGTCCGCCCCGACGCGGATGCCATCCGCACCCGGCTGCAGGCGCGCCGCCGCCGCACCAACCTGTACGCACTGACCGCCTCGCTGGCGGCGATGGGCTTCGGCCTGTTCTGGCTGGCGTGGATCCTGTGGACCACCGTCACGCTGGGCGTGGGCGGCCTGTCGCTGGACCTGTTCACGCAGATGACGCCAGCGCCCAATACCGCCGGCGGCGGCCTGGCCAACGCCATCTTCGGCAGCTTCGTGATGGTCGGCATGGCCACGCTGTTCGGTACGCCGCTGGGCATCCTGGCCGGCATCTACCTGGCCGAGTACGGCAAGAGCTCGCCGCTGGCCAGCCTTATCCGCTTTATCAACGACATCCTGCTGTCGGCGCCGTCGATCGTGATCGGCCTCTTTGTCTACGCGCTGGTGGTGACCCGCATGGGCCACTTCTCGGGCTGGGCCGGGATCTGTGCGCTGGCGCTGCTGCAGGTGCCGATCGTGGTGCGCACCACCGAGAACATGCTGAACCTGGTGCCCAACGCGCTGCGCGAGGCTGCCTTCGCACTCGGCACGCCCAAGTGGAAGATGGTGCTGTCGATCACCGTGAAGTCATCCTACGCCGGGATTGTGACCGGGGTGTTGCTGGCCGTCGCGCGTATCGCCGGCGAGACCGCGCCGCTGCTGTTCACCGCGCTGTCCAACCAGTTCTGGACCAGCGACCTGAACAAGCCGATGGCCAACCTGCCGGTGACGATCTTCCGCTTTGCCATGAGCCCGTTCACCGAATGGCAGCAGCTGGCCTGGGCGGGTGTGTTCCTGATTACGCTCGGCGTGCTGGCATTGAATATCCTGGCGCGCATCCTGTTCAAGAAATAAGCGGCGCGGCCGGTAATCCGTCCCGTCCCAAAGACTGCAAGCGAGAAACGCAATGACCTCCACCGTCATCGACATTCCCGATTCGGTACGCGCCAAGATCGACGTGCGCAACCTGAACTTCTACTACAGCCAGTTCCATGCGCTGAAAGACATCAACATGTCGATCCCGGACCGCAAGGTCACGGCCTTCATCGGGCCGTCGGGCTGCGGCAAGTCGACGCTGCTGCGCACCTTCAACAAGATGTATGCGCTGTACCCCGAACAGCGCGCCGAGGGTGAGATCAACATGGACGGCGAAAACCTGCTGACCGCCCGCCAGGACATCGCGCTGCTGCGCGCCAAGGTCGGCATGGTGTTCCAGAAGCCGACGCCGTTCCCGATGTCGATCTACGACAACATCGCCTTCGGCGTGCGCCTGTTCGAGAAGCTGTCGCGCTCGGAGATGGACGACCGCGTGGAATGGGCGCTGACCAAGGCGGCGCTGTGGAACGAAGCCAAGGACAAGCTGCACCAGTCGGGCTACGGCCTGTCCGGCGGCCAGCAGCAGCGCCTGTGCATCGCGCGCGGCATTGCCATCCGCCCCGAAGTGCTGCTGCTGGACGAGCCGTGCTCGGCGCTGGACCCGATCTCCACTGGCCGCATCGAAGAGCTGATCGCGGAACTGAAGGACGAGTACACGGTCGTGATCGTCACCCATAACATGCAGCAGGCGGCGCGCTGCTCCGACTACACCGCCTACATGTACCTGGGCGAGCTGATCGAGTTCGGCGAGACCGAGAAAATCTTCATCAAGCCGCACCGCAAGGAAACGGAAGACTACATTACCGGCCGGTTCGGCTGATCGTCACCGCAGGGCGTAGCATATCCATAAGCGGCCAGGAGAATCCCATGCCAGACAAGCACCTGTCGACCCAGTTCGACGCTGACCTCAACGCGATCAACACCAAGCTGCTGCAGATGGGCGGCCTGGTCGAGTCGCAGATCGAACTCGCCATGCGCGCGCTGACCGACTTCGACGGCGAGACCGCGGACCAGGTCATCGCCCGGGAGATCCAGCTCAACGCGCTGGAAGTCGAGATCGATGCCGACTGCGGCAACATCATCGCCAGGCGCCAGCCGACCGCGCGCGACCTGCGCCTGGTGATGGCCATCTCCAAGACCATCACCAACCTGGAGCGCGCCGGCGACGAAGCCGAGAAGATCGCCAAGCGTACCAAGCACATCATGGAAGACGCGTCGGCGCACAGCATCAACTACGCCGAGGTCAAGCTCTCGGGCGAGATGGCGATTTCGCTGCTGCGCCAGGCGCTGGACGCCTTTGCGCGCCTGGACACCGTGGCGGCGGCGCGCATCGTCAAGGACGACAAGGCCATCGACGAGGAATTCCGCGGCTTCGTGCGCAAGCTGATCACGTACATGATGGAAGACCCGCGTACGATCTCGGTCGCGCTGGATTTCCTGTTTATCGCCAAGGCGGTGGAGCGCATTGGCGATCACGCCAAGAACATCGCGGAATTTATCATTTACATTGTCAAGGGGACGGACGTCCGCCATGTCTCGCGCGAGGACATGGAGCGCGAAGCGCTGAGCTGAACTCAGCCGCCCACGGAGAACAATACACATGCCAAGCAGTATTCTCGTTGTCGAAGACGAACCGGCGATCGCCGAACTGATCGCGGTAAACCTGCAGCACGCGGGGCACTATCCGATCCGGGCCTACAACGCCGAGCAGGCGCTGTCGCTGATGAGCGATGTGCTGCCCGACCTGGTGCTGCTCGACTGGATGCTCCCGGGCAAGTCGGGCGCAAACTTCGCCAAGGAGTTGCGGGCCAACGACCGCACCCGCCAGATCCCCATCATCATGCTGACTGCCCGCGGCGATGAGCAGGACAAGGTGATGGGGCTTGAGGCCGGCGCCGACGACTACGTCACCAAGCCGTTCTCGCCCAAGGAACTGCTGGCGCGGATCAAGGCCGTGCTGCGCCGCCGCGCACCGCAGCTGACCGACGACGTGGTGGCCATCAACGGCCTGCGCCTGGACCCGGCCACGCACCGCGTCACCGGCCAGGACGACAGCGGCGCGATCAAGCTGGACCTGGGTCCGACCGAGTTCCGCCTGCTGCACTTCCTGATGACACATCCGGAGCGCGTGCACAGCCGCTCGCAACTGCTCGACCAGGTCTGGGGCGACCATGTCTTTGTCGAGGAGCGCACCGTCGATGTCCATATCAAGCGCCTGCGCGCCGCGCTCACCCCCGGCGGCTACAGCAATATGATCGAAACCGTGCGCGGCAGTGGCTACCGCCTGGCGCGCACGCCCGGCGCCTGACGCGCCGGGCATGGCCGGGCGGCTGACGTACCGTCCGGCCAGGATGGCCCACGCTGCTGGCAGGGCGCGGCGAATTCGTGGCACACTCCGTCGCAACCCTGCAGCCTTCCGTGGCTGCGAGCCTGAAGCCTGCGCATGAATGTCATCTGGGCCCGTTCCGTGGCCATCCTGATCAGCCTGCTGGTGCTGTCCGCCGGTGTCTACCTGGCCGTGGGCCCGGTGCCGGCGCTGGCGCTGGCGTGCGTATCGCTGCTCGGGCTGCTGTTCTACTACCTGTACCAGATCAACCGCCTGTGGAAGGTGCTCGATGCGCCGGTCTACGGCGAGATCCCCAGTGCACTCGGGCTTTGGGGCGAGGTGTATTACCGGCTGCACCGGCTCGTCAAGCGCTGGCGCACCCAGGTTCTGCAGGTCGAGCAGCAGCACACGCGCTTTATCCAGGCCATCCAGGCTTCGCCCAACGGAGTGCTGATGCTGGACGACGCCGACCAGATCGAGTGGTGCAACGACGTGGCAGAGCAGCATTTCGGCCTGAACGCGCGGCGCGACGTGCGCCAGCGCATCACCCACCTGATCCGCCGCCCCGAGTTCGTCCACTACCTGACCCGGCAGCGTTTCGACGATCCGCTGGTGATGCGCGACATGGGCGAACACAAGCACAGCGTGATCGCGGTGCAGATCCTGCCCTATGGCGACAACCGCAAGCTGGTGATCACCCAGGACATCACCAAGCTCGAAAACACCGAGGCGATGCGGCGCGACTTCGTTGCCAACGTGTCGCACGAACTGAAGACGCCGCTGACGGTGCTGACCGGCTTCCTGGAGACCGTGCGTGACCTGCCGGTGTCGGAGGACGACCGGCGCCGCTACATCGACATGATGCTGGCGCAGTCGGTGCGCATGCAGAGCATCGTCGAAGACCTGCTGGCGCTGGCCAAGCTGGAAAGCGATGCGCAGCCGCCCGGCAATGACATCGTGCCGATCCGTGCCATGGTGGCGCACCTGAGCCACGACGCCGAGGCGCTCTCGCAGGGACGGCACCAGGTCTCGGCCGATATCGACCCGACCGTGGGGGTGCGCGGCGCGGAAACCGAACTGCTGTCGGCGCTGGGCAACCTGGTGTCGAACGCGGTGCGCTACACGCCGGATGGCGGGCGTATCACCATGCGCCTGGCCTGGGAAGAGGGCCATGCCGTGTTCTCCGTGGCCGATACCGGCCTGGGCATTGCGCCCGAGCATATTCCCCGGCTGACCGAGCGCTTCTACCGCGTGGACCGCAGCCGCTCGCGCGACACCGGCGGCACCGGGCTGGGGCTGGCCATCGTCAAGCACGTGCTGTCACGCCACCATGCGGACTTGCGCGTGACCAGCGAGGAGGGCCGGGGCAGCGTGTTCCGCGTGATCTTTCCGCTTGAGCGCAGCCTGCGTTCGGCTGGGGAGGGTGCGGACATGCCAACGCCAGGCACCGGCCCGACCGCGCCGCCGCAGTCGCCGGACACCTCGCGCCGCGCCGCCTGACCCGTAAAGGAAAACCCCGCCGCGGCGGGGTTTTGCATGCCATGCCTCAGGGAAGCATAGAGCCCGCTCAGGGTGTGCCGCCGAACATCACCAGCATATCGTTCTGGCTCACATGCGGACGCTTCGAGCGCGTCTGCGTGCGCGCATAGTTGCCGTCCGGCTGCATGATCCATGCCGAGGCGTTGTCGCGCAGGTGTACCTGCAGGCTTTCCTTGATGACGCGCGCCTTCAGCGCCTTGTCCAGCACCGGGAAGGCAACTTCGACGCGGCGGAACAGGTTGCGGTCCATCCAGTCGGCGCTGGACAGGTACAGCACCTCTTCGCCGCCGGCGTGGAAATAGTAGACCCGGTGGTGTTCCAGGAAGCGGCCGATGATCGAGCGCACCGAGATGTTCTCGGACATGCCCGGCACGCCCGGCATCAGCGCGCACACGCCGCGCACGATCAGGTCGATCCTCACTCCCGCGCGCGAGGCCTTGTACAGCTCGTCGATGATCGACGGCTCCAGCAGCGCGTTCATCTTGGCGATGATGCGCGCGGGCTTGCCGGCGCGCGCGTTGCGGGCTTCGGCGCGGATATGGTCGACCAGGTTGCTCTGCATGGTGAAGGGCGACTGCCACAGGTGGTTCAGCCGGATGGTGCCGGCGGTGCCGGTCAGCAGCTGGAACACGTGGTGCACGTCTTCGCAGATCTCCTCGTTGGCCGTCAGCAGGCCGAAGTCGGTGTAGAGGCGGGCGGTGCGCGGATGGTAGTTGCCGGTGCCGAGGTGGGCGTAGCGCCGCAGCTTGACCTGCTTGACCTTGGGGCCGGTGGGCTCGCGCCGAACGATCAGCAGCATCTTGGCGTGGCACTTGTGGCCGACCACGCCGTAGATCACGTGTGCGCCCGCGGATTCCAGGCGCTCGGCCCAGTTGATGTTGGTCTCCTCGTCAAAGCGTGCCAGCAGCTCCACCACCACCGTGACTTCCTTGCCGTTGCGCGCGGCGGTCATCAGCGCTTCCATGACCAGCGACTCATTGCCGGTGCGATAGACCGTCTGCTTGATCGCGACCACGTTGGGGTCGGCCGCTGCCAGCTGCAGCAGGTCGAGCACAGAACTGAAGCTCTCGTACGGGTGGTGCAGCAGCACGTCCTGCTGTCGCATCACGTCGAACATCGACGCGCCGGCGGAGAAGGCCTTGACCGGGGCGGGCACATACGGCGCAAACTTCAGCGCGGGCCGGTCCACCATGTCGGGGATCTGCATCAGCCGCACCAGGTTCACCGGGCCGGAAACGCGGTACAGGTCCTGCTCGGCGAGGCCCGATTCCAGCAGCAGCCGGCGCGCCAGCGGTGCCGGCGTGTCCGAAGAGACTTCCAGGCGCACCGTGTCGCCGAAATGGCGCGTGGGCAGTTCGCCCTGCAGCGCCTCGCGCAGGTCGGTGATCTCGTCTTCCGAGACGAACAGGTCGGAGTTGCGCGTGACGCGGAACTGGTAGCAACCGTGCACGGCAATGGCCGGGAACAGCTCATGCACGAAGCCCTGCATGAAGGATGACAGCATCACGAAGCCGTACGGGTAGCCCGACAGCTTCTCCGGCATCTTCACCACGCGCGGAAGCGCGCGCGGCGCCTGCACGATGGCCAGGTCGGCGTCGCGGCCGAACGCGTCCTTGCCGGACAATTCCACCACGAAGTTCAGGCTCTTGTTGAGCACGCGGGGAAAGGGATGGGCGGGATCCAGCGCAATCGGGGTCAGCACCGGCCCCAGTTCGCGCTGGAAGAACTCGCGCGCCCATTCGCGCTGGGCGTCGGTCCAGGTGGTGGTCAGGTGGAAAAAGACCCCCTCTTTTTCAAGTAGTGGAAAAATGGTGTTCTGCAGCATGTCATACTGCGAAGCCACAAGCCGTTGCGTGCGCTCGGTGACAAGCTGGTAGGTCTGCTGGAATGACAGGCCGTCCGGCGTCAGGCCCGAAGCGTTGTCGCGCATCTGTTCCTTCAGGCCCGCCATGCGGATTTCAAAGAACTCGTCCAGGTTGCTGGACACGATGCAGATGAATTTCAGCCGCTCCAGCAGCGGGACTTTCGGGTCCGCCGCCTGTGCCAGCACGCGGGCATTGAATTCCAGGATGCCCAGTTCGCGGTTGAGCAGCGTACTGGACGGAGTCGTCGACATGAGCATGACCTTCTTTTGGTAATGTGGCGACTTTTTCATAAAAACGTGTCACTTTTATGACAGTTTGATTTTGTCATGATGCAGACATGACCAGGACATATTTTTCCCGGGCGCGAACGCCGGCAGGCCAAGGCACCAGAGTGCACCTGCCGCGCCACGCAACGCCAACGCGAACCAGCCCTCCTAGCACACGATGAACAACACCCCACGCCTGCTGGCTGCCGTCGACATGGGTTCGAACAGCTTCCGCCTGATGATCGGGCGGGTGGACGAAACCCCCACCGCCAATGGCCCGGCCAGCCAGATCTTCCAGGTCGACGCGCTGCGCGAGCCGGTCCGCCTGGCCGCCGGCCTGACGCCCGACAAATACCTGGACCAGCCCGCGCGGCGCCGCGGCATCGATGCGCTGCGGCGCTTCGGCGACCGGCTGCGCGAGTTCGCGCCCAACCAGGTGCGCGCCGTCGCCACCAATACGCTGCGCGTGGCCAAGAACGCGTCCGAGTTCCTGATCGAGGCTGAAAGCGCGCTGGGCTTCCCGATCGAAGTGATCGCCGGGCGCGAAGAGGCGCGGCTGATCTACCTCGGGGCCTCGCACGACGCCCCGGCCTGCCAGGGCAACCGCCTGGTGGTCGATATCGGCGGCGGCTCGACCGAATTCATCATCGGCAACGGCTACCAGTCCAAGCTGATGGAGAGCCTGTATATCGGCTGCGTATCGCACAGCCGCCAGTTCTTCCCCAGCGGCAACGTCGATGAATATGCGATGAAGCAGGCCGAGCTGGCCGCGCGCCGCGAGATCCAGGTGCTGGTACGCCAGTACCGCGCCGCGGGCTGGGAGCAGGCGGTCGGCTCGTCGGGCACGGCGCGCGCGCTGGCCGAGCTGATCGAACTCAATGGCATGAACGACAGCACCGCCGAGCACGGTATCACGCGCGAGGGGCTGGAGCGCCTCAAGCGCGCGCTGATCAAGGCCGAGAATACCAACCGCGTCAAGCTGACCGGCCTCAAGGCGGACCGCATCCCGGTGCTGCCGGGCGGCTTGTCGATCATGCTGGGTGTGTTTGCCGAACTCGATATCGAGCGCATGGATGTTACCGACGGCGCGCTGCGGCTGGGCGTGCTGTACGACCTGCTCGGACGCAGCCACCATGAGGACATGCGCACCGTCACGGTGGACCAGTTCATGCGCCGCTACGGCGTGGACCGGGCCCAGTCCAGCCGCGTGCGCCGCGCCGCGCAGACGCTGTTGTCACAGTTCCCGGAGCCGGCCAACGAACGGCGCGAGGACAACCTGGCGCTGCTGGGCTGGGCCGCCAGCCTGCATGAGATCGGCATGACGATCTCGCACAGCGGCTACCACAAGCATTCGGCCTATATCGCCACTCATGCCGACATGCCGGGCTTTTCCAAGACCGACCAGGCGCGGCTGGCGACGCTGTTGCTGGGCCATGCCGGCAAGCTCGGCAAGCTGTCGGGCAGCGGCAGGTTCGTCGACTGGCGCATGCTGTTCAGCCTGCGCCTGGCCTTTGTGCTGTGCCGGCGCCGCTCGGACGTGGCCTTGCCCGATATCCGTGTGAGCCAGCTGGCCGAAGCGCTGGACGAAGGCTTCACCGTGCGCCTGCCGCAGGCGTGGATCGAGGCCAATCCGCTGATCGAATACAGCCTCGCGCAGGAGGCTGACGAATGGCAACGGATCGGCAAGCGCTACAAGGTCATCTACGACTGAGCGCAGCGCGGAGGGCGGCCGCCAGGGGGCGGCGGCCGCTGACAGGGCCAGGCGCCGCTCAGGCGGCGTTGTTCAGGCCGAGGAAGTGGCGGGCGTAGCGCGGGTTCATGTC
Source organism: Cupriavidus necator N-1 (assembly GCF_000219215.1). Taxonomy (NCBI): domain Bacteria; kingdom Pseudomonadati; phylum Pseudomonadota; class Betaproteobacteria; order Burkholderiales; family Burkholderiaceae; genus Cupriavidus; species Cupriavidus necator. The sequence goes on along the minus strand of NC_015726.1, from coordinate 2,427,976 downwards.
GTTCACGCGCAGCAGCGTCAGGAAGTCCGCCACGTTGAAGTCCGGATCCCAGGCCGGCTGGCCGCAGATCTTTGCGCCCAGGCGCAAGTAGCCCTTGATCAGCGCGGGCGGCTCGACGTCCAGCTGCTGGTTCAGGTCCTCGACCGGCAGCGGCACGCGCGGGAAGGCATGGTATTCGATCGGTGCCAGCGAGCGTTCGCTGAACAGCCGGTGGAGGCTGGCCGCGTAGTGGCCGCCGTCGTTCATCGGCACGCTGGCGCAGCCCAGCATCGATTCGATGCCCCAGCGCTGCAGGTACTCGCCCAGGCCGCCCCACAGCGCCATGATGACGCTGCCCGAACGGTAGTCGCGGTGCACGCAGGAGCGGCCCAGTTCCAGCATCTTGGGGCGCAGGTGGGCCAGGCGCACCAGGTCGAATTCCGATTCCGCGTACAGGCAGCCCAGGCGCTTGGCCTGGTGCGGCGGCAGCACGCGGTAGGTGCCCACCACGCGCAGCGTGGCCATGTCGCGCACGATCAGGTGGTCGCAGTAGGCATCGAACATGTCGATGTCCAGCTCCGGCACGGAAGAGGTCAGGCGCGCGCCCATTTCCTCGGCAAAGACCTTGTAGCGCAGGCGCTGGGCTTCGACTACTTCGTCCTGGTGGCGCGCCCACGCCACGCTGAGAACAGGCGATTCATGTGCCGGTGTATCTGATTGGCGATGAAGACGGCTCCGCGCCGTCTGGCCACCAAGGCCATTGGGCAGAGAGTCAAAAAGCGGCTGGGTGGGCGTCGGCAGATCTCGCATCAGTATGTCCTTTTGGTGACGAAACTGTTGCGATGCAATGTAGTGAGGGCGGGTGACAGTGCCGTGACCCGGGGATGACCGTTCCGTGACGTCTCCTGCCAGGGCGGACGGTTGGGCAGTTTCGGGCGACGGGTCAGGGGTGTGAGTTGCGTTCCTCGCCAGCAATATGACGATTGGCCGGGCCATTCATGGGGAATCTCCGTGACACCTGCTTTCGGCACCGGAAGAGGCGCCAAGGCCACTCTGGTAACGGGAGATTCCGCCCGCCATCAGCCATTTCTGATTTTGACGGGACAGGATGGGTCAGGTGCCGTCAGGCGGTACCAGGCATGCCGGAAGGCAAGGCTCAGAGGAATTCGGGGTTGATGACGGCGCGCAGCACGGTCTGCGCCTCGCTTTCGCGGGTGCGGCCGGTCAGCCACCAGATGCCGCTCTTGCGCACGCTCCAGTTCATTTCCGAGCCGGCCAGCAGCAGGCTGGCGACGCGGCCAATCCAGGGCTGGTGCCCGACCACCACCACATGCTCGGGGCGTTCCGGCCACTCGACCGCGGCAAGCACCGCGCTGACGTCGGCGCCGGGCGCAAGGGCATCAATGATCTCCGCCTTGGCAGTCAGCGCGGCCGCCGTTTCACGGGTGCGCAGCGCGGGGCTGCACAGCACGCGGGTGTCGGCCGGCAGATGCGCGCGCAGCCATTTGGCGGATACCTCCGCCTGCTTGCGGCCGCGGCGTGTGAGCGGGCGCTGCAGGTCGGCATGGCGGCTCAGGCTGAGCGCGTCGGGGAGGTCTTCGGCTTCGGCGTGGCGCCACAGGATCAGGTTCATGTCGGGCGGGGCAATGAGCGTGCTTCGAGTATGGTGAAGCGGCCCGAGCGGCGCAAGCGCCAGCGGGCCCGCGCCGGTGGCGCAGGCCAGGCTGGACGCAGCGCGTAAACGGAAGCGGGCTGCCTGTCGGGCAGCCCGCAAGTGTGTCCGGGCGCGGTGTCAGCGGCGTGACAGCGCGTCGGCGCACAACGGCCGCGGCGCGGGCGACAGCCGCGCATGCGGTATCGCCGGGGCCGCGCAGAAACTCAGGACTTGTGGCGGAAGTTGATGCGTCCCTTGGTCAGGTCATAGGGCGACATTTCCAGGGTGACACGGTCGCCGGCCAGGATGCGGATGCGGTGCTTCTGCATCTTGCCCGAAGCGTATGCCCAGATTTCGACGCCGTTTTCCAGCGTGACACGATAGCGGTTGTCAGGCAGGGCTTCCGACACCACGCCGCCAAATTCAATGAGTTCTTCCTTAGCCAATCTGTCTTCCTTTCCGACAGCCCGTGAAGGCTGCATGGTTGCGATTTCAAAAATCCTGTTCGGTTCGCCCGTCACGGCGCGGAACCGCGGCACATTGCGCCGATTGCGGCGAAGTGCGCCTTGGGTTGTTCGGGGCAAGCTCACGCGGACTGCGGCGCGCGGCGCCTGATGCTCGGTCCTGTCAGCGGTATCGCCCAATGGGCGCGGATGGCTTGGGCGAGCCTGGCCGCTGACGGCCGGGGAGGCCGTGTGCTTTGCGGAGCAGGCGGGCAGGTTGTACCCGGTGGTTCGCCAGTTTGGTGTCGTCGCGGAAGGCCCGCGCCGGCTGCTGCTGTTCGCTCGCGAGAGCGCGCTGGTGAGAACGCCCGGTTACAGGGATGCACGGACACCCCGGGGGCTACTTTGACATTGTATCACGTACGCAGTTGCAGCATGGCCAGCACGTTGCGCCGGACGGCCGGCCACGGCGGTTGCACCGCGCCGGGCAGGTCGGCAATAGATGTGCGGTAGAGGTATCTTAATGTGGTCTGGCCGGCTTGGTATTTGCCCCATATGAGCTAGAACTAACTCGTACGGCCTTGCCGGGCCGGATCTCGCAAGGAGACTGCCATGGAACTCCATCTGGAATCGCACCGCTACGTTCGCTGCCGGCCGGACTGGCGGGCAGCCGTGGTGGCGGGGCTGATTGCCGGCGCGGTCTACATGGTGCTGGAGCTGCTGACGGCGCGCTTCCTGCTGTACCAGGGTGCCTGGGGCACCGTGAAGATGGTCGCGGCAATCATCCTCGGGCGTGAAGCGCTGTCTGCTGATGCCTTCAACTGGACCGTCGTGCTTTCGGCGGGGACGGTGCACTTCGCGCTGTCGATCATCCTGGCGGCGGTGCTGGCAATAATCCTGTCGTCATTCCGTTTCGATTCCAGCCTGTGGTTGGCCTCGGTGGTCGGGATCGTGTTTGGCGTGGTGGTCTACCTGGTCAATTTCTATCTGCTGGGCGCCTATTTCAACTGGTTCGACGAGGCCCGCGGCTGGGAAAGCCTGTTCGCCCATGCGCTCTTCGGGCTGGTGGCGGCCGACGTCTATTGCAATCTCGAGCGACGGCGTGGCGAGACGGAGCAGCAGCCTGCCTGAACCAGGAGGTGGAGATGAGGGAGGGGTGGTAGCAGCCGGCATCCTCCCGGCTGGCGCTTCCGGTTAGCCCATCTGGTTGATATGACGTCTAACGCGCTCGCACTAACCTAGAGGCAAACGATCAGAGCGGCCGCCGCCAACCATGCCTGCGGACGGCTACACCGGAGTACCGAGCCCATGCGGGTCGCAATCGTCAGTACCGAAACCACTGGGCTCACGCCAGCGGACGAGCCCGTCAGCATCGGCCTGCTGCTTGTCGAAGTGGCGCCGCGGGCTGGCACGCTGTTGCGGGAGATCACTGACTATTACGGCTCGCAGGAGCCCACCGTGCCGATCAGCGAAGCTGCCACCGGCACGCACGGATTGACCGCCGAGATGCTGCGCGGGCGGCGCTTTGACGTCGATACCATCCGCGCCATCATTGACGACGCGGATGTGCTGGTCGCCCACGGCGCCGAATTCAACGCGCGGATGCTGGGAAAAGTGCTTCCCAACATCCAGCACAAGCGCTGGCGCTGCTCGGTGCGCCAGGTTCGCTGGGCCCAGTACTTCCACGCCCCCAACCACAAGCTTGATACGCTGTGCGAGCACCTGCACATATTTCGGCCCCGCCCGCAGGTTGCGCTGGATGATTGTCTGGCGCTGTCCAAGCTGCTGTTCCAGCACATGGGTGCTGCCGGCCAGGCCACGCCCATGGGCTTCCTGCTGGCCGAGGCCGACTTCGTGCCGCGTGTTGCGATCAGCATGCCTGCGCGACCCGTGCCGCCGCCGTCACCTGCGGTCCCGGCCGGCGCAGGCCAGTCATGGATGCCAAAGGTTGAGGCCGGCCATGCGGGCCCAAGCCGGGGGCTGGTCATCGTCGCGGTGATGCTGATGCTGTTCGCGGGCGCGCTGATCTGGCCGGACTTGCTGCGGTGGTGAGAACAGATCTTGCCAGGCCGGCAGCGCTGGGAGGGGCTTTTGTATGGGCGCCCGGCGCCGCATGGCGCACTGGATTTTAATCCAGCACTAAAGCAGCAAAATCAATAGTGAATTGCCAAGTATTTGGCGTGCGACCGCAACACGGCCGAGGCGACCGTTCACGTCCGAAACATACCTCTGCCTGATATGGCTCCGTGGGTCGGAGAATTACGCTTGCAGAAATAAATAGTGGAGGGGGATATGAGCGCGGAACTCGTGCGCTTCCTCGAAGACATCTCAATCCGCGCCCTGTTAAGCGTGGCTCCGATGTGCGTGATGCTGCTGATCATGGTCTCGCCGGAAAGGCGTGTGACGCCCGCCCGGCCGCGAGCGTCCGGGCCTTTTTGCTAATCCAGCATCCGCAATATCATCGCCTGCACCACTCTCGGCACGAGCGTGACCGCAATAAGAATTTCTCCAATCTCTTCCCCCTCTGGGACATCCTCTTCGGCACGCTACGCCGGCCTGGGCGCGACGAGTTCGTTGATGTGGGGCTCGGTTCAGGCGACGCGCCTCATAGCCTCTGGCAGGCGTTGTTATGGCCATGGTGCCGTATGCGCCAGGTATCGACACCCTTGGAACGGATGCCCGGGGCATGAATTTGGGAGGGGCGAGCGAGTGTGGATGCAATCGGTCAGAGTTGCTCTGCCGAAGGGGCGGCATGGGCCCGAACCACTGTGCGTTAAATCAGTGCTGTATAGGGCACGCCGACCACTGGATATTAGGGAGCGGCCAGGAATTAATTAGGAAAGCCGTTAGGGAATGAAAAAAGCGGCTTAGACGTTGCCGCCCAAGCCGCTGATTCCATTACATATTTCTGGTCGGAGCGATAGGATTCGAACCTACGACCCTCTGATCCCAAATCAGATGCGCTACCAGGCTGCGCTACGCTCCGAAGCCCGCGATTGTAGCTGGACTCTGGGCTTGCGGTCAATGTAATGTGATGATGCCCGCTCTGGCGCACTCAACCTTGCCGGCCTGCTCCCCCTTCTGGCGGGGGCGCTTTGGCTTGACTTGGGTTTGCGCGCTGGGATAATCCGCAAACCGCACCAGTCCGACCGGCGTGCTTTTGGGAACGCCCGGTTTGCCTATTTCCTTCCGGACTGACCTGATCACCACAACAAGAACGGCGCTCCCGCCCGCGGCGGGCGCCTCGGCCTGTTTGCGTCTGCCGGCTGGCGGCGCCAGGCGTCCTGAAACCGGGTATGCGGCATTGATAACAACGGTCCGACACAGGGCCGGTAAAGAGCAGGTAACAGCGGCGCCATGCGGTGCACCGCTGGTCGCCTTGGACGGGAATGAAGATGTTTCAGTCGCACATAGTTGTGCTCATCGCAGGGTTGTTTGCCCTGCAGATGGCTGTGGTTTGCGTGGTGTTGCGCCGCTCGGCGGGCATGAATCGCAGCGGCCTGACGTCGTGGGCGCTGGGGAGTGTGCTGGCGGCAATGGCCGCGGCCCTGGCGGCGGTGCAGGAACTGCGCCCGCTTTGGCTGGTGCTGGAATCGAGCGACCTGGCGCTGCTGGCGGCGCTCTCGGTCATGGCCGTGGGCGCGCGGCACTTCGCGGCCCGGCCCGGCCGCGCCGTGCCGTTGCTGGCGCTGAACCTGGCGGCCGCAGCGGCGGTGGCCTGGCACGACCTGGCGCCGCAGTATCTTGCCGTGCCGGTGCTGGTGCCGGAGATGGCACCGCTGCTGACGATGTGCCATATCGCACTGCTGCTGGACCTGGCCCGCAGCGCCATGCCGTCGGTGCCGGCCACGCGCGGCACCGGCCGGCTGGCGGCGTTGTCGCTGGTATTGATCGTCATCGCCGCGGCAGCCATCAACGCATGGACCGTGGCGCTGCCGCTGGCGGCAGTCATGCAGGGCGGCGCCTGGCCGCGGCCGATGCCGTGGGACGGCGAGCTCGCCATGCTCAACGTCTTTGCACTGGTGGGCGTGTCGGTCAGTTTTGCGCTGATGGCGCACGACCGGCTGCGCCGCATGCTGGAGCGGCGCGCGCGCCATGACGACCTGACCGATGTGCTGCTGCGCGGCGCGTTCTGGGAGGAGCTGGAGGCAGCCTGCCTGCGCGCCGAACGGCAGCGCAAGCCCCTGACGGTGGCCTTTGTCGACCTCGATCACTTCAAGGCGATCAACGATGTCTACGGCCACCTGGCGGGCGACAGCGTGCTGCGGCATTTCGCCGGACTGCTGCGCAAGAGTTTCGGCCAGTTCGATGTGGCGGGGCGCCTGGGCGGCGAGGAATTTGCCATCCTGATGCCGGATACGGCGCTGGAGCAGGGCCGGCTTGCCTGCCTGCGGCTGGCCACGGCGGTGCGCGCCACGCCATGCCCGTCCGAGCCCGACCCGATTGCCTATACCGTCAGCATCGGCCTGGCGGCGCGGCAGCCGGGCGAAGGCGCCGATGCGCTGATGCGCCGCGCCGACCGTGCTCTATACGACGCCAAGCTGAAAGGGCGCAACTGCGTGTCCCTGCATCCGGCCGGCAGCGAGGCAGGCACCGATGGCGGCGCTGTCGATGGCCACTACATCACGCGCGCACAGCCGCGCGCCGCATCCTGACCTGCGCCGCTTGTCACTGCGCAGCGGTGCTGCGGTAGAATGCACGCCTTCGCGTCCTTAGCTCAGTTGGATAGAGCACTCGCCTTCTAAGCGAGCGGTCAGAGGTTCGAGTCCTCTAGGACGCGCCAGCCCCCAGGGGCCATCCCATCGAACCAGGTTACTGACTCGTCCCCGCCGGGCGATTCCCGGGCACCTGGTCTGTCACGATCCTGGCACCGACGTCTTTCAGCAAGTGCTGGAAATCGGGCGACTCCAGGATGATCTTTCCCGCGGCGGCGCGCAGGCGGTCGACGGCTTCGGCCGGCAGCGAGAACGACGTCGCCAGCTCATTCAGGTAATCCAGTTCCGCCTTGTCCGTCAGTCGGGCAAACGACACATCGATGGCATAGATGGTCGCGTCCGGCGTGCGCAACGCCGCAGTGACGGCGGCATCCTTGTTCGTGGCAAAGGCGCGCGACTCCCGCAGCCGGCGCATGGCTTGCCACCGGGCCTGATTGTCCTTCAACAGTTCGGTCGCCTCATAGGAATAGTGGTCGATTGGCACGCCGGTGGCTTTCACCAGAATCTCCAGCGTGCCCGGCGCAGACTCTGACTTGTCCCATGTCGTTCGGGGCGTGGACAGCGAATTGACGACAAAGACAACGATCCTGCGGGTATGGTCCAGGGGTGAGGGCTGGCCGTTCAGGTGCAGGGACTCCAGGACCTCCAGGGAGTCCAGCACGCTGCGCATGCCCAGGTTGTCGGAGACGCCGCCGTCCACGACATGGATATAGGGCCGGTTGACGCTGTCCCCGTATTCCGCTTCTTCCTTCAGGTGCCGGGTTGCGCGAGCGGCCGGCCGGGGTGGGTCGCTGGCATCGATAAATGGCTTGATCCAGTCGGGAGGCACGTAGCCGCAATTGCCCCCGTAGTTGTTGAGCGTGATGGGCGTCAGGACCACGGGAACCGCCGACGATGCCGCGGCGGCACGGGACAGGCGCAGTGCATTGAGGTCGGAGCAGAGTACGTCGAAGGTGGTCTGCGTGAATGGCAGGCGTGCGCCCGTCGAGATGTCCGTGGCCGAGGCAATGATGAACGGACCCTTGCCCCGATGGAGGTCGCCAAAGGTTGCCCCATGGAAAAGGATTTCGTCATACAGGTCGGCGGCCAGTTCAGAGCGGCCCCATCCGCTCGACCACAACGACGGCCAATACGCCGGATTCAGCGTCCGGAACGTGATCTCGCCCTGCACGTCGCGTTTGAGGAAGCTCTGTTCGTAGAGATCAAACAGTTTGTCGCCATACAGGCCGTAGGCGAGGGCAGTGAAGCTGCCACCTGACACGCCGGTGATGACGCTGACATGGTCGAGCAGGCGTGACCGGTTGCCCTTGGGTCCGACGACTTCGGTATTGCGCAGGAACTCAAGCACGCCATACGAGAATGCTGCCGCGCGCGTACCGCCCCCTGAGAAGGCAAGGATGACCAGGTTCTCGTTGTCCGCCGCATACTGGGGCCGCGTGAAGAATCGATAGCCGGTACTCTGGTCCGCGTGCGCGATCGGCGGATTGACTGGCCGGGAGGCGCAGGCGGCAAGCAGCAGCAGCATCGAAATGACGGCCAAGGCTGAGGTCGGCAATCTGGCCATAGGTCCTCCGCGGCGAATGCAGGACGAACCAGACCGGGGGGCGGCGCCCTGCAACTCCCCCAATACTAGACGGCCAATGTAGCGATAGGCGTACGTTTTGAGGTTGTCCCGGCCCCGTCACTCGTCTAGACTGGATTTCACCTGTCCAAGAGATCGGTACGTAACCTGGCTTGGCGAATGCGCGGCGATGAGGTTGCCGATCCGGTACTTTTGCGGTGATCTGCAGGGAGACCAGCGATGTTGCCCACGCCCACTTCAGAGAGAGCGCTGTCCCGCGGACTACTCGATGTGCTGATCCGTGCCGGGCTGATCGCGGTGCTGGCAATCTTCTGCTTCCAGATATTCCGCCCCTTCCTCGATCTCATTGTCTGGTCCGTGATCCTGGCGGTGACCATCTACCCGCTGCAGGTCAGGCTCAGGCGCAGGCTGGGCAACAAGGACGGCCGCGCCGCCACGCTGATCGTGCTGGCCGCCATCGCCATCATTGCGCTGCCAGCCTACCTGCTGGGTGCCGCCATGGTCGATTCGATGGAGAATGCGATCGCCATCGTCAAGAGCGAAGGCATTCATATTCCGCCACCGCATGAGTCGGTCGCCAGCTGGCCGCTGGTTGGCCAGCGCCTGTATGACCTCTGGCTGCATGCCGCCTCGGACCTGGCCAGCTTGGTGCAGACGCTGGCGCCTCAGATCAAGGAAATCAGCCTGGCCGTGCTGGCCGCAGCCGCCGGCATCGGCAAGGGGCTGCTGATCTTCGTCTTCGCGCTGATTATCGGGGGCATCTTCATGGCCTACGGCGAGGCCGGCAACCGTAGCGCCGTGCAGATTGCCTCGCGCATTTTCGGCCCGGAGAGGGGCCCGCGCATCGCCACGCTATGCACGGCGACCATCCGCGCGGTGGCGCAGGGGGTGGTCGGCATTGCCTTCATCCAAATGCTGCTGATCGGCATAGGCTTTGTGATCAAGGGGGTTCCTGCCGCGGGCGTGCTGGCCATGGCCGTGCTGCTGCTGGGCATCGCGCAGTTGCCGGCCACGCTGATCACCGTGCCAGTGATCATCTATGTCTTTGCCACGGAAGGTGCCAGCGTTGCCACTATTGTCTTCGCCATCTATGTCTTCGTAGCAGGACTGGCCGACAACGTGCTCAAGCCACTGCTGCTCGGGCGTGGCGTCGATGTGCCGATGCCGGTGGTGCTGATCGGTGCCCTGGGCGGCATGGTGACCGGCGGCGTGATCGGCCTGTTCATCGGCCCGGTGGTGCTCGCGGTCGGGTATCAGCTGTTCTGGCAATGGGTGGAAGACCCGCCGCCGCACGCGGATCCCGGCAACCAGCAACAGACCTGAAGTGGTCCGGGCCGCCCATGTCGCGCTGGAATCCTCCGTTGCGCGCATTGCTGGCCGGCGCCTGCTGCCTTGGCGGCTGCGCGCGCCTGGGGCCGGATTTCCAGTCGCAGCATGAACCCTGGATGCAGCAGTGGCACAGCCCGGCGCTTGAGCAGGCGACCGGGCAGCGGGCCCAGCCCGACATCCGCGAGTGGTGGCAGGTCTTTGCCGACCCGACCCTCGAACGCCTGATCGCCGAAGCCGACGCGCACAATGCCAGCCTGCGGATTGCCGGCCTGCGCGTGATGGAAGCGCGCGCCCAACTGGGCATTGCCCAGAGCGGGCGCTTCCCGCAACTGCAGCAGGCCAGTGCCGATGCCCTGTACACGGATCGCCGGCAGGCCGGTGGCCTCAACCCGCAGAATAGCCGCTTCTGGCAATACAGCGCGGGCTTCGACATCGGCTGGGAACTTGATTTCTGGGGCCGCTTCAGCCGCGCCATCGAATCCGCCGATGCAGCCTATTTTGCCGCCCGCGCCAACCGCGACGATGTGCTGGTGCTGCTGCGTGCCCAGGTGGCTGACACCTACTTTGCGCTGCGCACGGCCGAGGCACGGCTGCGCATCGCCCGCGAAAACGCGGCGCTGCAAAAGCGCAGCCTTGAAATCACCGAGCGGCTGTTCAAGAGCGGCGAGACCGACGAGCTCGACCTGCAGCAAGCGAAGACGCAGTACCTGGGCACCCTGAGCAGCATCCCTGAATTTGAAAGCCAGATCATGCGCACCCGCAATGCCCTGGCGGTGCTGATAGGCCGCCCGCCGGGCCCGTTGCCGGAACTGCCGGAGCTGGCAGGCAAGGAAGGGGTGATTCCACTGATCGATCGCGCGGTACTGCAGGACGTGCCCGCCAGCCTGCTGTTGCGCCGTCCGGATATCCGCGCCGCCGAGCTGCAGATTGCCGCGCAATCGGCGCTGATCGGCGTGGCCGAAGCCGATCTCTATCCGTCGCTGACGCTGCTGGGCAGCATTGTCTGGTCCGCCAGCACGCTGGCCGGCACGCCCAACAGCCTGGCCCTGATCGGCGGCCCCAGCCTGCGCTGGAACGTGTTCGACTACGGCCGCATCAAGAACACCGTGCGCGTGCAGGACGCCCGCCTGCAGCAGCTGATCGTCGCCTACCAGGATGCCGTGCGGCAGGCCGCGCGCGAGGCCGACGATGCCGCCAGTGCGCTGATCAAGGCGCTGGAACGCGAGCAGATCCTGCGCGACACTGCGCTGGCCGCCAGGCGTTCGCTGACGCTGGCCAACGCGCTCTACCGCGAAGGCTACTCGGACTTCCAGCGCGTACTGGATTCCCAGCGTGCGCTGGCCACCCAGCAGGACACCTACCTGGTCAACCGCAGCAATGCCGTCAGCAACCTGATCGCCTTGTACAAGGCGCTTGGCGGCGGCTGGCACAGCGAGCAGCCACTGGTGGATCCGGCCACCCGTCAGCAGATGCAGCAACGCACCGACTGGGGGACGCTGCTGGATGAGCCAGGCCCGCCGTCCGCCGGTGCCAGCCTCCCTGTGAAGCAGAGGTAGATCTCCGTGAACGAGAGCCGATGAGCGACGCCCCGCAACCCCCCGCAGCCCCAGCGCCCGGCGCACCGCCGCCCGCCGCCGACCCGGCAAGGAAGGGCGTGCGCTGGGTGATCCTGCTGATCGTCATCAGCCTGGTCTGGTACCTGCTGGCCGACCGCCTGACCCCGTACACGCAACAGGCGCGGGTACAGGCCTTCGTGGTGCCGGTCGCGGCGGAAGTGTCCGGGCGCGTGACCAAGGTGCATGTGCGCAACAACCAGGACGTTGCGGCAGGCACTGTCCTGTTCGAGGTGGATCCCCAGCACTACAAGATCGCCGTGGACCGCGCCCGCGCCGATCTGGAGTCGACACGCCGGCAGATCGGCGCCAGCACCGCGGGCATCGAATCGGCGCAGGCATCGCTGCGCGCAGCACGCGCCAACGAACTCAAGGCGCGCCAGGACAGCAGCCGTCTGGAGCGCCTGTACAGCGATGACCCCGGCACCATTTCCCTGCGCCGTCTGGAGGTGGCGCGGGCCAGCCTCGAGCAGGCTGTCAGCCAGGTCGCCGCCGCCAAGGCCGAGGTCCAGCGTGCGCGCGAACAGCAGGGGGGCAGCGAGGAAGAGAACGCCAAGCTGCGCAGCGCCGCCACGGCCCTGGAAAAGGCCGCACTGGATCTTGCCAATACGCAGGTGCGGGCGCGCGCCGCCGGGCTGGTCACCGACCTGCGCACCGATGCCGGCCAGTTTGCCGCGGCCGGCAACCCGGTCATGACGCTGATCGCGATCCACGATCTGTGGATCAGCGCGGAGATGACCGAGAACAACCTGGGCCGTGTCGAGCCCGGCACGCCGGTTGCCATCGTGCTGGATGCGCTGCCGGGCAGGATCTTCGAAGGTCGTGTGCGCAGTGTCGGCTATGGCGTCAACGTCGGCCCGAGCACGCCGCCGGGCAGCTTGCCGACGGTGCAGAACAGCCGGGACTGGCTGCGTCCGGCGCAACGCTTCCCGGTGGTGGTCGAGCTTGCCCATGGCGAACTCGCCTCGATGCGCGGTATTCGCGTGGGCGGGCAGGCCGAGGTCATGGCGTTTCCCACCCAGGGCAACCCGCTCAATCCGCTCGGCCGCGTATTCCTGTACCTGATGAGCTGGCTTTCCTATGTCTACTGACCGCCCGGCGCTGCCGTTGCCCGCGCGCGAACCACGCGCCCAGCGTTCGCTGCGCGTGGCGTGCGGCACCGCGCTGTGCCTGGCGGCCAGCTTCGGCCTGGGCCTGCCGGTCCCCATGCTCGCGCCGGTGCTCGGCGTGTTCCTGCTGGCCAGCGTCAACCAGCCGATGTCAGCCAAGGCCGGGCTGGGCCTGGTGCTGGTCGTGATGCTGACTACTGGCACCGGCCTGCTGCTGATCCCCTTGCTGCGCTACTACCCGGTCAGCGGCGTGTTGATGATCGGCCTGTGCCTGTTCCTCGCGTTTCGCTACGGACTGCGCGGCGGCAACAACCTGGTCTCGACCTTCCTGGTGATTGGCCTGACCATGATCTCGGCGGCGGGCACCTTCGATTTCGGTCTGGCGGTCACGGTCATCGGTGCCCTGGTCAAGGGACTGCTCGTCGCGGTCGTGGTGCTGGCACTTGGCCACTGGCTGTTTCCCGAACCGGCCGGCGCGCAGGCGCCGCCCGCGGCCAAGGCCCTTCCGGATGACCAGGCCGCCTGGATTGCGCTGCGCGCTGCGCTGGTGGTGATGCCGGCCTTCCTGCTGGCGCTGAACGACCCGGCCGCGTACATCCCGATCATCATGAAAGCGGTCACCCTTGGCCGGCAAAGCTGCACCACCACGGCACGCGGCGCCGGGCGCGAACTGCTTGGCTCGACCTTGTTCGGCGGCGTGCTGGCCATCCTGTTCTGGTGCGCGCTCAGCCTGTTCGTGCATTTGTGGATGTACTTCCTGTGGATGCTGCTGTTCGGCCTGCTGGTGACGCGCAAGCTGTATGGTCTCAGCCCGTCGGGGTACCCGCCAGGCTTCTGGGTGAACACTCTCGTGACGCTGATCATCCTGCTGGGCCAGTCGGTGCAGGACAGCGCGGCCGGGAAGGATGTCTATACCGCCTTCGCCGTGCGCATGGGCCTGTTTATCGGCGTCACGCTGTATGCCTGGCTGATGATCGAGCTGCTCGACCAGCCGCGCAGCGCACGACGGCACGCCCGCTAAAGAGGCCGGTCGTGCTGAGCAACCTGCTGATCGGCCTTCCCGTGATGCTGCTCTGCCTGCTGCTGCAGGCGGTCTTCGTCGCTATCTGCCTGCGCTACTACGTGCGCTTCAGGCATGCGCGGCAAGCCCGAGAATCGCTGTGGCAGGAGATCCTATTGTTGTCGGTCGTGATGATGCTGACGTTGCTCGGCAATTTCGTGCAGATGGCAATCTGGGCAGTCCTGTTCATGCTGCTGGGCGAGTTCAACGATTACGCCACCGCGCTGTATCACTCTGGCGTGAATTTCGCCACCCTGGGCTATGGCGATATCGTCATGTCCGAACCCCGGCGCCTGCTGGGGCCGCTCGAGGCGGCCAACGGCATCCTGATGTTCGGCGTCTCCACTTCGGTGATGACCGCGGCGGTGCTTGACGTGATCAAGCACAACCTGGCCAGGCTGCGGCAGGACGAAGGGCCATAGGAGTGGAGGTGTTGTAGGCATCAGCTCGGCCACGGGAGATGTCGCGCCGCGGCACACGTCACATTCCTGGGAGGGTTTTAATATCGGATGCCGAAATTTCTGAATTCCCTAATCTCTGAAAGCCGACGATGATCTCGGGCGGGGTTCGGGCAATCGCTGTATCCCGACGTCTGCGAAAACTGGCCCGTTGCGGACGACCATCAGGCTGGCTGCACTCGCCATCCAACTATCCAGGGAGACTCAGATGATTGCGCGACAGCTTTCGATTGCCAGCCTGGCGCTGGCGGCTTGCCTCGCCTCCGGAACCATTGGTGCGCAGCAACAGCAGCCGCCGATGAATGCCAAGGAAGCCAAGGCGAAGTTCTCGGAGAAGTTCAAGGCTGCGGACGCCAATCACGATGGCAAGCTGACCCGTGAGGAGGCGCAGGCGGGTATGCCGGAGGTGTACAAACAGTTTGACCAGATCGACGCCAAGAAGAAGGGCGAGGTGACCGAGAGGCAGATTGGCGCGTTCTGGGCGGCCAAGACGAAGCAACGCAACACCGCCCAGAATCCGGGCGGGTTGAACTGATCGGGCGCAAGCATAGCGGGCAGGACAACGTAGCGCGGCGGGGGGGGCAGGCACAGGCCTGGCCCCATCGCCGCGCTGCGTTTTCCAGTCAGGAAATCGTGTAGGTGGTACGTTCCCCGGGGTTGTACAGGTCCCTGGCCAATTGCAGGATCTGGTCCCGATGATGGTCGAATGTGGCGAGAAGGGCGGATTCTTCCGCGGTACCCTGGTGGCTCAGGCGCAGAAGAATGTCGTCAGTGACCTGGAATGCCACTTCGCGCGCGTTGTCATAGCCCCAGAAACAAACGCAGTGCCGCGCCGCATCGTAGCTGCGGCTGGGATTGGGAAAGTTCAGTGCCATTGCAGACTCCTGTCCGGTCACGGTACGCCGTGCATGTTGGGCTTGCTGGCGCCAGCCGGTGCTGCCAGCCCTAGTATGCACCCGTTTCCCGCCAGCCGGGCATCTGTCTGCGCTGGCTGCTGCAGCGCATGACCCGCGTTCTTGGCGAAAGATATTTCTTTTGCCGGCGATTTAGCGCGTATGCTGGGGTTGCCATTATCTCCAGGCAAGCCATTCAGGAGCCCATCATGGCCAAGAGTCAACTACGCAGCAGCCGCGAAGCCAAGAAACCCAAGCAACCGAAGAAGCCATCGGTGCCGGCCTCACCCTTCAGCACGGTCCAGTTTCGCGGACACGATGAGGTCGCCAAGAAGAAGAAATGACTGAGACTGACAGCGCAGGGATCATCTGGTCCCTTGTGTTCCTGGCCGTGTTGGTCGGGGTCTACGGCTACATCATCCGGGTGGGCATCCACCACAAGCCGGTGTTCGGCATCGCGAAGCATTCGCTTCGGTACTGGTGGCACCGGCTGGTCCACGTGACCAGGTAAGCCAACGCAACGCCGGCCAGTCAGGCCGGTGCGGGCAAGATTTGCGGTTTTGCCGCACAATACAGCCTGCGCGCCGCACAGGAGCACGCTGGATCGATCAGAGGCGAGGGCACTGACCTCGCCCGTCAGCGGGCGGCATTTTGTTGAACATCCTGCAATCCTGTACATGGCCGCCCCACATGCACATTCCGCCGCGGATCCCGTCCGCGGCGCAGACACTTCCTTTTCTTCCCGCGATCACCAATCATCCGGCCGCCTGCCGCTGCTGGCGCTTGGCGTCGGCAGCTTCGGCATCGGCACCGGCGAGTTCGTCATTATGGGTTTGCTGCCCGATGCCGCCAGCGACCTCGCCATTTCCATCCCGCAAGCCGGCCACCTGATCAGCGCCTATGCGCTGGGCGTGGTCATCGGCGCGCCGCTGCTGGCGGTGCTGGGCGCGCGCTGGCCGCGGCGCAACCTGCTGATCGCGCTGATGGCGGTGTTTGCCGCCGGGAATATTGCCAGCGCGCTGGCACCTTCCTATCTGTCGATGATGGTGGCGCGCCTGCTCACGGGCTTTCCGCATGGCACCTACTTCGGCGTGGCGGCGCTGGTGGCCGCCAGCCTGGTCCCGCGCGAGCGGCGCGCACAGGCGGTGGGGCTTGTGATGCTGGGCCTGACCATTGCCACGCTGGTAGGTGTGCCGATCGCGGCCACGGTCGGCACCTGGCTGGGCTGGCGCTCGGCCTTCCTGATCGTCGGTGCCCTCGGCGCGCTGACGGCGCTGCTGGTATGGCGCTGGGTGCCGTTCGTGCCGGCCGACCGGCGTGCCAGCCCGCTGCGCGAGCTGTCGGCACTCAAGCACAAGCAGGTGTGGCTGACACTGGGCATCGGCGCGATCGGCTTTGGCGGCATGTTCTCGGTGTTCAGCTATATCAAGCCGACCATGCTGGAGCTGGCGCATATGCCGGCGGCGGGTATCCCGGTGGTGCTGGCCCTGTTCGGCATCGGCACGGTGGCGGGCAACCTTGCCGGCGCGAAGCTGGCCGACAAGGCCTTGATGCCGACCATCGGCGGCGTGCTGGTGTGGGCGGCGCTGGTGCTGGGCGCCTTCACCTTTACCGCGTCGCATCCCTGGCTGGGGGCCATCAATGTGCTGCTGGTGGGCACCACGGTGGCGCTGGGCCCCGCCTTGCAGATCCGGCTGATGGATGTCGCCGGCGACGCGCAGACGCTGGCCGCGGCCCTCAACCACTCGGCCTTCAACATGGCCAATGCGCTCGGTGCGTGGCTGGGCGGGGTGACCATCGCCGCCGGCTACGGCTGGGAGTCCACCGGCTGGGTGGGCCTGCTGCTGGCGCTGGGCGGCCTGGTGGTCTATGCGTGGTCGATGCTGAGCATGGGCCGGCAGGGCGCGCCCGCCGCGGCGCAGGCGTGATGCAGGCGGACCTGGTCCGCGCACAGGTCCGCAAGGAACAAAAAAGGGGTGCCTCATCGGGCCCCCCTTTTTCATCTGCGTCCCGCTGGCGGGGACTGGCTTACTCTGCGTCCGCGACGCTTGCGCCGACCACGTTGAAGCCGCCGTCGACATAGGTGATCTCACCGGTCACGCCGCTGGCCAGGTCGGACAGCAGGAAGGCGGCCACGTTGCCGACTTCTTCGATGGTGACGTTGCGGCGCAGCGGTGCGACGTCTTCGAAATGGCCGAGCAGCTTGCCGAAGCCCTTGATGCCCGAGGCGGCCAGGGTCTTGATCGGGCCGGCCGAGATGCCGTTGGCGCGGATGCCGCGCGGGCCGACCGACGAGGCCAGGTAGCGTACGCTGGCTTCCAGTGAGGCCTTGGCCAAGCCCATGGTGTTGTAGTTGGGGACCACGCGCTCGGCACCCAGGTAGGTCAGCGTCAGCAGCGAGGCCTTGTCCGACAGCAGCGGCAGCGCGGCCTTGGCCAGCGCCGGGAAGCTGTAGGCGGAAATGTCATGGGCGATACGGAAACCTTCGCGCGACAGGCCTTCCAGGAAGTCGCCGGCGATGGCGTCGCGCGGCGCGAAGCCGATCGAGTGCACCAGCCCGTCGAACTTCTCCCAGCGCTGGCCCAGCGCGGCGAAGGTCGCGGCGATCTGCTCGTCGCTGCCGACGTCGCACTCGAATACCAGGTCGGTGCCGAATTCCTTGGCAAAGTCGCTGATCCGGTCCTTGAACCGTTCGCCGACATAGGTGAAGGCCAGTTCGGCGCCTTCGCGTTTGCACGCCGATGCGATGCCATAGGCGATCGACCGGTTAGAGAGCAAGCCGGTGATCAGGATCCGCTTACCTGCCAGAAATCCCATAAATTCTCCAAGGTGGTGTATCAGGCACGCTTCGTGCGTCCGCCGTGCGGCCGTGCGCGTGCCTTTGCTGTCCTGCGGCCGTTTTTATTGCGCCGCGCAGAGGGAATGTCCGGATGGCTGGCGCCACCCCCGACGCATGTAAAATTGTCTCATACTTGGCCCGGCCGCAGAATGCCGGGCCCCACAGGTCATAGTGGAGGAATCCAACGGGATGCCTATTCAAGCACGTTGGCCGCTTCAGGCGGCATGGCAGTGCTTCCGGCGGGATGCGGTACTGCGCGGTTGGGTCGCAAGCGGGCTGGCGATGGCGCTGGCGGCGGGGGTCTCTCTCTTATCCAGTCCGGCGCTGGCGGCGCATGGCTTCGCGCTGCACGGGGACCTGAAGTACCAGGCGGATTTCCGGCAGTTCGACTACGCCAATCCCGATGCACCCGCCGGCGGCACGCTGACACTCGCCAATCCCGACCGGCGCACCAGTTTCGATAAGTTCAATCCGTTCACGCTGAAGGGCACGTCAGCGCCCGGCCTGAACGCGCTGATGTTCGAGTCGCTGCTGATCAGCAGCGCCGACGAGAGCGCCAGCGCCTATGGCTTGCTCGCCGAGGACATCACGGTGGCGCCGGACGAGCTATCGGTCACGTTCACCATCCGGCCACAGGCGCGCTTCTCCAATGGCGACCCGGTGCTGGCGTCGGATGTCAAATATTCTTATGACATGCTGATGAGCAAGGCCTCGAGCCCGGGCTACCGCAGCATGTGTACCGATGTGAAGGCGGTGATCGTCGCCGGCGAGCGCACGGTGCGCTTCGAATTCAAGCAGCGCAACCGCGAGCTGCCGCTGATCGTCGGCTCGCTGCCGGTGTTCTCGAAGAAATGGACGGCCAAGATCCCGTTCGAGAAGCTGACCTTCGAGCCGCCGGTCACCAGCGGCCCCTACCTGATCGAGCGCTATGACGCCGGCCGCGGCATCATCTTCCAGCGCGACCCGAAGTACTGGGGCAAGGATCTCGCGGTGCGCCGCGGCACCTTCAATTTCGCGCGCGTGGCCTACCGCCTGTACAAGGACGAGACCGCCAAGCTCGAGGCCTTTAAGGCAGGGGAGTTCGACGCCATCGTCGAATACAAGGCCAAGAACTGGGCCAAGAGCTACCAGGGCACCCGTTTTCGCAACGGCGAGCTGCTGAAGACCGAGTTCCCGCACCGCAACGGTGCCGGCATGCAGGGCTTCGTGATGAATATGCGCAAGCCGGTGTTCCAGGACGTGCGCGTGCGCCAGGCCCTGATCCTTGCGCTCGACTTCGAATGGCTGAACCGGCAGTTGTTCTACGGCGCCTACAAGCGGCTGGACAGCTGGTTTTCCAACAGCGAACTGGCCGCCAGCGCCACCTTCGACGGCCGCCCCGGCCCGGGCGAGATGGCGCTGCTTGAGCCGCTGCGCGCGGAATTGCCGCCAGAGGTGTTCGGCCCGGACGTGGTCCAGCCCAGCACCGCGGCGCCGCGTTCGCTGCGCGACAACCTGCGCGAGGCACGGCGCCTGCTGGCCCAGGCCGGCTGGACCTATACGGATGGCGCACTGCGCAACGCCAAGGGCGAGACGCTGGTGTTCGAGTTCCTCGACGATGGCGGCGCCATGAGCCGCGTCATCACCACCTATGTGCGCAACCTGGAGAAGCTCGGCATCCAGGTGAACCAGCGCACCACGGACTTTGCCTTGTACCAGAAGCGGCTGGAGGATTTTGACTTCGACATGGTGTCGATCCGCTTCCCGGACTCGCAAAGCCCCGGCAACGAACTGCGCGACCGCTTCTCCAGCGAGGCGGCCGGCACGCCGGGCTCGGACAACCTGTTCGGGCTGAAGTCGCCCGTGGTCGACAAGCTGGTGGACAACGTGCTGCACTCCCATACCCGGCAGGAGCTGGTCACCGCCGGGCGGGCGCTGGACCGGGTGCTGATGCATGGCTACTACATCGTGCCGAACTGGTACAGCGCATCGCACCGGGTGTCATACCGCAAGACGCTGGCCTACCCGGAGCGCCTTCCGTATTACTACACGGCCGAAGGCTGGATCCTGAGCCACTGGTGGCGCACGGACCTGCAGGCGCAGGCGCGCTGACGCGCCCCGCCGCGACCAAGACAAGGATGAGGACCGGCCGATGCTTGCCTACCTGCTCAAGCGCATTCTGCTGATGATCCCGACGCTGATCGGGGTCATCACGCTGACCTTTGTGGTGATCCAGTTCGTGCCGGGCGGCCCGGTCGAACAGATGATGATGGAACTGAAAGGGCGGGGCGGCGCCGGCGAAGCCAGCGGCGGCGGTGCCGAATACCGCGGGCGCCGCGGCGTCGACCCCGAGAAGATCAAGGAGATCCAGGCCCTGTACGGCTTCGACAAGCCGCCGCTGGAGCGCTACTTCCTGATGCTCAAGCGCTTTGCCCGGTTCGACCTGGGCCAGAGCTATTTCCAGCACCGCAGCGTGTGGGAGCTGGTCAAGTCCAAGCTGCCGGTGTCGGTCAGTCTGGGTTTGTGGACCTTCTTCCTGACCTACCTGATATCGGTGCCGCTGGGCATCTCCAAGGCCATCCGCGCGGGCAGCCGCTTTGACGTCGTGACCAGCATCATCGTGCTGGTGGGTTATGCCATCCCCGGCTTTGTGCTGGGCGTGCTGTTGCTGGTGCTGTTCGGCGGCGGCACCTTCGTGCAGTGGTTCCCGCTGCGCGGTCTGACCTCCGACAACTGGGAGCAGCTCTCGCTGATGGGCAAGGTGATGGACTACCTGTGGCACCTGGTGCTGCCGATCACGGCATCGGTGGTGGGCAGCTTCGCGGTGGTCACCATGCTGACCAAAAATGCCTTCCTCGAGGAAATCCGCAAGCAATACGTGCTGACCGCACGCGCCAAGGGCCTGGGCGAGCGCCGCGTGCTGTGGAAGCATGTGTTCCGCAACGCGCTGATCCCGCTGGTGACGGGTTTCCCGGCCGCGTTCATCGGTGCCTTCTTCACCGGCTCGCTGCTGATCGAAACGCTGTTCTCGCTGGACGGGCTGGGCTTGCTGTCCTATGAGGCGGTGCTGCGGCGCGACTATCCGGTGGTGCTGGGCACGCTCTATCTGTTCACGCTGATCGGGCTGGTCACGCGCCTGATCTCCGATGTCTGCTACGTGCTGGTGGACCCGCGCATCCATTTCGAGGGCTTGCACCGATGAAACTGTTCACGCACGCGGCCCCCAACGGGCTGCCGCATTCGCCCTCGCCGCGCCAGCGCGCCTGGCAGCGCTTTCGCCGCAACCGGCGCGGCTACTGGAGCCTGGTGATCTTCGTGGTCATCTTCGTGCTGAGCCTGGGCGCCGAGCTGCTGTCCAGCAACCGGCCGCTGGTGGTGCACTACAAGGGCGAGTGGTATTTCCCCATCGTCAAGGTCTACCCGGAAACCACCTTCGACGGCGATTTCGCCACGCCCGCGGACTACCTCGATCCGTATATCCGCGACCGCATCACCACCAACGGCAACTTCGCGGTGTTCCCGCTGAACCATTATTCGTACGACTCGCTCAACTACTTTGCCAAGGAGCCCAACCCGGCTCCGCCGTCGGCAGAGAACTGGCTGGGTACCGACGACCGCGGCCGCGACATCCTGGCCCGGCTGCTGTACGGCTTCCGCGTGTCGGTGCTGTTCGGCATGGCGCTGACCGTGATCGGGGTGCTGGTGGGCACGCTGACCGGGGCGCTGATGGGCTTTTTCGGCGGGCGCTTCGACCTGTTCTCGCAGCGTGCCATCGAGATCTGGAGCTCGATGCCGGAGCTGTATCTGCTGATTATCTTTGCCTCGATCTTCGAGCCCAGCCTGGCGCTGCTGATCATCCTGCTGTCGCTGTTCGGCTGGATGGGCCTGTCCGACTACGTGCGCGCCGAGTTCTACCGCAACCGCTCGCTCGACTACGTCAAGGCGGCGCGCGCGCTGGGCCTGTCCAATGTGCAGATCATGTGGCGCCATATCCTGCCCAACAGCCTGACCCCGGTGATCACCTTCCTGCCGTTCCGCATGAGCGCCGCCATCCTGGCGCTGACCAGCCTGGATTTCCTCGGCATGGGCGTGCCGCCCACCACGCCCAGCCTGGGCGAACTGCTGGCGCAGGGCAAGGCCAACCTGGATGCGTGGTGGATTTCGCTGTCGACCTTCGCGGTGCTGGTGGTCACGCTGCTGCTGCTGACCTTCATGGGCGACGCGCTGCGCGATGCCTTCGATACCCGCCTGGGCCTGGCGGCGCTGCGCGGCCGGGTCGAA
The DNA here is from genome assembly GCF_000219215.1 of Cupriavidus necator N-1. Lineage (NCBI taxonomy): Bacteria > Pseudomonadati > Pseudomonadota > Betaproteobacteria > Burkholderiales > Burkholderiaceae > Cupriavidus > Cupriavidus necator. The sequence goes on along the minus strand of NC_015726.1, from coordinate 2,406,042 downwards.
CCCAAGATCCCGGCCGGCGCGCCAACCGGGGCAGCACCGGAGGCCACGCCATGACCGCGGTGTCTCCCGTGATCCAGCCGGCCGTGGCGCCGGCCGCGGCGCCGGCGCCCGGTTCCACGCTGATGTGCGTCGACAAGCTTTCCGTCACCTTCGGCCACGGCGAGCATGCCACCCGTGCCGTGCGCGAAGTCAGCTTCGATCTGCGCGCGGGCGAGCGCTACGCGCTGGTGGGCGAGTCGGGCTCGGGCAAGACCGTGACCGCGCTGGCGATGCTGCGGCTGGTGGAGGACGCCTACTACGACGGCGCCATCCGCTTCGAGGGCAAGGACCTGCTGGCGGTGTCGGACCGCGAGATGCGCGGCATCCGCGGCGCCGAGATCGCGATGATCTTCCAGGAGCCGATGACGGCGCTCAACCCGCTGTACACCATCGGCAACCAGATCGTCGAGACTCTGGCGCTGCACGAGGGCCTGGACCGCCGCGCCGCGCGCGAGCGCGCCATCGCGCTGCTGGAGCGTACCGGCATCAGCGACGCCGCGCACCGCTTCGACAGCTTTCCGCACCAGCTCTCGGGCGGCCAGCGCCAGCGCGCCATGATCGCCATGGCGCTGGCCTGTCGCCCCAAGCTGCTGCTGGCCGACGAGCCGACCACGGCGCTGGACGTGACCATCCGCGCCCAGATCATGGACCTGCTACGCGACCTGCAGGCCGAGTTCGGCATGGCGGTGATGCTGATCACCCATGACCTCAACCTGGTGCGTTCCTTTGCCCAGCGCGTGGGCGTGATGGAGAAGGGCGTGCTGGTCGAGACCGGCGAGACCGCGCAGGTGTTTGCCGCCCCCCAGCACCCCTACACCCGCAAGCTGATCGACAGCCGCCCCAGGCGCGAGGTGCTGCCGCTGGTGCCGCTGGCGCCGGTGCTGCTGGAAGCGCGCAAGCTGAGCGTCAACTACGCGCGCAAGCGCCGCGGGCTGGCCGGCTGGTTCGGCAAGGACCAGTTCGCGGCGGTCAAGGACGTGGACTTCCAGCTGCGCGAGGGCGAGACCGTCGGCATCGTCGGCGAGTCCGGTTCGGGCAAGACCACGCTGGCGCATACCGTGCTCGCGCTGCAGCGCAAGAGCGGCGGCACCATCCATTTCCTGGGCCGCAGCTTCGACACCGCCACGCGCGACGATCGCCGCCAGTTGCGCGCGCGCATGCAGGTGGTGTTTCAGGACCCGTTCGGCTCGCTGGCGCCACGCATGACCATCGAGCAGATCGTCGGCGAAGGCCTAGCGCTGCACCAGCCCGGCCTGTCGCGCGAGGGCACGCGCCAGCGCGTGATCGAAGCCCTGCGCGAGGTCGGCCTGGACCGTACCGCGCTGGGCCGCTATCCACATGAATTCTCGGGCGGGCAGCGGCAGCGCATCGCCATTGCCCGGGTGCTGATCCTCAAGCCGCAGATCCTGGTGCTGGACGAGCCCACCTCGGCCCTGGACGTGTCGATCCAGCAGCAGGTGCTGGCGCTGCTGTCCCAGCTGCAGCACAAGTACAACCTCACCTACCTGTTCATCAGCCATGACCTGGCGGTGATCCGTGCCATGGCGCATCGGGTTTTCGTGATGAAGGCGGGGGAGGTGGTCGAGGCCGGCGACACCGAAGCGGTGCTGGGCGCACCCCAGCACCCCTATACGCGCAAGCTGATGGCGGCGGCGCAGGTCGGCGCGGCCTGACCCGAAAATGTGCGGCGCATCAACGCCGCGGCCCCGCCTGACTAGCATCCGGTTGCTCGGACTAATCCGACAAACAAGATGCGAAATCCCGCCTATATCATTGATTCGCCAGTCAAATCCGGCGAATTTGTAACGAACTTTGACATGTGAATGACAACCCTTTACCATCCCGCGAGAACTAGTTTTGGGGGTGGTCCGTCCGACGCATTGGATCGTGCACGGCACGTTTGCGGTGCAAGACAGGCCAGGTAAGCCTGGTCCGGATGTTGCATAGGGTTCACCCCGCAGGTTCACAAGAATTCCTCGCGAAGTTCACGCGAATTTCACAGATACCCAGCCCGCCCCGGACTTGTGCCGGGGCTTGCTTTGGAACGATCAACGGGAGAACCAATGCAGCGATCGGTACTTCATTCCCTGGCGCGTGCCGCCGTCGGAATTGCCATTGCCTGCGGTGCGACTGTGTCGAATGGAGTGCTGGCGGATACGGTATTCAAGGATGCCGACGCCCGTATCGATGCCTCGGCCCAGGCTGCGGACTCGCATACGGAAGGCAAGCGCGGCTTGCTGTCGTCGGTGGTGAATTCCACCAGCAATGTTGCCAGCAAGGCTGGCGACCTGGTCATGAATGCGCTGGGCCTGATTGGCGTGCGTTACCGCTTCGGCGGCAACAGCCCCGAATCCGGCCTGGACTGCAGCGGCTTTGTCCGCTACGTATTCCAGGACACCTTCGGCTTCATGCTGCCGCGCCGCTCTGTCGAAATCAGCCGTGTCGGCACCACCGTGGCAGCCACCGACCTCCGTCCGGGCGACCTGGTGTTCTTCAACACCATGCGTCAGACCTTCTCGCACGTTGGCATCTATATCGGCGACAACAAGTTCGTGCATGCCCCGTCCACGGGCAGCAAGATCCGTGTCGACGACATGCGTGCAGCTTACTGGGTGACCCGCTACAACGGCGCCCGCCGCATCGAGGATGGCAAGGAGGGCGGTGCCGATGGCCTCGGCGACATGGTCGAGACGCTCAAGCGCTACGACCCCAAGGTCGCCCGCGCATCGCTGTACGGCGGCTGAGGCTTCGGCGCGCTTCAAGCAAAAAGGACTGCTGCGGCACTGCTGCGGCAGTCCTTTTTGCGTTGGCGAGGCGTGGCCTCCCGGGTTATTGCGCTGCGACCGTTCCGGCCGGCGTCAGGCGGGCCTGTTCCAGCTGCTGCCGTAGCGTTGCCATCACCGCCGTGGTGGCCTGTTCGCCGGCCAGTATGGCCTGGTTGCGGGCGTTGAAATCGCTGCCGCCCATATCGGGCAGCTCGGGGCGGATCACCACGTCGGCGCGCGCCAGTGCCATCTTGTTGATCGACTGGCCCATGATCGCGGTGGTCTGCAGCAGCACGCCGCTCTGGCCGGCGTTCTTCTGCGCCGACGGGTCGGCCGAGATATTGACCGCGATGACAAAGTCCGCGCCCATGCTGCGCGCGGAATCCACCGGCACCGGCTCGACCAGGCCGCCGTCGACATAGTCATGCCCCTGGATCGACACCGGCTGGAACACGCCGGGCACGCTGCTCGACGCGCGCACGGCCTGGCCCGTGTTGCCGCGGCGGAACAGGATCTTCTCGCCGCTCTTGAGGTCCGTGGCGACAATGCCCAGCGGCAGCTTCATGGCCTCGATCGTCCGGTTCTGCACCAGCCGGTTGATGTAGTTCTGCAGCGCCTCGCCCTTGAGCCAGCCGCCGAAGCGGGTGCCGAAGGGCAGGGCCCAGTCGGCGATGGCGGCTTCGTCCATGGTCAGCGCCAGCTTGTTCAGCTGGAAGCCATTCAGTCCGCTGGCGTAAAGCGCCGCCACGACTGCGCCGGCGCTGGTGCCAGTGACCAGGTCGGCATGGATGCCTTGCGCTTCGAGCGCCTTGATCACGCCGATATGGGCAAAGCCGCGTGCCGCGCCGCCGCCCAGCGCCAGGCCAATCTTGACGGGCCGTGGCGCGGGCGGGGTGGTGGCGAGCGGCGGCGCGGGACGCGGGCCGAACGAGCAGCCCGCCAGCAGGGCGGCCGCGGAGATGCCGAGGAAATTACGTCGTTGCATGAAGCGGGATCAGTAACCAGGTAGGACCGGCGGATACAGGGATGTGATGCGGGCGCTCCTCCATGGGGGCTGGCATCGCCTTGCCTGAATCACCGGCATCACCTCAGACCGGCGCAAGCATAAATGATTCCGCGCGGCGCCGGCACGCCGGGCGAGGCGAGGGATGCGCGTTGGTATAATGCAAGGCCTGCACATACACCAGCCTGCGCGCCGCTGCGCGCGGGCTTTCTTGTTTCTGCCCCTGACCATGACCCAACGCGTCCGCACCCGCTTTGCGCCGAGCCCGACCGGTTTTATCCACCTCGGCAATATCCGCTCAGCGCTCTATCCCTGGGCCTTCGCCCGCCGCATGCAGGGCGACTTCATCCTGCGCATCGAAGACACCGACGTTGAGCGTTCGTCGCAGGAAGCGGTTGACGTGATCCTGGAAAGCATGGCCTGGCTGGAGATGGATATCGACGAAGGCCCGTTCTACCAGATGCAGCGCATGGACCGCTATCGCGAGGTGGTGGCGCAGATGGTCGAGTCCGACCTGGCCTACCGCTGCTACATGAGCACCGAAGAACTGGACGCGCTGCGCGAAGCCCAGCGCGAGCGCGGCGAGAAGCCGCGCTACAACGGCTTCTGGCGTCCCGAGCCGGGCAAGGTCCTGCCCGAGCCGCCGGCGGGCGTCGATCCGGTGATCCGCTTCAAGAACCCGATCGGCGGCAGCGTAGTGTGGGACGACGCGGTCAAGGGCCGCATCGAGATCTCCAACGACGAGCTCGACGACCTGGTGATCGCGCGCCCGGACGGCACCCCTACCTATAACTTTTGCGTGGTGGTGGACGACCTCGACATGAAGATCACGCACGTGATCCGCGGCGACGACCACGTCAACAACACCCCGCGCCAGATCAACATCATCCGCGCGCTGGGCGGCACGCCGCCGGTCTACGCCCACCTGCCGACCGTGCTCAACGAGCAGGGCGAGAAGATGAGCAAGCGCCATGGCGCCATGGCCGTGACCGGCTACCGCGACGAGGGCTACCTGCCCGAAGCCGTGCTGAACTACCTGGCGCGCCTGGGCTGGGCCCACGGCGACGCCGAGATCTTCTCGCGCGAGCAGTTCGTTGAATGGTTCGACCTGGAGCACCTGGGCAAGTCGCCCGCCCAGTACAACCCCGAGAAGCTGGCCTGGCTGAACAACCACTACATCAAGGTCGGCGACAACCAGCGCCTGGCCACGCTGACGCAGCCGTTCATCGAGGCGCTCGGCGGCAAGGTGGAAGGGGCGGACTTGGCCGGCGTGGTGGGGCTGGTGAAGGACCGCGCCAATACGCTGAAGGAAGTCGCGCAGGCGGCGCTGCTGTTCTATCGCGGCGAGCCGCAGGCGGCTGCCGCGCTCAAGGCCGAGCACCTGACCCCGGAGATCCAGCCCGCGCTGGCAGCGCTGGCCACCCAGCTGGCCGCGCTGCCGGAATGGAAGCGCGAAGCCATCAACGCCACCTTCAAGGCGGTGCTGGCCGAGTTCGGCCTGAAGATGCCCAAGCTGGCCATGCCCGTGCGCCTGCTGGTGGCCGGCCAGCTGCAGACGCCGGGCATCGACGCGGTGCTGGAACTGTTCGGCCGTGACACGGTGCTGCGCCGCCTGGCGGCGGCTGCATAAAAAGTCGTGAAAAAGTCCGCGCCGGGGGCTTGCGCTCCGGGCCGGACTTGCGCATAATCTCTTTCTCCCTGCAGCGCGGTCCCTGACCAAGCGGGCTGGCTGATCCGCAAGGATCTTCGCAATCTCCGAACTGATTTTTGAAGTGACGGGAAAGCGAAAAAAAGCTGAAACGGGAGCTTGCAAAGATTAGTGGTTAATATATAATCTTGGCTTCGCTTGAAACGGTAGTTAAATCAGGCGAAAACGCAGCAAGTTGCAGTAAATGGCAGTACCATGGGGCTATAGCTCAGCTGGGAGAGCGCTTGCATGGCATGCAAGAGGTCAGCGGTTCGATCCCGCTTAGCTCCACCAAGATTTAGGTGTCATCCAGGTTTTTTTCGGGTGGCGCCAGACGGAACGTGTTGAAAGACAAGTTTCTGTCCCCTTCGTCTAGAGGCCTAGGACATCACCCTTTCACGGTGAGTACAGGGGTTCGAATCCCCTAGGGGACGCCATAACAGCAGGGCGTAATCAGACGTCCAGCATGTCGTCTCAAGCATCAGCTTGAAACGGCAGCCGACTAAGGAGTGGTAGTTCAGTCGGTTAGAATACCGGCCTGTCACGCC